>NZ_JBIRAX010000001.1:0-1358787 GCF_044326375.1 Actinomadura sp. 3N508
ACGGCGTGGCATGTGGCGCGGCATGCGGTGTGGACCACGTGGTCCAGTTCACGTGCCGGACTTTGGACCACCTGGTCCACTCTTGGGTATCGTCGTTCCCATGGGACTTGAGGAACAGCTTCCCAGCGGTTTCCTGCTGACCACGGTGGAGAAGGTCGCCGGGTGGGCGCGCTCCAGCTCGCTCTGGCCGATGACCTTCGGGCTGGCCTGCTGCTCGATCGAGCTGATGGACGTCGGCATGGCCCGGCACGACTTCGCCCGCTGGGGCATGGAGCGCGCCTCGGCCACGCCCCGGCAGGCCGACCTGATGATCGTCGCGGGCCGGGTCAGCCAGAAGATGGCCCCGGTGCTGCGGCGCCTCTACGACCAGATGACCGAGCCGAAGTGGGTCATCGCCATGGGCGTCTGCGCGTCATCTGGCGGAATGTTCAACAATTACGCGATCGTGCAGGGCGCCGACCACATCGTCCCCGTGGACTTCTACCTCCCCGGCTGCCCGCCCCGGCCCGAGATGCTGCTGGACACGATCCTCAAGCTGCACGACAAGATCCAGAACACCACGCTCGGCGCCGACCGCAAGGCCGAGATCGCCGAACTGGAAGCGGGCGCCCTCCCGCACCGGCACCCGTCGAAGATCAACCTGTAGACCAGCGCAGCGGCCGGCTCAGGGGGTGACCGGTGGGGCGAGGAGCCTGCGGAGCAGGTCGAGCTGGACGGCGGCCAGGCGGCGGCCCTCGGCGACGTCGAGGTCCTTGAGGTTCTTCAGGGCCCACGCGTCGATCGTCCACAGCACGGCCAGCGTGATCTCGCTCTGCAGGGACGGCGGCAGGTCGTCGCGGACGGCGCCGGCCGAGCGGCCCGCCGCCAGCACCCCGCCGAGCCAGCCGTCGATCCCGGCCCTGACCCGGCCCAGCGGCCCGTCCTCGGCGGCGGGCGCGTCGGGGACGTAGAACAGCCGCCAGAGGTCGATGAGGCGGCGGTCCCGTCCGGCGGCGCGCATCAGCTCGTCGGAGAGCCGCGCCGCCGCGTCCCAGAATCCGGGGACGGCGAACTCGTCCGGCTCGGGGATCTTCACCGAGTCGCGCAGGCCGTCCGCGACGGCGGTCACGACCGCGTCGAACAGCGCCTCTTTCGACGCGTAGTAGTGGTAGAACGAGCTCTTGCTCATTCCGCAGGACCGGATGATGCGGTTCAGCGACGCGCCGCCGAACCCATGGCGGACGAATTCGCGCATCGCCGTGTCGAGCAGTTCGCGGCGCCGCTCCGGCGGCAGCACGGCCTTTTCAGATCCCACGTGCAGACCCTAGCTCACTGTCACACCAGGTCACTCCGCGTCGAGGCCCTGCTCAGGAAGGTTCCCGGGTCTCCACCACGACCGATGGAGTCCGCGCACGGTCGGCCGGTCACATCCGTGATCTTCTGCCGGCCGGAAAAGGGAAACGCGACCTGATCAAGGGGCCGATGGCCGACCGGTGCGTGACCGGAGGTTCACTCCCCCTGACTCGGCGGTGAAGGGGTGGCTGCGGAAACCATTCCGCTCCATTCCCTGGCGCCCACCGCAAGGCCGTCTACTCTGTCGTAATGATTCCCGCTTCGGGTGATTTCCCCGTGACGTCCCGGCTTGGGTGGCTGGACGCGCTGCGCGGCGGGGCGGCCATGGCGGTGGCCCTGCACCACGCCAGCTACGTCTACCTGCCGTCCGTGCGGGCCTGGACGCGCGACTGGTTCGATCCCGGCATGGCGGGGGTTCTGGTGTTCTTCCTGGTCAGCGGGTACATCGTGCCCGCATCCCTGGAGCGTCGCGGGAGCGTGCGGGGCTTCTGGATCGGCCGGTTCTTCCGCATCTACCCCCTCCTCGCGGTGGCGTGCTTCCTCGCGATCCTGCCGTTCCTCCTGGGCGTGCTCGGGCTCCGGGCGGGGCTGGAGCAGTACTCCCCCGCGACGGCCGTCCTGGCGCACCTCACGATGCTGCAGGACGTCCTGAACGTCCCCAACGTGATGAACGTCCTGTGGACGCTGTCCTACGAGATGGCCTTCTACCTGCTGATCGTCGCGCTGTTCGTGGTGGGCGGGCACCGCCGCTCCGCCCCGGTGGCGGCCGGTCTCGCCGTCGCCGCGGTCGTCGCCATCGCGCTCACCACCGGCGGCCTGCTGACCGGCACGTACGCTCCCACGACGCTGCTGTCGCGCACCGCCGGGACCGGCCCGGTCGTCGCCGTCGCAACCGCGGGCGTGGTCGCGGCGATCGCGGCGGCGATGTCGAAGCGTCCCGCACTGCGCGTCGCCGGAGGGGTGCTCGGCGGGCTGCTGGCCCTCCTCCTGGTCACCGCGAACGGGCGCGCCGACGCCTGGGAGGGCCTGATCCTCCTGGGGGTCATGTTCGCCGGGACGGCCGTGTACCGCGCCGAGCACGGCCAGATCGGCCGGCGTACGGGCGCGGCCGCAGGCGCCGCCGTCCTGGCGGGCGCGCTCGGCACCGGGATCTGGCACGCGGCGCCCTACGGCTGGCAGGCGCAGCTCGCCTGGTCCACCACGGTGCTGGCCGCCGCGGCGACGTTCGCGGCGGCGTGGCGCTGGCGGCACCGGCGCTTCCCCCGCTGGGCCACCGGGCTCGGCACCATCAGCTTCTCGGTCTACCTGCTGCATCCGCTGCTGCTGATGGTGGCGGCCCAGTTCCTGGACGTGTCCGGCCGCGAGGACGTCGTCGGCCTGGCGTTCTTCGTCCTGGCGCTGCTGGCGGCGAGCTGGGCGTCGCAGCGCTGGATCGAGGCGCCCGCGCAGCGGTTCGGGCGCCGCTTCACCCGCCCGGCACGCCCGCGCGAGCCCGTCCAGCCGCCGGTCCTCATCCCCTGACCCGCGCCCTGACCCGCGCCCGCCGGGCCGGCGGGGCGCCGGCCGCGTGGACCGGTGCAACCCACGCGCATGGACCGGTACAACTCACGGGCGTGGCCGGACGTGCGCGCCGCGTTCACAGCCGCGACCCGGCACGACCGCCCGAAGACGCCGTTTTCACAGCTCAGCGGCCGGATTGAAAAAATGGGTCTGCGTTCAGTCGCGCGGCGTGGAGCTAGAAGATTCGCAGGTCGTCCCCGCTTTTCCCGTAGAAGGCGTTCTATCCGGGGGTCGGATGCGCATTCCGTCATTGGTCATTTCTGCACGGGTGGTAAATAGTCGAGGGGTGTGTGGTCGGCGTCACGGTGCTTCCGTGGCACCGGCCGGGGACCGACAAGGCCAGGCGGTCACCACGTTTCTTCTTCCACCCCCATGAAAGGACCCCCCGCTCATGAGGAAGCGCAGAGTGCTGACCGCGGTACCGCTCGCGGTTCTGACGCTTGTCGGTACGTCCGTCGCGAGCACGACCGCCAACGCGGACACGCCGCCTGCTCCCCCGAAGACCAACATCGTCGGCGGCGTGCCCGCCACCGAGACCTACACGTTCATGGCCTCGCTGCAAGGCACCAGCGGCTCCCACAGCTGCGGCGGCTCCCTCGTCGCACCGCAGTGGGTCATCACCGCGACGCACTGCGGCCAGCCCGCCCAGGTCAGGATCGGCACGAAGACCTACAACGCGGGCGGCGAAGTCGTCCGCGTCGCGAGCCGTCAGGTCATCGGTGGCGACCTCGCCATTCTCCGCCTGGCCAGCGCGGCCACGTCCAAGCCCATCCCGATCGCGCAGTCCGCGCCGGTCGGCGCGGCCACCCGCCTGATCGGCTGGGGCCAGACCTGCCCGACGCGCGGCTGCGGCGGCGCGCCCATCAACCTCCAGCAGCTCGACACGACCATCGTCGCGGACAGCCGGTGCTCCGGTATCACCGGATCCACCGAGATCTGCACCGACGGCGGTAACGGCAAGGGCGCCTGCTACGGCGACTCCGGCGGACCGGCCGTGACCGGCGGACCCGGTGCGTGGGAGCTCGTCGGCGCCACCAGCCGTGGCGGCCAGACCTGCGCGCAGGGCCCGGCCATCTACAGCGACACGGCTGCCTACCGCAGCCAGATCCTCCAGATCATCGGCGGCGCCTCGAGCGCGACTCGCTGACCGCCAAGGAATGAACGTGCCCTCCGCCGGAGCGCGGTGCCCGGCGGAGGGCGCCTCATCCGCTCCCAAACTGTGAGGTATCCATGGTCGCAAGCAAGTTCGTAAGGGTGTGCGCCGCGCTGCTGCTCGGCCTCGCCTTCCTGGTCGGCACCGGCGTGCCCGCGTCCGCGGCGCCCGAGGCGCCGCAGACCAACGTCCGCACCGTCCGGTACGACACCAGCCAGGCCGCCGAGTTCAAGGAGGCGTGGGACGAGGGCGCGAAGATCTGGAACGAGCGCGTCAAGAACGTCCAGTTCGTTCCGGCCACGCCCGGTGACGTCCGCATCCTCGCCGACAACGGCTGGCCCCGCGCACAGGTGACGAGCCTGGGCCGCGGCACCGTCTGGATGGGCCGCCAGGCCACCAACGAGGGTCACTACGTGATCCGGATCGCGTCCCACGAGCTGGGGCACATCCTCGGCCTGCCGGACCGGCGCACCGGCCTGTGCACGGACCTGATGTCCGGCGCCAGCGCCGGCACCACCTGCAAGAACCCGAACCCCAACGCGGCGGAGATGGCCGAGGTCGAGCGGAACTTCCAGTTCGGCCGCATGGGCATCAAGGCCGGTTCCCTCCTGACGGAGGCGCCGGCCCTGGCCCGCCACTGAACCCCCTCCGTCTCGGCTAGCCCGCACAAAACCCTGCACGTGCGGAAAGGCCGGATGAGAGAGGTTCACTGATTCCCCGCCGCTCCTCAAGCGACCTGAGGGCGTCCGTTCCTTCCGGCAGACGCCCTCAGGTTCGCTTTCTCTTCAGCCGGTTCGCTTCTCGGCACGCGGCAGGAACGCGACGAGCGCCGTGCCCGCGGTGGTGATGACGGCGGCGACCACGAACGCCGCCGAGTACCCGTCCACCAGGTCGGCGCCGGAGCGTGCCGCGGCCGTCCCGAGCAGCGTCAGGCCGATCGCGCCCCCGATGACCCGGGAGGTGTTGACGACGCCCGCCACCGCCCCCGCCTCCGCCGACGGCACGCCCGCCGTGGACGCCTGCACCAGCGGCGTCATCAGCAGCCCGAACCCGAGCGCCATCGTTGCGCCGGGGCCGAGGATCGAGCCGAGGAACGTCCCGTCGGCGTCCAGCACCACGCTCTGCCACGCGAACCCCGCCGCGGCCAGCAGCCCGCCCGCGCCCGCGAGGAGCCGGGCGTCCATGCGCGCCATCAGCGTCGGCGCGAGCCGGGAGCCGATGATGATGCCCGCCGTGTGCGGCAGGAACGACAGGCCGGTCCGCACCGCGCTGTAATGCAGGACGTTCTGCATGTAGAGCGACAGGAAGTACCAGAGCGCGAAGCCCGCCATCGTGCCGACGAGCGTGGCGAGGTTCCCGACCGCCACGCTGCGCAGCCGGAACAGCCCCAGCCGCACCAGCGGCTGCGCGGTCCGCGCCTCCACCGCGACGAACGCCGCCAGCAGCGCGAGCCCCGCCACCAGCGGGAACAGCGCCGTCCACCCGTGCCGCTCGGTCTCGCCGATGCCGAACGCCACCAGCCCCACGCCCGCCGTGACGAGCACCGCCCCCGGCAGGTCGAGCCGCTGCCGCCCGCCCGCCAGGCGCTCCGCCCGCAGCCACCGGACGGCGACGAACCCCACGACCAACCCGACCGGGACGTTGATCAGGAACACCCAGCGCCAGTTCAGATAGTCGGTGAGCAGCCCGCCGACCAGCCCGCCCGTGGCGCCGCCCGCGGTGCCGACGGCGGTCCACATGGCGATCGCCCGGGTCCGCGCGGGCCCCTCCGGGAACGTGGCGGTGACCAGCGACAGCGTGACCGGCGCGAGGATCGCGGCGCCGAGCCCCTGCACCGCACGCGCGCCGATGAGCATGCTCGCGTCCTGCGCGAACCCGCCCGCGAGGCTGGCCACGGTGAACAGCCCGAGCCCCGCGACGAAGACCCGCTTGCGCCCGAACAGGTCGGCGGCGCGCCCGCCAAGCAGCAGGAACCCGGCGAACGTCAGCGAGTAGGCGTTGACGACCCATTGCAGCCCGGTCGCCCCGAGCCCGAGCCCGGCGCGCATGTCGGGCAGCGCGACGTTGACGACGGAGACGTCCAGGACGACGAGGAACTGCCCGATGGACGCGGCGAGCAGCGCCGCCCACCCGGGTGTCGAGAAACGTGGCGTGCCTCTGCCGGCGACTGCGGGCTCATAGGTCGTGGTCATGCTCCCAAGCGTGCCTTCGTGGCCCCGCCCCCCGCGTCGGCCACCGGACCCAACCCACAAGGTCCCATAGACCTAGGACCCACCGCCGCGCATCACCAGCCCGACAGCACCCGCGCGGTCGACCGGACGGGCACCGCGTGGCCGGTCGGCCCGCTCCACACCGACTCCACCCGGGCGGCGGTCTGCTCCTGCACCGCCGCGACCCCGCACAGGTACCGGGCCGATGACGCAGACGCCCTACCAACAATTCATGAGGGGGAAATCCGGGGTCGGACTGGCTTAGGTCTGGGTGGGGCTGCTGTTTGATCTGCCTATGAGTAGGCAGTTTTCGAGGAGGGCGGCGCCGCCTGGGTCTCCGGTGATGTGGAGTTTGGCTGTCGAGCCGGGGCTGAGCAGGTCGGTCTCGCGTTGGAAAAGCCAGATACGGCGGACCGTCAGATCGGCTGGACGATCCTTACCGGTGAGGTCTCGTACCGCGTGCAGTCTGGCGCCCGGTCTTACGGTTCCCTGGAGCGTGCGGACCACCACGAGGAAGGCCGCTTCTTCGTCGGTTTCCACGGGTGCGGAGATTTGCAGGTGTACCTCGTCGTCCATCGGAACCTCTATTTCTCGGCGGGCCAGACCTGGAGGAGGAAGGTCTCGAAACCCCGGAGAATGCCTTCGAAGTTCTCTTCCACGTCCTCGTCGGGGTCGTAGACCTCGATGGCTCGGGCGACGGCGGAGCCGCCGGCTGATCTGACGCGCATCCGGTACCAGCCGGGCTGGACGTCGACGCCGATGGCGGTCGGGCCGCTGGTCAGCTGCCAGATGCTGAGCTGGTCGTGGTGGATGCGGAACCGGCAGAATTCGTCGGCTTCCCACGGGTGGTCGTCGGTCTGGCTGCTGGGTTCGGGTGGGCCGTCCCATAGCTGAAGCTCGACGGTGGCGATGTGATCCTCGCCTGGGCTGCGGATGAGGAGCTGCTCGTCCAGTAGTCGCAGCAGCGGCCTCGCCTGGGTGGCGGCGGACTCCAGCTCCAGGACGTGATAAAGGCTGAAAACGTGCCGTTCGATGAGCACGTCGGTGTCTTCGGCTCGCGCGAGAAGTAATGCCACGGTTCCGGTTCTTCTCAGGAGGGGCCTAAGGGTTTATGACTCTAGTCTTCTGCTGATCAGAGCCCCTGTTCGGGGACGTAAAGGCGGACTTCCACGTCCGGTGGGCCGAGTTTCGCCGTGATCAGAGGGTGGACGGCTTCCCAGTCGAGCCCGCCGTGCCCGCAACCGAGGGGCGGGACGGCGACGCTGACGATCTTCAGGTCGGCGAGCACGCGGGCCAGGTCGCCCAGGCCGGACTCGATGTCGTCCAAGCGGGAGCGGCTCCGCCAGTGCCGCTTGGTCGGGAAGTGAAGTATCCAGCGGCCGCCGTCGAGCGGGACGGGGAGGATCGTCCCGGGACGCACCCTGCCGTCCGCGCACGCCTCGGCGTAGGCGGTGAAGGCCGCCGGAAAGGCGCGCTTGAACTGGAGGGCCAGCCCCTTGCCCATGACCCCGGCGGTGTTGACGGGGTTGACGAGCGCCTGCGCGTCGTCCTGGAGAAGATCACCGGTTCGTTCGACGATCATCCGTCTGCTCGCCCCCTTGCCGTTCGGGGCCGAGCGTAGCGACGGCCACCGACAAGCCTCCGTCACCACGATCGCCGTGAGAACCACGCCGCCCGACGTCGGCACGGCGAGCCACGAGGCGGACTCGTGCGTCGTTCAGAAGAGGCCTCCTTGCTCGGACGCTCGAGGTCAGCCTCCCTTCTTCCCCTTCTTGTCGTGCAGCCCGGCCGCGACCTCGGCCGCATACCGCTCATGATTCAGCTCCAGTAGCCGATCCATGAGTTCCCGCTGGACGGCCGGTCCGACGGTGTACCGCGTCTCGCGTCCGAGCGGGTGGTGGCCGTGATCGAGCTGCGGGATCAGGTCGTCCCACCCGTACGCCCGGCAGGCGGCCTCATCGATCGCCTTGTGGGTCTCCCGCAGTTCAACGATGTCCGCGTCGGCGCATCTCGGGTCGTTCACCATGTTGTATGTCTTTGTGAGCCCGGCCCGATGCGCCAGCATGAGGTCGTTTCGGAAAGCCTCAAGGCGCGCGCCCAAGGGGTGGAGCTCCTGCGGGGACTTCGGCTGAGGAAGGGTCTCATAAACCTTGGACGGCGAGTAACTCGGGTCCGTTCTCATGGTTCCCGCCTTGGAAAGCACCCATAGGTAGTGAAGGGAGCTGGAAAGAAAAGCGAACTCTGCGGGGTCAGAGCTTGCGATGACTATGGTTTTGTGACTGTAAACCATGTCGGAGGGAACGATTACCGGCTTGATGGTGCTGCTCACCTCGGCTAGAACGATCACCCGCTCCAGTTGAGCCTCGCGGATTCTTGCATACAAGCCAGGAGCCCTGTGTTCATAGAGCCACCATTTTCCCGATAGCTCCTCCCCCTTGCCCGCAGCACGCTCCCTCAGACGGGAGGTGAGCAATTCGAAACAGGCTGTATAGCTAGATGCTTGTTCAAAGTCCATCTCCCGGAAGTTGAACACCCAGCGACTCGGGGACATGTCATGGCTCGAGTTCAGCTCTCGGCCACCAATAAATGGGGATATGACTTCGCAGCTCTTGTCTTCTACTTCAAGCAGGGACGCAACCTCTTCTTGGGAGAGTTCGAAGGCTTCGATACCCGTTACCTTTGACCCCAAGAAGGCCATTTCCCCGTTTTCTCTGAGCCTGTGGGCGGCACCCGTGACCCTGGACTCCCTTTCCAGTGACGGGGAAATTCGGGAGACGCGAATTCCGTCACATAGGCGAGCTGCCGCCGCTGACACAGCGCCCTTGGAGATCCAGACCGCACAGTACTCAAGGGTGGCGCTCTTGGACGGCCACGGTGCGGTCTTAACCGCCGCGTAGATCTCGGCACCGCTCTCGACCAGCCGAACAAGACTCGCATCTTTCGTGGCCATCTGAGCGAGGGAGTTGGTGGCGATAATACCCATCTTGGCTTCGTCGTTTACCACGGAAGCGGCACGCAGGACGAAGTAGGCCACCAAGTCGATCTTGCCTACGGCGCCTCCCGACAAACCGTGGACCAGCCACTCTCTATAGCTCTCGCCGCAGACCGGGGATATTTTGGTTCCGCCAAGAAAGGGCGGGTTACCGATGACGGCGTCGAAGCCGCCGTTTTCGAAGACCTCCGGGAACACCAGGGGCCAGTGGATGGGTTGGCGAGGGAAGCTTCCTGGCGGCAGGTCGGTGTTCAACCAGCTCTGGATTTGGTCGCGGGCTTCCAGCTCCTTTTGCCCGTCCCCCGAGATGACCTCCTGGGCGACCTCCATCGCCTGGTTGGAGGCGGTGTCCAGACCGGCCTGGCCTCGTTTGGCGTAATGCAGGGCCGCGGCGGTGGTGAGGTCGGCGAGCAGCGAGGCGCGTGCCGTTTCGATCTGGATCTCGTCGAGCATGGCGCGCTTGCCGGCGAGTCTGCCCAGGTCGGTCCCCTCGATCTGGGCCAGCCGACGGCGCTTGCCGGCGACGCGTTCGACCAGTTCGCGGATCCCGTTGGTCAGGTCGACGACTGTGCCCTCGTCCTCATGCAGCTTCCGGCCGCGGCGGGCGTCCATGTGCATGAATTCGAGCTGGTCGAGGGACGTGATGCCGAGGAGGGAGTCGCCGGCGATGAGGCGGTCGTCCAGGAAGGTGAAGGGCTTGTCCGAGTCCATGGAGACGAGCCAGAGGGACAGCTTCGCCATTTCCACGGCCATCTCGTTGATGTCCGCGCCGTAGAGGCAGTGCTCGATGATGTGACGGCGGGCGTTGATGGTCACCGGGTCGGTGTCTGCGTCGGACGCCTGGTCGGTGAAAGTGGCCTTGAAATCCTTGGCGCGGTCGTCGCCTTCGCGGACCCAGGCGTTCACGAGGTGGCCGGCGAGGTAACGGCAGGCGGCCACCAGGAATGCCGCCGAGCCCATGGCGATGTCGGCGACCTTCAGTGAGAGGATCTCGTCGGACGATTTGGGCTTCCAGCCGCTCTTGTCCGCGGTCTGGAGTGGGCCGGGCGAGTAGACGAGCGGTTCCAAGGCTCCTTCGACGACCTGTTCGGCGAGGAACTTGGGCGTGTAGTGGGTGCCGGTGTTGTTCCGCAGGGACGATTCGGTGACGTACAGGGCGTCAGTCAGGATCACGACCGGGAGTCCGCGGAGGTCCGTGCGGATGAGTCTGAAGAACGGCAGGAGTCGTTCGGTGAGTGGGTAGCCGCCCCGAGTGACGGCGAGGAGTTTGCGGCGGGCCTCCTGCTTTTCGCCGTCCGGGAGGGGGGCGAGAGCCTTCTCCAATGCCTTGGCGGAGCCGATGCGGGAGTCCTTGTATTCGGTGGCGAGTTTGGCGGCCAGGGACGGGATGTCCGGGCAGGACGCGGCGAATTCCTCAAGGGTGCTGAGGGCGACCTCCTCTTCGAGTCCGGCCTTGCCGATCAGGCCGACGCAGGTCTCCGTGGCACGGAAGCCCTCGAAGGAGAGGAGGCCTTCGTAGACGTATCCGATCTGTTCAACGTCCAGGTCGCGGAAGGAGAGTTTGCGGAGCTCCGTGTTCTTCCCGGTGCCGATCTTGACGTACTGGACGGCCTTGAGCATGTGCAGGACGGTCCGGTCATCGATGGTGAGCGGAAGCCACGCATAGGTCTCCGGGTTGAAGATGGATCCGTCGTGGGCGTGCATCGACATGTCGGGGTGGTCGACGCCGTAGTAGACGGCGTTGAACAGCGCGAGGAGGCGGGGCCAGCCGGTGTAGGTGTGCTCCAGGTCCTCTTCGCCGCCGAGGTCGGCGCGCTGCTTGAGTTCCTCGCCGAGGAGTCCGGCGGAATAGGCCGTCCAGTAAAGCTCCTTATCGGACGGGAGTAGCCTCTTCTCCTCCGCGAACAGCAGGAATACCACGCGCATCATGACGGCGACGGCACCGCGGTAGACGTCGTGGGCGGTGACTTCGCCGATCCCGCGCCCGCCCTGGGCGACGTCAGCGGTGTGGGCGCGTCCGATGGCGGCGACCAGCAACTCGACGGCCTGGCGCACCTGCACCCCGAGGGCCTCGGTGATGTCTTCCTGGTTGTCCTTGCTCTGATCCAGGAGGCTGACGAGGGTCTCGTCGTCGGGGACGGCGAAGAAGCGCGACCGGTGAAGGATCGACACGAAGGCGCGGACGACGTCGCGTTCGGCGGCTTCGTGCCAGTTGACCGCGTCGAACACGGCGGTGGTGGTGACGCCGCCGCGCGGGGCCCAGATGAGCGTCCACCAGCGTCCGTCGGTGGCGAGGCCGAGCGGGACGTCGTGGTGGCGGCAGAGCTGGGCGAGGCGGTCGGCGGGGGTGGCGGCCCAGCCGGAGTCCGTGATCCGCTGGGTGGGACGGTCGTCGCTGATCAGACCGAGGAGCCGGACGTTCTTCGCGTCCGCGCCAGGCGCCGCGCCAGGCGCCGCGCCAGGCGCCGCGCCACGCGCCGCTCCAGGGGCCGTGCCCGGTTCGAGGAGCGCAAAGCTTGGGGTGACGGTGGTGTCGTGCTCGGGGACGTCCATGGACAGCGCGTCCAGGCCGGTGACGTGCAGAAGCTCGTCCCAGCCGAGGAGTTCGGTGAGGACGTAGTCGATCCAGGAGCGCCCCGGCAGGGCGGCGTGTTCCTGGCGGAGCCGTTCGCGGGTGCCCTCGCCGATCGCGTCGAGAGCGGGCCAGACGCGGCGCAGGACGGGGACGCTGAGGAACGGTCCGGAGACGTCGATCAGGCCGAGCCAGCCGGCGTGGTCGAAGCCGTCCTTGTGGCGCGGAAACCGGTCCATGCCAGACAGCCTCCCGCTTCGGGACGACGAACTCGACCGCCACGAGGACGGAGTCCGGTTCGGAGCTCGCAAAGCCGGCCTGGATCTGCTGAACTTCCAGGTCTCGCTCGTCCGAGAGGCACTGCAGGCGCTCCTCATTCGAGCCGGTCGGCGCGATCCGGCCCCCCACCACCCGGTGCGGACGGCGCCGCGATGTGGAACGGCCGTCAGAGGTCACGCAGGATGCGGGTCAACACCTCCTCGGTTTCGTCGGGTTCCGACGCGACGGCTCCGACGTTGTCCATCGCGCACTTGTAGAGCTCGACGTCGGCCGGCCTGTCGATGAACATCGCGGCCGCCAGCTGCTCCAGGTAGACCACGTCCGGCACGCTCTGGTCGGCGAACCGCAGGATCGTGAACGAACCGCCCGTCGGGTACAGGCCCGCGTCACGCGGCAGGACCTGCACGCTGAACCCGGGCTGCCCGCACATTTCGATCAAGTGCTCGATCTGGCCGCGCATCACCGCCCGGGTACCGATCGGGCGGTAGAAGATGGCCTCGTCCAGGACGACCCACACCCTTGGTGAATCCGCTCCGGCCAGCCGCCGGTCCGTGATAACCCTCCGCTGCCTGATCGCGCGAACCTGAAGGCGCCGCTCGACCTCCTCCTCGGAGGCACGCGGGTAACCGCACTGGGCCACCGCGCGCGCGTAGTCCTCGGTCTGCAACAGCCCGGGGACGAGCTGCACCTCATAGGTACGCAGCAGGGAGGCCGCCTCCTCCATGCCGAGGTAGACCTGGAACCAGGCCGGCAGCACGTCGCCGTACCGCTGCCACCAGTTGGGCACCTTGGCCCGGGTGGCCAGTTTCAGAAGCGAAGCCCGCTCGTCGGGGTCGCTGATCCCGTACAGGGTGAGCAGATCGGCGACGTCACGTTCCTTGAAACTGACCCGGCCGAGCTCCATCCGGCTGATCTTCGAGTGCGAAGCGCGGATCTCGTGGCCCGCCTTCTCGGTGGAGATCCCCTTGGCCTCCCGCAGCGAACGCAGCCGCGTGCCCAGCATCAGGCGCAGCTCCCTCGGCCCACCGGGCGGATACGTGTTGTCCCGACCTCCGGAACCGTCCGGCGGCGGACCGGAGCCGTCCGGAGGCCCCGAGCCGGCTGGACGACCGGAACCGTCCGGACGGCCCGAGCCGTCCGCGTCCGGCCTCGCCGCACGCTCCCCAGCCGGAACGCCAGGCGTCCCGCCCGCGGCCTTCGAGGAGGCCTCGGCGGTCCCCGCACCCGGACCACCCGCCACCGGCCGCATCGCGGTGGGCGTCGCCTCGCGGTCATCGGACGCCGGCAGGAGCCGATCGCAGGCGGCCTCCCAACGCCGGCGATCGGCCGCGGTGCCGCCGCACAGCTCCACGATCCGCAGGACGTCCGCCGCGCGGGGGGACCGCCTCCCCTGCAGATACTCGGAGCCGTGGAAATTCGGCAGCACCGTCCCGGCCCCCCGGTCCGCTTCGTCCCACGAACGCTTGACGAGCTGGCGCAGGCTCAGGCCCGCCTGGCGGCGCAGTTCGTCGAGCATGGCCATCAGCTCAGGCAACGTCCCGGCCCGCTCCGGATCCACCGGGACGGGACGGGTGCCCGAGGCGCGCGTGGAATTCCGGGATATCGGGCGGGACGGTGACCTCCCGCCGTTCTCATCACCGATGTGGTCGGCCGTGTCGCGCCATCGGCTCCGCCACTCCTCCAGGTCGCCGTTGCAGGCCGTCACGTACGCCTGGGTGACCTCCCAGCTCGGAAATCGGCGTCCCGCGGCGGCCTCCGACAGCGTGGTGTGCCCGTAATGGCAACGCTTCGCCATTGCCCGATAGGTCGGCCGGCCGGCGTCGGCGCGGAGCCGTCGCAGCTCTACCGCGAACGCCGGAACGGGGCCGTCCTCCGGGTCCAACCAATTCTCTGGTCTCGGCATGACCGATCTCCGTGTCAGAAAAGGCTCGGGGGCCGAGCCCGGCGCTTCACTGACCCGCCGGCGGCGTGGCCGGCGGGCGGCGGGTGCGTCCCCGCAGGACGACGAGGTCAACGGCCACCGACGCGCAGTAAACCGCCACGAAGACGCGGTACGGGTCGAACACCCGAAGCATGAGAAGTATGATCGCGAGGACGAGCACGACCGCGATCATTGACCGCCAGGTGCCGTGCCAGGGAATGCAAAGAGGGAATGGGCGCATCGTTGCGCCTGCCTTTCAGGCTCTCGTTGATGGCTCGGGCGGTGGAAACGAGCACAGGCCGGGGATTCACCTCCCGCAGTTGCCGCCGCGAAAGGCCCGGCACTGTCCTCGTGCACGCTCATCGTTGCGCACGACGTTCAGCGTCGGGAAGTGTTCTGCACGATGGGTTGTTCGAAGATCTGGACGCCGGGCCGAATACCGCCTCGGCGGCATCGCCGTCAAGGCCCGATTGTTCGGAAATTCCCCTGTCCCGCGCATACGCTCATGCAGCCGCACGAACGAAAGCGAAGTTGGAACAATGACGGTGCCCGGATGGCCCCACAATCTCCCAGGTCAGCAAACCTTCTTGCGATAGCTTGCCGGGGCGGACCGGGCAACCGGCCGCCGAAGGGCTTGCCGGACGGCGCCCCCGCGCACTTACCTTGAGATGCGCTTCGGCACATCGAACGGCCCACGTCTGTGCCGCATGACCCCAATCGATGCGTCCGTCTGATGGCTCGGGCGGGACCGATTGGCAGAGGGGTCTCCCGTTGCCGCGGGAGACCCCTCAACCTCAAGCACGACACCGCGCGACGCGCAGGACGGGCACGTCGTCCTGGGACCGGGCGCTTGACCCGCCACGGTGTTCGCGGAGGGCGCGCCGACGACGTTCAGATGTCCAGGGCGCCGCAGGGGTGGCCGTGCTCCCGGCCGCAGGCGGTGAGGGCCAGGACGCCGTGGCCCCGGACGCGGGTGTGCGGGCCGAGCGCGGCCGGGTCGACGGAGGCGCGGGCCGCGAAAGAGGTCGAATGGCACTCGTCGGGAATGCCGAGTTCCTCCTTGACCTGCAGATATCGGGCCTGGAACGCCTTGCTGTCGCCGATGTCGATGCCGTCGAAGGCGTCGTCGGGGAACCCGTCGATGTGCGGAAGCAGGTAGCCGTCCTCGGCGGGGTGGCCGGTGCCGACCTGGTCGTCCGGCTCGAAGACGTCGTAGTAGCGGACGATCTCGCCCTTCTCGGCGACGCACCAGGCCGTCCATTCGTCGCCGCAGCTGGCGCCGTACCAATGCGCGGCGCCGAAGCGGAGGCTCAGCTCGCGGAGGTGCGCGAAGACGCGGTCGGCGTCGAAGTCCTCGTCGCCGTCGAAGGGCCGGCCGAAGAGGAGCGTCCAGCCGTCCAGTTCCGGGGTGACGTAGACGCGCGAGCACTCGCCGTGCTCCCCGCCCCCGACGTGGTGGTCGTGGTTCCACGCGGACCCGCCCAGCCGCATCGTGACCGGCTCGGCGTCGGACAGGCCGAACGCGTCGAGGACGGCCGCCTGGTCGCCGGTCGGGACGGCGTGCCACATCCCGCACAGGTGCATCGGCTCGGGCGTCTCGGTCGCGAGCTTGGCGCGGATGAGGCGCCGGACGATCAGCTGGTCGCGGGCGTCCAGCGCCGCCGGACCGGCGATCTCGGCGAGCGCCACCAGCGCCTGCCTGCGCATCCGGCCGTTGCCTCGGGAGCGGCGCATCTCGTGCAGGAGCGGCACCACCAGCTCGGGGGCGAGTTCGTCGAGCGCCGAGATCACGCGTTGCCGGACGCCAGCGTCCGGGTCGTCCAGCAGCGCGACCAGATCGGAGACGTACGGTTCCGCGGCCTCCCCCCTGAGCTGCAGGAAGTAAGCGGTGCTGCCGCGCACCATGGGACTGGGATGCCGCAGGTAGGGCACGAACACCGACAGGTCATCGATCTTGAGGCCGCAGTGCGCCCACCGGGCGCGGCGCCCCACCTCGGCGCTGGACGCCGTCACCATGGCCTCGACCAGCGGTTCGAGTGCGGGCAGGCCGATATGGCGCAGCACCATGGCGCTGGTCCCCCAGTCGACCGGCGAGTCCTCGTCGCACAGAACGTCCAGAACGGGCGCTACGGCCGGGGCCCCAATGCCGACCAAGGCATCACTCGCAGCCTTGTGATCAGCCCCCGCCAACTGCTCGATAAGAGTCTGAATCTCCACAAGCTGGATGATGCCACTGCCCCGGCGCCCTCGCGGGCCACATGAAAGGCGCGACTCCCCTGGAACGCAGTCTGGGCGGCCGGTAACCCGACCACCCAGACGATGAGGTCTAGCTGCTAAGAGGTCAGCCGACGAACTCCTCAGCGGGATCGATGACGGCGGCCAGCTTGACCCAGCGCTCCAACTGCTCAATGTCAGTGCAGCCCTTGACACGCGCCCGAACGTCATCGGACACGGCCACACCACGCGCCTCCAGCACGATCAGAACCACCTTCACCATGCCCTCCCTCACGCCCCGCGCGTAACCCTCTGCATAGGCCTCTGCGTAGGACTTGGCGAATTCCGACCGCCGCTCGTAATTCTTGAGGTCCACGATTCTCAGGCCCCGACGGGTGTCAGTCGAAGAGCTCCTCGGCGGAGTCGATGACGCCGGCGCGCTCGCCCCAATGCAGCAGCTGCTCGATGTCGGTGCAGCCGACGATGCGCTCACGGATCTCGTCCGAGACGGCGATGCCGCGCCCCGCCAACACGCGCAAAAGCATCTCCGCCTCGCCCTCGGCGCGGCCCTCGGCGCGGCCTTCGGCGCGGCCCCGGGCGATGTGGGATTTGGCGAAGTCGGACTGCCACTCGTAGCCGGCGGTCTTCACGATCTCCTCCAGGATCTCGCGGGCGGCTTCGGAAAGCCGCCCCTTCAAGTAGTCATCGTACAACTCACCGCTGTCCCTGTTGAGGGCGTCGATTGCCGCGGCGACGCTGGTCAGGACGGCCTTGGCGTGTGGTCCGTCGGAGTGGACGGGGGTGCTGAGGACCGAGAGTTCGGGGAGTCGGCGGGCCTCGTCGACGTCGGTGACCGGGGGCAGCATGCCGGGGTGGAAGGTCAGGGGCTTGAGCACCCATTCGGGGTGTCCCATGTCGATCGGCTTGGCGCAGGCGCGGGCGGTGGCGCTGTCGGGGCAGAACACCAGCAGGATCACCGGGCACTTGTGTCGGCCCCGCAGCAAGGCCAGGTACCCGGGCCAGCTGAAGGACTTCTCCTTGTCGTGGCGCAGCTGCGATTCGACGATGATTCCCCAGGTCGGGGCCTCAGGGCCGTTCAGGAGAACGGTGGCGTCACAGCGCAGCTCGGCGGGGTTCATCCCTGCAGCGGCCTCGGAAGCCAGCGACGCCGGCGCCTCCTGGGGCAGGTCTATGCCGAAGATGGTCCGCAGGATCGTGGGGGCGAGCTGCGGCCGGTTCCGGACCATCTCCAGCGGCAGCTCATGCTCTTTCGTGGGCATGACTGAAGACTATCCGTGACCGGAGCATTACGCGCCGTTTTATCGAACGCGACGGAAGAAAATTCGAACAGCGACCTATTTATATGGGTCTTATTTAGGACATGTCAGGACGGGTCGTAGGCGAGGTTGGGGGCCAGCCAGCGTTCGACCTCGGGGACCGGGAGGCCGCAGCGGGCGGCGTAGTCCTCGATCTGGTCCTTGCCGACGCGGCCGACCGTGAAGTAGCGGGACGACGGGTGCGCGAAGATCAGGCCGCTGACGCTGGCGGCGGGGGTCATCGCGAACGACTCGGTGAGCTTCATGCCGAGGCGGTTGGCGTCCAGCAGGTCGAAGAGGGTTTCCTTCAGGCTGTGGTCGGGGCTCGCCGGGTAGCCGAGGGCGGGGCGGATGCCGCGGAAGCGTTCGGCGTGCAGGTCTTCCAGGGCGGGGTCGGCGCCGGGCTCGAACCAGGCGCGGCGCGCCTCCAGGTGGATGTACTCGGCGAACGCCTCGGCGAGCCGGTCGGCGAGGGCCTTGACCATGATGGCCTTGTAGTCGTCGTTGTCTTCCTCGTACTTGGCGGCGAGGTCTTCGGCGCCGAGGATCGTCACGGCGAAGCCGCCGAGGTGGTCGCCGGACGGGGCGATGTAGTCGGCGAGGCAGCGGTTCGGGCGGCCCGCCGGCTTGGCGGTCTGCTGGCGCAGCATCGGGAAGCGGGCCTGCGGCAGGACGATGTCGTCGCCGTCGGAGTGCGCGGGCCAGAAACCGTAGGCGCCGTGGGCCTCGAACGACTTGTTGGCGACGATCTGGTCGAGCAGCTCGTTGCCCTCGTCGAACAGCTCGCGGGCGACGGGCTGGTCGAGGATCGCCGGGTACTTGCCCTTCAGCTCCCACGCGAGGAAGAAGAACTGCCAGTCGATCATCTCGCGGATCGTGGCCAGGTCGGGCTGGACGACCCGGACGCCCGTGAAGTCGGGGGTCGGCAGGTCGGTGAAGTCGACCTTCTCGGGGTTCGCGCGCGCCTTCGCGATGGTGAGGAGCGGGGTGCGCTGCTTGTTCTCGTGCAGCTCGCGGAGCCTGGCCTGCTCGGCGCGGTTGGCGGCGGCGAGCGTCTCGGCGCGACCCTCGTCGAGGAGGTCGGAGACGACGCCGACGACACGGGAGGCGTCCAGGACGTGGACCGTCGTCGCCTCGTAGGCGGGCGCGATCTTCACGGCGGTGTGCTGCCGGGACGTCGTCGCGCCGCCGATCAGCAGCGGCAGCCGCAGGCCGCGGCGCTCCATCTCGGAGGCCACGGAGACCATCTCGTCCAGCGACGGGGTGATCAGGCCGGACAGGCCGACGGCGTCGGCGCCCTCCTCGACGGCCGTGTCGAGGATCTTGGCGGCGGGGACCATCACGCCGAGGTCGACCACGTCGTAGTTGTTGCAGCCGAGGACGACGCCGACGATGTTCTTGCCGATGTCGTGCACGTCGCCCTTGACCGTCGCGAGGACGATCTTGCCCTGGCCGCGCTCGGACAGGATCCGGCCGGCGCGGAGCGCATCCTGCTTCTCCTTCTCCATGAAGGGCTCCAGGTAGGCGACGGAGCGCTTCATGACGCGGGCGCTCTTGACCACCTGGGGCAGGAACATCTTGCCGGAGCCGAACAGGTCGCCGACGACCTTCATGCCGTCCATCAGCGGGCCCTCGATGACGTCGAGGGGGCGGGCGGCCTGCGCGCGGGCCTCCTCGGTGTCCTCCTCGATGAAGTCGATGATGCCGTGGACGAGCGCGTGCGAGAGGCGCTCGGCGACGGGCGCCTCCCGCCAGGAGAGGTCGACCTCGCGCTTGGTGCCCTTGCCCTTGACGTTCTCGGCGAACGACACGAGCCGGTCGGTCGCGTCGGGACGGCGGTCGAACAGCACGTCCTCGACGAGTTCGAGCAGGTCGGCGGGGATGTCCTCGTAGACGGCGAGCTGGCCCGCGTTGACGATGCCCATGTCGAGCCCGGCGCGGACGGCGTGCAGCAGGAACGCCGAGTGCATCGCCTCGCGGACGATCTCGTTGCCGCGGAAGGAGAACGACAGGTTGGAGATGCCGCCGCTGGTGCGGGCGCCGGGGCAGCGCTCCTTGATGAGCGGCAGCGCGTCGATGAAGGCCTTCGCGTAGCCGTTGTGCTCGGAGATGCCGGTCGCGACGGCGAGGACGTTCGGGTCGAAGATGATGTCCTCGGCGGGGAAACCGGCCTTCTGGGTGAGCAGGTCGTAGGCGCGCCCGCAGATCTCGACCTTGCGCTCGGTCGTGTCGGCCTGGCCTCTCTCGTCGAAGGCCATGACGACGACGCCGGCGCCGAAGTCGCGGATGCGGCGGGCCTGCTCCAGGAACGGGCCCTCGCCCTCTTTCAGGCTGATCGAGTTGACGACGCCCTTGCCCTGGACGGTCTTCAGCCCCGCCTCCAGCACGCTCCACCGCGAGCTGTCCACCATGATCGGGATGCGGGCCACCTCGGGCTCGGTCGCGATCAGGTTCAGGAACGTGGTCATCTCCCGCTCGCTGTCGAGCAGGTCGGCGTCCATGTTGACGTCGAGGAGGTTCGCGCCGCCGCGGACCTGTTCGAGCGCGACGTCGACCGCGCCCTGGTGGTCGCCCGCCTCGATGAGTTTGCGGAACCGCTTGGACCCGGTGACGTTGGTGCGCTCGCCGATCATGACGAAGCCGGTGTCGGCGCCGATCTCGAACGGCTCGAGCCCGCTGAAGCGGGGCGCGCGGCCGGGCTTCGCCCGCTCGCGGGGCGCCTTCCCCTGGACGGCCGCGGCGACGCTGGCGATGTGATCGGGGGTCGTCCCGCAGCAGCCGCCGACCGCGTTGACCAGGCCGGACGCGGCGAACTCGCCGAGCTTCTCGCCGGTCTCGTCGGGCGTCTGGTCGTAGCCGCCGAACGCGTTCGGCAGGCCCGCGTTCGGATAGCTCGCGGTGTAGGTGCCGGCGATGCGGGCCAGTTCCTCGACGTGGGGACGCATCTCGTCGGCGCCGAGCGAGCAGTTCAGGCCGATGACGAGCGGCTCGGCGTGCTGGACGGAACGCCAGAACGCCTCGACGGTCTGGCCGGAGAGCGTCCGCCGGGACACGTCGACGAACAGCGAGATCCACAGTGGCAGGTGCGGGGCGACCTCGCGGGCCGCGGCGATCGCGGCCTTCGCGTTCAGCGTGTCGAAGATCGTCTCGATGAGCAGGAGGTCGACGCCGCCCTCGGCGAGCCCGCGGATCTGCTCCGCGTAGGCGGCCTTGACCTGGTCGAACGTGACGGCGCGGAAGGCCGGGTCATCGACGTTGGGCGAGATGGACAGGGTGACGTTCAGGGGGCCGACGGAGCCTGCGACGAAGCGTCCGCCCGCCTCGTCGGCGGCCTGGCGGGCCAGCCGGGCGCCCTGGACGTTCATGTCGTGGACGAGGCTCTCCAGCCCGTAGTCGGCCTGGCCGATGCTCGTCGCCGTGAACGTGTTGGTGGTGGCGATGTCGGCACCGGCGTCGAGGTACTGCCGGTGGATGTCCAGGATCACGTCGGGGCGGGTCAGGTTCAGCAGGTCGGGGTCGCCGGTGACGTCCTTCGGATGGTCGCCGCCGATGAGGTCGCCGCGGTAGTCGTCCGGCCCAAGGCCAACGCCCTGGAGCATCGTGCCGAGCGCGCCGTCGATGACGACGATCCGCTGGTCCAGAAGCTCGCGAAGTGTGTTCTCGGTCATTTCCAAGCACCTCCCAGTTCAGATGGGAGGCGCCCTTGTTGATCCGGTGGTCCGGAGCCGAGCGTGGCGGGCCTTCGCCCGTTGCAGCGCCTCTCGGCTCCCCATCGAGGTTACAGGCCATCGGTCCGATGTGTCAGGCGCGTCCCCTATTGATCATCGCTCCGGCGTCAGGACGCCGCGTCACGGACGCCATTCCTCCTGGTAAGCGGGGTGGGCGGCGTACGGGAGGGCGAGCAGACGCAGCACGGACTCTCGCGCGGCATGGGCCGCCTCGACCTCAGGAGCCCGGTTGCCCTGGGTGAGGATCCAGGTCTCTTTCTCGTAGTCGTCGACGATCTGGCGCGCGGCGGCGACCACACGCAGCGTCCGGGACGGGTCATGCCGCGCGATGTGCTCGGCGTACGCCCCGTTCTCCGCCGTCGCCACGAACGCGGGCTCGGCCTCGTCCTCGCCTTCGGAGATGTCGGTGTTGACCGTCCCAGACGGCGCGGCCTTCCAGGGGGCGCCCGCGCACGCCTGGGCGATCTGCTCGTCCCTGGCCAGGCGATCGCGGAGGAACTCCACCAAGTCCATGGGGCCATCCTGCCCGCTGCGAGGGACGAACGTCAGCGAGGAGCCGCGACCGAGCCGAGCCAGAGCAGGTCGCGGGCCCGGGTCATCGCGACGAACAGCTGCCGCCGTGCCAGCTCCGAGCGCTCCTGACCGGCGGGATCGTCCGGGTCGGCCGGAATCGCGGCGGCGACGTCGGCGTCATGGTGCGGCAGGAACACCTGCTTGAACTCAAGGCCCTTGGCGCGACGGTAGGTGCCGAGCTTGACGGCCTCGACGGGACGCCCGTCGTAGCGCTCCAGCCGCAGGACGGGGATCCCGGCGCGGCGCAGGCAGCGGTGGTAGTGGTCGATGTCGCGGCGCGACCGGCACAGGACCGCCGCACCGGCCAGCGAGGACGTCCCGTCCGGGGCGGTCAGGTCGTTGATCGCGGCGATGAGGCGGCGGTCGTGGTCGGCGGCGTCGGCGGCGTCCACCCGCAGGACCCGGCCGTCGCGGTAGGTCGCGTCCACCGCCCGGCGGCCGTTCGGGCTCGGCCCCTCCAGGTCGTCGAACGGGTCGCCGGACACCAGCTCCAGCGCGGTGTCCAGGATCGCCGCGCCGTTGCGGTAGTTGGTCCGCAGCACCGCCCCGCGGCCCTTGATCCGGATACCGGCGTCGGCGAGCCTGAACCCGCCCGGATACACCGCCTGCTGGCCGTCGCCGATGAGCAGCAGCCCGTTGGGGCCGTCCCCGACGAGGGCGTGCAGCAGCCGGACGCCGGTGAGCGTGAGGTCCTGGACCTCGTCCACGATCACCGCCGCGTAGGGGAGTTCGGCGGGACGTTCGGTCAGTTCGGCGAGCGCCGCCAGCAGGACGTCGTTGAAGTCGCAGACGCCGCGTTCGGCGAGCAGCAGCTCGTACTCCTCGTACAGCAGCCAGACGGCCTCGCGATGCGCGGTCCGCAGGGCGGTGCGGCGGCCCGGCCGCGCGACCGTGCGGTACTCCTCCAGGGACGTCAGGCCACGCCCCTTGATCACGTAGTCGATCTCCTCGCGCCAGTAGCCGGGCGTGGCGTCGATCTCCGGCAGGACGCTGTCGCGGCCCGCGCTCACCCAGGCGCGGGAGAAGGCGTCGTCCGCGCGGCTCCCGTCGAGGTGGAGGCGGACGCCGCGGGCGTCCAGGAACGTCCGGGCCCAGGTGTGCAGGCTGGTGAAGTCGACGCGTTCGGCGAACGCCGACGCCATCGTCGCGAACAGGCGGCACTGCACGCGCGGCAGGTTGTTGGCGAAGGTGACGTACAGGATGCGGCCGGTCGTGCGTCCGGCCAGGTGGGCGGCCCGGTGCAGGCCCACGACGGTCTTGCCGGTGCCGGCGGGGCCGCTGATGCGGGCCGGTCCGCTCCAGTCGCGCCGGACGATCGACACCTGCTCCGGATGCAGGAACGTCATCCACCGCTCGATCGGCGCCTGGAGAACCGCTTCCGACGCGGCGCGCTCCACGTCCTCGACGTCGAACAGCGCGTCGCCGTCCGCCTCGGACCGGCCTGGCGGCGCGGACGCGGAAGGCTGGTCGAGGGACGTCAACGCGTGTTCGCGGAAGTGCTCGGCCAGGTGGCGGGACATCGCGCGGATCATCGCCGGCTGGAGCTGGTCCGGCTCCCCGAGCAGCGCCGGGATGGCGTCCATCTGGCCCAGCAGGCGGACGCCGCCCGCCCGCGCGTCGAGCCGGTGCCCAGCGAAGATCATCGTGGGCTTCAGCGCGACGGGCGACAGGCCCAGGTCGGCCGCGCGATCCTCGACCGTCCGGGTCAGGTTCAGGAGCTTGCGGGCCTCGTCGTCGCAGGGCTCCTCGCCCCGGTGCAGGCGGCCGCGGATGACGGCGGGCGGGTCGCGCCACCGTTTGACGTCGATGACGAACACGCCGGGCGGCCCGATCAGGATCATGTCGACGTTCGCGGCGGACGTCCCGGGCCACTCCCGGTCGACGAGCAGGTGCCAGCCGGTGGCGGTGAGGGACATCAGCGTGGCGGCGACCTGCTGCTCGGCCTCGCTCGCGGCCTCCCAGCGGGCGGCCTGCCGGTGCGCCTCCCGGGCCAGGCGCTGCAGCCGCATCGCCTCCTCGCGGATGCGGCGTGCCCGTTCCCCCGCCGATCCGCCGGCCGCCATCGCCCACCCCTGTCAAAAAGGTACGGAGTACTACACATAGCAACAATGATTGCCGGGCGACAGTCCCTTTTACGGGGCCGTCCGGCCCTTCCAGGCGCCGCCCTTGCCGGTGCGGTGCCTGCGGGCCGAGTCGATGGTCATGGCCGCGTACATCAGGGCCACGAGGGGCAGGGTCAGGGCGCGCAGGGGTGCGAGGCCGTAGAAGCGGAGCATGGGGGTGTAGGTGGCGGTCATGATCGTCCAGGCGAGGGCGCCTGTTGCGGCGGTCAGCGCGGCGTTGTCCGTGCCCAGGGCCAGGCCCGTGAGGCCTGCCAGGGTCGCGGCGGGTGGGGCCGCGTACATCAGGAGCAGGGTCAGGACGGTGCCCGCCAGCAGGGCCGGTGAGTAGCGGAGCTGGTGGTAGGCGCTGCGGGCGACCATCGCCCACAGGCCGGAGAAGTTCGGGTAGGGGCGGCGGCTGACGACGTCGCGGCTCAGGTCCAGGCGGCATCGTCCGCCGTTGCGCTTGATGAGGCGTCCGAGTGCGACGTCGTCGATGAGCGCGCCCTTGATCGCGGTGAGGCCGCCCGCGTGCGCGAGGGCGGTGCGGCGGACGAGCATGCAGCCGCCCGCCGCGGCGGCGGTGCGCGTCCCGTCGCGGGTGACGCGGCGGAACGGGTAGAGCTGCGCGAAAAAGTACACGAAGGCGGGGACGAGCAGGCGCTCCCAGCCGGTGCGGGTGCTCAGGGTCGCCATCTGCGACACGAGAGTGCGTTCTTCGGACGTGGCGGCGCGGACGAGGTTCGTCACGGTTCCGGGCGCGTAGGCGATGTCGGCGTCGGTGAAGAGGAGGAATTCCGGTTCGCCCGCCGCGCGGACGCCTTCCGACATCGCCCATACCTTCCCCGCCCAGCCATCGGGACGGTTCCGCGCGCCAACGATGCGGAAATTGGGACGCTCGCCTGCTAGGCGCTTCGCTGTTTCGGCGGTGCCGTCGCTGCTCCCGTCGTCGACCAGGATCACGCGGAAATCGCCTGGATAGTGCTGTTCCAGCAGGGTCGGCAGGGTGTCCGGGAGCACGGCCGCCTCGTCCCGGGCCGGGACGACGGCAACCACGTCCGGCCAACCGGGCGGGTCCGTGCCCGGCGGGAGCGGCGGGCCGGCCTTCCAGAAACCGCCGTGGCCGAAGGCCAGGTACAGCCAGCCCACCAGCGCGGCCATTGCCAGAACGCCGAGGACCACCACGCCGGGCAGCCTCGCACCGGAGCGTGGCGCCCGTCCAATAGGCGCGGCATGGCGTGGCGGGCGCGCCCGGCGCGGGAGAATCGGTCCATGAGCACCGAGCCGGACCTCAAGGAGGTTCTCTGGAAGGCCGCCGACAAGCTGCGGGGATCCGTTGACGCGGCGCATTACCGGGATTTCGTGCTGGGACTCGTGTTCCTCAAATATGTGTCCGACTCGTCAGGCGAGAGCGGCTTCCGGGTCCCGCGCGGGGCGCGGTGGGCGGACCTCGCCGCGCAGACCCGTTCGGGGACGATCGGTACCGCGATCGACGCGGCCATGGACGCGGTCATGTGCGCCGATCCCATGCTCGCGGGCGTCCTTCCGAAGCATTTCGGGCGGGACGGGGTCGACCAGCGCCGCCTCGGCGAGCTGGTCGATCTGATCGGCGACGTGCGATTCAGCGGGCACGGCGGGAAGTCGGCACGCGACGTGCTCGGTGAAGTTTATGAGTACTTTCTAGAGAAATTCGCTCGGGCGGAGGGGAAGCGCGGCGGGGAATTCTACACGCCCTCCAGCGTGGTGAAGGTCCTGGTCGAGATCCTGGAGCCGTTCAAAGGACGCGTTTACGACCCGTGCTGCGGGTCGGGCGGAATGTTCGTGCAGGCGGAGAAGTTCGTCCGGAGCCATCGGGGACGGCTGGACGACATCGCCGTCCACGGTCAGGAGGCGAACGAGCGGACATGGCGCCTGGCGAAGATGAACCTGGCCGTGCACGGCATCTCCGGCGACCTTTCCGCGCGATGGGGCGACACCTTCTACGAGGACGCGCACCCGGAACTCCAGGCCGATTACGTGCTCGCCAATCCGCCGTTCAACATGTCGGACTGGTACCGGGACACCGCCGATCCGCGCTGGCGCTTCGGGGTCCCGCCCGCGACGAACGCCAATTTCGCGTGGATACAGCACATCGTCGCCAAGCTGGGCCCGCGGGGCACCGCGGGCGTGGTGATGGCGAACGGGTCGATGTCGTCCAGGCAGTCGGCCGAACTCGGCATCCGCGCCGCGATGGTGGAGGCGGGCCTGGTGTCGTGCATCGTCGCGTTGCCGGGACGGCTTTTCCGGAGCACGCCCATTCCGGCGTGCCTCTGGTTCCTCGACAAACGCGAGGACACGCGGAACCAGGTGTTGTTCATCGACGCGCGCGCCATGGGCACGATGATCGACCGCACCGAACGCGTCTTCACCGACGCCGATATTGCCAGCATCGCCGGCACTTACCGCTCATGGCGGGACGGCGCCTACGCCGATGTACCGGGCTTCTGCTACGCGGCCGGGCTGGACGAGATCCGCTCCCGTGACCACGTCCTCAGCCCAGGACGCTATGTCGGGACCGCGAAGGCGGCCACGGGCGACGAGCCCATCACCGACAAGGTCGAGCGCCTCACCAAAGAGTTGTTCGCGCAGTTCGAGGAGTCGGCTCGGCTCGACCAGGTCGTCCGGACGGAGCTGGGGCGGCTGGGCGGGCTCCCGGATGCGTGACGGGCAGGCAACGCTCGGCGAGATCGTCGCGTTCTCGAACGGAAAGTCACACGCCGGCGGGAACGGCACGGCCTACCGGACCTACGGCGCCAATGGCGTCATCGGCGCGTCCGGCCATTTCAACGCCCAAGCCCACGCGAGCATTGTCGGACGCGTCGGCTCCTACTGCGGCGCCGTCCATTACAGCCGGGAGCCCTGCTGGGTCACCGACAACGCCATCATCGCCACGGCGAAGAACGGCGTGAACCCCCGCTACATTTACTACCTGCTGAAAAGGCTCGACCTGAACCGGTTCCGGATCGGCTCGGGCCAGCCGCTGCTCACGCAGGCCATTCTGAGCCGGCTCACCGTGACTCGGATGACCCGCGCGGAGCAGGATTCGGCGGCGGCCGTCCTCGCCGCCCTCGACGACAAG
The DNA here is from genome assembly GCF_044326375.1 of Actinomadura sp. 3N508. Classification (NCBI taxonomy): domain Bacteria; kingdom Bacillati; phylum Actinomycetota; class Actinomycetes; order Streptosporangiales; family Thermomonosporaceae; genus Actinomadura; species Actinomadura sp. 3N508. The sequence continues at coordinate 27,071 of NZ_JBIRAX010000001.1, forward strand.
ATCGCCACCAACGAGCGCATCGCGGGACTGGCCGACGAACTCGTCCGCGCCCGCTATGAGGAATTCGCAGCCACGGCCACGGCCTCGGCCAGGATCGACCGGCTGGGGTCACTGGTGCGGTCGAACACCCCAGCGGGGCGGATCGGCCGGGACGAGCATTACGTCGCGCTCGAACACATGCCGAAACGCCACATGTGGCTCACGTCGTGGACGGACTCCTCCAACGTGATCAGCGCGAAGCGACGATTCGACCCCGGCGACGTCCTGTTCGGACGACTCCGCCCCCATTTCCACAAGGTCGGCCTCGCCTTTGTCGGCGGCGTCGCGTCGACGGACATCCTCGTCGTCCGTCCGAACCAGCGGATCCATCGGGGCTGGCTGCTCGCAGCACTGTCGAGCGACGAGGTCGTGGCACACGCATCCGCCGTCGGCGACGGCACCCGCATGCCGCGCGCCGGGTGGCCTGACCTCGCGGCCTACGAGGTTCCGTGGCCGGGCGACGACCGCGTGCGCGCCTTCAACCAGCTCACCACCTCCCTGGCCCAACGCGTCGGCGCCGCCACCATCGAGAACAGAACCCTCGCGGCCCTCCGCGACACGCTCCTCCCCGCCCTGATTCCCACACCAACCGCCTGACCAGCGACGGCGCACACCAGCTGCCATCGACCCAGGTTTCGGTCCACCGATTTAGAGAATCACCCCTCGCCAAATCGGGACACATCCCTTCATTGCACCACCCTTCACCCAAAAGATCGCAGGTCGACTGATCATCTTGCGGTTCTGTTGACCGATTTTGACTAAAACCAATACGCTTTGATGAACCCCGCCCCCACCCGTTGCCTCTACGGAGAAACATCGTGACGTCCAATGGCACCGAGCCCGACGAGTTCATCTCGAAGCTGGAAGGGCGAGCCGGGGAAAGAATCAGGAAGTATCGGCAGCTCAGAGCGGACATTGCCGATCTCGAATGCACGGTGACATCCGATGACGAGACCGTGAAGGTGACGGTGCTGCCGAGCGGCGCCGTCAAGAACATCGAGCTCTCGGCCCGCGCGGTGCGCAGGAGCAGCGGAGAGCTCGAGCACCTGCTGATGGAGACCATCCGGCAGGCCGCCGCAAAGGCGGCACTGCAGCTCGCCGAACGAGTGCAGGACACCGTCGGCGACGAGTTCGATGTGGTCGGCATGGTCAATGCACGGCTCCCGGAGATTTCGCTCGACGGGGACGCTGCTGGACCGGAGCGCAGCCGGTGACGGAATTCGGGGTCGACAAGAACGCGCTTCGCAACGCCGCCAAGCGGATGGACGCCCTCTCCGACGCCGCGTCGAGCATTCGGGCCGCCGCCCATCAGGCCGACGTGGACGACCGCCTCTGGGGCCTGCTCGGCCACGCCGTCGGGCTGCCCGGGAAGTACCAGGAACTGTCCGAGTCCGTCTACCTCTCCTTGGACTCGATCGCCGAGTTCCTAGGGAAGAGCAGCCAGGCACTCGACAAGTCCGCAGAGCACTACGACGCCGCTGACCAGGCCATCATCAAGCATCTGTCCAAGGTCGCCAAGGACCTTGACGCGATCGAGAACGGGTGACGGATCCGTGTCCGAGAACACCCCCTTCTCTGGCGGACCCGTCAAGTTCGACCCCGGCAAGGACATCCCTCTAGCCGAGCCCGCCATCAAGATCGGCAGCTCCATAACCGAGGGGCAATGGAACGACGTCACCGGATCCCTGACCGAGTTGGGCATCCACGGTGTCGCCATTGGGATCGACCCGCTGGGTTGGCTGATCGGTGCGGGGCTCGGGTTCCTGGTCGACGTCGTCCAGCCGCTGGAGGACGCCCTCGGGCTCGTTACCGGCAACGGCGAACGGCTGGGCGCCGACGCCGACAAATGGGCCGAAGCCGGACAGGACCTCGCCAAGCTGGCGACTGAGATCCAGAAGGCCACCGACGCCGAACTGGCCCAGTGGTCGGGGACCGCGGGCGCGGCGGCCCATAAACGGCTCACCGAGTTCGCCCAGGGCGTCAATCAGGTCGCCGGAGAGGTCACGAACCTCAAGCGGTTTTTCGATGTCAGCAAATCGCTCATGGACGTGGCCCAAGGCGTTGTGTTGGGCATCATCGCTCAGTTCGTGGAATGGCTCATCATCACCTGGCTGACAGCCCAGGCCGCGGCTCCCGCCACACTGGGCGCGTCGGAGGCCGCGGCCGTCGGCGCCACCGCGGCGGAAAGCGCCGTCGCCGTCAGCAGGGTGACACGCTTCATCAACCAGGTTCGACAGATCATGCAGCGCCTCATCCAGTTGCTTCGCCGCGTACAGCAGGCCATCGGCAAGGCTGGAGCTAGCTTCGCCCGCTCAACTCCTGGCAGAAAGATGATCACAAAAGGCAGCGATGCGATAAAGCATGTGCCCGGCACCAGTTACCCGCTGAGCGCAGGGAGAATCGGGGGAATCGCCGGCGCGAGCGCTCAGGACGGGACATTCAAGAACGCCGGTTGGGCCATCGATCAGGGAATCGGGATGGCCGGCGACGATTCAGAAGAGCAGAGTTCCGGTGGAAAGAGTCTCAGCGAACTCCTTAATCCTGAGACGCCGATCGATGGGAAGCCATGACAGTCGAAGCAAAATCGTTCCGCCGGATCAGGCCGTACAGACTCGGACAGCGGCAAGGCGCGGTCGTGCTTCGACTCACCAGCAGTGGCCAGGACACCGCTTTCCCCGGCTGCTCCATCGACGGAGAGACCGTTCCTGGCGGCTGGGGAAACTGGTACTACCGGACGGAAGTCGCCCCCCACCGGATAACACTGAACTCCACCCCACCGGTAAACATCGACGTCGACCTAAAAAGAGGTTCACTCTCCGACCTCACTGTCGAATACTATGACCTCGGACCAGTCCCATACGCCGTTCAGCTCACTCGTCAGCCACGTCGACTCATTTACCTCAACTTCCTGTCGTTTCTCTATATGATCGGCATTATCATACCGCCTGTCCTGCTGGCGGGTGGCCTGATCTTACTGGGAAGGGCAATCCGATGAATGCGATCTCCGTCGCCACTCAGCCAGGGTATGGTGCACTGGAACTGGACACCACACGGTCCATTCTGATCGGTCTCGTGAGCAAACAACCCGGGAACGTGATCGACAATCGAGAGCCCCGCGCGACCATCGACGGAGAGATGGTTCCCTGTGGCTGGGGGGTTTGGCACTACCCACTGCTCCCCGGGCAGTATGAGCTCACCATGCAGTCGAAGGGTTCCGAGGCTCTCCAGGCCAGCCTGGGTGACCTGGGCGACTCCGTGACCGTGAAACTGGAAATCCGGGAGGGCGAGGTGACCCGGCTGGATTACGCCGCCTCACCGAGCGTCTCCGTACGCCCCAATCTGGGACCGCCTCCGCAGCAGGTACCGGGTCGCAGAGGACCACTTCGGTTCGCGGCGTACGTCATGGGGGCCTTGATGACCTTCGAAATCATCGCCTTCATTGTGGGCGTATTCAAAAACTCCGGCTAGGACATGCGCTGGTGGGCGTGAGGTTCACGCCCACCAGCGGAGCAGGGACCGCAGCGAGATCCGGTCCCTGACCCGGTTGTGCGTCTTGTTCTTGTGCAGGCTTAATCCCGAACCGAGTCGTGATCATCGGGCCGTACGCGCGGTCACTGGAGTTCGTCTTCCAGTGCGTGGCGGATCAAGGACGGAAGGTGACCGTTCGCAGCGTGTGGCAAGGCTCTTGCATGCGTGCAAGAGGCGGTGACTGGCGCGGGTGCGGTACGTCAGAGTGTGTGTTGTTTCACTCCCACGTCCACTGAACGCTTTTCATCCAGGGCGACCGGGGCCGACCACGGCTTCCGCGCACCGGATGAGAAAAGTTCACTTCCTCCAGGCCGAAGAACACATGTTCGCATACAGCCCGACACGGAGACGTGAAGCCAACGCCGCCATGAACGCATCTGACGCGTGGACAGGGACGCCGGTTCTGGTCCCGGCGCCCGCCCCTTCGCTGGAGCTCGGAATCCCATCCGCCTGGAACAACGGCAAATCCTGCGGGCGGCTGATCGGCGAGATCGATCTCGCCGCGACCCCGGCCGCCGTGCGGCTCGCGAGATCCTATGTCCGGGAACTCGTGGGGCAGCATTTCGGCGCCAACCGGTCCGAGCTCGGCGACCTGGAACTCCTCACCAGCGAGGCCATGACCAATTCGGTGCTGCACGCGAGGCCGCGCCCGGACGGGACGATCACGCTGTCCGTCATGCATCTCGACCGGTACGTCCGTGTCGAGGTGACCGACGGCGGCGCCGCGCCCGGCCAGCCGCGTGCGCCCAAGGAACCCCTGCCGGTGCACGGGCGGGGGCTCCTTCTCATGAAGGCGCTCGCCACCGATTTCGGCACCCACCGGAGCAAGAACGGGGCGACGTTCTGGTTCGGGGTGGGCGTCCGGGAAGGGTGGCGACTGCCGTGATGCTGGGGCCGACGCCGAGCCTGACCGAACGGTCAGCGCCCGGCCCGCGGGAGGACGAGGCGGACGCCCGCGGGCCGCTGCTCAACGCGTCGGCCCCCGGCGTCGCCCACCGCTACAGGACCCGTGCGCGCGACGTTCGTGCGCGCGACATCCGTCCGAACACGATCCGTCCGAGCGAGAGCCGTTCGGTCGACACATTCTCCGGCGGCGAAGGCACCTACGCCGCCGGCCGGGAACTCGCCGAAAGGGCGCTGCGCAGGTGCGCCAGCGCGGGCCGGCTTGTCCAGGCGTACAGGGGCATCCTGGACATCGCCGCCGCGCCGCACGCCCAGCACACCGGGCCGCGGCGGTTCCCGGACCCTGGTTGCGGGCTCCCCGCGCCCGCACACCACGGCCACCTCTCTGACCTCGGCGGCGACGCCGCGCGGGCGGAGTGACCGCCCGCCATGCTCACCGCCCTCGATGACAGAACGAACACAACCGCGATCACCTCGCCCGGTATGCCCGGCGCTTCGGTACGATCAAAGTGCCAACAAGTGCCACATCTAGGGCGAGCGATGACCGCCGACGGCGAGCCGAAGTCACTCTCCGAGATCACCAAGGACATGGGCCTCAACATGTCCGACGTCGCGGCCTTCTCCGGGCTCGACGAGAGCACCGTGTTCCGGCTGTGGGACAACGTCGAATGGCTCGACCGGGTCAGCGGACGGTCCCTGCAGAGCCTCATGGCCTCCATCCCGGGAATCGCCGAGTACTCGATGTCGCATGCCGTCCACAGAAGGCGCGACATCCTCATCGGGGACCTGGAAGACGTCGGGCTCTCCGTCGACCTGAACGCCCTGGAGAACGCGCCCGTCCCGCAGCAGCACCTGCTGAACGCGCTTGAGGCGGCGCTGTGCATCGTCCGTGGGGAGTCGACCCAGAAGACGTCGTCCTTCATCGCCCGCTTCTGGGGAAGCGAGCCGGACCGCGCCCTCGAACTCGTCTTCTCCGACGAGCCCGGCCGGGGCATCCTGCAGGACCCGAAGATCCTCTGCGATTCCTCGGTCGAGCTGGCTCCCCGGCTGAACCGCAAGAACTACTCGTTCCATTCGATCCTGGCGGTCAACGTCATCGCGCATCAGGTCAGCAAGGTGACCGACGCGATCGAGGCCGATCTCGGCTTCGACGTGCCCGCCCGGCAGACGGCGTTCACGACGCGCGGCGTCATCATGGGCTTCCTGATCAACTCCGACGACGTCGAGCTGGCGGAGCGGTACCGCAGGGAGCTGGAGACGACGCCCGTGTACGCGGCGCTGGAGGAATGGGCGTTCCCGACCTACGCCCGGGACAGCCGGCTGAGCAGCGACTTCACCCTGCCGAGCTCCCTGTCGCTGCGCAATACGGCCACCGAGGTGTTACGCGAGATCGCCGTGTACAACGACGCCTATTTCTACTACCTGGTGTCGACGTACATACCGCTCGCGCTGAAACGCGACCCCGCGTTCGGGGGGAAGATCGTCGAACTGATCCAGGCACTGGAACTGCGCGGAGTCGACTGCCGGGACAGAAGGATCAGACAGACGTGCAACGCGCTGGTTCGGAAGCTCAAGGGCACAATCTGAACCAGCTTTTGGAGAATGGGGAGCCGGTGGAGGACACGGCGCAGGCCATCGCGAATCTGACGCAGGAACGATGGGAGGCCAACGCGGAGTACTGGGTCAAGGTCATCAGGGAGCGCCGCGACCGGTACCGGACGGAGCTGACCGACGCCGCCGTCCTCGACGCCATCGGGCCCGCCGGGGGCCTGCGCGTCCTGGACGCGGGCTGCGGCGAGGGATACCTCTCCCGCACGCTGGCCGCCGCCGGCGCGGACGTCGACGGCATCGACGCCTGCCAGAGCCTGGTGGACGCGGCGGCCTCGTACCCGTCGCCGGAGGGCACGGCCAGGTTCACCTACGCCAGCGTCGACGACCTGCCCTTCGAGGACGGGACGTTCGACCTGGTCGTGTGCAACCACCTGTTCAGCCACCTGCCGGACCCGACCGACGCGCTCCGCGAGATCGGCCGGGTGCTGAAGAGCGGCGGGCGGCTGATCCTGCTGACTCTGCACCCCTGCTTCTACGTGGAGCATTCCGAGCGCGGCGCGACGGCCAGCATCCCGGCGGAGGAGTACTTCGCGTCCCGGGGGATCGACCAGCGGTTCCTGGTGGACGGGCTCGAATCGCCGTCGATGGTGACATCGTGGCTCCGGCCGCTGGAGTTCTATGCTGGAACGCTCCGAGACTCCGGATTCGTCATCGCCGACCTGCGCGAGCCGCATCCGACGGAAGAGCAGATGCGCGAGGACCCGTGGTGGCGCCGTGGCTTCCCGACGGCGATCTTCCTCCTCCTGATCGCGGAGTCCCGCTAGCCACCGGAGCGGGCCGCCGCGCGTAGAGTCGGCCGCATGGACGATGTGCCACCGGACCTGGCCGGGCATCCGGACAGGCTCCGGTGGAACGCCAAATACGGGGACGCTCCGGCGCTGACGGCCGTCCATCCGCTGGCGGAGCGGGCGCTGGCGCTCGGGCTGCCCGCGGGCGGCGTGCTCGATCTGGCGTCCGGGCCGTCCGGCAGCGCACTGCACGCCGCCGGGTCCGGGCGGGCCGTCACGGCCGTGGACGTCTCGGAGATCGCGCTGGACCGGCTCGGCGCCGAGGCGTCGCGCCAAGGGCTCGGCTCGCTGATCACGCTCGTCCAGGCGGATCTGGGCGCCTGGCAGCCCGATACGTCCGGATATGCACTGGTGCTGTGCACCGGCTTCTGGGACCGCTCCGTGTTCGGCCGCGCGGTTCAGGCCGTCCTCGACGGCGGTGCGCTCGCCTGGGAGGCGTTCACCGAGGACGCCCGCCGCGACCGGCCGCACCTGCCCGCCGAATGGTGCCTGGCCGCCGGAGAGCCCGCCTCACTTCTCCCCCGCGGCTTCACCGTCCTCCACCAGGAAGACGTCCCGGGCGCGGGCAAGCGCCGCTTCCTCGCCCGCAGGGCGGGCTAGTCGAGGTCCACGACGACGGGAGCGTGGTCGGACGGGCCCTTCCCCTTCCGCGCCTCCCGGTCGACGTAGGCGGAGCGGACACGCCCGGCGACGTCGTCGCTCGCATAGAAAAGGTCGATCCGCATCCCCATGTTCTTGTGGAACATGCCGGCCCGGTAATCCCAGTAGGTATAAGGGTGCGGGCCCTTCATGGGGGTCGGGATCACGTCGTGGAGGCCCAGGGCCTGGAGGTCGGTGAGCGCCTGGCGTTCGGACGGGGTGACGTGCGTGGAGCCGATGAACACGGACGGGTCCCACACGTCCTCGTCCGTGGGGGCGACGTTGTAGTCGCCGCACGCGACGAGGGGCGTCCCGGCGGCCAGTTCGGTGGCGAGCGCCTCGCGGAGCGCCGCGAACCATTCGAGCTTGTAGGCGTAGTGCGCCGACTCGGGCGTGCGGCCGTTGGGCGCGTACAGCGACCAGACCCGGACACCGCCGCACGTGGCGCCGACCGCGCGGGCCTCCGGCTCCCGCCGCAGGACGGGCTCGGTCAGCGTGATCTGGACGCCGTCGGCCTCGGGCTCGCCCTCGTACGACGGTGCGCCGGGGAAGCCGTTCGAGACGTCCTCGATGCCGATCCTGGAGAGGATGGCCACGCCGTTCCACCGGCCGTCGCCGTGCGCGGCGGTGGCGTAGCCGAGTTCCTCGACCTCGGCGGACGGGAACTGGTCCGCGCGGCATTTGGTCTCCTGGAGGCAGACGACGTCCGGCGCGGTCTCCTCCAGCCAGGCGAGGAGGCGGGGCAGGCGGGCCTTGACGGAGTTGACGTTCCACGTCGCGAGGCGCATCACCCCAGCCTGCCACCCCGCGGCGGCACGCGGGGTGGCGGCGTCGCGGCGCACGGGTTTGAGCGTCACGGCGCACGGGCTTGAGCGTCACGGCGCACGGGCTTGAGCGTCGTGGCGCGCGGGCTTGAGCGGCGCGGGCTGAGCGGTATCCTGGCGGTCCCCCCTGCCATAGGCGCACGGCCCTACGGGGGCCGGGTGACCGGAAGATTGCGAGTCGGCCCCGTCCCTGTCACGCGGCGCCCATCCACGCCGTATGACCGGTACATTGCGGGTCGGCCCGTCGCGGTCGCTCGGCGCCACGCGAGGCCGCGTGACCGATAGGTTGCGGGTTGGCCCGTCCCCGTCACCGGGGGCCGCACAGCGGCCCGTGTGACCGGTAGGTTGCGGGTCGGCCTACTTTGCACGGTTTTCACGCTGTGCTTAGACCGACCCTGGAAGGGTGGTCTTTTCCGTGATGTCGTCGAGCCCGGAGCGAGTGAGGAATCATGTCCGAGGATGACAAGCCCGGGGGCAAGCCGGCGATCAAGGCGAAGGCGAAGATCCCGAACGCCAAGAACATCCGGAGCCCGGAGTTCACCCCGCACGGCATCAGCGCCGGGCGCGGCAGCGGGCTCAACCGGCCCTCCGCGCCGTCCGCGCTGACCGCCAAGCAGGCGCGCAAGCGGCGGATGATGATGATCGCGGGGCTGGTGGTGGTCGCGGTGGCGATCTCCGGCGGTGTCGTCTGGTGGGTGAACCGGCCCGGGCCCGAGATCAAGGTGTCCGGGAAGTTCGCGTCCGAGCCGAAGGTGGACATCCCCACCAATCTCGCGCCGGAAGGCAAGCGCACGGTGGCGACCGTCCCGATCCGCGGTACCGGTCCCAAGATCGCCGACGGTGACACGCTGTACGTCCAGTACGCCTTCTACCAGTGGTCCAAGGACAAGGACGAAGAGGACAGCTCCAAGAAGAGCACGAACAAGCAGCTCGGGTCGTCCTACAAGCAGGAGGCGCAGGGCCAGCAGACGCGGCCGCTCGTCGTCGGCAAGAGCGGCATCAAGGGCTTCGACAAGGGCATGATCGGCCAGACGGCCGGCAGCCGGGTCATCCTGCGGATCCCGCCGAAGGACGGCTTCGGCAAGGACGGCGAGCAGCTCGGGCTCAGCGGCACCGACTGGGTCGTCTTCGTCGTGGACGTCCAGGCCGTCGTGCCGAAGAACCCCGCCCCGCAGGGGACGAAGAAGGAACTCGCCGACAAGGCGCTGCCGAAGGTCGAGGACCAGGGGGCCGGCAAGGCGCCCAAGGTCACGATCCCCAAGGGCGAGGACGCGCCGGACAAGCTCCAGATCAAGACGCTCGTCGAGGGCACCGGCCCGGCGCTCGCCAAGGGCGACGAGGCGGTCGTCAACTACCAGGGCAAGATCTGGAAGACCGGCAAGGAGTTCGACTCCACCTGGGGCCAGGGCGGCGCGCCGGCCAAGTTCCCGATCGGCACCGGCGGCACCGTCCCGGGCTTCGACAAGGGCCTCACCGGCGCGAAGATCGGCAGCCGGGTGCTGCTGGTCCTGCCGCCGGCGGAGGGCTACGGCAAGAAGGGCAGCCCGCCGAACATCAAGGGCGACGACACCCTGGTGTTCGTGGTGGACATCATCGCCAAGATCCACAAGTGACGTCGCGCGGCTCTGCCGCGCTGTGAGAGGGGCGGGGACCCGGCCGGGTCCCCGCCCTTCGGCGTTTCCGGGGAAAAGTTCATGATGCGGCATGCGCCACGACAACCAGGGCGGCGCATTACCCGTCCTCCTATTGGGAACACGGGACTGTGCATTGGGCGGCCCATCCCATCGATCCCCTCAGGTATCGTCGGTAACGCATTATTCACGGGGGGCTTGTGAGCAACGGCAGAAAGGGCCCGGAGGGCAAGGAGCGCACCGGGCCGAGCGACGCGGATCCGGTCGACACCGAGGTCGCGCCACCGGTCGGCGAGGACGGTCCCACGACCGCCACGCCGGCCGAACACACCGGAGAAACCGCCCAAGACTCCGAATTCGCCCGCAGAGACGACATATCTCAGAACGGCGACAAGAGCGACGGCGCCGCCGTCCCGGCGACGGACGGGGCGGAATCCCCGCGCGCCGAAAACACCGACGACACCGATGAGACGGTGACCGGCACGGTCGCCGGAACCGAGCCCGCGGCGGGGGCCGCGGGTGTCGGAGAGCCCGGGAACGGTGATACCAAGACCATGCCCGCCGCCGCGTCGTCCAAGCAGGGAGGACCGCCCGAGCGCGGGCCTGGCCCGGGAGCCGGCGGTGCCGGCAGGGGTCGCAACGGCGGCAAGGGGCCGCGCGAGCCGCGCAGCCGGCGGTCGCGCTACCTGCGGCGGGCCCTGTTCGTCCTGCTCGGGTTGATCGGGTTCTTCATCGCCGCGTTCGGCATCGCCTACGTGCTCACGCCGGTGCCGTCGCCGCAGGAGGAGGCGATCGCGCAGGGCCCGACGTTCTACTACTCCGACGGCAAGACGCAGATCGCGAAGACCGGCGTCAACCGCGACGCGGTCAAGCTCGACCGGATCCCGAAGAGCACCCGCGACGCGGTGATCGCCGCGGAGAACCGCAGCTTCTACGACGACCCCGGCGTGTCCGTGTCGGGCACGACGCGGGCCCTGTGGTCCACGGTGAGCGGCCGGCAGCTCCAGGGCGGGTCGACGATCACGCAGCAGATGGTCCGGAACTACTACGGCGGCATCGGCAAGGAGGTCTCCGTCACCCGCAAGCTCAAGGAGGTGATGGTGTCGCTGAAGGTCGGCCGGGAGAAGTCCAAGGACTGGATCCTCGAGCAGTACCTCAACACCATCTACTTCGGCCGCGACGCGTACGGGGTGCAGGCCGCCGCCAGGGCCTACTACGGCAAGGACGTCTCGCAGCTGACCCCCGCCGAGGGCGCCTACCTCGCCGCCGCGATCCAGCAGCCCAGCAACTTCGCCGACCCGAGCGGGGCGCAGCGCGCCTCCGCCGAGCAGCGCTGGCGTTCCGTCGTCGACAACATGGTGCGGGACGGGGCGGTGCAGCCCGCCGAGGCGGTGTCGATGAAGTTCCCGGTGCCGCGGAAGGCGCACATCACCGACGTCCTCAAGGGCCAGCGGGGCTACATGGTCAACGTGGCCAAGAAGGAGCTCACCGAGCGCCGCGGCTACAGCGAGGACGAGATCAACCGCAGCGGGCTGAAGATCACCACGACGTTCGACAAGCGGCTGATGGACGCGATGCGCCGGTCGGTGAACCAGAACGTCCCCGACGGGATGAACAAGAAGATCCGGACGGGCGCCGTGTCGGTCGACCCGCGCACCGGGCAGGTCCTCGCGTTCTACGGCGGCCGCGGCTACCTGGAGGAGGCGCTGAGCAGCTCCTTCGGCGACTGGGCGCAGGCCGGGTCCGGGTTCAAGCCGATCGCGCTGGCCGCCGCGCTGGAGGACGGCAAGTCCCTCAACACCACCTACGACGGGAGTTCCCCGCAGTACTTCGGCGGCGCCTCCATCGAGAACAACGAGAACGAGAGCTTCGGGTCGGTGAACCTCGTCACCGCCACGCAGCGCTCCGTCAACACCGCGTACGTGAACCTCGCCAAGGACATCGGCAACAAGAAGATCGTTGAGATGGCCGAGAAGATGGGCATCCCCGAGGAGCAGATGAAGCCGGAGCAGCGCACCGCCGCGACGCTCCCGCTCGGGATCGTGTCGCTGCATCCCGTCCAGCAGGCGGGCGTGTACGCGACGTTCGCGTCCGAGGGCGTGCACCGGACGCCGTTCGTGGTGAAGTCCGTCACCGACAACGAGGACCACGAGCGCACCTTCACCGAGAAGGGCGAGCGGGCGCTCAGCCAGCAGAACGCGCGGGACGCCACGTACGCCATGCAGCAGGTCGTCCGCGGCGGCACCGGGACGGCCGCGCAGCTGCCCGACGGCCGCGACGTCGCAGGCAAGACCGGCACCACCGACGAGGGCCGCGCGATCTGGTTCAACGGCTTCATCCCGCAGATGGCGACGTCCGTGGCGATGTTCCGCAGCGACGGCAAACCGCTGGACATCCCCGGGTACGGCGCGTACGGCGGGCAGCTGCCCGCGCAGATGTGGCGGACGTACATGAGCGACGCCGTGAACATCAAGGGCTACGAGCATGAGTCGTTCGGGGAGCCGTCGAGCCGTCCGGGCGGCGGCTGGACCGGCCCGCCGGACGGCCTCGGCCCCGGCCGCACGGAGCCGCCGGACACCGGCGAGCCGTCCGAGCCGCCGCCCGACGACCTGCCGAGCATCCCGGCTCCGCCCACCGACCTGCCGACCATCTTCCCGCCCGACCCCGACGACCCGGGCGACGGCAACCCCGACGACCCCGATGATCCAGGTGGCGGGGGCGGAGGCGGCGGAGGCCGCCCCGGCGGCATCGGCTGACCTCCCGCCGGGCCACCGGGCGCGCTCGGTGGCCTCGGTGGCCTCGGTGGCCTCGGTGGCCTCCCGCCGGGTCGGCTTGCAGGTCCCTACTTACATGCCTTGCCGATGCTGGCAGGGGTCTGGCCCATGACGGCGTCGAGCTGGGCGACGTCGCCGGTGCCGACGGCCGGGGCGGCGGCGCGGAGCTTGGCCGCCTCGGCGTTGAGCGCCTTCTTCAGGTCGTCGTCGCCGGTCTTCTTCGCCAGCGCGTCGAGGCGTCCGGCGAGCGTCTCCGTCGCCTGCCGCCACTGCGCGGGCTCGGCCGCCGGGATGCTCCGCACCTGGGTGATGTACTGCTGGAACGCCTTCTTGGTGTCGGCGCACACCTGGGCGGTGTCGCTGCCGCCCAGCGACCCGCACCCGCCCAGCAGGCCGGACACGGCGAGCGCCGCCACGCCCGCGGCCAGCGTCCGAACCGCCCTGTCCGCCCCGTATCCCATCGCATCCTCCCGGTTGATCCCCGTCCGGCCCCGCATATAATTGCGCATGAGGTCATGAGCGCCAGCGCAAAGCCCCGGCTTGCTGGCCGGCAACCCTTCGTCCGCGATGGGGTGCCCCGGGTGAAGACCTGGCCGGACGCGACGATCGCGTCCCGGCAAGCGCGGATCCCGGCGGATTTCCGGGGTCCCCGACCCGGAAGGTTCCGGCATGCCGACGCTGCTCACCCGCTCGACGCTCCCCGTCCCGCCCGCCCGCTCCGCTTTCACGCCTGCTGTGACGCCCGCCGAGGGGGCCGGGGTTCAGGTTCTTCCGGCGGGTCCGCGCGTCATCGGCGCGGACGTCCCGGTGCCGGTGCGGGACGGGCGCCACGTCCCGTACGCGAACCTCGACTACGCCGCCAGCGCGCCCTGTCTGGAGGCGGTGCACGAGGCGGTCACCCGTGCGCTGCCGTACTACAGCAGCGTGCACCGCGGGGCGGGCTACGCGTCGCAGGTCACGACCGGGGCGTACGAGGAGGCGCGGGAGACCGTCCGCTCGTTCGTGGGGGCCTGGCGGCGTTCGGCGGTGGTGTTCACCCGCAACACCACCGACGCGATGAACCTGCTCGCGCACGCCGTCCCCGCCGGGACGAGCGTCGTCGTCTTCGAGACCGAGCATCACGCGAGCCTGCTGCCGTGGCGGCGGGCCGTGCGGCTGCCCGCGCCCGCCACCCCGGCCGAGGCGATCTCCGCCGCCGACCGGGCGCTGCGCGAGTCCCCCGTCGGGGCGCGGCTGCTGGTCGTCACCGCCGCGTCCAACGTCACCGGCGAGCTGTGGCCGATCGAGGAGCTCGCGCAGGTCGCCCGCCGCAACGGCGCCCGCATCGCGGTGGACGCCGCGCAGCTCGTCCCGCACCGGCCGATCGACATGACGGCGCTGGGGCTCGACTACGTCGCATTCTCCGGGCACAAGCTGTACGCGCCGTTCGGCGCGGGCGTGCTCGCCGGGCGCGCCGACTGGCTCCGCGCCGCCGGCCCCTACCTGAAGGGCGGCGGCGCCAGCGCGTCCGTCGGGCGGACGACCCGGTGGGCGGCGTCCGCCGAGCAGCGGCACGAGGCCGGGTCCCCGAACGTGCTGGGCGTCATCGCGCTCGCCGCCGCCTGCGAAACCCTGTCGGACGCCTGGGACTCGCTCGCCGCACGCGAGGAGGCGCTGGTGAAGCGGCTGCGGTCGGGGCTGGCGGCACTGCCGTCCGTCCGCGAGCTGAACCTGTGGGGCGACCGGGCGCCGCGGGTCGGGATCGTGTCGTTCGTCGTGGACGGCTGGAACGCGCGGGACGTGGCGCTTACCCTGTCCGAGGAATACGGCATCGGCGTCCGGGACGGAAAGTTCTGCGCCCACCCCTTCGTCGGTCACCTGCTGGGCCGAGACGACGGGGACTGCACGGCGGGCCGGGACACCGCCGTCCGCGCCAGCCTCGGCATCGGGACGAGCGAGGAGCACATCGACCGCCTCCTCACCGCCCTCGCCGAGCTGGCGGCCCGCTGAGCCGGCGGCCCGCCGGGTGCGGGCACCCGCCGGGCGGCGGTTCGCTGAACTGCGCAAACTCCGGCGCTGCCGAGTGATGATGCTCTTTGGTCCTGTTCGCCCATGTAGCGTAGGCAGTCGCGCGGGGACGAGCACGGAGGAAACAGGGGGTGGCGACCGTGGCCGACGCGTGGCGACCCACGTCGGATCTCGAACACCGGCTGCAGGAGACCGTACGAGCCGGAGACCAGGAGAGTTACTTCCGGATCCTCGCGGAGAGCGAGCTCGTCGTCCCCGTCCCGCCGGACGTGGTGGACGGCGTCCTCGCCAACGAGACGCAGCCGTCCTGGCCGACGCAGGAGGAGGACGGCCGGGTCCACGTGCTCGTCTACACCTCGGCGTCGGCGATGCGCACCTGCCTCGGCCCGTCCTACCAGCACTTCATGACGCTCAGGTTCGGCGAGATCGCCGAGTCGTGGCCGGACGACCGCTGGTGGCTCGCCGTCGACGTCCCGGCCCAGGGCGTTCCGGCCGTCCTGCCCATCGAGGCGCGGCTGCCGGCCTGGTTCGTCCGCCAGGTCGCCGGGGGCGACGGGCGCCCGCCGCAGGTCGGCCGCGCGTCCGCGCCCTGGGAGGAGCTCCACGACCAGCATCGCGGCCTACCCCGCGAATCGGCCCAAGCAGCGTCCCCTGAGCCGGCCCGCGAACCGGCCCGCGAACCGGCCCGGGAAGCGGAGCCGGGTCTGGCCGCCGAGTCGGCCGTCGAGTCGTCCCGGCAGGAGTTCCAGCCCGCCAACGACGTTGAACGCGATCTGCTCCGCGCCGCGGCCACCAACGACCACGATCTCTTCCTGCAGACCCTGGCCGCCACGGACGTGCTGCTCCCCGTCCCGGACGACACCGACTACACGCTGCGTCCGGGCCGTCCCGGCTTCCCCTGGCAGACGCGGGAGGTGGACGGCTCCACCGTGGTGCCCGTCTTCACGTCCCCGGAACGGCTCATCGAGGCCGCCCACGCCGCCGGGACCGGCACCGAGTACATCAAGCTGCCGTTCACCGTCGCGCTGCGCTACTGGCCGAACCACGAGTGGCTGCTCGCCATCAACTCCGGCTCCCCCGCCGGCGGCACCATCCTCGCCCAGCAGCTGCCCGGCCTCGCGACCTGGGCCGACCAGCGCGCCGCGCAGCGCATGACCGACGGCTTCGACCCGCAGAACGACATCGAGCAGCGCCTCTTCGACGCCGCCCGCCGCCGCGACACCGACACCTTCTTCTCGATCCTGCTGAACGCGCAGGTCCTCGTGTCCGCCGATCCCGAAACCCCGTGGGGCATCGACCCCGGTGACCCCGGGTTCCCGTGGCGGCCCGTGCCCGTCCACGGGCGCACGTCCATCCAGATCTTCACGTCGCTGAAGTGGATGAACGAGGCCATCGGCTCGTCCAGGTTCGTCATGCCGAGCCTCGCCGACATGGTCGCCGCCTGGCCGGACACCGGGTGGACGCTCGTCCTCAACCCCGGCACCCCCATCGACGCGACCATGCCCGGCGACCAGGTCCGTTCGCTGCGCGGGCCGGACACCGCGGCGACGCCTCCGTCCGCGGCCACGCCCCCGCCGCCGGAGACGCCGGCCGTGCCCGTCGCGCCGCCCGTCCCCGCCGTCTCCGCCGAGCCCGAAGCACCGGCCGCGCAAAGCCCTGGCGAGGGCTTCGCCGCCGATCCGGTGCCGGATCGTCCGCGCGGCCGGCACGCCGGACCGCCCGAAGCCATTGACGAGGCCTCGCAGCCCAGCGCCCCTGTCCCGCCGCCTGCGGCCCCTCAACCTGCTGAAACCGTGCTGAGCGCGCCGGATCCGCAGAGCGCGGGCGCCGTCGCCGGGCCGGGCGGAGCGGTGGAAGGCCACGCGGCCCCGTCCGAGATCGCGGACACGAACGAGGCGACGGGCAGGCACGCCGTCGCCCCGGCGCCGCCGCCGGTCGATCCCGGAGATGTGCACGCTTCTCCGGAACCGTCGACCGGGGACGGCGACGGTCGCCCCCTGCCGGACGTCCAGGAAACACCGGAAGCCGCGCAGCATCCGGAGCCGACGGCGGAGGCGGTCGCGGAACATGCGGAAGCGGCCGGCGTCCCGAACCTTCCCGGCGAGGAGGACGCCCCCGGGCCCGAGGAGACGGTGCCGGGTGGACGGCCGTTGCGGGCCGTTCCCGAACCCGAGCCCGAGTTCGAGGCCGGGAACCGGATCGACCAGGAGCTGTTCGAGGCGGCGGCCACCGGCGACTCCGACGCGTTCCTGCGGGTGCTGCTGAACGCGAACGTGCTGGTCCCGATCCCGGCGGACGCGCCGCTGGAGGTCACGCCGGTGCAGCGCGAGTTCCGGTGGGACGCGGCGCTGCGCACCGAGGCGGCGGTGCAGGTGTTCACCTCGCTGGTGCGCCTTCGCGAGGTGCTGCCGGAGTCGCGGTTCGTGTACGCCGACTTCCGGGAGCTGATCGGCGCGTGGCCGCAGGACGGGTGGGCGATGCTGCTCAACCCGGGCACGCGCATCGGCGCGTCGCTGCGCGGCGACCAGGTGCGGGAGCTGAGCGAGTGGGCGGCGCGGGTCGGGCTCGTCCCGGCGCGGCCCGAGGTGCCGCCCGTCCGGCAGACCGCGCCCCGGCCGCGCCCCGAACCGGAACCACTGCCCGAACCAGAGGCACTGCCCGAACCGGAACCGCAGGCCGCCCACCTGGAACAGCAGACCGAACCGGCACCGCGGCCCGAGCCCGCGTCGCGGCCCGAGCCCGTGTCGCGGCCCGAGCCCGTGTCGCGGCCGGAGCCGGTGTCGCGGCCGGAGCCGGTGTCGCGACCCGAGCTGGAGCCGCGGCCCGAGCCGATGCCTGTGCCCGATCTCGACGATCGCGGTGCGGCGCCGTCCATCATGCAGAAGGTCGTGCCGCACGGGCATGTCGCCTGGTACCTGGAGCAGGGCTACGACCGGGTGGGCGGCTTCGTCCACCTGACGAGCGACGTGGGCGAACTGCAGGCTCCCGTCCAGCTGTACGAGGCGCTGGGTCTCCTGTACGAGGGGTCGCCGTTCTCCCCCGCCGACGAAGGCGTGTACGTCATCCGGTGGCCCGCCTACTGTCCCGCCCTGTACCGCATCCCGTTCGGCGGGCGGGACGAGGAAGAGCTGTCCGCGTGGGGCGACGCCGGATGGGTCATCGAACGTCCGCCGTTCACGGGCGGCGGCTTCGCGCCCGGCAGCGCCGGTTCGATCCGCGAATACAAGGTGGACAGCGTCCGGCTCCCGTTCGGGGCGGAAATGTACTACCTCGCCGGCGACCGCTCCGAGCGGTTCGTGGCCATGTACGACCCCGACCGGCTCGCCTGGCTCCGGCCCGACGCGAGCGCCGACGCGGCGGGCGGACGGGACGCGTCCGGCGGGCGGACGGAGGCCGCGCAGTGATCAGGGACGGATACGTCGCACGCTGGCTCGGCCGCGACTTCGAGGCGGCGCCCGGCGCGGACGGCGAGGTCAGGCTGTACGCGCCCGCCCCGACGGACGGGTTCGAGGAGCTGCGTCCCGGCCGGTACCGCCGCGTCGTCCCGGCGTCCGAGATCGAGGACCTCCGCTACGTCCGGACGACGTGCCGTTGGCGCGGTGAACGCTTCGTCGTTGTGGGCGAACACGAAACCTGGCTGCGGGTCGAATATTCAGGGGGACGGGCCCCGGTCGCCGAAAGTCTCGGGCTGGACCGCATCGACCTGGGAATCTGGCAGACCTGGGCCCCCAGATCGGAAGTTGAAGACGTTCGTGAAGAGTTCACATGATTTCGGATGGGGTTGATTTGCGGCATAGTTCCGTGTTCGCTTGTGTCCCGAGGCGATCCCTCGAAGCGATGACACATGCGCTCAACGGCGACGCAACGGAGGTGCTGCGGCAGTGATCTGCCGATCAGCGGTCATACCCACCATCATCGGACTCGGCGCGGCCGCCGTGGTCGCCGCCGGCGGCGCGACCGCCGTCGCCGGTGCGCCCGGGGAAGCGACCTTGAACGTGACGGTCCAGCCCAGCACCACCACTCCCCTCGCGGACCAGACCGTCACCGTTACCACCAGCGCCGATGTCGAGAACGGCACGCCGACAGAACTCAAGATCAGCAAGGTCGTGCTGGCGGCGCCGGACAACGCCGGCAGCCCGAAGGTCACGAAGGGCTGCGACGCGGAGCCTGTGGCGTGCATCCTGCTCACGGACGGCAAGCTACGGGTCGCCGAGACCGTCATCTCCCTTGAGAACCGCGAGATCAAGGACCCGGTGAAGCTGAAGGTCACGATCACGGTCACCGCCACGGTGAACGATGAGCCGATCGAGCAGTCCAGGGACGCGATCATCACGTTCGCCAAGGTCTCCCCGGGCCCCACCTCGCCCTCGCCGGGGACGTCGAGCCCAGGGTCGGGCAAGCCTACCCAGGGCACAAAGAAGCCGACGAAGCCGACGAAGTCATCCAAGCCGGCGACCTCGTCGTCCGGAGGCGGGAGCAACAGCAGCGGTTCCGGTGGTTCCAGCGGCTCCAGTAGCAGCGGTTCGTCCGGTTCCGGGACGACGGGCGGGGTCATCCCGCCGGCGCCGAACTCCTCGTTCGATCCGCGGAACCCGCAGGTGGCGCTGCCTCCGATCACGAGCCCGAACGCGCCGAACCCGTCGGTGGCGCCGGGGCAGGTCGCGACGCCGGAGAGCCGGTTGCAGGGCAACAAGGCGCCCGTCGCGCAGGATCTCACGTTCGAGCGGATGGCGAGCACGCAGATCGCGTGGCTGGCCGCGCTGATGGTGGCGTTCTCGCTGCTGCTGACGCAGGCGCGGCTGGGCCGCAAGCGCATGTCGGCCGCGGCCCCGAAGCGGACGAAGGGCGAGCACCGGCGGCCCCGCCGCGGCAGCTTCGGCAAGTGACCGGCGACTGATCGGCGACTGATCAGCGATTGATCAGCGCGTGAGGCCGTAGCAGGCGATCGCGGCGGCCGCCACGACGTTGAGCGAGTCGACGCCGCGGTCCAGTGCGGCCTCGCTCATCGGGATGCGGACGCGATGGTCGGCCTCGTGCAGCCAGCGGGACGACAGCCCGTCCCCCTCGGACCCCAGCAGCAGCGCCCTGCGTTCGGCCGTTCTCACATCGCCGATGGGCACGTCGTCTATGGGCAGCGCGTCGGGCGCGGGGGTCAGGGCCAGTAGCCGGAACCCGTGTTCGCGCAGTGTCGAGAGCCCGTTGTGCCAGTCGGTCATGCGGGCGTACGGGAGCGCGAACACCGCGCCCATGGAGACCTTGACCGAGCGGCGGTAGAGCGGGTCGGCGCAGCGCGGCGCCAGCACGGCGGCGTCGACGCCGAGGGCCGCCGCGCATCTGAAGATGGCGCCGATGTTGGTGTGGTCGACGATGTCCTCGCAGACGATGATGCGGCGTGCGCCGGCGACGACGTCGTCCACGGTGGGGAGCGGGAGCCGTTCGAGGGACGCCAGGGCGCCGCGGTGGACCTGGAAGCCGGTGACCGATTCCATGGTGGCGTCGTCGGCGACGTAGACGGGGGCGTCCAGGCCGTCGAGGACGTCGGCGAGCGGCTCGAACCAGCGGCGGGCCATCAGCAGGGACCGGACGGGGTGCCCGGCGGCGACCGCGCGGCGGATCACCTTCTCACCCTCGGCGACGAACAGGCCGTGCTCGGCCTCCAGGCTCTTGCGGAGGTTCACGTCGCGGAGCCGCACGTAGTCGGCGAGGCGCGGGTCTGCGGGGTCGGAGACGGGAACCAGGCTGGCCATCCCCCAAGTCTCCCGCAGCGGGCCGGACGCGAAGGACGCGGCCTGTCGGCGCAATGGACCCGGCCTGTCCGCCCCCCGCATCTCCCCTGTTAGAAGCGGCAGCGTGATGACCTTGGTATGCACCGTTCCCGAGCGGCCTCCTCGGGCGGGAGAACGGCGGCCGGTGATCGAGAAAAGCCGGGAACGGACGCGCGCCGCGCCGCCTCCGGCGCGCGTCACCGGTTTCTCGACATGCATCAACTCCCAGGGTCGAATATGCGGGACCGGGGAGCCGGGGAGCCGTTGCGGGACGGCACGAAACGATCAAGATCGCGAGAATTTGCCGGAATCTGGTTCGGTCCGGGTGGATCTTCTCCATGATTCCGGCGGCGGCTGTGACGGTTCTCTCCGTGCCGCCGCGGCGGACCCGAGGGACGCGGCGGGGCGGGCGCCCGACACCAGGCCGGAACTGGACGAACGGCAGGTCCCGGAGGCGTTGCGCCGCAGGCGATCGAGGGGGCGGGTGTAGCGCCGTGCTCGCTGCGCGTGACGGCCGTGGGCGACTCCGACAGCGATGAGACATACGCGCATGACCTGCGTCATTATCACTTTTGAGTTCTTTGTAACCTCTAGTTCGTACTACTACAGTGCCGGGGAACATCGGTGGGTTTCTGGTGAATCGAGGGCAGGGCATGAGCGGACGTCATGGCAATGACTTCCCCGAGGGGGCGGGCGAGGGCGGGTACGACCCGTCCACGCCCGTCTTCGGCCCGGCCAACGACGGGTCCGGCGACTGGTTCGGGTCGCGGGACAGCCAGGGCCGCCCCATCGGCGGCCAGCCGCCCGGACACCCGCAGGGACCCCCGACCGGAAACCCGGCGGGGCCTCCGCCCGCCGTGCCCGGGGCGCCCGGGGCCTCGGGCGAGACGCCGGAATGGTTCACGCCGCGCCAGTCGGGCGAGCAGCCCACCTACAGGCCCGGCGGCTATGGCGGCACCCCGGCAGAGGCCGGTGGCTACGGCCCAGGAGGCGGCGGCTACGGCTCGGGGAGCGGTGGCGGCTACGGGTCCGGGGGCGGCGGCGACTACGGCTTCGATGAACCGGCCGCCGGGAGCCGGCAGGGACCGCCGTCCGGCAGCCCCTCCCCGCTCGCCGGGACCGGATACAGCGAATACGACTCCGCCCGCAGCGCCGAGGGAGGCCGGGCGGGATTCTTCGGCGGCGGATCCGGCGGCCCCGGCGGATCCGGGGGTTATGGCGATGACGTCGGCGGTTACGGCGGCGGATCGAGTGACTACGGCGTCTCGGGCGACTACGGCGGCTCCGGTGACTATGGCGTGTCCGGCGGATCGGGCGGCTACGTCGGCGGATCGGGCGGTTACGGCGAATCCGGCGGTTACGGCAGCGATTCGGGCGGCTACGAGTACGGCGGGCGCAGGCGCAAGCGGAGCGCGTCCGCGCTGATCGGGCCGATGGCCGGGGCGGTGGGCCTGGCGCTGCTGCTGGGCGTCGGCGTGTACGCGTTCGCGGAGAGCGGCACCGGCTGCACCGGCGACCAGGCGATGAACCTGACCGTCGCGGTGGCGCCCGACATCGCGCCGGTCGTGGAGAAGGCCGCCGGGCGGTTCAACGACTCCAAGCAGAAGGCCGGCGGCAAATGCGTCGTGGCCACCGTGAAGAAGGCCGAGCCGTCGTCGGTGTCGACGCTGCTGTCCGGGCAGGGCGTGGCGAGCCCGTCCAACGAGCGTCCGGACGTGTGGATCCCCGACTCCTCGCTGTGGGTGTCGCTGGCGCAGTCCAGCGGCGGCGCGGGCGGCGAGCAGGGCGAAGCGGCGTCCGCCAAGACGAGGACGTCGGTCGCGACGAGCCCGATCGTCGTCGGGCTGCCGCAGTCGCTGGCGGCGAACCTGAAGCAGCAGGGCATCACCGCGAGCCCGTCCTGGGACAACCTGCTCAAGGCCGCGGGCGGTGTCGCGGGCGGCGCGGTGACCAAGAACCAGATGATCCCGGCGGGCTCGGTGCGGCTGGTCGTGCCGGACCCGCTGAAGAACGCGGCGGGCATGGGCTCGCTGATGATCACCAGCACGCTGCTGGCCAACGACCCGAACCGGGACTCGATCTTCACCGGCATCGTCCGGACCGTCCGGGAGAGCACCGTCCCGGACGTGCCCACCGAGTTCACGCACTTCCGCAAGGGCCGCAGCGGCAAGCAGCCGATCTCGCTGTCGTCCGAGCAGGCGCTGTGGAAGTACAACAGGACCGGGCCGGAGGAGCCGGCGGTCGCGCTGTACCCGCTCGAAGGCACGCTGTCGATGGACTACCCGTTCACCGTCACCAGCACGGACGCCGCCAAGCAGGAGGGCGCCCGCCTGCTGGAGAAGGCGATGGGCACCGAGGCCACGCGCCGCGACGTCCACGCGGCGGGGTTCCGCACCCCGGACGGCAAGGCGCCGAACGGCTTCGACCAGAAGACCGGCGTCAGCCCCGCCCGGCCGCGGCAGCTGCCCGCGCCGAAGAGCGCCGAGGTGGCGCAGGTCATGCAGGCGTGGTCGAAGCTGACGCTCGGGCTGCGCATGCTCGTGCTGATCGACGTGTCCGGCTCGATGGCCGAGCAGGTCGGCCCGAACCGCAACCGGCTGCAGGCCATCGCGCAGGTCTCGCAGGGCGGGCTGAGCATGATGTCGGACGACACCGAACTCGGCCAGTGGCTGTTCTCGACGAACATGAACGGCGACAAGCCGTACAAGGAGATGATCCCGATCGGCCCGCTCAACGAGCGGATCGGGTCCACGACGCGGCGCGGGCGGTTCCTGTCCACGCTCCAGCAGATGCGGCCGAAGCCGGACGGCGACACCGGCCTCTACCGGACGCTGCTCGCCGCCTACAGCGGGATGAACAGGACCTACAAGCCGGAGTTCGGCAACTCCATCCTGCTGCTGACGGACGGGAAGAACGACGACCCCGGCGGCCCCACGCTGCAAGTGGCGCTGAACCAGCTCAAGAACATGCAGGACCCGAACAAGCCGATCCAGGTCAACATGATCGGGTTCGGCCGGGGCGTGGACCGCAACGAGCTGGAGCAGATCGCGCGGGTGACGAACGGCAGCGTCCAGATCGCGACGACGCCGGAAGAGATTCAGAAGATCTTCCTGAAGATGCTGTCCCGCCGCATCCAATGATCGCCATCCGCTGATCCGATCCGCCGATCCTTGCGGCCGGTCCCATCCGGCTGACCGCAGCCGCCCATCGCCATTCGGTGATCAGTAGTGATCATGCGATTGCGCCAGGTAGTTCTGGATTTTTTTCCTTCGATCCGTGTCAACCGCGCGCGGGTGTCGCTCGTCAATTCAAGTGGAGGCCCGACGGGGAGCGGGGCCGTCGGGCCTCCGACCCGCTTTCCCCCTGGCCCGCGTCCAGGATGAGTGAGCCGACCTCATTCCCGGCGGGGCCGGCGGGTGCGACCTCCCTGGCAAGCCGGCTGGAACGGCTCCCGAAGCCGCTAGGCGGAAGGCCAGGGCAGGGAGAGCGCATTCGCTCCCCATCAGATCTTCAAAATCCGTCCCTCATGATGCGGACGAGGATTCTGACTGAACCCGCAGGAGGACCTTGTGTCCGGATGGCCCACTCTCGACCGCGCCGACGACGAGCGCCTGGCGCGGTCGCTGGCCGCAGGCGATCCAAGCGCCCTCATCCAGGTCATGGATCGTTACGCGGCACGCCTGTACGACTACTGTCACGCTCTGCTGCGCGACCAGGACCAGGCGGCGGGCGCGCTGCACGACGCGCTCATCGCCGCCTACGCGCACGTTCCCCTCGTCCGCGAGCCGGACCGCTTCCGCGGCTGGCTGTACGCGCTCGTCCGGAACGAATGCATGCGGCGGCTGCGCGACCCGCACCGGCCCGCCGAGCGCCGCGAGGCGCCCGAGGTCGAGGAGGGCTTCCTGAACGACGCCGAGCTGGCACAGCGGCAGGAGGCCCGCCAGTTCGTCCACGGCGCCATGTCCGGGCTGCGCGGGCGCGAACGCGAGTCGCTCGACCTCATGCTCCGGCACGGCCTGGACGTCGTGGAGATCGGCGGCGTGCTCGACATCGACGCCGAGGCCGCCACGGACCTGACCGGCGAGGCCCGCGCCCGCCTGGAGGACGCGCTCGCCGCGGCGTCCATCGCCCGCAACGGGCGCGACTGCCCCAGCGTCGCCGCGCTCGCCGACGACGGCGGGTGGCCGCTGCCGCCGCCGATCGTCCGGCAGCTCGTCCACCACATCGACACGTGCCCGACCTGCATCGCGCGGCGCGACCGGACGATCTCGGCGGCCCGGTACCTGCAGGTGCTGCCCGTCGCGACGATGCCGACCGACCTGCGCGGCCTCGTCATGGCCACCGCGACGGACCCGGCCCTCGCCCCAGACCTCGCCGCGATCGCGCACCGGGCCGAGCCGTTCGACACCTGGGGCTGGCCCGTCAGCATCGAACGCACCGCCCCGCCCCCCACGGCACGCAAGAGCACCCCGCGCACGCTCTGGCCGGTACTCGCCGCCGTCGCGGCCGTGGTCCTCGTCGTGGCGAGCGCCTTCTACGTCATGTCCGACCCCGGCGAGGGGACGAGCGCCCAGGGCAAGCCCGGCGGCCCATCGGCGTCCACAAACGACTCGGCCCTCCCGACCGATTCCGGGGACCCGTCGGACTCCCCGACGCCCACCGAGAGCGACACCCCGACCCCGACCCCTACCAGCGCGACCCCAACCCCGACCCGCACGCGCCGGACCCCCACCCCCACGCCCACCCGCACCAGGCCCAGAAACGGACGACTCGAGGTCGGTAGCTGCACGATCCGAGGCCCTGGCGACGGCGGCTGTCGATTGCCGGTGCGTGCCGTGGGCGGCCAGGTCACGTGGGGGGTCACGAGTGCGTCGGGGGTCAGCGCCTCGGGCGGCGGGACGCTCCGCAGCGGCGCAACAGATTGGGTCACTGTCACCGGCACCTGTAATCCACCCGGTGGAACCGGCACGATCAGCTTCTTCCCCGGGGGGACGGCGACGGTCGAGCTGGAATGCCCGGAGACGGATGGCGGGGGTGGCGGCGGAGGACGCTGGGACTAAACGTGACGTAGATCACATTATGTGGCGTGAGAGCCCTGCCCACTAGGCCAGACGGCCACGGGGTGTACCGCTGCCGTCACTGAAATCCGTTCATAGGGGAGAAATCTCAGCAACTTGGTGGCAAGATCAGGCACCCGGAGCGGGCCGGCGGGCGTCGCCGCTCACGGAAGCATGATCAAGAACACCGAATTCGACTGGGAGGATTCCCGTGGCCGGTGAGCCAGGGCCCGGGCGGGACGACGACCTCAGGCTCGCGAACTCGCTGCGAGCCGGGGACGTCATCGCGCTGACCGAGGTCTACGACACCTACGCGCCGTTCCTCTACGACTACTGCCATGGGCTGCTCCGCGACCGCGTCGAGGCGGCGGGCGCACTGCGCAACGTCGTCATCGCCGCCCGGGAGCACATCGACCGGCTCACCGAGCCGGACCGGCTGCGCGGCTGGCTGTACTCGATCGCCCGCAAGGAGTGCATGCGCCGCCGCGACAGCCCGAACCGGCACACCGGGCAGGAGGCGCCGGAGGCCGACGACGACCTCACCGACGACCAGCTCGCCCGGCGCGAGGAGCGCAGGCTGCTCGCGCACAGCGCCCTCGCCGCGCTCAACGGGCGGCAGCGCGAGGCGATCGACCTGTCGGTCCGGCACGAGCTGGACGAGGTCGACCTGTCCGGCATCTTCGGCATGCCGCTGGAGGAGACGCTCGCGCTCGTTGAGAAGTCCCGCGAGGACCTCGCGACCGCTCTGCACGCGTCCCTCATCGCGCAGAACCACTGGAAGGACTGCCCCAGCGTCTCGGCGCTGACCGAGTCGTGGCCGCTGTCGCCGCAGGCGTCGGCGTCGCTGGTCCGGCATGTGGCGAGCTGCCCGGTGTGCGGCGAGCGCGAGACGCCGCCGCTGCCGACCGACCGGCTGCTGTCCGTGCTGCCGATCGCGGCGATCCCCGCCGAGTTGCGGCTGGACGTGCTGACCGCCGCGACCGCCGAGGACCGCGCCGGGAACCGCCGCGCCATCGCCGCCTGGACGGAGCCGTTCGACGAGTACGGCTGGCCGCTCCCCTACGAGCCGTCGCCCGCCCGCGCCCGCGACCGGGCCCCGCGCCGCCGCGCCCCGATCATCGCCGCGGTCGCCGTGGCCATCGGCGCCGTGGTGCTGTTCGTCGGCGCGATGTCGTGGCTCGGCGGCGGCGACAAGACGAACGCGTCGGCGAGCGACCCGGCGGTACCGGGCGGCGGATCCAGCACTGGCACCGGTCCGGCGGCGCCGACCGGACCGACCCCGACGGACACCTCGGCGTCACCGAGCAAGTCGCCGTCGAAGTCCCCGTCCAAGTCGCCGTCGAAGTCCCCGACCACCAAGCCGCCGCGTCCCCCGGACAACGACACCCCCGATCCGCCGAGCCCGGGCCACCTGTCGGTGTCGGGCTGCAACATGGGCGGCAGGGACTCGTGCACCGTCCGCATCACCGCCGTCGGAGGCGTGGTGAACTGGCGGGTGACGGGCACGCGCGGCGATCTGAGCGCGGGCGGCGCCGGCCATCTGTCGGCCGGCCAGTCCACCTCCGTGACCGTGAGCCGGACGAACTTCCTCTGCCTCGGCGGAAGGCGGACCGGCTCGGTCTCGTTCTCGCCGGGCGGTTCCGCCTCCGTCTCGTACTGCTGACGGCCTCGACCTTTCCGGAGTGCCGCGGGCGCGCATCCGCTTGGGAGTGCGGATGCGCGCCCTGCGGCGTCCTTGCCGATCGGCGGCAGGCGGTAGGTCCGTCAGGCGTTCGTCCAACGGCGTTCCGGCCGTTCCGGTCAGATCGAGCCGGTGTCGAGGGTGCGGTGGGCTCGCCGCAGGAGCACCGGGACGCCGTCGCCGATCTGGTCGAAGCCCTCGCCGACGGTCGCCTTCTGCAGGTAGCGGGCGTGGATGCCCTCCAGGATGACGGCGAGTTTGAAGCACGCGAACGCCACATAGAAGTCGAGGTCGGCGAGGTCGAAGCCGGTCAGCGCCGCGTACCGGCCGGTGAACTCGCGGCGGCTGTAGAACCCGGGCGCCGTGGTGATCTTGGCGCCGACCGGGAGCTCGTCGGCGTCGGCGGCCTCCGTCCAGTAGACGAGCGTGAGCCCGAGGTCGGACAGCGGGTCGCCGAGCGTCGACATCTCCCAGTCGACCACGGCCGCGATCTCGGGCCGCGGCTCCAGCCGGACGAGCGCGTTGTCGAGCCGGAAGTCGCCGTGGACGAGCCGCGGCCGCCCCTCGCCGGTGTCCCCGGCGCGGCCGGGCGGGGCCTCCGCGGGTAGCCGCTCGGCGAGCCGCACCCCGAGCCGGTCGTATTCAGGCAGGTCGCGAACGGTTCCGGTGGCGCGGATTGCCTCCTGCGAGCCGTCCCACTGCCGCCTCCAGCGGGCGAGCTGGCGCGCCATGTAGCCGCTCGGCCGTCCGAAGTCGGCCAGCCCGGCCGCCGTCACATCGACGGTGTGGATCGCCGCGAGCGCCCCGGCGAGCGCCTCGCTGAGACCGGCGGCCTGCTCCGGGGTGATGTCGGCGGCGTCCTCGCGGCTGCGCAGGACGCGGCCTTCAACGTGGTCCATGAGGTAGAAGCGCGCGCCGATGACGTCCTCGTCGTCGCAGAACGCCAGCGTCCTGGGCACCGGCACCCGCACCGGCGCCCGCACAGCCGTCCCGCCGCCGAGAGCCGCCTCGCCGCTGAGCGCGGACAGCACCCGGTATTCGCGGCGCATGTCGTGGGCGGTCGGCTGGACGTGCCCGAGCGGCGGCCTGCGCAGCACGATGCGGCGGCCGCCATCCAGGGTGATCGCGTAGGTGAGGTTGGAGCGGCCGCCCGCGATCAGGTCGATCGCCGCGATGCGTCCCGATCCGGGCAGCTCACGGGCCAGCCAGCCGGCGAGCCGGGGGACGTCGATCCCGGGGACCTCGGACGGCGGCCGGCCCGCCTGCTCTGCGTCAACGCTCATGACGACCTATTAGAACGCGGCTCGGTCCGGCTGTGAACCGGCGCCCGGCCGCTTCCCCGCGGGCCCTGATCCTCCGGCCACTTCCGGCCGACTTCCAGGAAGGCTTCACCTGGCCTCCAGAGTTCGCTCTGACCTGCACAAACATTGGGACGGCCACAATCGGCCGGGCGATTTGGCGAGACTCTCACAGGAAAAAGAGGACGTCAGGTGGATTCGAGGGACACGTGGGGTACGCATCTGCGACGACACCCGAGCAGAGCGGGCTCTACCCGGCACGGAGGTCAATAGCCGTCATATCCGGCCCATGGCGGCGGGTTGGACTACGAACGTCCTGCCGGGCAGACGTAATGGACTAGACCATTCGGGACTAGGCCGCCCGATTGGGGGGACGCACTGTGGCAGACGCATGGCTGCCGGGAGCCGGCCGCATGCCGGCGCGACAGGACGGCGGAGCTTTGCGAGGAGGGGCGCCCCGCGTCGTCTGGTGCGCCGGCGAGCATGATCCGCGGACCGTCTCCGCCCGCTCGGTGGCCGCGGACCTGATCAAGGAGGATCGGCCGCCGCACCTGGTGTGGCACCCCGGCACCGGCGAGATCGTCCAGCTCCTGCCCGCCACCCGCGCCGCCCGGCTGCTCGGCGGACGGGTCGGCCGCGAAGGCCGCGTCTGCCTGCAGATCATGGTGGTCGGCCAGTCCCGGGCGCCGTTCACCGGGGCGCTGCTCACCGGCCTGGACGCGATCGTCCAGTGGCTGGACGCGTGGGGCGTCGCGCGGCGCTGGCCCGCCGGTCCCCCGCTGCCGTCGCCGCAGTCCTACCACGCGCACCGCAGCCGCAAGGACTGGGCGCGCGGCGGGCACTACGGGGCGTCCCAGGTCCCGCTCGTCGACCGTCCCGACCCGGGCGGCATCGACATCCGCCGCATCACCGGACCGGAAACCCCGGTCGCCCCCATCCCGAAGCCCCGCACGCCCCTCCCTGACTCCGCGCCCCTGCCGGACGCCGTGTCCCGGCCCGGCGCGCCCCGCACGGACGCGCCCCGCACGGACGCCACGCCCGCCCCCCGGCTCATGCCCCGGAGCGCGCGCCCGCCCGAGCCCGGCCGCCCGCCACAGAACGACCCGCAGCCTCCGGGGCGGCTGCCCCCGGCCTCCGAGCCGGTCCCGGTAGCCCAATCCGCCATGTCCAACTGACAACCCGCCGCCACCGGCCCCCGGCCCCGCAACCACCGGCGCGAGCGCTCCTACCGGCCGCCCTCCAGCCCCGCCCACCGCCGATCAATCGTCAAGCTCCGCTCGGCGCCCTTCCCGCACCAGTTCGTGGACGATCTCGCACGCCTTGCGGAGCTCCGCCGGCCCGGCCGCCGAGCCGTACCCGATGACCAGCCCGGACGCCCGCTGCGGGCCCGTGTGGTGGCGTTCCAGCGTTTCCACCAGAACGCCCCGTCCCGCGGCCTCGCGGACGACCCGTCCGGCCAGCGGCGCCGGGACGTCCACAACGAGGTGCAGCCCGGCCGTGTCGCCGCGCAGGGGCAGCCCGTCCAGCGTCCGGACGACCACGTCCCGCCGGCGCGCGTACTCCCCGCGCATCCGCCGCACGTGCCGGTCGAGGTCGCCGCGTTCGAGCAGCAGCCGGAGCGCGTCCTGCGGGACGACGGCCGTCCGGTCGTTCAGCTCCGTGCGGCGCCGCGCGATCTCCCCGACCAGGCCGGGACGGGCCACCAGCCAGCCGACCCCCATGTCCGCGGTGAGGATCTTGGTGGTCGTG
This sequence comes from Actinomadura sp. 3N508, assembly GCF_044326375.1. NCBI lineage: Bacteria > Bacillati > Actinomycetota > Actinomycetes > Streptosporangiales > Thermomonosporaceae > Actinomadura > Actinomadura sp. 3N508. The sequence goes on from NZ_JBIRAX010000001.1 coordinate 57,365, forward strand.
CCGAGGTAGACGACGAGTTCCGGGTCGAGCCCGTAGAGCGCGGGCAGCGGCGCGACGTCGTAGCGGAACTCGCCGTCGTAGTCGTCCTCGGCGACGATCGCCCCCGCGCGCCGCGCCCACGCGAGAAGGGCCTGCCGGCGCGGGACGGGCAGGACGCCGCCCATCGGGAACTGGTGCGACGGCGTCGTGTAGACGAGGCGCAGATCCTCGGGAAGGCCCTCGACGATGAGCCCGTGCTCGTCGACCGGGCAGGGCACCAGCTCGGCGCCGCGTCCCGCCAGAACGGCCCCCGCGCGCCGGTACCCGGGCTCCTCCACCCCGACCCGGTCACCGGGCCGCAGGACGGTCGCCGCCAGCAGATCCAGCCCGTTCGTCGCGCCCCGCGTGACGAGCAGCCCGTCCACCGGACACGCCACGCCACGGCTGCGCCTGATGTAGTCGGCCAGCGCGACGCGCAGCCCCGGCAAGCCGTGCGGGTCCTGGCGCTGCTGGGGCGCCATCCCGGACGCCAGCCGCCACGCCCGCCGCCACGCGGGGGTGTCGAGCGCCCCGACCCACGGCAGCCCGGGCCGCAGGTCGATCTCGTGCGGGGCCGCCGTCCGGTGCACCGTCCGCGGCGCAGCCGGCTGCGGCTTCGGCAGGCGCGGCGCGGCGACGCCCTCCGTCACGAAGGTGCCCGACCCATGGCGGCCTTCCAGCCAGCCCTCCGCGTACAGCTGCTCGTACGCCTCCGTCACCACCGTCCGGCTCACCCCGAGCAGCCCGGCCAGCGCCCGGCTGGCGGGAAGCCGCTCGCCCGCGGCCAGCCGTCCCTCCCCCATCGCCGCGCGGAGCTGGCCGACCAGCTGCGCGCTCAGCGGCTCGCTCTTGCCCCGGTCGACGGCGAGGGGCAGGTCGATCGACAAGTGGTCTCCCGCTATCCGCGTCAAGTGGCCCTACCGACCAGGCCACTCTCTTCCTAGCGTAAACGCCATGACGCAACTCTCACCGACCGCCCGTACCCGCGTCGGCAGGCTCCCCGAGCGCGCCGCCGGCGACCGCTCCGCGCTCTACCGCGTCCTGGACGACGGCATGATCTGCCACCTCGGCGTCATCGTGGACGGCTCCCCGCGCGTCATCCCCACCGGCTACGGCCGCCTGGACGACACCCTCTACGTCCACGGCTCCACCGGCGCGAGCAGCCTCCGGGCGGGTCCGTCCCAGGACGTCTGCGTCACCGTCACCCACCTCGACGGAATCGTCATCGCGCGGTCCCTTTTCCATCACTCCATCAACTACCGCAGCGCCGTCATCTACGGCACGCCCCGCCTCGTGGACGACCCGGACGAGAAACTGGCCGGCCTGCGCGCCATCACAGAGAACCTCAGCCCCGGCCAATGGGACGTGGCACGAAAGCCCACCCGCAAGGAAATGGCCGCCGTCTCCGTACTGGCCCTCTCCCTGGACGAGGCGTCCGTCAAAATCCGCCAGGGTGGCCCAGGCGACGAGGACGAGGACTACGCACTCGACGTGTGGGCGGGCGTCGTCCCAGTCCACCAGACGTTCGGTGAACCGTCCCCTGACCCGGCCCTACGCCCAGGCATTCCCGTCCCGCACCACATAGCCGACCGCGCCGCCAGTCCTCGGTGAACTCCTGCCGCCTCGCCGATATGGGCCGTTGCTCTATGGAAGAAGTTGCCTCGACCTGGCGTAACCTGGCCTGATGGTGGAGTCGGCCGTGCCACGGCACGGCTGCGACAGGCTTGGAATCCGCTGGAATTTCCTCGGGGTTTCGGTCGAGGTTCCAGAGGATCTCCGCAGGTGAGAGGGCACATGACGGACACAAGGCTAGTCTGGGTGGATTGCGAGATGACGGGCCTCGACCTGCGCGACGACGCGCTCATCGAGATAGCCGCACTGGTCACCGACAGCGAACTCAACATCCTCGACGAGGGCGTCGACGTGGTGATCAAGCCCCCGCCGGAGTCGCTGGCCCAGATGACGCAGGTCGTCCGAGATATGCACACCACATCCGGCCTGCTCGAAGCACTGCCGTCCGGCGTCACCCTCGCCGAGGCGGAGGACACCGTCCTCAAGTACGTCCGGTCCCATGTCAAAGAGGCCAACCGGGCGCCCCTCTGCGGCAACTCCATCGCCACCGACCGCTCGTTCCTCGCCCGCGACATGCCGGCCCTCGACGCCCACCTCCACTACCGCATGGTGGACGTGTCGTCCATCAAGGAACTCGCCCGCCGCTGGTACCCGCGCGTCTACTTCGCCAGCCCCGAGAAGAAGGGCGGCCACCGGGCCCTCGCCGACATCACCGAGAGCATCCAGGAACTGCGCTACTACCGCGCCGCCGTCTTCGTCCCCCAGCCGGGCCCCGACTCCGAAACCGCCCGCGCCGTCGCCGCCAGGGTCGCCTCCGGCTGACCCACCCGCCCGGAGCCGCTACACTACTGAGAGCCGGACAACGATCCCGGCCACGGTGGGTGTAGCTCAGCTGGCAGAGCACTTGGTTGTGGTCCAAGATGTCGGGGGTTCAAGTCCCCTCACTCACCCCAAGCGAAAGCCCTGGTCACCGCAAGGATGACCAGGGCTTCTCTGTGTCTTGCGTCGGTTCCCGCTCCCGGATGCCCGGTTCTGGGCGCGATCTGGGAGTGATGTCAGGCAGGTGGTGAGTCGCCGCGCTGCTGGAGTTGGGCGTTGATGCGCTGCGCCTCGGCGAGCTGGTCTTCCAGGATGATGATGCGGCAGGCGGCGTCCAAGGCGGTGCCCTGGTTGACCAGGTCGCGGGCGCGCTGGGCCAGGCGCAGCTGGTAGCGCGAGTAGCGGCGGTGGCCACCGGACGAGCGTTGCGGGACGAACAATCTCGCGGTGTCCAGGCTGCGCAGGAACGCGGGGGTGACGCCGAGGATATCGGCGGCGCGACCCATGCTGTAGGCGGCGTAGTCCTCGTCGTCCAGCTTGTCTTCCAGGTCGTGGTCGAGCCCGTCGTCGGGGGCCTCGGCGCGCGCGTTGTCGGACGGGGCCCCGGCACCGCTAGGGGTACCTGGCGCTGCGCCGGTTGGCGTGGGCTGCGGATCCTGGTGTTCGGTGTGACTGCCGGTCTGAGCCGGCCGGGTTGGGTTCACAAGACCTTCCGTACTGCGCTATGCCCGTTTCAGGGCTTGGTGTGCGGGGTGGGAACATGACGGGGCCCCGGCGCCAAACCGCGGGCGCCGGGGCCATTGAGGTACAACACCATCTGTCCGGCGCGAAGGCCGGTTGTCGTGCGCACCACCCGCCTGGGGCGAGGGGCGCGGGGATCGCGGATGCATGACCGCGAGCCACGATCGGATCTGTGGCTGCGGTTCCCGCGCGGCGTGACTGGAGCCCGCTGCGGGCGATCCCGACGGTGCCGAGGCCCTCCTTCCGTGTTCTCCTACCTGCGTTCTTTCCTTCACTTGCACTCTTGCTGTCGGCGGCCCGTTGGCCGCCGGGCGCGCGACCGGCTGCCGGAGTCCCTTGCACTGCGTTGACCCCGGCACGCCCGGCCTGCGCCATCCACTTCACCGGGCAGTTCGTCATCTGCCACGTCTCATGGACTTGTTCCTCGTCGATGACAGGAACACTACCCCACATCCGCGCGAATATCTACCGCGCCCACTACAGATTTTCGGAGGCCGGGTCGGGCGGTTTCTGCTGCCGGGCGTCGGCGCACGCGGGACCGCGTCGTCGCTCGCGTGATGGGGTCGTTCAGGGGGTGAGGTGGGTAATGGCGTGCCCAGACCTCGTCCCGTACCTGGACGGGGCGCGGCACTCTCTGGGGTACCGCTCCGGCTAGTGGCGGATCCGGTAGTGGAGGAGCACGGTGCCGGTCGGGGTGTTTCTCGACCCTACGAGTTCCAGCGCTCCTGCCGGTGCGCCGTCGAACAGGCGTCGGCCCGCGCCGGCGAGGTACGGCGTCATCACCAGCCGCAACTCGTCCACGAGCCCTTCGGCCAGGAGGGACTGGGCCAAGGTGATGCTGCCATGGACACCGATGTCGCCGCCTGGGGCGCTCCGGATCGGTGCGAGCCGCTCCGCGAGGGGTGCCCGGGGGTCGCCGGCGAGGACCTCGGCTCCGGCCCACGGCGTCTCCAGCGGCTTGGAGGTGACCACCACCTTCCGCACGCCGTTGATGAAGCTCGCGAACGGCTCCTCGCTCGCGGTCGGCCAGTAGGGGGCCCAGTAGTCGTAGCCTCGGCGGCCGAGCAGCACGGTGTCCTGGGTGCCGATGACGGTCCCGAGGTGCTCTCTCATGACCTCGTCGAAGTCGTGGACGAACACCGAAGGGTCTTCGACGACACCGTCCGCCGAGATGAACGAGTAGCTGACGATCTTCCGCACGATGATGACCTTCCTGTTGCCCGGACGAGCGCGGGCGGTGTCAACCGATGGGCTGACCTGGAAAGTTAGCGGGCATGCTCGTTCCGGTCTTGTACAGAATCGACAGCGGCTCCCCCTGGGGACGCTCGCGCAACCAGGTGGCGGTCCGCCCTATGTAGCGGGTCAGCGACCGCGCCAGGTGCGGCTGGTCGAAGTATCCGAGCCGGTGGACCACTTCGGAGAACGGCAACCCGTCCTGGATCAGGACGGCGGCATGTCTGGCACGCTCGATCTGCCGGACGGCGCCGCGGGACAGCCCGGTCATCGCGATGAAGCGCCGCTGAATGGTGCGCTCGGACACCTTCGGCGACCGTCCATCGAGCACCGCGGCGACGACCGGGTCGCGGACCAGCACATCCTCGCGCACCATCCGCCGCACGAACTCCTCGGCGTTGTCGTAGCCGGGAAGGTGCCAGGACGAGCCCTTCAGCCAGAACGATCTGCGCGTCGCATCAGGGAGCTCGACGAAGCCGTCGACGAGCCGGTTGATCGGAAGATGCGGCATCGTCGTGCCGAGCGAGAAGCCGATGCCGAGGAACGTGGCGTCCTCGGGGACCGGGGCGGTACCGGCTCTGGACTCCGGGCCCTGGACGGCCACACCGACCTGACCGGACTGCTCCCAGAACACCAGGTTCCAACGCGAGGTCGCGATCGACGTCATCCGGTCGACGTCATGGCTGCGGCTCCGCCACACCCGCTCGATGAACGGCGAGCCGGACGGACGATGCTCAAAGTCCAGGCCCATCCAGGTCGTACCTTCCCTAGACGAGTGATTCCTCATGGTAGAAGGCGTCAGCCGATCAGGAGGCCGAGCCCCAGGAGGAAGGCCACGCCGCCGATGACCCCCAGGAAGACCCAGCGCAACGACACGCCCGCCCGGCTGCGGTACCGCACCGCGATCCGGGCCAGCAACGCGCCGGGGACGCCTCAGATCAGCATGGTCATCACCAGGTTGAACCAGGCCGTGGCGTCGGTGTGGGTCGCGCCCAGACCGGTCTCCTCCAGCAAGCCCGCCACGACCGCCAGCTTGAGCACCAGTTCGGCGAGCGGGTAGAAGACCTGGAGGCCTGCCGCGCCCGCCAGGCCGCCGAGCAGCAGCCAGCCGGGCACCCGGCGCCCCCACGGGCGAATCGTCGCCTGCGCCATCGCGACGGTCAGGGCGCGCAGCCCGCAGGCGAGCACGATCACACCGTCGGTGCCGCCGAAACTCTCACCGCGCAGCGGCTTGCTCGCGACCAGCACGGCGACGAGGGCGATGAACGCCCCAACCGCCCAGGTCACAGCCGTAACAGGCCAGGTCTCCGTTCGAGCGGCGTACCGGGGGGCACAGATCGTGGTCATGCCGACATCATCACGACGGCCGCCCCGCCGCATCCTCCCCCCGGGGAGTGAGCCCACTCCCCCATCGAGCCGAACCGCAGGCCCGAGTATCCATCGGGTGGGGTGACGCGCGAGGACCGCTTTGGCGGAGGCGTCGTTGCCCGCATGTGCTGCGGAAAGATGCCCTTGCCTCCATGTAGGCGTGTTGTATACATTACGCCTATGAGTCGGACACAAGGGCGTCGAGAGAGCGCGCAGGACACCACGTACCGGTGGCTGAAACGGCATATCGGGTCGCTGCCGCGGCAGGAGGGGACGTTCCTCACCGAGGCGGAGGTGTGCGAGGCGACGGGGATGTCGCGGACTCCGGTGCGGGAGGCGCTGCTCCGGCTGGAGACCGAGGGCTTCCTGAAGATCATGCCGAAGAAGGGCGCGTTCGTCCCGCCGGTGTCGGACGCCGAGATCGAGGCGGTCATGCAGGCCCGCGAGCTGGTCGAGGACTGGTGCGTGCGCCGGGCCGCCCCGCTGGCGGATGGGCTGGCGCCCGAGCTGGCCGAGCTCGTCGGCCGCCAGGAGGGGCTGCTGGACGATCCCGTCGCGTTCATCGAGTGCGACCGGGCGTTCCACCGTGCGATCGTCCGGACGGCGGGCAACCCGGTGCTGGCGGAGTTCTACGAGTCGCTGCGCGACCGGCAGGTCCGGATGGGGCTGCGGGCCATCGCGGCGGCCGAGGACCGGGCGCGGGTCGTGCTCGCCGAGCACGGCGCGATCGTGGAGGCGATCCGGTCGGGTGATCCGCTGCGCGCGGCGCGGGCGCTCGCCGCGCACCTGGACGGGACGCTCAGTGTGCTGCGCCTGCCCTCGGTGGCGAACTGGGACGGGCGATGACCCGCGTCGCGCTCGTCCAGGTCGAGAGCCCCGCGTCGGAACCGCCCGCGCGGCGCATGGAGCGGGTCGGGCGGATGGTCGCGGACGCCCGCGGCGCCGATCTGGTGCTGCTGCCCGAGCTGTGGGTTCCGGGTTACTTCGCGTTCGACCGGTACGCGGAGCTGGCCGAGCCGCTGGACGGCGACACCGTCGAGGCCGGCCGGGAGTGGGCCCGCGAGCTGGGGGGCTTCCTGCATCTCGGGAGCGTCTTGGAACGGTCCGCTGGAGGGAGACTGCACAACACCGCCGTGCTGATCGACCCGTCCGGGACGGTCGTCCACACGTACCGGAAGATCCATGTGTTCGGGTACCGGTCCCGAGAGGCGGAGTTGCTGACGCCCGGTGAGACGGTCGGCACGGTCGCGTCCCCGCTCGGGCCGATGGGCGCTACTACCTGCTATGACCTGCGCTTCCCCGAGGTCTGGCGGGCGCTGGTGGACGCGGGCGCGGAGGCGGTGGCGGTCCCGGCCGCGTGGCCCGCGCGGCGCCGTGCGCACTGGCGGCTGTTCACCGAGGCCCGTGCGGTCGAGCAGCAGGTCCTGGTTCTGGCCTGCAACGCGGCCGGGGTGCAGGGGGACGTGGCTCTCGGCGGCGCGTCTCGCGTGACCGATCCGTGGGGGACGGTCCTGGCGGAGGCGGGCGACGTCGAGGAGATCCTGTACTGCGAGGTCGACCCGGGTGTGGTCGCGCGGACTCGGGCGGAGTTCCCCGTCCTGAGCGATCGGCGGCCCGTGCGTGTCGCTCAGGCGGCCCTGACATGAGCGAGCTGACATTGCGGGTCGGCGACGGCGAGCTGCGCTGCGCGCCCGAGCATCTGATCGTCGCCGGGTACACCGGACGCGACGAGGCCGCGATCCGCGCGCACATCGAGGAGCTGGCGGCGATCGGCGTCCCGGAGCCCGCGACCGTTCCCGCGTTCTACCCGCTCGATCCGGGGCTGCTGACCAGCCGGCCCACGATCACGGTGGCCGGCGGGAACACCTCCGGCGAGGTGGAGCCGGTCCTGGTCCGGCACGCCGGGCGGCACTACCTCGGTGTCGGCTCCGACCACACCGACCGCGACATCGAACGCACCGACGTCGCCGCCGCGAAGGCCGCCTGCCCGAAACCCGTCGGCGACCGGTTCGTGGAACTGCCCGCCGACGACACCTGGGACGGCATCCGCGTCGAGTGCCGTGTGGATGGACGCCCCTACCAGTCCGGCTCGCTCACCGAGCTGCGCACGCCGACCGACCTGCTGGTGCGGCTCGCCGACGCGTTCGGCCACCTGGACGGCGACCTGGTGATCTTCGCCGGGACGCTGCCGCTGCTCAACGGCGGGTTCGTGCCCGGCCGGCGGTGGCGGCTCTCGCTCACCGCCGGAGGCACCACCCTGTCCTGTGACTACGAGACCGAACGGAGGGCGCAGTGATGCGCACCGGAGCCGACTACCTCACCGCGCTGAAGGACGCGCGCCACGTCCACCTGGACGGCGAGCGCGTCGCCGACGTGACCGTCCACCCCGCCTTCGCGCCGATCGCCGCGACGATGGCGGAGCTGTTCGACCTGGCCGCCGACCCGGCCGCCAAGATGACCGCCCACGCGCCGGAGACGGGCGCGGAGGCGAACCTGGTGTTCACGATCCCGCGCAGCCGCGACGACCTGGCCGCCCGGCGGCACGCGATCGAGACGTGGGCGCGGCACACCCACGGCTGGGTCGGCCGCAGCCCGGACCACGTCGGGTCGTTCCTCGCGGCGTTCGCCTCGTCGCCGGAGTCGTTCGTCACCGAGCGCCGCGACCTGTCGGGCAGCGTGACCGGCTACCACCGGCGGCTGCTGGAGAAGAGCCTCTACGTCTCGTACGCGATCATCCCGCCGCAGGTGTCGCGGGCGACGACGGCGCACGCCTGGGAGGGCGAGTTCGTCCAGGCGGGCGTGGTGGAGGAGCGGCCGGACGGCATCGTGGTGCGCGGCGCGCAGATGCTCGCCACCGGCGCGGCCGTCGCCGACGAGATCTTCATCTCGTGCATCAAGCCGCTGACCCCGGACGACCGGGACTTCGCGGTCGGGTTCACCGTGCCCGTCTCCGCCGAGGGCCTGAAGCTGTACTGCCGCCGCCCGTACGCGACGGCCGGCGCACCCTACGACTACCCGCTGTCCACGCGCTACGACGAGACCGACGCCCTCGTCGTCCTGGACGACGTGTTCGTCCCCTGGGAGCGGGTCTTCGTCGACCGGGACGTGGACGGCCTGCGGCGCCAGTTCTTCGCGACGGGCGCGCACGTCCTGGGCAACTGGCAGGCGCAGATCCGGTTCACGGTGAAGCTGCGCTTCATCGCCGGGCTCGCCGGGAAGGTCGCCGACGTCAACGGGGTCGGCCGGATCCCGGGCGTGCAGGAGAAGCTCGGCGAGCTGGCCGGGCTGGCGTCGCTGGTCGAGTCGGCGGTGTACGCGGCCGAGTACCGGGCCGCGCCGGACGCGAACGGGATGTGGCGGCCGGACGCCCGCGCCGTCTACGGGGCGATGGGGCTGCAGGCCGAGCTGTACCCGCGCGTCCTGGCGATCCTGCGCGACCTGGCGGGCGGCGGGGTGCTGCAACTGCCGTCCAGCGTCGCCGACCTGCACGACCCGGAGACGCGCGCGGACATCGACCGGTACGTGCAGTCGCCCGGCGTCCCGGCCGTCGAACGGGTGAAGCTGTTCAAGCTCGTCTGGGACGCGATCGGATCGGAGTTCGCGGGCCGCCACCACCAGTACGAGATGTTCTACGCCGGTGCGCCGTTCGTCGCGAAGGGCTACGCGTACCGCAACTTCGGCTACGACCGCGCCATCGCCGACGTGGACGCCTTCCTCGCCGCCTACACCGACACCGCCGCCTGAAAGGGAGGAAGGACATGGCCAAGCCCGAGCACGAGTTCTTCCCCGCCGGCCAGATCGGCTTCACGCCGTGCGAGGGGGACGTCCCGCAGCTCACCGAGCGGATCCTCGCGGCGGACGCCGCGTCCGGTGTCGCGACCCGGATGCTGCGCTTCGAGCCCGGCACCGACACCACGCCGAACGGCGTCCAGGCGCATGACTTCTGGGAGGAGGTCTACATCCTCGAAGGCTCGATGACCGACCTGCGGCTCGGGGAGACGTTCACCGCCGGGATGTACGCCTGCCGCCCGCCCGGCATGGAGCACGGGCCGTGGCGCAGCGACGGCGGCTGCCTCACCTTCGAAGTCCGCTACCGCCTCTGAAACCGAGGAAACGCCATGTCCGCTATCGCCGGTCCGATGGGCCGTGCCGCAGATCCGGCGACGATGCGCCGGGTGATGGGACGCTTCGCCACCGGGGTCGCCGTCATCACCACGCTGGACGGGCGCGGCGACCCGCACGGGATGACCGTCAACTCGCTGACCTCGGTCTCCCTGGAGCCGCCACTGCTGCTGGTCTGCTTCGGCGCGCACGCCCGCACCGCCGTCGCGGTCGCCGAGTCCGGACGGTTCGCCGTCTCGATCCTCGCCGCCCGCCAGGAGCCCATCGCGCTGCGGTTCGCCGGACGCGGCGAGGACCACTTCGCCGGCCTGCCGCTGACCTACGGCGAGCACGACGTCCCGGTCGTCCCGGACGCGCTCGCACACCTGGAATGCACCGTCGATCGCCGTGTCGAAGCGGGCGACCATGTCGTCGTGTTCGGTGCCGTGCGGCGCACCTGCGACCGGGACGGCCCGCCGCTGGCCTTCCTCGGCGGCCGTTTCGGTGATTTCACCGGACGCGGCCACCAGCCCCAATCCTGGTTCTTCTGACCGGCCGCCGTTCTTCCGGACGGCCGCCGCCCGCATCCGTTCCGCTCGACACCTGACCTCACGCCATTCCCGGCGCCACCCGCCCTGAGGGTCACGGCGCCATTCCCACCTGCCCGTTCCAGGGGCCATGCGAGGAGTTCACCATGCCCTCGATCAACTTCCCGATGCCAAGCCCGGAGCACGTCGACGTGCCGATGAGCGACGGGGCGACCCTGTCGGTGCTGCGGTACGCGGCCTCCGGCGGCGGTCCGGCCCCGGCGGTCGTCGTCATGACGCCGTACCGCAAGGAAGCCCTCATGCACGCGGAACTGCTCCAGGTCCCGATCCGCGAGGGGTACGAGGTGCTCATCGCGGACGTGCGCGGGATCGGCGGCTCGTCCGGCCCCTACCACGGGATCCTCGCGCCCCGCGAGGTGGACGACGGGGTGGAGCTGCTCGCATGGGCGGCCAGTCAGCCGTTCTGCGACGGCCGGACCGCGCTGATCGGCGGCTCGTACTCGGGCCTCAACCAGCTGCTCATCGCCGCGCGCCGCCCCGAAAGCCTGCGCTGCATCGCGCCCTGGATCGCGCCCATCGACTTCTACCGCGACATGTGGAAACGCGGCGGCATCCCGTCCCACACCGCATGGGGTGCCCGCGCCTTCCTGGCGTCGCAGCGGGCCGAGACGCGGCGGCGCGGCCTGCGGAACTTCTACGGCGAGATCGTCGGCGAGGACTTCGACGGCGACGTTTTCCACCGCAGCACCCCGGACCTGTCCGCGATCGAGGTTCCGGCGCTGTTCCTCGGCGGCTGGTACGACTACTTCCTGCGCGGCACCGTCCGCGGGTTCCAGCAGGTGACCTGCCCCAAGCGGCTCGTCGTCGGCCCCTGGAGCCACGATCCGTTCCTGTCGGACGAGCAGCGCGGCGAACTCGCCGCGTGGCTGAACCACTGGCTGCGCGGCGAAGGCCCCGACCCGTCCGCCGAAGGGTCCAACGTGCGGCTGTCGTGCGTCGGCACCGACGGCTGGGAGACCCGCGGCGACTTCCCGGAGGCCGGTGACATCGCCTGGTTCCGGTGGCGCCCCGCCGAGGCGGAACTCCCGGTTCCGATCGTTCCGGCGCTGGCGGCGACGCCGATGCCGCCGCCGTCGAACGTCGATCCGATGGTCGACCTGGTCACCGAGTCCGGCATGCGCATGTGGGGCGAGACCACGGTGTTCGAGCTTCCCGCGGCGGAGGCGCCGGCGCGGCTTCTCGGCCCGGTCGGGCTGCGGGCGGTCGTGCGCGCGGACGACGGAGAGGGCGGCTGCGAGGACTTCGACGCGCACGCGCGGCTGTCGATCGTCCGCCCGGACGGGCAGGTCGTCCCGGTCACCGAGGGCCGGCTCCGCGCGTCCCACCGCGCCGTGGACGACGGCCGGAGCGCCCGCGACGAGGCCGGCGGCATCGTCGTGCCCTGGCACGCGCACACCCACGCCGACCCGGTCGAACCCGGTGTCCCCGTCACGCTGCACGTGGAGATCTACCCGGTGCATCTGCGGCTCGCGGGAGGGGACCGGCTCCGCGTCGGGCTCACGCTCGTCCGGGCGGACGAGTCGGCGGCCCCGGCGCAGGCCGTCCTGCTGCCGGACACGACCGTCTCGCTGCCCGCCGCGCCCGCTGTGTCCGCCGTGCCCGCCGTGTCCGCCGTGTCCGCGCGGTCCGCCGGACGGGACGGGTGACGGCCGTGCTGCGCATGATCGGCGGGCGGCTGCTCTGGTCGGTCCCGCTCCTGCTCGTCCTGTCGGCGCTGACGTTCACGCTGTCATGGCTGACGCCGGGCGACGCCGCCCGGACGATCCTCGGCACCAACACCGACCCCGCCGCCTACCGGCAGGTCAGGGAGCAGCTCGGCCTCGACCGTCCGCTGACCGAGCAGTACTGGTCGTGGCTGGCGCGCGCGGTCCGCGGCGACCTCGGGAACTCGCTGTTCACCGGGGAGCCAGTGGCGTCCGCGCTGAACGCGCGGCTGGGCGTCAGCCTCTGCCTGCTCGTCGGGGCGGCCCTGGTGATAGCCGTCGCGGGCGTCGCCGTCGGTATGGCCGGCGCGCTGTTCGGCGGCATCGTCGGGCGGCTCCTGGACGGCGCGTCCGTGATCGGGATGAGCGTGCCGCAGCCATGGTTCGGCCTGGTGCTCGTGGTCGTGTTCGCGGTGAATCTCGGCCTGTTCCCGGTCACCGGGTACGTGCCCTTCGTCCAGTCGCCGGGTGATTGGGCGCGGTCCCTGGTCCTTCCGGCCGTGTGCCTGGCGGTGGGCGGGATCGCGATGATCGCCAAGCAGGTCCGGGGCGCGCTGGTGGACGTCCTCGGCCGCCCCTACATCCGCGCGCTCCGCGCCAACGGCCTGCCCGCCCGGTCGATCATCTTCAGGCACGCGGCGAAGAACGCGGCGCTGCCCGTCGTCAACGTCTTCGGCGTCGTGCTGATCGGGATGCTCGGCGGCTCCATCGTCGTCGAGCAGCTGTTCGCGCTGCCCGGCCTGGGCCCGCTCGCCGTGTCCGCGACGGCACAGCACGACCTTCCGGTCCTGCAGGGCGTCGTCCTGTACTTCACGGTCCTGGTCGTGGTGGTCAACCTGCTGACCGACCTCGTGTCCGGCCGGCTCATGCCGAGGGCGGTGGCCTCGTGATCTCCCGCGTGCTGCGCCGTCCCGCCGGATACCTGACCGCCGGGTGGCTCGTGCTGATCGTCCTCGCCTGCGCACTGGCGGGCCTGGTCGCGCCTTACGATCCGCAGGAGCAGGACCTGACCGCCGTCTACAGCGGACCCACGCCGGACCACTGGCTCGGCACGGACCAGCTCGGACGCGACCTGCTCAGCCGCATCCTGCACGGCGGCCGGGTCAGCCTGCTCGTGGTGGCCGAGGCGGTCGCCGTCTACGCCGTCCTCGGCATGCTGTTCGGGCTGGTCGCCGGGTACGGTCAGGGGGTCGTCGACCGGATCGTCATGCGGTTCTGCGACCTGCTGCTGTCGGTGCCGTCCGTGGTGATCCTGCTGGCCATCCTGGCGATCTTCAGCCACAACGAGTCGGCCGCGATGGTGACGCTGGGGTTCCTCAGCTCGGCGGGCCTCACCCGCGTCGTCCGGGCCGGGACCCGGGACGTCCGGGACGAGCCGTACGTCATCGCCGCACGCGTCGCCGGCCTGTCCGCCCCGCAGATCCTGTGGCGGCACGTGCTGCCCCGCGTCGCGGGCCCCGCGATCTCGATCACCTCGCTGATCGCCGGTGCGGCGCTGCTGGTCGAGACGTCCCTCGGCTACCTCGGCCTCGGCGTGCAGCCGCCACGGCCGAGCTGGGGCGGGCTCATCGCCGAGGCGTCCCAGGCGATCTTCCGCCAGACCTGGATGCTGGTGCCGGCCGGCGGCGTGATCGTGCTGACCGCGCTCGCGCTCGGTGTCCTCGGCGACGCCGTCCGGGACGCCGCCGCCGACCGCACGTCCGCCGAACCGCTGTCGTGGCGGCGGATGCGGACCCGCGTCTCCACGGGAAAGCCGGAAGCGGAAACCCGGCAGCCGGACGGAGACGCCCTGCTGTCGGTCCGGGGCCTGTCGGTGCGGCTCCACGACGCGGCAGGCCCGCTGACGATCGTCGAGGACGTGAGCTTCGACGTCCAGCCGGGCGAGGCGGTGGGGCTCGTCGGCGAGTCCGGCTGCGGCAAGACCATGGCGGTGTCCGGGCTGATGCGGCTGCTGCCCGCGGGCGGGACCGTCACCGCCTCCGCCCTGCGCTTCGACGGCCGGGACCTCCTCGCCCTGACCGAGCGCGAGATGGAGCGGCTGCGCGGGAACGCCATCGCCTACATCGGGCAGGACCCGGTCGCCGGTCTCGACCCGCTGTTCACCGTCGGCGCCCAGCTCAGCGAGGTCGTCCGGCACCACACCGGCCTGAGCCGCCGCGCCGCCCGCCGCCGGGCCGCAGAACTGCTGGAGCGGGTACGGCTACCGCGCGCCGGCGCGGTCATGCGCCAGTACCCGCACGAACTGTCCGGCGGGATGGCGCAGCGCGTCTCGATCGCCCGCGCGCTGGCCGGCGAACCCGCCCTGCTCATCGCGGACGAACCGACCACGGCCCTGGACGTCACCGTCCAGGCCGAGATCCTCGACCTGCTGCGCGACCTGCGCGAGAACACCGGGATGGGGCTCGTCCTGGTGACCCACGACTGGGGCGTCGTCGCCGACTCCTGCGACCGCGCCGTGGTCATGTACGCGGGCCAGGTCGTCGAGCAGACCACCGTCGACCGGATCTTCACCGGCCCGCGCCACCCCTACACCGGCGCGCTCCTGTCCGCCGACCCCACCGCCGGGACCCCCGGGCGGCACCTGCCCGTCCTGCCCGGCTCCGTCCCCGCACCGGGACACCGGCCGGACGGCTGCCGTTTCGCGTCCCGCTGCCTCCGCGCCGAAACCGACTGCGCCGCGGCGCCGGTGCCGCTGACCCCGGACGGGGCCGCCGCCTACCGGTGCCTGCACCCCACCCCCGGAGGCTGACCGATGCCCGAACCACTCATCGAGGTGAGCGGCGTCAGCGTCCGCTACGCCGGACGGCGGCGGCTGCGTGCCACGCCCGCGCTGTCGGAGGTATCGCTCGACATCCGCCCCGGCGAGACCGTCGGCCTGGTCGGCGAGTCCGGATCCGGCAAGACGACGCTCGGCCGGGCCATCCTGCGGCTGGTACCGGTCAGCGAAGGCACGATCCGGCTGGACGGCCGCGACATCGGCCTGCTGTCGCGCCGCGAACTCGCCCGGCACGTCCAGGTCGTCTTCCAGAACCCGTACCTGTCGTTCAACCCCAGCAGGACGATCGGGCAGACCGTCGCCGAGACGCTCCCCGGCAAGCACGACGCGGCCCGGGTCAGGGAGAAGCTCGAAGCGGTCGGCCTGGACGGATCGGCCGCCGCCCGCTACCCGAGCCAGTTCTCCGGTGGGCAACTCCAGCGCATCGCCATCGCACGCGCGCTGATGCCCGAGCCCCGGCTCATCATCTGCGACGAGGCGGCCAGCGCGCTGGACCTGTCCGTCCAGGCGCAGGTGCTCAACCTGCTCACCGACCTCAAGGCCGGCCACGACCTGGCCTACCTGTTCATCACCCACGACCTCGCCGTCGTCCGCCACCTCGCCGACCGCGTCGCCGTCCTCCGCCGAGGACGCCTGGTCGAGACCGGCGACGTCACCGAGATCTGCGAGAACCCCACCCACCCCTACACCCAGGCGCTGCTGGCCGCCGCACCCGTCGCCGACCCGCAGGAACAGGCCCGCCGCAGAAGGCTGCGGCGGGAACTGCGGACCCCCGAAAGGACCACGCCATGAAACGCGCCGTCTCGGCACTCGCCATCGCCGCCCTCGGCCTCACCGCATGCTCATCGGCCGGCGGCACCCCCACCGACCGCACCCTCACCGTCGCGCTGCCCGCACCGCCCGAAAGCCTCAACCCCGGCCAGAACGGCTCCGGCGCCCAGGGCATCGTGCACTGGCTGACGTACGAACCCCTGATCCGCGCGAAGTCCGACGGGACCTTCGCTCCAGCGCTCGCCACGTCCTGGAAGTACGTCGGCAAGGGCAACACGAGATTCGAGCTGACCCTCCGCCCCGGCGTGAAGTTCGCCGACGGCACGGCCGTCGACCCCGCCGCCGTCGCCGCCACCATCAACTACTACCTGAAGACCCCCGGCTCGATGAGCCCGTTCCTCACCGGCATCACCGGCGCGAAGGCGACCGGCGAGCAGACCGTCCGCGTCGACCTGTCCTCCCCGAACCCGATGCTGCCCTACGTGTTCAGCCAGCTCGTCAACTGGGGCGACGTCATCAGCCCCGCCGGGCTGAAGAACCCCGGGCAGCTCACCACCAGGACGTTCGGCGCCGGCCCCTACACCCTCGACACCTCCGCCACCGTCGCCGGCGACCACTACACCCTCGTCAAGAACCGGAACTACCACGACCCGTCCGCCCAGCGCTGGGACAAGGTCGTCATCAAGGTCATCAGCGACCCGAACTCCGCCCTCCAGGCCCTGAACAGCGGCCAGATCGACGTCGACCTGAACGCCACCGCGACCCTGAGCTCCCAGGCCAAGGGCATGGGCGCCACCGTCCTCAGCGGAGACCCCGGCGTCATCTCCCTCTACCTCCTGGACCGGGACGGCAAGACCGTCCCCGCCCTCGGCGAGCAGAAGGTCCGGCAGGCGCTCAACCACGCGATCGACCGCAACGCCCTCGCCAAGGCCCTCGGCACCGGCTACGACCCCACCGGCCAGCTCGCGCCGCAAGGCACCGACGGCCACGACCCCGCACTCGAGAAGACCTACCCCTACGACCCCGCCAAGGCCAAGAAGATGCTGGCCGACGCCGGCTACCCGGACGGCTTCGACCTGAAGATCGTCGACCTGTCGACCTTCGGACTCAACGTGGTCTCCCAGGCCATCGTCGCCCAGCTCGCCAAGGTCGGCGTCCGCGCCACCATCACCAACGTCGGCAACGACCTGAACAAATACGTCGCCGAACTCGGCTCCCGCAAGTACGGGGCCACCACGTTCCGCCTCGCCAACCCGATGTTCGCCAGCGCCCTGTTCAACTTCGCCGGGGCCGCGTCACCGCTCAACCCCTACCAAAGCCGGAGCCCCGAAATAGCCGGCGCCTTCACCGGCCTCGCCGCGGCCCCCGCCGACCGCCAGAAGACCGCCGCCCAGAACCTGAACAAAACCGTCCTCGACCAGGCCTGGTTCGTGCCCATCACCACCGTCCACAACTACATCTTCGCCAAGAAGATCAGCGGCCTAGGCACCTACGGCAGCAACGGCGCCATAGACGTCCTCTCCTGGACCCCAGGAAACACCGCCGCCCAAACGACCAGGTCGAATCCGCAGAGAAACACGGACCGGCCAGGAAGCCACAGGCCAAGATGATCCGCTGACGCTGGCCCACCCCTGCGCGCACATGAGTGCCCCGCGGACAACCCAGTGCACAGATCAAGGGCCCTGCCCAGCGACTCCAACGCCGGGCAGGGCACGGCGAAACCGTGTGCGTCGCGGGCATCCGGAGCGACCGGATACCGCACAGGCGGATCCGGCTCCACCGGCCGCTGCTTGATCCCGTCCGGCCCGAACGGAAGGCGGGTCGGTGGCCAAGCGCAGGCCGTTCATCATCGACCACGTCCAAGCGTCGATGTGCGAAGTCCTCAGCGCCGGGCTCTGGAAGCCCTGGGGTTCAGGCGATGAACCTCAGCGGCGATCACGTCGCGGTGGCAGCGCTCCTGATCGGCCTCGAAGCAGAGCAGTGCGACTCTGCGCTCAGTGGCCCAGTCGGCGATGGCCGTCAGCCACTCACGCGCGGCCGGTGCCGCCAGCTCCTCAGCGAAGCGCCGCCTGGCTTCTTGGACCTCGCCAGGCAGACCTCCGAAGCCCGCACGGTTCTCTCTCGGGTTGCCGAGCGGCTGAGCGTGCTCGTAGGCGATCCCCACGGACTCCAGTGCCTCCGCCAAGGCCCGCTTGCTGAATCCGCGCTTGCGTGAGATCGGGTTGAGCCGAACGTCCACCAGCAACGACACGCCGTCCATGGAGAGCCGTTCGAGAAAGGACACAAGATCATGCCCCTGGTAGCCGATGCCGGTCAGACCGCCTTGGCGGGTAGACCCATCGGCTACGGACATGCCACACAACCCCTCACGGTGGACACGCCTCTCGGGCTTGGTCATTGACAACGCGTCGACTCAGGATGATCGGCCCGTTATGCTCCGACCCTATACATGCCAACGACACCCCAAGGGCATCGGATGAGTGTCGATGAAACGGCCCCGCTGCGCGTCCTCGTAGTGGACGGAGACCCTCAGGTCCGGGCCGACGTGACCACCCTGCTCGACGCCAGCGATGAGCTCAGCGTCGTCGCCGAGACCTCCGACCCCGCCGCGGCCCTCTCGCTGGCCGAACGACTGCGCCCCGACATCGTCCTCCTGGACGCCGCCGCCGCCCGGCACGCCAGCCCCCTCAGCCACACGTCCCGCGTGTTCGTCCTCGCCGGTGTGGACGACCCCGCCGTCCAGGACGCCCTCCGCGCCGGCGCCTGCGGCCACCTCGTCCCCGGCTCCTTCACCGTCCCCGACCTGATACGCGGCGTCCGCGACGCCTCCCGCACGTCCCTCGGCCTCTCCGCCCGCGAGTCCGAGGTCATGGACCTCATCGCCACCGGACGCTCCAACGGGGAGATCGCACGCCAGCTCTTCCTCAGCGAGAAGACGGTCAAGAACCACGTCAACCGCATCTACTCCAAGCTCGGCGTCAGCTCCCGCGCGACCGCCATAGCCCTCTGGCGCGGCATGGTCAGCGTCCTCCCCGCCCGGGACTAAACCGATTCGCACAGGTCCACAGCTCCTGATACTGTTCTTCCTGTCGCGAGGGCCGGAGGCCCACCGACACGCGCCGTTAGCTCAATTGGCAGAGCAGCGGACTCTTAATCCGCGGGTTCGGGGTTCAAGTCCCTGACGGCGCACCGCCCCCACCAGCACCAACACCCGCATCCGGGATCCCCATTGATCTTGCATGGGGCCCGCCTGTGGCCCCGCTGGGACCCGCCCCAAAGGCCATGTGCTTCGTTAGCCATTCGACGGCGTCACAGTCTGAGCCAAGGCATGCCCGAACCTGCGTCGGACACGGGCCGACGCGCGAATAGGTCTTCTGTTATTGCCTTCCGTGTGGTGGGTCATGGGCGAGGGAGCCATGTGGCTCTGGAATGCGCATTCCCCTAGCAACGTGGGGGCAGAACGTGGCGGCTATCCGGGCCGTTGCCGGGCGTAGCGCAGTTGCGGGTGCCCAATCTGCCGGGCCGGATGCTCCCACGACCGTCCGCTAGCTGCTGTCTACGGCCGCGCTTGCGCTTCTTCTTGCGTTCGCGGCGGCGCAGCCAGTTGTCCGCAGTCACTATCGCTGGGTCTGAGCCGGGTGTGCGTAGCTCGGACAGCGCCTCGGCGGTGGAGGCCGCTGACCTGCTGCTCGTTGGCCTTCGCGCGTTCTTCGGCTGATCGGGTCAAGATCCATGACGGGTGGACGGCGGATTCTGTCGGTGGCGGTCGACATCATCGAGCGCATCATCGGGATGGCCGATTGGAGGTCGTGGGTCTTGGACGAGGACGACGGCTCGTGGGAGCGGCGCAGCACCGTGAGGGTGGTGCCGCCCGTCCAGGCACGGAAGCTTGCGAAGGTGCCGTTCGTCGAACTGGCGGACGGTCGGTTGCAGGGCGTGGTGTCGAGCGGGTCTGACGCGTCCCGCGTGTACGTCTCGTCCATCACGGCCGGAACGCACGGCAACAGCTGCAGCACCAACAACAACCGGCCGTGCGGCGGGCTGACCGATCTCTATCTGTGCAAGCACCTCGACGCGCTGGTGGCGGAGGGCATCCGCCAGTACGGGCAGGAACGGGTCGCCCGCTACCTGCGCGTCGAGGTCGGCGAGGGCAAAGACCTCATCGACTGCCTGAACACCCACAAGGATCCGGCGCCCGCGGCGGCGGTGTTCAGCCGGTTCCTGCGGCATCTCGCCTATCTGGAGGTACCGGAAAGCACCGAGCCGGTTCCCGAGCTGCACTGGTTCCCCGCGGCGGGGGCGGTGGGCTGATGCTCGCGGTGCAGTTGCGGGAACTGGTCGGCGGCGCGCCCGAGGCCGTCGATGAGGCGCTCGACCTGGTGGCCGGGTTCGACGGCTCGCTCACCGGCGGCCTGGGACGGATGGGCGACCGGCAGGCGGCGGCGCTGTCGGCGTTCGCGGGCGCGCTGGCCGGCTCGCCGCTCGGCGGGCCGGTGGGCGAGGCGGCCGAGAAGGTGGTCGCCGGGTCGATCGGCGATGACCGGCTCGCGGCGCTGGCGGGCGGACGGGCCGCGCTGCTCGGCGCCGTCCACGACGCCCTGCTGGAACGCCTCGACAGCGCACTGGGCAGGTCGAGGTCGCCCTGGGATGAGCGCGCCGACAAGCCGGGTGCCGGTACGGCGCCGGAGAATCTGCTGGCCGGGGCGCGATCGTGGCTGCACGAGCTGGCGATCGCCGGGTGGCGCGGCGTCGACCACGACCTGGTCTCGGCGGCCGGTCAGACGATCGAGGGGCTGTGGGGCGAACCGTCGCTGCGGCGGCTCGCGGTGTTGCTCGACGGTCTGGCCTCGGAGCTGCGTGCGTCCTGCCCGGTCGCGACCATGGAGCGCGTACCCGAGCGGCGCTGGGCCGACCTGTGGACGCGGGCCATCCTGCTCGCCCGCGCCGGATCGTGGACGGGCGGCGGCGCGGAGCCGGTGTCGGGGCGGCTACTGGTGCTGGGCGTGGACGTCCACGAGCACGGAACGGCCGTCCAGGTGCAGGTCCACGGGGTGCTGGAGCCCGCGGACGGCGGCGAAGCGCGGCTGGTGCGGACTGGTGTGGCGGCGGCGAAGGTCGACACGATCGTCGGTCCAGCGGTGTGGCGGCTGCTCCACGCCTATCCCGTGCTCCTGGCGGCGCTGGCCGAACGGCGCGTCCTGGACGTGGTGGACATGCCGCTGACCGCCGGCGGCGACCTGCTCTGGCGAGAGGACGCGGCGCAGGCCGGAGAGGCCGCCGACCCGTTCACCACGGCCCGGGTCCAGCTGGGCGAGGCGACCGCTCCCTCCGTCCCGCCGCTGGATCGGCATCCGGTGCGCATCGCCGAGCCGGTGCTGCTGGAGGGATATCGGTGCGACGACGGCGCCGTCTCGATGGACGGGACGACTCTGGAGATCGACAGCGGTCGGCTGCCGGCGTGCGGACCGATCACACCATCGCTGGTGAAGGCGTCCACGGCCTGCATCGGACTGGTGCGCTGGGACGGCGGCCGGTGGCTGCTGCAGCCCCTCGCGCTCCAGGCCACGGTCAAGAAGAAGCCGGTCGAGGCGCACACAGGGGATTGGGCGCTCGGCCCGACGGATCCGAAGGCCGTGAAGGCTGAGGCCCGTGCCGGTGACGCCGTGGCCGTGCTGCGCGAACGCGCGGGAAGGCTGCTGCGGAAGTGACCGAGCTGCAGAATGGGCCACAGGCCGGCAGTGAGGCCGAGACACACGGGGTCGGCGCGCCGGTGGCGCAGACCGACGGCGCGGCCGGGGCGGAGGGCGTCGAGGGCGCGTCCGTGGCTGCGCAAGGGCCGGATGCGAATCGGCGGCAGGTGCTCTACTGGCGGCTGATGGCGCGGCTGTTCGCGCCCGACGAGCAGCCCGCGCTCGAATCGGCCAGTGTCGCGATCGTCGACGATCTCGGGTTGCCTCCGGCGCTGCTCGACCCGGGCGTCTCGATGGACAACGTCCTCCAGCGGTTCCCCGAGCTGGAGCCGGAGTTCGACGGCCTGATGGCGCCCGCGGACGACTCCGGTGGCTCCGCCATGCAGGTGCGGCGGGCCGCGCTGGTGTCGAAGTTGCTGCTCAACGTGTTCGCGCCCTGCAACGGCAACGGCAACGTGACGGCGACCCAGCTCGCGGCCTGGCAGAAGGACGCCTCCTGTCTGAAGGCGGCGCTCGGCGAGGAGGGCGCCCAGGAATTCGCGGGGACCCTGTCGGAGATGGAGGGTGACCTCGTCAAGCGGATGGCGTTGCGCGAGGTGCTGGCCGATCCGAAGCTGGCGAGCAAGCTCACGCCGAGCATGTCGCTGATCGAGCAGTTGCTGCGGGACAAGGCCAACCTGTCGGGGGTGGCGCTGGCCAACGCCAAGTCGCTGATCCGCCGGTATGTCGACGAGGTCGCCCAGGTGCTGCGCACGCAGGTGGAGAAGTCCTCGTCGGGGACCATCGACCGCTCCGTCCCGCCCAAGCGAGTGTTCCGCAACCTCGACATCGACCGCACGATCTGGAAGAACCTCACCAACTGGAGCCCCGAGGACGAGCGGCTGTACGTCGACCGGCTGTTCTACAAGCAGACCGCCAAGCGCACCACGCCCGCGAAGATGATCGTGGTGGTGGACCAGTCGGGCTCGATGGTCGACTCGATGGTGAACTGCACGATCCTGGCGTCGATATTCGCCGGGCTGCCGAAGGTGGACGTCCACCTGATCGCCTACGACACGCGTGCGCTGGACCTGACGCCGTGGGTCCACGACCCCTTCGAGGTGCTGCTGCGCACCAAACTCGGCGGTGGCAACGACGGGCCCGTGGCGATGAACATGGCCCGCCCGAAGATCACCGATCCGCGCAACACGGTGATGGCGTGGATCTCGGATTTCTACGAGTTCGAGGCCTCGCAGCCACTGTTCGAGGGGATCGAGGCGGTGCACCGGTCGGGGGTGAAGTTCATCCCGGTCGGGTCGGTGACCAGCTCGGGCACCCAGATCGTGAACCCGTGGTTCCGGGAGCGCTTCAAGCGGCTCGGCACCCCGGTGATCTCCGGCCGCATCCAGAAGCTGGTGGACGAGCTGAAGAACTTCCTCCTGTGACCTCCGCCGTTGGTGGCCGGGCCCCTGAGCTGGCGCTCGCGCCTCCAGACAAGAACCGTCCCGAGCAAGAACCCGCCTTGCCAGAACTCTGACCGCCCGAGAACGCGGCCGCATCCGGAAACCCGACCTGCCGGAGAACGCCGCCGCACCGGGAAGCCTGATCTGCCAGATCTGCCCGACGTCCCGAGAGACGAGGAGAGCGATGTCCGACGAACTGCTGCGCGCGCCCGCCGAGGTCAAGTACGCCGAGGAGCTCGACTACCTGGAGTCGGTCGACGACGGTCCCAAGCCGTTCGCCTGGCGGCTCAGCCCCCGGATGGTGCGGCTGTTCGTGCTCGGGTCCGAGCGCTCGGACGGCCTCGACCGCGAGATCGCCCAGAAGTGGTTCGGGGACCGGAGCTTCGTCGAGCGCGCCATCGTGACACTGGCGTCCGACCGCGGCCTGCTGCTGATCGGCGACCCCGGCACCGGCAAGAGCTGGCTGGCCGAGCTGCTGTCCGCCGCGATCTCCCGCAACTCCACCCTGGTCGTCCAGGGCACGGCCGGCACGACCGAAGACCACATCAAGTACTCGTGGAACGTCTCGATGGTGATCGCCAAGGGGCAGTCCCGGGAGTCGCTGATCCCGTCCCCGATCATGACCGCGATGGAGCGGGGCGTGATCGGCCGGTTCGAGGAGCTGACCCGCTCCACCAGTGACGTCCAGGACGCCCTGATCTCGATCCTGTCGGAGAAGTACGTCTCGATCCCGGAGCTGGACGATGACAACATCGCCTTCGCCAAACCCGGTTTCTCGATCATCGCGACGGCCAACAGCCGGGACCGGGGCGTCAACGACCTGTCGTCGGCGCTGAAGCGGCGGTTCAACTTCGTCCGCATCCCGGTGGTGACCAACAAGAAGAGCGAGGCGGAGATCGTCCGGTTCCGCACGGCCGAGCTGATGCGGCGGCACTCGATCGAGCTGGACGTCCCGCCGACGCTGCTGGACATCCTGCTGCAAAGCTTCGCCGACCTGCGCGCCGCGTCCGCGTCGGCCACCACCGACGACGAGAAACTGGAGTCGGCGCTGTCCACGGCCGAGCAGATCGGCGTGCTGGAGGACGCGATCCTGCACAGCCAGTTCTTCGGCGACCAGGCCCTGAAGGCCGAGACCCTGGCGAGCTCCCTCGTCGGATCGCTCGCCCGCCGCTCCCCCGAAGATCTGGCCATCCTCAACAAGTTCTGGCACGGCGTGGTCGAGCCCCGTGGCCGCAAGGACGAGGGCGGCCCCTGGGAGGGCTTCCTGGAAGGCGGCCGCGAAGCGATCGCGAAGCTGTCGTGACCAGGCCCGTCATGACCAAGCCCGTCATGACCAAGCCCGTCGTGACCAAGCCCGTCGTGGCCGAGAGCGACGCGAGCAGGGCCGCCAAGAGGAAAGCGGGGCAGGCGTGAGCGAAGTCGGATCCGTCGAGAACGTGGCGGACGCCGTGACCACCCGGGCCGCCGGCGCGGCCTCGACCGGGCCGTTCGGGGCGTTGCGGGAGCAGTTGCTGGGGGCCGCCGAGGAGTTCGCCGGTGGGCCGCGCGGGCTGCCGGACATTCTCGCCGGGCTGGTGGACGACGTCGACCGGGCCCTGCGCGAGGAGCTGGAGATCTTCCCGGTCTGCCATCACTCGCCCGCCTCGGCGCTGGCGATGGCGCGGCGGCTACGGGAAAAACAGCCGCAGGTGATCTACCTGGAGCTGTGCGAAGACCTGCGTCCCCTGCTGGACGAGCTGCGCAACTGCCGGCTGCCCGTGGCGTTGCAGGCGTTCGCGTCCGAACTGGACGGCTTCCCGCAGGACCAGGCGCCGCTGAGCGTGGTCGCGCCGATCACCGAGGCGTCGGCCGAGTACCAGGCGATCGCCTACGCCCTCGACACTCCGGACGTGGAGCTGGTGCTGGTCGACCGTTCGTCCGACCACGTCTTCCAGTGGGAACCCCTGGACCGTCCCGACGAGTCGCCCGTCCGAGCGGGTGAGGACGAAGAGGACGGCGCCCTGCACGGTGACGCGGTCGGGATCGAGATCGGCGATCTGCGTCCCGGATTCGCCGAGCTGGAGGAGCATCTGCTGCGGCACGGCAAGGTGCGGCACTGGTCCGAATGGTGGGACCAGTACGTCGAGCAGCCGCTGACCGGCGCCGACTACGACACCTACCGGCAGGTCATGGTGCTGATCGGCAGCCTGTTCCGGCGGCTGCGGCCCGGCGGCGACCGGCGCCTGACCAGCGACGAGGACCGCGAGCGGTACATGTGGACGCGGATCCGCGAGCACCTCGCCTCGTCCGGCGCCGACCCGTCCCGCTGCCTGCACGTGTGCGGCGCCTTCCACGCCGCCAGCCGCGTGGAGCAGTTCGGGCTCCGGTCCACGGCGAGCTTCGACATCGCGCCGCGCACCGCGACCCGGTGGCAGTACGGGCTGATCCCGTCCAGCCACTCGGCGATCGAGGCGCAGTTCGGGCTGGCGCCGGGCTCGGTGTCGGTCGCCGCGACGACCTGGGAAAAGGCGCTCAAGCGTACGCGGGTCAAGCCGTTCCGCCTGGCGGGGCAGCGCGGCACGCGCAAGACCGCCGCGCCGAAGCCACCGGCGCTCGCCCCCTCGGCTCCGGTGGCCGACCGGCTGAGCGGGTTCCTGTCGAACGCGCCCGCGCCGGACGGCCTGGACGAGGCCGAGCTGCTCGGCTGGTGCGTGGACATCGTCCGGCTGGCGCGCCGCAACGGCTACCTGTCCAGCACGGCCGACGCGATCGCGGTGTTCGAGACGTCGATCCTGCTGGCCGGGTTGCGGGGGCGCGCCCGTCCCACTCCGTACGACTTCCAGGACGCGGCGATCACCTGTATCGAGAAGGACTCGGTGCCGGGCCGCCGCGACGTCCGGCGGCTGTGCGAGATCCTGCTCGGCGGCGACCGGATCGGCCAGGTCGGCTACGAGGCGCTCCCGCCGCTGGCGAAGGACGTCTTCGACCGGCTCCGTCCGCTGGGCCTCGCCCTGGACAAACGCCAGATCCAGCGGGCCCTGCTCGACTTCGCGACCGAGCCCGACCTCGAACCCTGCTCCGACCTTCTGTGGGTCCTGCGCCGCCTCCTGCCCGACGACGCCGTCCGCCCGATCATGGGCTCGCGCCGCCTGGGCGAACGCCCGATCCAGGAGAGCTGGGACCTGGCGATCGGCCGCAACCAGCGCTACCTCGTCGAACTCGGCTACGAGGGCGTCACCGTCGAGCAGGTCCTGGAGCAGCGCCTGCGCAAATCCGTCCACAACCCGAAGGCGACGGCCGCCACGGCACTGGAAGCGGTCGAGGAATCCCTCCTCTACCTGCGCAGCCGCCGCTTCACGAACGAGCTCGGCGCCCGCGCGGTCGAACTGCTCTCGTCCGAACGCACCGTGGACGACGCCCCCGAAGTCCTGCGCCGCGTCCGCCGGCTCCTCACCCACTACCGGGCGACGGAACCGGCTCTTCCCCGCTGGTGCGAGGACTTCGTGACCACCGGCTACGCCCACTACTGCACGCTGCTGCCCACGGCGTTCACCGACGACGACACCGGCGTACGGCAGGTCGCGGCGATGCTGGGCTTCCTGGTCAGCCTGGAAAGCCTGGCGATCTCGCTGGGGTGCGACCACACCCAGCTGGAACTGGCGGTCAAGCAGTCCCATCCCGAGGACCCGGCCAAGGTCGCCCTGCTGTGGGCGGCCGAGTCCCAGCTGGGCCTGCTCCCGCTCGCCGACCTGCGTCGGCGCTGCGACGAACTGCTGGACAACCCCATGCTGGTCGGTGCGTTCCCGCAGTACCTGAGCGGCTTCGTGCAGGCCCTGGACGCCGTCCCGACGCTCTCCCCGCTGGTCGTGGAGCTGCTGTCCAAGGCATTCGGCCGCCTGCCCGACACGATCCTGCTGCCCTGGCTGCCCAGGCTGATCACCACGCTCAAGGACCAGGCCGCGGAGATGCTCCCCGTCCTGATCCGCGAGGCCGACCGCACTTTCCCAGCCACCCTCCCGGCCGTGGACGCCTGGACACCCCCCTGGACTCCTTCCCCGAAATCTCCCGAGCGAGCAACCCCGACCAACACGGCGATAGCAACGTTCCTGGCCACGCACCATGAGCCCGTTTCCGCGATAGCGATCCTGCTGGGCCACGACCCGTCCTGGCCGAACCCAGCGGAAACCACGACAACCGCATCCTCACCCGAGGTCGGCTCGCTGTTGCGCGCCCACCCGGAAACCGCCAAAGCGGCCGCCGCACTCATTACCCCCTAGCCGAACGCGCACCCAGGCCCACCCCAAGCCTGGGTGCGCGCCGACCGCGGTTCTAGACCAGGTGGAGCGCAGCCATCGGCCGCACCATCACCGAACTCGGCCGAACAAGCCGCCTGGCCGAGGACACCGACACCGAATTCGGCCCCGCCCTCACCAGCCCGTGGGGGCGGGTGCGCGCCGGCGACAAGAAACATAGGAACGCGCGCTACCAACCCGCCCGGGTGACCGCTTCATCCACGGCCGCCCTCAGGTCCGCGCTCTCGAGGCTCGAAGCGTTGGCGAACGAGCCGACTGGACGCACGATGACCGCGCCTTCGCCGAGCGGCCGGACGACTGCCGTCGGCGTCTAATAAGTGCACAGGTGGTGGAAGAGGTACTCCGGCAGCACCAGGCCCCCTTGCCGCGGGAGCGGCGGAGCCGGACGATGTTCGGGCTCACCAACCAACCGGGCCGATGCTCCCGCACGACGGTCGGTGGGATGATCGCGCCGGAGTGACCGTCATCGCTCACTCAGCGGCAGATGAGCATGTTTGTACGGTCGGCGGCCCGTTCCCTGGGCATGGGAAGTCCTGACGTCCGCTCATCGGCTATGGCGGATGGGTTGAGCGCCACCCGCGACGTGGCCCGGATCCGACTCAACGTGGACGCGCTCACCGGTGCCCCCAGCCCCTGGTGCTGGCGGATGATCGCGGCGAACAGCGCCTGCACCTGCGCCACCGACACTGCACCCGCCCTAGATACGGATCCAGGTACAACCAGATGTGGCCTGGCGTACCCGCGCATGGTCAACCGGACCCAGGTCGAGGGGTCCCGATCGAATAGAAAGACTTCACTCATTCCGACCATCCAGATGCCGCTAAATCTGGGGGCACATCACGCGATCTGAGAATCAGCCGGTTCGACATAGGCGAGTAGCTGTGGCCCCAGCCGAAGCCTCGCGTCCCCCGCCGCGGGTGATGTAATGCACGCTGAGTCCGGCTTTCTGGTGGCATTAGGATTCAGGCGACCAGTCGCTCGAGGCTGCCAGCCGCACCGCCATTCGCAGCGCTCGATAGACCATGTCCCGCGTTACAGCAGCCGACTCCCTACACGGATCGACCGGATGGGAGCACGCGAGTGGCCTTGGTCGCTACTCTCACCTTATGATCGCAAGTATCGCAGCCACGGTGACAGCAGTCGGCGTATTCCTCGCGGTGGTAGGGCTCCGGCAGAGTCAGCGCCAACGCATTCGTGTGTTCGAGGACTTCTACGTCAAGCGCTACTGGGACATCATGGATCACTTCTCGCTCGACATACTGTACGGACGGGCAACCTCGCCCCTCTCCGAGAACGACGGGAAAGCCATCTTCGCCTACCTGCTTCTCTGCGAGGACGAGTTGGACCTGCGGGAGTCGGGCTGGATCAGCGATGCAACCTGGCGCATCTGGGCAGACGGGATGCGAACTCAACTCGGACGTTCCCCGTTCAAAGATATCTGGCAGGAGATAGCGAATCGCTTGGAACAGCAACCTGCGGAAGAACCTGTACCGATCCAGACTTTCGACCAGCTCCGCGTGTTCATGAGTTCAAACGGTGCTGACCCCCTCGGACAAGGGCATTGGTGGCAACGTCGGGTTCGAGGGCTCCGCGGTTGGCTGAACGAATAGACATCACGGGAGCCCATGGACGCGGCGGCCGTGTTCCTCCGCCAGGTCGGTGATGCCGACGCGGATGGCTTCAAGGATCCACAGGTCGCACAGACCGAGCATCGCGACTGGGGCGAAGTCGTTGGGTTGGCCAAGGCGCGGCCGACAGCATTACCTCGAACCACAGTTGTGACAACCCGCGCGTGGGTGCTTCGGGCGCAAATTGGGGCGTCGGACATGGTCAGCGGGTGAGTTCCCGGGTAGCCCGTCGATCATGGAGGTCCGGTAGAAGCCGACCAGCACCGAAAGCCGCCGCGGCAGGGTCGAGGGCCGGAACCAGCAGACTGCCCGCAGGCGGCGGCTTCGAGTTCGATGATTGACCTCAGCCCGCCCTGGCCGCATGGCGCTCGCGGCTTGAGAGCTCGGCGCAGGCTCGACCTCTTTGGTTGATCATGAATATCCCAGGAGAACGCTCTGCGACCAGCGCGTTTCGGGTAATCCAGCTGCCGGTCCGGCGGAACCCAACCGTGATGGGGTGAGCTCGGACCAGCCCATTGCCGTGGTTTATTCGCGCGTTTCTCCTTCCTTCTGAGGCGTGGATCCAGCTTGGCCTGCCGAGTCTCGATGCGTGGCCGAGTGTGGCCCCGGGCGACGAGCCGGGATGTTACGGCAGGTGATCGGCGTACGCTGGCACTGCGCATGCAAATGATGGCCCTACGTGGTTGCACGAATCTACGGCTGTCAGAGCTCCCGGCTGTGCGCACAAGATCAGGTGCGAGTAGAGGAGCGAACGCAGTGCATCAGATGGCCAAGGGCGCCAACATTGACCTGTCCGGCCTGACCACGGCGACGGGGCCGTTCACTGTGGCGCTGAGCTGGATCGACCCTTCTGGTGAAGGCGAGGCCGATGTTTCCGTGCTCTTGGTCGACGCCGATGGCAAGGTCGGCAGCGATGCGGACTTCGTCTTCTACAACCAACTCGCCACCGCCGACGAATCAGTGCGCCTGCTGGGTAAGACGCCCACGGCCACCGGCAGCGAGGACCGTATCCTGGTCGACCTGGACGCGATGCGACCCGAGGTGCAACGGGTGGTCATCGCCGCCAGCCGCTACGCGGGCGCGACGTTCGGAGCGCTGGACGATCTACGGCTCGCCGTCTCCGACGGTAACGGAGAGGTGCTGCTGACTTTCGACATCAACGACGCCGACACCGAGACCGCGTTCATTTTCGGAGAGCTGTACCGCAGGGGCGACTCCTGGAAGTTCCGGGCAGTGGGTCAGGGCTACACGTCCGGGCTCGCGGGTTTGGCTGCCGACTTCGGTATTAGTGTCGACGACACTGACGAGGAGGAAGACAGCCGGGTCTCTTCACAGCCGTCCGTAATACCCGATCCAGACGAGCCGGGACCTCCACCTCCTGTCATCACAAGCCCGCCTGTCGGTTCAGCGCCCGCCAAGAACGGTGACCGTCCGAAACGTGTCCGGACGTCCAAGAAGAAGACGACCGTGCCCAAGGCGGTCAAGGTCAATCTGGCCGAGCATCCGTCCTGGCAGCATGCCCGGCTGTTCCCCGTCACCGGCCTGCGCAACGACCAGGAACGCGAAGTGCGTGCGACCGCCACACTGCTGTCGGTGATGGCGCAGGTGCCGGAGTTCGGCCGCCGGCTGACGGCCCGCTTCAACGCCCCGGCCGGGACCATCCAGACCTTCGCCGAAGCTTCCTTCAAGCACGGCGACGGTAAGGTCCGCCCCGACGGGGTCCTGCGTGTGGCCAGGGCCGGCCGGATCTGGACCGCGCTGATCGAGACCAAGACCGGCGGCAACCCTCTCAAGGCCGACCAGGTCGAGGCCTATCTGGGGGTGGCGGCCCGGCACGGCTACGAAACTGTGATCACGTTGTCCAACGACCTGGCCTTGGACAACGAGCATCCCTTGAAGGTCGATAAGAAGCTGTTGCGCAAGGTCGCTCTGCGCCACCTGTCGTGGGCCGAGGTCGCGCACGAGGCTGAGATGCTCTGCCTCCACGACGGCGTGGCCAACCCTGTTCACGCCTGGCTACTGAGCGAGTTGCTGCACTATCTGCGTCAGGACAACGCCGGCTGCCAGGGCTTCCGCGACATGGGCGCCGCCTGGGTCCCGGTGCGCAATGCCGTCACCGCCGGCACATTGCGTCTGGGTGACCGGCGCGCGATGCAGGTGGCCGAGAGCTGGGAGAAACTGATCCGGCAACTTTGTCTGCGCCTGAGCGGTGAGACGGGCTTGGCCATCGCCCCCGTCCTCCGCAAACGCCGCGACGGGGACGCCTCGGTGCGGCGCCTGCAGACCGTGACCTCCCTGGTGGAGTCCGGTCGCATGAGCGCCGAAATCCGGATCCCCAACGCGGGCGGCCCGGTCCTCCTCGAAGCCGACCTGCGCACCGGGCAGATCGAAACCACGGTCGAAGTCCCCGCCGCAGCCCGCGCCCGTCCCCTGACCCGCGTCCAATGGCTGCTACGCCAGCTGAACAACGCCCCGGCCGAACTCCGCATCGAAGCGCTCGCCCCCAAACAAAAGACCGGCCCCTGCGACCTGCTGAAAAACCTCCTCACCGAGCCCGGCCTTCTCATCCCCGAGGACACGCCACAAATCGACACCTTTCGCCTGACCCTCGCGACCGGGCTGGGAACCAAACGCGGCACCGAAGAAGCCGGCTTCGTTCGCAGCATCGACACAGCCATCGACCACTTCCACCAAGAAATACTCCAGGTCCTGAAACTCGATGCCGTACCCGCTGCTGCCGAGACCAGGAGCGCCAGCTGAGCTTCATGCCCGGCACGCACGCCTACGCGCGGCAATTATTAACAGGTCAAATGGCCAGCTCAGCGGCAGAAGAGGGCGTTGTGGGCATGCTGGGTGAGTCTTTCGGGGGCTATTGCTTGACTGCTTGGAGGGTGTAGCTGGCGGCCAGGCTTTCGGGGTGGTGGGTCAGGCGCCATTCGCCGGTCTCGTCCATGGTCATGTGTCCGGGCAGGGCCTGCCAGGGGACGCTGTCGTGTTCGGTCAGGCCGGTCAGCCGCATCCCGGCATCGAGTAGCGCGGTGATGGTCTCGCCGAGGCCGTGGTTCCATTCGTGGGTGAGTCCGTGGGTGAACTCGGTCTTGGTTTCCACGTAGGTTCCGGGCTCGTCGAAGATCAGCGGCTCGGTGGTTTCGAAGTAGGGGTAGCGCAGGCAGGGCGGGCTTGTGGTCTCGTCCAGCGCGAACAGCATGGGGTGGCCCTCGCGGATGAACAGGCGGCCGCCCGGTCGGAGTAGGTCGGCGACTACGCGGGCCCAGCGCGCCACGTCCGGCAGCCAGATCAGGGCGCCGATCCCGGTGTAGACCAGGTCGAAACTCTCGCGGCCGAAGACCTCGACGGCGTCGTAGACCTCGGCCTGGCGGAAGTCGATGGTGTTTCCCGTGCCGGTGGCCAGTCGCCGCGCCTGGTGCAGTGCGGCCGGGGAGAAGTCCAGGCCGCTCATCGTGGCGCCCAAGCGCGCCAGGGATACGGTGTCGGTGCCGATGTGGCATTGCAAGTGCACGGCACGCAGCCCGGTCAGATCGCCCAGCCGGGGACGGTCGAACCGGACGACGCCACTGAGGTGCCCCGGGTCGTCGATGAAGCGGTCGAATCCGTAGTCGGGGGAATCGGCATGTGCCGGGGCCCGTTCGTCCCAGTTGGCCCTGTTGATCGCCACGTAGTCGTCCACACGAGCACTGTGCCAGCGCGCCTGTGTTTCACCCAGCGAATATTCGCCTGTCCCGCATGCGGCCCCCCGCAGTTGGCAGCGGTGCGGCAGGGCCTTGTGGCTGGTCGGTGTCGCGCTCTTCTCGGGGTAGGAGTACGTGGCCCGTGGCAGATCGGGTGTGCCGCGAGTTTGTGCGGTTGCGCACGTGAGGGCGAGTCCGATTCGCGTTTTGTTCTCATCCCCCGGCCGTCAGTGCGGGGTGACTACGACCTTGCCGAGGGCCCGTCCCTCACCGACGTGAGCGAGGGCTTGTGGTGCCTGGTCAAGCACGAAAGTGCGATCGATATGAATGTTCACGTCACCGGCGACGCACAATCGAGTCAGCGGCTCGAAGTGGGACGGACCTTCCTTGACGACGAGCACCCCCAACCGGCGGCGGGTGACCCGCCCGGCCATTGCGCCGATCGTGAGCACGCGCAGCAGCGCCCGTACCGACCCGCCCGCGCACCGGTACCGGCCGCCCGGAGCGAGCGCTCGACGATAGGCGAACACCGACCGATGAGCGACGAGGTCCAAGATGAGGTCGTACGGCTCGCGATCGCGGGTGAAGTCGTCGCGCTGGTAGTCGATCACGGCATCGGCCCCCAGCGACCGCATGAACTCGAGCTTGCGGCCGTTGTCGACAGCGGTCACGTGCGCACCGAGTCGTTTGGCCAGCTGGATGGCGAACGAACCCGTGCCCCCGCCGCCACCATTGATCAGCACCCGGCGTCCGTCCGCGGCGCGTGCCGTGCCCTGCACGGCGATCGCACCGGCCTGCGGAATGGTCGACGCCTCGGCGAACGTCAGTCCGGCGGGCTTGACGGCGAGTGCCGACTCGGGCGCGACCGCGTACTGGGCGAACCCTCCCTTGAGCATGAGGTTGTCTCCGTAGACCTCGTCACCGGGCTGGAAACGGGTGACGCCGGTGCCGACGGCCTCGACCCAGCCGGCGATGTCCGAGCCCAAGATCGGGCGGCGCGGCGCTCGCAAGCCACCCACGCGCGCATAGAACGGCGAGCCACGCAAGCCTTCCCAGTCGCTGAGATTGACCGACGTCGCCGCGACCTTCACCAGCACCTGCCCGGCGGCGGGCGACGGCACGGGGACGTCTTCGACCCGCAGAACGTCGAGGCCCCCATACCGTTCGTAAACGACGGCCTTCACGAAGCCTCCACCACGCCCGGGCGTCGATCCTGCCGATTCAGCCGCATCGCACCCGCCTCGAAGATCATGACCGGACGGCGCGGCAGAGCGGGACGACAGGTCGCGACCTGCTGAACTGCGCGTCGCCGCCCATCCCCCGGCAGCGGATGGTGCGGAAGCCGCAACGGCGTCTCAGCCGCAGGCTAACCCAATGCCGGCCCAGCATGATCGGCCGATTTCGGCCGTAGGCAACAGATCGGAACGATCGCGGATCTCGGTGACGACCCGGGACACCTGACGCGGAGCCAGCACCTGGGCGGCGTGACCGCTTCCCAGCAGAACGATGTTGCCCAGTTGCCGGTCATGGCTCTGGCAGCTGATCGCTTTCCGTAGTCTTCACGTGGATCGACGTCGGCGACACCTCGCCGGCCGATATCCAGCGTGTTGCGGACAAGGGCGCGGCTCGACCGGCCAGTGCCACGGTGATGCCGCCGAGGCGGCGTAGCCTGACGCTGAGCGCGGTCGGGCACGCCGATCAATCCGTCCTTCACCCTGTCGTGGACGCGTCGGCGGGGCCTCGTAATCGAGACACACAACCGCGCCGGGCGACCGCTGAAAAGGAAGTTCTGCTCCGGACGTCCAAATCAGGATGCCGGCTTCGACCAAGAGCCGAGCCCCGGATGCGGGCGCCGGACGGAGAGGACGCGGCATGAAGTACATGATCATGATGTTCGGTGGGATCGGTGAGACGCTTGCGGACCGGTCTCCGGAGTGGATCAGCGGCATGCAGAAGCTCATGATGGACATCGATGGCGAGCTTCGCGAGAACGGCGAGCTGGTGGCCGGTGACGCGCTCGTCGACCCGGCCCAGGCGACCACGGTGCGCTTCCACAACGGCGCGCCGCTGCCGACGGACGGGCCGTTCGCCGAGGTGAAGGAGTCCCTGGCGGGCTTCTGGATCGTCGACGTGAGCGAGGAGCGGGCCGTGGAGATCGCATCGCGGGCGGTCGCCTACATCGAGTTCCCGATGGAGGTCCGCCGCCTCATGGACCACCGGCCGGCCGACTCGTGATCGACGGTGAATGACCAGCCCGTCGGGGACCTGCTGCGCGAACTCGCGCCGCGGGTCCTCGGCACGCTGGTCCGCCGGCACGGGCAGTTCGATGCGTGTGAGGACGCGCTGCAGGAGGCGTTGCTCGCGGCGGCCCAGCGCTGGCCGGCCGACGGCGTACCAGATCAGCCGCACGCATGGCTGCTGACCGTCGCGTCCAGGAGACTGGTCGACTTCTGGCGGCGCGACACCGCCCGGCGGCGACGCGAACTGGAATCCGCCGCGCTCGCGCCGACCGGGACGGCGGCGACGGCGACGGCGACGGCGACGGCGGACGTCGACGACACGCTCGTCCTGCTGTTCCTCTGCTGCCACCCTGACCTGTCACCCTCGTCCCAGCTCGCCCTGACGCTGCGCGCCGTCGGCGGGCTGACCACCGCCGAGATCGCCGCCGCGTTCCTCATGCCGGAGACGGCAATCGCGAAGCGCATCGTCCGGGCCAAGCAGCGCATCCACGCGTTGGGGGGCCCGCTTCGAGCTGCCCGCCGCAAACCAGCGGAAGGCGCGCCTTGATGTCGTCCTCCACGTGATCTACCTGATCTTCAACGAGGGCTACGCCGCCAGCGCCGGACCCGTCCTGCACCGCACCGACCTCACCGTTGAGGCGATCCGGTTGACCCGCCTGCTGCATCGGCTGCTGCCCGCCGAGGGCGAGGTCGCCGGACTCCTCGCGCTGATGCTGCTCGTCGACGCCCGCCGAGCCGCCCGCACCGACGCCGCCGGCGCGATCGTGCCCCTGGCCGAGCAACGACGCGACCTGTGGGATGCGTCCGCGATCACCGAGGGCGCCGCACTGGTGACCCGGACGTTGGGGACCGGGCCGGTCGGCCCGTACCAGATCCAGGCCGCCATCGCCGCTCTACACGACGAGGCCGCGACCGCAGACGACACCGACTGGCCGCAAATCCTCGCCCTCTACGACGTCCTGGAACACATCGCGCCCGGACCGCTCGTCACGCTGAGCCGCGCCGTCGCGCTCGCGATGGTGCACGGCCCCAGCGCCGGACTGGCACTCCTCGGCACGCTCGACGGCGACGACCGGATGGCACACACCCATCGCCTCGAAGCGGTCCGCGCCCACCTCCTCGACCAGGCCGGGGACAGGGTCGCGGCACGCGAAAGCTACCTGCGCGCGGCCCGGACGACCGCAAGCCGTCCCGAACGCGACTACCTCATGCTGCGCGCCGCCCGTCTCACCTGAGCACCTCCCGGCGCCCACGCGGTTCACCGCCGTCACCGTCTCGTTCCCGCCACGCTCGGACCAGGACCGAGCGGCCATCCCACTCCCACCCCCACCCAGCCCGGCAGCATCCTCGTCTAGTGCGGCCGAGTCGGGCGGATATATAGGGCTTGCCGCGTGGTTGGTGGATCCGTCATGATCTTCGGCATGATGACTCACAGAAGGGGCGGTCACCGCCCGGGCCGTTGAGTTCCCGCGGGCAGGGCCGGGAACCGGCCGCCGAACCCGCCGCCGTTTCGCGGCTGCTGGCAGACGTCGAACCACTCTCGTATTTGCAGCGCATGCGTCAGCTGGCGTTGCATGCTCGGCGGCTGGCCGGAACGCCCGAGCTGGCCGCCATGCTCACTGAACTGTCGTCGCGAGGCGCCTACGAACGCCGGACCGCGCTGCACATGGCGATGGCGGCCCGCGACATCGCGTACCTCCAGCGGATGCTGGCCGGGCCCGACATGGGGCTGCGCCGGGCGGCGTTGCGGGCCGTGCGGACGTTGCCGGTGCCGGACGAGGCGGTGGCGGCGGTCCTGGACGACGCTCCGGCCGACCTGCGGCGGGCGTTGTACCGAACGCTGCTGCACAGCCGCCGCGCGGCCCTCGCCGACCGGCTCCTGCCGGAAGTGCGGGCCCGCTGGGGCGACCGGGACGCCGCCGCGCTCCTGTCGGCCTGCACCGCACCGACGGTCGCGCGCCGGCTGCCGGAGCTGAGTCATGCCGTCACGGCCTGGCGGGCCCTGGCCGGTCGTCACCCCGGGCCGTTCATTGATCTCGCCGACGGTGAACTGGCCGATGTGCACTACCCCTTCCCGTGGTGGCGCCGCCGTCGTACCGCCATCGCGGCGGCGTCGCTCGCCGCCCCTGAGCGAGCGCTGGCCCTGTTCGAGCGGCATCGGATCGCCGAGTGCGCCTTCGAGCTCCCGGCCGCGTGCCTTTCGGCGTTCTTCCAGGTGGACGCCGCGCGTGCCGCCCGTGTGCTGCGGGCGGCGCTGGAGGGGGCGCGCTGGTGGGCGCGGTACCACCTGCCCCAGGCGCGCCTGCGCTCCTGGCCTGAGGAGGACGTCCTGGCCGCGGCGCCGTCCGACCCCAACTACCTGGCGGACTTCCTCGGTGAGCTGCCTCCGGGGCGGCGGCGGGTCGAGGCCTTCGACGCGGCCGCCGAACGCGCGGGCGGGCGGTTCCGGGGGATCAACGCGATGCACCTGCTGGGCCTGCTGCCCCCGGACCGGGCCGCGGCCGAGGCGCGGCGGATGCTGGACTGGCACGCCGGCGTGTGGCATTCGTCGCGGTCCCACCTCGACGATCCCGAGATCCCGCTGAAACTGACCGGGCACCTGCCGTACGAGGAGGCGGCCGGGCGGCTCGCCGAGGCCGCGCTGGGCGGCGATCCGAGGCGGCGCGGTCTGGCCCGCGCCCTCCTGGTGGCGTGCGCCGCCCGCACCGGCGACTCGGCGACCCTGCTCGGCGTGGTCACCGACCTGACCCGTCGCACCGTCAACGAGCAGGACCCGCTGCGCGAGTCGTTCCTCACCGCCGTGGCCGCCGTGCGGCCGGTGCGGCTGTTCGACGACGCCTTCGCCGCGCCGCTGGAGGAGCTGGCGGTCTCGGTGGCCGAGGCGAGGGACACCTCGGCGGCTACGGGGCGGGCGCTGCGCGCGCTGGCGGCACAGGTGCTGCGCGACCACGACCCCGCGTCGGTGCCCGCGCTGGTCGGCTGGGCGATCGGCGTGTACGAGAAGCTCGTGGCACGCTTCGGCGGCGCAGCGCTGATCATCCAAACCGAGGCACAACCCAGGGCCCGCTCCCGGCGCGAGAGGCGTCGGCGTCCCAGGCGCAGCCAGGGCCAGCGGCTCGATCGCATTCTGCGCTGCGGGCAGGAGGTCGCGCTGTACGAGGCGTTGCGCCCACACCTGCGCGCGGCCCGTGACCGCGAGGACTTCACCCTGGCCATCGGGCTGGCCTGCTCGCTGGGACGCAGGGCGTGGCGGTTGGACGAGCTCCAGGGCGACCTGCGCGCGGCCGCCCTCCAGGCCCCCAGGCTGCTCGCACACGCCGCCACCCGGCTGTGGCCGGCCGCCGATCGCGAGCACCGTGCCCTCGACCTGCTGGAGGCCGACCCATCAACGGTGGAGCTGCCCCGGGTCTGGAGCGTGGTGTCCAGGCACCGCACAGATCTCCTCGGGCGGCTCCTGGACCAGCCGGACTGGATCCCGGAGATCACCGGCCGGGAGGCGGGCCGCTGGACGCCGTCCCAGCGTGACCGCGTGCGGCAACGGCTGATCGACGCCGTCCACGACGAGTCGCGGCCCATCGCGACGAGAACGGCCGCTCTCGGTTCCCTGGGGCGCCTGCCCGGCGGTCTGGGCGCGCTTTCGTCCTGGGCGGAAAGCGACCAGATCATGCTGGCCGAGGCGGCGCTGGACGCGCTCGCCCGAGCCGACGAGCCGGACAAATCCCTGGCGATCCTGCTCGCACAGGCGCGCGGCCCCGCGTCCCGGGTGGCCGTGGCGGCGCTGGCCCGGTGCGCCGAGGCGGTCCCGCCGTCGCGGCTCGGCCCCGAACTGGCGGCCACGTTGACAGGGCCGGAAAGCAAGGTGACCGCACGCAAACAGGCGGCACGCCTGCTCGAACATCACCGCCCGCCCGGCGCCGCCGACACGCTCCTGCGCGCCTGGGACGACACAGAACTGCACAAGGACGTGCGGGTCGCCGTGGCCGTCGCGCTCAGCCGCATGCCGGAGGCGCCCGGCGCGTTGGAGGCGCTGAACGCCGCGGCCGGCCCGTACGCGAGCGAGCAGATGCTGCGCACCCTGTTCCAGACGCGGGCCGAGGACTACCCGCCCGCGTACCGTCCCGCTTACGCCGCCCTGGTCCGGCGGCTGCTCGGCGCGGCCGACGGACCGGGCGTGCGGTTCCGGGGCGCCAAGGCGTTCGGGGCTTGGGTCTACTGGTACGAGGGCGGGGTCGACGAGATCCTCGCCACGGCCGGTGATCCCACCGCGCCGGCGCGCACCGAGATGGCGGTCCTGCTCGGCCTGCTGCGGACGGGCCGGATCCGCGACGAGGTCCTCGGCGTCCTGGAACGCCTGGTCGCCGCTCCGCTGGACGCTCGCGTCCACAGCCGTGTCACCGAGATCGCCGAGGCGCTGTCGGATGGGATGGACCGTGTGCGCTGGCGCGAACAGCTCGCCCGCAGCGCCGCCGACCTGCTCGCGGGACATCCCGTTCACCTCGCGGGGGCGGCCCGGATGAGGGCGCGTGTGCTGTCGGCGGAAGCCGACGTCGCCGACGACCTGGTGGACCTCGCGGACATGATGCGCGACAGCCCGGTGCTCGCGGTACAGATCGCGGACGGGGAGATCAGCCGGCCGCTCCATTCCCGGCGGGACGGCAGGCCCCGCCCCGCGCTGCTGTTCCCCGCCGCCCGCCGGTTGCAAGCGCGCGGCTACCTGACGGACGAACTGCTGGCTCTCGCACTCGTCCAGATCGCCGGGCCGCAGACCGAGTGGGCCCCGCAATGGCGGGAGATCCTCGACGCGCTGCGCCGGTCCGAGCACATCGAAATCCAGCAACGAGCCTGGCAAATCCACGGTGCTCCCTGACGCCCTGGCGGCAATCCCCGGGCGTGTTTTGTCCGGTAACCCCAAATGGAGGCTACCGGTTCTGAAACGAGCCGGGGCCGAATGTATGCCTGCGCTCACGGTATGACCATGACAGGCCAACTCCACGCCCGGTCGGTGTCCATCCAGGTCATACGGGTATCAAGCGGGCGCCCCCGCCGGCGCCCCGGTGCCGGTCAATTCGACCCGGCAGGTGGAGAACATGCCCGACGTTAACGAAATCCGTCCCTTCCGGCTCGATATTCCGGAGGAAGCGATCGCCGATATGCGGCGCCGGATCACAGACGCGCGCTGGCCCAGCCGGGAGCTGGTGACCGATCGCTCCCAGGGCGTGCAGCTGGCGGTGGTCCAGGAATTAGCCCGCTATTGGACGACCGGCTACGACTGGCGCGCGTTCGAGGCCAGGCTCAACGCCCTGCCGCAGTACACGACCCGCATCGACGGCGTCGAGATCCACTTCGTCCATGTGCGGTCGCGGCACGAGAACGCGCTGCCGCTGATCATGACGCACGGCTGGCCGGGCTCGATCGTCGAGCTGCTGGAGGTCGCCGGCCCGCTCACCGACCCGACCGCGCACGGCGGACGGGCCGAGGACGCCTTCCACCTGGTGCTGCCGTCCTTACCCGGCTACGGCTTCTCGGGCGAGCCGGCCGAGCTCGGCTGGGACTCCGGCCGCATCGCCCGCGCGTGGGCGGAGCTGATGGACCGCCTCGGGTACACGCGCTACGTCGCCCAGGGAGGGGACGTGGGCGCCGACGTCACGGACGCGATGGGCCGCCAGGGGCCCCCGGGGCTGGCCGGGATCCACGTCAACCTGCTCGGCGCGGCGCTCGGGCTCAAGGACCGGCTACCGGCGGAGTCCGAACAGGAACGCGCGGCGCACGAAGCGGTCACCGCGTTCATGACGGACGGCTTCGGCTATTTCCTGGAGCAGTCCACGCGCCCGCAGACGATCGGCTACTCCCTGCTGGATTCCCCTGTCGGGCTGGCGGCCTGGATGCTCGACCACGACACCGACAGCTACTACAAGTTCTCCAGCGCGTTCGTCGACGGGCGGCCGGTGGGCGGCCTCACCCGCGACAGCATCGTCGATGACATCGCGCTGTACTGGCTGACGGGCACCGGCGCCTCGGCCGCCCGGTGGTACTGGGAGTTCGGGCGGGCCCATGCGTCCGGTCAGGCTCCTCCGCCGGTCTCGGTTCCGGTCGGTTTCACCACGTTCCCCGGCGAGCTCTGGGCCGCCCCGCGCAGCTGGGTCGAGACGGTCTATCCCGGCCTCGCCTATTTCAACGAGGTCGGCCGCGGCGGCCACTTCCCCGCTTGGGAGGAGCCTGACCTCTTCTCCAGTGAAGTGCGGGCGGCGTTCCGGCCGATGCAGAAATCCTGAGCCCGTCTCTGGTCCGCTGCCGGCGGGGTGGCCCGGCCGTCCGTCCGTAATGAATCTTTTGGTGCCTCATGGGCGGTGGTTCCGCGTCACTCCGCTGTCGGCGGGGACGCAACAGTGGTCCGCTTCGCTCGGCGAGAGGAATGTTGCGATGGGGATTGTTTCGCCCGGCTTCCACGGGCGGCGGCGGGAGTCCGCCGGCGACCTGCCGCCGGGACAGTACCTGACCGACGACTTCCCGGTCCTGTCGGCGGGCCCGACTCCGCGGATCTCGGAGGACGAATGGGAATTCACCGTCACGACCGAATCCGGGCGGGAGCACCGCTGGACGTGGCGTGAATTCCTGGAGCTGCCGTCCGAGACACCGCGGGTGGACATCCATTGCGTCACCAAATGGTCCAAGCTGGGCACCGAATGGGAAGGGGTGTCGCTGGACGTCCTGCTGGCCGATGTCGAAACCGAAGCCGACTACGCGCTCGCGCATTCCTACGGCGGCTACACCACCAATCTTCCGCTTGAGGACCTGCTGGACGGGCGGGCGTGGGTCGTC
This sequence comes from Actinomadura sp. 3N508, assembly GCF_044326375.1. Taxonomy (NCBI): domain Bacteria; kingdom Bacillati; phylum Actinomycetota; class Actinomycetes; order Streptosporangiales; family Thermomonosporaceae; genus Actinomadura; species Actinomadura sp. 3N508. Next base: position 98,875 of record NZ_JBIRAX010000001.1, read on the forward strand.
CACCGCTATGACGGCGAGGAACTGGCACCCGAACACGGCGGTCCGGCGCGGCTGCTGGTGCCGCACCTGTACTTCTGGAAGTCGGCGAAATGGGTGCGCGGAATCACGCTGCTCAGGGAGAACGAGCCGGGTTTCTGGGAGACCGCCGGCTACCACGACTACGGGGATCCATGGCGCGAGCAGCGGTACCAGGGCGACTGACGTGGCGCGTGGCTCGGCTGGCCGAGACGCGCCGGGAGACCGAGACGGCGCGCACGCTGCTCTTCGACGTGCCGGATTGGCCGGGGCATCTGGCCGGTCAGCACGTCGACGTGCGGCTCACCGCCGAGGACGGCTACACCGCGCAGCGGAGCTATTCGCTTTCCGCTCCCGACCGGGTGGAACTGGCCGTCCAGCGGATAGCCGACGGGGAGGTGTCCCCCTATCTGACCGACGTCCTCGGCGTCGGCGACCCGGTGGAGGTGCGCGGCCCGGTCGGCGGCTGGTTCGTCTGGCGGCCTGGGACGGGACGCCCCGTCCTGCTCGTCGCGGGCGGGTCCGGCATCGCGCCGCTGATGGCCATGATCCGCGCCCGCCGGCTGTCGGGGGACGGGACGCCGTTCACGCTGCTCTATTCCGTCCGGACGCCGTCCGAGGTGTACTTCGCCGAGGAACTGCGGCGTCCCGACCCCGGCCTGGACGTGACCTGCATCTACACGCGCGGCACTCCGGACGGCTGGCCGCGCCCGCCCGGACGGCTCAGCGCGGCCGACCTCGACCCGGCGGACGCCGGCCGCGACTGCTTCGTCTGCGGGCCGACCGGCTTCGTGGAGGCGGCCGCCGACCTGCTGCTCGCCCGCGGCCACGACCCGCGGCGGATCAAGACCGAACGGTTCGGCTGAGCGGAGGCTGATCGCCATGACCCGGCTCCATCGACAGGACTCCCCCGGCCATGTGGACGGCAACGCGCTCGCCGGCCCGCTGGGCGAGCTGTTCGCCGTCGACGTCACGGCCGCCGAGGGCCGCTGCGTGAACTGCGGGCTCACCGGCCCGATCGCCACGCTGATGGTCTACGAGCGCGCGCCCGGGATGGTCGCCCGGTGCTCAGGATGCGACAACGTCGTCCTGCGGCTGGTCCGCACTCCGGACGCGGTCTGGCTCGACCTCACCGGAATGACGTGGCTGCGCGTCCGGCTCCCGGCGACGTCGCCGCGATGACACAAGTGGCGGTCCTATACCGAGCCGCCGGGGGCTGAGGGACCGCCGAAGTGGATGCGAATCTGTGCAAGCCTGCCGCCGTACTTATCGCTGTGGAGAAGCTCGTCGAATGCTCCTCTTGCCACATCTGGGGGATTGTCCTTGTAATGCTCCCAGAGATAGGTGATGGTAAGGCGCCATTCCTTTTCGTCGTCCAGGAAAGAAGCACGCTCCGCCGGTGTTGGGGGCGAGTTCGAATGCACCCGTCGCTCCAGTTCCTCGCCTCGTGTCCGGAGCGCATCGGTAGCGGTCCGCGCCCGGGCCACCAGGGCCATGGCATGGTCGTATGGAGACTGCCCCGGAGCGCCGGGTAGCGGGGTGAACGCTTTGTTCTGACTCTTCGTGCCAGGCGGCGCGAGGAGTGCAGGGTCTGGGGCGCTTGGCTGCTCGCTAGGCGAGGGGCGTCTGGCGCGCTGCATCCGTGCCAACTCGCGTGCTCGTTCTTGCTGGGCTACCGCTCGTCCCTTGGAGAACGCGTCGTCGATCAGCACCGAGTACGAGATGACGTTGTGCTCGCGTACCGTGTTACGGCTGAGATCCTCGTCCGTGGGCGCAGCGGTAACAGTCGGCTCACGCCGCCCGGACACGTCGATTCCCAGAAACGTGGTCCGCTCGTAGTTCACGGCATAATAAGCCCCAACGGCGCCGCCCTCACTGGCGATTCCCATGGTCGACTTGTACTGGACGTCCATGGTAATCCGGGCGTAGACGTCGCTGCTCGTGCGCAGGCTCGTAATCTTGGAATCCAGCGACTGCAACTGCGCCTCGATCTTGGCGCGGTGCGCCTCCATATCTCTTTCCATGAGCGCCTGCTCGATCTTCCCTTTCAGCCACTCGACCGCGAGCTGGACGGCGAACAGGATGATCATTTCGGCTGCGGCCGCAAGGAGTCTTACACCCAGACCCGCGGCGCGGGCACCGGCGCCGGCGCGAACCCCGGTCGGTGGCTCAGGAGCCTTCGGCCCGACGAGACCGAGTCCGGGCGTACCGCCCGGCTTGATGCTCGGCTTCCCGCCCAGGCCCGCACCGGTCGGCCCTGGCGGTCTCACCGGACCCAACGGTTTGATCTTGACTTCGACCGACAGTTTCGGCTTATCCGTCCTCCAGTAACGGTCCCTGGCGACGACCTCGTAGTCTTTTAGTTCGGATGGAAGGTTCCGTGCGACCTGGTGCCCGTAATCCACCGTCTTCTCCAGGTGCGCTATTTTCTGTGTGGGCGGCTCCGCGCGCGGCGACGCGGGCACGTCCTGGGGAAGCCGCCGGGGATCGCCTGATTTCATCTCCGCCGTGCTCCACGGACCGGCCGTGAAGTCTTCCACCAGTATGCGCCTGCGATCCGGATGGATCGCGACCACCTCGGGACCTTGCTTCTTGTGCGGGAAGGCCTTTTTCACCCAGCCCTTGAAGTTTCCCATGAAGTAGATCTCTGTGTAGCCTTCGCGTTTCAGGGCGGCCTCGGTTTCGACGAAGTGGTGGCGCTCGCCCGCCTTACCGATCGCACTCAGTTCGCCAGGCTGCCCACCGAATTCCCCGGTGGGTAGCGACGGATCGTCGATTACGGCTTTGAGCGGGTCCTTACCCGGAGGATCCGCATGCTGCACCGCCCCCGGCGTGCTCCCAAGCAGCACCGTTGGGCTTGTGCCTCGAACAACCGCTCGTGCCGCTCTCCAGGCTTCGGCCTCGTGTTCCGCGCCGGGAGGGCCGCCGGTACGCCGTTGCTGCACGACATGAGCCAGCTCATGAGCAAGCAGCGCCGTCCCTTCCGCCGTGTGCGGGGCGTAGCGGCCAGGGGCGAACAAAATATCGTCACCGCTTGTGAAGGCCCTCACTCCATGGTGAAGCGTCTGCGTCGCGCCATCACGATCGGCGTGTACGCGCACTTGCCTGAAGTCGTGTCCGAAGCGAGCCTCCATCGACTCCCGGACACCTCGATCAAGTGGCAGCCCCCGGGACGGAAGATTCTCCCGCGGAGGTCGTCTCGTTTGCGCCGGTTCGAGCGGAGCTTTATAGGATCGCACGAGTGCGCCTTTCCCATTTTCTTCCCTGCTCACTCTAAGTGGCCCGGACGCTCCTGCTAGTAAAGGTGCGGTCAAAGAGTCCCGAGTCGAGGCAGCGGCGCCGGCCAGGATTCGGCGAGATCGATCCGGCCCGCGAGGACCTCGGTGCGCAGCTGTTCTCCACTGAACGCGGAACCGCCGACGAGGACGCGCAGGCCCGTCGCGCGGCGCACCTGTTCGGCCAGTTGCATAGTCGCTATCTGTTCCGTGGCCTCGGGTGCGGCCGCCTGGAGGCGGACGATGTCCAGCCCGGCGCCGGCGAGGTGTGCCAGTCCGTCGAGGAGCGCTTCGACGCCCGCTCGGTACGGCGTCGTCCGGGGCCGGCCCAGGTCCAGGGCGACCAGGCGCAGGAGCGCGCTGTCCTTGCGGAGCACTCTGACGGCGTCGGCGAGGCGGCGCAGCGAGCCCGGATCGGCGGCCGGGGAACCGGAGAGATCGAACTCGATGAGCCGGAACCCGGCCGCGACGGCCTTGTCGTGCGCCGCCTGGTCGCCGGCGGCGATCCGCACCCCGAGCATGGCCGGTGTCAGGGCGGACACGCGCCCGTTGACCTCCCGCCACGTCCCGGCGTCGAATTCGGTCTCCGGACCGGTCAGGTCGGCGATGACCGCGGCGGCGCCGCAGAGCGCCAGGCCGCCGAAGAACGTGAGCTTGGCGTCACCGTCGCGCTCCGGGCCGACCCGGAGCGGCGGCCTGGTGACGACCAGCCGGCTGGGCAGGACGTCGTCGCGGACGCGGACGGGGCTGCACAGCGGGTCGTCGGCGCGGTCGGCGATTCCGGTCGCCGCCGCGACCGCGTCGTCGAAACCCGCGCGGACCGTCCGCGCGAGGTCGGGAAAGGCGACCCGGACGCGGTCGAAGGACAGCGCGCCGGTGCGGGTCAGGTAGTGGAAGGCGAGGTCGGCGGCGTCGCGGTCGAGGCGCTGGCTCATGGTCTCCCACCACAGCCGGCTGGCATCGGCCCGCATCTGGAGCCGCTCGACGATCGGGCGCCGCCGCTCCTCGTACCGCTGGAAGGCCGCTTCGGGACGGGGCTGCGAGGTGAGTTCGGTCGCCAGGGTGATGGCGTCGTCCATGGCCAGGGTGGTGCCCGACCCGACCGAGAAGTGGGCGGTGTGCGCGGCGTCCCCGATGAGGACGACGTTGCCCGCGCTCCAGCGCCCGCACCGGATGGTGCGGAACCGGGCCCAGCGCGAGTTGTTCGCCTGCAGCCGTGCCCCGCCGAGGTCGGCGGCGAACACCTGTTCCAGGTAACGCCGGCTTGCCTCGTCGCTGGCACCGGGCGCTGCGGCGGCCGCGTCGAATGCGTCCAGGCCCGCGTTGCGCCAGCTGCGCTCGTCCGTCTCGACCAGGAACGTCGCGAGGCCGGGCGCGTAGGGGTAGGCGTGCGCCGCCCAGGACCCGTGCTCGTTCTCCACGAAGCTGAACGTCATCGCGTCGAGATCGAGGTTCGCCCCGAGCCAGATGTACATGGCGCTGCCGGAACCCTCGCGGACGTCGAACCGGCCGGCCAGCGCGCCGCGCGTACCGCTGTGCGCGCCGTCTGCGCCGACGACCACGGTCGCGGACTCCACCTCGGCCAGCCGCATCCGCCGGTCGAAGACGATGCGGGCTCCGGCGTCGGCGGCCTGCTCGCGCAGCGTCGTGAGCAGCGCCTGCCGCGCGATCGCCGTGCCGCCCTGCTCGCCCCAGCGGATGGTGGTCCCGCGATGCCGCAGCTCCATCCCGTGGCCGGGGACCCCGGCCGCGGCGAGGCGGCGGTGGGTGCCCGGGTCGACTTCGGCGAGATTCGCCATCGTGCGATCGCCGAGGCCGATGCCGAACCCCACCGTCGCGTCGGCCGGGTTCCGCTCGTAGACGGTCACGTCCCAGGTCGGATCCATGAGGCGGACGAGGCGCGCGAAGAACAGGCCCGCCGGGCCTCCGCCGAGACAGGCCATGCTTTTCGTTGACAACTCTTCTCCATTCGTGAGCTTCGAGTGCGCCCGTCCCGCCCGGCGCGTGCGGTCACGTCCCGCCGAGCAGGCGCCCGGCGCCGGGCACGACGGGACGCAGCCCGAGCCCGGTCAGCAGCCGGTGCACCGTCGCGGTGGCGGCCGTCACGACGGGGAGGCCGCAGCTGTCCTCGATCCGCTGGACGACCGGCAGGGACGGCATCTGCACGCAGGCGGACAGGACGAGCGCGTCACAGCCGGTCAGGTCGAGCTTCCGGTAGTGGCCGACCAGGTCCCTCGGGTCCAGCCGGCCCACCGCGAGGTTGTCCGCGACACCGAGGCTCAGCGCGTCCCGCACCGCGATGCCCTCCGCCGCGAGGTAGTCGCGGACCAGCCCGGTCAGCGAGTCGACGTAGGGCGTCACCATCGCGACCGTCTTCGCCCCGAGCACGCCCAGCGCCGACACGAGCGCGCCGGCGCTGGAGATGACGGGGGCCGGCGAGCCGTTCCCGGCGGCCGTCTCGGCCAGGTCGTGTTCGGCACGGCGGTGGTGGCCGCCGCCCCGCGCCATGATCGCCACCAGGCACGCGTAGGCGTAGGCGTCGCAGCGGGCGTCGGACAGCTCCGCCACGCACCGGCCGCCGTCGGCGTCCATCCGCCGGAGTTCCTCGGCCGTGACGTGCCGCATGCGCATCCGGCTCGAATGGACGGTGAACTCCTCGTCCGGGACGAGGGACCGGCGCCGTGCGAGCATCGCGGGGATCTCGGTCTCCATCGTCGTGTTCGAGCTCGGGACGATGAGACCGAGCCGGTAGGGCGTCGCGCGCCCGGTCCGAGCGGTCATGGGCCCTGCCTTTCACCGGTTTTCGGAATCGTCGTGAAGACGGGGAGGGGCGGGGCGTCGCGGCGGTCGCGCCAGGCCACCCGGACCCGGTCCCCGATGGCCGCCGCGCCGCCGACGATGTTGCTGACCAGGCGGGGCCCCTCGGTGAGCTCGATCACCGCCACCAGGTACGGCGGGTCGAGCCCCTCCAGGACGCGGACGTGCACCTCGGTCAGCGAATGGACGGCACCCGTCCCGGCGGTGGCGACCCAGCGCACGTCGGAGCCGTCGCAGGAGAGGCAGAACGGGCGCGGGTAGAACTGGTGCGCTCCGCACGCCGCGCACTGCTGGACGCGCAGCTCACCTTGGCGGCAGCCGTCCCAGAAGGGGGCGGTGAGTGGATCGCCGTAGGTCTCGTCGTCGCTCATCGGGCCAGCACCACCGTGGAGGCGGTCGAGTTGTAGCCGCCCACGCCGTGCGCCACCGCGATCTCCGCGCCCGCCACCTGCCGGTCTCCGGCCTCGCCGCGCAGCTGCCGGACCGCCTCGACCAGCAGCAGCGCGCCGAGGGCACCCGGATGGTTGTAGGACAGGCCGCCGCCGGACGTCAGCGCCGGAAGCCGCCCTCCGGGTGCGAGGGCCCCGCCTTCGACGAACGCTCCCGCCTCCCCCTTGGCGCAGAACCCGAGATCTTCCAGCGCCATCAGCACTGTGATGGTGAACGAGTCGTACGGTTCGAGCACGTCCACGTCGGCGGCGGTGATCCCGGCCATGCCGAACGCCTCGCGTCCGGACACCACACCGGCGGAGGCGGTGAGATCCGGCATCGACGCCAGGTGCCAGTGGGTGTGGCTCTCGCCGGCGCCGAGCACCTTGACGGCCCGCTTGGCGGCGTCGCGGGCCCGGGCCTCGTGCGTGACGACCACGGCGGCGCCCCCGTCGGTGACCAGGCAGCAGTCGTTCCGGCGCAGCGGGGTGGAGATCATCCGCGAGGCGAGCACGTCGTCGATCGTGAGGGGGGCGCGGGACCACGCCTTGGGGTTGCGCCGGGCCCAGGCGCGCGCCGCGACCGCCACCTCGGCGAGGTGCTCCGGCTTCGTGCCGTACCGGTGCATGTGCCGGGCGGCCATCATCGCGTAGTGGCCGATGGGCGCCGGGAGCCCGAAGGGGGCCTCGAACTGCGCGCCCAGATCGGCCGAGTCCGCGTTGCCGGCAATCGTCCGCTGCCTGCGCGTCCGCTGCCTGGACGCGAAGCCGATCAGGGCCACCTCGCAGCGTCCCTCCGACACGGCCAGCATCGCGTGGTGGACGAACGCCTCGAACGCCGCGCCGCCGAGGTCGGAGGAGTCGGCGTACCGCGGCGCGGTGATCCCGAGATACTCCCCGACCCGCACCGACCCCTCTTCGCCCATGTAGTTGACGAAGACGCCGTCGACGTCGCGGAGCGCCAGGCCGGCCTCGGCGAGCGCCTCGCGCGCGGCGAGGGCGAACATCGACAGCTCGGTCTGGTCGTGGACCTCGCCGAGCGCCGTCTCGGCGACCCCGGCCACGTACACGGGACGCCGGCCCCATGCCTTCCTGCTCACGTTGTCCTCCCTCACTGATCAGGTCTCACTGGTCAGGTCTGTCTGGTCAGGTCTGTCTGGTCAGGCTTCGTCGCCGGGCAGGCGCCCGGCGGCGAGCACTCCGTCCTTGACGACCGCCCGCACCCGTTCCCGCAGCGTGTCCAGCTCCAGCGGGTCGCCTTGGACCACCACCAGATCGGCCCGCTTGCCGGGTTCCAGGGTCCCGAGCTCGTCGCGCATCCCCAGGAGGGACGCGGCGGTCGCGGTGGCCGACACCAGGACCTCGGCGGGCGGCATCCCGCCGTCCCGCATCAGCGCGAGCTCCTCCAGGTTCCGGCCGTGGGGGTAGCCGATGGCGTCCGTGCCCATGGCGACCGGCACCCCGGCGGCGACGGCCCGGCGGAACGAGTCGCGGTGCGCCTCGATCACCTCCTGGACCTTCAGCAGCGCCGACTCGCCGACCGCGGCGCCGTTCTGGGCGGCGTGGAGCACGCTGTAGGGCGCGGTCAGCGTCGGGACCAGCACCGTGCCGCGCTCCAGCATCATCGAGACGACGTCGTCGTCGAGGTAGATGCCGTGCTCGACGGACCGCACCCCGGCCAGCACCGCGTTGCGGACGCCCGCCGTGGCCTGGGCGTGCGCCATCACGCCGAGCCCGGCCACCGACGCCTCGGTGACGGCCGTCCGCAGCTCCTCGGGGCTGAACTGCGGGCGCCGGGGGTCGGTGCCCGGGGACATGACGCCCCCCGAAGCCGCGACCTTCACCCAGTCGGCGCCGGCCCGGACCAGCTCGCGCACCCGGACGCGCATCTGGTCGACGCCGTCGACCACCCCGCCGGGCAGCGCCGGGCTCCCCGGAAGGACGGGGACGCAGTGTCCCGACGGCAGCCACGGGTCGGCGTGACCGCCGGTCTGGCTCAGCATGGTGACGGCGATCCGCAGCCTTGGACCGCGCACCAGGCCGAGGTCGACGGCCCGTTTGGTGCCGAGGTCGGCGCCGGCGGCGTCCCGCACGGTCGTGAGCCCGCAGTCGAGCAGCAGCCCCAGGTTGCGGGCGGCCGAGTAGTACTGGAGCGAGTGCGGCGCCTCCAGCTGCCGCAGCACGTCGTACTCGCTGACCATGACGTGGACGTGGCAGTCGATCAGGCCGGGGAGCAGCGCGTGCCCGGTCAGGTCGACGCCCGTGTCGCCGTCGAGCCCGGCGCCGACGGCGATGATCCTTCCGTCCTCGACGACGACGTCGCCCGCACCGGGGGCGGGGCCGGTCCCGTCGAAGATCTGCGCGCCGTGGTAGAGGGTCCTCATGGCAGGCTCACCGGGCCGGCGTAGTGGTCGATGTCCGGCGGGGTCAGCAGGTGCCCCGGCAGCTCGGCGGCCAGGGCCTCGACGGTCCAGCGCCCCTCGGCCCGGACCCGGGACGTGACGCGCGGCATCGACACCACGGCGACCTCGCCGCCCGAGCAGTGGAACACCTGGCCGTCCGCCGGGCAGCCGGCCGATGCCAGCCAGCAGATCAGCGGGGAGACGTTCTCCGGCGCGGCGGCGTCGAAGCCCTCGGCCGGGGCGGCGTCATCGTCGATGCCCGCCGTGATCCGGGTCCTCGCCCCTGGGGACACCGCGTTGGACCGCACGCCGTACCGCCCGCCTTCCAGCGAGACGCACCTCGACAGCGCGAGGACGCCCAGCTTGGCGGCGGCGTAGTTGGCCTGGCCGACGTTCCCGGCGAATCCCGCGATGGACGTGGTGTGCACGACGCTCGCGTCCGCCACCTCACCGCCCTTCGCCCGCCGCCGCCAGTAGGCGAGCGCGTGATGGGTGGGGGCGGCGTGTCCCTTGAGATGCACGCGGACGACCGCGTCCCATTCGGCCTCGCTGAGCGCGGCCAGCGTCCGGTCGCGCAGGATCCCCGCGTTGTTGACCAGCGCGTCGAGGCGGCCGTAGGTGTCCAGCGCGAGCTCGATCAGCTCTCCGGCCTGCGCCCAGTCGGCGACGTCGTGGCCGCTGAGCACCGCCTCGCCGCCGCGGGCGCGGATCAGCGCGGCGACCTCGGCCGCGGGCGAGGGGTCGGCGCCCTCGCCGCGCAGGTCGGCGCCCAGGTCGTTCACGACGACGCGCGCGCCGAGCTCGCCGGCCAGCAGGGCGTGGGCCCGGCCCAGGCCGCGCCCGGCGCCGGTGATGATGACGACACGGCCGTCAAGCGTGGTCACAGGGGTCTCCAGAGTTCGTCGGTGGTCAGGTGGCGAAGCGGGCCGAGAGCCACTCGCACACGATCGGGTCGGCCTTCTCGAAGGCGATCCCGGGGCCGATCGGCTGCCCGAAGTGGTCGGCGCGCACGCGCACGTGGGTCTTGTCGCGCGAGCCGAGGTCGTCCACGATCCGCTTGGTCTGGCTCGGGAAGACGCAGTTGTCGCCGGTGTACTCGACGACGAGGGCCGGGCAGGTCACGGCCGGCGCCGTCCGGGCCATGTCCGCGTTGCTGGACAGGCCGGACCACGTCGACAGCCATGCCTCGGGCGTGGTCATCCGGCCGAAGCCGAGCAGCCCGTAGTTGGTCACGTGCGGTCGGCGTCCCCAGACCGAGCCGTAGCGGCGGTCGGACGGGTCCAAACTCAGGTCGACCGTCCTCGGGTCGGCGTCCGTCCGGTGGACGAGCACGACGGGCTGATGGGTGCCGAGCCGCTCGTCGGCCGCCGTGCCGCCCTTCTTGAAGCGGGCCCTGGCCTCCTGACGGCGGGCGATGCACTCCCGGGCGTATGCGTCGATGCGGGCGACCCGCGCGCGCTGCGCCTCGCGGTACCGCTGGAGGAACGACGGGTCGTAGCGGGAACTCTCCGGGGGCGGAGCGAACCCGTTGGCCGGGTCGAAGAGGTCCAGCGAACCGTCGACCGAGAGCGGGTCGCTCTCGTCGGTGACGGACGGGTCGACGCATTCGAGCAGCAGCGCCCCCTGACCGGGGTGCGGAGCGACGTAGACGATGCCGTCCACCCCGGGCAGGTCGGCGCCGGGAAGCCCGACCGGGCGCCCGCCCGGCGTCACGGCGATCCGTTCAGAGGGTTCCCGCGCGGCCTGGTCCAGGTAGAACGTGTACAGGCTCGCCCCGCCGGAGTTCGCCAGGCACACGATGTGCCGGTAGTCCCGCTCCCGGAGGAAGGCCATGCCGGCGGCGATGTCGAGCAGCGCGTTCTCGTGCACGAGCCGCAGGTCTCCCCCACCGGCCCGGCCGAGCTGCGTCCACACCGAGAACCCGCGGTCCAGCAGCGACGGGATCAGGTAGTGCCGGGACGCGTCCGCTCTCGGATGCATGATCGTGACGACCGTCCGGGCGCCCGGGACCTCGTACAGGGTGCCGGTCACGGCCGCGCCGTCCGCGGTGAACAGCACGTGGCTGCTCTGCGTGGCGTGCGCGGGCGGCGTGCTCGGGTACCAGTCGCCGTTGAGCACCGGGCGGCGGGACGCCGTCGCCGATGCCGGAGCCGATGCCGTCATCGGTGTGCGGGCGCGATGCGGATCTCGTCCGCGTCGTAGCGCAGTAGGTCGCCGTCGTAGCCGCCGCCGAGCACGCTGAACCAGACGGCGTCGCGGAAGCTCGTGGCGGCGCGGCCGATCACGATCTCGCCGTCCGCCGCCACCTTGAGGTAGGGGCCCACCCGCGTGCGGGTGATCGGGGTTTCGGCCGTCGCGGCGTCGGCCAGCGGGGCGAACTCGGGTACGTCGAGTACGTAGAGCGCGGTCATGTCAGCCCTCGGCCTTCTCGTCCTTGTTCTCGTTCTCGTTTCCGTTCTCGTGGTCCTTCTCGATGAGTTCGGCCTTGCGGCGCCAGACCTTCTCCAGCGTCGGGTCGTCCTCGCCGAGCACGTCGAGCAGCGCTTCGAGCGACAGCCGGGCGTCGTGCTCGTCACGCTCGTCCAGCTCGCGCAACGGCCGGGTGACCTCGAAGATCATGCCGTTGGGGTCGCGTACGTAGATCGACTCGATGGTCTCGTGGGCGATCTGCGCGATGACGCGGATCCCGTGCTCCTCGAACCGCGCGCGCCAGTCGAGCAGGTCCTGCTCGGTGCGGACGTGGATCGCCAGGTGGTAGTCAGGGCGGGGCATCGCGGGATCGGGGTCGACGCCGAAGTAGTAGAAGAACGCGAGCCGGTCGCCGTCGCCGATGTCGAAGAAGAAGTGCACGAAGTCCGGGTGGTCCTTCGGGCCCCAGCCCTTCGCGGTGATGATGTGCGGCGTTCCGAGCCCCATCACGTCGCGGTAGAAGCGGATCGTCCCCGCCGCGTCGGTGGTGACGTATGCCGCGTGGTCGACTCCGCGGAGCCGTGTCTGCAGCGTTCCGGTCACTGCGCTCCCCTCTCGTCGTGCTTGTCGATTATTCTACGTAAGCGTCAAATTGTCGAACAGGCGTGACCCCGCCGGCCGGGCGCGGCCGGCTCAAGAGGCCGCCCTAGCCGGTCTGGGCCTGCTCCTCCTGCAGCCGCCTGGCGATGAGCTCGCGCAGATCCTTCTTGGAGATCTTGCCGACGTCGGTGCGCGGGAAGTCCTGGATCACCTCGACCCGCTCGGGCAGCTTGAACTTCGCCAGCCCCTTCGCCAGCAGCAGTTCGGCGAAGTCCGCCACCGTGGGAGCGGCCGCGCCCGCCGAGAGCACGACGAACGCGCACACGCGCTCGCCGAGGATCCGGTCCGGCATGCCGACGACCGCGACCTCCGCGACGGCCGGATGCTCGACCAGCAGCGCCTCCAGCTCGTCGGCGTGGATCTTCTCGCCGCCGCGGCTGATGTTGTCGGTGATCCGGCCCTCGTGCGAGTAGTACAGGGTGCCGTCGATGAGGTGCGCCCGGGCCAGGTCGCCCGTCCGGTAGAACCCGTCGCTCGTGAACGCCGTCCGGTTGCGCTCGGCGGCCCGGTAGTAGCCGCGGATCGTGTACGGGCCGCGCGCGGTGAGCTCGCCGATCTCGCCGACCGGGACCTCCTCCTCGGTGCCCGGACGCAGCAGCCGCACCTCGTCCCCGGGCGAGAGGGGACGGCCGCACGTGCCGTGCCGGGCCTCCTCGGGCTCGGACTCGGCCGCCGTGAGGAAGATGCCCTCGCCGGTGCCGTACAGCGGCACCATCGGGCAGCCGAACAGCTCCTCGGCCTGCCGCGCGAGCGACGGGATCGACGGCGCGAAGAACATCCGCCGGACCGACCCGAACTCCATGCCGGCGAGGCCCGGATGCTCGCTGATCTCGGTGGCCAGCCCGGTGCCCATGAGCGTGTCGGTCACGCCCTCCTCGGCGATGATCCGCGTCATGTCCTCCAGGCGTGCGCGCGGTGCGAGCGCCAGCCGCCCGCCGCTCAGCAGCACGGCGTTCACCGCGCAGGTGATGCCGGCGTTGTGCATGATCGGGGTCGCCTGGAGGGCGACCGTGCCCGGCCCGAAGCCCCAGGTCTCGGCCCAGGCCCTGGCGTTGTAGGCGTATTCGCAGTGCAGCCTCGGGATCAGCTTCGGCACGCCGGTGGTGCCGCCGGACAGCTGGAAGACACCGACCGACTCGGGGTCGATCCGCCAGGTGCGCACGGTCGCCGCGGCCTCGTCGGCGTCCACCGCCTCGACCAGCTCCTCGTAGCTGTGCTGGCCCTCCAGGCCCGGACCGCCGAAGACGATGACGGCCTGGATCGACGGGTTCCCGGCGGCCATCTCGGCGGCGAAGCCCGGCAGGTCGTGGCCGCGGAAGCGATGCTCGACGAGATGGAGCCGGGCCCCGGTGTGCTGGATGAGGTAGCCGATCTCCCTGGACCGGTGCTGCGCGAGGCTGCAGATCGGCACCAGCCCGGCGCGGAGCACGCCGAAGTAGGCCACGACCGTGCCGACCTCGTTGCCGAGCTGGAAGATCACCGGATCGCCGGGCCGCAGGCCGAGGCGCCGCAGGGCGACCGCGAACCGGTCGGCCGCCCGGTCGAGCTCGCGGTAGGTGAGCCGGGCGGTGCCGGAGCTGACCGCCTCGTGGTCGGCGAAGCGCTCGGCGGTCTCGTGCAGCTCTTCGGCGAGCGTGAGCGCCCGCCAGTATCCGGCCTCCCGGTAGCGCCGCGCGAACTCCTCCGGGTACGGCACGACATCGCCGGCTGAGGAACTGGACGGAGTGGACGGGGTGGACGGCTCAGCGATGGTCATCGGATTCCTCCGCACACGGGTAGGTGGTCGCCGTTCAGTCGGAGAGGGGGTGCCCCGCGGGCACGACCTGGGTCAGCAGCGCGGTGAAACAGCCGGGGCAGTAGACCTGGCGGAACACGACCTCGTCGTCGACGTACGTCGACGCGTCCGGCCAGGCGCCGGGACCCGCGCCTTCGGGTCCGGTGACCTGCCGCGGCAGCCGGGACAGGTGGTCGCCGTCGCGGTCGCCGAGCAGTTCGCCGCAGTGCCGGCAGCACAGCCGTTCGGGCTCACCGCTCCCGGCCGGTAGCAGCGCGATGTTGTCGTCCAGGGCACGTGTTCCCTGGACGCCGCACGTCCGCGCCTTGCGGTCCGGGGATCCCGCGCCGGCCCGGCGCCGCTCGATCAGCTCGGCCCGCCGCGCCGCCGTCGCGGGTTGGTCCGCCTCCAGCGACGACTCGTCCAGGACCACCCCGTACACCTCGCGCGCGGCGGTGGCCGAGATCTTCCCGGCGGCGAGGTCGGCGGCGACCGAGGCCGGTTCCCGGCGCAGCGGGTCGCCGTACCCGCCGCCGCCGGCCCACTGCAGGTAGATGGCGGCGGCGGGCTCGACCGGTACCTCGTCGTGGGCCTGGACGATCTGCCGGGTGCCGGCGAGCGCGTCGAGGCTCTGCGGGATCTCGCCGGCGCGCATGGCCTCGTGCGCGCGGCTCTCGTGCACGACGATGTCGAGCTGGGTCCCGCCCGGGTATCCGCCGGCCAGGCCGGGGCTCATCGACGCCGCCTTGCTCGCCCCGGTGAACATCGCCAGCATCGGCCCGCCGACCCCGTGCGGGACGGCGCAGATCGAGCCGCTGACGCCGCCGCGCCGCCGTCCCGGCCCGCCGGTGTCGGGCTCCTCCCGCCGCCACAGGTACAGCAGCGGCTGGGTGAACTCGGTCATCTCCACGTCCGGCGCGCGGCCCATCGGGATCACGAACAGGCCGCCGGTGTCGACGCCGTCGGCGTCGACCTGCGCCCCGTAGCCCGAGGCCATCGAGTCGGCGAAGCCGCCGAAGAACGGCCGCCCCTCCGCGTCGACGCCCATCAGGCCGCACCCGTCGTAGGTTCCGGCGCACACCGACTGGACGCGCGGCCGCTGCTCCTCGTCGGTGTCGAGCATCCGCGCGAGGCAGTCCGCGACGAGGTTCGACGACGCCCAGGCCGGACCGACCGGTGCCTTCGCGACAGCGGCGGGGAAGGTGGCGTTGTTGATCGTGCCTTCCTCGCTGATGATGTCGAAGCAGCGCATGAGCCCCCCGGCCGCCCACGGAATGTCGCCGGCCAGGATCGGCAGCAGGGCGAACATGACGCCGGCGCGCATGCCGGAGTAGGGACAGTTGATCATGCCGGTCTGCGGATCGGTGCCGGTGAAGTCGAAGGTCAGATGGTCATCGCGCTTGGTCATGGTCAGCACGATCTTGTGCATGCCGCGGTCCCCGAGCTGGGACTGCTCCTGGTAGCCGACGCTGGACCAGGTGCCGTCCGGGAGCGCCTTCAGCTTGCCGCGCAGGCGGCGCTCGGCGTCGTCCATCATCCGCTTCATCACGGCCTTGACCTGGTCCGCGCCGTAGCGGTCGAGGAGCGCGAGGAGCCGTTCGCGGGCGATGTTGTTGGCACCGATCTTGGCGCGCAGGTCGAGCCCCACCATCTCCGGGACCCGGGACCGCCGCAGGTAGAGATCGACGACGTCCTGCTGCAGCCGGTGGCCGCGGACGATCTTGACCGGCGGGGTGGGCAGCGACTCGGAGAAGACGTCGGTGGCCGTCGGCGAGAACGAGCCGGGCGCGCTGCCGCCGAGATCGTCCACGTGGCAGATCGCCGTCGTCCAGGCGAAGAGCTTCCCCTCGTGGAAGACCGGCGCGAGGATGGCGACGTCGTTCTGGTGCAGTCCCCCACCGACCCAAGGGTCGTTGCAGAGGAACATGTCGCCTTCCTCGATGCCCGGACTTTCGCTGCGGTGCAGGAGCGTCCAGTAGATGGCGAGGTCCATGGACGCGACGAGGCCGGTGTTGTACAGGCCGACCTGCACCTCCTGCCCGATCTCGTCGCAGATGGTGAAGTCGAAGTCGTTGACCTCGGTGACCGAGATCGAGCCCGACATGCGCTTGAGCGTGTCGCCCATCTCCTCGGTGATCGCCCAGATCCGGTGGCGGATCACCTCGTAGGTCAGGGGGCCGATCTCGTCCCCGGCCTCCGGCGGGACGTCGTGGAGCGGCAGCGAGGGCGGGATGCTCCGGCGCAGCTCGTCCGGTGCGATCGGGCGGCTGTTGAACGTCGAGGCACCGGTGATCTGGAGTGGTGGGGTCATGGGGTTTGCCTCCAGGCCGTCAGGCCAGGTCGATGACGAGGTTGCCGAGGTGGTCGACCCGGGCCGTCGTCCCGGCCGGGACGACGACGGTGGTGGTCGGTACCTCGACGATCGCCGGGCCGGTCAGCACGTGTCCGGCGCGCAGCCGCCGGTAGTCGTAGATCGTGGTGTCCTCCCGGCCGCGCTCCAGGTCGAGCAGGACGGGACGCCGCCCGCTGATCGCCACCTCGCACGAGCTTCCGTCGGGACCGGGGGCGTGCGGGATGCTCGGGGCGAAGGGCAGGATCCCCGTGCCGTGCACCCGGTAGGTGATGACCTGGACACCGGCCTCGCGGTATCCGGAGCCCTCGCCGAAACGGGCCGCGTAGACCGCCTCGAAGTCGTCGGCGATCCGGTCGACCGCGGCCTCGTCGAGCGGCCCGCCGGGTACCCGGGTCGCGACCTCGGCGAGCTGGGGCGTGTACCGGGCGTCGACCTCCCGGCGGATGCGGACCTCGACGAAGTCGAGCTTCTGCGCGGCGAGGACGTCCCGTACCCGCGCTTCGAGCCGGTCGAAGTTGTCCTGGACGCGCGCCGGGTCGATCGGCATGACCGCCGGGTCGCTGAGTTCGGCGGAGACCATGATGTCCGTCGACGCCAGGCCGTAGGCCGAGAACACTCCCGCGCTGTGCCCGAGCGGTATGACGAGCTGGGAGGCGCCGAGCTCGGCGGCGTAGGAGAACGCGTGCATGGGTCCCGCGCCGCCGAACGCGTAGACCGCGAAGTCGCGCGGGTCGTGGCCCGCCTCGACGACGACCTTGCGCGCGAGGTCGGCCGTCTGCGAGTTCTGCACCGTGAAGACGGCGGCCGCCGCGCCCTCGGCGTCGAGCCCGAGATGGCGGCCGACCCGCTCGGTGAGCGCCTTGGCCGCGAGGTCCGGCGACAGCGTCTTGCGGCCGCCGAGGAAGTTCTGCGGGTTGAGGATGCCGAGGACCAGGTCGGCGTCGGTGACCGTCGGGTCGAGGCCGCCCTGCCCGTAGGAGGCGGGCCCCGGCCAGGCCCCGGCGCTGCCGGGCCCGACCCGCAGGTTGCCGCCGGCGTCGACCGACGCGATCGCCCCGCCCCCGGAGCCGATCGCGTGCACGCGCAGGGTCGGGGTGTTGATGGGGTGCTGGTTCAGCACCGTACCGGTCGTCGTCTCGGGTTCCCCGTCGACGATCAGCCCGGCGAGGAACGTCGTGCCGCCGACGTCGGTCGAGACGACGTTGCGATGCCCCAGCTGCGCGGCGAGCCGGGCGGCGCCGGTGACCCCGCCGGTGAGCACCGAGCCCACGGTCGTGATGGCGATCTCCGGGGCGTGCCGTGCGGTGACGGTGCCGCCGGATCCCTGCATCACCAGGAGCGGTCCGCTGAGCCCCTTGCCGCGCAGGCGGTCCTCAAGGGGTTCCAGGTACTGGCGCAGCGCGGGGCCGACCTGGGCGTTCATGATGGTCGTCGCGTTGCGGGCGAACTCGCGGATGCGCGGGCTGATCTCGCTGGACAGGCTGACGTACAGGCCCGGGGCCTGCTCGTGGACGAGCGCCTTCAGCCGCTGCTCGTGGGCGGGGTCGCGGAACGACCAGAGCAGGCTGACGGCGATCGCGTCCACGCCCTCGGCGATGAGGTCCGCGATGGTGGCCCGGGCTTCGTCCTCGTCCAGGGGGACGACGACGCTGCCCGAGCGGTCGACCCGCTCGGTCACCTCCCGGGCCAGCCGCTTGGGGACGAGCGGCTCCGGCTTGCGGGTGTTCAGCGTGTCCTGCACCTCGTGGGGCGGGAGGCCGAGGTAGCGCCCCTCGACGTTCATGATGTAGATCGAGTCGCGGTGGCCGCGCGTGGTCAGGAAGCCGACGCGCGCGACGTTGCCGGTGACCAGCGCGTTGAGCGCGGCCGTGGTGCCGTGGGCGAGGTAGGCCGTGTCCGCGAGCAGGTCGTGCACCGTGCGGCCGGCCCGCTCCGCGAGCTGCTCGATGACGTTCTCGAAACCGATCGAGAAGTCGGGCGGGGTCGACGGCGCTTTCGCCGCGATCACGCCGCCGGTCTCGTCGGCCGCGATCCCGTCGGTGAAGGTGCCACCGACGTCGATGCCGATCACGTACGCCATTGCACCGTCCTCGTGTCAGAGCGGGAGATGTCCAGAAGTGCTCCAACACATTGGACAACTATTTTACGCTTTCGTCAATAGTTTTACGGATCGGTCGCGGCGCCTCGCGCGTGGCATGTCTCACCCGCGGGACGCGTCACTCGCCGGACGGGCCCGTCTCGCCCTGAGCAGCGAGAATGCGCTCAAGATAGGCGAGATCCTCACGGATCAGACCCAGGGCGCCCGCGACGCCGTCGCTGGCGGGCGCCCGGTCCCCGTGCCGGATCAGCCCCTGCGTGACCATGGCGACCATCTCGTCGGCCACCTCCTCGGGCGTGTTCGGCCCGCCGTCGCGGAACCACCAGGCGATCCAGTTGGTCATCCCGATGATCGCGAAGGCGACCGTGCGCTCGTCGACCGGCCGGAACTCGCCGCTCGCGACGCCGTCGGCGATGATCCCCGACAGCTCGTCGAGGATGCGCACCTTGCTCTTGCGGTGCTCGGCGAGGATCGCGGCGGGCAGCTCCGCCTCGTTGCGCTCCAGCACGCGGAACCGCACCGGGCTCTGCGCGATGCCCTCGGCGGTGCTGCGGACGATCGACGTCAGCTTCTCGGTGGCGGTCAGGTCGGTCCGCTGCCGCATCCGCTGGATCTCGACGGCGCCGACCCCGGTCACCCCCGAGACCAGCTCCTTGAGCAGGGCCTCCTTGCTGGGGAAGTAGTAGTACAGGGCCGGGCGGGTGAGGCCCATGGCATCGGCGATGTCACGGACGCTCGTCCCCGCGACGCCGCGTTCGACGAACAACTGCGCCGCGCGTTCGAGCAGCTGGTTCGCCACCAGCTCCTTGCGCGACTGGCCGGGCTCCTCCGTGGTCGCCATGACGTCTGGGCCTCCTCTTCTTCGGCGGAAAGAGAAGTCTAAAGAATCGACACAGGTGTCAAGGCTCAGGACAGCCGCTCGATGATCATGGCCATGCCCTGGCCGCCGCCGACGCACATCGTGATCAGCCCGACGGTCGCGTCCGCCTCGGCGAGGGCGTGCAGCAGGGTGACGGTCAGCCGCGCGCCGGTCATTCCCGGCGGGTGCCCCATGGCTATCCCGCCGCCGCGGACGTTGAGCCGCTCCGGATCGATGTCCAGGTCCCGCATGCTCGGGATCACCTGCGCGGCGAACGCCTCGTTCAGCTCGACGAGATCCACGTCCCCGATCGACATGCCCGCCGCGGCGAGCGCCCGCCGCGACGCCTCCACCGGCCCGAGGCCCATGATCTCCGGGCTGAGCGCCGAGACGCCCGTGGCCACGACGCGGCCCAGGGGCCTCGCCCCGATGCTCCGCGCGAGGCCGGAGCTGGTGACCAGCAGGGCGGCGGCTCCGTCGTTTACGGGGCAGGCGTTGCCCGCCGTCACGCGGCCGCCCGCCCCGAGCACCGGCGGGAGCGCGGCCAGCGCGTCGAGGGTGACGCCGCGGCGCGGGCCGTCGTCGGCCGTCACGAGGCTCCCGTCCGGCAGCCTGACCGGGGTGATCTCCGCCGCCCAGAACCCCGCGTCGCGCGCCTCCTCGGCGCGGCGGAACGACCGCAGCGCGAACCGGTCCATCTCCTCGCGGCCGATCCCGCGATGCCGGGCCACGTACTCGGCCGTCTGGACCATCTCGACGTAGGCGTCGGGACGGCCGCCGCCGGCTCGCGGGTCCTCCCACCCGAAGTCGCCCGCCGCGGCCACGGCCGCCGAGCGCTCGCGCGCGGCCGCGTAGACGGGATTCGGCTCACCCGAGCCCTCGGCGTAGCCGTGTACGTACCGGCTCCCGCACTCGACGCCCACCGACAGGAAGGCGTCCCCTTCACCGGCGCGGACGGCGTGCATGGCCATCCGCGTGGTCTGGAGGCTGGACGCGCAGTGGCGCGTGACGGTCGTGCCCGGCAGGCCGTCGTGGCCCATCAGCAGCGCGACCATCCGGCCGAGGTTCCACCCCTGCTCGCCGCCCGGGCTGCCGCAGCCGAGGAGAAGGTCGTCCAGGCGCGCGGGATCGAGCTCGGGGACGGCCGCCAGCGCGGCCGTCGCGATCTGCGCCGCGAGGTCGTCGGGCCGGACGTCGCGCAGCGCGCCCTTGCCCGCCCGGCCGATCGGCGTCCGCTTCGCCGCCAGGATCACCGCGTCGCGCATCACGGCTCCACCACCGCCGGCGCGGTGATTCCGGCGGCCGGATCGTCCGCCATGGACGCGAGCAACCGGCGCGTGTAGGGATGGGTGGGCCGGCGGAACACGTCGTCGCGCGGGCCATGCTCGACGATCTTTCCTTCGTACATGACGTTGACCGTTTCGCACATATAGCGCACGACCGCGAGGTCGTGCGAGATGAACAGGAACGACAGGCCGAGCCGGGTCTGCAGGTCGCGGAGCAGGTTCAGGACCAGGGCCTGGACGGAGACGTCGAGGGCCGAGGTGACCTCGTCCAGGACGAGGACGCGCGGGCGGGCGGCCAGCGCCCGCGCGATCGCCACGCGCTGCCGCTGCCCGCCGGACAGCTCGTGCGGGTACGCCCCGGCCGCGCGTTCCGGCAGCCCGACCAGGTCGAGCAGCCGCGCGGCCTCGGCTCGCGCGGCCACGGCGCCGGGCGAGCCGCCGAGCGCCACCTCCGCGATCACCGCGCCGACCGTCATGCGCGGGTTGAGCGACCGGTTGGGGTCCTGGAAGACCATCTGGATCTCGCGGCGGACCCCGGAGCGCCGGCCCGCCGCGCGGACGACGCGCCCGTCCAGGAGCACCTCGCCCGCAGTGGGCACCACCAGCCCCGCGACCACCCGGGCCAGGCTGGACTTCCCGCAGCCCGACTCGCCCACCAGCCCCACCCGGCCACCGGGCGGCACGCGAAGGCTCACGCCGCGGACCGCGACGGACGACCTGCGTCCCCTGCCGTACCGGACGCCGATGTCCCGCAGTTCCAGACCACTCATTCGCCCCTCCCAGGGGAAGACCCGTCGCCGGAGTCGACGGCCCAGCACGCGACGCGGCGATCTCCGACGTCCACCAGCGGCGGCGCTTCGCTCTCACATCGGGGCATCGCCGCAGGGCACCGCGGCGCGAACGGGCAGCCGGCCGGCCGCTCCCTGAGGTCCGGCGGCTGCCCGGGGATCGCGGCGATCGGCGCGTCGACGTCCGCCGCCATGTCCACCGAGCACGCCAGCAGCGCCTTCGTGTACGGGTGCAGCGGCCGGCCCGCCACCTGCGCGGTCGGGCCCTGCTCGACCACGCGGCCGCCGTACATGACGACGACGCGGTGGCACAGCCCCCTGATGACGTGCAGATCGTGGGACACCAGGACGACCGCGGTCCGGTGCTCGGTGTTCAGCCGCCGCAGCAGCCGCAGCACCTGGCTCTGCACGGTGACGTCGAGCGCGGTGGTGGGCTCGTCCGCCAGGACGACGTCGGGCTCGGTCATCAGCCCCATGGCGAGGACCACGCGCTGGCTCGTCCCGCCCGACAGCTCGACCGGGTACTGCCTGAGCCGCCGCGCGGCGTTCGTGACGTGCACGTCGGCCAGCAGCGTCCGGGCACGCTCGCGGGCCGCGCTCCGGCTCGTCCGCGTGTGGGTCCGCACGCCCTCGGTGAGCTGGCGGCCGACCGGTATCGCCGGGTTGAGCGCCGACATCGGATCCTGGAAGACCAGCGCGAGCCTCGTCCCGAGCACCGTCCGGGCCGCGCGCCGGGGCAGCGCCGCCACGTCGTCACCGCCCAGCCGGAGCCCGGCGGTCCGCAGCCGGGCCGGGTAGGGCAGCAGACCGGCCAGCGCGAGCACCGTCATCGACTTGCCGCAGCCGGACTCGCCGACGATGCCGACCGTCTCCCCGCGCCGGACCGTCAGATCGAAGCCGCTGACCAGCTCGGCGTTCCCGGCCGGTGTCGGGACCTCGACCGTCAGGTCCCGTACCGAGAGCACGCCGTCGTCTTCGCCGGCGGGCCGCGGCGGACGCGTCTCGGCGTGCCGGGCAGGCCGCCGGACCTTGCCGGGGTTCGCGCCGACCGTCCAGACGACCGGGTTGAGGGCGCGCGCGAGCGCCTCGCCGAAGAGCCCCAGCGCGAGCCCGGTCACGGCGATCAGGGTCGCGGGGGCGACCGCCGCCAGCGGATCGACGTAGAGGACCTGCACTCCCTCGGTGAGCATCGACCCCCAGTCCACCTGCGGCGGCTGGACGCCCACGCCGAGGAAGCTCAGCGACGACACGAAGACCAGGCTCTGCGCGGCGAGGACGGACAGGCTCACCACGAGGGTGTCGGCCATGTTCGGCAGCACGTGCCGCCCGAACACGCGCGCCCGCCCCAGCCCGGCACCGCGCGCCGCCGCGACGTAGTCCCGGCCCGTCACGCTCGTGGCGAGCGTGCTCACGATCCGGGCCACGTACGGGACCGAGGCCGCACCGACCGCGACGGCCGCGCCGACCGCGCCGGTGCCGAGGATCGCCGTCAGGAAGATGGCCGTGAGGATGGGCGGGAACGACAGCAGCCCGTCGATGATCCGCCGGCCCGCGACCTGCGCCCGCGGGCCCAGCACCGCGACGAGGCCGCCGAGCACGAGCCCGGCGCCGGCGGCGATGACGGTGGCCAGCAGCGCGAGCTCCATCGACGTCCGGGTCGCGTAGGCCACGCGCGCGAGCACGTCGCGGCCCAGGCGGTCGGTTCCCAGCCAGTGCGCCGAGGAGGGCCCGGTAGGGCCGAGGTCCGGGCGGACCGCCTGGGCCTGGACGCCCCACACCATCGGTGCCACGACCGCCAGGACGGCGAGCAGGGCGAGCACGGCGAGCGCGAAGACCCCGGCGGGCGCCTGCCGGAACGCCCGCCAGCGCGCCCGCACCGCCCCCGACCCGGTCATGACCGCCTCAGCGACGACTGCCGGTCCAGCATGCCCAGCGCCGCCTCCACGCAGAGGTTGACGACGACGATCGAGAAGCCGAGCACCAGCACGGTCACCTGCACCAGCGGGTAGTCCCTGACCTGCACGGCCTGGACCAGGCTGCTGCCGAGACCCGGAAGCGCGAAGACGTTCTCGACCACGACCGTCCCGCCGAGCAGGCTCGCGAAGATGAGCCCGCCGACGGTGAGGGCCCCGGTCAGCGAGTTCGGCAGGACGTGCAGCCCGTAGGTCCGCAGGATGGACAGGTGCTTGGCGCGGGCCGTCCGCACGTAGTTCTGCGCCAGGACGTCCAGGGTCTCCACGCGGACGATGCGGGCGAGCACCGCCGTCGGCGCGAACGCCACGGCGATCACCGGCAGGACGTGTCCCTGCCACGTGACGGCGCCCGCGACGGGCAGCAGGCCGAGCCACACCGCGAACACCAGGACCAGGACGGTGCCGACCACGTACTCGGGTATCGATCCCAGCAGCGACGTCGTCGCGGAGAAGCCCGACTCGACCCGGCGATGGCGGCCCTCGCGAGTGATCGCCGCCATCCACACGCCGAGCCCGATCCCGAACGCGAAGGTCAGGACCATCGCGCCGATGACGATCTCCAGCGTGACCGGCAGCCGGGCCGCGATGATCGAGCTCACCGGCTCCCCGGTCTGGAACGAGTTCCCGAACCGCCACCTCGCCACGTTGTCGAGGTAGGTCAGGAACTGGGCGAGCAGCGGGCGGTCCAGCCCGAGATCGTGCCGGACGTCCGCCAGCCGCTGCGGCGTGGCGTTCAGCCCCGCCACCCGCACGGCCGGATCACCGGGCGTCAGGTGCAGCAGCAGGAACGTGGCCACGAGCAGTCCGGTGAGGACCGCCACGAGATGGGCGACCTTGGACGCCACGAAGCCCGCGATCCCGGCCGCGCCGGAGCGGAGTGCGCCCGCGTCGGCGTCCGTCTTCACGATCCCGCCGTCGTGATGGTGTGGATGTCGACGGTGGTCGCGCCGTCGGCCAGCCCGAAGCGCACCGGGACCGAGCTGAACCAGTCGGTCTTGAGGTGGACGAGGGGGAAGACGTTCGCGCCGTCGTGGAGCGCCTGCTGCGCCTCGCCCCACGCCTCGCAGCGCTGCGGGCCGAGCGCCGAGAGGGCCTTGGCCGCCGCGGCGTCGTAGGACGGGTCGTCCATCGCGGCGAAGTTGGTGCCGTTCGGCGCGGCCGGTCCGGTGACGAACAGGCTCAGCGCGCTCGGGGTGGGGGCGGGCGGCGTGAACGGGTACACGGTCACGTCCCAGTCGCCGGTGCCGAAGAGCGTCTCGGCCAGCGTCTTCGTGTCGCCGTTGCGCAGTGTGACCTCGGCGCCGGCCGACCGCAGCGCCACCTGCAGGTACTCGAAGCCCGGCCCGATCTCGTTCGTCCCCACCAGCTTCAGCCGCAGGGGTTTCCCGGCCTTGCTGAGGGTGCCCGAGCCGCCGGACCAGCCGGCCGCCGCCAGCGCCTGCCTGGCGGCGTTCACGTCGCCCGCCATCGGGCTGGGCAGCACCGCCTTGTAGCAGGGCATCATCGGGCTGAACACGCTGCGCGCCTCGGTCGAGCTCCCGTGCATCGCCGCCTTGTTGAACGACGACGCCGAGACCGCCCGCGCGAGCGCCCTGCGGACCGCCGGATCGGCGCCGGGGTGCCCGGAAGCCTGGTTGAAGGCCAGGAAGTAGGAGCCGTTCGTGAGCTGGCTCGTCCGCTTCACCGATTTGCTGGACCCGAGGCGCCGGGTGTCGGCGCCGGAGATGGCGCCGATGCCGAGCTGGCCGGTGGTGAGCAGGTTGGCGGCGGTGCTCTGGTTCGACACCACCCGGAAGGTGACCTTGCCGGGGTAGTAGTGCGCCTTGCCGGTCTGCGGGCCCCAGCCGTACCCGGACCGGGCGGTCAGCGTGTACTGCGAGCCGCGGACGGACTTGGTCAGCGTGTAGGGGCCGCTTCCGGCCGGTGTCGCGCCGAGCGCGTCCGGGGTCTTCAGCCCGGCCGGGCAGACGATGGAGGCCATCGGCTGTGCCAGGCCCTCCAGCAGGTCGCTGTACGGCTTGGCCGTGCGCACGGTGACCTGGTTCGCGGTGGCGTCGGAGGTCACGGTGTAGCCGGCCGATCCGAAGACCAGCTGCGCGTACGGCGCCTTGGTCTTGGGGTCGCCGAGGCGCTTCAGCGACTCGGTGACGGCGGCCGGGGTCAGGGCCTGGCCGTCACCGCAGGTCACGCCTTGCCGCAGGGTGAAGGTGACGGAATCGGGAGCCTGTTTCCACGACGTCGCCAGGTAGGGCACGACCTTGCCGTTCTCGATGGCGACGAGCCGGTCGTACAGCGACTCGATCACCTGGAAGGCGTAGGTCCCCTGCGCCCGCGCCGGGTCCAGCGAGTCCCAGTCGGATTCGAGCCGGATCGAGAGATCGTCGACTTTTCCGCCCGCCCCGCCCGAGGCGGCCTGACCGCCGCATCCGGCGAGGGCCAGAAGGGCGACGCACACTCCAGAGCACCACATCGATGCCGTCCGCCGGTTGACCGTGTTTCGCATGCGTCCCTCACTCATGACGGTAGCGTTGGAAAATCGACGATAGAGTCAATAGATGGGCCGGTCAAGGGTCGTGACCTGGTAAAAGAAGGGCTTGTCGCGATGTGTTGAATAATCTACAGTTGCGTTGAACAGCGGACCGGGCAGGACGAACCGGCAGCCACGTCCGTTCGAGCGAGGATGGAAACGCCATGGAAAAGGTCAGCTACACGCGCATGAAGGACATGACCGCGCGCGACACCGCGCTGATTGAAGCCGACTTCCGCGCGGGCGCCGCCGAGTTGCCGGATCGCATTCTCGAGGCCGTACGCGTACTCGAGGGCTTCCAGGGGGCGATGCCGGTGAACCGCCTTGAGCACTCGCTCCAGTCGGCCACGCGCGCACTGCGCGACGACCGCTCCGAGGAGTACGTCGTGGCCGCCCTGGTCCACGACATCGGCGACGAGCTGGCCCCCTACAGCCACGGCCCGATGGTGGCGGCCATCCTGCGTCCCTTCGTGTCCGAGCGGATCGCCTGGATCATCGAGAAGCACGCCCTGTTCCAGGCCTACTACTACGCCCACCACCTCGGCGCCGACCGCAACGCGCGGGACAAGTACAAGGACCACCCCTACTACGCCGACTGCGTGGTGTTCTGCGAGCGCTACGACCAGAGCGCGTTCGATCCGTCGTACGACTCGCTCGACCTCGACTACTTCAGCGACATGGTCCACCGCGTCTTCAAGGAGCCGAAGGCCGGACCGAGCATCGAGGCCGCCTACTGACCCCTGATCCCTCCCCGGCGGATCGCCCCTGATCCGCGGGTTCGGGGTTCAGGTCCATGACAGTGTCCGACGGCGGGATCGCGTGAGGCGGAAGCGGAGGGTGTCGCCGGGGACGAGTTGCGCCGCAGCCGGGAGGCTCGCCGTCGTGACGACCGCGATGACGGGGTAGCCGCCTGTCGTCGGGTGGTCGTTGAGGAACAGGATCGGCAGGCCGGTGGGCGGCACCTGGAGCGCGCCGGTCATCATGGCCTCTGAGGGCAGCTCGGCGGTTCTGCGCCGGGTCAGGGCAGGGCCGCTGAGCCTGATGCCGATTCGGTTGGCCTCACTGGTGACCGTGTACTCGGAGCTGGTCAGCAGCGCCATGGCCGGTGCGCTGAACCAGTCGTCGCGGGGGCCGGGAACGATCTCCAGCACCGGTGCCGGGGCAAGGCCGGGGACGGGTGCGACGTCCACGTTGAGCGTGGCCGTGGTCGATGGTCCGAGTGGCAGCCTCGTGCCGCTTCGAAGGGGTGGTGGGCCGAGTCCCGACATCAGGTCCGCTGACCGGCTGCCCAGGACCGGAGGAACGTCGATGCCGCCGGAGATCGCCAGGTAGGTGCGCAGGCCGCGGCCCGGCGGGCGTTCGAGCCGCAGGATCTGGCCGGGCCGAGCGTAGTGGGGGGCGTTCGCCGCCAAGGGCGTGTCGTCCAGGCGGGCGGGCAGTTCGGCTCCGGTGAGCGCGAGCCAGTGTCCGGCGGTGAACTCGGCGATGAGGCCGCCGAGGGTGATCTCCAGGCCAGCGGTGTTCTCGGGATTGCCGACCAGGCGGTTGGCCAGCTTCAGTGCGGGGGGATCGGCTGCTCCGGAGGGTGGCACGCCGAGCGATGCGTGGCCGGTCCGGCCGAGGTCCTGCACCAGTGTCAGCGGGCCCGGCTGGTGTATGAGCAGTTCCCGGCGTGCCGTTCTCGGGTTCATCTGATCGGGTCGAATTGGACGGTGGTGCCGGGGGTGAGCAGCGCAGGAGGGCGTCGTTCCACATTCCACAGTGCCGCGTCGGTGGTGCCGAGCAGGTGCCAGCCGCCCGGTGACGAGCTCGGATAGACGCCCGTGTATTCGCTCGCCATGGCCAGGGAGCCCGCCGGGACGCGGGTACGCGGGCTGTCTCGCCGGGGAAGGTGGAGCGCGGGGTCGAGGCCGGTGAGGTAGGCGAATCCGGGTACGAGGCCGAGGAACGCGGTCGTGTAGGCGCGGCGGCTGTGCCTGGCGATCACCTCTTCGACGGACATGCCGCACCGTGCGGCGACTTCGGCCAGATCGGCGCCGTCGTAGCGCACCGGCAACCTGACGGTTCGCTCCGCCGGCCGTGTCGCCGCCGTGCCCGCCGGCTTCCGGGCGCGCCGCACGGCGACGCTCAAGGCCCGGCTCCGGCCCTCTTCGGCGATCAGCAGCAGAGTCCGGGCACCGGGCACCACATCGGCGATGCCTTCCACGGGGTGACACATCAGGTAGGCGTGGATACGCCGGACGGCCTCTGGATCATCCATATCGAGAAGCACGGCGCGGTCTCCGACCGGGCGGACGGCGCAGATCACGGGGTCGTGGTTCACCGCCGCGTCTGCAGGCGGTGGTAACCGACGGCGGCACGGGCGTCCCGCAGGGTCGCGCCGTTCACGATCTGTTCCCGGATGGCCTGCTCCGCCCGGGCGATGTCCAGCGCGGACCGCAGGACCTCCTTGGCCCTGGAGGCGGGGACGGAGAGTACTCCGTCGGCGTCCCCGACGAGCAGATCGCCCGGCTCGATGCGGACTCCGCCGCAGCTGACGGGCTGCTGGACCGCCTCGACCTGGACGCGGTCCTTGCCCGTGCGCATCCACCGGTGCCGGGAGAAGAGCGGATAGTCCATCTCCAGGGCGATGTCGGTGTCACGGCAGGTCCCGTCGACGACCGTGCCGCCGAGCCGTCCGCGGTGCGCGGTCAGCGTGAGCAGATCTCCCCAGACGGTGACGTCCGCGCGTCCCTGGTTGTCGAGTACGACGACAGAGCCCGGCGGCACCTCGTCGATGTAGTCACCGACCGTGCCCGCGTCCTGGCCGACCGGCCCGTACCGGACCGTGAAAGCCGGGCCGAGGAGCCGGAAGGACGGTTCGAGGGGCGCGATCGCGGGGATCTGCCCGGCGATCCCGGCACGATCGAGCGCGTCGGAGACCGTGCTGGTGCCGAGATCGCGCCATTCGCTCAGGTCGATGGCCATCTAGTTCTCGCTTCCCAGCTCGGACCACAGATGGGCGACCGCCTCGGCGCCCTTGAGGAGCAACGGCATCTCGGCCTTCTCGTTCGGCCCGTGGTAGTTGTCATCGGGAAGGGTGACCGCCAGGAAGACGACGGCGGCGTCCAGCACCTCTGCCAGGGTGGCGGAAGGGCCGGATCCACCCTCGCGCGTGTAGAGCACCTGACGGTCGAAGGCCCGCCCGAGAGACCGGGTCACGGCTTCCACGGCCGGGTGGTCGAGTGGAGTGAGGCAGGGCTTGTTCCCCTCGCCGAAGAACTCCACCTCGGCGGCGATGCCCGGCGGCACCTGTTCCCGCAGCCACTGCCGGAAGGACTCCCGCACCTCGGCCGGTTCCTGGTCCGCGACCAGCCGGAAGGAGACCTTGGCGTGGGCCTCGCGCGGGATGATCGTCTTCATGCCGGGGCCGGTGTGCCCGCCCCACATGCCGTTGACCTCGGCGGTCGGCCGGGCCCACACGCGTTCGAGGGTGGTGAAGCCCTCCTCGCCGTGGGCCGCGCGGGACCGGGCGGCGGACAGCCATTCCCGTTCGTCGAAGGGAAGCCTGGCGAACAGGTCGCGTTCGGTGCCGGTGAGTTCCACGACGCGGTCGTAGAAGCCGGGGATGGTCACCCGGGATCGGCGGTCGTGCAGTGCGCCCAGTACCCGGCACAGTTCGGTGAGCGGGTTGGGGATCGCGCCTCCGAAGGAACCGGAATGGACTTCCTCGGCAGGCCCGCGGAAGGTGACCTGGGCGGCGACCATGCCGCGCATACCGGTGCAGGTGGTCGGGACGTCCGCCGACCACATGGCGGAGTCGGAGTTGACCACCAGGTCGCACGCCAGCCGGTCGGCGTGCCGCCGTACCAGTGCGTCGAAGTGCGGCGACCCGGCCTCCTCCTCACCTTCGATGAGCAGTTTCAGGGTGACGGCCGGCGCCGTCCGGCCGGTGGCGGCCAGGTGCGCGCGGACCCCGAACGCGTGGAAGAGCACCTGGCCCTTGTCGTCGGAGGCGCCCCGCGCGTACATGCGGTCTCCGTCGACCGTCGCCGTGAAGGGCGGGGTGTCCCACGCTTCCACCGGATCGACCGGCTGGACGTCATGGTGCCCGTAGACCAGGACCGTCCGGGCCGACGGCAGGGCGGAGGGCCACTCGGCGTACACCGCCGGATGGCCGCCGGTCGGCCATATCTCCACGATCGGGAAGCCGGCCCGCCGCAGGGCGGCGGCGAGCCACTCCGCCGACCGCCGGACGTCGCCCGCATGGTCCGGGTCGCTGGAGATGGAGGGAATCGCGAGCCATTCCGCGAGTTCGGCGAAGAACACTTCGCTGCCGGCCGCTATATAGGAACGCACGGCCTCAGGTGCTGTCATGGTCGTCGGGTCCTTTCGTGGCGGTGTGGAATTGCGCCTGGATGGCGCGCTCGTAGGCGGCGCCCATGACCTGGCTCATCGCGATGCCGTCCTGAACGGCCGCCGCCATGGCGGCTTCTCTTTCGGCGAGCCTTTCGGCCGTGTCCAGGACCCTGCCGGCCATCGACGCGGGGACGACCACAACGCCGGAGCCGTCGGCGCGGACCAGATCGCCAGGGGTCACCGTGACACCCTGGACGTCGACCGGGCGGTTCCAGCCGCGTTCCACGACCGTTCCGCGAGCCGACCGGGGCGTGACGGCGGCGGCGTGCACGGCGAGGCCCAGTTCGCGGATCTCGTCGACATCGCGTACCGCGCCGTCGACCACGATTCCGGCGACCCCGGCCCGCACCGCGCCCCGGCTGAGGATTCCGCCCCAGCCCGCCACGCCGGCCACCCCGTGGTGGGCCACGACGATGACGGTGCCGGGAACGGCGGCGTCCAGCGCGGCGGTACCGAGATGGCGGGCGCCCGCGGTCGCCGGACCGGCGGGGCCCAGATCGACGGTGCTGGCGCGGCCGGCGAAGGAGCGGCCCGCGGCGACGGGGACGAGGCCAGACAGCGTGCCCGGGATCGCTTCGGCGGCGAGCGCATCGCTGAGCAGGCAGGTGTCCAGCCTGGACAGCCTGCCGACATGGTGGTCGGTCATGCCGGGAGCCCGTAGATGTCGAGGGTGCTCTCTCCGGCCTCGAGCCGGGCGGTGATCGCGGTCTCGGCCAGGTCCCGGCGCCGCGCGGCCTCGACGGCCGCGACGGCGGCGTCCGCCGGGACGATCACGACGCCGTCGGCGTCGCCCACCACCAGGTCACCCGGGCGGACCAGGACATCGCCGAGCAGGACGGGCACGGCGAGCGCCCCGCCGCGTGCCGGGTCCTTGCCCGTCCCGCGGATGCACGCACCGCTGCTGAACACGGGGAAGTCCAGCGCGGCCAGCGCCGTGGTGTCCCGGACGCCGCCGTCGATGACCAGCCCGGCCAGGCCCTTCGCCCGTGCGGCGCGGGTCATGATCTCGCCCCAGTAGCCGAACTCGGCCAGGCCGCCGGTCTCGGCGACCATGACCGAGCCGGGCGGGGCGGTCGCGATCGCCCGGTGGAGCCACAGGTTGTCGCCTCCGGGGCAGCGCACCGTATAGGCGGGACCGTGGGCCCGCATCCGGGGGGTCACGGGACGGAGCCTGCCGGGCAGTGCCCCGATGCCGCCCGCCGCCTCGTGCACGGAGGCGGCTCCGGGGAAATCAGAGGTGGTCATGATGCCTTCCAGACGGTGTGGCGCCATCGGCGGGTGTCTTCGGCCCGGCCGAATTGGAGGTCGAGCAGGCGCTGCCCGAGGGTGCGGGCCACGGGACCGGGCCGACCGTCGCCCATGACGAAGTGCCCGGTGGCGTCATCGACCCTTCCGATGGGCGCGACCGCGACCGCCGTTCCGCAGGCGAACGCCTCGCGGATGCCGCCGTCGCGTGCCCCGTCCCGCCACCGCTCGATGGCGATCGGTTCCTCCCGGACGGTCATGCCGCCGTCCCGGGCGAGATCGATGATCGAGTCACGGGTCACCCCGGCCAGCAGGCTGTCGCTCAGCGGAGGCGTGAGCAGGACGTCCCCGCTCTCCTCCCGGGCGACGAGGAAGAGGTTCATCGCCCCGAGCTCCTCGACGTAGCGGCGCCGCTCGGGGTCGAGCCAGATCACCTGGTCGCAGCCATGCTCCCGCGCGAGTTTCTGGGCGAGAAGGCCGGCGCCGTAGTTGCCGGCGAACTTGGCCGCGCCGGTGCCTCCGCGCGCCGCCCGTACCCGGTCGCGTTCGACCCAGACGCGCAGCGCCCGGGTTCCGCCGTCGAAATAGGCGCCCGCGGGGCTCGCGAAGAGAACGAAGAGGTAGCCGCCGGAGGCGGTGGCGACGACCGCCGGGTCGGTCGCGATCATGAGCGGCCGCAGGTAGAGGGTCCTGTCCGCACCGTCCGGCACCCATGCGTGGTCGGCCTCGAGCAGGGCACGGAGGCTTGCCAGGAACGCGGGCCGCGGCAGCGGCGGCATGGCGATGCGCGCGGCGGAGGCCGCGAACCGCACGGCGTTCAGTTCCGGCCGGAACAGCGCCACCGACCCGTCGGGCTGCCGGTAGGCCTTCAGGCCCTCGAAGATGGCCTGCCCGTAGTGCAGAACCGATGTGGCCGGGGAGAGCGGCAGATCCTGGAAGGGGCCGACGGTGAAGTCATGCCAGCCCGCCTCCTCGGTGTAACGGGCCGTCACCATGTGATCGGTGAACGTCCGCCCGAAGACGGGAGCGGCCAGGACGGCGGCCCGTTGTGACGGCGGACGCGGTGTCACGGTCAGACGCCGGAATTCGAGTGCCTCGCCGGGCGGGGCGGGCGGCACGCTCATGTGCCCTCCCCTGCTGCGCTGAACGCTCGCAGGGTCACGCCTTCTGCCTGTAGAGCGGCGCCGACCTTGGCGAGCAGATCGACCGCCCCGGCCGTGTCACCGTGCAGGCAAAGGGAGTCGGGGGCGACGTCCAGTACCGTCCCGTCGATGGCTTCGAGGGTTCCGTCGCGCGCCAACCGCCGGGCACGGTCCAGGATCGCGCCCTCGCCGTGCAGCACCGCTCCCGGCCGCGATCGGGGGACGAGGGTTCCGTCGGGAGCGTAGGCGCGGTCCAGGAACGCCTCCCTGGCCACCGCGAGCCCCCTGCGGCGAGCCTGCCTTTCGAGCGCGGAACCGTGCCATGCCATGACGGTCAGCCGCGGATCCACGGACTCCACCGCGGCCGCCACCGCCTCGGCCGCCCGATCGTCCGTCCAGGCCAGATTGCCCAGTGCCCCGTGCGGCTTGACGTGCCGCAGCCGGGTTCCATGGCGCCGGCAGAACGCCTGCACCGCGCCGATCTGGTACACGACGTCGGTGATGATCTCTTCGGAGCTCAGGGCCATCATCCGCCGCCCGAAGCCCACCCTGTCGGGGAAGCCGGGATGCGCGCCGATCCCCACCCGGTGCTCGGCCGCCATGGCCACCGCCGCGTCCAGGGTGCGCGGGTCGCCGGCGTGGAATCCGCAGGCGATGTTCGCGGAGGTGATGTGGGGGATCACGTCGACGTCCCCGTCGAGGGTGTAGCGGCCGTATCCCTCCCCCAGGTCGGCGTTCAGGTCGAGGGACCGTGGTGTCGTGCCCGGCATCGGCTACTCCGCACCATCGGCCGGCCAGGCGGGCAGGCCGAGGCCGTGCAACCCGGCGTAGGACGCGACCGGCGGCGGGCTCCACCCTTCGAGCAGCCCGGCGTCCGGCCGGTACACCTCTACCGCGAGCGGCCTGCACACCTCCAGCGGATCGCGGGCGTCCGGACCCCACAGCGGGATCGACAGGTCGCCCGCCGGGCAGGTGGACAGCGCGCACAGCAGGTCCTGCTCGGCGAAGAACTCGAAGAAGTCCCCGGGCTTCGCGGGTGAGGCCTTCATGAAGTACCGGTCCTCATCGTTGAGGCCGGTGCACTGGAAGATGTTGAGCACGTCGTGGACGTCGAACTCGGTCAGCCCGTAGGGGAGCACGGCGCGGACGAGGTTCGAATGGCAGTGGAAGTCGAAGTCCTCGCCGCTGAGGATGCGGTTCACGTACGGGTCGCAGCGTGAGCCGAGCAGGTCGTGCACCCGCCCGCCGTCATCGTCCACTCCGTAGGACTCCAACGTGTCGTTAGTGATCGTCAGCAGCGGGCGCAGGTAGGGAAGCGTGGACCACAGCCGGTCGTACCTCGTCACGTGGGCGCTCTGCAACTGGCGGGTTCGCGCGGCCCACAGCCGCTCCCGCGGATTGTGGCGGTTCCACACGTTGAAGTCGCCGACCTGCGGGCCCTCGGGAGTGATCACACGGCACAGGTGACCGGCCGGGACCTCCCACGCGCGTCCCGAGCGAATCGGGATGACGAATTCTTCTACCGGCTTACGCTCGTCCGTCCGTTCGGCCAGGCGGTCGTAGAAGGCCCTGTCGACGTCCAGGATGCTGCCGGCCTTCGGCTGGTAAGCGGCGGGAGGGTGGCTCATCGGATACCTCTCGATCGTGGAGTGCGAGACGGCCGGGGGCGAACCGTCTCGAAGTCGGGGGACGGTCATGCCGTGCGCGCTCGCCGGAGCGTGTCGAGCGTCTGGCTTTCGGAGTCGTCGAGGTAGACCAGCAATGCGCCGACGCCCTGCGTCCGGCGGCCCGTGCGCAGCAGGTCGAGGAGCTCGCGATCGCGTCCGGCCCACGAGCGCTGGAAGAGTTCCTCGTCCTGCGTCTCGCCCCAGGCCAGGCGGAGCTGGGCGAGGAGGGAGTGAAAGAAGTCGTCGAGCCGGCGGCTGCCCAGCAGGGCGATCAGCGCCTGGTGAAAGCGCAGGCTCGCGGTGCTCGCGGCCGCCCATTCGCGCTCCCGCTCGGCCCGCTCCCCCGCGATGACCGCCGACTCCATATCGGTGAACTGCTCGTCCTCCGCGAGAGCGCTCGCGGTGGCCGCCTGGACCTCCAGCGCTCTTCGCGCCCGGTAGATGTCACGCACATCCGCCGGCGTGAGCCGCCTGACCGCGGCCCCCCGGTTCGGGACCTGCGCCACCAGCCCCTCCAAGGACAGCTGGCGCAGGCCCTCCCGCAACGTGTTGCGGGAGATCTGCAGGTCGGTCGCGAGCGAGACCTCCCGCAGGGGCGAGCCCGGCGGCAGCTCGCCTTCCAGGATCCGGTCGCGCAGCAGGCCGGCGATCCGTTCAGCGGCGCTGGGCGCCTCCGTCTCGGCGGTATCGAGTGACATGCCGGGAAGACTAGTCCACAGATTGCTCAACAATCAAGCCGGGCATGCCGGCCGATGGACCTGCACAACTTCGAGACTCCCGAGCTAAGTGCTGTTTTGTTCTCACCTATTGACGTCAGATTGTTGAGCAATCTAATGTCCTCGTGACTTCGGCGGCGCTCGCCTGCCGGAACCACCGATGGGAGGAACCATGACCACTCCCGACCCCCTCACCTCGCCGGCCACCGCGGCGGGGCCGGCATCGAACGTCATCGACGACGCCCCGCTGACCGCGTTCCACCGCAAGCTCACGATGTTCTGCTCGGGTGGACCGTTCCTGGACGGCTTCGCGCTCGGCGTCATCGGCTTCGCGCTTCCGCAGATCGCCGACCAGTGGCAGCTCAGCGGAACGTGGCAGGGGTTCCTGGCCGTGGCCCCCCTGCTCGGCGTCCCGGCCGTCATCGGGGTGGGCTACCTGACCGACCTGCTCGGCCGGCGGATCATGTACGTGGCCGACATCGCGGCGATCACGCTGCTGTGCGTCGCGCAGTTCTTCGTCACCGGTCCCGTGCAGCTCCTGGTCCTGCGCGTGCTGCTCGGCATCGCGATCGGCGCCGACTACCCCATCGCCTCGTCACTGCTGGCCGAGTTCGCCCCGCGCAAGGCCAGAGCCAAGCTGATCGGCCTGCAAACGATCATGTGGACGGCCGGCAACGCCGCCGCCTACCTCGTCGGCGCGGCACTGCTGCAACTCGGAACGGAGGCGTGGCGATGGATCCTGCTGTCCCCCGCCGTCATCGGCGCCCTGCTGGCCATACTGCGCATCGGCACACCCGAATCACCACGCTGGCTGATCAGCAAGGGCAGGACGGACGAGGCGCTCGGCGTCGTACAGAAGGTCTACGGACCGCACGCAACCCTTGACGGCATCGGCGAGGAGTCCACCCCGACCAGCCTCAGGCTGATCTTCCGCTCGCCCTACCTCAAGAGAACGATCTTCGTCGGAACCTTCTGGGCGTGCTCGATCACCCCCGTCTACGCGATCTACGCATTCGCCCCCAAGCTGCTGGAGGCATTCGACCTCAGCGGGCAGGGCGCGGTGGACATCGGTTCCGTGCTGGTCGGGCTGTTCTTCCTCGTCGGAACCATCTTCGCCACCGTGGTCTCCGACCGGCTGCCCAGAAGGACACTGCTGATCTGGCCCTTCATGATCGCCAGTGCCGCCCTGCTCGCGCTCGGCGCCTTCGCCGATGCAACGGCGATCGTCGTGGTGGTGCTGTTCGCGGTGTACGCCATGGCGATCGGCGGCCCGACGATCCTCCAGTGGATCTACCCGAACGAGATCTTCCCCACCGAGATCCGCGCGACGGCCTTCAGCATCGGCCTGTCGATCAGCCGGGTCGGCACCATCCTCGGAACCTTCGCCGTCCCGCTCCTGCTGGACCACACCGGAGTCTCCGGCACGATGATCGTCGTTGGTGTCATCAGCGCCGTGGGCGCAGTGTGCTCCCTGGTCATGGCCCCGGAAACACACGGGCGGCCACTCACCGAATCCGCAGCGCCCCGTCCCCGGCACGACACCACGGAGCCCGGCCCGCTCAAACAGCTCTGACAGCCGGGACAACGCCGTGGTGGCGTCCAGCTCCCGTCCTCGGCGGCGTCCACGTCTCGGACGGAAAATCGTTGGACCTGCTGCGTGCGGGGTTCCTAGGATCGAGACGTTCCGTCAGTCATGTTTCGGCCTCTGTGCCTAGAAAGTCAGGTTTTGATGCACCGGTCAGCGCCGAGCGCGCTTACCCATGCCCCGGGCCGTCACCGCTTCTGACAGTTCTCCCTGTCGGCTGGACGGCCAGAACCGCCGCGCCCGGCGGTCTTTCAGGCGCGTTCGGCGCTTCCTTGCTGCTGTTCCATGATCGATCGGCAAGGAGGACCCTGCTGTGTCCAAGGACGTCTCACGCTCCGTACTCAGCACCGAGACATTCGACTGCGTTCGCTGCGGCCTCAACGTGGCCGCGTTCGCCCCGGACGGCGTCCGGCGCAACCACTGCCCGAGTTGCCTGCACTCCCGGCACGTCCTCGACCGTGAGGGCGGGCCGCCGCGGTGCGGGTCGCACATGGCGCCGATCTCCATCGCGGTGCTGCGCAACGGCGACTGGATGGTCGTCCACCGCTGCACCCGATGCGGCGAGCTCACGTCCAATCCGATCTGTGGTGACGACAACCAGTTCATCCTGATGCGGATGGCCGTGCGCCCGCTGGCGCAACCGCCGTTCCCGCTCGAACCCTTCGGCGATCTTTGAGGCTCGTATGCCACGGAGAAATCCCCGGCAGGGAAGAGTCCAGCGGCGCAAGACCGGTCCGAACGGGCGGCGCGACGCGTTCCGGTGCGTCGGGTGCCGTCTCGACGTCCCGTTCAGCGCACCGGGAACGGCGCATCGCAACCATTGCCCGCACTGCCTGACAAGCCTGCACCTCGACGACCGGACGCCCGGCGACCGGCGTGCGGGCTGCCGCGGGCGGATGGCCCCGCTCAGCCTCACCGTGCGGCCGGACGGTGAATGGATGCTCATCCATCACTGCCTGTCGTGCGGCGAACTGAGCGTCAACCGGATCGCGGGAGACGACAACGCGCTCGTCCTGCTCCGCATAGCCATGCGTCCCTTGTACGGCGCCCGGCTGCGGGCGGGCATGCAGAAGGTGGGCTGAACCCGACGGCGCCCTCCGCCACGGCGGAGGGCGCCGTCTCGCTTTCAGAGGTGCGGGTCAGGTCACGCGGTCCCAGCCTCGGGGGGTTCGGTGCATGCCGAGTTGCTCGTCGCGGCTGCGGTAGACGATG
This sequence comes from Actinomadura sp. 3N508, assembly GCF_044326375.1. Lineage (NCBI taxonomy): Bacteria > Bacillati > Actinomycetota > Actinomycetes > Streptosporangiales > Thermomonosporaceae > Actinomadura > Actinomadura sp. 3N508. The sequence continues at coordinate 136,504 of NZ_JBIRAX010000001.1, forward strand.
TAGGGGCGCGTCAGGTAGCCGATCGGGGCCGTGAGCATGTGCACCAGGCGGGTGAACGGCCAGATGCAGAACAGGGCGAGCGCGCTGAGCGCGTGGAGCTGGAACAGGATCGGGACGCCCGTCATGAGGGCGGGATCCGGCTGCAGGTAGAAGATCGACCGGAACCACGGGGAGACGGTCTCGCGGTAGTTGTATCCGCCGCCGGCGATGTTGGCCGCGACCGTCGCGGCGAGGCCCAGCACGATGGTGACGGTGAGCACCAGGTACATCATCTTGTCGTTGCGGGTGGTCGCGAGGAACACCGGGCCGACCGTGCGGCGCCGGTAGATCAGGATCGCCAGGCCCGCCAGGGTGCAGAACCCCGCGAAGGTGCCGAGGACGACGGCGATGATGTGGTAGACGTGCTCGGAGATCCCGGCGGCCTCCGTCCAGCGGTCGGGAATGATAAGCCCGCCGATGTGGCCAACGAGGACGAGCAGGATGCCGAAGTGGAACAGCGGGCTGCCGACGCGCAGGAGGCGGCGCTCGTAGAGCTGGGACGAGCGGGTCGTCCAGCCGAACTTGTCGTACCGGTACCGCCAGATGTGCCCGAGGACGAACACCGCGATGGTGACGTAGGGCAGGGCTACCCACAGCATGGTGCCGAGGACGCCCGGCTCGGAGTCGGTGGCGGCCGTAAGGGTGTTCATGAGCGGGCTCCCATGACCGGGTCGGGCAGGAAGATGGGGCCGGAGTCGCCCGTCCCGTATGGGGCCAGGCCTACCTCTTCTTCGGGCGGGCCTTCGGCGATGAGGCGGGCGACGGCGTCTTCGGTGCGGCCGGTCAGGGGCGGGAGGGTCGTGGTGACCGCGTCCAGGACGGCCGCCCAGGGCGAGCCGGATTCGGTGAGGGCGAGGCGCAGGAGTTCCAGGCCGGCGCGGTGTTCCAGGAGGAGGCGCCGTCCCTCGGTGAGGTCGCCGGTGGCGGCGAACTCCAGGACGACGGCCAGGTGGTCGGGCAGTTCGGAGTCGTCCAGGACGAGCCCGGCCGCGCCGTACGCCTGCTTGAACCGGAGGAGCGCCATGCCGCGTTTGCGGGTGTCGCCGTAGGCGTAGTAGGTGAGGTAGAGGCAGCAGCGTTTGCGGTGGTCGAAGGTGGCGACGTAGTCGGCGGCCAGGTCGGGCGGGGGTGTGGCGTCCAGGTGGTCGAGGAAGGCGAGCAGGTGCGTCCTCGCCGGGTCGGGCACGGTGCCGGTGGCGCGGCGCAGCAGCGGGCGGCGCTCCAGCAGTTCGGCGTCGGGGTAGCCGAGCAGGAGGGACGCCACCTGCCAGGCCGTGGCCAGCTCGGTGTCGCCGAAGGCGGCCTTCCTGATCCTCATGGCTTGGGCTCCGTTTCGGCGTCGCCCGAGTCGGCGGGCGGGTTCCCCTCGCGGCGGTCGGGGAACAGCCCGGCGGGGGCGCCCTTGCCGTCCCAGTTGAGGAGGTTGACGCGGTTCTGCTTGTCGGCGGGGTCTGCCGGGTGGTCGGCGGTCTGCCGCTGGCGCAGCATGTGGAAGTTCTCCACCGCGATCGGGTTGGCGGTGCCGGACGCCTCGCCGAACGGCCCCGACCCGCCGCCGGCGCCCGCGCCGCCCATGCCGGGGCCGCCCTCGTAGTTCAGCGAGCAGTCGGTGGCGAGTTCTTCGAGGTGGTGGGCCTGTTCGGCGTGCGCGGTGGGGATGACGTAGCGCTCGTCGTACTTGGCGAGGGCGAGGAGGCGGTACATGTCGTACATCGCCTCGCCCGTCATGCCGACGCGGGCGGGGATGGCGTCGTCGGGGTCGCGGCCGAGGTTGAGGTCGCGCATGTAGGCGCGCATAGCGGCCAGCCGGTGCAGGACGGCGTCGACCGGCGCGGTGTCCCCGGCGGTGAACAGCTCGGCGAGGTACTCGACGGGGATGCGCAGCGCGTCGATCGCGGCGAACAGGTTCCCGGCGCTCTCGGCGTCGTGGCCGGTGTCGCGGACGACGTCCACGACGGGCGACAGCGGCGGGATGTACCAGACCATCGGCATCGTCCGGTATTCGGGGTGCAGCGGCAGCGCGACCCTGTAGGTGTTGATCAGGGCGTACACCGGGGAGCGCTGCGCGGCCTCGATCCAGTCGCCGGGGATGCCCTCGCGTTCGGCCGCCGCGATCACCCGGGGGTCGGACGGGTCGAGGAACACCTCGCGCTGCGCCTCGTACAGCCCGGTGTCGTCGGGGGTGGACGCGGCTTCCAGGACCTTGTCGGCGTCGTAGAGGACCAGGCCGATGTAGCGCAGCCGCCCGACGCAGGTCTCCGAGCAGACGGTGGGGATGCCGACCTCGACGCGCGGGAAGCAGAACGTGCACTTCTCCGCCTTGCCGGTGCGGTGGTTGAAGTACATCTTCTTGTACGGGCAGCCGGACACGCACATCCGCCAGCCGCGGCACCGGTCCTGGTCGACCAGCACGATGCCGTCCTCGGTGCGTTTGTAGATCGCGCCGGACGGGCAGGACGCCGCGCACGACGGGTTGAGGCAGTGCTCGCAGATCCGCGGCAGGTAGAACATGAAGGTCTGGTCGAACTCCAGCTTCACCTTGTCGGCGATCTCGGCGAGCAGGACGTCCTGGTCACCGTGCTCGATTGAGCCGCCCAGGTCGTCGTCCCAGTTCGCCGACCAGGAGATCTTCATGTCCTTGCCGGTCAGCAGCGACTTGGGGCGGGCGACGGGCGTGTGCTCCTGGAGCGGCGCGTCGGTGAGGGTCTGGTAGTCGTAGGTCCAGGGCTCGTAGTAGTCGGCGATGCCCGGCAGTTTCGGGTTGGCGAAGATGGTGAGCAGCTTGCGGAGGCGTCCGCCGCCCTTGAGCGCGAGGCGTCCGCGGCGGTTGAGCGTCCAGCCGCCGCGCCAGCGCTCCTGGTCCTCGTAGCGGCGGGGGTAGCCCTGCCCGGGACGCGTCTCGACGTTGTTGAACCACACGTATTCGACCCCTGACCGGTTGGTCCAGGCCTGCTTGCAGGTGACCGAGCAGGTGTGGCAGCCGATGCACTTGTCGAGGTTCATCACCATCGCCATCTGCGCCATGACCCGCATCAGTAGGTCACCTCCTGGGACCGGCGGCGGATCACCGTGACCTCGTCGCGCTGGTTGCCGGTCGGGCCGAGGTAGTTGAACGCGAACGACAGCTGCGCGTACCCGCCGATCAGATGCGACGGCTTGATCAGCAGCCGGGTGAGGGAGTTGTGGATCCCGCCGCGCCGGCCCGACGTCTCCGCCACCGGGACGTCGATCAGCCTGTCCTGCGCGTGGTACATGTACACCGTCCCCTCCGGCATCCGGTGCGAGACGATCGCGCGGGCGACGACCACGCCGTTGCGGTTGACCGCCTCGATCCACTCGTTGTCGCGGACACCGATCCTGGCCGCGTCCGCCCCGCTCATCCAGATCGCCGGGCCGCCGCGCGACAGCGACAGCATGAACAGGTTGTCCTGGTACTCGGAGTGGATCGACCACTTGTTGTGCGGGGTCAGGTACCGGACGGTCAGCCCCAGCTCGCCCGTCTCGCCGAGCCGCGGTTCGCCGAACAGGGCGTGCATGTTCAGCGGCGGCCGGAACGTCGGCAGCTGCTCGCCGAGCTCGGCCATCCAGTCGTGGTCGAGATAGAAATGCTGGCGCCCGGTGAGGGTGTGCCAGGGCTTGAGGCGCTCGACGTTGATGGTGAACGGCGAGTAGCGGCGCCCGCCGCTCTCCGACCCCGACCATTCGGGCGAGGTGATCACGGGGACGGGGCGGGCCTGGGTGTCGGCGAAGGTGATCTGCGTGCCCTCGTGCTCGGCGGCCAGGTCGGCGAGCCGGGTGCCGGTGCGCTGCTCCAGGGTGCGGAAGCCCTGCACGGCCAGATGCCCGCTCGTCGTCCCGGAGAAGGCGAGGATCATCTCGCAGGCGTGCACGTCGCGGCGCAGCGACGGGCGCCCGTCCGCCGGGCCGCCCCGCACCACGCCGTTGGTGTTCTTCAGGTATTCGACCTGGCGTTTCAGGTCGAACGTGACGCCCTTGGTGGTGGCGCCGAGCCGTTCGGCGAGCGGGCCGAGCGCGGTCATCTTCGCCGCGACGGCCGGATAGTCGCGCTCGACGCTGACGAGCTTCGGCATCGTCACGCCGGGCACCGGCTCGCACTCGCCCTTGGCCCAGTCGGCGACGCGGCCGTGCGGGGTGGCCAGCTCGTCGGGCGTGTCGTGCAGCAGCGGGACCGCCACGACGTCCTTGCGGACGCCGAGGTGCGTCCCGGCGAGGCGGCTGAACGCGGCGGCGATGTCCTGGAACGCCCGCCAGTCGCTGCGGGTCTGCCACGGCGGCGCGATGGCCGGGTTGAACGAATGCACGAACGGGTGCATGTCGGTGGTGTTCAGATCGTGCTTCTCGTACCAGGTCGCCGCCGGGAGCACGACGTCGGAGTAGACCGTGGTGCTGGTCATCCGGAAGTCGAGCGAGAGGAGGAGGTCGAGTTTCCCGGCGGGGGCTTCGTCGTGCCAGACGACCTCCTTCGGCCGCGCGTCCGGTGGCGTCTCCGTGGCACGGACCGACGAACCCGCGCCGAGCAGGTGCTTGAGGAAGTACTCGTTGCCCTTGGCGGACGAGCCGAGCAGGTTGGCCCGCCACACCGTCAGGACGCGGGGGAAGTTCTCCGGTGCGTCGGGGTCCTGGGCGGCGAACCTGAGGCGGCCGGCCTTCAACTCGTCCACGATGTGCTCGCCGACCTGCTTTCCGGCGGCGTCCGCTTCGTCGGCGAGGTCGAGGGGGTTGCGGTCGAAGGTCGGGTAGGACGGCATCCAGCCCAGCCGGGCCGCCTGCGCGATCACGTCCGCCGTGGACCGTCCCGCGAGCTGCCCGCCGCCGGTCGCCGCCGACAGGGTGCCCGCGTCGAAGTGGTCGTAGCGGAACTGGTCGGTGTGGACGTACCAGAACGCGGTGCCGATCATCTGCCGGGGCGGGCGCGACCAGTCCAGCGCGCCCGCGAGCTGCGCCCATCCCGTCACCGGACGGCACTTCTCCTGCCCCACGTAATGCGCCCAGCCGCCGCCGTTCACGCCCTGGCAGCCGGTCAGCGTCGTCAGCGCCAGGAACGCCCGGTAGATCGTGTCGGAGTGGAACCAGTGGTTCGTCCCCGCGCCCATGATGATCATCGAGCGGCCACGGGACTCCTCGGCGTTGGCGGCGAACTCCCGCCCGATCCGCTCGGCGGCCCGCGCGGGCACGCCGGTGATCCCCTCCTGCCACGCCGGGGTGCACGGCTGCGACGCGTCGTCGTACCCGGACGGCCACGCCCCGGGCAGACCGTCCCGCCCGACCCCGTATTGGGCCAGCAGCAGGTCATAGACCGTCGTGACGAGGTGGCCGCCGACCTCGGTGACCGGCACGCCGCGCCGCAGCGTCGCGGCGGAGCCGTCGGCGGCGTCGAAGCGCGCCAGCTCGACCTCCACCGCGTTCCCGCCCTCGACCGAGAGCAGCGGGTCCGCGTCGCCGAGGTCCAGGTTCCACTTGCCCTGGCCCGATTCACCGAACCGGAACCCGAGCGACCCGTTCGGGACCAGCGGGCGGCCGGTCGACGCGTCCAGGATCACGGTCTTGAACGCGGCATGCTCCGACTCCGCCTCGGCGCCCGGAAGGTCGGCGGCCGTCAGGAACTTGCCGGGCACGTAGGCGTCGCCGCGCTGCTCCAGCCGCACCAGGAACGGCAGGTCGCTGTAGCGCTTGACGTAGTCGGTGAAATACGGGACCTGCCGGTCGACGAAGAACTCCTTCAACACGACGTGACCCATCGCCATGGCCAGCGCGCCGTCCGTACCGGGCTGCGCGGCCAGCCATTCGTCGGCGAACTTGACGTTGTCGGCGTAGTCCGGGGACACCGCGATGACCTTCTGGCCCCGGTAGCGGGCCTCGGTCATCCAGTGGGCGTCCGGGGTGCGCGTCACCGGCAGGTTGGAGCCCCACATGATCAGGTATCCGGCGTCCCACCAGTCGCCCGACTCCGGGACGTCGGTCTGGTCGCCGAACACCTGCGGGGACGCGACGGGCAGGTCGGCGTACCAGTCGTAGAACGACAGCATCGTCCCGCCGATCAGCGACATGAACCGCGCACCCGACGCGTGCGAGACCATCGACATCGCCGGGATCGGCGAGAACCCCGCGATCCGGTCGGGCCCGAACTCCTTGATCGTGTGGACGTGCGCCGCCGCGATCATCTCCGTCGCCTCGTCCCACGACGCCCGCACCAGGCCGCCGCGCCCCCGCGCGCCCTTGTACGTGCGGGCCTTCTCCGGGTCGGAGACGATCTCGCGCCACGCCGCCACCGGGTCACCCGTCCGCGCCTTCGCCTCCCGGTACATCTCCAGCAGCACGCCGCGCACGTACGGGTACCGGACGCGTGTGGGCGAGTACGTGTACCAGGAGAAGGACGCGCCTCGCGGGCAGCCGCGCGGTTCGTACTCGGGACGGTCCGCGCCCACCGACGGGTAGTCGGTCTGCTGCGCCTCCCAGGTGATGATGCCGTCCTTGACGTACACCTTCCACGAGCACGAACCCGTGCAGTTCACCCCGTGCGTCGACCGGACCACCTTGTCGTGCGACCAGCGGTCGCGGTAGAAGGCGTCCGCCTCCCTGCCGCCCTTCTTCGTCAGCGTCCGCAGGTCCGGCGACACCTGCGCGCGGGTGAAGAACCTGCGCGTGCCGACCAGCGCCTCTTCCAGCGGCCCGTCCATGCCCGGCCGGCCCTTCGTCGAACTCACTGCCCCGGAGTTCCCTTCCGTCGGCTCATGACCCGCTCCGCTTCCGTCTCATCCCTGGTCTCGACCGGAACGCCATGATCGGCTTCCGCGTTTCTCACCCTGGTGGACGCCGCTAATCATCGACAAGGACCTTCGCCTTTCATCCGGCCTCGGGGCCGCGTCACCGGAACAGGGCCGAAAGGCCCCCTTTTGAGATGGGTTCGGTGGGGCACGTGACCGGAAACGGCAGGAAAGAGGGGGAGCATGCCCGCGATCCGCATCGAGGTCGTGGAGACCTCGTCCCTGGGCGACCGCAGCTATCTGGCCCATGACGGGCGGGTCGCCCTGGTGGTCGATCCACAGCGCGACATCGACCGGTTCCTGACCCTGGCCGGACGGCTGGGCGTCCGCATCACGCACGTCGCCGAGACCCATGTGCACAACGACTACGTCTCGGGCGGTCTGGCGCTCGCGCGGGTGACCGGTGCCGCGTACCTGGTCGCCGTGGACGACGACGTCGCCTTCGACCGGACGGCCGTGACCGGCGGCGACGAGATCGCCGTGTCGGACACGATGCGCGTCCGCGTGGTCGCCACCCCCGGGCACACCTTCCACCACCTGTCCTACGTCCTGTCCGGGCCGGACGGCCCGATCGGGGTGTTCACGGGCGGGTCACTGCTGTTCGGCACCACAGGCCGGACAGACCTGGTCGGGCCCGAACACGCCCGTCCCCTGGCCCGCAGGCAGCACGCCTCTGCGCGCCGCCTCGCCGGCCTCCTGCCCGACGGCGCGCACATCTGGCCCACGCACGGTTTCGGAAGCTTCTGCACCGTGCGCCAGTCCGACGCGACGGACTCGACCATCGGCCAGGAGAAGCGGTCCAACCCGGCACTGCGGCTGGAGGCCGACGACTTCGTCGCGCAGACCCTCGACGGGCTGGACGCCTACCCCGCCTACTACGCGCACATGGGCGTCCTCAACACCACCGGCGCCGACCTGATCGACCTCACCCCGGCGCACGCCGCCGGCGCCGCCGAGCTGCGCGAGCGGATCGCCGCCGGTGAGTGGGTCGTGGACCTGCGCTCCCGCAAGGCGTTCGGGCAACGCCACCTCGCCGGGACACTGAGCTTCGGCCTCGACGGCCCCATGTCGACCTGGCTCGCCTGGATGGCCGAGTGGGGCACGCCCCTGACACTCCTCGGCGACAGCCACGAGCAGGTCGCGACCGCGCAGCGGGAGCTGGCGCGCATCGGCATCGACCGCCCGGCCGCCGCCGCGTCCGGCACACCGCAGGACTGGGCCGCCGGGGACACGGCGCTCCTCGCCGAGCTGGCCTCGGCGTCGTTCACCGACCTGGCCGCCGCCCGCGCCGGGAACGCCCCCCGGAACCTGCCCGCCCCGGACGTCGTGCTGGACGTGCGGCTGCGCAGCGAATGGGAGGCCGGGCACATCGAGGGCGCGACCCACGTCCCGCTCCCCGACCTGCCCCACCGCCTGGACGAGGTGCCGTCCGGAACCGTGTGGGCGCACTGCGGTTCCGGCTACCGCGCCGCCGCCGCGAGCAGCCTGCTCCAGCGGGCCGGACGCCGCGTGGTGCACATCGACGACACCTTCGACCACGCCGCCGCTTCCGGCCTCCCCCTCACCGATCACTGAAGCCCGGAACGGTCAGGGACGGGGACCGGGTAAGGATGGGGCATGAGCAAGGTCAAGCGGCTGCCGCGAAAGGTGTACGAGCCGGAGCTGGCGCGGCTCCAGGCGGAGCTGGTGAAGCTACAGGAATGGGTGCGCGACGAAGGCGCCCGCGTCGTCGTGGTGTTCGAGGGACGGGACGCGGCTGGCAAGGGCAGCACGATCAAACGGGTCACCGAGTATCTCAACCCCCGCGTCGCCCGGATCGTGGCGCTGCCCGCGCCGAACGACCGCGAGCGCACGCAGTGGTACTTCCAGCGCTACACCGAGCGCCTGCCCGCCGCCGGGGAGATCGTCCTGTTCGACCGGTCCTGGTACAACCGGGCGGGCGTCGAGCGCGTCATGGGGTTCTGCACCAAAGAGGAGTACACGCGCTTCCTGCACCAGTGCCCGATCTTCGAGCGGCTGCTGGTCGAGGACGGCGTCGTGCTGCGCAAGTACTGGTTCTCGGTCAGTGACGCCGAGCAGGAACGCCGCTTCCGCAGCCGGCTCGACGACCCGATGCGCCGCTGGAAGCTGTCGACGATGGACCTGGAGTCCATCACCCGCTGGGAGGACTACTCGCGCGCCAAGGACGAGATGTTCGTCCACACCGACATTCCCGAGGCGCCCTGGTACGTGGTGGAGAGCGAGGACAAGCGGCGCGCGCGGATCAACATGATCGCCCATCTGCTGTCGACGATCCCGTATCGCGCCGTGGAGCGGCCGCGGCTGGAACTGCCCGAGCGGCCTCCCTCGAAGGGTTACGAGCGGTCACCGCGCGAGATGCAGACCTACGTTCCCGACCACTCCGCGACCCTGCGAACCTAGGCTTCGGTAATGGCTACCTTTGTGCTGATTCATGGTGGGGGCGATGTCGGCTGGTCCTGGCATCTCGTGGAGGCCGAGCTGCGCGCGCGGGGGCACGACGTCGTCGCCCCCGACCTGCCCTGCGAGGACGAGACCAAGGGCATGGGCGAGACCGCCGACATGGTGGTCGGGGAGATCGGCGACCGCCGGGATCTGGTGGTCGTCGGCCATTCGTTCGGCGGCTTCACCGCCCCGCTGATCGCCGGCCGGCTGCCGGTCGACGTGCTCGTCTACCTGGCGGCGATGATCCCGGCCCCCGGCGAGGCCCCCGCGCAATGGTGGGACAACACCGGCCACGGCGCGGCCGCCAAGGAGCAGTCCGCCAAAGACGGCGGGCTGACCGGTAACGACGACCCGCTCATCGGCTTCTACAACGGTGTCCCGCGCGCGCTGGCCGAGGAGGCGCTAAGCCATGCGCGCGGCCAGTCGAACATCACCTACTCCGAACCGTGGCCGTTGAAGGCCCACCCGGAGGTGCCAACGAAGTTCGTCCTGGCGAGGGACGACCGCCTCTTCCCCGCCGATTTCTTCCGGCGGCTCGTGCCCGAACGGCTGGGCATCGTCCCGGACGAGATCCCCGGCTGCCATTGCGTCATGCTCAGCCACCCGAAGGAGCTCGCCGAGCGGTTGGAGAGCTATCTCAGCACGTGAAACCCGAGTGGAGCGGATACCTTCTAGGGGAAGTGCCGTCCACGAAAGCCGACCGCCCACGATGACACCTGTGCTGATCGGGAGGGACCACCCCGCCGGTGTCCTGCGTGCCGAAATGGGCCGGGCCGCCGATAGCCACGGCGGGCTGGTGCTGATCGCGGGCGAGGCCGGGATCGGCAAGACCACGCTCGTGACCGAGGCCGTCGAGGAGGCCAGGCGGCAGGGCGCGCTCGTGCTCAGCGGATCGTGCTGGGATTCCGACAGCGCCCCCGGCTACTGGCCCTGGGTCCAGGTGATCCGGTCGCTGCGCCGGACCGCCGCCCCGGAGGAGTGGGCGGAGGTGGAGCACGCGACGGCCGGCGGCCTGTCGGTGCTGCTCGGCGACTCCGGGAGCGGCGGGTCCGGGAGCGGTGACCCCGCCGAAGGGTTCCGGCTGTTCGACGCGGTCACCACCGCGCTGGTGTCGGTGTCGCAGTGCCGCCCGGTCGTGGTCGTCCTGGACGACCTGCACTGGGCCGACTCGGCGTCCCTCAAGCTGCTGGAGTTCGCCGCGCAGCACACCTGGTTCGAGCGGCTGCTGCTCGTCGGCACCTACCGGGACGTCGAGATCGAGCCGGCCGAGCATCCGCTGCGTTCGCGGATGCTGGGGCTCGTGGCGAAGGCGACCACCGTCACCCTGACCGGCCTCGACCGGGACGCGGTCGGCGCGCTGATCGCCCGTACCGCCGGGCGGGAGCCCGAGGAGAGCCTGGTCGACGAGGTACACCTGCGGACCGGCGGCAACCCGTTCTTCGTGGAGCAGACGGCCAGGCTGTGGCGCAGCGGCGGGTCGGTCACGGCCATCGCCCCCGGCGTCCGGGAGGCGCTGCGGCGGCGGCTCTCGCTGCTGCCCGCGGCGGTGGCGCGGCTGCTCACCGACGCGGCGGTGCTCGGCCGCGAGTTCCACCGGCAGGTGCTCGCGGCGTGCGCGGCGGCGCCGGTGGCCAGCGTCGACCGGCTGCTCGACCAGGCGTCGTCGGCCCGGCTGGTGACCTCGCTCGGCGGCGGGCGGTTCGCGTTCGCGCACGACCTCGTCCGCGAGACGCTGTACGCGTCGCTGGAGGAGGACACGGCCCGGCGGCGGCACGCGGCGATCGTCCGGGCCGTCGACGCGGCCCCGGCGCTGCGCGACAAGATGCTGGTGACGGAGCTGGCCCGGCACGCCCACCTGGCCGGCGGCGAGCTGGAACCGGCCCGGGCGGTGGCGCTGCTGGAGGCCGCGGCCCGCGACGCCGGTGACCGGCTGGCGTTCGAGGAGGCCGCCGGGCACTACCGGCGGGCGCTGGAGCGCGCCGGGCGGGACACGGTCGCCGGGCTGCGGGTGGCGCTCGACCTCGGCAACCAGCTCCGGGCGCTGGGCGATCACGACGGCAGCCGGCGGATCTTCGACGAGACCGTCACGGCGGCCCGCTCGTCCGGCCGTCCCGAGATGCTCGCCCGGGTGGCGCTCGGGCTCCACCTCTACGACGAGAACGCCGAGCGGACCGCGTTCAAGATCGACCTGCTCCGCGAGGCGCGCGACCTGCTGGTCCGCATGGGCGGCGCGTCCGGCGACGGGCCGCCGGCCGACCCCGGCTCCGCCGACCACCTCGCCAAGGAGCTGGCCGTCCATCTGTGTGCGGCGGCCGAGGAGGCGGGCAACGACGAGGAGCTGTCGTTCACCCTGTGGGCCCGGTACGCCCTGATCTGGGGGCCGGGCAGCGCCGTCGAGCGCGAGGCGCTCACCAGGGTGATGACCGAGGTCGGGCGCCGGACCGGCAACCAGATGATGGAGTACTTCGCCGGGTCGCTGCGCTGGGTGGCGCTGCTGGAGCAGGGCGACCCGCGCTTCCTCGACCAGTACCACGACTTCGTCGCGATGGCCGAGCGCAACGGGCGGCCGCGGTTCAGCCTCGCCTCGATGGCCGACCAGAGCATCATCTCCGGCTTCCTCGGCCGGTTCGCCGCCGCCGAAGAGCTGCTCGACCAGGTGGACGCCTTCGGCGCGCGGCCCCTGGCCGAGTGGTCGGTGATGTTCAAGCACCTGCGGTGGGCGCTGCGGCTGCTGGAGGGCCGGTTCGACGACTCGGACGAGGTGCACCGGGCGCTGAACGAGGTCGCCCACCCGTTCGCGCGGCTGATGGAGGCGTTGACGGCCGTCCAGCGCGGTGACGTGCGGGCGGCGCTGGCGCACGTCCGGCAGTACGAGGGGGTCGCCGAGCCGTATCCGCCGACCGTCCTGCCGATGTGGTTGCGGCTCCAGGCGCAGGTGGCGGCGGAGCTGCGCGACCCGGAGCTGTGCGCGAAGGCCCGCGCCGACCTCTCGCCCTACGCGGGGCTGTGGGCGGTGTCGTTGTGCGGCTGCGACATCGGCGGGCCGATGAGCCACTGGTCGGCGCTGCTCGACCTGGCCGAAGGGCGCTGGGACGACGCGATCGCCGGCTTCACCGAGGCCCGCCGGTCGGCCGACGTGCTCCGGTCGCGGCCCTGGTCGATCGAGGCGGCGTCGCGGCTGGCAGAGGCACTGCTGGGGCGCGGCGGGCCGGGCGACGCTGAGGCCGCCGCCGGGCTGCTGGACGAGGCGGGCCGGGTCGCCGCCGAGATCGGCATGCGGCAGGTCGGCCGGCGCGTCGAGGAGCTGCGGCCGTCCGAGCCGGCCGGGCCCACGGCCCCGGCGCCGGAGGCCGAGCACGTGTTCCGGTTCGACGGGCAGGTCTGGACGCTCGCGTTCGGCGGGCGCACCGTCCACATGCCCGACGGCAAGGGCCTGCACGACCTGCACACGCTGCTGCAACGCCCGGGCGTGGACGTCCCCGCGGTGCGGCTGCTGAGCCCGGACGGCGGCGAGGCCGTGGTCGCGGCCGGGCGGATGGGCGGCGACGCCGTCCTCGACGAGGAGGCCAAGGCCCGGTACAAGCGCCGCCTGGCCGTCCTGGACGAGGAGATCGACCAGGCCGCGTCGCTCGGCGACGACGAGCGGGCCGCCGGCTACGACCGCGAACGGGCCGCGCTGCTGGACGAGCTGCGCGCCGCCGCCGGTCTCGCCGGACGCACCCGGCGCCTCGGCGACCAGGCCGAACGCGCCCGCAAGACGGTCACCGCCCGGATCAAGGACACGCTGCGCAAGCTCGACGGGCGCCATCCCGAGCTCGCCGCCCACCTGCGGGACGCGGTCTCCACCGGCTCGTCCTGCTCCTACCGCCCGGAACGCGAGATCGCCTGGCGGCTCTGACCACCAGGCGATCTCCAGCCTTCCGGCTACTTGCGGTTGTAGAGCCGCATCGTGATCGTCCCGAAGACCGCGACGAGCGCGATCCCGCAGATCAGCACCCACATCAGCTCGTTGCCCGCGTTCTCGCCGGCCATCAGGCTCCGGACCGCGTCCACGACCTGCGTCACCGGGTTGACGTCGACGAACGCCTGCAGCCAGCCGGGCATCGTCTCCGGGTCGACGAAGACGTTGCTGAGGAAGGTCAGCGGGAACAGCACGAACATGCTGACCGACATCACGGCCTTCTCGCCGCGCATCAGCAGGCCGACCATCGTCCAGATCCAGGAGAAGGCGAACGAGAACGCCACCAGCACCGCGATCCCGGCGATCACCCCGACCGGGCCGCCGTCCGGGCGGAAGCCCAGGATCAGCCCGAGGACGAGGATCACGATCGAGGCCATCGTGTACCGGAACATGTCGCCGAGCAGGTAGCCGACCATCGGCGACGGCCGCCAGATCGGCAGGCTGCGGAACCGGTCGAACACGCCCTTCTCGATGTCGATGTTGACCGCGACACCGGTGTACATGGTGGTCATCACGACGCTCATCACCATGATCCCCGGCAGCAGGAACTGCAGGTACTCCTTGGTCGAGCCCGCCAGCGCACCGCCGAACAGGTAGGTGAACATCAGCACCATCATCACCGGGAAGATGGTGACGTCGAACAGCTGCTCGGGCACGTGCTTGATCTTCAGCATCGCCCGCCAGCCGAAGGTCAGCGAGGCCGACAGGGCGCTCGGTCTCGCCGGGCGGTCGCCCCGGGCCAGCACGGTGCCGATGGTGTCGGCCGACGGGACGTACGTCGAAGCGGTCGATTCCTGTGTCGCGGTGCTCATGCCGCCACCTCCTCATCCTTGGCGCCGTTCTCGGCCCCGTTCTCGGCAGGGTGACCGGTCAGGGTCAGGAACACCTCGTCCAGGCTGGGCTGGCCGAGGGAGAAGTCGTCCACGGTGATCCCGGCGTGGGACAGCTCGGACAGCGCGCGGGACGCCTGCTCCGCCGCGCCGAGCTTGGTCTCGTCGCCGGAGATGCGGGCGGTGAGCGCAACCGGGTCGGCCTCCAGCTGGACGGACGCGCCGAGCTCCCGTGCCAGCACCTCCTCCGCCTGCGGGCGCTGCGCCGCGTCGCGCAGCCGCACGTGCACCGCGCCGGCGCCGATCGACGCCTTCAGCTCCCCGGGCGTCCCCTCGGCGATGACCTTGCCGTGGTCGACGACCGCGATCCGGGCGGCCAGCTGGTCGGCCTCGTCGAGGTACTGCGTGGTCAGCAGCACCGTGGTGCCGTGCGCCACCACCAGCCGGACGATCTCCCAGACCTGGTTGCGGCTGCGGGGGTCGAGGCCGGTGGTGGGCTCGTCGAGGAACAGCAGGTCGGGGGTGTTCAGGATGCTGGCCGCGATGTCGATGCGCCGCCGCATCCCGCCCGAGTAGTTCTTGACCTGCTTGTCGGCGGCGTCGCTCAGCCCGAACGCCTCCAGCAGCTGGCCCGACCGTTCGCGGGCCGCCGCCTTGCGGTGGCCGAGCAGCCGGCCGAGCAGGATCAGGTTCTCGGTGCCGGTGAGGTCCTCGTCCACCGACGCGTACTGGCCGGTCAGGCTGACCTTGCCGCGGACGGCGTCGGCCTCCTTCTTGACGTCGTGGCCGAACACCCGCGCCTGACCGCCGTCGGGACGCAGCAGGGTCGCCAGCACCCGCACGGCCGTGGTCTTCCCGGCGCCGTTCGGACCGAGCACCCCGTAGACGGTGCCGGTGGGCACCTGGAGGTCGAGGCCGTCGAGGGCCCGTGTCTTCCCGAAGGTCTTGACGAGCCCTTCGGTCTCGATCGCCAGATCTTGCTTGCTCATGATGTTCCTCTCCGCATGTGGTTCAAGGTTCAGGAGACGTAGGGGCGTGCCGCGCGCGCGTCCCGCAAGGCCGTGCCCCACCAGGTGAGCTGGTCGAGCATCGCCTTGACGCGCTGCGCGGGCGCCTCCGCCTGGCACGGTTCGCCGCAGTCGTCGACGCTCCCGTCCAGCAGGTCGAAGCTCACCCGGCACGGCATGGTCATGCTGTGCAGGCCCGTGAAGACCGTGCGGAGCTGCTCCACCGCGTACAGGCCGGTGGAGCCCATCCCGTACGACACGAAGCCGACCGGTTTGGCCTGCCATTCGTCGTAGGCGTAGTCGATCGCCTCCTTCAGCGCGGCCGGGAAGCTGCGGTTGTACTCGGGGGTGACCACGACGAAGGCGTCCGCCCCGGCCAGCCGGGCGGTGAACTCGGCGACCCCGGGGGTGGCCGCCGCCGGGTAGCGGGCCGGGAACGGCACGTCCAGCAGGTCGATGACGGCCACGTCGAGATCGTCGCGCCGCCGGGCCTGCTCCGCGAACCAGCCGCCGATCCGGTCGCCCACCCGGCCCTCGCGGGTGCTGCCGACGATGACCGCCACCCGCAGGGGCGCCGCATCATTGATCATCGGTTGCCTCCCCTAGGTCTTGGGTGTTCACCCAGAAGGCGCTAGAACCCGCGCGATGTCCGCTAGATCCGATCTAGCACACTTCTGTGTCACCCGATTCCATGCAGACCGGACGGCTCTCGAAAACTCATCGGCGGCGGACGTTGCGTGCCATGCGGTGCCAGGTGTGGCGGCGGCCGCGGATGGCGACGGAGTAGTCGTAGAGGAACTCGGGGTCCATCGCGCCGGCGATGTAGGCGTCGCCGATGTGGTGCGCGTCCACGCCGATCTCCTTGGCGTTCAGCGCCAGCTGCGGGACGAGGGTGCGATGGGAGCCCTCCTGGCTGGTGCCGATGGTGCCCATCGCGATCGCTCCGGCGGCGTGGATCTCCCGCACCGCCTCGGCCGCGATCGCGCCGGTCACGCCGGGAACGGTGCCGGGCAGCGGGACCAGGACGCCGTCCGCGCCGGCCTCGGCGACGGCGCGCATGCCGGACGCGTCCAGCGGCTCGATGCGTCCGGCCATGTGCATCTTCCCGGACCAGATCGCGACGTCCTCGCCCAGGGCCTGCCGCAGCTCCCGGCTGGCGTCGGCGATGTCGGCCAGATCGGCGCCGGTGGCGGGATTGGCCGTCACGCACAGGAGGGCGGCGCCCTGGTCGACGAGGCGGCGGGCGTTGTCCACGGTGGCCTTCCGGCCCGGGGGCACGTCACCGGGTTCGAGGTTGACGCCGATGGGACGTCCGACGGAGCCGGCGACCTCGGCCAGCGAGCCGAACTCGCCGAGGACCGGCAGCCGCCACCGGGTGCCGTCGAACGCCCGCTCCACCAGGTTGAGGATGACGATGTCGGCCCCGAACGCGGCGACCAGCTCGATGTTGCTGACCCCGCCGGTGCCGTGGGCCCCGGCGAGCATCGCGGCGTCCGCCCACAGTTCGGCGACCACGGCGCGGCCCTCGCTCGCGGCGACGGAGGCGGTCAGCTCCCGCCCGCGCAGCGCGGCGAGCTCACTGCTTTCAAGATCCAGAATTCGGCGCATGGGCCCATCCTGCCTGGTGGCGCACGCCGATGGCGTCCAGCGCCCGGGGGAGGGGGGCGCTGGACGCCGGGCCGGCCGCGGGCGCGATGCCGCGAGCCGGCGGCGGGCCGGCCGTCAGGTGCGGAACGGGCCGGTGATCTCGTAGGTGATGCCGGATCCGGAGGTGCCGCGCTGGGACGAGAAGTACAGCCGGTTCCCGGCGGGGGTGAACGCCGGACCGGCGATCTCCGATCCGCTCTGCCCGTTGACCCGCAGGAACACCGAGATCTTGTCGTCCGGGGAGATCACGCAGATCTCCATGTTGCCGCCGTCCTCGGCGACGTACAGGTCGCCGAAGGTGGAGCCGGTGATGTTGTCGACGCCGGTGAGCGGCGCCGGGCCGGGGTTGACGAGGTTGTCGTCGTAGGCGAGCTCGTAGGTGTTGTTGAGCAGGTTGAACTGCCACACCCGGTTGTCGCCCTTGGTGGTGATCCAGACGGTGTCGCCTGCGTAGTGGCAGCCCTCTCCCCCGTTGAAGACCTTCATGCCGGAGACCTGGTCGCGGGTCGGGGTCGGCGAGCCGTCTGGGTCGGGGACGTTCGCCCAGGAGAACGAGCCGGACGTCCCCGTCCCGCCCGTGAGGACCTGCAGCGTGCCCGTGGACAGGTTGCCCCAGGTCGCCGGGATGAAGCGGTAGAGGCCGCCGTCGCCCGCGTCCTCGGTCAGGTAGATCACCTTGCGGACCGGGTCGGCCGCGGCGGCCTCGTGGTTCCAGCGCCCCATGGCGTCGCGGCGGGTGGCGGGGGCGCCCCACGGGTCGCATTCCCACACGTAGCCGGTGCTGACCTCTTCGCAGGACAGCCAGGTGTTCCACGGCGTGGCGCCGCCCGCGCAGTTGCGGCTGGTGCCCGACAGGATCCGGTACGCGGAGGTGACGGTGCCGCTGGAGTTGAAACGGAGCGCGGAGGCGCCGCCCGAGCCCGAGACCTCGGAGTTGGACACGTAGATCCAGCCGGTGCCGTCGGCGAAGACGGCTCCGCCGTCGGGCGCGCTGTGCCAGGTGTAGGACGTGCCGGGCACCGGCTGGCCGGACCGGGCGACGATCCGGCTGGTGAACCCGGACGGCAGCTGGATGCCGTTGGCGTCGGCGGACCCCAGTGCCCCGTACGGGCCGGGGCCGAGCTGGGCGGGGGCGGCGAGGGCGGCGTTCTGCCAGAGGGTTCCGGAGAACGCGACGGCCCCCGTTCCGAGGACAGAGGTGCGCAGGAAGGTACGACGTTTCATCGGCGGTGTCTCCTGACGGCTGGGGGTGAGACGATCCGTTGCCGCGGCATCACCGAAGGTAAGGAGACATGGCAAAATCCACGCCCGTTCAGGGTGAACAAAAGCCAGCATGAAAATGGCTGATTTCCGCCCTGACATTGATCGGCCAATTGGCCGTCTCGGACGATCTTCCAGCCTTATGAAAGTGGTCCAGAAATCGAGGCCGCCGCGACCCCGATTTCTGGACATCCGCTCATCGAGCGTCTCGATCAATTATTTGAATGGTGCCGGTACGCGCCGGGCGGCGCCGGGCGCGCGAGACCGGAGGAGGTCGCGCGGGCCCGGAGGAGGTCCGCCACGTCGGCGAGGCCCGTCTGGACGCGTCCGTACACGCGGGGGTTGAGCAGCGTCGCGCCGTCGAAGTCCCCCGCGTTCGCGAAGATCGCGACGGGCACGGTCAGCGCCTGGAAGAAGGCGAAGAGGGGCCGCATGGCGTGCTCCAGGACGAGCGCGTGGTGATCGCCCCCGCCCGTCGCGGCGAGCAGGACGGGCTTGCCGGCCAGCGCGTACTGCTCGACGAGATCGAAGAAGTGCTTGAACATGCCGGGATAGGAACCGCGGAACACCGGCGCCGCCGCGATCAGGAGGTCGGCGTCCTCGGCGAGCCGGAGCGCGGCCTCGACCTCGGGCGGGACGCCGTCGCGCTCGATCGCGCCGGTGAACCCCGGCCCCAGGCCGTACACGTCGATCCGGAACGTCTCGATGGGGAGCATGCCCCGCAGCGTGTCGAGGACGACGTCCACGAGTCCCATCGTCTTGGACGGACGGCTCGGGCTGCCGTTGACGACCACGACCCGCAAGACCGCGCCGTCCCCCGCCGTGGCGGGGGCTTCTGCCTCGATGACGGTCATGCCGCCCTCCCCACGCGCGCGGCGGTCTCGCGGCGCACGACCGGCGCCACCTCGGTGCCGAGCCGCTCGATCGCCTCAAGGTGCTCTTTCTGCGGCATCCCGCCGAAACCCATCTGGATGATGGCGCGGTTCAGCCCGTACAGCTCGTGGTAGGCGAGCAGCTTGTCGATGACCTCCTGCGAACTCCCCACCAGCAGACCCGCCCTCGGTGAGGACTGCGCGTCGAAGGCCGCCCGGGGCAGAAGGAGCCCCTTCCCTCGCTGATGGTTGTTCTCCGCCATGCCCTTCGCGAAGTACGGGTACATGACGTCTCTCGCCTGCCGGCTGGTGCGTCCGACATAACCGTGCGTGTTGATGCTGATCGGCAGCGCGCCCGCGTCATGCCCGGCCTCCGCGGCGGACTCCCGGTAGAGGTCGACGGTCTGCTCGTGGAAGGTCAGCGGCCCCAGCAGCAGGGCGAGCGCCATCGGCAGGCCGAGCCGTCCGGTGCTGATCGCGGATGCCGGCGACCCGCCGACGCCGACCCAGATCGGCAGCGTGGCGCCGTCGGCGCGGGGCGCGATGTCGGCGTCCGCCAGCGGCGCCCGGAAACGTCCCTGCCAGGTGAGCGGGTTCCGCTCGCGGATCCTGAGCAGCAGGTCGAGCTTCTCCCTGAACAGGTCGGCATAGTCCTTGAGGTCGTGGCCGAACAGCGGGAACGACTCGGTGTAGGAGCCGCGTCCAGCGATGATCTCGGCCCGGCCCGCCGACAGCAGGTCGATCGTCGCGAACTGCTCCCAGACGCGGACGGGGTCCTCCGAGCCGAGCACGGTGACCGCGCTGGTCAGCCGGATGCGCTCGGTCGCCTCGGCCGCGGCCGCCAGCAGGATGGACGGCGCCGACCCGACGAAGTCGGAGCGATGGTGCTCGCCGACGCCGAACACGTCCAGCCCTACCTCGTCGGCGACCCTCGCCTGCTCGATCGTCTCGCGGACGCGCTGCCGCGGCGATGGCGCGGCGCCCGTGCGGGGGTCCTCCGTGATCTCGCCGAACGTCATGATGCCGATCTCGAATGCCATGTCCGGTCCTCTCTCGTCGGCGGCGCGGCGCTCGGGCCGCGCCCTGCTGCATGGCGGCCGGCGGGTCCGGAGCGGTCCCGGCCGGCACGACGCGAACAACTTGCGTGCGCAGACAAATATTCCGGTTGGCCGCGGGGGCGCCGTCCGGATACCGTGCCGACATGGCGACCGACCGGCTGCGGGACCTTGAGCAGGAGGCTTGGAGCGGGTTCCTGTACACCCACGAACGGCTCTGGCGCGCGCTGGAGGCGGGGCTCGCCCCGTTGAACGTGAGCATGGCCGAGTACAGCGTGCTGTCCCTGCTCTACGAGGCCGCCCCGCAGGGCATGCGGATGTCGGAGCTGGCCCAGCGCCGCCTGATGTCCAGCGGCGGGTTCACGCGCCTCGCCGACCGCCTCCAGAGCCGGGGCCTGATCGAACGGCGGCGGTCGGCCGCCGACGGCCGCGGCTTCGACGCGACCTTGACCGCCGAGGGCCGGGCCCTGATCCGCCGGGCCCGCCAGCGGCACCACGCCGACCTGCGCGAACTCTTCTTCAACCGGCTGGACGACGATCGCCTGCGCACCCTCGCCGAGACCTGGGCCGTCCTCGACCCCGACACCGACCCCGGCGACACGGCCCGCGAAACCGGAAAGGCGTCCTCTCCCTAAGGGTCGGCCCTAGGTGAGCGCGTCGATCGCGGCGACGTCTTCCGCGGTGAGCTCGAAGCCCTCCAGGTCGAAGTTGGAGGCGATGCGCTCACGGCGCGACGACCTGGGGAGGATCACGATGTCGTGTTCCAGATGCCAGCGGAGGACGACCTGGGCGGGAGTGACCCCGTGCCGCCCGGCGATCTCGGTGAGGGCCGGATCGCTCAGATCGGTGTTCTTCAGGCCGCTGTAGCCCTCGACGACGATTCCCCGGCGACGATGCTCCTCCAGCCGGGCCGGATCGTGCCGGGCCGGGCTCCACGAGATCTGGTTGACCGCCGGCTGCTCCCCGGTGGCCTCGGTCAGCCGGTCGATCTGCGCCGTGCTGTAGTTGCTGACCCCGACGTTGCGCGCCAGTCCGTCGTTCTTGGCGGACAGCAGTTCCTCCCACGCCGGGACGAGCTCGCCCGGGCCGGTCGGCCAATGGATCAGCCACAGATCCACATAGCCGGTGCCGAGTTTGCGGAGGCTCGTCTCCAGGGCGCGGCGGGCGTGCCGTGCGTCCCGCGGATGCAGTTTGGTGGTGACGAAGACCTCCTCGCGGTCCACGCCACTGTCCTTCACGGCTCTGCCGACGTCCGTCTCGTTCTCGTACAGCGTCGCGGTGTCGAGATGCCGGTAGCCGATATCGAGCGCCGCGCGCACGGACTCGTACGCCGCATCGCGCCGCAGCTCCCACGTCCCGAATCCGATCAACGGCAGCGCGGTCCCGCCGGGCAGATTCACAGTCCGAGTCATGCCCCCATTCTGCCCCCCGCGCCCGCCTTGATCGACGTTGCCGCGCGACCGGCGGGTCGCAATTCATTCCGCCATTGGCTCGGCCGCGTTGCGCCGCCCCGCCGGACCGCCCGGCAAGTTAATTGCGAAGATCCTGGTATACTCGCGCTCTGAGGTTTCCCAATGATGCGGAGTGAACGCGGATGTCGGAAGCTGAGTCGGCGCGGCGGTCGAGGCGCCGGCAGATGTCGAAGGACGAACGGCGTGCCGAGATCATCCGGGTCGCCGCCGACCTCTTCGAGAAATTGGGGTACGCCCGTGCCTCCATGGACGACATCGCCGCCGCCGTCGGAATCGGCAAGCCCACTCTTTATCACTACTTCCGCAGTAAGTCGGAACTGCTGTGGTACATGCACGAGGAGCTGATCGACGGCCTCATCGAGTCGCACTCGGCCCGGGTCGAGCAGGGCTGGGAACCGGCCGAACTGCTGCGCGGCGTCATCCAGGACTTTCTGCACAACATCGCCACGCGGCGCGGCCAGTGCCGGGTCTTCTTCGAGAACCACCGCGAGCTTCCGGACGCCGATCTCGCCGTCGCCACCGAGAAGCGCGCCCGCTACGAGGCCATGGTGCAGGACGTCGTCCGCGACGGCATCGCCGCCGGAACGTTCCGCAAGGTCGACGCCAAACTGTTCAGCCTCGCGATATTCGGCATGAGCAACTGGGCCTACCAGTGGTACCACTCGGACGGCGAGCTCACCCACGACGAGATCGCCGACGCCTTCTGGGACTACGCCTACCGCGGCCTGAGGCCCTGAGAGAGCAGGGCCCAGGGCCCCAGACCGGCGGTGGGCGTCAGGCGGTGGTGACCGTGCCCGCCTCGTCCTCGTCCGGCGTCACCGGCTCCTCGATGTCGTCCCGGTAGGTCTCCGGCAGCAGGAGCACCGACACGGCGGTGATCAGGCACACGCCCGCCATGTAGGCCGCGATCGACAGCCATGATCCCGTCCAGGCGTACAGGGACGTGGCGATGAGCGGAGCCAGCGCGCCGCCGACCACCGAGGCCACCTGGATGCTCAGCGACATCGCCGAGTAGCGCGTCGCGGTCGGGAACGTCTCGGCGAAGAAGGCGCCCTGCGGCGCGTACATCGTCGTGTGCAGCAGCCCCAGCCCGACGATGAACGCGAACGCGATGACGACCGGCGACTCGGTGTTGAGCAGCGGCCAGAACGCGAACGCCCACGCCCCGACCAGCGCCGAACCGGCCGTCAGCATCGTCTTGCGGCCGACGCGGTCAGACAGCGCCCCGGCGACGGGCAGCAGGACGAGCTGGAACCCGGCGCCGAGCAGCACGCCCAGCAGGATCCTGTTCTTCGGCATGTCGAGGATGTCCTCGTTGGTGCCGTAGGCGACGGCGAACGTCATGAAGAGGTAGTAGGTGACGTTGATGCCGACGTAGGCGCCGCCGATCAGCACGATCTTCCGCGGGTAGCGGCTCAGCGCCTCCAGCACCGGCGAGCGCCCCACCGGCGGCTTCGGCCGCTCCTTGACCCTGCCGGCCGCCGTGTCGGCCTTCGCGGCGCGCTGCAGGCGCTTGAACGCCTGGGTCTCCTCGATCCGCAGCTGGATGTAGAGCGTCAGCCCGAGCAGGACGACGCTCGAGAGGAACGGCAGCCGCCAGCCCCAGGCGTCGAAGGACTCCGAGGTGGTGACCAGGCCCGCGAGCAGGAAGGCGAGGTTGCCGACCAGGATCCCGGCGGGCCCGCCGGCGAGCGCGAAGCTGGAGAAGAACCCGCGGCGGTGGGCCGGCGCGCTCTCCAGCGCCAGCAGGATCACCCCGCCGGTCTGGCCGCCGAGCGCGATCCCCTGGACGAGCCGCAGCAGCACCAGCAGGAGCGGGGCCGCGGGGCCGATGGCGTCGTAGGTGGGCAGCACGCCGATGAGCGTGGTGCCGATGCCCATCGTCAGGAGCACCATGACGAGGGACCGCTTGCGGCCGTGGACGTCGCCGAGATGGCCGAAGATCACCGCGCCGAGCGGCCGGGCGACGAACCCGACGGCGAACGTCGAGAAGGACAGCAGCGCCCCGGCGAGCGGGCTGTGCCCGGGGAAGAACAGGTCGGGGAAGACCAGCGCCGCGGCCGTCCCGTAGATGAAGAAGTCGTAGTTCTCGATGCTCGACGCCGCCAGCGCCGCGGCGGCGATCCGCAGCGTGCCCTTCTTGGGCGCTTCTTTCGCGGGTGTCGTTCCGGAGACCATCCGCGTTTTCCTTTCACCGACGTGGCGGACCGCCCACCGGCGGTCTCCCGGTCATTCGCCGCGCGTGAAAAGTGTTTATGGCCCAGGGTTCCGTGCCGCCGGGTCGACAATTTTCCGCCTCGGCTCAGGTGCGCGCTGATACCCCCGGGCAGCGCCTTGGTGATCGGCCGCGACGTCATTGAAGGCGGCGATCTCGATGTCAGCTCACATCACTTCCGATGTGGTAGTCCCATCCTCCCGACCGACCGGTCGGGCGTACAAGTACGATTGCAGGTGGGAGGGGGCGTGTCAACCCTCACCAGCATGATCCATTACCATTGTGCGGTTGCCGCTCCAGCGCCCCGCTCCTAAGCTCAAGAAGTCGATCCTGAAAAGGCGGGTGGCCCAGTGAAGTTCGGTATCTACACGCTATTGACCGCGGCGAGCATCCGGCCGGACGTGGTGGCCCGTGCGGCGGAGGAGCGCGGTTTCGACTCCCTCTTCATCGCCGAGCACTCGCACATTCCCGTCAAGCGCGAGACCCTCTGGCAGGGCCGCGCCGAGCTGCCGGACGCCTACTACCGCACCCTGGCCCCGTTCACGGCGCTCGCCGCCGCGTCGACGGCGACGTCCACCCTGCTGCTCGGCA
Organism: Actinomadura sp. 3N508; assembly: GCF_044326375.1. Lineage (NCBI taxonomy): Bacteria > Bacillati > Actinomycetota > Actinomycetes > Streptosporangiales > Thermomonosporaceae > Actinomadura > Actinomadura sp. 3N508. The sequence continues at coordinate 160,701 of NZ_JBIRAX010000001.1, forward strand.
CCGCCGTCGCGCTCCTCCCCCAGCGCGACACGATCCACACCGCCAAGGAGGTCGCGACGCTCGACGTGCTGTCCGGCGGGCGGGCGCTCCTCGGCGTCGGCGCCGGCTGGAACCGCGAGGAGATGCGCAACCACGGCACCGACCCGCGCACCAGGGGCGCCCTGCTCGACGAGCAGCTCGCCGCGATCAAGGCGATCTGGACCGAGGACGAGCCCGAGTTCCACGGCACGCACGTGGACTTCGACCCGATCCACCTGTGGCCGAAGCCCGTCCGGCGGCCGCACCCGCCGATCTACGTCGGCGGCGAGAGCCCGGCGGCGCTCGCCCGCGTCGTCCGGCACGGGGACGGCTGGCTGCCCCGCGCCGCGACCCCGCCGGCCGAGATCCGCCGGGTCGCGGCGCACTTCGCCGAGCAGGGCAGGCCCGGCGTCCCGATCACGCTCTGCGGCCTGGACGCCGACGCCCGCGCGGTCACGGACCTCGCCGACGCGGGCGTGGAGCGGATCGGCCTCGCCCTCCCCACCGCGCCGGAGACCGAGGCCCTCCACGCCCTCGACGCCCTGGCGACGTTCACCGACGGCCTGCGCTAGGCCGCGGTCGTGCTGCGTGGGGAGGGGACGGGAAGGCGGCGGTCCGCTGCGGGCCGTGTCCGCTCGACCGCGCGGGCCACCGCCAGGACCAGCCCCTCGGCATGGCGCGGTCCGACGATCTGCAGGCCGATGGGCAGCCCGGCGGCGGTGAAGCCGATCGGGACGCTGATCGCCGGCTGGTGGGTCATGTTGAACGGGTAGGTGAACGGCGTCCACTCCGCCCAGTCGCTGAGGCCGCTGCCCGGCGGCACGTCGTGCCCGGCCTCGAAGGCCGGGATCGGCACCGTCGGGGTGATCAGCACGTCATGGCGGGTGTGGAACTCGCCCATCCGGACGGCGAGCGCCAGCCGCTCCGCCTCCGCCGCCAGGTAGTCGCCCGCCGAGTAGGTGAGCCCGCGCTCGATCACGGCGCGCAGCCCCGGGTCGACGTCGTCGGCGCGGGCGTCGAAGACGTCGAGCCACCTGGCCGCGCCCGCGCACCACAGCACGTCGAACGCGGGGAGCGGGTCGGCGAAGCCCGGGTCGGCGGCTTCGACGCGCATGCCCGCGTCCTGGAGCGCCCGCGCGGCGGACGCGACGGCGGCACCGATCTCCGGGTCGACGCGGACGAAGCCGAGGTCGGCGGAGAAGGCGGCCGACACCCCGCGGACGTCCCCGTCCACCGCCCGGCTGTAGGGGCCGTCGTGGAGCCCGAGGTCGTAGGGGTCGCGGTGGTCGGGCGCCGCGAGGACGTCGAGGAGGCGTGCGGCGTCGTCCACCGTGCGGGCGATGGGTCCGGCGTGCGCCAGGACGGCGAGCGAGCTGAGCGGGTACTGCGGGACGCGGCCGTGCGTGGGCTTGAAGCCGACGACGCCGCAGAACGCGGCGGGGATGCGGATCGAGCCGCCGCCGTCGGTGCCGACCGACAGCGGGCCCATGCCGGTGGCGACCGCGACCGCGCTGCCCCCGCTGGAGCCGCCCGAGGTGCGGGACGTGTCCCAGGGATTGCGCGTGATCCCGGTGAGCGGGTTGTCGCAGACGCCCTTCCACCCCATCTCCGGGGTGGTGGTCTTGCCGAGCAGGACCAGGCCGCCCTCGCGGAGGCGGGCGGCCACGGGGCTGTCGACGTCCCACGCCTGGCCGGGGTCGATGCGCCGCGAGCCGCGGAGCGTCGGCCAGCCGCGGGTGAGGAAGAGGTCCTTGATCGACATCGGGACGCCGTCGAGCGGGCCCAGCGGGGTCTCGTCCCGCCAGCGCTTCTCGGCGGCGCGGGCCGACTCCAGCGCCTGCTCCGGGTCGACCAGGGCGAAGGCGTTGACGCCGGCGTCGCGCTCCCGGATCGCGTCCAGGGCCGCGGTCGCCGCCTCCACCGGGGAGAGCGTCCCGGCGGCGTAGGCGGTGACGAGTTCGCCCGCGGTCGGCACTGTGGTGAGATCGCCGGCCATCCGTCCTCCTGGGGATTCGAGTGACGATATCTATGCAGGTCATAGGCCAGACAAGCGATGCCGACCGACCGGTCGGGCGACTCTAGTAAAAACCGCCCTCGCGGGATCGTCAACCCCCGGATTCCCGCATTGACATCGGCTCGAAGCCATGTAAAAGTCGAAACCGACCGACTAGTCGGTCGGATGAAGGGTGACGGCGTAATGGACTTCAGCATCCCGGCCGAGCTCAGCATGTTCGTCGACTCCGTGCGCCGGTTCCGCGAGCGGGAACTGATGCCGCTGGAGCCGCGCTTCCTCGCCGAGGGCAGGCTCTCCCCCGAGGAGCGCCGCGAGCTCCAGGAAAAGGCCAGGGACCAGGGGCTATGGGCGCTCGACGTCCCGGAGGAGCACGGCGGCCAGGGCATGGGCACGCTCGCCGCCTGCCTGGTCGCCGAGGAGCTGTACAAGCATCCGGCGATGTTCGACTTCGGCGGCAGCCCCGAACCGGTCCTCTACGAGGCCGACGACGAGCAGAAGAAGAACTACCTGTATCCGGTCATCGCGGGCGAGCGGCGCAGCTGCTACGCCTTCACCGAGCCCGGCACCGGCTCCGACTTCGCGCGGATCGCCACGACGGCGGTCCGCAGCGGCGACGACTGGGTCATCAACGGCACCAAGATCTTCATCTCCGAGGTGGACCGGGCCGACTTCTGCATCCTGTTCGCCAGCACCGACCCGGGCGCCGGAAGCCGCGGCATCACCTGCTTCCTGGTGGACATGGGCACGCCCGGCTTCGACGCGTCCCGGCCGATCCCCACCATGGGCGACGACTGGGAGCCCTACGAGCTGTCGTTCACCGACTGCGTCGTCCCGGACTCGGCCCGGCTCGGCCCGGTCGGCGGCGGCTGGGCACTCGCGAACGAGCAGCTCACGCACGGCCGCCTCAAGATCGCCGCCTATCAGCTCGGCATCGCGCAGCGCTGCATCGACATGGCCGTCGAATGGGCGAAACAGCGCGTGACCTGGGGCAAGCCCATCGCGACGCGGCAGGCCGTGCAGTGGATGCTGGCCGACTCCGCCGTCGAGCTGGACGCGGCCCGCTTCCTCGTCTACCGGGCCGCGTGGATGGCGGACGAGGGCCAGCCGATCCGCAACGAGGCGTTCATGGCCAAGCTCTACGCGACGGAGATGGCCCAGCGCGTCACCGACCGCTGCCTGCAGATCTTCGGCGGCCTCGGCTACAGCAAGGAGCTGCCGATCCAGAGCTTCTACCGGCAGGTGCGGGTGTGGCGGATCGGGCACGGCTCGTCCGAGATCCACCGCTGGATGATCGCGCGTAACCTGCTCGGCCTGTCGTCACGCGACTGAACCGCTCACCCTCGGGAGCCGTCGTGGATCTGATCGGGAACCGCACCCTCGCCGACCTGCTGACCGAGCGGGCCGGCCGGCATCCGGACCGCGCCTGCCTCATCGTCGAGGACCGGACCGGCGCCGTCACCGAATACACCTACCGGGAGACGCTCGACGCCGTCCGCCGGACCGCCGGCGGGTTCGCCGGCCTCGGGATCGGGCGCGGCGACGCGGTCGTGATCCAGCTCCGCAACAGCGCCGAGTTCGTGTTCGCGTGGTTCGGGCTGGCGTGGCTCGGGGCCGTGATGGTGCCGTCCAACGTCGCGAACACGGCCGCCGAGCTGGCCTACCTGATCGAGCGTTCGGAGGCGGTGGGCGTCCTGACCGAGCCCGCCCATCTCCCGATGTTCGCCGAGGTCCTGGCGGGCGCGCCCAAGGTCGGGCACCGGATCGTCGCGCGCGGCGACGGCACATCGCACGGGTTCGTGCCGTTCGCGGACGTGGCGTCCGGCCCGCCCGCCGAGCCCGCCAAGGGCGTGGGCTCCGAGGACGTCGTGGAGATGCTGTTCACCTCGGGCACCACGGCCCGCCCCAAGGCCGTCATGATCACGCACGCGAACTGCCTGTGGGGCGGCGAGCGCGTCGCGCGCGGCGCCGCGCTGCACGGCGGCGACCGGCTGCTGACCGCGCTGCCGCTCTTCCACATCAACGCGCAGGAGATCACGGTGCTGGCGGCGCTGACCGTCGGCGGGACGGCCGTGCTGCTTGAGGAGTACCACGCAGGCGGGTTCTGGTCGCGGGTCCGGCACCACGGCGCCACCTCGGTGAGCCTGGTCGCCATGCAGGTGCGGACCATGCTGGCGCAGCCGCCTTCACCGGACGACGCCGCGCACCGCGTCCACCGCGCCATCTACGCGATCAACGTCACCGACCGGGAGAAGGACGAGTTCGAGCGCCGCTTCGGCGTCGAGCTGATCAACGGCTACGGGCTGTCGGAGGGCGGCACCGTCGTCACGATGTCCCCGGTCTTCGGGGACCGGCGGTGGCCGTCCATCGGGCTGCCGAACTTCGACCGGCGGATCCGGATCGTCGCCGAGGACGGCCGCGACCTCCCGGCGGGCGCGGTCGGCGAGATCCTCGTGTCCGGGGTCCCCGGCCGGACGCTGATGAAGGGCTACTTCAAGGACCCGGCGGCCACGGCCGCGACCGTCCGGGACGGCTGGCTGCACACCGGCGACCACGGCTACCTCGACGAGCAGGGCTACGTGTACTTCTTCGACCGGAAAAAGGACGTGATCAAGCGCGCGGGCGAGAACGTGTCAGCGAGCGAGGTGGAGTTCGCGCTGCTGGCGCATCCGGCGATCGCCGAGGCGGCGGTCGTCGCCGGGCACGACCCGGTACGGGACGAGGAGGTCGTCGCGTTCGTCGTCCCGGCGGCGCCCGGCGGGCCGCCCACCCGCGAGGAGATCACCGAGCACTGCCGGACGCGGCTCGCGGGGTTCAAGGTGCCGACGCGGATCCATGTCGTCCCCGAACTGCCCAAGACCTCGATCGGCAAGGTCGAGAAGAAGCTGCTGCGGGCGCGGCTGTCCGAGACGGCTTCGGGAGGTGAGCGGTGAACCTGGACGAGGTGTGCGAGCAGGTGCGGAAGCAGGTCGGGACCGTCGTCCGCGACAGCCTCGGACGCGTCTCCGCCACGGAGTTCCAGCGGTTCGCGATCGCCGCGGGCGAGACCGACCCGGTGTACTTCGACGACGAGGCGGCGCGCGCAGCCGGGCTTCCCGGGGCCATCGCCCCGCCGCTGTTCCTCAGCAGCGTGCTCGGCTGGGGCGCGGGCCCGCCCGACGGCGAGCTGGGCGCGGACGGCACCGGCGACGAGACGGCCGGGCTCCCCCTCGCCGGGCTCCGGCTGATGGGCGCCGGCCAGGACCTCGACTTCCACAACCCCGTGCATGACGGCGTGCGCGTCGTCCGGGAGACGTCGGTCGAGGACGTGACGCTCAAGGACGGCCGGTCCGGCCCGTTCCTGGTCATCACGAGGCTCCGCAGGTTCCTCGACGAGTCGGGCACTCCCCTGCTGACCTGCCGCGACAACCTCATCGCCCGTCCGGAGGCGAGCGCATGACGCCCCGGACCTTCGAGGACGTCGCGGTCGGCATGGCGCTCGACCCGGTGACGGTCCGCCCGACCCCGACGCAGCTGTTCCGGTTCAGCGCGGCGACATGGAACGCGCACCGCATCCACTACGACGCACGGTACGCGGCGGCGGAGGGGTATCCGGGCGTGCTCGTCCAGTCCCATCTGCACGGATGCTTCCTGCTGCGGACCGCGCTCGGCTGGGCGGGCCCGCGCGCACGGCTGCGCTCGTTCGGCTGGCGCAACCGCGGCATCGCCGTGCCCGGCGACACGCTGACCTGCACCGGCGTGGTGACCGCCTGCCGGGTCGACGGCTCGGGCGCCGGGCTCGTCGAGTGCGCACTGGAGGAACGCAAGGACGACGGAACGCTCTGCGCCCCCGCAACCGCCGTCCTGGAACTCCCAAGAGAGGACGCCTAGGCATGACCGTCCAGCAGGACACCGACACCGCCACCACACGCCGCCTGTTCCGGACGATGGCGCGGATCCGGCAGTTCGAGATCGCCGCGTCCAGGCTGATGGCCACCGGACGGCTGCCCGGGACGCTGCACGTCTCGATCGGCCAGGAGGCGGTCGCGGCCGGGGTCTGCGACGTCCTGCGCCGGGACGACCTCATCACCACCACCCACCGCGGCCACGGGCACTGCCTCGCCAAGGGTGGCGAGCCGAAGGCGATGATGGCGGAGCTGCTCGGCCGCGCGACCGGATACTGCGGCGGCCGGTCGGGCTCGATGCACATCGCCGATCCGGCGGCCGGGATCCTCGGCGCGAACGCGATCGTCGGGGCGGGCATCCCGATCGCGCTCGGCGGCGCGTTCGCGGCGGCCCGGCAGGGGCGCGGCGCCGTCGCGGTGGCGTTCTTCGGGGAGGGCGCGGTCGCGCAGGGCGTCTTCCACGAGTCGCTGAACCTCGCGGCACTGTGGAAGCTGCCCATCGTGTTCGTGTGCGAGAACAACCAGTACGTCGAGCTGACCCCGGTCTCCGTGCACTTGGCCGCGCAGCGCGTCGCCGACCATGCCGCCCCGTACGGGATCCCGGGCGCCCGCATCGACGGCAACGACGTGATGGCCGTCCGGCGGGCCGCCGGGGAGGCGGTCGAGCGGGCGCGCGAGGGCGGCGGCCCGTCGCTGCTGGAATGCCTGACCTACCGCTGGCACGGCCACTTCGAGGGCGACCCGCAGCGCTACCGCGACGCCACCGAGGTAGCCGAGTGGAAGGCGGCGGACCCGCTGAAACGCCTGCCCGAGACCTCCGAGTTCGCCGCCATCGAGGACGCGGCGCGCCAGGAGATGGCCGACGCCATCACCGCCGCCGAGGCGGATCCCATCGCCTCGCCCGAATCGGTCTCCGCGCACGTCTACCGCCGTCCGGTGAACGGAGGTGCCCTCGGATGAGCACCGTGAAGTACTGGCAGGCGGTCAATTCCGCGCTGCACGAGGAGCTGGAGCGGGACGAGTCCGTCCACCTGTTCGGCGAGGACGTCGGCCTGCCCGGCGGCCCGTTCGCGGCGACGCGCGGGCTGCGGGAGCGGTTCGGCGAGTGGCGGGTCCGCGACACCCCGATCAGCGAGTCGACGTTCACCGGCATGGCGGTCGGCGCGGCGATGGCGGGGCTGCGGCCGATCGCGGAGGTCATGTACTTCGACTTCATCACCCTCGCCATGGACCAGCTCGTGAACCAGGCCGCCAAGATGTCGTACATGTCGGACGGCGCCTTCGCGGTGCCGCTGACGATCCGGACGCTCTGCGGCGGCCATCGCGGCTCGGGCCCGCAGCACTCGCAGAGCCTGGAGGGCTGGCTCGCCGCCGTCCCCGGGCTGAAGGTCGTCTGGGGCGGCACGCCCGCCGACGCGAAGGGGCTGCTCAAGGCCGCGATCCGGGACGACGACCCGGTGATCGTCATCGAGAGCCTGAGCCTGTGGACGCGGCGCGGTGAGGTCCCCGACGATCCCGATCACCTGGTGCCGATCGGCGCCGGGCTGATCCGCCGTCCGGGCGACGACGTGACGCTGGTGTGCTGGGGCGACACGGTGCCGACCGCCCTGGAGGCCGCCGAGACGCTCGCCGATCACGGTATCGGCGCAGAAGTGCTCGACTTGCGGACGCTGAGCCCGCTCGACGAGGTGCTGATCCTGCGGTCGCTGGCCAAGACGGGACGGCTCGTCGTCGTCCAGGACGCGCAGGGCCCGTGCAGCGTCGGCTCGGAGGTCATCCGGCTGGCCGCCACGGACGGTTTCGCGTCCCTGCGCGCCCCGGCCGCGCAGGTCCGCCCGCCGTTCGCGCCGGTGCCGTTCGCGCCGGACCTGGAACGCGCCTACTACCCGGGCCCCGGCGACGTCGTGTCGGCGGCCCTCGGCACGATCGAAGGGAAGGGCGCATGACGGACGTCGTGGTGCCGAAGTGGGGCGCGACCATGGACGAGGCGACGATCGTCCAGTGGCTGAAGGGCGTCGGCGACCGGATCGCCGAGGACGAGCCCATCGCCGAGATGGAGACCGACAAGGCGACCGCCGAGATCGTCAGCCCGGTCGCCGGGACGGTCGCCGAGCTGCTCGTCGCCCAGGACGCCGACGTCGTCGTGGGCCAGGTCATCGCCAGGATCGACACCGGGGAGGGACCGTGAAGGGCACGCTCGCCGAGCGGATCGCGGAGTTCACCGCGGGCCTCGACCTGTCCGCCGTCCCGCCCGACGTCGTGGAGAAGGCGAAGGTGACGCTGCTGCACGACCTCGGCGTCGGCCTCGCCGGGCACCGGCTCGCCGCGACCGGTTTCGCGTTCGCGAAGGAGCACGGCGCCTGCGACCCGTCGCGCGGGGCACGGCTCCCGGTCGACGGGACGGCCGTGACCGTCGAGTCCTGCGCGCTGGCGACCGGGGCACTCATCCACGCGCGGACGCAGGACGACACCCAGGTCTCGGTGTCGGTCCACCTGGGATCGACCACGCTGCCCGCGCTGCTCGCCCTCGCGGACCGCGCCGGCCTGCACGGCCGCGACCTGCTCACCGCGATGATCGCCGGGTACGAGGCCGCGTCGGTCATCGCGGAGGGGCGGGCGGGGCCGTCCACGACTCGCGGCTTCCGCGCGACGAGCATCTACGGACCGCTCGCCGCGGCCGCGGCGTCCGCCCGCCTGCTGGGCCTCGACACGGCCCGGACCATCTCCGCGCTGGGACTCGCCGCGGCGTTCGGCGGCGGCACCAACCAGACGTGGCTCGCCGGAACCCAGGAATGGCGCTACCAGGTCGGTTCCGCGAGCCGCAACGGCATGGTCGCCGCGCTGCTCGCCGCACGCGGCGTCACCGGCGCACCCGACGCGCTGGACGGCGCCGCCGGGCACCTGCGCGCCTTCTCCGGCACCGAGGACACGCAGGAACCGGCAGGGCTCGGCGACGACTGGCGCATCCGCCGCGTCACCTACAAGCCGTACCCGATCTGCGCGATCAACCAGGTCCCGGTCACCGTGCTGACCGGGCTGGCGCGCCGCCACGGCGTCAAGGCGGACGACGTCGCGTCCGTCACCGCCGAGCTGTCCCCGGACGACGCCGCCTACCCCGGCATCGACGCCCAGGGCCCGTTCCGCGACGTCGGCGGCACCCTGATGAGCCTGCCGTACTGTCTGGCCGTGGCCCTGCGCAACGGCGACATCGAGCTGGACGACCTCACCGGCTTCGACGACCCCGCCCTCATGGACCTGACCCGCCGGATCACGGTGGCCGCCGCGGGCGACGTCCCGCAGGGCGGCTGCCGGATCACCATCACCACCCGCGACGACGGGACGCGCGCCGACGCGTTCGCCCCTGACGAGACCACGTTCGACTGGGACCGGGACGAGACAGCCGCCCGGCTGCGCGCCATGGTCGCCGAGACACCGCTGCCGCCCGCACGGCTGGACGATTTCATCGCGGTCGCCCTCGACCTCGACCGCCGTCCCGTCCGCGACCTCGTGGGCGCCACCATCGCCGATCCGAAGGAGTGATCAACAGATGCGAGCCACCCTCATCTACGGCCGGGGCGACGTCCGGGTCGAGGAGGTGCCCGACCCCGTCCTCGCCGCGCCGGCGGACGCGATCGTCCGGGTGACCCGCGCCTGCATCTGCGGCAGCGACCTGCACCGCTACCGCGGCATGGACCCGGTGGACGAGGGTCTCCGCATCGGCCACGAGTTCATGGGCGTCGTGGAGGACACCGGCGCCGACGTGAGCTCCGTCAAACGCGGCGACGTCGTCCTCGTCCCGTTCCTCTGGACCGACAACACCTGCGACTTCTGCCGGGAGGGCCTGTACGGCTCGTGCCGCAACGGCGGGCGCTGGGCGCTGAACGGCCTCGACGGCGGGCAGGGCGAGGCGGCCCGCGTCCCGCAGGCGGACGGCACGCTGATCAAGCTGCCGGTCGGCGCCGACGACCCGGTGATCCCCTCGGTGATGGCGCTGTCGGACGTCCTGCCGACCGGCCATCACGCGGCGGTCACCGCGGGCGTCGGGAAGGGCTCCACGGTCGCCGTCATCGGCGACGGGGCGGTCGGGCTGAGCGCGGTGCTGTCGGCCGCGCGGCTGGGCGCCGAGCGGATCGTCCTGCTCGGCCGCCACCGCGCCCGCACCGACCTCGGCCGCCGGTTCGGCGCGACCGACGTCGTGCCGGAGCGGGGCGCGGAGGCCGTGGCCGCCGTCCGCGACCTGACCGGCGGCGACGGCGCGCCCCACGTGCTGGAGTGCGTCGGCAACACGGCCGCGTTCGAGACGGCGCTGGGCGTCGTCCGCGACGGCGGCACGATCAGCCGGGTGGGCGTCCCGCAGTACGCCGAGGCGCGCCTGGACTTCGACGTCTTCATGCGCAACATCACCATCACCGGTGGCGTCGCCCCGGCCCGCCGCTACATTCCGGAACTGCTGGCAGAGGTGCTCGACGGCACGATCGCGCCGGGCGCGATGTTCGACCTGGCGGTCGCCCTGGACGACGTCCCCGCCGGTTTCAGGGCGATGAGCGACCGCACTGCCCTGAAGGTCCTCGTCCGCCCCTGACCCGCGGGCCTAGGAGTCGTACTCGTCCCACGCGTATTCGGGCTCCTGGACGGGGCCTCCGCACCGTGCACGCGCCGAGACCCCGGTGCGCAGCAACCCGTCCGGGACGCCGTCGATCTCGAAGTAGCGCCGTCCGTATCCGGTGCGGGCGCGGAGCTGGAAGCCGAGCTTCCTCAGTTGCTCGGCCAGCTGCGCCCGCGCGAACGCCCCGTACTCGCGCGTCGCGGAATCCCTGTTGAGGATTTCGGGATCGGCGGGCAACAGCCGTCCCCGCCCGTCCTGGAAGCCGACCAGAAGGCAATGCACATGCAACAGGGGCGGAGGAACCTCGACCGCCTCCGGTGCCATCGCGTGCAGCACCGCCGCGGCGACGAACGCCTCGTCCGCCCCGCGACCGTTCGTCAGTCCTATGGCCGACGTCATGTACGCGAGCATCCCGTTCGCGGCGGTCAGCATCGCACGCTCAAGCTGAACCTGGAGTTCCGCGTCCGCCTGGCACCACACCCACGACACCGAGTTCGGCGCCGAGAACCGCAGATCGAGACTGGTGACGAGGCCTTTCTCATCTGGGGAGAGAACCTGCCCGCCGGTGGAGACGTCACGTCCCTGTAAGGCCACCGCCAGCTCGTCGGCGAACACCTCGCCGCCGCGCTTCAGCCCGATCCGCCGCAGCGACTTCTTCGAGCCCAGCCACATCGAGTTCGCCTCGTGGCGGACATCGCCTTTCGCGGCCGCGAAGGCCCGTGGCGCGAGGTCGTCGTCGAACGGCTCCGCGGCGGTGGCCAGCGCCGTGCGCGCGTCGTCGACCGGCACCTTGATCACCTGAAACGTCAGCATGGGAGCCCTCCCGCCGCGGCCGTCCGGCCACGATTCGAGATCGAACGACTACGAACCGGGCCAACCGTACCGACACGGGACGGCGTATGGACGGGATTGCCGCCATGTGAGGCTATCCAGCCGGTTCGAGCTCGGAGCTCTGCGGGACGAGCCGGTGCAGCAGTTCCGTGTCACCTCCATGATCGGACTCCGGCGCGGCGTCAGGGTTCGGGGGTGGTGTCACGGCGGAAACGTACCGGTTTGTCCGGTCGTAACGGGTGGAGTACGAGACGATCAAGACATTGACTGATCGTCGAAGCCGATTCACGCTGGTCACAACTGATCGATCAGTGTCCCCTCCCCCACGTTCATCAGGAGACCGGATGCTGTCGCGGGTAACGTCCCGCGCGGCGGCCGCCCTGGTGGCCCTCGTCATGCTCGTCGGCGTGCCTCTGCACGCGGACGCGTTCGGCGTGGGCTCCTCGGTGAGCCGCACTGCGCAAGCCAAGAACATTCCAGCGCCCCAGAGCTACTTCGGGTTCGCCATGGGCACGACCGGCCGACTCGCGGGGTTCGACAAGATCAAGCAGTACTTCCGGCTCGTCGCCGACCGGTCCGACCGGGTGACCTACCAGGTCGCGGACAAGACGACGATGGGCAACGACTATCCGGTCCTGTTCGTCAGCTCGCCGCGGAACCTGCGGAACCTCGGCCAGATCGTCCGGGACAACCAGCGGCTCGCGGAGCGCGGGATCTCCGAGCAGGAGGCCCGGCGGCTGTCCGAGCGGAGCAAGCCGGTGTACCTCCTTGAGGGCACCCTGCACTCCACCGAGGTCGGCAACACGCAGGCGCTGGTGGACATCGTGCACCGGTTCGCCACCGAGGACTCCGACTACACCGACACGGTGCTCGACGACGCGGTGCTGATGGTGATCCCGTCCGGGAACCCCGACGGCCAGCACCTCGTCGTCGACCACTTCAACAAGACCGCCGGAACCGACTACAACCGCGTCTACCCGGACCTGTACCACAAGTACGTCGGGCACGACGACAACCGCGACTGGTTCATGTTCACGCAGCGGGAGATCCGCACGCGGGTACGGCTGGAGCAGACGTACCGCCCGGTCGTCGGGCACTACATGCACCAGGCCGGGACGACCGGGCCGCGGCTGTGGACGCCGCCCTACGACGAGCCGCTCGGCAGCGGGATCGACCCGATCACGCTCCAGTCGGCGACCCTGCAGGGCCAGGAGGCCGCGCGGGCGCTGACCGCCGAGGGCAAGAAGGGCGTCGGCAGCGACGACGCGTACGGCATCTTCTGGAACGCCGACGTCATGGGCTTCTCGACGTTCCTCGGCACGTCGCTGTTCCTGACGGAGATCGCCAGCGCCCGGGACCTCGCCTACCCCTACACCTCGGCGGACGGCAAGCCGCTCGGCTCGCAGAACCGCACGATGCGGATGCTCCAGCCCTACGACAAGAACACCTGGACGCTGGAGCAGATCGTCGCGTACGCGAAGACCGCCGCCTACGCGGGGATCGAGAACGTCGCGAAGAACCCCGAGTCGTGGCTGTTCAACAACCTGTACCAGACGACGCGGAACGGGATGGCGCTGCCGGACGTCGAGCCGGGCACGCCCGAGGCGTACGTCATCCCGGCCGGGCAGCGCGACCCGTTCGCGGTGCTGGAGATGATGCGGATCTTCGAGTTCGGGCGGGTGGAGATCGAGCAGGCGAAGGCGCCGTTCACGGCGGGCGGCAAGACGTACGCCGCGGGCTCGTACGTGCTCCGCACCCGGCAGCCGCTCGGCCGCTGGGTCGACCAGCTGCTCAAGATCGACAAGTATCCGGAGCAGGCGGCGCGCAAGTGCGGCAGCTGCCCGCTGATCATGCCGTACAGCGAGACCACCGACAATCTCGGGCTGCTGCTCGGCGTGGACGTCGACCCGGTCGAGTCGGCGTTCACCGCGTCGCTGCAGCGCGTCCACCGGGTGCGGCCCCAGCCGGTGCGGATGCCGTCGTCGCCGCGCGGCGCCTACCTGGTGCCGCCGGAGTCGTACGGCGTCGCGCACGTGCTGGCCCGGCTGCAGAAGGCGGCGGTGCCGACGTTCCGCTCGGCGAAGGAGTTCGAGGCCGCCGGGCGGACGTTCGCGCCGGGCACGGTCGTCGTCCCGCCGACGGCGGCGGCGCGGCAGGCGCTGCAGGGCGTGTCCGCGGACACCGGCCTCCAGGTATACGGGTCGGACGAGCTGCCCAAGGTGGACGGCTTCACGCTCAAGCCCGGCACCAAGGTCGGGCTGATCCGCGGCGCGAACAACATGCCGGGCGGCTGGATGACCTGGATGCTCGACACCTACGGCATCGACTACAAGGTCGTCTCCGCCGACGACTACGGCGACCTGGCCGCGAAGTACGACACGATCGTGCTCGCCGACGGGGTCTCCAGGCGGACCATCGTCGACGGCCTCGACCCGGCCAAGAACCCGCCCGAGTTCGGGTGGGCGCGCGGCGTCGGCGAGGAGGGCTGGAAGCAGCTGGCCGACTACGTCTCCGGCGGCGGCAACCTCGTCGCGATCGGCAGCGCGTCGGAGACCGCGCGGACGCTCCTCGACCTGCCGATCGAGAACGCGGCCCCGACCGACCCGGCCAAGCTCAACGCGCCGGGCGCGCTGCTGCGCGCGACGTACGACCCCGAGGTCCCGGCGGCCTGGGGGATGCCGCAGTCCGGCGCGGTCTGGTTCAACCGGGACGCGGCGTACAGGCTCACCGGCGACGGCCGGGTGGCGTCGAAGTACCCGGGCGACGGTGACCTGCTGGCCAGCGGGTACGCGGCCGGGACCGAGACGCTGAACGGCCTGGCCAACGTCGCGACGTTCGAGGTCGGCAAGGGCCACGCGACGGTCGCGGGCAGCGAGATCACCTTCCGGAGCTGGCCGCGGCAGACCTGGCCGATCGTCGTCAACTCCATTTACCAGGGCCCGTCGAAGCCGGGCCGTTCCGGCGAAACGGACGAAAGGAACTGATATTCGACGATCGCGGCCGGTGCGGTGCGCGGGGGGGTGTCCCTCGCCTCTCACCGGTCGCGATCGTCGTAATGTTTCGCGTCATCCTCACGTTTCACCAGCGGTTGCGGCGAAGATGGACGGGGTCCGGCGGAAAAAGTGTCTTGATCACCATTCCCGGATCGGCGCGGTCGCGTGATCATCGAACGCGAAACCGGCGCAGGCAGGGCCGCCGGGCGATTTTTCTGATAACGATTCAGGCCCGGTGGGTACAAATCACGCCGCCTGGGCTGGATGCTATGGCCATGGGCGGGACCGAGGGTCTGGGGACCAGTCTGGCCGAGAGCGTGGTAGAGCAGCTGAACGACTGGCCGGCGCTGAGATTGTGCCGCGCCGGCTGCGGCTTCGGCCGCGCATTCGCGTGCGGCGGCGATCAAATCCTTCATCTGCATGGACGGGACCAGGCCGAGCTGTATCTGACCTGGCCATATGTCCGGCGCATGCACAAACAGCTCCGGGAGTGCGCCTCGGTGCACATCCGTCCCGGCAGCGGCTGGGTGGGCGTCTGGCTCGGCGGCGACGATGACGTCGCGCTGCTGGTCTCCCTGGTCAGCATCGCCATCAAGGCCAATCTGGCGACCCTCGACACCGTGCAGCCACGGCTGGGACCGTGCCCGCTGGGCTACTCCCATCTGGCGGAGCGGTTCATGCCCCAGCCGCCGCCCGGTCGCGGCGGGCTGCCGATGACGCCGTCCGGGAACCCCGTGGAGCGCGAGGAGCACGTCATGCGCGAGGTGACCGACCGCCTCCTGCGCAGGCTCGGCGAGGGTCACCAGGCCAAGCAGGTGAGCCAGGTCATCGACGCCGTGTACCGCCGCTTCGACGACCGTCCCGTCCGGGACTTCGTGCCCGTGCTGGTCGAGCGGTTCGCTCGCGAGAAGCTCACCCCCGAGCCGCCCGCCTGACGACGGCGTCACGCGCGCCGGGCGGGATCACGCGCGCCAGAACGAGGGCGGAAGGGCCTCCACCTCGGTGGCGGCCTGCTCCAGGTCCGCCGCGAAGGGCAGCAGTGACGCCTGGCCGCCTTGCGCGATCTGGCGGATGATGGCGGCCTGGCGGCGGGCCCGTCCGATGACGGCGCCGGCGAGCCAGGTCGCGCCGTCCGGCGGGACGAACGTCGCCGTGACGTCGTGGAGCCGCCGCATCCACGCGGCGACCTGGCGGAGCGCCTCATCGGAGTGCGGCCACGCGGGCCAGGGGTGGCGTTCGCCGATGGTGTCGCCGTGCAGGAACGTCAGGACCTCGCGTCCCTGCTCGTCGAAACCCAGCACCCGGGCGCGCCCTCGAACCCGGCGGCCTCCAGGTGGCGGAGCACCGCGTGCACGGTGGACGTCCACGGATTAGCCCGCCGGTGGACGGTGTCGCCGATGCGGACCCCGCCCACGTGCCTGCCACCGGGCAGCCGCTGCTCTTCCACCCCGGCGTTGTATCCCACCGGTCCGGGCACGCGCACCCGGTTTTCCCGCCGTGGCGTGCACCTTTCACGGATCTTCATTCACGGGCCGCCGGACATGTTTTAACGGCATATCGGTGACTTCCATTACTTGTACCGCCACCCATTTACCTGAAATCTTCTCTTTCGAGCGAACGAAAGGAAGTCGGGTCATGCGGAAGCAGTACGAGCTTTACTGCCTCACCGACCGGTATTTCTATGACGCCCCTCCGGTCACCCGTGACACCGATTACGGCATCAGCCACCGTCCCCTTCCCGAGGGCTGGGAACTGGCGCCGGGCGACGAGTGGACGGTCTACGTCCCGCCGGCCGACCGGACCCCGCCGCAGGGCTGGAAGGTGCACGTGACGGGGTGTGCGGAGAGCGCGGACGAGGTGCTCCGCCACACCTGGGAATACTGCGTCCCGCGCGGTATCCAGTTCAAGCACCTGCGCGGCCCGGGAACGCTGCGGATGCGCAACGCGAAATACGCGCCGCGCGGTTCGAGCGGAAAGCTCGTCACCATTTACCCGGCGGACGAGGATCAGCTGGAACGCATTCTCGCCGACCTCGGCCCGCTCCTTTCCGGGCTGCCGGGGCCCTACATTCTCAGCGATCTGCGCATCGGGGACGGGCCGCTGCACGTGCGCTATGGCGGGTTCGCGGAGCGCCGATGTCTCGACGAGCGCGGCGAGCTCGTCGCGGCGATGGAGAACGGCGACGGCGAGCTGGTGCCCGACCGCCGCGGGCCCGTCTTCACGGTGCCCGACTGGGTGAGCGTCCCGGACTGCCTGGAACCGCACGTGGCCGCCCGGACCGCGACGACGACCCACGATCTCCCGTACCGCATCGAGAAGGCGCTGCACTTCTCCAACGGCGGCGGGGTGTACGAGGCGGTCGACACGCGGACCGGCGCGAAGGTCGTGCTGAAGGAGGCGCGGCCATACGCGGGGCTGGCCGCGGACGACGCCGACGCGGTCACCCGGCTGCGGCGCGAGCGGGACGTGCTGGCGAAGCTGGCGGGCGTCGAGGGCGTCCCGGCGCTGCGCGGCTACTTCACGCTCGGCGAGCACCACTTCCTCGTCCAGGAGTTCATCGAGGGCCGGGCGCTCAACACCTTCTTCGCCGAGCGGCATCCGCTGCTGGAGCCCGACCCGTCGCACGACGACATCGTGGAGTACACCGAATGGGCGCTGAAAGTGCACGCGGGCGTCGAGCGCGTCGTCGGGGAGATGCACCGCCGCGACGTGGTCTTCAACGACCTGCACATGTTCAACGTGATGGTCCGCCCGGACGACTCCGTCGCGCTGATCGACTTCGAGACGGCCGCGCCCGCCGGGGAGAACGGGCGGCAGACCCTCGCCAGCCCGGCGTTCCTGGCGCCGCCGGACCGGCGCGGCACGCAGGTCGACGTCTACAGCATGGCCTGCCTGCGCCTGGCCCTGTTCCTCCCGATGACCACGCTGTTCGTGCTGCACCGCGGCAAGGCCCGGCAGCTCGCCGAGGTGATCAAGGAGTGGTTCCCGGTCGCCCCGGCCTTCCTGGACGAGGCCGTCGAGGAGATCACCCGCGGCGCCCGGACGGCGACGGCGACATCGACGACCACGGCGTCGCCTGCGCGGGGGCCCGGGTCGGAGCCGCCCGCGCAGGCGGCCCCCGAGTTCTCCCCGGACCGGCCGGGCTGGATCCGGATCCGGGGAGAACTCAGCCGGGCGGTGCTGGCCGCCGCCACCCCGGAGCGCGACGACCGGCTGTTCCCCGGCGACGTGGAGCAGTTCTTCGGGTCGACGCTCGGCCTCGCGCACGGCGCCGCCGGAGTCCTCTACGCGCTCGACGCGGCCGGGCTCGGCCGCTGGCCCGAGTACGAGAACTGGCTCGCCCGGCATGCCTGCGATCCGCCGCGCGGAACGGGGCTCGGGCTCTACGACGGCCTCCAGGGCGCGGCGTACGTGCTGGCCGGGTTCGGGCACGTCCGGTCCGCGCTGGACGTGGCGGAGATCTGCCTGGGCGAGAGCTGGGAGAAGCTCGGCAACGACCTCTACGGCGGGCTGCCCGGATACGCGCTGGTGCTGCACCATCTCGCGGACTTCACCGGCGAGAACGAGCTGCGCGCGGCGGCGTGGAAGGCGGCGGAGATCGTCGCGGACCGTCCGGGCCAGTCGCCGCCGCCGCGGCCGGGCCTGCTGCACGGCGCGTCGGGCGCGGCGCTGATGTTCGTCCGGCTCTACGAGCGGACGGGCGAGCCGTCCCTGCTCGACCGCGCCGCCGAGGCGCTGCGCCGCGACCTCGCGGGCTGCGTCGAGGACGCGGACGGCCTGCAGGTCAAGGACGGCCACCGCGTCCTGCCCTACATCGATCACGGCAGCGTCGGCATCGGCCTCGCCGTGGACGAGTACCTCGCGCACCGGCCGGACGAGGAGTTCGCCGCGGCGCGGGACGGGATCCGCCTGGCGGCGATGTCCCATTACTACGCGCAGGCCGGCCTGTTCGCCGGCCGCGCCGGAATGATCCTGTACCTCGCCCGGCACGACCGGGCGGAACCGTGGGTCGCGCGGCACATCAGCGACCTGGCCTGGCACGCACTCCCCTACGGCGGCGGGCTCGCGACGCCCGGCGACCACCTGTACCGGCTCTCCATGGACCTGGGGACCGGCACGGCGGGAGTGCTGCTCGCGGTCGGCTCGGCCCTGCACGACCGGCCGGTGGGGCTTCCCTTCCTTCACCGTCCCGCGTCGCCCCGGCCGACCGGAGCCGCCATGGAGCCGTCCGCGGCGCCGTCCGCGGTGGCTCCTCCGACAACCCTGCCCGAAAGGAGGTGAATGAACATGGCGCTCATGGACCTTCAGGGAATGACGGTCGAGAACAGCGATCACCCTGGCCGCAGCAGCCTCTCCGTGCACTGCGGTAGCCGGGCCAGTGTCACGATCTGCGACAGCTGACGCTCAGCGCTCGACGGCGGCCATGGCCCGGGTCCCCGGGCCATGGCCGCCCTGTTCTCGGGGCCGTCCCCGGCCCGGTTGGAGTGGTCTGGCATTTGGAGTGGTCATGGCATCTGGAGCGGACCGGCTGCTGCTGCGCACCGCCCGGACCGGCGGCTGGTGGAACGGGCTGCTCGCCGCCGCGGCACTGACCGACGCCGTCGCCGCCACGTTTCTGCCTCTCGCGATGGCCGGGGCGGTCGACGCCGCGCTCGGTACCGGCCCGGCGTCCAGCCCGTCCACCGCGATCGTTTTGTGCGGGGCGCTGATCGTCGCGTCCGCCGCGGCGGAGGTGCTCAGCGAGCTGGCGACCGGCTGCGGCCAGGCCCGCGCGACCGCCTGGCTGCGGCACCTGCTCGTGGCGCGGGTGCTGGCCGCCGGTCCGGCGCTGCGGATCCGGCCGGGGGACGTGACCAGCCGCGTGGTGACGGGCGCGGCGGAGGCGGGGGTGGCGCCGGTCGCGGCGACGCAGGCGGTCGTCTCGGCGGTGCCGCCGGTCGGCGCGCTGGTCGTGCTCGTCGTGCTCGACTGGCGGATCGCGCTGACGATCGCGGTCGCGCTGCCGCTGGTCGGGCTGCTGCTGCGGGTGTTCGTCCGCGACATCACCCGGACGGTGCACCGCTACCTCGCCTTGCAGGGGACGATCGCCGCGCGGCTCGCGGAGACGCTCGGCGGCGCCCGGACGATCGCGGCGGCGAAGACCGCCGACCGGGAGCTGGCCCGCGTCCTCGCGCCGCTGCCGGACCTGCGGGCCGAAGGACACGAGACGTGGGACGCGCAGGGCCGGATCGCGGCGCGCGGGCTGCTCACCCTGCTCCTGCTCCAGGTGGCGGTGGTGGGCGTGGCGGGCGCGGAGCTGATGGCGGGACGGATCAGTCCCGGGGAGCTGGTCGCGGCCGTCCAGTACACGGGGCTCGCCGCCGGGTTCGGGCCGGTGCTGGCGAACCTCGTCCGGCTGGGCCGGGCCCGCGCCGGGACGCGCCGGGCCGCCGAGATCCTCGCCGCGCCCGCCCCCGCGCACGGGACGGCCGAGCCGCCTCCGGGCGGCGGCGGGCTGCTGGAGTTCCGCGGGGTCGGGAAGGGCGGCGTCCTGCACGATCTCGACCTCGTGATCCCGGCGGGCCTGGCGGTCGCGGTGGTCGGCCGCTCGGGCACCGGCAAGTCGCTGCTGGCCGCGCTCGCCGGACGGCTCACCGACCCGGACCGGGGTGAGGTGCGGCTGGACGGCGTCCCGCTCCCCCGGCTCAGCCGGAAGGCCCTGCGGCGGGCGGTCGGATACGCCTTCGACCGCCCGTTCCTGTTCGGCGGCACGGTCCTGGACGCCATCGCGTTCGGGTCCGACCGTCCGCCGGAGCCGAGGCTGCGGGCCGCCGCCAAGGCCGCTTGCGCGGACGGCTTCATCCGCCGCCTCCCGCGCGAATACGGCACACCGCTCGCGGACGTCCCGATGTCGGGCGGGGAGCGGCAGCGGATCGGGCTGGCCAGGGCGTTCGCGCACGCCGGACGGCTGCTGATCCTCGACGACGCCACGTCCAGCCTGGACACCGCGACGGAGCTGCGCATCACCGAGGCGCTGCTCGGCCCGCTCAGCGACCGGACCCGCCTGATCATCGCCCACCGCGCCGGCACGGCGGCCCGCGCCGACCAGGTGATCTGGCTCGACGGCGGACGCGTCCGCGCGCAGGGCCCGCACCGCGTCCTGTGGGGAGACCCCGCCTACCGGGCCGTGTTCGGGGTGAACGACGCGTGAAGGACGCCGTGACCTCCCGGCGGGGGACCGTGCGGCTACTGCTGCGGTTGCTCGTCGCGTCGATGCGGGCGCGGCCCCGCCCTACGGCGCGGCTGGCGTTCTGGTCGCTGGCCGAGGCGGTGCCGACGATCGTGTTCGGGCAGGCCGTCGCGCGTGCGGTGGACGCCTTCCGCACCGGCCGCCCGGTGGACGCCGCCTGCTGGCTCGCCGCGCTGGCGGGCGCCGCCGTGGCCGGAGCCGCCGGGGCGCAGCGGCTCTACCGGCCGCTCGCGCAGCTCGTCGAGCCGTTCCGCGACGAGCTGGTGCGGGCGGTGGCGGCCGCCGGGCTGCGGCGGTCGGCCGGCGGCGGGGCCGACGCGGGCGCGGTCGCGCGGCTCACCCACCAGGTGGAGATCGTCCGCGACACCTTCGGCGGGATCCTCATCGTGCTGCGCGGGTTCCTGTTCGCGACGGCGGGGGCGCTGGCCGGGATGCTGACGCTGATGCCCGAGGTCGTGCTGCTGGTCGTCCCGCCGCTGGCGCTGGGGCTCGGGCTGTTCGGCGCGGTGTTCGGCGCGGCGGCCGTCCGGCAGCGGGAGCTGATCGTCGGCGAGGAGCGGATCGCCGAGCGGGCCACGGCCCTCACCGAGGGGCTCCGCGACGTGGTGGCCTGCGGCGGCGAGGACGGCATGCGCGCCGACCTGGGCACGGAGGTGGACGCGCAGGCAGCGGCGGGACGGGCCGTCGCGCGGATGGCGGCGGTCCGGGCGCTGGCCCTCGCGATCGGCGGCTGGGGCCCGGCGCTGCTGATCCTCGCCGCCGCGCCGTGGCTGGTGAACCGGGGCGCCACGGCGGGGACGCTGATCGGCGCGCTGACCTACGTCCTGCACGGGCTGCACCCCGCGCTGGAGAGCATGGTGCGCGGCATGGGCGGCAGCGGCCTGCGGCTGGCCGTCACGCTGGGCCGCATCCTGGAGACGAGCGCACCGCAGCGCGAACCCGACGGTGACACCGAGTGGACGGCAGACGCCGCGCCGGGCGATTCCGTGCTGCGGCCCGCGGTGGAGCTGCGGGCGGTAACGTTCGCCTACGGCCCCGCCTCCGAACCCGTCATCCGGGACCTGGACCTGACCGTCCCGCCCGGGGAGCATCTGGCGGTCGTCGGCCCCAGCGGGATCGGGAAGTCGACCCTCGCCGCGCTCATCGCCGGGCTCCTGCGACCCCGCACCGGGCGGATCCTGGTGGACGGGCGCCCGGCGGGCGATCCGCGGGCCCGGGTCCTCATCCCGCAGGAGGCGTACGTCTTCGACGGCACCCTGCGCGACAACCTGACCTACCTCGCGCCCGGCGCCACGCCCGCCGCGATCGCGCGGGCCGTCATCGCGGTCGGGCTGGAGGGGCTGACCCACCGGGCGGGCGGCCTCGCCGCCCGGCTCGACCCGGCCGCGCTGTCGGCCGGGGAGCGGCAGCTGATCGCGCTCGGCCGGGCCTACCTGGCGCCCGCGCCGCTGATCGTCCTCGACGAGGCGGGCTGCCATCTGGACCCGGCCGCCGAGGACGCGGCGGAGGAGGCGTTCGCCCGGCGGCCCGGCGGCACGCTCATCGTGATCGCGCACCGGATGAGCTCCGCGCTGCGCGCCCGCCGGATCCTGGTGCTGGACGGGTCGTCCGCCGACCTGGGCGAGCACGAAGAACTATTGGCCCGCTCCCCGCTCTACCGCGACCTGCTCGGGCACTGGACGGCGGGCCCGGAGCCGGACGCGGCGGCGGGCTCGGAGCCGGACGCAGCGGCGGGCTCAGAGCCACCCTTCTTCCTGGGCGATCCGGATGGCCTGCACGCGGTTGCTCGCCCCGACCTTGCGGTTGATGCGGGACAGGTGGTTGCGGACGGTGCCGATCTCCAGCATGAGGGCGGCGGCTATCTGCGCCGCGGTGGCTCCGCGGGAGGCTAGATCGAGCACTTCGAGCTCGCGCTCGGTCAGCGGGCTGCGGCCGGTGGACAGCTCGGTGAAGACCAGGTCGGGGTCGACGACCCGTTCCCCGCCTGCCACCCGCTGGATCGTCCGGACGAGGTCGTCCAGGGTGGTGTCCTTGAGCACCAGCCCGGCCGCCCGCGCCTCGACCGCCCGCCGCACGTCGCCCGGCCGGTGCCGGTTGACCATCAGCACGGGGGCGACGCACCCGTCCAGCTCATCGTGCATGGTCCGGGTCACGGTGAACCCGTCCAGGCCGGGCAGATCTATGTCGATCAACGCGACGTCCGGGGTGCATTCGCGGCAGACGCGCACCACCTGCTGACCGGAATCGACGGTGCCGACGACCTTCAGGCCCGGTACCCCGTCGAGGAGGGCGGTGAGTCCGCCGCGGAAGAGACCGACACTCTCGGCGATGAAAATGCGAATCATGGCACGGCTCCACGGGGAAAGGGTGAACCAGCGTCCGCGCCCGCGTCAATTCGCGCTCGATGTTCGAGGTTGAATCGTCGAGGCGGCGGCGTGTCTTCCACAGCACCCGGCCGGGACCGCCCTGATCAGCACCGCGACCGCCCACGCAGGAGCCCCTTTCTAGCCGAACCGAAGAGCGCTCTTGAAAGCCCGTTTCACTGAATGGCGTGGCCGGATCCGGCAAGCCTTTCCCGGTCGGAGCGGAACCTCCCCCGACCCGGCATTAGAAATCGCGGTTAATTCGCGGAAGGCGGCAGCTGACACTTTCGGATAACGATGTCCGGGCGCACCCGTAACCCGAAGGTCAATGGCGGGTAAAACGGATCTGAGCCATTTCCCCAGCGCTCCGGTCGGCTTCCTTTCAGGAGATCCAGCCGCCCTCGCGGGCCGCGTCGAGCACCTGCTCGGCGGCGCGGCTGTCGAGCATCTCCAGACCGCGGACGGCCCAGAACCGGAGCGGCTCGTCGGTGCCCTCCAGCTGCTCGCGGAACACCCCGAGCGCCGTGGCGGAGCGGGCCTCGGCGATGAGTTCCAGCAGCCGGCAGCGCAGGTCGTGGTCGTCGCGCTCGGCGGCGAACTCCGCGATCAGGTCGTCGACGTAGGCGTCGGCGTGCTCGCGCAGGAAGTCGAACGCGTCCTCCCGTACCTGCGGTTCACCTGCCCGCATACGGTGCATAGCGTGCTCAAAACGGCGCCGCGACATGCCCCCGACCTTACTGACCCCCACCGACACACCCCGGCACATCCCGGCACACCCGAAGGAGTCCCGCGTTGACGAACGAATCGGCCTATGACGTCGGCGCCGTCCGGGCGCAGTTCCCCGCGCTGAAGGCTGGATCCGCCCATTTCGACGGGCCCGGCGGTACCCAGACGCCGCTGCCCGTCATCGACGCCATCGCCGACGCGCTGTCCCGCCCGCTGTCGAACCGGGGGCACGGCACCGCCGGGGAGCGCAACGCCGAGACGATCGTCGCGGACGCCCGGCGGGCGCTGGCCGACCTCCTCGGCGCGGAGCCGTCCGGGATCGTGTTCGGGCGCAGCGCCACCCAGCTGACCTACGACTTCTCCCGCACCCTCGCCAAGGCGTGGGCCCCGGGCGACGAGGTCGTCGTCACGCGCCTGGACCACGACTCCAACGTCCGCCCGTGGATCCAGGCCGCCGAGAACGCCGGGGCGGTCGTGCGGTGGGCCGACTTCGACCCCGAGACCGGCGAGCTGGAAGTGGACGCCGTCCGGAGCGTGCTGTCCGAGCGGACGCGCCTGGTGGCGGTCACCGCCGCGTCCAACCTGATCGGCACCCGCCCGGCGATCCCGGAGATCTCGCGGGCGGTGCACGACGCGGGAGCGCTCCTCTACGTGGACGGCGTGCACTACACCGCCCACGCCCACGTCGACGTCGAACGGCTCGGGGCCGACTTCTTCACCTGCTCCCCGTACAAATTCCTCGGCCCGCACATGGGCGTCCTGGCGAGCCGTCCCGACCTGCTGGAGACCCTGCGGCCGGACAAGCTGCTGCCCTCGACGAACGCCGTCCCCGAACGGTTCGAGTTCGGCACGCTCCCCTACGAATTCCTCGCCGGGGCCCGCGCGGCGGTCGACTTCCTCGCCGCCCTGGCCCCGGACGGCGGCGGCACGCGCCGCGAACGGCTGGCCGCCTCGTCCGCCGCGCTCGAACGGCACGAGGACGCGCTCCGGCTCCGGATAGAGGAGGGGCTGGCGGCGTTCGGCCAGATCACCGTCCATTCGCGGGCGGCCGAGCGCACCCCGACCCTCCTGCTGACCATCGACGGGCGCAGCACGGTCGACGCCTACCGCTACCTCGCGGAGCGGGGCGTCGACGCGCCGTCCGGGTCCTTCTACGCGCTGGAGGCGTCCCGCAGACTGGGGCTGGGAGACGACGGCGGCCTGCGCGTGGGACTGGCCCCGTACAACAACGCCGAGGACGTGGACCGGCTCCTGCACCACCTGGCGGGATTCCTAGCATCGCCCGAGTGAGCCTTTAGCTCTCCCAGAGACGCTTTGCACGATTCCCACAACTCGAGCCGCTCAGCATGCGACGTCTCCGACATGGCGGCGCGTGGGGTCGAGGCGGAAGGGTAAGCAGGGTCGGGAGTTCGCCATGTCGCGGACGCCGACATCGTGGTCTACAGGAGGGCTCGGTCCGGTGTTCAGTCGTGTCGCCATCGTCAACCGTGGTGAGGCCGCCATGCGCCTCATCCATGCCGTGCGGGACATCGCCGCGGAGAGCGGGACGCGGATCGAGACGGTCGCCCTGCACACCGACGTCGACCGCACGGCCACGTTCGTCCGCGAGGCGGACCTGGCCTACGAGCTCGGGCCCGCGTCGGCCCGCCCCTACCTCGATCTTGAGGTGCTGGAGCGCGCGCTGGTCGAGTCGGGCGCCGACGCCGCGTGGGTCGGCTGGGGCTTCGTCGCGGAAGACCCCGCGTTCGCGGAGCTGTGCGACCGGATCGGCGTCACCTTCGTCGGGCCGAGCGCCGAGGCGATGCGCAAGCTCGGCGACAAGATCGGCGCGAAGCTGCTCGCCGAGGAGGTCGGGGTGCCGGTCGCGCCGTGGAGCCGCGGCGCCGTCGAGACGCTCGACGACGCCCTGGCCGCGGCGTCCAAGATCGGCTACCCGCTGATGCTCAAGGCGACCGCGGGCGGCGGCGGGCGCGGCATCCGCGTGATCACGAGCGCGGACGAGCTGGCCGACGCCTACGAGCGCACCAGCCAGGAGGCCGCGCGGGCCTTCGGCAGCGGCGTCGTGTTCCTGGAGCGCCTGGTCACCGGCGCCCGGCACGTCGAGGTCCAGGTGATCGCGGACGGCCAGGGCACCGCGTGGGCGCTCGGCGTCCGCGACTGCTCGGTGCAGCGCCGCAACCAGAAGGTCATCGAGGAGTCGGCCTCGCCGGTGCTGTCGGCCGAGCAGGCCGCCGAGCTGAAGGCGTCCGCCGAGCGGCTGGCCGTCGCGGTCGGCTACCGCGGCGCCGCGACGGTCGAGTTCCTCTACCACCCCGGCGACCGGCTGTTCGCGTTCCTCGAAGTGAACACCCGCCTCCAGGTCGAGCACCCGATCACCGAGGCCACCACCGGGTTCGACCTGGTCAGGGCGCAGCTGTGGGTGGCGTCCGGCGGGCGGCTCGAAGGCGCCCCGCCGGTCGAGCGCGGGCACGCCATCGAGGCCCGGCTGAACGCCGAGGACCCCGACCGCGACTTCGCGCCCTCCCCCGGCCGCATCGCGCGGCTCGACCTGCCCGCCGGGCCCGGCGTCCGGGTGGACACCGGCGTCCGCGCGGGCGACACCATCCCCGCCGACTTCGACTCGATGATCGCGAAGATCATCGCCTATGGCCGGGACCGGGACCAGGCGCTCGGCCGGCTCCGCCGCGCCATGGCGCAGACCACGGTGATCATCGAGGGCGGCGCGACGAACAAGAGCTTCGTGCTCGACCTGCTCGACCGTCCCGAGGTGATCTCCGGGACCGCCGACACCGGCTGGATCGACCGCGTCCGCGCCGAGGGCGACCTCGCCGCGCACCGGCACTCCGGCGTCGCGCTGGTCGCCGCCGCCATCGAGAGCTACGAGGAGGAGGAGCGCGCCGAGCGGCAGCGGCTGCTGTCGACGGCGTCCGGCGGGCGGCCGCAGGTCCGGCACGACAGCGGCCGGCCGCTCGACCTCAAGCTCCGCGGCGTCGTCTACCGCCTGCGCGTCGCCCGCGTCGGCGCGCACCGGTTCCGCGTCGGCATCGAGGCGGGCGAGGAGGCGCGCACCGCCGTCGTGGAACTCGACCGCTTCGACCGGCACACCGGGCAGATCGTCGTGGACGGCGTCCGGTACCGGCTGGTCACCGGCACGCACGGGCCGGTCCACCTGATCGAGGTGGACGGCGTCACGCACCGGGTCAGCCGGGACGAGGGCGGCGTCATCCGCTCCCCCGCGCCCGCGCTGGTCGTCGCGACCCCGGCACTGGTCGGCGCCGAGGTCGAGGCGGGCGCGCCGGTCCTGGTGCTGGAGAGCATGAAGATGGAGACGGTGCTGCGCGCGCCGTTCAAGGCGCGGCTGAAGGAATGCGTCGTGTCCGTGGGCAGCCAGGTGGAGACGGGCGCGCCGCTGCTGCGGCTGGAGCCGCTCGCCGACGACGCCGAGGCGGGGGCGCTCGCGGAGACGTCCGCGCCGGCCGACCTCGACCTCGCCACCGCGCCCGGGACGCCGTCCGCGCGGGAGCGCGCCGCCCGCTGCCAGGAGGATCTGCGCAGCCTGCTGCTGGGCTTCGACGTCGACCCGCACGACGAGCGCCGGGTCCTGGACGACTACCTCGACGCCCGCCGGACGGCCGCGGCGGCGGGCCACCGCCCCCTGGCGGACGAGCTCGGGCTCGTCGAGGTGTTCACCGACCTCGCCGAGCTGAGCCGCAACCGCCCGGCCGGTGACGCCCCGGGCGACGGGACGGGCGAGGGCAGCCACGTCCACAGCGCCCGCGAGTACTTCCACACCTACCTGCAGAGCCTCGACGTCGACCGGGCCGGGCTGCCGGACGGTTTCCAGACCAGGCTCGCCAAGGCGCTCGGCCACTACGGCGTCACCGACCTGGAGCGCTCGCCCGAGCTCGAAGCGGCCGTGTTCCGCGTGTTCCTCGCGCAGCAGCGCGCGTCCGCCGACGCCACGATGATCGCGACGCTGCTGCGGACCTGGCTGGCGGAGCCGCCGCCGGAGCAGGCGCTCCGCGAGCCCGCCGGGCTCGCGCTGGAGCGGCTGGTCGCCGCGACGCAGGTGCGCTTCCCCGTCGTCGCCGACCTGGCCTACGGCGTGGTGTTCGCGTGGTTCGCGCAGCCGCTGCTGCGCCGCAACCGCGCCCGCGTGTACGCCGACGTCCGCAGGCACCTGCGCCACCTGGACGCCGACCCCGGCTCGCCGGACCGCGCCGACCGCATCGCCGAGATGGTGCGCAGCACCGAGCCGCTGGTGCGGCTGCTCGGCCGCCGCCTCGTCCGCCAGGACCGCCCGGAGCGGGACAACGCGGTCATGCTGGAGGTGCTGACCCGCCGCTACTACGGCAACAAGCCGCTCACCCGCGTCCGCACGGCCGAGGTCGCGGGCTGCTCGTTCGTGATCGCGGAGCGCGCGGACTCGTCCGTCGTCTCCTCGGCGGTGAGCTTCGAGTCGCTGGGCGACGCGCTGCGCGGCCTCGCGGAGCTGGCGGGCGGCGAGCAGGCGCTCGACAGCGACATCTACCTCTCCTGGGAGCGCCAGCCGGAGGACTTCGACGCGATGGCGGCGGAGCTGCAGGCGGTCATCAACGCGCACCCGCTGCCGCGGCAGGTCCGCAGGCTCACCGCCACGGTCGCCGGGAGCGGCGGCGCGGTGATGCACCACCACTTCACGTTCCGCCCGGCGTCCGAGGGGGCCGGGGCGATGGTGGAGGAGCGGCTGATCCGCGGCCTGCACCCGTACATCGCGCAGCGGATGCGGATGGAGCGGCTGCGCAAGTTCGACCTCACCCGGCTGCCGTCCTCGGACGAGGAGGTCTACCTGTTCCGGTGCACGGCGCGGGAGAACCCGTCCGACGAGCGCCTCGTCGCGTTCGCGCAGGTCCGCGATCTGGCCGGGCTCCGCGACCACGAGGGCCGGCTGCTCACCCTGCCGACCGCCGAGTACACGATCGCGTCCTGCCTCGACTCGATCCGCAACGCGCGGTCGCGGTGGCCGTCGAAGAAGCGGCTCAGCACCAACCGGATCGTGATCTACGTCTGGCCGCCGAGCGACATCACCCGCGCCGAGCTGGAGACGGTGATCGAGCGGCTGCTGCCGATGACGGCGGGCGCCGGGCTTGAGGAGATCGAGATCATCGCGCGGCGGCGGGACCGGCGGACCGGCGAGCTGCACAAGGTCGCCGTGCGGGTCGCGTTCGACGCCACCGGCGGCACCGAGCTGACCGTGGCCGAGCCGTCCGACGACCCGGTCGAGCCCGTCGACGGCTACCGGCAGAAGGTGCTCCGCGCCAGCAGCCGCAACACCGTGTACCCGTACGAGCTGACCGGCCTGCTCGGCGACTTCACCGAGCATGACCTGGACGACGACCACGCGCTCGTGCCCGTCGATCGTCCCAAGGGGCGCAACACCGCCGCGATCGTCGCCGGTGTCGTCACCACCCCGACCCCGCGGCACCGGGAGGGCGTCACCCGGGTCGTGCTGCTCGGCGACCCGACCAAGTCGCTCGGCGCGCTGTCGGAGCCGGAGTGCCGCCGCGTGATCGCCGCGCTGGACCTGGCCGAGCGGATGCGGGTGCCGCTGGAGTGGTACACGCTGTCGTCCGGCGCCCGGATCTCCATGGAGTCCGGCACCGAGAACATGGACTGGGTCGCCGCGGCGCTCAAGCGGATCGTGGAGTTCACCCAGGACGGCGGCGAGATCAACGTCGTGGTCACCGGCATCAACGTCGGCGCGCAGCCGTACTGGAACGCCGAGGCGACGATGCTGATGCACACCAAGGGCGTGCTGGTGATGACGCCCGACTCGGCGATGGTGCTCACCGGCAAGCAGGCCCTCGACTTCTCCGGCGGCGTGTCGGCCGAGGACAACTTCGGCATCGGCGGCTACGACCGCGTCATGGGCCCGAACGGGCAGGCGCAGTACTGGGCGCCGAACCTGGCCGCCGCGCGCGACGTCCTGATGGCGCACTACGACCACACCTACGTCGCGCCCGGCGAGGACGGGCCGCGCCGCGCCACTACGTCCGACCCCGTCGACCGCGACGTGTCCGACTTCCCGCACGCCGTGGAGGGCAGCGACTTCACCACGGTCGGCGAGATCTTCTCCGCCGAGGCCAACCCGGACCGCAAGAAGCCGTTCGACATCCGGACGGTCATGCGCGCGCTCTCCGACCAGGACCACCCGGTGCTGGAGCGCTGGGCGGGCATGGCCGACGCCGACACGGCGGTGGTGCAGGACGTCCATCTCGGCGGCATGCCGGTGTGCCTGCTCGGCATCGAGTCGCGCTCGGTGCCGCGGCGCGGCTTCCCGCCCACCGACGGCCCGGACGCCTACACGGCCGGGACGCTGTTCCCGCAGTCGTCCAAGAAGGCGGCGCGGGCGATCAACGCGGCCAGCGGCAACCGGCCGCTGGTGGTGCTGGCGAACCTGTCGGGCTTCGACGGCTCACCGGAGTCGATGCGCAAGCTCCAGCTGGAGTACGGCGCCGAGATCGGCCGCGCGATCGTGAACTTCCGCGGCCCGATCGTGTTCTGCGTGATCTCGCGGTACCACGGCGGCGCGTTCGTGGTGTTCTCCAAGGCGCTGAACCCGGAGATGACGGTGCTGGCGCTGGAGGGCTCGTTCGCCTCGGTGCTCGGCGGGGCGCCCGCCGCCGCCGTGGTGTTCGCGGGCGACGTCAACGCCCGCACGGCGGCGGACCCGCGCGTCCGGGACCTGGAGGCCCGGGTGGCCGCCGCGCCGGGCCCGGAGCGCGCCGCGCTGATCGCGGAGCTGGAGGAGCTGCGCGCCGCGGTCCGCGCGGAGAAGGTCGGCGAGGTGGCGGCGGAGTTCGACCGCGTCCACGACATCCGGCGCGCGGTCGAGGTCGGCTCGGTCGACGCCGTCATCCGCGCGGCCGAACTGCGCCCGCGGATCATCGAGGCGATCGAGGCGCGCGCACGCCGATGACCTGCAAAGAACCCGACATATAGCTATATATCGTTCCAATATCGCTGATCATAACAGATCAGAATCATTGCCTCACCCAGGGTTGAATCCAGCATATTAGGTGGCATTCCCTTCTCATCCGCCACACATATGCACTAGAGTCCCGTGCCCAGGCGTGCCCCCGGATGGCCCGTCTCCTTGCCCGCTCTCCGACGGCTGCTCCCACGGCCACCTCACGAGGAGGCTCACATGCGCGGGGACCTGGAAAACCTCTATGACGCCCACGCACACCGCCTGTACGCGCACTGCTGGTCCCTGACCGGCGACCAGGGCGCGTCCGAGGCACTGAAGGACACGCTCAACGAAGCGGTGGCTCAACCGCCACCCCCGGGCGAGACGGTGCTGTGGCTGCACCATCTCGCCCGCAGGGTCTGCGCCGACCGGGGCGCGTTCAGCAGCCACAGCCGGCCTGTCTTCGCCGGCGCCGAGACCGACCCGCTGCTGTCCGCGGCGCGCAACCTGCCCGCCGACAACCGCGAGGCGCTGCTGCTGTCCGCGGGCGAGTGGCTCGCGATCCGCGACATCGCGGGCGTCCTGCGCATCTCGGCGGACGCCGTGCGCGAGCGGCTGCACGAGGCGCGCACCGCGCTGGAGCGCGTCGTCCTGGACGCCCTCATGCGCCGCACCGCCGAGCCCGCCGACCACATGGACGTCATCGAGGCGTTCGAGAAGGGCCGGCTCCCGAACCTGCTGGCCCGCCGCGCCCCCGCCTTCGCGCCGCCCCACCTGCGCGCCCAGGTGCTCGGCGAGGACGAGGACGACGGCGAGTTCAACGAGCTCGTCTACACGGCCCCGGTCCGGGAGGACCTCGGCCACACGCCCTCGGTGCCCGTCCCGCCCGCGGTGCCCCCGGACCCGACCCGCCCCCTCGTGGTGATCGGCTCCGGCTCCGGACCCGCCATGGGCGACGAGTTCGTCGCCGGCGCCCCGCCCCGCCCCGGCACGGACCCCTTCGCCGAGCCCGGCCCCTTCGCCGGATCCGACCCCCTCGCCGACGCCCCGTTCTTCGCCGACCCGGTGCGGGAGCGCCCGCGCCGCCGCGGAGCGGCCCTCAAGGGCGTCGGCGGCCTCGCCGGGGTGGCCGCCTCGATCGCGGTCGGGCTGCTGATGACGTGGCCGTCCACCGACGACGGCACGGTGAACGCCTTCGGGCCGCCGCCCGACACCAACACCAGCCCGGGTGGCACCACGCCGAGCGGCGGCGCCACCGAGGAGCCGGCCACGCCGGGCACGCCGAAGCCGCCGGGCAGCGGGCAGCGCAACGCCGCCCCCGCTCCGGCGCCGCCGAAGACCGAGAAGCGCTCCCCCTCGGCGGAGAAGCCCGCGGAGCCGGGCGGCGACCGGACGCCGGGCCCGTCGACTCCGCCGGAGAACCGGGTTCCGACCACGCCGCCGCCCAGCAGCCCGCCCCCGTCGGGCAGCCCGTCCCCGTCGCCGGAGGACCCGCCGCCGACGGAGGACCCGGACGACGGTGAGCGTCCCGGCGGGCCGCTCGACCCCATCGGCGACATCATCGGCGGTGTCACCGACCCGATCCTGGGCGGCCTGTCCGGCCGGTAAATCGCAAAACGAAGAGGGGACGGACCGGTGGGGGTCCGTCCCCTCTCTCTTGTCTCCCGTGCGATCCTGCACCTGTCTCGCACATGCACGATCACTGAATGGGGAGCAGCGCATGGAAGACGACAGGCGGCGAATCCGGCGCGGCCACGATTACCTGATCACCCGGAGCGACGCCGAGGCCATATCCGAAGTCCTGCCGCCGGACGCTCCCGCGGAGATGGTCGAGGCCGTCGCCGCGAACTGCACGGTCGACCAGGCCGGGCTCCCGGCCGTAAAAGTCATCCACGGCCAATTACCGGGCCATTCCACCCGCGGCGTCGAAGTGCGGCTCACCGACCCCGCCCGCCTGGAGGAACTGCGCCGCGCCCTCTCCCGTCCGGGCGGACCGCATCCCGACGGAGGCGGATACAACCCGGCCCAGGGCGAGGACGGCGTCACCGTGCTGCGTTTCCGCGCCGACGGTTTCACCCCGATGGGCCGGCCTCGCCGATTAGAGGTCATCGCCCCGGGACGGCACACCGAGGCGCTGCTACGGCACCTGAACCAGCCCGCCCCCGGACCCGAGCCCACCCCCGAATTCGAAGCCGAAGCCGAAACCGGCGACGATCGGCGGCTGCTGCGCCGGCTGACCGGCGCCTGGGGCGTCCAGGCGATCCGCGTCATGGTCGAACTCGACATCCCCGACCAGCTCGCCGAGCACCCGCTCACCTGCAAGGAACTGGCCGCCCGCACCGGCATCGACGCCGACCGGCTGAACCGCCTGCTGCGCGCCCTCTGCCACCCCTGGATCGGCGCGCTCACCTCCACCGGGGACGCGTTCGCGCTCACCGGCCTCGGCCGGCGGCTCACCTCCACCGCCCCGGGCTCCATGCGCCATATCGCCCAGCTCTACGGCGGCCTGTTCTACCGGACCTTCGGTGAGCTGGCGGGCGCCATCAAGGACGGCGCGCAGCCCTTCGAGACCGTGTTCGGGCAAAGGCCGTTCGACTACTTCGACGACCACCCGCAGGAAAGGCGCCTGTTCGCCCGCGCGATGGCCGAGGGGGCCTTCTTCCCGGACGTCGCCGCCGCCGTCGACCTCTCCGGCGCCCGCACCGTCGCCGACATCGGCGGCGGGAACGGCGAGCTCCTCGCGCACCTGTGCGACGCCTACCCGAACCTGAAGGGCGCGCTCCTGGACCGCCCGGAGGTCATCGAAACCGCCCGGGACAACCTCGAAGCCCGCGGCCACCTGAATCGCTGCACGCTCCATCCCGGCTCTTTCACCAACGGCCGCGACGTGCCCGCCGGCGCCGACGTGTACATCGTCGCCCGCGTCCTGCACGACTGGGACGATCAGACCTGCGTGTCGATCCTGCGCGCCGTCCGCGAGGCCGCCACCGCCGGCTGCACGCTGCTGATCATCGAACGTCTCCTCCCCGACGATCCGGGGGACTCCTCGGTCTCCACCCTGTGGGACCTCAACATGCTGGTGAACAATGTCGGCGGCCGCGAACGCACCCGCGGCCACTACCGCCGCCTCCTCGCCGAAGCCGGTTTCCAGGCCGTCGGCGAGAAGACCCTCCGCCTGGACGTCTCCGTCATCATCGCCGCCCCCGCCCGCCCCTCCTGACCGTCCCGCCCCAACCGCTGGGACCGGGACCGGGGCATCTCAGAGACGGACAAGCAAGCTCACCCGGGTTTCGTGGATGGCGTCCGACAAACCCGGGTGAGCTCGTTCAGCTGCTACCGGCGGTGGTCAGGCCGGGGAGCAGTACTGGGTCTGCTTGTTGATCGCGCGGTACGGGCAGTCCGCGTACTCGGCCAGGATCAGCAGCGGGTCGCGGTTGATCTGGGTGAGCGACTCGATCTGCGAGGGCGCCGGGTAGAAGCTGCCGCCGCCGAGCTCGAAGGTGTAGGAGAAGATGCGCTGGTCTCCCCACAGCCAGTCGTCCGAGCTGCCGTCGGTGATGTAGAGGTCGCTCGACTGTTCCGGTGTATACCGGTTGAACCGGGCGGTCTCGACGCCGATGGTGCGGTGCGCGGCCTCCTCGTCGGCCGACATCGCGCCGGGGACGGTGTTCGCGGTGGTGTAGCCGAACGGCCACAGCACCAGGTTCGCCACCGAGTGGATGTCGAGGAACATCTTGATCTGCTGCTTGCCGCCGACGATCCGGCTCTTGACGAAGTTCTGGACGTTCCGGACCTCGGGCGCCGACGCCGGCGAGGGGCCGCGGTACGTCTCGCTGGACGGGGTGCCGGACGAGCCGCCGCAGCATCCCCACTTGTAGTCGTAGTTGCGGTTGAGGTCGACGCCCTGCCGGTTCTTGCGCCACATCCGGCCCGGCTGGGTGTCGCTGGTCATGTCGTAGATCTGCCCGTCGGGGTTGAGGATCGGGATGATCCAGAACTCCCGCTCGTTGACCACCTTCGTGATCCGCGCCGTGGAGTTGTACTCCTTGGTGAGGATCCCGATGAAGTAGAGCGCCTGCTCGTTGGTGAGGCGCTCGCGGGCGTGGATGTTGGCCTGGTAGAAGACCTCGGGCTCGTCCTCGTCCTGCGCGACGTTGTCGCTGATCTTGACGCCGACGATGTCGCGGCCCTCGTAGGACTTGCCGATGGTGAACTTCTTCGCGATCTGCGGGTAGTTGGCGACGACCTGGTCGAGCTCGGCCATCGTCTCCGCGTGGGTGTGGTACGACTGCGCGGACGCGGCGTGCCGGGGGAAGGCGCCCATCGGGCTGACCTTGAAGCCGAGCCGCTTGATGGCGCGGACCTCGGCCGGGATCGCGCTGATCTCCAGCGAGTCGTCCGGGCGCACCAGGTCGATAGCGGCGCCGGTGCGGGCGACCTGCGTCCGCTGCGCGGACGACGCCGGGCCGGTGACGAGGTAGCGCTTCGCCGTTTCGGCGGGGGCGGCGGCCGTCGTGGGCGCCGCGGACGCGGTGGTCCCGACGACGGTCAGCGCCGCCGCGCCCAGGCAGACCGCCACGAGGGCCGCCTTGAGGTTACGGGTTCTCATCGGACGCCTCTCCTCAACCCGCCGGCCGGTAGGCCGCGCTGGGGAGAGCGGCGCCCTCGGGGATGCCCGCGAGCTTCCACGCCGCGTAGGCGGCGGCGTTGGTGGCGTGGCCCATCACCGGCGACGAGATGTTGTTGATGTCGTCGCAGCGCGCGTGGTAGCAGGGGTCGTCGCCGCTGGCGATGCCGCTGACCTGGATGCCGGCGCTCTTGAACGAGGCGTGGTCGGAGCGTGCGCCGATGTTGAACCCCCGGGTGGGGAGGCCCTTGCTGCGGAAGTACTCGGTGAAGACCGCGCTGAGGGTCGAGGAGTCGGTGTAGACGCCCCAGGTCGTGGTGTTCTTCGCGCCGACCATGTCGAAGTTGAGGTAGGCGTTGATCTTCGACCGCTCGGCGGCGGGCAGGTTCTGGACGTAGTACTTCGAGCCGATCAGGCCGAGCTCCTCGGCGCCCCACCAGCCGAACCGGAGCCGCTTGGTGGGCTTGGCGTTGGCGCGGGCGACGGCGAGCGCGGTCTCCAGGACGGCGCTGGAGCCGGAGCCGTTGTCGTTGACGCCGGGGCCGGCGGGCACGCCGTCCAGGTGCGCGCCGAGGAACACGACCTGGTTGGCGTCGCCCTGCGGCCAGTCGGCGATCAGGTTGTAGCCGGTGGCGCCCTGGTAGGAGAAGGACTGCACCGAGGTCTGGAATCCGGCCGCGTCCAGCTTCGACTTCACGTAGTCGAGGGAGGCGCGGTAGCCGGGACGGCCGTGCGCGCGGTTGCCGCCGTTGGCGGTGGCGATGGTCTGGAACTGCTGGGCGTGCGCCATCGAGTTGGCCGCCGGGATGTCCGGCGACAGGACGGAGACGGCGGCGGGGGGCGCGGTGGACTGCGCGACGGCGCCGTTCGGGAGGCCCAGCAGGGCCGCGAGGAGGCCGGCGCCGATCGCGGCCGAGCCGAGGACGCGCTTGCGTTTCATCATGGGGGTCTACCTGACCAATCGGATCTGTGTTCCGGGGAGCTGTAGCGGGGGGGACTGTCCGGCGAGCAGGCATGGAGCCGGGTGGCGGCGCCACCCTCGTCGGCTCGGGAGCTGTGCTGGCACTTGGTCGAACTGCTGGTGGAACGCTGGTGGACCTTGAAGCCCTGTTGCCTCCTGCGGGTGTGCTCCGGCGCGTTGCGCACCAGAGGGGAGGATGACGCTGAACGATATGCACGGGGATTGGCGCCGTAAAGAGCAATGTGTGACGAACTTCGGGCAGCCTCGCGATTCCGGCCGCGTTTTCCGTGGTCACCGGCCGGAGAAGTGGAGTCAGCTGGTCACTACATCTAATAGAAAGGCGCCCGCCCGCTCCTTGAATGTGAATGAAGGCGGCTGAAATGGAACGTTTCAAAGCACCGCCGGAACTTCATGATCTATAGCCCCGGCAGGGGATCTTCGTAGCCCGATCCCCGTGGCCGCCCCCCAGGCGATACAGCGACATCGCCCATGACATTTTAGTTAATGAAACGATTAAACAGGCGTCATTGCAGTGTCAAGGGAAATTCGTGCCGGACCGTTCCATGGCCGCCTCTGGTCAGGGGCTATTGCTACTCATTGGTTCGGTTGGATCATCTTTCGGTCCTGACATCTCATCTTGCGAGCCCTGACTCGGCCGCGCGGGTGATTGGCGGAATTTCAGTCCGCCTGGGGGGAGCGAATAATGACGACAGAAACCGGCGATCGGACGCTCACCGTTCCGGGAGAGACGGCCCGGCACGTCACTCCCGAGCACGTTCTGGTCGCCGCCGGACATCCGAACAAGATTCGCTGGCGCCCCGGCGAACGCCTTGAGCACCTGTTCGAGGACCGCTGCGACCGCTTCCGGGCCGAGGGCCGCGACGCGCATCCGGCCGTCGACGCGGGCGATCTCGTCCTGACCTTCGACGAGCTGGACGAGCGCGCCAACCGCCTCGCCCGCCACCTGCTGGCGGAGGGGGCCCGCCCCGGCGACCGGATCGGGCTGCTGTTCGACGACGCCGTGCACTCCTACGCCGCGACGCTCGCCGTCCTCAAGATCAACGCGGTGTTCGTGCCGCTCGACGCCGGCTATCCGGCGGAGCGGCTGGCCTACATCGTGGCGGACGCGGGCGTGCGGACCGTCCTGTCCCTGTCGCACCTGCGCGGCCACCTGCACCAGGCGAGCGCGGCAGAGGGACCGGACGCCGCGAGTCCGGCGGGCTCGGCGCGCGAAGCGGGCTCGGCGGGCTCGGCGGGCGTGACGGTGCTGTGCGTCGACGAGGCCGCGGCACAGATCGGAACGCTCCCCTGCCACCGCCTCACCGGCGCCGAGAAGGGCGTCCCGGACGACGACCTGTGCTACATCGTCTACACCTCCGGCTCGACGGGACGCCCCAAGGGCGTGGCGGTCGAGCACGCCGCGATCTGCAACTTCGTCCGCGTCGCCGTCGAGGTGTACGGGATCGGCCAGGCGGACCGCATGTACCAGGGCATGACGATCGCGTTCGACTTCTCCGTCGAGGAGATCTGGGTGCCGCTGATGTCGGGCGCGACCCTCGTCCCGAAGCCGAGCGGGTCGGTGCTGGTCGGCGACGACCTGCTGGAGTTCATCCGGACACGGCGCATCACCGCGCTGTGCTGCGTCCCGACGCTCCTGGCGACCCTGGGCGAGGACCTCCCGGACCTGCGCTTCCTGCTGGTGTCGGGCGAGGCGTGCCCGCAGGACCTCGTCGCCCGCTGGCACCGCCCCGGCCGCCGGTTCCTCAACGTGTACGGCCCGACCGAGGCGACCGTCACCGCGACGTGGACGCCGCTGGACCCGCGCCGGGCGGTGACGATCGGAATCCCGCTGCCCACCTACTCCGTCGTCATCCTGGACCCGGACGAGGACCGGGCGCTGCCGCCGGGCGAGCCGGGCGAGATCGGCATCGCGGGCATCGGGCTGGCCCGCGGCTATGTGAACCGCGACGACCTCACCGCGAGCCGGTTCGTCCGCGACTTCATCGGCATCGAGCACAACCCGTCCGGCCGGATCTACCGCACCGGCGACCTCGGCCGGATCAACGGCGACGGCGAGATCGAGTACCAGGGCCGCATCGACACCCAGGTCAAGATCAAGGGGTACCGCATCGAGCTGACGGAGATCGAGTCGGTGCTGTCGCAGGTGCCCGGGGTCGCGCAGGTGGTGGTCGGCACGCACGAGCCCGAGCCGGGCGTGACCGAGCTGGTCGCCTACGTCACGCGGCGGACCCGCGACTCACCGCTCGACCGTGACCGGCTCCGCGCGCAGGCCCGGGAGCACCTGCCGGGCTACATGGTCCCGGCGTACTTCGAGGAGCTCGAGGCCATCCCGATGCTGCCGAGCGACAAGGCCGACCGTGGCCGGCTGCCCCCGCCGACGTCGCCGCGCGGGCAGGCCGCGTCCAGCGGCCACCTCGCCCCGACGACCGCGACCGAGAAGGAACTCACCGATGCGCTGGCCGGCCTGCTGCGGCTGGAGCAGGTGTCGACCGACAGCCACTTCTTCGACGATCTGGGCGCCGACTCGCTGCTGATGGCGCGGTTCTGCACCGCGGTCCGGGAGCGGACGGACCTGCCGGTGTCGATGCTGGACGTCTACCAGAACCCGCAGGTCAAGGGCCTGGCCGCGGTGCTGTCCGAGCGGGCGCCCGCGATCGCGCCGCCACCGGAGTCCGCCCCGGAGGGGCGTCCGGCGGACACCCGCCCGGCGGTGCGGAAACGCGTCCGCGAGTACGTGGTCTGCGGCGCCCTGCAATTCCTCCTCTTCGTCGCGACGATCTACGGCGGCGCCGTGGTCGCGTCCGCCGGCTATGACTGGACGTCCGACGCCACCGGACTCGCCGACCTGTACATGCGGAGCGCGGCGGCCGGAGGCGCGCTGTTCGCGTTCATGTGCGCGCTGCCCGTCCTGGCGAAATGGGCGCTCATCGGCCGCTGGAAACCGCGGCGGATCCGTGTCTGGAGCCTCGGCTACGTCCGCTTCTGGACGGTCCGGACGCTCATCCGGTCGAGCCCGATGTCGCTGCTCGCGGGATCACCGGTCTACAACATCTACCTCAGGCTGCTGGGGGCCAGGATCGGCCGCGGCGCGGTGATCTTCTCCAGGACGGTCGTGTGCACCGACCTGCTCACCGTCGGCGCCGGGACGATCATCCGGGAGCGCTGCGCGATGTCGGGCTACCGGGCCGACGCCGGGGTGATCCGGACGGGCCCGATCACGCTCGGGGACCGCGTGTTCGTCGGCGAGAGCACGGTCCTCGACCTCGACACCGCCATGGGCGACGACACGCAGCTCGGGCACGCCTCGTCCCTGCACAGCGGGCAGAGCGTGCCCGCGGGCGAACGCTGGCACGGCTGCCCGGCCCGCCCGACCGGCACCGGCTACCTGCCGATCCCGCCGATGAGGTGCGGCACCGCGAGGCGGTTCTGGTACGGCACCCTCCAGCTGTTCACGCTGCTCGCGGTCGCGATGCCGCTGGGATTCGCCGTCGTGGTCGGCCTGCTCACCGAGTTCCCGATGCTGGCGGAGATCATGCGCACGGAGTCGCAGGGGCTCGGCCGCCCGTCGCTCTACCTGGACGCCGCGCTGATCTCGGGCCTGCTGTTCTTCGGCGGCCTGGTCGGGGCGCTGGCGTTCGTGCTCACCGTCCCGCGCCTGCTCGGGCTCCTCGTCCGGCCCGGCAAGGTCTACCGCCTCTACGGACGCCACTACTGGGCGCTCATGACCACCAAGCGCCTGACCAACGTGCCCTTGTTCACCAGCCTCTTCGGCGACAGCTCCTACATCGTCGGGTACCTGCGCGCGCTCGGATACCGTTTCTCGCGGCCGATCGTGCAGACGGGCAGCAATTTCGGCACGGAATTGCAGCACCACTCCCCCTACCTGACCACCGTCGGCAGCGGCACCATGATCTCGGACGCCTTGTGGGTCACGAACGCCGACTTCTCCAGCACGTCGTTCAGGGCGTCCGAGGTGAGGATCGGGGCCCGCAATTTCCTCGGCAACAACATCGTGTTCCCGGCCGGGGCGGCGGTCGGGGACAACGTCCTCCTGGGGACGAAGGTGGCGGTGCCCGTCGACGGCCCGGTCCGGGAGAACACCGGCCTGCTGGGCTCGCCGTGCTTCGAGATCCCCCGCTCGGTGGAACGCGACCACGCGTTCGCCGAACTGGAGAAGGGCGAGGAGTTCCGCCGCCGCCTGTCGGCCAAGAACCGCTACAACATCAGGACCATGGCGCTTTACCTCTTCGTGGGATGGCTCCGGGCCTTCGGGGTGACCGTGCTGTGGCTCGCCGCCGAGGACCAGCTCCGCGGCAACGCGCCGGTCGGGATCGTCGTCGCCGTCCTGACCACGCTCCTGTTCACGGTCGGCTTCGGCGTGCTGGTCGAACGGGCCGTGCTGCGCTTCCGCTCTCTCGAACCGCGGCTGTGCTCGATCTACGACCCGTACTTCTGGTGGCATGAGCGCCTCTGGAAGATGGGCGGGCGGGCCGCGTTCAACGGCACCCCGTTCAAGAACGTGGTCTGGCGGCTGCTGGGCGTGCGCATGGGCCGGCGGGTCTTCGACGACGGCTGCGCCATCCCGGAGAAGACCCTCGTCACCATCGGGGACGAGTGCACGCTCAACGCCGGAAGCGTGATCCAGTGCCATTCCCTGGAGGAGGGCGTCTTCAAATCCGGCCGCACCCGGATCGGTGCCGGCTCGACCCTGGGCGTCGAGTCGTTCGTCCACTACGGCGTGACGATGGGCGAAGACTCCGTCCTCGACGCCGACTCCTTCCTCATGAAAGGCGAGAAGGTGCCCCCGGACGCGCGGTGGGCCGGAAATCCCGCCGGGCAGTTCCACCTGCCGAAAGGGGTGGGTTGACAGCCTCGGGCGGCGGGCGGAAACCTCCGATCATCGTTGTGCCGGTGTGAGGAGAGTGGCGGGATGGCCGTCCATGAAATTCGGATCGACCCCGCCAGGCCGCTGCGGGAGGACCCCGGCACGGGCCACAACCGCTGGCATCCCGGCATCCCGCCGGTGGCGCGCTGCGCCCCCGGCGACGAGGTCGTCATGGGAACGCGGGACGCGTTCGACGGGCAGTTCAGCCCGTCCAGCACGGCAAAGGACGTGGCCGCCGCCGACCTGAGCGTGGTCCACCCGCTGACCGGCCCCGTGTTCGTGGAGGGAGCCGAGCCCGGCGACCTGCTGGAGGTGGAGATCCTCGACGTGGCACCGGACACGTTCGGGTTCACCGCGCAGGCGCCGGGGCTCGGTTTCCTGAGCGAGGAGTTCCCCGAGCCGTACCTGGTGCGCTGGGCGATCGCGGACGGCTGGGCGACCTCGGAGGACCTGCCCGGCGTCCGCGTCCCCGGCGCGCCGTTCATGGGCACGATCGGCCTCGCGCCGGGGCCGGGCGCGCTGCGCCGGATCACCGCGCGGGAGCAGGCGGCGCTGGACGGCGGCGGCGTGGTCATCCCGCCGTCTGCCGGGGGCGCGGTGCCGTCCGACCCGGAGATCGCCGCCACGGGCCTGCGGACCATCCCGCCGAGGGAGCAGGGCGGCAACATCGACATCAAGCAGCTCACCGCCGGGACCAGCCTGTTCCTCCCGGTCGACGCCCCCGGTGCCCTGTTCAGCGCGGGCGACGCGCATTTCGCGCAGGGCGACGGCGAGGTGTGCGGGACGGCCATCGAGATGAGGGCGACGCTGCGGGTGCGGTTCACCGTCGACAAGGGCGCGGCGCGCGAGAAGGGCATCACGTCCCCGAGGTTCTCCCGGACGGCCCCGGAGCACGCGGCGCC
The DNA here is from genome assembly GCF_044326375.1 of Actinomadura sp. 3N508. NCBI lineage: Bacteria > Bacillati > Actinomycetota > Actinomycetes > Streptosporangiales > Thermomonosporaceae > Actinomadura > Actinomadura sp. 3N508. The sequence continues at coordinate 202,707 of NZ_JBIRAX010000001.1, forward strand.
GCGCCCGTTCTACGCCACGACGGGCATGCCGGTCAGCCGGGACGGCGGCACGGTGGTGTCGGAGGACCTGAGGCTCGCCACGCGCAACGCCCTGCTCAACATGATCGACCACCTCGGCGAACGCGGCTGGACCCGGCAGCAGGCGTACGCCATCTGCAGCGTCGCCGTGGACCTCAGGATCAGCCAGCTGGTGAACCCACCGAGCGTCCTGGTCTCGGCGTTCCTGCCCCTGGACATCTTCGAGACCTCCTGACACCGCCCACCGGACGCCGTCCACCGCCCACCGGGCCCCGCTGACCGCCGCCCGACCCCGTCCCGCACTTCTCTTGACCATGCCCGCAAGATCACTGAGGGTTCGAGATGCCGTCGGCGAACCAGCGGGCGGACGGGTGAAGGCATCGGGGGCGACAGCGACCCAAGGTGGTGCGAGCATGACCGCAGGACACGATCGCCGGCGCTTCCTGATCGGCGCGGCCACGGCCGGAGCCGGGCTCACGGCCTCCTCCGTCCTGGCGCCGCGGGCGGAGGCCAGGGCCGCGGCGCCGCCGGGCCGAAGCGACGCGACGACGCGGATCCTCCTCAACAACGTGGGGTTCGACCCCGCCGGGCCGAAGCGCGCGGTGGTCACCTCGGCGCAGGCCCCGGAGGCGTTCCAGCTCATCGACGCCGCCACCGGCCAGACCGTCCACACCGGCCTGCTCGACAATGCCGGCGCCGTCGAGGACTGGGACGACCGCACCTACTGGACCGCCGACTTCTCCCGCGTGAACCGTCCCGGCGACTACCACCTCACCATCGGCTCGGCCCGGTCGGCACAGTTCAAGATCGAGGCCACGGTGCTGGAGCGGTACACGCTCGCGCACGTCGTCCGCCATTTCAAGGGCTGGCGATGCTCCGGCCAGTACGACAAATTCGACCGCCGCCTACCACTGGGCGACACCGGAAAGACCTACGACGCGCACGGCGGCTGGTACGACGCGTCCGGCGATTTCGGCAAGCATTTCACCCAGCTGTCCGCACTCTCCTATTTCAACACTCTCCAGCTCCCCCTCACCGCCTGGTCGCTCCTGGTCTCCCACCGGGAGCTAACCGCCCGAAAAGACGAGAACTTCACCCAATTGCGCACCTGGCTCCAGGACGAGGGCCTCTACGGCGCGGACTACCTCCGCCGCGTCCACGTCCCCGGCCAGTCTTTCTACAGCACGGTCAACCAGCCAGGTCCGCCGAAAGACCCGGTCAAACGAACCCTCAGCACCGCCCAGGTGAACTACCGCGAGGGCGGCGGAGTAGCGATAGCCGCCCTGGCCATCGCAAGCACCCACGAAGTCTCCGGCGACTACGACAACGCCGAATACCTGTCAGCCGCCAAGCAGGCCTTCGCCTACCTCGAAGTCAACAACGTCCGCCTGACCAACGACGGAAAGGAAAACATCCAGGACGATTACAACGCCCTACTAGCCGCGGTCGAACTGTACCGCGCCACCAAAGACACGACCTACAAGGCAAGCGCCGACAAACGCGCAGCAAATCTGTCTTCCCGCCTGGTCTCCTGGAACGGCCACAACGACTACTGGAGAGCGGACGACAAGGACCGCCCGTACTTCCACCCGTCCGACGCCGGCCTCCCCGTCGTCGCACTGCTCACCTACGCGGGCATCGCCGAAGGCCGCACCGCCGACCAGGCACTAGACGCCGTACGCCGCTCAATGCAGTGGGAGCTGTCGGTCACCTCATCCGTGCGCAACCCGTTCGGCTACGCGCGGCAGCTCGTCCAGGACAAGGACGGCAACCGCGCCGCCCAGTTCTTCTTCCCCCACAACGTGACGCCGCGCTCCAGGGACCAATGGTGGCAAGGCGAGAACGCGCGTATAGCCTCCCTGGCCACTGCGGCGCGCCTGACCGCACGCCAGTTCCCCGAAGACCGGGCGTTCGCAACAAGGCTGCGCGCGTACGCAGCGGACCAGCTCAACTGGATCCTCGGCGCAAACCCCTACGACGTCTGCATGCTCGACGGCTCCGGACGCAACAACCCGGAGTACCTGTGGCTGGGGTCCTGGCAGTTCCTGCAGACGCCCGGCGGCATCGTCAACGGCATCACCGGCAAGAACGACGACGGCAGCGGCATTCTCTGGGACCACGGCTTCGCCAAAACCGGAAAGGACGACGACTGGCGCTGGGGCGAGCAATGGCTCCCCCACACAAGCTGGTACCTGAACGCCGTAGCCCTCGGCTGACGGCGATTCACCGGCAACCGCCCTGGGAATGCCTGCCGGGCAGGGCAATTCCACAGTCATCATGTGAGGGCGGGGGCGGGGTCTGTCTGGGAGCGTGTGCGGGCCCGGAGAATCCAATGCACGGCGACCAGAGGGATGACGCCGATGGGGTACCAGGCGACGTCGACGAGGTCGAACTGCGCGCCTAGCAGCTGGCGCGCGAGCCAGTTGCGCTGAGAAAGTGCCCCGGGTATGGGGGTGAGCTGCGCGAACTCGATGAACCAGCAGTACGCGACCGCGGCGCCGCCCGCCGGTAGTGGCGAGATCGGCGGCCTTATGAAGATCACTATCGTGTAGACGATGGCCGCGGAGAAGGCGGCGCCCGAGTACTGGTCGATGGGCCCGTCCATCGCGGCGCGGGCCGCATAGGCCGCGCCCGCGAGGCCGACCGCCGAGAGCACCATCAACAGCCGAGTCCAGCGCACCGCGAGCGACATCGCGCAATCATAAGTGGCCGCGCGGCTGACCATCGACGGGCCGCAGCAGGACCGCGGGCCCCGGCTACGAGTCGTAGCGTCCGGCCCGTGCTTGGGAGATGAAGGTGGCCCACTCCCGCGGGGCGAGAGTGAGGTGGCCTCCGTGCGGCGCCTTGCTGTCCCGCACGCCGACGCTCACGTCCAGATCGGCGACCTCGACACAGTTGCCGTCCGCCCCGCTATGGCTGCTCATGCGCCATGCGACAGGAGCCATGTCACGAATGTCCATAGCTCGGCCACCTCCCCACCGCTGTCGGCTATTAGTCGTAGCGTCCAGATTGCACGTGGGCGATGAAGATTGCCCACGCCTGCGAGGTGAGGGTGAGATGGCCGCCGTGAGGGGCTTTTATGTCTCGTACGCCGATACCCGCGTCGAGTTGCCGGGGAAGAGTGAGCCGATCAGTCGGGTGGGGTGAGGGTTTCGTGTTCGCCGTCTTCGGTGCGGCGGGTCATGCCTCGGGCGGCCAGGAGTTCCAGGAGCGGGACGGCCACGCGGCGGGTGGTGCCCATGGCCTGGCGAGCGTCGCTCAAGGTGAACGGCTGAGGCAGCTCGGTCAGGACGGTTAGGGCGCGGCGGTCGGCGTCCGGAAGCAGGACGATGCCGGGCGCGATGCGCAGCAGGCGGCCTACGCGTTCGGCGGCGGCCAGCTCGGTGTTGCCCAGGCCCAGCTCGGTCAGGCGGTCGGCGTTCGGGGCACCGAAAGGGTTGGCGGCCAGGTCGCGTTCCAGCTGCTGGACGGCCTTTTCGAGCGCCGCGGGAAGCCCTGGGGCGAGGTCTGGTGGGGTGAGCAGTCCTGATTCGCAGGTGAGGGCGGCGGCCTTGGCGAGTTCGGGGATCAGGGCCGGGTCGATGCCCAGGCGGCGGGCGGCGGCGGCCACTGGCATGCCGGGCTCCAGGGGGTGGCTGTTTCGATGGTGGCGTTCGGCTTTGGCCAGCTCTGCCGCGTACTCGGCCCAGCGTTCGTCGGTCGTCCACCAGTCGGCGTGGCGAGGGGCGCCTTGTGTCGGGAGGCCCATCGCGGCCAGGTCTGCGGTGCGGCGGAGGCCCCGGCGGAGGTGGGCGGACGCCACGTCGTCCGCCGTGCGCATTCCCGACAGCTCGGCGGCCCGGGACCTGGCTGCGCCGCGCCTGGTCAGCGGGGGTGGGTCGACGTCCAGGACGATCAGTCCGGCGGCGATCCGGCGGCGTCCGGGGTCGCGGAGGACGGCGCGGTCGCCGTAGCGCAGCGGCAGCGGGCGATCGAAGCGCAGCCGGGCGTGCTCGGATCCGAGCGGGCGCAACCGGCACGGGACGGCGGCGGTGCCGATGTGCATGATCAGCCGTTCGGGGAGTGGGGCCGAGGACGTCGGGCGCAGCTGCACGTCGGCCGAGCCCGCCATTCGCCAGGCGGCGGGGGTGAGCAGGGGCAGCCCGCGCGGGACTTCGGAGCGGTCAACGCCTCGCAGGTTGAGCGCGACCCGGGCGGTGGCGGCCACTTGGTCGTGCGGGTTGCCCAGGGCCTCTATGCCGCGTACTCGGACGGCTCTTCCTTCGGTGTTGAGGAGTTCGTCGCCGACCCTGATCGTGCCCGCGCCCAGCGTGGCGGTGATGACGGTGCCCGCGCCGTGGATGGTGAATGATCTGTCGGCCCACAGGCGGATGGGGGCGGTGGTGTCGGGTGCCGGTAGGGCCGTGACCAGGGCGGTGATGGCCTTGCGGACGTCGTCCAGGCCCTCACCGGTGACCGCGCTTACGGCGACTGCGGGGATGTCGCGGAGGGTGCTCTCGGACATCCATGCTCGCGCTTCCTCGATCGCCGGTGCCGGGTCGGCCAGGTCGGAGCGGGTGACCACCAGGACGCCGTGAGATACGCCTAGTGCGTCCAGGGCTTCCAGGTGTTCGGCGCTTTGCGGCATCCAGCCCTCGTCGGCGGCGACGACGAACAGGACGGCGGGCACCGGGCCCACCCCGGCGAGCATGTTGGCGACGAACCGCTCGTGTCCAGGGACGTCCACGAACGCGACCTCGCCCGCGCCCGGCAGGTCCGTCCAGGCGAACCCCAGGTCGATGGTCAGCCGGCGGCGGCGTTCCTCGGCCAGGCGGTCGGGCTCCATTCCGGTGAGCGCGCTGACCAGCGTGGACTTGCCATGGTCGACGTGCCCGGCGGTGGCGATCACGTGCATGTTCCCGTCCTACCCCGGTCCTCAGCGGATGACGAGGCTGTGGTCTCCGGCCGGGATCAGCTCCCCCACGATCGGTGCGCCCGGCACCTCGCCCGCGACCAGCAGGCCGCCGGACGTCTGCGCGTCGGCGAGCAGCAGGCGGGTGTCCTCGCCGGCGGAGCCGAAGTCGGTGTGCGGTGCGATCCAGTCGAGGTTGCGGCGGGTACCGCCGCTGACGTAGCCGTCGCGGACCGCCTCCCGCGCGCCGTCGACGTAGGGCACCGCCCCGGCGTCGATCACCGCGGAGACACCTGAGGCGCGGGCCAGTTTGTGCAGGTGGCCCAGCAGGCCGAAGCCCGTGACGTCGGTCGCGCAGGTCGCGCCGGCCTTCAGCGCGGCGTCGGCGGCGTCCTTGTTGAGTTCTGTCATGACGGCGATCGCCTGCTCGAACACCTCGCCGGTCGCCTTGTGGCGGTTGTTCAGGACGCCCAGCCCTAGCGGCTTGGTCAGCGAGAGCGGCAGGCCCGGGCGGCCACGGTCGTTGCGCAGCAGGCGGGCGGTCTCGGCGATGCCCGTCACGGCCATGCCGTACTTGGGTTCGGGGTCGTCCACGCTGTGGCCGCCGCCGATGTGGCACTCGGCGAGGACGGCGACGTCCCGTCCGCCGCGCAGCACCTCCCGGGCCAGCTCGAACGGCAGGACCTCGCGCGGCCAGGCCAGCAGGTTCACCGCCACCAGCGGGCGGCCGCCCATCGCGTACACGTCCGACAGTGCGTTGGCCGCGGCGATCCGGCCCCAGTCGTACGGGTCGTCGACGACGGGGGTGAAGAAGTCCGCCGTCGCCACCACCGCCGTGTCGCCCGAGATCCGGACCACGGCCGCGTCGTCACCGGAGTCCAGTCCGACGATCAGGTCGGCGGAGCCGGGGGCGCCGAGGCCGGCCACCACCTCTTCCAGTTCGCCCGGCGGGATCTTGCAGGCGCAGCCGCCGCCGTGCGCGTACTGGGTGAGCCGCCGTCCGTCGAGCATCGTCCCCGCCCCTCTGTCGGTTGCCGTATCAGGCCGTCGCCGGCATCTGCACGCTTCCCGCAACCGGGTGCTCGACTCGCCCCACCCGGTCACATTCACGTTGCGCCCGTGCGCGCCGCCGCGGGTGGCTAGGGCTTGCGGGCTGCGGCGGCGTACATGTTGGTGGCGGTGTTCGGGAGGGGGGCGTCGCCGGGGGCGGGGTGCCAGCGGGGCATCGGGACGACGCCGGGGGCGAGGAGGTCCAGGCCGGTGAGGAGGCGTTCGACCTCGGCGCGGTCGCGGAGGTACATGGGGATGCCGCTGCGCGTGTACTCGCGGGCTAGGTCCCGGGACTCGGGGGCCAGGTCGGCGGTGGGGACGGTGAGCGCGATGTGGCTGCCGGGGGCGAGCGGCGCGACGAGGGCGTCCACCAGGGTCTGGGCGTCCTCCACGAACTGGAGCATCGCGATCACGGTGAGGGTGACCGGGCGGGTGAGGTCGAGGGTCTCGTGGAGGACGGGGTCGGCGAAGAGTGCGTCCGGGGTGCGCATGTCGGCCTGGACGTAGGCGGTGCGGCCCTCGGGGGTGCTCGTCAGCAGGGCACGCGCGTGGGCGAGGACGATCGGGTCGTTGTCCACGTAGAGGACGCGCGCGTCGGGCGCCGTCTCCTGGACGACCTCATGCAGGTTCGGCGAGGCCGGGATGCCCGCGCCGACGTCGAGGAACTGGCGCATGCCCAGCCCGGCGAAGTGGCGGCCCATCCGCTGCATGCAGGCGCGGTTGGCGAGCATCGAGGTGCGCAGCCCCGGCCAGCCCTCCAGCGCTTTCGCGGCCGTTTCGCGGTCGGCGGCGTAGTTCACCGTGCCGCCGACGATGTAGTTGTAGACGCGGGCTGAATGCGGACGGTCGGTCTGCAGGTCTGGCTCGTCCGGCATGGACGGCATCGGCGGCATGGGCCGATCCTGCCTTCGCTCGCGGCGCTCGTCCAGCGGCGGCGGACCATGGCGCCGTGGCAACGCGCCGTGGCGGCCCGGTCGCCTGCGGGGCGAGTGTGGCCGGGCCGCCACGGGCGGTCAGGGCAGCGGCGGCCGGCGCGGGCCGCGCTGCGGTTCCGGGGTCAGGACGAGACGGCGCACTGGCCGCGGTCGGCGCGGCGCGGGCCGTCGGCCGTCGGGCGGATGTCGAAGTCGAAGATCTCGGTCGGCAGGTAGAGCGAGCAGCAGGCGTTCGGGATGTCGACCACGCCGCTGACGCGTCCCTCGATCGGTGCGGCGCCGAGCAGGAGGTAGGCCTGCTCGCCGCTGTAGCCGAACGTCTTGAGGTACTCGATCGCGTTCAGGCACGCGTTCCGGTACGCGATGGTCGCGTCGTTGTAGTAGTTGGTGTTGGTGTCGTGGTCGACGGAGATGCCGATGAACGACACGAACTCGGAGTAGCGCGGCTCCACGTTGCCGGGCATGAAGATCGGGTTGGTGGTCACGCCGTACTTCTCCATGCCGCCCTTGATGAGGTCGACGTGGAAGTCGATGTAGCCGCCCATCTCGATGGCGCCGCAGAAGGTGATCTCCCCGTCGCCCTGGCTGAAGTGCAGGTCGCCGCCGGACAGCATGCCGCCCGCCACGTGCACCGGGTAGAACACGCGGGCGCCGCGGGTGAAGTTCTTGATGTCGTGGTTGCCGCCGTTCTCGCGCGGCGGGACGGTCCGGGCGCCCTCGGCGGCGACCCTGGCCAGCGCGTCGCCGGTGAGCGGGCCCGCGAGTGTCCCGGGCACGAGGGGCGGCAGCGCGAGCGGCGGCACGCGGTTCGGGTCGGTGTCGATGAGCGCCTGCTCGCGGGCGTTCCACTTGGCCAGCAGCTCGGCGGACGGCGCCGTGCCGAACAGCCCGGGGTGCGTGATGCCGGTGAACCTGACCCCGGGAATGTGCCGCGAGGTGGCCTGCTGGCCGTGGAAGTCCCAGATCGCCTTGTAGGCGTCCGGGTAGTAGTCGGTCAGGAAGCCGCCGCCGTTCTGCTTGGCGAAGATCCCCGTGTAGCCCCAGCCCTGCCCGGGCTTCGGCCCGGTCTCCTGCGGGACGGGACCGAGGTCGAGAATGTCGACCACGAGCAGGTCACCCGGCTCGGCGCCCTCGACGGCGATGGGCCCGCTCAGCATGTGGCAAGGCTGCAGGTCGACGTCGCGGACGTCGTTCGCGGAGTCGTTGTTGCCGATCTGGCCGTCCGTCCACTCCCGGCATTCCACCCGGAACTCGGCGCCCGGACGGACGGTCGCCGCCGCGGGAATGTCCGGGTGCCACCGGTTGTGGCCGGGAACGTTCTGGTCGCGCATCGACCGGGCCTGGTCGACGCTGAACACGACTTCTGGCATGAGTGCCCTCCCAGTTTTGGTGCCTTGAACTTGTTGAAGTGCGGTCGGCGGTCAGGTTCCGGTGGCCCGTTCGGCGGGCCCGGCGGGCGCGGTTCCGCCCGTGCCCGTGCTTCCGCGCCGGGTCAGCGGCCACAGGCCGACGACGATGACGACGGTGCAGACCGCCCAGATCACGGCGTACTTGCCCGCGCTGGAGTAGTTGTCGGTCAGCAGCAGGAACGCGGGGAGCGTCGTCGTCCCCAGCGCGTTGGCGAGGGTCACCCATGCGGTGTAGTCGTTCAGCTCCGCCCGCTTGAGCCCGAGGAGGAGGAAGAACAGGAACCACAGGAAGGACCACGAGAGCCAGATGACCCCGAACGGGTAGTCCTTGACGTCGAAGAAGTTCACCGCCGCGAAGACGATCGCCGAGACGGACACGAACAGCGAGAACCAGCCGACGCCGGTGGAGTCGATGCCGGCGAGGTTGCCGATGCCGACGTAGAGGTAGGTGAAGCCGAACAGGTAGATGCCGGCCGCGAAGCTGATCGCCGCGGTGTCGGTACCCGCCTGGATCAGCAGGATCGTCGGGAACACGACCTGCATCGCGCCCACGAACAGGTTCAGCACGCCCGCGGCCTTCGGGTCGACGCGTCCGAGCAGCATCACCGCGTTGACGAAGAGCACCGCGCCGACGTAGAGCAGGCCCACGCTTGCCATGAGATCCCCCTTAGGGCCGCGGTAGCAGCGCGTGGCGCGGATCGGACGGCGGGGCGGGACGGCGCTCGGCCGGAGGCGCCGCCTTCACCACCTGCGGCTCGTACCGGCTGGCCTCCTGGGCGTCCAGCGCCCGCGTGAGCGAGGCGCCGGGACGGGTGAGCGACGGGGCCGTGAACACGCGGCGGGCGGTGCCGTCGCAGTGGTCGCAGCGCTGCTCGGGGCGTGCCCCGCCCATCGGCAGCGCGACGTCGAAGGGACCGCAGCGCGCGCAGCGGTATTGATAGGTCACCATGACGGGCCTCCCGGCTGCCCATTTGCTTACTTTCTGAAGAAAGTATTTCTTTCGGAAGCATCCGTCAATGATGTGATCCGAGTCTTCCCGATCCGAGGGCGAGAAACCCCGCCGCGGCGAGGATTCGGCACCGCGAGCCTGGAGCGGGTCACGGAGTGCGGGCTGCTGCGGCTTGATGACGTCGTGTTACGGGACGTCGAGTGGTGTCGTGGGCATCGGGAGGTGCGTGCACGAACGTCCCGCGCGCCCCCGGCGGTGCGGATCGGCGCGAGCGGGGGCGCGCGGGACGGGCCGGTCGTTCGGACCCTAAGTACTGTCTACAGGAATAGTTCTAACGTGAATCTTGTGCCGGACGGTCAGCCGACCGGGCTCGGCATGATCGGGAGGGTGATCGAGGACGGGTGCTCGGCGTCGTGGTAGATGGTCTGGTCGGCGACCTTCGTCCTGGTGTCGGTGCCGAACGTGCGGCCGGTGTTCGGGTTGCGGTCGAACATCGGGAAGTTGCTGCTGGAGACCTCCAGCCGGATGCGGTGGCCCGCCTTGAACAGGTTGCTGGTCGGCCACAGCTTGATCGTGTACTTGTAGACCTTCCCGGGACGGATCAGCGACGGGCGCTCCAGGGACACCCGGTACCGGGCCCGCTGGATCCCGTTCCGGACGATCATCGAGCTGCCGTCCGGGTGGACGTCGGTGAGCTTCGCCGTCCAGTCGGTGTCGCGCGCCGACGACGAGGCGTACAGCGTCACCGAGATCGGGCCGGTGACCTCGGTGTCCTTCTGAAGCGGCGGGGTGCTGTAGACGAGGACGTCGCGCCGCTGCTCGATGACCCGCTGGTCCTGGGGCCCGCCGGGCACGGAGCTCTGGAACCGGCCGCCGAAGCTCGGCACCGGGTTCTCCGGGTCGTAGCGGTAGCGGTCGGCCGCCTCCTTAGCGGGGCGGGCGGTGGTGAGCGTGCCGCCGCCGGTCAGCGTGTTCGCGTCGCCGTTGCTGTGCAGGTAGTACGTGGTGTAGTCGGTGCCGGGGATCGGCCAGGCGTCCGCCGTCCGCCACTTGTTCGCGCCCATCACGAAGATCTTCACGGCGGGGTCCCTGTCCACGCCGTTGCGCTCGCCCTTGAGCCAGTGGTCGAACCAGCGGAGCTGGACCTCCTCGATCGAGACGACGGCCTCCGGGCCGAAGTCGAGCGCGCCCGTCCGGCGGCCGGAGCTGCCGTGCGTCCACGGGCCCATCAGCAGCTTCGCGCCCTCCCGGGCGGTCCGGGATCCGCCCTTGGCGCGCATCCCGGCGAAGTTCTCGACCGTCCCGTCGGCGAAGATGTCGTACCAGCCCCCGTAGTTGAGCGACGGGACGGTGACCTGCGAGTGCCGGTCGCGGATGCTCCAGCGCTTCCAGTACGCGTCGTTGCTGGGGTGCTTGACCCAGTCGTAGTAGTACGGGGCGACGCGCTCGTCCTCGGGATACAGCGGCGGCCACTTCTTCAGCGGCAGCGACCAGTACCACTTCCGGAACAGGTCGCGGGACGCCTGGCTCATCTCCGCGCTCAGCCTCGGACCGTCCGGGAGGCGGTCGACGGCACTGTTGGCCAGGGAGAACAGCGGCCAGTCCTGGGTGAACGACTGGTACATCGCGCCGCCCTCGTACGTCCACCCGTCGTAGGCGTCGGCCGAGGTGAACGCCGGGACGATGGTGACCAGGTGCGGCGGGCGGAGGGTCGCCGGGAGCCACTGCGTCAGCCCCGGATAGGAGAACCCGTACATGCCGACCTTGCCGTTAGAGTGCGGCAGCCGCGCCGCCCACTCGATGGTGTCGTAGCCGTCGGTGGCCTCGTCGCGGTAGGGGTAGAACGTGCCGTCCGACTTGTACTGCCCGCGGACGTCCTGCGAGACGACCATGTAGCACGCGGCCGCGTAGAAGTCGGGGTCGGCGTAGAAGATGTTCTCCGCGCGATCCTTGTTGTAGGGCAGCCGTATCAGGATGACCGGGAAGTTCTCCTTCCCCTTCGGGGTGAACACGTTGGAGCGCAGGACGGTGCCGTCCCGCATGGTGGTGGGGACGTCCCGCTGGACGGTGAACTCGCACTTCTCGCCCGCCGCCGCTCCCGCGCCGCCGGCGGCGCTGGCCCCGGGGGCCGCCGCCGCACCGGCCAGCACCACGACCGCCGCCCCGAGCGACAGCCTCCGGACCCGGCCCGCTCCGGCCGGTCTGACCCCTCCGGCTGTTCTGGTGGTACGCCGTCTTGATCTCATCCCGCATCCCTTCGGCCGATCTTCGACGCCGTCGGGCGGAGCATCACATGATCAGGTGACCTGGTCAGGAGGGCCGGGGGACGGCTGCGGCGAACAACCGGGCGGGCGCGTCGAGCATCGGGGGCGGCTGCGGCGAGCGGTCGGGAACGCGCGATGAACCGTGGGATTTGCCGGGATTGTTCCGATCTGTCGGTTGAGCGTGTGACGGGAGAGAAAATTCGGGGCCGAACGACCGTCCGTCGCAGGGATCCGACCGCTCACCGACCGGCCCGCGCCGGTCGGCGCTCCCACGTGCCCATTGACCGACCGCGGCGGCACCGGACTCTATCCGGCTCCAGAACGCCAACTTAATCTTCGATCAATCCGTGATCATCGTGCGCACGCACCCCCGGCAGAAGTAAAGGCGCTGCTGCCGCCGCCGGCCCCCGAGAAACAGATCCGTTCCCCGCTCGTCACGCCACCCGTCCGGACAGAGAGCGTCCGGGCGCATTGCCGTTTTCGGTGGCGTGGCCGACTTCCCGCGATCACGGCGCCGTCCATTCCGTCGGCGGCGCCGTCCATTCCCCCGCGCGAGAGAGAAGGTCGGCATGGAGCCGAAGAAACTCCGATGGCCCGCCATCGCCGCGGCCGTCGCCGCGGCGATGATGTTCACCGCCCCCGCGTCCGAGGCCCGCACCTCACCGCAATCCACGACCCATGCCGAAGCGGCCGAATGCGCGCCGGGCACCACCGTCCAGACCGACAAGGGACCCGTGTGCGGGACGGTCTCCAACGGCGTCGCGTCCTGGCTCGGGATCCGGTACGCCGCCCCTCCGGTCGACGGCCTCCGCTGGGCGCCGCCCCAGCCCGCACCCGCCTGGACCTCGACGTTCCCGGCCACCGAACGCGGCACCAACTGCCCGCAGGCGGACGGTCTCGGCGCCGGGTCGACCAACGAGGACTGCCTGAACCTGAACGTCCGGGCGCCGGAGAACGCCGGTGCCAAGCGGCTGCCGGTCATGGTCCAGATCCACGGCGGCGGCTTCAGGTTCGGGACGCCCGCCGACGGGAGCCACCTCGTCCGGTCCGGGAACGTCATCTCGGTGGAGGTGCATTACCGGCTCGGCATCTTCGGATTCATGGCGCACCGGGACCTGGGCCGCAACTCGGGCAACTACGCGTTCCAGGACCAGCAGGCGGCGCTGCGCTGGGTGCAGCGGAACATCACGAAATTCGGCGGCGACCCGGGCAATGTGACCATTTACGGGGCGTCCGCCGGCGGATCGAGTGTTTGCGCCAACACCGTTTCCCCCACCGCGAAGGGGCTGTTCCACAAGGGGATCTCGCAGAGCGGTGAATACAACTCACTGCTCGGCACCACCAACACTTCCTGGCAGCCGCAGGACTGCAAGTCCGTACTGCCCACCGCGGAGCAGGCGCACCGGACCGGTGACCGTTTCGCGGCGGCCGTCGGCTGCGGCGACGCCGCCGACACCGCCGCCTGCCTGCGCCGGGTGCCGGTGCAGACGCTGCTCGACAAGTCCGGCAACGGGATGGGCCCCGACCAGGGGACGATCGGGCCGATCGTCGACGGCAAGACCCTCACCATGTCGATGGGGCAGGCGTTCGCGACCGGACGCGTCAACGACGTCACGCTCATCCACGGCGTGGACCGCGACGAGACCCAGCTCGCCTCCGCCGACACGCCCGCCGACTACCGGCGGATGGTGCGCGAGCAGTACGGCCGCTACGCCCCCCAGGTGTTCGCCCGATACCCGCTGGACCGCTTCCCCGACCCGTCCGCGTTCATCGCCTACCGGACGATCGTCGCCGACTCCAACTCGGTCTGCCCGTCCCTGCTCAACCACCGGCGGATGTCGCGCCACCTGACCGTGTTCGCCTACCAGTCCGACAACTCCGACGCCCCGCCCGCGAGCTTCCTCGACCAGACCAAGCCGAACGGCGCGTTCCACGTCCTGCTGAACCAGTTCCTGTCGCCCCGTCCGGGCGCGACCCTGTCCCCCAACCAGAAGGCGTTCGGCGCGCAGATCACCGCGCAGTGGACGGGCTTCGCCCACACCGGAAACCCGACCGTGAAGGGCGCGCCCCTGTGGCCGCGCTTCACCAGCCGCGCCCCGGACGTGATGTCCCTCGCCCCGGCGGGCGACAGTGAGCTGACCCGCGAGATCGGACGCCAGCACCACTGCGACTTCTGGGACCGGCTCACCCCCTACAACCGCTGACCACCGATCCCGCTTCGGGTGCCGGCCTTTTCGCCGGCGCCCGAAGCGGCCATCGCCCCTGGTCGCGGGCCTGAATGATCGTTAGAGTGGGAGAGATGCGCTTCGCGATCTCCATTCCGCAGGACCTTCCCGACGGCGGGTTCGACCCGGCCGCGTTCCGCGCCTTCGTGCGGCGGGCCGAGGAGCTCGGGTTCGACGGCGCCTGGACGCAGGAGCAGGTCCTCGGGACGGCGTCCCGGTCGAGCCCGCTCGAAACGATGGTCTACGCCGCCGCGTGCACCGAGCGGATCCGGCTCGGCTGCGCGGTGTTCGTGAGCACCCTGCACAGCCCCGCCCACCTGGCCAAGAGCCTGAGCACGCTCGACCAGCTCAGCCGGGGCCGCGTGGACGTCGGCGTCGGGGTCGGCAACGCCGGCCCCGCGCTCGCGGCGTTCGGCGTCGATCCCGGCAGCCGCGTCGCGCGGTTCACCGAGGGGGTGGAGCTGATGAAGGCGTGCTGGACGCGCCCGCGCATCACCTTCGACGGGCGCTTCTGGCAGCTCGACGGCGCCGCCATGGAGCCCAAGCCGTTCCAGAAGCCCCATCCCCCGTTGTGGTTCGGCGCCCGGCATCCGAACGCGCTGCGGCGCGCCGTCCGGCATGGCGACGGCTTCTTCGGCGCCGGGTCCGCGACGGCCGCGCAGTTCGCCGACCAGATGGACGTCGTGCGGGAGGCGCTCGCGGAGCAGGGGCGCGACCCCGCGAGCTTCCAGATCGCCAAGCGCGTCTACATCGGGGTGGACGACGACGCCGACCGCGCCCGCACCAGGGCGTCCGCCACCCTGCAACGCTTCTACGGGCGGGACGACCTGCTCTCCGTCGCCGTCTTCGGCAGCGCCGCCGAATGCGTCCGGGGAGTGCGCGAGGTGATCGACGCGGGCGCGGAGCTGATCCTTTTCACCCCGCTCTTCGACGACGCCGAGCAGATGGAGCGGCTCGCCGCCGAGGTCATGCCGCAGCTGCACTGACACAGCGGGGCCGGGGAGCCCGCGGCGCGATCGGGCTCCCCGGCACTAGCGCGTTGTCAGCGTGAATGCCTGCGCAGGAATCCGCGCAGGACGGGGTTGTAGATGTCGGGACGTTCCCAGTGCGGGGCGTGCCCGCACTCGTCGGCGACGACCGTCTCCACGTTGCGGAAATGGCTCGCCATGACCCGCTGCACGGACGGCGGGCTGTAGAGGTCGCCGTCGCCCCACAGCAGCAGGGTCGGTACCCGCAGCCGTTCGACGTCGGCCCAGGTGGGGCTCGTGGCGTACGGCTGCCCGACGTCGCTGTGCGAGGCCCGGTCGTGGATCTCCTCCCAGGCGTGCATCCCCTCCGGGTTGAGCGCCCGGTAGGACGGCCCCAGCTCGATGAAGGACGCCGGCATGTCGCCGAAGCCCGTGGGCCGGAGCCGCCGCAGCATGGCGACGTAGTCCGGGTTGGTCACGCTGGTCAGGCTGCCGCTGATCGAGAAGCTGAGGAGCCGCTCCTCATGGGTCAGCGCGAAGTCGAGCGCCACTCCGCCGCCGTAGGCCACGCCGACGAGGTGGAACCGGTCGATGCCGAGGAACTGGAGAAGCGTGTGCAGGTCGTCCGCACCGGTTCCGGGGTTGTCCGGGTCCGGCGCGCTCGACTTGTACTTGCCGCGCATCGAGAAGCCGATGACGCGGTACCCGGCCTTGGCGAAGTAGGGCTGCTGGTAGGGCCAGATCTCGCCGCTGCCGCTCCCCGGGTGCATGAACACGATCGGGGTGCCGCGGCCTCCGGTGTCCCAGTACCAGAGGCGTCCGCCCGGCACCGGGGCGTACCCCTCCCGGGCCGGGACCTGCTCGGGAATGGGAATGATCTTGAGTGGTGGCTGCTTCGCTCCGCCCGCGGCGGCGGCCGTGCCGCCGCCGCCGAACACCGCGCCGCCGGCGGCCAGCACTGTGGCACCTCCCAGCAGTCCTCTGCGCCCGATTCTCGGAACGGACGCTACCCGTTCGGCTCTGTCGTCGTTGGTCGTCATCCAAGACCTCCCAGATCTTGATGTCGGCTGACTTTCCCCGAGTTCTTGGGTGGGAGCTGAGCGGGTTAGGGGGCAGGTGGGGTTACCAGGCGGGAAGCGGGGTCGTCGCGGGATGGTCGGGGCGGTCGCGGGCCGGGCGCACCTCCGGCAGGCGGCCGAGCGCGGCGGCGTACTCCTCGACGAGCAGCGCGACGATCCGCGCGGCCGGGAGGATCGCGTCGACCAGGCCGGCGGACTGGCCCAGCTCGACCTTGCCGCCCGCGACGTCGCCGCCGACCGCCGCGTCCTTCAGGCTGGAGGCGGTGAACTCGGCCCGGCGCAGTTCCAGGTCGGTGCCGGCGTTCTCCAGCTCCGCCATGCGGTCGGCGAAGTCATTGGCGAGGACGCGGATCACGCCGAGGCCGCGGCCCACGGTGCGGGTGTCGCCCGTCCCGGCGGCGAGGACGGCCTCCTTGTAGGCGGGGTGGACGTTCGATTCGGCGCTGGCGAGGAACCTCGTGCCGAACTGCGCCGCGCCCGCGCCGAGCGACAGCGCCGCCGCGAGCCCGGCCCCGTCGGCGAACCCGCCCGACGCGATGATCGGCGTCGCGCGGAACCGCCGCGCCACCGCCCTGACCGTGACCAGCGTGGACACGAGCCCGGGCGGCGGATGGCCCCCGGCCTCGGCGCCGACGACGACGAGGCCGTCGACGCCCGCGTCCACCGCCTTGGCCGCGTGCTCCTCGGTGGACACGACGTGCAGGCAGATCGTCCCGAGGTCCTGGAAGCGCCGCAGGTAGCGTTGCGGGCCGCCCTGGGACGCGATCACGATCGGGACGCGCCTGGCCGCGATCAGGTCCATGACCTCCTCCGCGCCCTTGCGGTACAGGGGCAGGTTCACCGCGTAGGGGCGGTCGGTGCCGGCGGCGACCTCGCGAATGGCACGATCCAGGTCGGGTAGCCGCATCGGCCCGGCGCCGATCACGCCCAGGCCGCCGGCGTTCGACACCGCGAGCGGCAGCGCCGAGCCCGACGACGCCCACGACATGCCCGCCTGGACGATCGGCAGGTCGCAGCCCAGCAGCCGGGTGACCGCCGTCTCGATCCGCGCGCCCTCGGTCATCGGGTCCTGCCCTTCTGGGGGGCGACGCCCAGACCCCCGGGTGGTCGGGCCGAGGATCCTCGCTCCGCTCCGGTCATCGGACCCTGCCCTTCCGGGGGGCGACCCCCAGACCCCCGGGTGGTCGGGCCGATGATCCTCGCTCCGCTCCGGTCATCGGACCCTCCCCCCGTCGAGCAGGCGCCGGGCGTGTTCGGCGAGATGCCGTTTCTGCACTTTCGAGCTGGCCGTCATGCCGAACTCCTCGAAGCCCGCGACCACCCGGACGTGGTGCGGCACCTTGAAGCGGGCGAGGCGCTCGCGCGCCCAGGCGATGATCTCCGCCGGCTCGGCCGTGCAGCCCGCCGCGAGGACGACGAACGCGAACGGCACCTCGATCAGGCGCTCGTCCGGGACGCCGACGACCGCCGCCTGCTTGATCTTGGGATGGCCGTGCAGGACGTCCTCCACCTCGGTGGGCGCGACGTTCTCGCCGCCGACGCGGATCAGCTCCTTGGCCCGCCCGACGAACTCGAGACGGCCGTCGGCCCCGAGCCTGCCGAGGTCGCCGGTGCGCAGCCAGCCGTCCGGGGACAGCGCCTCCGCGGTCTCGGCGGGCATGGCGTAGTAGCCGCGCATCACGTTCCAGCCCCGGACGAAGATCTCACCGACGTCCCCGGCCGGGAGGTCGCGCCCGGTCTCGGGGTCGTGGATGCGGACCTCGACGCCGGGTTCGGGCAGCATCCGGCCGCTCGCGCGGACGTCCTCGGGCTCCCACCAGGCCGACTGCGCCACGTTCGGCGACGCCTCCGACAGCCCGTAGCCGACGACGCACTCGGCCGCGCCGAGCTCGTCGATGATCCGCCGGACGACGGCGGGCGACGCCGCCGCCCACGCGCCCCGGAGGGCGAGCCGCCGCTTGGCACGGTCCGGGTGGTTCAGGAGCATCAGCGCGATGGTGTCGTTGCCGGAGAAGTGCGTGCAGCGCTCCTCCTCGATCAGCCGCAGCGCCTCCCCGGCCTCGAACCGGTCCATGGTCACGACCGTGGCGGCGTGCTGGACGCAGGCCAGCACGGTCAGGGTGCTGCCCGCGGCGTGGAAGAACGGGCGTGCGCTGTGGAACCGGTCTCCGGCGCGCAGCCCAAGCCGCTCACCGGAGAAGAACGCGTCGCCGCACATGTTGAGCTGGGTCAGCAGCACGCCCTTCGGGTGGGACGTCGTCCCGGACGTGTACTGGATCAGCAGCACGTCATCGGGCGTCCCGCACGGCTCGACCGGGCCGCCGGCGGCGCCCGCCCTGAAGTCCTCCCAGGATCGGGCGGCGGCGGGGACGTCCGAGCCGAGGACCACCACGGACCGCAGGTCGGGAAGGTCGGTGCCCGGCAGCCCGGCGTCCACGGCGGGGCAGATCTCGCGCAGCATGGCGACGAAGTCGATGTTCAGGAACCGGTCGGCGACGAACAGCAGCGAGGACCGCGACTGCCGCAGCGCGTACGCGATCTCCGGCGGGCGCCACCGGGTGTTGATCGGGACGGTCACCGCCCCCAGCGACCCGATCGCGAGGAACAGCACGACCCATTCCGGGCTATTGCCCAGGCAGACGGCCACATGGTCGCCGCGCCGGACGCCCGCCGCCGACAGCGCGGCACGGACGGCGGCGACCTCCGCGTCCAGCGCGCCGTAGGTGATGCGGCCGTGCGAGGCGACGACCGCCTCGACGTCCGGCGCGATGGTCGCGGCCCGGCGCAGCGCCTCGTGGACGGTCAGCGGGCACACCCCGTCCGGCGCGCCATGCCTCGGCTCCATCGGTCAGCTCCCCTCCTGCGCCGCCGCGCGGCTCCGGCTCTCGCGCATGGTGGTGGCGAAGTCCTCGACGCCGCCGCGCCAGCCGCCGTCCGCGAGGCAGCGCTCGATCGCCGCCATCTCGATCCGGATGCCCTTGGGCAGGTCGGTCTCCGAGCCGAGGTCGATCGCCTGCTTGGTCAGCGACATCGCCAGCCGGGGCGCGCTCGCGATCGTCGCGGCGATCTGCTCGCCGACCGCCAGCAGCTCGGCGGCGGGCACCGTCCGCGCGACCAGGCCCACGGCGGCGGCCTCGTCGACCGGCATCGTCCGGGCCGTGAACAGCAGTTCCTTCGCGCGGCGCTTGCCGATGACGCGCTGCAGCCGCTGCGTGGCGCCGACCGTGCCCCAGTGCGGCTCGGGGAACCGGAAGGTCGTGTCGTCGGCGGCGACGACGAAGTCGCACGACATGGCGATCTCGCCGCCCGAGCCGACGACCGCGCCGTGCACCAGCGCGACCACCGGCTTCGAGCACCGCTCGATGGCCTCGTAGGCGGCGAACGAGGCGAGGCGGCGGCGCCGGACCCAGGCCTCGTCGCGGCCCTCGCGCTCCTTGAGGTCGGCCCCGGCGCAGAACGCGGGCCCGTCCGCCCGCAGCAGGACGGCCCCGACGCCGTCGTCGGCGTCCAGGCGCGCGAACGCCTCGCTCAGCCCGTGGCACATGGGGAGGTTCAGCGCGTTGCGCGCGTCCGGCCTGTTGAGCACGACGTGCGCGACACCGTCGTCGGCCTCGTGCACCAGTACCGGGTCTTCGTCGCTCACCGCTAGATGGTCCCTTCTTCGCGTAGCCGGGCCAGCTCGGCCTCGTCCAGGCCGAGCAGCCCGGTCAGCACGGCGTCGGTGTCGGCTCCGAGCAGCGGCGGGACGCCCGGCTCGGGGTATTCGGTCTCGTCCAGGCGCAGCGGGGTCCGCAGGGCGGGGAACCTGCCCTCGGTGGGGTGGTCGAAGTGGCCGATCATGCGCCGGGCGGCGAGGTGCGGGTCGGTGAGCGCCTCGCGCGCGGACTTCACCTCGCCCGCCGGGACGTCGACGGCACGCAGCGCGTCCGCGAGCTCGTCCCGGGTCCGGCGGCCGACGGCGGCGGCGAGCGCGGCCTTCACCCGCTCGCGCTGCGCGAGCCGTCCCTCGTTGGCCGCGAGGTCGGGGTCGGCGGCCAGCTCGTGCAGGCCGAGCACCCCGCACAGCGGGGCCCAGTGCTGGTCGCTGCCGCTGATGTGCAGCCAGCCGCCGTCCGCGCACTGGAACGCCTCCGACGGGACGCGCCCCAGATGCGCGGTTCCGGTGCGTCCAGGGTCTTCGTCGAGGGCGAAGATCCGGGCGGCGGCGAGGGCCAGCAGGCTCGCCTGGACGTCCATCATCGCCAGGTCGACGTGCCCGCCCCGCCCGCTGGCGCGCCGCTCCATGAGCCCGGTCAGCGCGGAGATCACGATCCACAGCCCGGACGTCACGTCGGAGACGGGGATGCCGACCTTGGCGGGCGGCGTGTCCGGGTGGCCGGTCAGCGACATGATCCCGGACAGCGCCTGGAAGACGGTGTCGTAGCCCTTCCGGTCCGCGTAGGGGCCGGACTGCCCGAAGCCGGTGCTGGAGATGTAGACCAGGCCGGGGTTGAGCGCGGCGAGCGTGTCGTAGCCGAGGCCGTGCTTGTCCATGGTGCCGGGCATGAAGTTCTCCACCAGCACGTCGGCGCGGGCGGCGAGGTCGCGGGCGATCTCCTGCCCGCGCGGGGCCCGCAGGTCGAGCGTGACCGACCGCTTGCCCCGGTTGAAGGCGAAGAAGTAGGCGCTCTCGCCGCCAGGCAGCCGCGGCTCGAAGCTGCGGGACTCGTCGCCGCCGCCCGGCCGCTCGATCTTGATCACCTCGGCGCCGAGGTCGGCGAGGACCTGGGTGGCCAGCGGCCCGGCGAGCACGCGGCTGAAGTCGACGACGGTGACGCCCTCCAGGGGCCTCATGAGCCCGCCTCCCGGAACCCCCGCATGATCGTGTTGACGTCGCCGCCGGTCCGCATGGCCTCCGCGAACGGCAGGTCGGCGACGCGGTAGAACAGGTCCTTGGCGGCGGCCATCGCGAGCGGGTTCACCTCCGCCCAGCCGGACGCGATCTCCAGGCCGGCCTTCTCGGCGTCCGCGGGATCGACGACCCGGTTGGCGAGGCCGAGGGCGCCGAGTTCGGCGGCGTCGAGGACGCGTCCGGTGCTGATCAGCTCGAAGGCGAGCTTGCGGCCGAGGTTGCGCTGCAGGCCGGTCATCACGATCGCCGGGACGATCGAGTGCCGCACCTCCGGATAGCCGAACTTCACGTCGGTCGCCGCGACCATCATGTCGCAGCCGATCGCGAGCCCGGCCCCGCCGCCCATGGCCGGGCCCCGCACCACCGAGACGATCGGCTTGGTGAGCTGCTGGAGCATCATCTGCGCGCGGGTCGTCAGCTCGGCGCGGCGGATGACGGCGTGCTGGTCGGCGGGCGTCAGGCCGGCGAACTCCGACAGGTCGGCGCCGGAGCAGAAGCCCCGTCCCGCACCCGTGAGGACGACGGCCCGGACGGCGTCGTCCGCGTCGGCGGCGCGCAGCGCGTCGTACAGGGCCCGGGTGAGCGCGGTGTCCAGCGCGTTGAGCTTGGCCGGACGGTTCAGCCGCAGCACCCGGACCGCGCCGTGGTCCTCGACGATCAGCACCTCGGACTCAGCCACTCTGTGCCACCTCTCCGCCGACCAGGCCCCATCCGGCCCTGGCCACCATGCTGTGCAGCGGGCGTCCGAGCGCCCGCTCGCACCGCTCCGACGCCGCCATGACCTTGCCGAGGTCGAGCCCGGTGGCGACGCCCTCGGACTCCAGCAGGTTCACCAGGTCCTCGGTGCTGACGTTGCCGGTCATGCCGCCGCCGTACTCGATCTGCGCGGGATGCCCGCCTACGCCGCCGAGCGAGCTGTCGAAGTCGCGGCAGCCGGCCTCCAGCGCGGCGACGCAGTTCGCGAGCCCGCTACCGCGCGTGTTGTGGAAATGGGCGACGACCGGCGGCGCGGACCCGCCCGACGGGATCCGGCGGAACATGTTCCTGACGGCGGTCGGGGTCGCCATGCCGGTGGTGTCGCCGAGCGTGATCATGTCGACGCCGAGGTCGGCGAACCGGGCCGCGTCGGCGGCGACCACGCCGGGGTCGACGGCGCCCTCGAAGGGGCAGCCGAACGCCACGGAGATCACGCCGACGAGCCGGAACCGCCCGGCGGCGAGCCGCACCATTTCGGTCACCCGCGCCCACTGCCGTTCCCGGGTGGTGCGCATGTTGCGTTCCGTGTGCGACTCGGTGGCCGACACGAGCAGGCTGAGCTCGGTGGCGCCGTGCCCGGCGTCCAGATCGGCGATGGCGCGTTCCACGGCACGGGGATTCGGACAGGTCGCCTTGTAGGCCACACCGGCGGGACGGGGCAGTCCCGCGAGCACCTCGCTCGCGTCGCGGAAGGCCGGAACGCGCTCTGGGTGGCTGTAGCTGGTCGCTTCGATCCGCGTGAAGCCCGCGTCGGCGAAGGAGCCGATCAGGTCGAGCTTCACCTCCGTCGGGACGTGCGAAGACTCGTGCTGGAGCCCGTCGCGGGCGAAGCACTCGCAGATCGTGGCGCGGTCGGCCATGCGCGTCCGCCTCCTAGGGGAGCGTCGATGTCGTCAGGGCGAACAGGTCGTCACAGCAGGAATATAACCTACTGTTGACAACATCAACACCCGTCCCCGGCGGTGGACCTCCGCGGCGGGGCCGGATCAGCGCTCCGAGCGCTCCAGAGCCTTGGCCAGCGTAGCGAGCTTGCGCAGGGCGGAGTCGAGAACTTCCTGCTCAAGAGGGGTCAGGCAGACGAGGAAGGCGTTGTTGCGCTCGTTGGCGGCGGAGATGAGGCCCCGGTAGAGGGACTGCCCGCTGCGGGTCAGGGTGAGCTGGGTCGTGCGGCCGGGACCCGGCTCCCGTTCGACCAGCCCGGCCGCCGCGAGCTTGGTCGCGACGCGGCTCATCTGGGCCTTGTCCAGGCCGGCCAGCCGGGCCAGCCGGTTGACGGTGAGCGGCTCGTCCGCCCCGAGCAGCGCGATGGTCCGCCACTCCTGGAGGCTGACGCCGAATTCCCGCCGGTAGCGGAGCGCGGCGCTGCGGGAAAGCGCGTTCGCGACCCGGTGCAGCCGGTACGACAGCAACTCCCTTATGGGGATGAGCTCGGTGTCCTCGGCGGCGGGGTCCGCTGAGCGGGACGGTAGGGCGTTCATGCCCCCCACTGTAAGACCGCGCGGCACCGGGCAGGTTCCGCTTGGGCAGGTGTTGACAAACACAACACCCAGGGAGAGACTGGCGCGAAATCGATTACGGTCGGCGTAACAGAAGCCACAGGGAGGTCCGCAACATGTCCGCAGACCCGTCAGCCACACTGCTCATCGACGGCGGGTGGCAATCGGGAGCCGCGACCTTCGACGTGACGGACCCCGCGACGCTCAAAGTCATCGCCAAGGTCGCCGACGCCGGGCCGCAGGAGGCGCTCGCCGCGCTCGCCGCCGCCGACGCCGCCGCCGAGCCGTGGCGGCGGACGACCGCCGAGGAGCGCTCGGCCGCGCTGCGCGCCGGAGCGAACCGCATCCGCGCCGGCGCCGACGCGCTCGCGGCCCTGATGACCAGCGAGAACGGCAAGCCCCTCGGGGAGGCCCGGGGCGAGATCATGGGCTCGGCCCGGATGCTCGAATGGGCCGCCGAGGAGGCGCGCCGCACCAACGGCCGGGTCGCGCCGGACGCCGCCGGCGGCCCCGGGATGGTGCTGCGGTCCCCGGTCGGCCCGGCGCTGGCGATCACGCCGTGGAACTTCCCCGCGAGCATGCTGGTCCGCAAGGTCGGGCTCGCGCTCGCCGCCGGCTGCCCCGTGATCGTCAAGCCCGCGGAGCAGACGCCGCTGGTCGGCACCGAACTGGTCCGGCTGATCGCCGAGGCCGGGGCGCTGCCCGGCGGGGTGCTCCAGTCGCTGACCACGTCCCGTCCGGCGGAGGTGGTGGGCGCGCTGCTCGCCGACCGGCGGCTGCGCAAGGTCAGCTTCACCGGCTCCACCGAAGTGGGACTGAGCCTGCTCGCGTCCACCCGCGACCACCTGCGGCGCACCTCCCTGGAAATGGGCGGCCACTCCCCCGCCATCGTGTTCGACGACGCCGACCTCCCCGCCGCCGCCGCAGCGGCCGCGGCGGCCAAGTTCGCCAACGCCGGGCAGAGCTGCATCGCGATCAACCGGCTGTTCGTGCACCGGTCGGTGCACGACGAGTTCCTCACCCTGCTCCTGGAGAAGGTCGCGGCGCTGCGGCTCGGGCACGGCTCCGCCGAAGGCACCACCACCGGGCCGCTCATCGACTTCGCCGGGCTCGACAAGGTCGAGCGGCATGTCGTCGACGCGGTCAAGCGCGGCGCCGAGGTGCGGGCGGGCGGGCGCCGCTGGGTACCGGACGACCCCGCGCTCACCGGCGCCTTCTACGAGCCGACCGTCCTGACCGGCGCGGACGACACCATGCTGATCAGCACGGAGGAGACGTTCGGCCCCGTCCTGCCCGTCTACGCCTTCGACGATGACGACGAGGCGATCCGGCGGGCCAACACCACCGACTACGGGCTCGCCGCCTACGTCTTCGGGGACGGGCTGGCCCGGGTGTGGCGGGCCGTCGACCGGCTGGACTTCGGCGTGGTGGCGGTGAACGAGGCGTTCCCCGTCCGGCCCGAGCTGCCGTTCGGCGGGATGAAGAACAGCGGCCTGGAACGCGAGGGCGGCAGCGAGGGCATCGATGCCTACCTGGAGTCCAAGTCCGTGGCGATCAAACTCTGAGGCGACACACCAATGGCGACCGAACAGCAGGCGATCGAAAAGCAGGCCACCACGACGCGGCCCAGCGGGCGGGAGCTCGCGGAGCTGGACACGCGGGCGATCATCCACCCGCACAGCGTCATCGGGGCACCGGCCGAGCCGCTGATCCTCGACCGCGGTGAGGGCGCCGTGGTCTGGGACGTCCACGGCAACCCCTACATCGACGGCACCTGCGGCCTGTGGCAGTGCCCGGTCGGCCACGGCCGCGCCGAGCTGGCGCAGGCCGCCGCCGAGCAGATGGCGAAGCTGGAGTTCTACTCGTCCTTCGGGGACTACTCCAACGAGCCGTCCATCCGGCTGGCCGAACGCCTGCTGGAGCTGGCGCCGCCGGCCATGCGCCGGGTCTTCTTCACCAACGGCGGGTCGGAGGGCAACGAGACCGCGATCAAGCTGGCGCGGCTCGCCCACCACCATGCCGGACGGCCCGAGCGCTTCGTGATCCTCGCGCGCACCGGCGGTTACCACGGGATGGGCGGCGGCTCGCTCGCCGCGACCGGCATCGACCGGCTGCGCGCGGGCTACGGCCCGCTGATGCCGGGGATCGAGTTCCTCGCCAAGCCGCACGCCCTGCGCGGCGCCGACGTCACCGACGCGCTGATCGCCGAGCTGGAGGAGCGGATCGAGCGGATCGGCCCGGACCGGATCGCCGCGTTCGTCGGGGAGCCGGTGCTCGGCGTCGGCGGCATGGTGCCGCCCCCGCCCGGCTACTGGCCGCGGGTGCAGGAGGTGCTGCGCCGCCACGACATCCTGCTGATCCTGGACGAGGTCGTCACCGCGTTCGGCCGGATCGGCCACTGGTTCGGCTGCGAGCGCTACGGCGTCGAACCGGACATCATCGTCACTGCTAAGGGCCTGTCCAGCGGGTATATCCCCATGGGCGCGGTCCTCGCGGGCGAGCGCGTGCTGGACCTGGCCGACGGCGCCTCGTTCCTGCACGGGTTCACCTACAACGGCCACCCGGTCGGCGCCGCGGTGGCCCTCGCGAACATCGGGATCCTGGAGCGCGAGGGGCTTCTGGAACGTGCCGAAACGCTCGGCCAGAGGCTGCTCGACGCGCTGAAGCCGCTGGAACGGCTGGACCACGTCCTGGAAGTGCGCGGCGTCGGAATGATGCTCGGCGTCCAGCTGGACCCATCGGCCGACGCGGCCGGAGTCCAGGCGGGCGCACGCGCCGACGGCGTGATCGTCCGGGCGTCCGGCGACACCATCGTCCTCTCACCGCCCCTGGTGATCGACGAAACACAGCTGGACACGCTCGCCCGTGTCCTGACCAAGCACGTCGCGGCGGCCTGACGGGGCAGGACACGCGAGGCCCGTACACGACCTGCGGAGGAAATCGTGCGGCTCAACATCAACAAGACGGGCAGAACGGCGAGATTCGCGGCCGCCGCCCTCGCCGTGACCCTGGCGGGCGCGGCCTGCAGCATCGGCAATGCCGGCGACGACGACGGCAACTCGCTGACGTTCGTCTCCACGGGCGCGCCGTTCCAGGACTACCAGGCGGAGGCGTGGCAGAAGCCCTTCACCGCCGAGACCGGGGTGAAGTTCCGCAACGACGGCCCGGTCGACGAGGCGAAGATGAAGACGATGGTCGAGGCCAAGAAGGTGACCTGGGACGTCGTCGACACCAGCGCCGCCGCGACCGCGCAGTACTGCGGCAAGTACCTGGAGAAGCTCGACTTCTCGATCATCGACAAGACCAAGTTCCCGCCGGGGACGGTCAACGACTGCGGCGTGCCCGCGTTCTTCTACAGCACGATCTTCATGTACAGCACGGAGAAGTTCGGCTCGAACCCGCCGACCACCATCGCCGACTTCTTCGACGTGAAGAAGTACCCCGGCAAGCGGGTCGTCCCGCCGGAGATCTCGGTCGGCCTGCTGGAGGCCGCGCTGCTGGGCGACGGCGTCCCGCAGGACAAGCTCTACCCGCTGGACCTGGACCGGGCCTTCAAGAAGCTCGACCAGATCAAGAAGGTCACCACGTTCGCCAAGACCTACGGGCAGATGCAGCAGATGATGGTCGACAAGCAGATCGACATGGGCCTGATGCTCAACGCCCGCGCCTACCAGGCGCTCAAGGCAGGCGCCCCGTTCAAGCCCGTCTGGGACAAGACGATCGTGAACTGGGACGACCTGGTGATCCCCAAGGGCTCGAAGAACAAGGCGAACGCGATGAAGTTCATCGCGTCGGCGTCCGGGGACCAGCAGTCGGCGAAGATGGCGGAGCTGGCGTCGGTGCTGCCGATCAAGGACACCATCCAGCCGAAGTTCGACCAGTACCAGCAGCAGCTCAACGCGTACGCGCCGGAGCGCAAGGACAGCATCGTGCGGTCCGACTCCGTCTGGTGGGGCCAGAACTTCGACCGGGTCACCGAGCGCTACACGGCCTGGCTCTCCGGGTGATCAGCCGATGAGCGCCCCGACCACCACCCCGGCGTCGCCGGCCGCCCCCGCGGCCGGCCTCGCCGGGCGGCCCCGGCGGCGGATGGCGGGCTGGTTCATCCTGCCCGCCACCGCGCTGCTGCTGGTGTTCTTCTGCTACCCGCTCGGCAACATCATCTGGCGCAGCTTCACCGACCCGTCCGCCGGGCTGGGCAACTACACCAAGCTGCTGGACGACGGCGTCTCCGTCACCGTGCTGACCCGGACGCTCGTCACCGCGCTGATCGTCGGCGTCTGCACGCTCGTCATCGCCTACCCGTACGCGTACGCGATGACGAGGGTCAGGCCGCGCACCCGGAACCTGATGACGGTGGTGGTCCTGCTGCCGTTCTGGACGTCGATGATGGCCCGCAACTTCGCCTGGTACATGCTGGAGCAGCGCGGCGGCCTCATCGACGACGCGTTCTCCGCGATCGGCATCGACGGCGTCGTCCTGCTCGGCTCGGTCGCCGGGGTGGCGGTCGCGATGGTGCAGGTCATGCTGCCGTTCGCGGTGCTGCCGCTCTACAGCGGGATGGAGGGCATCGACAAGCGGCTGCTGGACGCGGCGACCAGCCTCGGCGCGCCGCGCTGGCGGGCGTTCGCCCGGGTGTACCTGCCGCTGTCGCTGCCCGCCGTGCTGTCGGGGTTCACGCTGGTGTTCATCCTGACGCTCGGGTTCTACGTGACCCCGGCGCTGCTGGGCTCGCCGCAGCAGTCGCTCGTCCCGCAGCTGATCGCGACGCGGGTGACCGACCTGCTCGACTTCGGCGGCGCGGGCGCGCTCGGCTCGGTGCTGCTGGCGATCACGCTGCTGGCGCTGTTCGTGGTGTCGAGGTTCGCCAACCTCTCGTCGACGACCGAGAAGGCGGTGACCAATGAGTGAGCAGACCCTTTCGAAGAGCGGCGTGCGGGCCGGGCGGGACGGCGGTCTCGGCTGGGGCCTGAAGATCGTCGTCGGGCTGATCGGGCTGCTGCTGATCGCGCCGACCGCCGTCGTCATCCCGATGAGCTTCTCCTCGGGGACGACGTTCCAGTTCCCGCCGGAGGGCTGGTCGCTGCGCTGGTACGAGTCGTTCTTCACCTCCGAGCGGTGGATGCGCTCGCTGCTGACGTCCGTGCAGATCGGGCTGCTCGTGGCGGTGACGGCGACCGTCCTGGGCGTCGCGGTGGCCTTCGGGCTGAACCGGACGCGCTTCCGGGGGCGCGGCGCGATCCGCTCGCTGATGCTGGCGCCGCTGATCGTGCCGAGCATCGTGGTCGCCGTCGCGATCTACGGCGTGTTCCTGAAGTGGCAGCTCAACGGCACCGCCCTCGGGTACGTCGTCGCGCACACCGTGATGGCGCTGCCGTTCGTGGTGACGGTCATGTCGACCAGCCTCGCCGGCTACGACCGGACGCTCGACACCGCCGCCGCGACGCTCGGCGCCACCCCCTGGAAGACGTTCTTCCGGATCACCGTCCCGCTCGTCGCGCCGGGCGTGCTGTCGGGGTTCGTGTTCGCGTTCGTCATGTCGCTGGACGAGGTCGTCATCGCGCTGTTCCTGCAGACGCCCGACATCCAGACGCTGCCCGTCCAGATGTACAACTCGATCACGCTGGAGATCGACCCCACCATCGCCGCGGCGTCCAGCCTGATGGTGGTGGCGACCAGCGTCGTCCTGCTGATGCCGCAGTTCGTTCGCCGCAAGCGGAGCACATCATGAGCCATTCCGACAGCAACAGCAGCAGCCCCGGGATCCGGATCGCGGGCGTCTCGAAGGTCTACTCGGGCACGTCCCGGGCGGCCGTGGACAACGTCTCGCTCGACATCGCGGACGGCGAGTTCATCACCCTGCTGGGCCCGTCGGGGTCGGGCAAGACGACGATGCTGTCGATGCTCGCCGGGTTCGTGTCGGTGTCCGCCGGGACGATCGAGATCGACGGCCGGGACGTGTCGCGGCAGAAGCCGCACAAGCGGGACCTCGGCGTGGTGTTCCAGCAGTACGCGCTGTTCCCGCACATGACCGTCAAGAAGAACATCGCGTTCCCGCTCCAGCAGCGGAAGATGACCAAGGCGCAGATCGCCGCGAAGGTCGGCGAGGCGCTGAAGCTCGTGCACCTGGAGGAGTACGCGGACCGGCTGCCGAGCCAGCTGTCGGGCGGGCAGCAGCAGCGCGTCGCGCTCGCCCGCGCCGTCGTGTACCACCCGCGCGCCCTGCTGATGGACGAGCCGCTCGGCGCCCTGGACCGCAAGCTCCGCGACGAGCTGCAGCGCGAGATCGCCAGGATGCACCGGGAACTGGGCATGACGTTCATCTTCGTCACCCACGACCAGCATGAGGCGCTCACCCTCTCCGACCGGATCGCGGTGTTCAACGAGGGCCGGGTCGAGCAGGTCGGCACGCCGTCCGAGCTGTACGAGCGGCCGGAGACGCTGTTCGTGGCGCAGTTCCTGGGCGAGTCGACGTGTTTCCGCGGCGACGACGGGGTCACCGTCGTCCGTCCGGAGCGGCTCGACCTGCACACCGACGCGGCCGCCGTGCCGGACGGGCACAACCGGGTGCGCGCCACCGTCACCGAGATCGTCTACGTCGGCAACCACCACCAGGTGGGGCTGCGGTTCGCGGACGGCACGACCGGCTCGGCCATGCGCGTCGCGGGCCGGTCGCTGCCGGCGGTGCCCGGCGAGGAGGTCACGGTGAGCTGGGACCCCGAGCACCAGTCGATCGTGGCCGACCCCGCCGACGAGCCGCCGCCGTCCGAGCCCGCCGCCGCGCCGCCCCTGGGCGCCACCGCCCGCGCCTGACCCATCGACCGCTAGGAGCCGGTTTGCCCAACGCAGTCCCCGATCACCGTTTCGAGCGGATCACCGCGGGCGTCCCGGAGCTCGCCGACGACCGGCTACGGGAGATCCTTCGCGACCGCTACGGCGTGGACGCCGCGTCCCTGCGCCGCCTCGCCGGGGAGACGGACCAGAACACGCACGTGGTGGACGCGGGCGGCGCCGAGTACGTCCTCAAGGTCAGCGACCCCGCCGACCGGCAGACGATCGAGTTCCAGACCGCACTGCTCGCGCATCTGGCAGAGCGGGACTTGGGCGTGGTCGTCCCCCGGACGGTCGCGCCCGTGTCCGACGCCGGGGACGAGCTGCCGGTCCGGTTGCTCACCTGGGTTCCGGGCACGCCGCTGGCCGAGGTGGGACGCCGGTCGCCCGAGCTGCTGGCGGACGTCGGCGCGGTGGCCGGACGGCTGACCGCGGCCACGGCGGAGTTCGCCCATCCCGATCCCCCGCCGCCGCACTACTGGGAGTTCCCGCACGCACGTGCGGTGCTGGCGGCGTCGATCGAGCATGTCGGCGACGCGGAGCTGCGAGCCGCCGCCGTCGCCGTCCGCGACCGGTACGTGCCGTCGCTGGACGAGCGGTTCCCCGAGCTGCCGGTGGCGGTCGTCCATCACGATCTCAACGCGTTCAACATCCTGGTCCGGCGGGACGGCGGACGGCGCCGCGTCTCCGGCGTGATCGACTTCGGTGACGCGCTGCCGACCGCCCGGATCGCCGACCTGGCCGTGCTGGCGTCCAGCGTGCTGCGCGGCGCCGCGAGCCCGCTCCACGTCCTGGCGACGCTGGCCGCCGCCTACCACGCGGCCCGCCCGCTCACCGAGGCGGAGCTGGACCTGCTGTTCCCGCTGGTCGCGGTGCGGTCCGCGACGGTCGCGGTCACCGCGGCCCGGCTCGACGCGGAGCGGCGGCACGGCGACCCGCGGCACCGGTCGGCCGCGGCGGCGGACCTGGTGCGCACGCTGGCGGGCATCCCGGCGGAGGTGGGACGCGCCACCGTCCGGCACGCCTGCGGGCTGCCCGCGCACCCCGCCGGGCCCGCGGTCACGGCCTGGCTGAGAACGGAAGGCGCGGCGTCCGCCGTGTCCCCGGTGGACGGCTCGCTCGTCGCGATCGACCTCAGCGCGTCGTCCGCGATCTACGACGACGCCGATCCGCGCGACCACGACGCGCTGCGTACCGCCGCCGGCACGGAGATCCTGCGGCAGCGTCCGGGCGTGCCGGTGGGACGGTACGGCGAGCCCCGCTTCCTGGCACCGCGCCGCCGCCGCAGCACCGGGCCGGACGAGCCCGCCAACGTCCACCTCGGAATCGACCTGTTCGCGGGGGCGGGGACCCCCGTCCGCGCGCCCCTGCCTGGCCGGGTCGAGGCATCGGACCTTGGCCTCGTCGTCCTTCACGAGCCCGCCGACGGCGTCCGATTCAGGACGCTCTACACGGGCCTGACCGACCCGCCGCCCGCCGGCCGGGAAGTCTCGGCCGGAGAGCGGATCGGGGAGATCGCGCCGGGTGGCACGGCGCTGCCGCCGCACGTCCGCGTGCAGGTGGCCGTCGCGCCGCTCGGCGGATGGACGGGCGTGCCCGCCGCCGTCCCCCACTCGGAGTCGGCGATGTGGCAGGGCCTCTTCCCCGACCCGACCCCGCTGCTCGGCGGCCAGAACGCGATCACCCCGTGGACGTCCGGGATCGGCAAGGCGCTGGCGGGCCGCCGCGCGCACCTGCCGGACAGCCACCCGATGTACTTCAAGCGTCCGATCAGCATGGCCAGGGCCCGCGACTGCCGGTTCTACGACGAGGAGGGCCGCTCCTACCTGGACGCCCTCAACAACGTGACCCTCGTCGGCCACGGCCATCCGCGCCTCGTGGCGACGGCCGCGCGCCAGCTCGGCCGCCTCAACACCAACACCCGGTTCGTGTACGACACGCTCACCGAGTACGCCGAGCGGCTCACCGCGACGCTCCCGGACGGGCTCGACGTCGTCTACTTCGTCAACTCCGGCAGCGAGGCGAACGACCTGGCGCTGCGCATGTCCCGCTACCTGACGAAGCGGGACGACGTCGTGATCATCGACGACGCCTACCACGGCTACACCTCGGTCGTGTCCGACGTGAGCCCGTCCCGCTACAAGCACTACGGCAAGCCGGACACCACGCACCCGACCCCGAACCCCGACCGGTACCGCGGCGCCTACGGCTACGACGACCCGGACGCCGGGGCCAAGTACGCCCGGCACGTGATCGACGAGTTCGACCGGCTCGCCGCCGAGGGCCGCGCCCCCGCCGCCTACCTGTTCGAGGCGCTGCTCGCGGGCGGCGGCCAGGTGGTGCTGCCGCCCGGCTACCTCGCGCCGATCTTCGCCGCGGCGCGCGAGCGCGGCGTGCTGACGATCGCCGACGAGGTGCAGGTCGGGTTCGGGCGGCTCGGCGAGGCGTTCTGGGGGTTCCAGACGCAGGGCCCGGACGTCGTCCCCGACTTCGTGACGATGGGCAAGGCCATGGGCAACGGCTTCCCGATGGCCGCCATGGTCACCACCCGAGAGATCTCCCGCGCGTTCGACCCGACCGGCCGGTTCTTCTCCACCTACGGCGGCAACCCCGTCGCCTGCGCGGTCGGCCTGGAGCTGCTGAACGTCGTCGCCGACGAGGGCCTGCAGCACAACGCGCTGGTCGTCGGCCAGTATCTGCGCGACCGCTTGGCCGGGCTCGCCGACCGGCACCCCCTCATCGGGGACGTCCGCGGCCAGGGCTTCTACAGCGGCGTCGAGTTCGTCCTCGACCGCGCGACGAAGGAGCCCGCCTCGGACGAGACGCTGATCATCTGCGAGCGGCTCAAGGACGAAGGCGTCCTGGTGTATCCGACGGGCCCGGCCTGGAACATCCTCAAGCTCAAGCCGCCGCTGACGTTCACCCGGGCGGACGCCGACGAGTTCACCGACACACTTGACGACATTCTCGAAACGGGCTGGTGAGATGACAGGACACGCGGACAAGGTGCTGCTCGGCGGCAAGGTCCTCACCGTCGACGCCGGGTTCACGGTCGCGTCCGCCGTCGCGGTGACCGGCGACCGGATCACGGCGGTCGGCGACGACGACCAGGTCCGGGCGCTGGCGGGACCGTCCACCGAGACCATCGACCTCGCCGGGCAGACGGTGCTGCCCGGGATCAACGACGCGCACCTCCACCTCGCGCTGTTCGGCCTGTCCGGGCCGCCGTTCTCCGTCGACCTCAACGGCATCGACTCGCTCGGCGCACTGAACGACGCGCTCGCCGGCGGCCCGCCCGGGCCCGGTGGCAGCCGGTGGCTGATCGGCGAGGGCTGGCGCGAGGCGAACATCCCCGAGTTCGACGCCGCCGTCCCCGGCCCGCACCGCTCCCTCATCGACCAGGTCACCGGGGACCGGCCGACCGTGCTGCACCACGCGTCCCGCCACTCGGTGCTCGTCAACACCGCCGCGCTCACGATCGTCGGCATCACCCGCGACACCCCGGACCCGGCCGGCGGGCAGATCGTCCGCGGCCCGGACGGCGAGCCGACCGGCCTGCTGCTCGAAGGCGCCAAGGGGCTGATCGACAAGCACGTCCCGGACCACTCCGAGAAGGAGCGGCTGGACGCGATCGAGACCGCGATGCGGAAGCTCAACGCGCTCGGCATCACCAGCGTCACCGACCCGATCGTCTGGCCCGAGCTGCTGCGCGACTACACCACCCTGCGCAGGGACGGCCGCATGACGGTCCGGGTGAACACGCTGATGCACTGGGACTGGCCGTCGCCCGCGAGCTCGTCCGACCGGCTGGAGACCGCGCTCGGCTACGCGGGCCTGTCCACCGGGCTCGGCGACGACTGGCTCCGGATCGGCGGCTGCAAGCTGTTCGCCGACGGCGTCCCCACGCAGTGCACCGCCTGGCTGCACGACCCGTACCCGTCCGGCGACCACGGCCACCTCATCACCCCCGGCGACGACGACGAGGCCCGCTACGCGGAACTGCTCCGCATGATCGAGCTGGCGCACCGCAGCCGCCTCCAAGTGCAGGTGCACGTCACCGGCGACCGGGCCGCGGACGCCGCCGCCGACGGGATCATCCGCGCGCTCAAGGCCGACCCGTGGCCGCGCGCCCGGCACGCGCTCCTGCACGGCACGCTCCTGTCCGAGGACACCTACGCCCGCCTCGCGGAGCACGACATCAGCGTGATCACCAGCTCGCTGATGAAGTCGCACAGCGGCGCGTCCATGACGCGCGCCATCGGCGAGGAGAGGTGGTCGCGGGCGTTCCCGGCCGGTGCGCTGCTCGCCGCCGGGGTGCACGTCGCCGACAGCTCCGACGCGCCGGTCACCTATCCGGACTGGCGGCGCGGCATCGCCACGTTCGCGGGCGCGGCCCCCGGCCCGTACTCGGACGTGCCGCCCGACCTGCGCCTCACCCGCGAGCAGGCGATCCGGCTGTGGACGACCGCCCCCGCCTACATCGAGAACGCCGAGGACCGGAAGGGCACGATCACCCCGGGCAGCCTCGCGGACCTCGTCGTCCTGGACGGGGACGTCCTCACCGCTGACGACGACGCGTTGCAGCAGATCACTCCCACCCTCACCCTCGCGGGCGGACGCGTCGTCCACTCCGCCTGAGCCGCTCCTCACGCTCGGTCTCACGCTCGCCTGAACGAAACGCACTGGGGACGGAGTACTTCCGGGTGAGACCGAGCGTGAGGAGCCCCATGAGTCATCCACGGCACGCGGATCACCCGCTGTACTCACCCCCACCTCCTCGTACGTGGCCGCAGGACGATCCATCGAGCGGAGCTCGTCCGTTGAATGGCGGCGGGTGGGGGCTGGAGGACGGTCCGTTCAGGAGTCCTCCACCGCCGCCTCCGACCGTCCCGTGGACCATGCCCGGCTACGAGCGTTACGAGGACTACGGCGAGCCGCGCCGCGACCGCAGGGGCAGGGGCTCGGGGCGGGCGGTCGTCGTGGCCGTGCTCGCCGCGCTGCTGGCCGGTGGCCTGGCCGGGGCCGTCGCGGGACGGGTGACCGCCGGGCTTCCGGCGGCGGCCCAACCGGAGGCCAGTGCCGGGCCGGTCAGCGGCGGGGCCGGGGACCTCAGCGAGGTGGCGTCGCGGGTGCAGGCGAGCGTGGTGTCGGTCGAGGTGCGGGCGGGCGGCGCCCGCGGCACCGGGTCCGGGTTCGTGATCGACCGGCAGGGGCACGTGCTGACCAACGCGCACGTCGTCGACGACGGCGGCACGGTCACCGTCGTGCTGGCCGACCGGCGCCGCGTCCCGGCGCGGATGGCGGGCGCCGACCGCGCCCTCGACCTGGCCGTGCTGGCGATCCCCGCCGGCGCCAGCCCGGCGCCGCTGGCGTTCGGCCGGTTCGCGGACGTCCGGGTCGGCGACCAGGTCCTCGCGCTCGGCTCGCCGCTCGGCCTCCAGGGGACGGTCACCAGCGGCATCGTCAGCGCGCTGAACCGCAGGGTGCGCTTCGGCGAGGGCCGCGCCGGGACCGCGCTGCAGACCGACGCGTCCATCAACCCCGGCAACTCCGGCGGGCCGCTGGTCAACCTGCGCGGCGAGGTCGTCGGCGTGAACACGGCGATCGCCACGCTGATGCGGGACGGCGGCGGCTCGATCGGCATCGGCTTCGCGATCCCCGCCGACCGCGCCCGCGACGGCGCCCGCCGACTCGCCTCCTGACCGCCGGACGATCCGGCTTCATGATGGAGGCATGGCGAATCCACAGATTCCGGGACCACCGGCCGGGGACGACGGCGCCGGCGCGATCGTGGCGGCGGGCGGGCTGCACACTTACCAGCTGAAGCTGCACGCCGAGTACGGGCCGGTCGTCCGGTTCCCGCTGCCCGGCGCCGACCTGGCGGTGTCGATCGCCGACCCGGTGCTGCTGGAGGTCACCGAGACGATCGACAAGCGGCCGGAGAAGCTGTTCGAGTTCCTGGCGCCGCTCCAGGAGTCCGGGAACCTGCAGACGATGCCGGCCGCCGAGCACGGGCCGTGGCGCCGGGTGATGCTGTCGGTGCTGGCCGGACGTCCCTCGCACGAGGCGCACTTCGCCCGGTTCGCCGCGCTGGCGTCGGAGCTGGCCGACCGCTGGGCCGCACGCGCCGCCCGCGACGGCGCCGCCTCCGGCGGCGCCGTCGCGCTCCAGAAGGATCTGAGCGAGCTGTCGCTGCGCATGATCTGCGAGTACGCACTCGGCAGCGGCCTGGACTCGGACGGGTCCGCCGGACGGGTCGTGTCCGCGTTCGAGGACGTCCTCACCGAATATCTGGCCCGGCTCTACCACGCGGACATGCCGGGCGACGCGGACGAGCGCCGTGCCCGCGCCGACGAGGCCCTCGCCTACCTGCGCGCCACCGTCGACCGCGTCCTCGCCGCGCACCAGACCACCGCGAAAGCCGAGCGCAGCGACATGATCGCGGCGCTGGTCGAGGCGGGCGAATCACCGGCCCGGATCCGCGACTCCGTCCTGATGACCATGCTCGCCGCCCACCACACCACCGGCGTCGCCATCTCCTGGACGCTGTACCTGCTCGCCCGGCACCCGGCCGCCGCCGAGCGCGCCGCCGCCGAACTGGAGCAGGTACTCGGCGACCGCGCCGCGCCCGGCTACGGCGACCTCAAGGACCTCGACTACCTGGAGCGCGTGCTGAAGGAGGCGATGCGGCTGTACCCGCCGGGCCCGTACGGCGCGCGCGAGACCACCGAAGACCTCGTGCTCGGCGGCCACGCCGTCCCCGCCGGCACGACGATCTTCTACCCGTTCTGGGCCGTGCACATGAACCCCGACTACTGGCCCGAGCCCGAAGTGTTCGATCCTGACCGGTTCACTCCGGAGGCGTCGGCCGGGCGTCCGAAACTGGCCTATATCCCGTTCGGGCTCGGCCCGCGCAGCTGCGAGGGGGCCGCGCTCGCCATGGCCGAGGCGGAACTCGTGCTGGCCATTCTGCTGAAGCGTTTCCAATTCGACCTGGTGGCGGGGCATACGGTCACGCCGATCGAGCGGTTCGTCCTGTGGGCCGCCGAGGACATTCTTATGAGCCTTACACCGCGTGCCCCCGCGCGCAACCGGACCGAATCCTGACGGGAAAGGACCGATACGCGACAGGGTCAAGTCAGATACAACTTCGTATCGAACGACGGTGCAATGATTCAGGGCAGCCAGGTTTCCCACGGTCTCGACCGGAGGACCCCCAATGAGACCCAGCACAGCCCTAAAGACGGCGCTGAAGGTGACGGCGTCGCTCATCATCGCCGGAGCCGGACTGACGGCGGCGAACACGGCGACGGCCGCCCCGGCCGCCGCGCCGCCGCCGTGCTCGGACGGCACCCTCGTGCAGACCGACCGCGGACCCGTCTGCGGACTCGACGGCGACGGGATCAAGAATTGGCTCGGCGTCCCCTACGCCGCGCCGCCCGTCGGCCCGCTGCGCTGGGAGCCGCCGGCGCAGCATCCCGGCTGGACGGCGCCGGTGCAGGCGACCGAGCCGGGCAGCATGTGCCCGCAGCCGGGCGACTTCCGGCCCGGCTCGACCGACGAGAACTGCCTGAAGCTGGACGTGCGCGTGCCGGAGGACGCCGGGAGCGGCCCGCTGCCCGTGATGGTGCAGCTCCACGGCGGCGGGTTCCGGCTCGGGACCCCGTCCAACGGGACCCGGCTGGCGAAGGCGGGCAAGGTCGTCCAGGTCGAGGTGCGGTACCGGCTCGGCATCATCGGTTTCCTGTCCCACCAGGCCTTGGGCTCGAACGCCGGGAACTACGGGATCGAAGATCAGCAGGCCGCACTCGGCTGGGTCAAGCGGAACATCTCGAAGTTCGGCGGCGACCCGGGCAACGTCACCATTTTCGGCCCGTCCGCCGGAGGGTCGAGTGTCTGCGCGAACATGGCGTCGCCGACCGGTGCCGGGCTGTTCCATAAGGGCATCATCGAGAGCGGCGAGTACAACTCGCTGCGCGGCGTCACCGCCACCTGGCAGCCCCAGGACTGCGCGACCAGGCTGCCGACGCAGGCCCAGGCGCAGGCGGCCGGGGCCCGCTTCGCCGCCGCCGTCGGCTGCGGAAGCGCCGCGGACGTCGCCGCCTGCCTCCGCCAGGTCCCGGTACAGACCCTGCTCGACCAGGCCGGCACCGGGCTCGGCCCGGACAGCGGCACGCTCGCGCCGATCGTGGACGGCAAGACCCTGACCATGTCACCGGGGCAGGCGTTCGCGACCGGGCAGTTCGCCAAGGTCCCGGTGATCCACGGGGTGGCGCGGGACGAGTCGCAGATCCGTCCCGCCGAGACGCCCTCGGCGTACGTGGCGCAGGTCGAGAGCCAGTACGGGGAGTACGCGCCGAAGGTGCTGAAGCGCTACCCGCTGTCGCAGTACCCGGAGCCGTCGGCGTTCATCGCGGCGCGGACCGTCCTCGCCGACTCGACGTCGGTCTGCCCGGCGCTGCTGAACGACCGGCGGATGGCGAAGCACATCCCGGTGTACGCCTACCGGTTCGACGACACCAACCCGCCGCCGCTGCCCTTCGTCGACCTGACGAGGCCGGCGGGGGCGTTCCATGTCGGCGAGTTCGGCTACCTGTTCCACGGGACGTTCCCGAACCAGCCGCCGCTGGACCCCAACCAGCAGGCCCTGCAGAACCAGCTCACCTCCCAGTGGACGAACTTCGCCCGCAACGGTGACCCGAACGGGACCGGCACCCCGCGCTGGACGAGGTTCACCGCGGAGAAGGAGGCCCAGATGTCGCTGCTGCCCGCCGGGACCAGCCGCATGACCCGCGAGATCTCGGGACCGCACAACTGCAACTTCTGGATCAAGCTCGCCCCGTTCACGAGCTGATCCGCCCGGCCCGCGTATCGCCGGACGCTCGCGCCTCGCGCGGGAGCGTCCGGCGACCGCTTTCCAGCCGGACGACGTTTCTAGTCGGAGGACGCGAGGGCGCGGGCGTGGACGCCGAGCACGTGCGCGAACAGCGCGGGGGCGCGTGAACCGTCGCCCGCGTCGGGAAGCACGTCGGGGATGAGCGTCCAGTCCGTGCCGACCCACGAGTCGGCGATCGTGCCCTCGCTCGACGGCAGGTTGTTGCACGACTGCCGGACCCGGATCGCGCGGACGGTCTCGGCCGCCGGGGTGTCGGTCTCCACCATCAGCACCGGGACGCCCACGAGGGGCCCGTCCTCGACCAGGCGCAGCAGGTGGTGTGCGTCCTCGCCGTCGAGCGCGGCACCGGCGTCGAGGATCACCGCGAGCCGCACCGGCGGGCCCTCCGCGAGCCCGGACGGCAGCTCGCCGTCCTGCCCGCCGCCGACCCGCCGCAGGTCCACCAGATCGAGGAGGCGGCGGAGCCGCTCGGCCGCCGCGGGGCCGGTCGCCACGCCGCCGCCGAGCAGCCGGGCGCTGACCGTCGGGTCGAACCCGTGCAGCCAGCCCGCGCCCGACAGGCCCGCCGCGTCGATCACCTCGAGGCCGACGAGACCGGGCGGGACGGCGGCCAGGAACCGGGTCACCAGCGACCAGGCGTAGGCGGCCGAGTCGCCGGGCATCGTGCCCTGCGAGAGCCACACGCCGCGCCGCCACGGCAGCCGCAGGACCAGCGGCACCCGCAGGTCGGGCAGCTCGGCGGTGGACAGCCGGCCCAGCAGCATCCCCTCGGCAAGGTCTTCGCGCGGCTGCCAGGTCAGCCAGGACGGCGCGTCGAACGGCGCGACCTCGGCGGTGACCTGCGGCTCCACCCGGGCGAGCTCGTCGCGGAGCTGGCCCGCGTCGGCGCGCAGCCGCTGGTCGGCCGCCGCCATGAGCTGGTCGAAGCGGCCGCGCGGCGCCCGTCCGGCGATCTCCTCGTTGCGGAGGTTCAGCGCGTGCTCGGTGGACGCGCGGAACGAGGCGAGCGAGCGGCTGGCGTCCTCCCAGACCAGCCAGCACCGTTCGAGATACCCGACCTCGTTCCCCGGCGGAGCCGCCGACGCCGCCTGCGCAGGCTGCGGCATCTCCTGCCGCGGGGGCGGTGGCTGCGGTGGCGGCGGCGCGCCGACGGCCGGGCCGGCCGGCGCGGAGGCCATGGCGGGCTCCGGCGCGCCCGTGCCGGCGGCGCCGGTCGCGTCGGCCGGTTCGGCCGGGTCGCCCGGGTCGCCCGGGTCGTCGACTTCGACGCCGTGCGCCTCGACGAGTTCGGCCAGCCCGCCGGCGTAGCCCTGCCCGACGGCGCGGACCTTCCACCGGTGGTCGCGCCGGTAGACCTCCAGCCCGATGATCGCCTTCTCCGGGCCCAGCCCGTCGACGGCGAACACGGCCAGCGTGGCGCCGTCGGCGCCGGTGAGCCGCACCTGCGGCGGCGGCATCGCGCCGAACGACGACGTCCCGGACACGCTGACCGCGATCAGGACCGCATGGGCGTCGGCCGGGACGGCGTCGAGGTCGAGGTCGAGGCGCTGCCGCCCGCCGCCGTCCGCCCACCGCACGCCGGGCGCCTCGGGGGCATTGAAGAACACCAGGTCGGAGTCTTTGCGCACGCGCAGGTCCGGGCCGACGAGCAGGGCGCTGACGTCCACCGGGACGGCGCAGGACACCGAGGCGGTCACCCGCCGGGCGGGCAGCGGCGCGTTGGCGCCGCGGGAGAGGTCGGTCATCGGGCGGTCGTCAGGCGTGATTGGCGATCACCGGCAGCATGTCCTCGAACGTGCGGCCGTGGCACGGCTCGCCGATCGCGTTCATCTTCCAGCCGTCGCCGTGCCGGTAGATCCGGGACATCACCATCGCCGTGTGCGCGCCGCCGCCGGTCAGCGTGTAGCGGGCCATCTCGCCGCCGTCCATCTCGTTGACGAGCCGGCAGAACGCGTTGTCGACCTCGTTGAAGGTCTGCCCGTTGAACGAGCTGACCGTGAACACCAGCGAGGTGACGTGCACCGGCAGCCGGTTCAGATCGACGATGACGGACTCGTCGTCGCCGTCGCCCGCCCCGGTCAGGTTGTCGCCGGTGTGCCGGACGGACCCGTCGTCGCTGGTCAGCTTGCCGAAGTAGACGACGTCCGCGAGCGCGCCGTCGGCGAAGAGCACGCAGGACGCGTCGAGGTCGATGTCCCGCTCCCGCGAGCCGAAGAACCCCTTCTTCTTCACCGCGTCCCAGCCCAGCCCCATCCGGACCATGTTCAGCGAGCCGCCGGGCTTCTCCAGCGAGATGCGCTGGCCCTTCACCATCGAGACGGTCACAGCCGTCGCCTCCTTGAAGTCCCCTTCGCCGCGCCGCGAGGCGCTCGGCCTGTAGACGCCCCGGGCCACCCTGCAGGGGGCGTCCGGGGCATGAGCAAAGCGTCGCAGCCTATCAGCCCCGTTGTCACCCGTTCCCGGACAAGCCGGTAGACGCGGGAGCGGTGTCGCCGGGCCGGCGCCGGGGGCGGACAGCCCCGCGGACCTCGGGACATGGCGGCGCCGGCCCACCTCCGGAGCCCTCGCGAAGCCCCGCTCGGACGGTGGACCGGCGCGAATCCAGCTAGCCCGCGCGCCTTGTCACCTGGCGTGCGGCGGGCCGGGACGTCAGCCGAAGTCGACGTCGATGCACTGATAGAAGGCGTTGCCGGTGTCGGCGATGTCCCAGACGGCGAGCAGGATGTGCTTGCCCTGCCGCTGCGGGAGCGTTCCGCTGTGAACCGTCGGGTTGGCCGGCTGCCGCCCGCCCAGGTTCGCGGTGATGAACGGCGCGAGGTCGAGGGTGTCGCGGGTGAGGGGCTTGGTGATGTCCCAGCCGTCCTTGGTGAGGAAGTAGCGGAAGGACGTGGTGGAGTGCGGGGCGGTGAAGCGCCAGGAGATACTGAGGTTCTGGCCGGCCGTCACCTTGGTCGAGGGCCAGCCGGTGCCGCCGCGCTGGTCGTCGAGCGGCGACCAGCGCCCGTCGGCGGCGGCGCAGATCTTGCCGTCGGCCGGTCCGCGGGCGGGGAACCCCTTCGGGCCTTCGACGCCGTCCGGGTCCCACTGGACCTGGCCGCAGTTCTGGACCTTGCCCTGTCCGCACAGGTAGCTGCGGCTCGGCGGGGAGGTCGAGTACCCGTGCGACCAGGCCGGGACGGTGAGCGTCAGCGGCAGCCCGACGGTCACGGCCGCGGCCACGGCGATGCTGGTCTTCCTTGGCATCCTGCTTCTCCTTGGCGGGAGGTACGGCGTACGCGGCGTACCTGGAGGCGGAGGCGAGCCGGCGCGCTCCGTCGAGCGGAGCTCGTCCGTTGAATGGTGGTGGGTGGGGGCTGGAGGACGGCCGGCTCAAAAGGAAACTTTCCTTTCAGTAAGGTGAACCCTGCGCGGCCTTCCGTCAACCCTCCGGTCACGGACGCGAACCTTTCTGGCACGCGCTGCATAGTCCGGACGCCGTGGCCCGGCATACTCTCGCGCGCACCGCGCGTCCCCGCCGTCATCCGGGTGCGCCCGCGGCACACCCGGATCCGAAACCCCGACTTTGCCGTCATTCGCCTATCGCATTAGCGATTCCGGCGCTAATTGGTGTGCTATCCTGACCGCTGCAAATCGTTGAAACAGCGTATGGCTTGTTTGTTGGCGTGTGGAGGGCTTGCGGTGCGTTCAGGCAGGATTCTCAGGTTCGACGAAGTCCGCGGTTACGGATTCATTGTTCCGGACGGCGGCGGCGAGGACGTGTTCGTCCACGCGAACGAGCTTCTCGACGACAAGGCGGCGTTCTCGCCCGGCACGGCGGTCGAGTTCGAGGTGACCGAGGGCGAGCGCGGCCTCAAGGCGTTCGCGGTGCGCGCGGTGGGCTCGCCGTCCAACGGCTCGGCGGCCACGGCCGACCGCGCTCCGGGCGGTGTTCCGGCCGACGACATGCTCTGCGACGTCCTGTCGCGCAAGGAGCTCAGCCGGGAGATCGTGGACGTGCTGCTCGCCGAGGCGCCCGATCTCACCGGCGGTCAGATCGTCAAGATCCGCGGGAGCATCGTGGAGATCGCGCACAAGCACGGCTGGATCGACGACTGACCGCCGTCCGGCCGGGCGCGTTTCCCTTTTCCCGCGAGAACTCCGTTTCGCGCGGCCACTGACCGGCGATTTGTCCATTCCTTCGGAATGGCCGGCGCGCGGATTACGGGCCGCGATGACCGGCGTTCCGGACCGGGCGTTCAAGCGCCGCCCGATCCCGTGCGGACGGCCGCCGGGATCATGACGGCGCTCGGCCATGTGACGGCCTCGCGCATGCGGATATGGCCGCCGTCGGCGTCACCGGTCCCGAGCACGGGCGTCGCGGCGGCGGTGCCGTCGCGCAAGCCGGCGACGCGCCGGAAGATCCGCACCGACTCCTCGAAGCATCCGACGGCGCGCGACGGCCGCCGCGCGCCGAGGTAGGCGACGGCGAGCCGGTTCAGGCTCCAGGCCTGGCCGACGAGATCGCCGAGCCGGCGCTGCACGGCCAGGGCCTCACGGTGGTGGACGATGGCCTCGCCGAAACGGTCCGCGTCGTTGCAGGCCATGCCGAGGCCGTTGAGCATGAGCGCGACCCCGTGCCAGTCGTCGAGCCTGCGCGCCGCGCCGAGCCCGATCTCGTACGCCATGATCCAGTCGCCCCGGCTCCGGCCGAGGCGGAAGAACGTCAGCAGGACGGCCGGGAGCCGCCACGCGACCGCGTGGCTCCCGTGCTCCACCGCCGCCTTGATCACGGCGAGGAAGTTCTCCGACTCGGCGTCCAGCCAGGCGAGTGCCTCCGCGCGCGTGCCGAAGGAGGGCACGAGCCCGGCGCCGCCGCCGGGAATCTCCATCGGGACGCGCCGGTCGTGCGTGTTCAGCACCAGGTCGGCGGCATGGGCGGCGCGGAGGTACCAGGCGAGGACCCGTCCGGGCGCCGCCACGCGCTCATCCTCTGCCCCCTGCTCGCCCTCTCCCCCGTGCTCGACCTCCTCCTCGTGCTCGTGCGCCTTCCGCCGCGCGTGGGCGCGCAGCAGCGGGTGCATCCGGTAGCGGCCCGGCGCCGCCTGCTGGAGGAGGTTCTCGTCCAGGAGGGCTTCGAGCAGCGACTCCGCCCGCGCGCAGGGCAGGTCGGCCAGCGCGGCGGCGGAGGCCGCGGTGAAGTCCGCGCCGGGATGCAGCCCGAGCAGCCGGAACATGCGCCGCTGGTCACGGGTCAGCGCCCGGTAGGACGGGTCGAAGGACGCGCTGATGGAGCGGTTGCGGAACTCCAGCTCGTCCGGCAGCCGTTCCTCGTCCTCCAGCCGCGCGGCGAACTCGGCCAGCGACCAGGCGGGACGGGTCTGCAACCGGCGCGCCGCCATCGTGACGGCCATCGGGAGCTGCCCGCACCGCTCGGCGATCCGCGCGGCGGCGGCGCGGTCGGCCGCCACCCGGCCCCGGCCCGCGATCCGGCCCAGCAGGTCGCGGGACTCCGGCGGCGCGAAGCCGGTCAGCCGGAGCCGGTGCACGCCGTCCAGCCCGGCCAGGCTGCGCCGGCTGTTGATCAGCACCAGGCCGGTCGGGTCGCCCGGGAGCAGCGGCTCCACCTGGGCCTCGTCGGTCGCGTCGTCGAGGATCACCAGCGCGCGGCGGCCGTGCAGCCGGTCCCGGTACAGCGCGGCCCTCGACTCCAGGTCGGGCGGGATCCACGCGGCGGGCACGCCGAGCTGCCGCAGGAAGGTCTCCAGCACCTCCGCCGGGTCGGCGGCGGGGGCCTCGGGGTCCATGGCGCGGAGGTCGGCCCACAGCTGCACCGCGCCGAACCGGCCGCGGGAGCCGATCTGGTGCGCGGCGCGGACGGCGAGGCGGGTCTTGCCGACCCCGGCCATGCCCTCGATCGCGATCACCGTCAGTGCGGTGTCGCCGTTGCCGCCGGCGCCGTCGGCGAGCCGGTTCAGCGCGCGCAGCTCCGCCTCCCGGCCGGTGAACTCGACGATGTCCATGGGGAACTGGCGCAGCGTGCCCGCCTTGCCGGGCGCCGTCCCCGGTGCCACGGCCGCGGGCCGCAGGGGCGCGGGGCCGGACTCCTCGCCGTCGCCCACGGCGCCCGGCGGT
This sequence comes from Actinomadura sp. 3N508, assembly GCF_044326375.1. Taxonomy (NCBI): domain Bacteria; kingdom Bacillati; phylum Actinomycetota; class Actinomycetes; order Streptosporangiales; family Thermomonosporaceae; genus Actinomadura; species Actinomadura sp. 3N508. The sequence continues at coordinate 247,476 of NZ_JBIRAX010000001.1, forward strand.
GCGGTGTCCAGCGCCGGGTCGCCGCTGAGGATCCGCCGTTCCAGCAGCTTCAGCCGCGGCCCGGGGTCGATGCCCAGATCGTCGGCGAGGTGGCGGCGGACCTGCGCGTACGCGTCGAGCGCGTCCGCGGACCTGCCCATCCGGTACAGGACGAGCATCAGCCGCTCCCACAGCCGCTCCCGGAGCGGGTGGCGCGCCACGAGCCGCCGCAGGTCGGGGACGAGCGCGTCCGAGCGGCCGAGCATCAGGCACGCGTCGGTGTACTGCTCCATGAGGAGGAGCTCGCGCTCTTCCAGCCGCTCCACGTCGGCCTGCAGCGGGGCGCCCAGCGTCATCCCTTCGAGCGGGCGTCCCCGGCAGTGCCGCAGCGCCTCGGCGAAGTCCTGCGCGGCCTGCTCAGGACGCCCGCCGAACAGCGCGGTCTCTCCCCGGGCGAACGCCTCCCCGAACCGGCACAGGTCCAGCTCGCCGGGCTCGACGCGGAGCAGGTAGCCGGGCGAGCGGGTGACGAGGCGGTCCGGGGGCTCTCCCGCCGAGCGCAGCATCCGGCGCAGCGCGGCGATGTATCCCCGGACGTTCGCCCTAGCGGAGGGGGGCGAGGTCCACCAGACGGCGTCCACCAGCCGGTCGATCGCGACGACCTGGTTCGAGGCGAGCAGCAGCGCCGCGAGCACCGCCTGCTGCTGCGGGCCGCCCGCGCTCACCGGACGGCCGTTCGCGGCGATTTCGAGCGGTCCAAGGATGCGGAATTCCATCTGATCCCCTAACCGGTCCTGTCAGGAGCGATCACCCCGTACCGCTCATCAGGCTCCGGTCCCACCGTCGAGGAGACATCGGCCCTATATACGGAAAATATACGGCACGCATGCGCGATGCAGGGCAACCTGGGTCTTGCGGATGATCAGCCAGGACCAGCATTAGTCACATTGCGAACACAAAACGTAATGACGGGGACTTCGGTATGGCGGGACACCACGTGGAACGTGTCGGGGGCGTGACCGGGAGGGGGCCGGATACGGGCGGCGGGCGGCCGGATCCGGCCGAAGAACGCCGTGCGCCGGCGCCGCGGGCGACCGCGTTCCGCGAACGCGACGGCCGGATCCGCTTGCACGGCGGCCGGATCCGCATGCGCCACGGCCGGACCCGCGCGGCGCCCGGGACGCGGTGACCGCAAGGCTTCGGGCCGCGCGTCCCCTCCCGCCAGGGTCACGGGAGACCAGGGACAGGCGCTCCGCCTCCGTAGCCCAACGGCAGAGGCATACTCCTTAAAAGAGTAGAAGTGTCGGTTCAAATCCGACCGGGGGCACAGAACTTCACCGTCGAGCGCGTCATGGCGGGCATCGTCCGGTTTCGCGCCGGGGAGACCGGTGATCCGGGACGCGCAAATCCGCCAAGATGATCAGTCGATTCTCTCGATGAGCGAGACGGGCGCCAGAAAAGGTGAAATTGATTCGGGTAAGGGTCGCCGGTCGTGGCGACGGCACCCGGCGGGCTGATGAGCCGCCGCCGCCTCGTCCGGCCCTGCCCTCTCCCTAATCCTCCCCTACCCGATCCCTACCCACCCCCTGCACGACCCCTCACCGCTCCCTCGCCCACCCTCTCCTTGCTCGCCGGGCCTCGTCCCGTCGCCGCCCCCTCGGTGCCGCCCCGGCGGCCGGCCTCCGGCGGGGCGCCTCCGCGCGCAGGCCGTGCACGGACGTGCGCAGGCGGTGGTCGACGCGCTCGCCATGCCGGGACCTGCCCCTGGACGGCCTGAATAAGCGGCTCCGGACACCGGTCCCGGGACGCCCGGGCCGAAAGGATTTCGCAATGGCCGGATAACAGCCGGCCGCCGCCACCGGCCTGCCCGGACGGGACCGTCCTTTATTCTTGAAGCATGATCTGGGGCCGGCTTGCATCGGAGACGTCGCCCGTCACATGTCCGCTGAGTCGGCAGCGGCATCGGTTTTGCGAGCCGACGACATGAAGAGTGATTTTTCAATGACCTCAGGCACCGCGCTCGATTCTGAATCGAAGGCGGTCAGGGTGGTCATCGTCAGCGACAATCCCGTGTCGCGGATCGGGTTTCGCGCGCTGCTCGGCGCGGCTCCCGGCGTGGACGTCGTGGGCGGCGGGCCGGTCGAGCGATCGGTGGCCGGCGTCCGCGCGCACCGGCCCGATGTGGTGCTCCTGGACGCCTCCCCACCGCCCCCGGACGGCATCGCCCGGCTGGCCCGGTCGGGAGTGCGGGTGGTCGCGGTGACGGCCGAGCAGGAGCCGCTGATGCTCGTCCAGGCGGTCGCGGCGGGCGCCCACGGGTGCCTCGTGTACGGCCATTTCGAGCCCCGCGTGCTCGCAGACGTGCTGGTCGCGGCCGGTAGGGGCGAGTCGTGGCTGTCCCGGCCCGTGGTGACCGCGCTCGTCCGGTGGGTGCACGAGGGCGGCGCGCCGCGGCCGGATCCGGGGCTCACCGCGCGGGAGGCGGAGATCCTGGAGCTGATCGCCGCCGGGCTCACCAACCGGGAGATCGCGCGGCGGCTGGTCATCACCGAGAAGACCGTGAAGAACCACGCGCACCAGATCTACAAACGGCTGGGCGCGGACGGCCGGGAACACGCCGTCGCGCGCTGGCTCGAATTGAATTCGGTGCCCGACGGAACAGATCTCACCTGACCTAACCCGGCCGCGGGCCGTGAATATCGGCCCGCCGCCAACCGGGGAGTCCTAGGACCGGGCCCACGCCAAGATGGGCCCCTGGGTGGTCTTTACTTGCACAGTCCGTTACCGCATGATCAGTTGGGCCGCGTTCCAATGCCCATTAATTCCATTTCTGGCGTGGTTGTGAACGGCTGTTGAATTTCAGTCGCCGTCGTCCATGTGCCTCGGGGAGGCTTGGTGAAAGTCGTTCGCCGTCCCGCTCGCAGCGTCCTTTTCGGGATGCTGGCGGCGGCCGTCCTGATCATCGGCCCGCCACCGGCCGCGTCGGCCGCGGGTCCCCGCATCGATCTTCAGGTCCTCGTCGTCACGAACGGCTCCGCCTCGGTGTCGGCGGTCGCGCAGCAGCTGAAGGCCGAGGGCGTGCCGTACACGACCGTCGACCTGCGCGACTCGGGCCGCCCCGTGATCGACGAGACGTTCCTGTCCGACACGGTCGACGGGGCCCCGCGCGCGAAGTTCCAGGGTGTCGTGCTGCCGAACGCCTCGCCGTTCGGGGACGACGCGGAGATGGCCGCGCTCGCCGCCTACGAGAAGCGGTTCGGGATCCGCCAGCTCGACGCGCACGTCCGCCCGTCCGCCGCCGTCGGGATGAACGCGCCCGCCTACTCCGGCCCCATGGACGGCGTGACCGCGCAGCTCACCGAGTCCGCGCGGGCGGACGCCTTCCGCTATCTCGGCGGGCCGGTCCGGTTCGACGACGCCGAGCGCGGCGGGACCGTGACCGACGGCTTCGTCGCGACCCCGCTGCCGGACGACCCCGGCGCCGGGAAGTCGTTCACGACCCTCGCCACCGCCACCGTCAAGGGCACGACCGGCACCATCGCCGGCGTCTACACCCACGACGGCCGCAGCGAGCTGGTGCTGAACTTCACCTCCGAACGCGAGCAGTGGCACTTCCAGACGCTCGGCCGCGGCCTGGTCAACTGGCTGACCAAGGGTGTCCATCTCGGCCACGACCGCAACTACTTCGCCGTCCACTCCGACGACGTCTTCATGGCGGACGCGCGCTGGAGCACCGAGTACAACTGCACGCCCACCGAGGACTGCGACGACGAGGTCGAGACCAAGGACATCCGGATGGCGCCCGAGGACGTGTCCTACGCCACGCAGTGGCAGGCGAAGAACGGGTTCACGATCGACATGGCCTACAACGGCGGCGGCAGCGACGAGGCGGCCCTGAAGAACGGCGTCGACCCGCTCACCGTCGCGTTCGTCGCCGTCAAGGACAAGTTCCGCTGGCTGAACCACACCTACTCGCACCCGTTCCTCGGCTGCGTGCAGAACTGGCGCACCGACCCGTGGCAGTGCACGCGGAACCAGGCGGGCGAGATCACCTACGTCAGCGAGGCCACGATCGACCGGGAGGTGTCGAGGAACGTCCAGTGGGCGACCAGCCGGGGCATCAAGGTCGACGGGAGCGAGCTCGTCACCGGCGAGCACTCGGGCCTGCGGGTCACGCCGCAGCAGCCCGACGACAACCCGTTCCTCGCCACGGCGCTCGCGAAGAACGGCGTGAAATGGACGGCCAGCGACGCCTCCCGCGAGCGGGACCAGCGCGTGATCGGCTCGGTCCGGACGGTGCCGCGCCACCCGCTGAACATCTACTACAACGTCGGGACCGCGGCCGAAGAGGTCGACCAGTACAACTGGATCCACACGCGGCGCTCGGACGGCGGCAGCGGGATCTGCGAGGACGACTCGTCGTGCATCGAGCCGCTCGACCCGGACACCGGATACGAGTCGTACATCGTGCCGGTCGAGACGCGGATCGCGTTGACGCACGTCCTGGCCAACGACCCCCGGCCGCACTACGCGCACCAGTCGAACCAGGCCGAGGAGCGGATCCTCTACCCGGTGCTCGAACGCGTCCTCGCCCAGTACTGGTCCGCCTTCGCCGCCAACACCCCGCTCATCAACGCCCCGATGTCGGCGCTGGGCGACGAGCTGCGCAGGCAGGACGCGTGGCGCGCCGCGGACAAGAGCAAGGTCACGGCCTACGTCCAGGACGGGACGGTCACCGTGCGCCCACCGGCCGGTCTCGAGGTGCCGGTGACCGCGCCCGAGGGGACGCTGGACGTCGCGAACGGCGCGGCGTTCGGGCAGTCCTACGCCGGTGAACGGTCCGCGTACCGGGCCGGGGACGTCACGCTCACCCTGCCCGGAGCCTGACTTTGGACATCACCCTGGTGACGGAAGGGACATATCCGCACAGCTACGGCGGCGTGAGCGTATGGTGCGACCAGCTCGTGCGGGGTATGCCGGAACATTCTTTCCAGGTCAGGGCGCTCACGACCACGGGCACCGAACCCGTGGTCTGGGACCTTCCCGAGCACGTGAGCTCCGAGCCCATTCCGATGTGGGGGCCGCCCAATGGGCGGCCCTCCGCACGCGGGCGGCACGCGTCGCCGGACGCGCGGCGCGCGGCGCGCGGATGGCTGCCCCCCTCGCCCGTCCGGTTGCCCTCGTCGCGGCGCGGCCGGCACGCCTCGCCCGGCGGCCGGCAGGTGTCGCGCAGCGACGCGCGCCGGTTCGAGCGGCTGTGCCGCGGCTTCCTGCACGCGATCCTCACCCCGACCGACTCGATCTCCGGCCAGGGAACGTCCTCCCGGCACGTGCCTGTCTCCGGTGGGGGGACGACCCCCCACACCCCCCGGTACGGACAGGAGGCTGAGGTCTTCTACCGCATCCTGCGCGGCCTCTTCGAGTACGGGCAGACCGCCGACCTGAGCGCGGCGCTGCGCACCGAGGCTCCCGTGCGCTGGCTGATGGACGCCTGGAACGCCCGCGCGGCCGAGTTCGACGAGATCGGGATGCGGCCCACCGTCCACGACGCCCTCACCGCCATCGACCTGCTGGAGCACCTGCTGCGCCCGCTGCAGGGCCCGCCGCCGCGCGCCGACCTCACCCACGCGGTGTCCAACGGCATCCCCATCCTGCCGGGGCTGGCCGCGAAATGGACCTACGGGACCCCGCTCTGCCTCACCGAGCACGGCATCTACCTGCGCGAACGGTACATCGGCATGCGCCAGACCCCGTACGCGTGGCCGGTCAAGGCGGTGCTGCTCGGCTTCATCCGCCTGCTGTGCTGCGTCGGCTACCGCACCGCCGACCTGCTGACGCCGTGCAACCTCTACAACCAGCGGTGGGAGGCGCGGTGCGGCGCCGACGCCGGCTCCATGGAGACCGTCTACAACGGCGTCGACCCGGCGCGCTTCCCCGCCGCCGGCGCCGAGCCCGCCGCCCCCACGATCAGCTGGGCCGGACGCGTCGACCCGATCAAGGACCTGGAGACGCTCATCCGGGCGTTCGCGCTGGTCAAGGAGGAGGTGCCGGACGCGCGGCTGCGGCTGTTCGGCGGCACCCCGACCGGCTGCGAGCGCTACCACGCCCGCTGCGAGGCCCTCGCCGAAGACCTCGGCGTCGCGGGGCAGACCACCTTCGAGGGGCGGATCGACGACGTCCACGACGCGTACGCGGCCGGGACCGTGGTCGCGCTGTCCAGCATCTCCGAGGGCTTCCCCTACACGCTGATCGAGGCGATGACCTGCGGCCGGGTGACCGTCGCGACCGATGTCGGCGGAGTGCGGGAGGCGGTCGCCGACACCGGGCTCGTCGTCCCGCCGCGGTCGCCGCGCGAGATGGCGGACGCCTGCCTGCGGCTGCTCGGCGACGAGGTGTCGCGGCGGCGGCTCGGGCACGCCGCCCGGGACCGGGCGCTGGAGCTGTTCACCGTGGACCGCGCGGTGGACACCTTCCGCGGCATCTACTCCGACCTGACCACGCCGGGCGCGCAGCGGCGGCCGGCGGCCGAGGCGAGGCTCGCATGACCGCGTCCACGCAGAGCACGATGCCCGGCACCGCCCCCGAGGCCCTCCCCGAACCCGCCCAGGCGACGGGCCCGGTACCGGCGGCCGAACCCGGGACCCCGCCGACGATCACCACACCGGACGCCGTGCCCGACGCCCCGGCGGACGGCTCCACGCCGGAGGCGTCCACGGCGGGGGACATCGAGGCGCTGCGCGAGCGCATGGCGGATCTGTGCGCGAGCGCCGTCGACCCGCTGGAGGTCACGGCCGGGCTGGAGGCCGAGGGCATCAACGACGAGGCGGCCCAGAAATACGGCCACCCGGATGTGTTCGCGCTCGCCGAGGACCTCTACGCCCGGACGCCGCGCCGCCCGCGCCCGCCCGGCGCGACCGTCGCCCCGTGGCAGGCGGTCCCCTGGCGGCATCTGCTGCGCGGCGTCCTGTTCGGCATGCCCGGCCTGTGCTACATCGTGGGCACCCCGATGCTGCACGGCAGGGCCGACAACGTGCTCCTCGTGTTCTCGCTCCTGCTCTCCTGGATGATGAGCCAGGGCACGGCCTACCTCGGATACGTCTGGCTGGGGTTCGGGAACAGGACGGCCGCGTCCCGGGTGCTCCGCTACGGGCTGGCCGCCGGGCTGCTGATCGTGGTGCCGGCGACGGTGGCGGCCGGGGTGGCGGCCGGGGCGGGCGGCCGGGCGATCGCGCTGTCGGCCGGGCTGTGCGGGTACCTGCTCGCGGCCACCGTGGCGCAGGTCAACGGCGCCGAGATCCGGCTGTTCCTCGCCATGCTCCCGGGCGTGGGCGCCGTGATGATCTACCTCGCCGGCAACGGCTGGACGCTGCCGACCGGGCGGCTCGACGGGACGACCGAGGTGGTCCCGGGCACGGCGGAGTCGGTGGGCCTGGAGACGATGCCGGGCATCGAGGCGGTGCCGGGCACGGCGGCTGCGTCCGGCGCCGTGCCCGGCACGGTATGGATCGCCTGGGCCGTGTCCCTCGCGGCGACGATCGCGCTGGCGATCGCTTGCACGTCCGAGGCGGGCCGCCTCTGGCGCCGCCGCGGGGGCGTGCAGGGCGGCCCGGCGATGTCGGGCCCGGTGGTGACCCGCCGCGACGTCGCGGCGGCGCTGCCGTTCGCGCTGTTCGGGCTGCTGACCGGCGGGCTGCTGACGTTCACGCTGCTGTGCGCGCTGGTCGGGCGGCCGGTGCCGCCGGGCACCACGACGGTGGCGGTGCTGTCGCTCTCGCTGTCGATGGGCATCGCGGAATGGATCCTGTACGCCTACCGGCGGCGCGTCCACGAGCTGCTGGTCACGCACACCGGGATGGCGGGGTTCGCGCGGTCGGCCCGCGCCGCGCTGGCCGTCGCGCTCGCCCGGTACGCGGCGTCGGCCGTCGTGCTCATCGCCGTCGCCGCGCCGCTCGCCCGGCTCCCCACCACGGCCATGACCGCCAGGACGCTCGGCGGCTTCCTCGCGCTGGGCTGCGCGTTCTTCCTCTCGCTGGTGCTTCAGGCGTGCGGGCGCGTCGGGGTCGTCCTGCCGGTGTACACCCTCGCGCTGGCCGCCGAGGTCGCCGCCGCGCTGACCCTCCCGCACGTCACGCCGAGCACGGTCCAGCTGCTGGTGTCCGGTGCGCTCCTCGTCTTTCTCACCACCTACGCGGGCCGTGTCCTGGCCCGCGTGACCTCGCACAGATGAACCGATTTGGGGGCACGCCATGCTGAAAACGACCGGCGAGTTGTCGGGACGGGTCGGGGCGGTGGCCGTCCCCGCCTACTTCCCTCCCGGCGCGGTGGACTGGGCGACGCTCGCCGACCCCCGGATCGGCAACGTCGTGCTCAACGTCGACAGCGGCGCGGGCACGGTCCGGGACCGCGCGTTCGCCGCGACCGCGCACCGCATGGCCGAGGTCGGCGTGCCGCTCGCCGGGTACGTCGACACCGCCTACGGCGCCCGCCCGGTCCAGGCGGTGGAGGACGAGGTGACGCGGTACTGGAAGTGGTACGGCATCCGCAGGGTGTTCCTCGACCAGGTGTCCGCCGTCCCCGGGCACGTGCTGCGGTACCGCCGCATCGTCACGGGCGTGCGCGGACGCGGCGTGAAGCACGTCGTGCTCAACCACGGCGCCTATCCCGACTCCGCCTACGCCGACCTCGCCGACGTGCTCGTCACGTTCGAGGGGCCGTGGTCGGCGTACCAGCACGTCCGGGTGCCCACGTGGGCGACGCGGATGCCCGCCGAGCGGTTCTGCCATCTCGTCTACGCGGCGCCGCAGGCCGTCCTCGCGCGGGCGCTGGCGCGGGCCGGGCGGCGCAACGCGGGCGTCGTCTACGTGACGGACCGGGCGGGCGCGAACCCGTGGATCGGGCTGCCGGGATATTTCTCCCGCGAGCTGTCGCTCGTCTACGCGAACCGGTGACGCGGTGCGGTCCGGTGCGATGCGAATCCCGGGGTGGGCGGTCGGCGCCACCGCGGTCCTGGCGTCCGCCGCCGCCCTCGGGGCGGTGCTGTTCTCCACGCTGGCACCGGACGAGCCCGCCCCGCCGGACGCCGCCGCCACGCCGACCGGGCCTCCCCCGCCGGGCCGATCCGCCCCGGCGGGGAGAGCCGCTCCGCCGGAGGAGCCGGCTCCCGAGCGGCGCCGCGCCAAGCTCTGGGCCCCGGCGCCGGGCACGCGCTGGCAGTGGCAGCTCACCGTGCCGGTGAACCTCGGGGTGGACGCGCCCGTCCACGACATCGACGGGTTCGGCAACGGCGCGGACGTCGTCCGGGAACTGCACCGGCGGGGCGGCCGGGTCATCTGCTACATCAACGTCGGCGCCGCCGAGCGGTACCGTCCCGACCACGGCGCGTTCCCGCCCGCCGTCCTCGGCAAGGGGAACGGGTGGCCGGACGAGCGCTGGCTCGACATCCGCCGGACCGACGTCCTCGAACCGATCATGGCGCGGCGGTTCGACATGTGCCGCGCCAAGGGGTTCGACGCCGTCGAGCCCGACCTCCTGGACGGCTACGCCTCCGACACCGGGTTCCCGCTGACCGCCGCCCACCAGCTCCGCTACAACCGGCTGATCGCGCGGCTCGCGCACGAGCGCGGCATGTCGGTCGCGCTGAAGAACGACCTCGCGCAGATCCCGGCGCTGGTCAAGACGTTCGACTTCGCGATCAACGAGCAGTGCGCGGAGTTCGGCGAGTGCCACCGGCTGCTGCCGTTCGTCCGCGCGGGCAAGGCCGTGCTGCACGTGGAGTACCACGTGCCCGCGGCGCGCTTCTGCCGCGAGACACGCGCGCTCGGTTTCGCGTCCATGCGCAAGCGCCTCGACCTCGACGCCTGGCGCCAGCCCTGCTGAGGTCCCGGGATCAGACGGACCCGGGAACCTTCGGCTTGCGGTAGACGAAGGCGTCGGTGCCGGCTGTGCCGTCCTCCACTGCGCCGTCCTCCACTGCGTCGCGGACGAGGTGGTGGTCCGGGGAGAGCGAGCAGGCCGGGTCGGTGCGGGCGGCGTCGCCGGTGAGCGCGTGCGCCTGGCAGCGGCAGCCGCCGAAGTCGATCTCGCGGCGCGGGCATTCGCGGCACGGCCCGGCCATCCAGTCCGTCCCGCGGTAGGCGTTGAACGCGGGCGACTCGGCCCAGATCCAGGCGAGCGGCTTCTCCCTGACGTTCGGCGGCGCGAGGTCCGGGATCGCGTACGCGGCCGGGCACGGCAGCGCGGTGCCGTCAGGGCCGACCGTGATCGACCGCGCGCCCCACCCGCCCATGCACGGCTTCGGGACGCCCTCGTAGTAGTCCGGCATGACCCACACGAGCTCGGGCCCCTCGCCCTTCCCGTGCGTCTCGCGCCACGCCGCGACGGTGGCCTTCGCGCGGTCGAGCTGGCCGCGGGCGGGGAGCAGCGCGGCGCGGTTGTGCAGCGCCCAGCCGTAGAACTGGGTGTTGGCGAGCTCGATCCGGTCGGCCCCCCAGCGGGCGCCGACCTCGATGATCTCCTGGAGGTTGTCGAGGTTGCGGCGGTGCAGGACGACGTTCAGCCCGAACGGCACGCCCGCGGCCCGGATCACCCCGGCGGCGCGTTCCTTGTCGGTGTAGGAGACGCGTCCCGCGATGAGGTCGGAGCCGGGGCGCCGCGCGTCCTGGAGGGAGAGCTGGACGCTGTTGAGCCCGGCGTCCAGCAGCTCGGCGAGCCGTTCGGCCGTGAGCCCGACGCCGCTCGTGACGAGCTGGGTGTAGACCCCGGCGCGCTGCGCCGCCGCCACGATCTCCGCGAGGTCGGGCCTCAGCAGCGGCTCACCACCGGACACGTGCGCCTGGACGACGCCGAGATCGGCGGCCTCACCGAACACCCGCGCCCAGTCGGCGGTGCTCAGCTCGGCGCTCTTGCGGACGAGCTCCAGCGGGTTCGAGCAGTACGGGCAGTGCAGCGGGCACGCGTGCGTGACCTCCGCGAGCAGCGCCCACGGCGCGGGAACGGCAGGGGCGGGGACGGCGGCCGGCGCGGTCATCGCAGCCAGCCCTCCGCGCGGACGCGTTCCAGGAACGCGGGCACCTCGACGGCGAGCGGCGCGTCCGGGAAGGACTCGCCCAGCTCGGCGACGATGTCGTCGACGGTGCGGCTGCCGTCGCAGAGCCGCAGGATCCGGCCGCCGGTGCCGCTGAGCCGCACCGCGTGCTCGGGCATGAGCAGCAGGTCGGCGTCGCGGACGCGGTCGTGCCGCAGCACGATCGACCTGTCCAGGGCGGGGCGCCACGGCCCGTCAGCCGCCATCGGGGCCCTCCTTCGGCGCGTGCTCGACCGCGTCCAGCAGCGCCCAGAGCAGATCGCACTTGAACGCGAACGCGGCCAGCGCCCGCTCCTGGTCGGCGGGCGTCCGCGCCCACGCGTGGACGAGCCGCAGCGCCTCCTGCGAATCGCGGCGGCCCTGGCCGACGCGCACCTGGAAGTAGCGCAGCCCTTCGCGCTCCACCCACGGGTAGTGGCGTTCCCAGGCCGCGATCCGCGTCGCCATCAGGTCGGGCGCGAACAGCTCGGTCAGCGACGACGCGACCGCCTCCAGCGTGGAGGCGTTCCGGCAGAAGTTGACGTAGCCGTCCACGGCCAGCCGGACGCCGGGCAGCACGCCCTCGCCGGACAGCAGCACCTCCCGGTCCAGGCCGACCGCCTCGCCGAGGCGCAGCCACCGCTCGATGCCGCCGTCGGTCCCGTCGCCGTCCGGGGAGCCGTCGTGGTCGTGGACGCGGCGGATCCAGGACCGCCGCAGCTCCCGGGTGCCGAGCTTGGCCAGGATCAGCGCGTCCTTCACCGGGATGTGGCGCTGGTAGTGGAACCGGTTGAGGACCCAGCGGCGCAGCTCGTCGCGGGTGAGGGCGCCGTCGTGCATCCGCAGGTTGAAGGGGTGGCGGTGGTGGTAGCGCTCCTCGCCCAGCGCCCGGAGCCGTGCTTCGAGCTCGGCCTCCGTCGCCATGCGCCCGTTCGTCGCCGCCGTGCCAACGGTCGTCACAGTTCGATCAGCGCTCCCTCTCGGGCGACCTCCAGCCCCGCTTCGGCCAGCCGCCGGTGTCCCGGGTCGTCCGCGTGGACGAGCCGGTTCGTGTTGTTCAGATGGGTGTAGAAGCGCCGCTCGGCGGGCAGCGCGGCGAGCCGCTCGGCGGTGCCGTTCGGGCCCGTGATCGGCAGGTGGCCCATCTGGGTGGACGTCTTCGCCGTGAACCCGGAGCGGACCGGTTCCCCATCGTCCCAGAACGTGCCGTCGACGAAGACGCAGTCGGCGTCCTGGAGGGCGTGGTCGAGGGCGTCGGGCCAGTCGGCGAGCGCGGGGGCGTACACGACGGTCTTGCCGTCGCGCCGGTCCCGGACGCGCAGCGCCACCACCCAGGCGTCGCCCGCGGGCTCGTCCAGCTCACGGGCGTAGCGGGGCCGTTTCCCCGACACGCGGATTCCCTGGACCTCCAGGGGGCCGCCGTCGAGTTCCTCCAGCCCCTTCTCCGGAAGAAGACTCCACGTGATGCCGGCGTAGGGGGCGAGCACGCGGTCCAGGCGGAGGCCGCCGGACAGCGCCGCGCGCACCGCGCCGGTGGACACGATCCGCAGCGTGGACGCCTCGCGCATGCGCGGGATGCCGAGCGTGTGGTCGAGCTCGGCGTCAGTGAGGATCACCCCGGCGACGGGCGTGGCGCGGCGGGCGGGCCCGGGATGCAGGGCGGCGCACGCCTCGATCTGTTCTCCGATGTCGGGCGTCGCGTTGACCACATACCACCGGCCCTCCCCCGCCTCGACGGCGATGGAGGCATGTCGCCTCCGGAGGGAGGGCTCGGTACGGGCAGCGGCGCACCCGGCGCAGGCACAGTTCCATTGGGGCACGCCGCCACCCGCCGCGGTGCCGAGTATCAGCAGCCGCATCGCGGACGGGTCAGCCCTCGGCTGTGAAGTAGGCCGTGACCTCCAGGGAGGTCTCCACGATGTGGTAGTCGGGCGTGACCCATCGGTCCGCGCGTTCGTCGGTCCGGTCCGCGTCAGAGCTGTGGACGGCCATGCTCGCTCCTTCCTCTCGGTGGGGACCGGGGAAGCGCTTCGCTACTACTGAAAGCGCTTTCCATGTCCCTTCATCCCGATGGTATGCCGCGCCGGAACGGGCCTCTAGGGCACTCCGTGCCAAGAAGGACATGAAGTTCGTGCCAACTTCCACGGAACGGCCGTTGGTGATCACGTTCGGTATTCAGTGGCGGGGGCGGGATTCGAACCCGCATCACCAGGCTTATGAGACCTGCATGCTCCCGTTGCACCACCCCGCATCGGTAAGAGAAATGCTAAGCGGTGCCCCGCCCGATGGCGAATGGTTTTATGCCGCCCATGCCACGGCGGGCGCGAGTGGCGATGAGTTGACCGGAACATGGACTGGGCGGGGCATGGAACCGGCGTCACGGGATACGCCGGTGTCATGCGCGCCTTGACCGTCCTGCCGGAGAAGCCCGGCTCGCTCGCCGTCACCGACGTCCCGGACCCGGAGCCCGGCGAGAACGACCTGCTCGTGGACGGTATCGCCGCCGGGGTGTGCGGCACCGACCGGGAGATCGCCGCCGGCGAGTACGGCTGGGCACCGCCGGGCCGCGACCGCCTCGTCATCGGGCACGAGTCGCTGGGGCGGGTGCGGGACGCCCCGTCCGGCAGCGGCTTCGCGCCCGGCGACCTCGTCGTCGGCGTCGTGCGGCGCCCGGACCCCGAACCGTGCGGGGCCTGCGCGTACGGCGAGTTCGACATGTGCCGAAACGGCCGCTACACCGAGCGCGGAATCAAGGAGATCGACGGTTTCGCGAGCCAATCCTGGACAGTCGAAACCGGCTACGCCGTCACGCTCGACCCGCGCCTGGCGGAAGTGGGCGTCCTGATGGAGCCGACCACGATCGTCGCCAAGGCGTGGGACCAGATCGAGAAGGTCGGCGCGCGGGCCTGGTTCGAGCCGCGCAAGGCGCTGGTGACGGGTGCCGGGCCGATCGGACTGCTCGCCGCGCTGCTCGGCGTGCAGCGCGGCCTGGACGTGCACGTCCTCGACCGGGTCGCCGACGGGCCCAAGCCACAACTCGTCGCCGATCTCGGCGCCACCTACCACCACCAGGGCCTGGAAGAGGCGGTCGCGGGCACGAAGCCCGACATCGTGATCGAGGCGACGGGCGTGTCGCAGCTCGTCTTCGGCGCGATGGCGAACAACGCCGCCTACGGCATCGTGTGCCTGACCGGCGTCTCGTCGGCGGGCCGCCACGTGGAGGTGGACGCGGGCGCGCTCAACCGCGACATCGTGCTGGAGAACGACGCGATCATCGGGTCGGTCAACGCGAACCTCGGCCACTACGCCGCCGCCGCGCGCGCCCTCGCCGCCGCCGACCTCGGCTGGCTCGGCCGGCTGATCTCGCGCCGCGTCCCGCTGGAGCGCTTCGAGGACGCCTTCACCCCGCAGCCGGACGACGTGAAGGTCGTCCTCACCCTCGACGGCTGACCCGGAAAGACCCGCCCTTCCCATCGACGTCCCGGGTACGAAAAGTCGTTTTTCCCATTTCCGATTAATGCGGGGCAATACGGGCTTGCGAATGTGGCCGAAATCATGCGGGAGCCCGTACCGTCCGGCCAGGATGCGGGCATGACCTTCCCGTTGATGCACGGGTACGACTACATCAATGTGGTCGCCCAGCTCGACCCCGTCGCGGCGGTGCGCGACAGGGAACTCGGCGAGCGAATTCTCGAATACCCCAAACTTCTGCCCGGCGGCTCCCCGGATTTCGGGCATGCGGTGCAAAAAGGAAAGGAGTGGCGGATCGCGGCCCTCGGCTGTGACGACCCGTCCTCCGCACGCTACAACCTCGCGATCGATCTCCGGACGGACGCGCCGAACGAACCCGACCCCGCCACCGCCCGCGCCATGCTCGCCGCGGCCGACCGCCTCGACCCGGAGGAGGGCGAGCAGCTCGCGAAGGACGAATGGGAGATCGGCGACCGCCGCTACCGGATCATCCGCGTCGAGAAGTTCGTCCTGATCGGCGACGGCGTGATGGAGCCGCCCCGCTCCACCGACGCCGACCTGTCCGGCGACGGGCTCCTGCGCGGCCACCCGCTCGACCCGGCCGCGCCGTGCGGGCAGTGGGAGGCGCAGCTGCGGCTGAACCTCGTCGGCCACATGCCGGCCGCGGGCTCCGTCCCGGACGTCGTCCGCGCCGAGGCCCGGCACGCGATCCAGTCCCATCCCGGCGTCGTGCTGCTCCCGCCGACCTTCGTCGTGGTGGAGGTCGACGGCGGCTGCTGGTCGCCGATCACCGGCGGGGAGGACCCCGGCGAGGCCCACCACCGGCTCGCCCGGCACTTCACCGACCTGCTCCCGAGGCTCCGCGAGTTCCAGCACGACCCGGCCACCCCCGAAGAGCTCGCCGAATGGACGGCCCTCGCCGAAGAGATCAGGGCGGCCCCCGGGCACCGCATCCTGGCGCGCGGCCGCGAGTTCCGCACCGTCCGCGTGTGCCGGATGCTGCGCCTCGGCCGCGACGGCCCCGAAGCCCCCCGCCCCTGCGACGAAGAACGCTACGGCCTCACCGGCGCCGCCGACTCCTGACCACGCGGCCGGCGCACCCGTGCGCCGGTCGCACCGCGCCCGCCGCGCCCCCGCACCCGCCGCGCCCCACATCCACCTTCCCGCCACGCTCGCCGCCCCCGCCCCCGCCCACGGCACCGGCTTTCGCGCGCCCGGCCACGTCAACCGGACGGTGCCGTGATGCTCTGCGGCCTGCCGAGATCGTGCAGCGTGAGCGTCGCCTTGAACTTCACGTCCATGCTCCGCATGCCGGCGTTGACGAAGAACTCGCTCGTCATCGTCAGCCGCCGCGGACGGTCCCGGCCGTCCACCCAGAGCTTCGCATTGAAGATCGCGTCGCCCGGATAAACGCTGAGCGCCGCCTTCCGCGCCTCGGGCGAATCGTCCAGGCACTGCGCCACCGTGCAGGAGAGGGAGAAGACGCTCATCTCCTCGCCGGCCTCCGTCGCGGGGGACGGCCGCGGCGTCCCGGCCTGACCCCGGTACATCTCCGTGATCACGGTGGTGTCGACCATGTTCGCGGTGCTCGCCGGGTCGTAGCCGTCCTTCCCGGTGAGCCGGGGCCCGGCCGGCAGCGTCCGCCACCGCCCGGACTGGAGCGTGTTGCGCACATAGGTGCGGTCCCCGATCGTGATCACGCGGACGGCCCCGGAGTCGTTCCGGGTCGGGCCCGGCCGCAGCTCCAGCTCCGTCGCGACCGAGGACAGGTCGAGATCGGAGGCCGGGTTCCCCGGCATCGAGCGGTGCGTCCCGCGCATCCGCGCCGTCAGCTTGAACCCCGGTATCGCCCCGTTGATGGCGTAGACGTCGACCTCGACGTCCGCCCGGTGCGGCTCGCCGCCCAGGGTGGTGAGCGCCTTCTCCAGCGAGCCCGCCGCCCTCTCCTCCGGCGACTCCTCCTCCGGCCCGCACCCGGTGAGCACCAACACGAGGACGCCGAGACCGGCCCCCGCCCCCCGCCAATTCATGAATCCAGACCTCCGACGCGCTGTGCAGTGTGCCCCGCATGGATAGCGCGCCGCCGCTTTCCAGCCGCTATCAGGCGCCTGTCATCCCTGGTCAGCGAGTCAGGACCGGCCGAATCGGATCAGCACGGGAGTCTCGGTGATCCGCAGCTCCCGCCCGCCGCGGACGGGGACCGTCCGGCCGTCGAGGTGGTCCACCCGGCGGGCGTCCGGCTCGGCCCTCATCCGCGCCGTGCCGTCCGCCATCCACCGCACCGCGGCCTCCGCCGACCCCGCGAGCAGGAACCGGCACTGCCAGGCGCCGGCGGGGAGCCCGACCGCGGGGCCCTTCCCGCAGGACCGGATCCGGGCGCCGGCCAGCCACTGCTGGAGCCGCTGGACGAACAGCGCGGCGCGAGTGGGCGGGCCGCCCTCCGCTTGCAGGACGAGCGGCAGGTTCGACGGCCCCCAGCTGTAGAAGTACATACGGTTGTAGCGGGCGTACAGCCCGGCGAGGTAGTGGCGCACCGCGTAGTTGTTGGCGTCGTCCTCGCCGAGGGGCGTGACGGTCGGGATGTCGTGGGCGGGGCCGGTGGCCCACATCGGCAGGTGCACGCCGACCTGATGGAGCGCGTTGTAGATGAGCACGGCCTGCTCGGTCATCTCCTCGGGCCGCCCGTCCCCGCGCCGGGGGTGCAGCTTGACGGCGATCGCGTCGCAGGGCCGGAAGCCGCCCAGCTCGCCGAAGCGGATGAGATACCGGTGCCCCTCCGGCTTCCACATCTCCCCGAACGACGGGCAGACGACCGTGGCCCGCGGGTCCACCGCCCGGATGATCGCGGCCGCGCGGCGGGTCAGCTCGACGAGCGTCGCCACGTCTCCGGTGTAGTGGTACGGGGTGTTGGGGTAGTCCCAGAGTTCGTACGCCTCGATCCGCCCGCGGTAGCGGGTGACGACGGCGCGGACGTAGGCGTCCCAGTCGGCCAGGTCGTCGGGCGGGGCCGTCCTCGAACCGTCGGAGTACGCGCTCCGCGGGCCGCCGGGCGCCGCCCACGCCGGGGTCATCCCCATCGTGTAGGCCATCGGCAGCCCGGCCCGGCGCGCACCGGCCACCATCCGGTCGAGCGCCGACCAGTCGAACGCGTCCCGCCGCGGCTGGAGGTTGGACCAGCGCGTCCCGCTGTCCCAGAAGCGGACGGCGCCCACCCGGAACCCGGGCATGGCGCCGCTGCCGCTGCCGACCGTCGTCCCGAAGAACGCCGCCGGGACGCCGGCGGGCGGGAAGCTCACCCAGGCCGGCCCGCCGATCCGCTGCCGTCCCTGCCCGAGCGGCGTGCCTCCGCCCGCGGCCGACGAGCGGGATCCGGACGGGTCCGCTCCCACCGAGCCGCCGCCGAGGCCGGGCAGCATCGCGAGCGCCAGCACGAGGATCGCCCCGCGAGCCCGGAGGCTCCGCATGCCCACGCCGCCCACGCCGCCCGCGCCCGGCACCCGCGCGGGCGAGGGTCGCGGGCCGGGAACGGGTCCGGTCTCGTACGCTGCGGCACCGGGCCCGAGTTCTATGGCGCCGGGCCGCGACGGTGCCGGGTCCGGCGTCGGATGCCGCAGCGCGGCGTCGCCCTGGAGGATGGCCTCGTGGAGCGCGCGCAGCCCGGCCGTGGGCTCCAGCCCCGTCTCCTCGACCAGCAGCGCCCGCCCCTCCCGGTACGCCTCCAGCGCCTCCGACCGCCGCCCGCACCGGTAGAGGGCGAGCATCAGCCGGGCGCGCAGCTCCTCGCGCAGCGGATGCTCGGCGACCAGCGCGGACAGCTCCGCCACGACCGCGGCGTGCCGTCCGAGCGCGAGTTCGAGGCCGAGGCATTCCTCCAGGACCGCGAGATGCGTCTCCTCCAGCCGCGCCGCCTCGCGGGTGGCGAACGCCGCGTCGATCCCGTCCAGCGGATGGCCCCGCCACAGCGCGAGCGCCTCGCGG
Organism: Actinomadura sp. 3N508; assembly: GCF_044326375.1. Lineage (NCBI taxonomy): Bacteria > Bacillati > Actinomycetota > Actinomycetes > Streptosporangiales > Thermomonosporaceae > Actinomadura > Actinomadura sp. 3N508. The sequence goes on from NZ_JBIRAX010000001.1 coordinate 265,966, forward strand.
AACGTTCCCGCCGCCCGCTCCGCGCGTCCCGCGGCGGCGTCCCGCCGGGCGTTCTCGACCAGTTCGGTGAAAACGGCCAGGTCCAGGCGGGCCGGGCCGAGGCGCAGCACGTACCCGGGCGGACGCGTCTCGATCAGCGCGCCCGCCTCGCCGAGCGCGCGGCGCACCCGGTGTACCAGCGTGTGCACCTGGGTGCGGGCCGACGCGGGCGGGAGGTCGCCCCACAGCTCGTCCACCAGCCGGTCGACCGGCACCACCCGGTCGGCGCCGAGCAGCAGCCGGACGAGCAGCGCCCGCTGCCGCCCGCCGCCGAGCGCCACGACACGGCCGCCGACGCTCGCCTCCACGGGCCCCAGCACGGCGAAGACGACCTCGTGCATGCGCTTCCCTTCCGCTCCCCGCCCAGATGGCCCTACTTCATGCCATCCCCGGTGCCGGGTTGTCCAGGAAACGGGGAGATCCACGCTCCCGGATCATGTGATCTTCGGAGATTGTTGGCGCTCGGCTCGCCGGTTCTTCGCCGCGGCTGCGTAATCATCAGCAAGCTTGTTCTCCGCCGAGAGGGGCGTAGCCGATGCCATGGAAACTCACGATCGTGCTGGTCACCGCCGGGCTGGTGGGCGGGGTCGGGGCCGCCCCGGTGCAAGCGGGGGTGCCGGGGCCGCCGGAGGTGGACGGTGCCGGGTCGGGTGAGCGGCCGGACGCGCGGGCGGCCCTGTGGCCGTCGTCCGGCACCGTCGGGAAGCCGCGGTTCACGTCGGTGACCCGGCTCGCGCCCGGCGTGGTGTTCAAGACGTTCGAGACGACCGGCGTCGGCGGCCCGGTGCGCGGCGACCTGCTGGACGTGGATCTGCGCTCCCCCGGCGTCCGGATGGGGCTGCTGCATCCGCCGGACGTCGCGGCGCGGCGGACGGTCTCGGCGATGGCGGACGCGCAGCGCGCCCTGGCCGGGATCAACGGCGACTTCTTCAACATCAGCGAGACGCGTCCGGGCGTGGCGGCGACCGGTTCGTCGTCGGGCCCCGAGGTGGACGGCGGCGCCCCGCTGAAGGGCGCGGTGCCGGACGGGCAGCGGTTCGGCCCGGCGCTGCCGCCGGGAACGTCGGCCGAGGACGTCATCGGCGTCGGCACCGACCGGCGCGGGCACCTCGGGCGCCTGCACCTGACCGGCACCATCCGCGCGGGCAAGGCGCGGATCCCGTTGCGCGGCCTCAACCAGTACGCGCTGCCGGTCGGGAGCGCGGGCGCGTTCACCGACGCGTGGGGCGGCGTGTCGCGGCGGCGCGCGGTGTGCGGGACGGACACCGCGCGGAATGATCCCTGCAGCGCGAAGACCGCCGAGGTGACCGTCCGGCGGGGCGTGGTCACGAAGGTCGCGGACGAGGTCGGCGCGGGCGACATCCCGCAGGGCACGACGGTTCTCGTCGGGCGGGAGGACGGCGCGGCCGCGCTGCGCGGGCTGCGGGTCGGCGACCGGGTGCGCATCGGCTACCGCTTCACGGGCCCCCGCAGGTTCCGTTTCGCCATCGGCGGCTTTCCCATCCTGCGGGACGGCGAGCCGCTGAAAGGACTCGACCCCAAGGGCCCGGCCCCGCGCACGGCGGCGGGCGTGAGCCGCGACGGCCGCCGCGTGTATCTCGTCGTCGCGGACGGCCGGTCGGCACGCAGCGCCGGGCTGACCGTCGCCGAACTCGCCTCGCTCCTGGACGGGGCGGGCGTGGACGACGCCGTCAACCTGGACGGCGGCGGCTCGTCCACGTTCGTCACGCGCAGCGGCGGGAAGGCGGTCGTGCGCAACGAGCCGTCGGAGGGCCGGGAGCGCGCCGTCGCCAACGGCATCGGCGTCTTTCTGACCGGCCCGCGGAACTGAGTGAGCGCGGGCGGGGACGGCGTCGAGGGGCGTCGTCCCCGCCCGCGTGATCGGCCGCCCGAGGCAAGCGGCCGAAGCTGCCGGCCGGCGTGGTTACCGGCCGAAGGCCAGCATCACGTGGCCCTTGTCGTTCGGGTAGTTGGTGAACATGTCGCCGGTCCCGACGTAGACCATCCCGTTGGCGACGACGGCGCCGCCTCCCGCCGCGACCGCTCCGCCGCGGCCGGTGCCGCCGTTGACGGTCGGGAAGTCGGCGATGGTGTCGAAGCTCCACAGCACCTTGCCGTCCTCGGCCGAGTAGGCGCGGAGCTTGCCGTCCATGCTGCCCTCCCAGACGAGCCCCGGCGAGGTGGTCACCGCGGGCGGGTGACCGAGCCGGCACACGTTCGGGTACTGCGCCGCGCCGCCGGTCGTGCAGCCGTCGGACGGGTTCGGCGTCTTCCAGATGATGTGCCCGTCGGCGGGGTTGATCGCGTACAGCGTGCCCGGGTTCGCCATGTAGGTGGCGACGTAGAGGCGCTCGCCGTCATAGCTCGACCCCCACTGGATGCCGCTGAGCCCGCCGCCCGGCATGGGCTCGGACAGCTGGCGCTGCCAGACGATCTCGCCGGTGGCGGCGTCCAGCACGTGGTAGACGCCGACCTTCTGGCCGATGCCGACGAGCCGCCGCCCGTTCGCGGTGAAGATGTTCGCGGTGGCGCCGAGGTCGAAGTCGAGCGCGGTGCCGTCCTTCAGGTTGGGGCAGTACTGCTGGTCCTCGGGCGTCGGGCTGTTGCATTCGCGGCGCCAGGTGTCGACGTCGGTCATCTTGCGCGTCCAGCGCGGCTCGCCCGTCTCGGTGTTCAGCGCGAGGACGGAGTCGAAGTGCCCGCCGCTGCCGCTGTAGTTCTGCCCGGTGCCCACGTAGAGCGTCTTGGTCGTCGGGTCGATGGTGGGCGAGCTCCACACGCCCGCGCCGGACGGGCCGTAGCGCGGCTGGCCGTTCGGCCAGGTGCCGTCCTGCTTCGGCTCGGGGACGGTGTAGAAGCGCCAGTCGAGCTTGCCGGTCTTGATGTCGCGGGCGTCGACGTGGCCCCGGAACCGGCAGCAGGGGTAGTTCTTGCCGTTGAGGTTCTCGCCGCTCGACGTGCCGACGTAGACGCGGCCCTCGAAGACGATCGGCGAGCTGGTCAGGGTGGCGCCGGGGAAGTCGTCGATCCGCTCGGCCCAGGCGAGCTTCCCGGTGGCCTGGTCGAGGGCGTACAGGTAGCCGCGGGTGTCGCCGAAGAACACCTTGCCCTCGGCGACGGACGCGCCGTCGCGCACCTGCGCCATGCCGGTGCCGACCGTGGACAGGTTGAACTGCCACTTGAGCGCGCCGGTCTTCGCGTCGGCGGCGCGGTAGATCCCGTCCGGGCCGCCGAAGTAGATCGTGTCGCCGATGACGGCGGGCTGGCTGCGCGGGCCGCCCGCCTGGCGCGGGTACCCGAACGCCCACTTGAGCTTCAGCCCGCCGACGTTCTCCGGCGTGATGTCGGTCTCCGCCCCGGCGTGCCGGCTGCCGAGGAGGTCCTTGGTCCAGGTCGGCCAGTCCGAGGCGGGGGCCTTCGGCCGGGCCTGCTGCCCGGACGCGGCGGCGGGTCCGGAGGCGACGGCCCCGCTCACGAGCAGGCCGGCGGCGACGGCCAGTGCGGCCGCCCGTCTTATGCGACGCATCTTCGGTTTTTCCCTTCGGAAATTGGGAGCTTTGGCGGGGAGGGCTCTCAGGAACTCCGGGAGTTCCGGGAGCCGCGGGGGTTCCGGGCGCCGCGCGTGCCGCGGCCACCGCGGGAGCCTTGCGCGCCCCGGGAGTTCTGGGCGCCGCGGGAGCCTTGGGAGCGCCGGGCGGGGCCGGGCAGGGCCCCTCTGAGCAGCCGGTCGCGCAGCGCGCCCGTGTTGCGCCGGCTGACGGTCAGCGGCGTGCCGCCGACCCGGAGCGTGCACCGTCCCGACTCGACGACCATCTCGTCGATGTGCGCGAGCGAGACCAGGTGTGACCGGTGGATGCGGACGAATCCGGCGTCCCGCCACGCCTCCTCCAAGGCGGACAGGGAGACCCGGACGAGATGGCTGCCGCCATCGGTGTAGAGGCGCGCGTAGTCGCCGTGGGCCTCGGCGTACCGGACCTCCGACCGCCGGACGAAATGGACCGCGCGTCCCAGCCCGACCGGGATGAGCTCGTCGGCGCCGGCGTCCTTGACGACGACCACGACCACCAGGCGTTCTTCATCCTCGGTCGGGCGGGACGGCGTTCGTCCCTGCTGTGCACGGCTCTGCGGCTGCTGTCGCGTACGCTTCTGCGGCTGTTCCAGTTCTTGAGACGCGGTACGACTCTGAGACTGGGTTCGACTCTGAGCCGCGATCAGACTTGGCGGGGGTGTTCGGCCCTGGAATGGGACCGGACGAGAATGAACCGCTGTGGCTCGCATGCGCTCATGGAATCCGCGCGGCCGGAGGCGTTCAAGAGTCCGCTGCGAAATCTGGCACGTAGCGCACAATCTGCGGCATTCCACGTCAATCCGCCTGGTCGATGAAGTATACCGTCAGCCGATTACCGATATCCGATTACTTACCGAACGGCATGTACTTCTTCCAGAAGTCGCAGTGATGCTGCCTTCCGATCTCCCTGGTCATCTCGCTGTCGCCGGCGGGCACCAGCGACATGACACCCTGGTCGGACTCGGTGAACGGCGTCCACAGCGGGGTGCCGTCCACGGTCGGGTTCCCGGTGCGGGCGAATCCCGTCCACTGGGCGGTGAGCTGCTTGCCGAAGGACACCTGGTTGGGCGTCAGCGTGGGGTTGCCGAACGGGCTGAGGAAGATGCTCTCGCTGATGTGGTACGAGCCGTTCGGTTTCGTCTGGTCCAGGAAGAACATCGGCGGGGCGTCGGCGTTGTCGGTCTGGTACGCGAACACCTTCATGTGCTTGGCCATCCGCTGGTCGTTGATGAGCGCGGGGCACACGGAGTTGGAGTCGGCCACGATCGTCCGGTAGGCGATGAACGGCGAGGGGTCCGGGAACCGCGCCAGCGGGTACAGCTTCATGACCTCGTCGGCGGCGTCGCCGTACTGCTGGCGGATGTTCGCCTGGTACTCGGCGGGCGTGTTCGCGGACGGGAGCTGCGTCTCGTCACGGTCGACGCCGTGCATCAGCGTGACGTCGTTGACCTTCCCTTCGGCGAACGCCTGAGCGGGCGACATGGGCAGCACCTCGCCGTCCACGACCGGGCCCTGCGTCCCGACGTCCGCGCCGACGCCCCGGCCGGTCTGGTCAAGGAGCCGCTGGACGGGCACGGCGCGCAGGCACGCGGCCCTGTCGGCCGCGTTCCCGCAGCCCACGGCCGCCGCGAAGCGGTCGGCGGCCTGCTGTGCCTCCGCCCGGGTCGGCAGGTCGGCCGCGCAGTCCTGCGGCTGCCACTGGACGTCGTTGCCGCGCCGCGAGTTGTACTCGCCGCTCTGCGGGATGCCCTTGTGGAACAGCCCCTTCGCGGTCGGCGAGACGCTGTTGGCGCACACGCTCGACCCGCCCGCGGACGCGCCGTAGATGGTCACGTTGTCCGGGTCGCCGCCGAACTTCGCGATGTTGGCCTGCACCCAGCGCAGCGAGGCCTGCTGGTCGCGGAACGCGTAGTTGCCGGAGGTCTCGCCGAACGCCTTGTCCGACATGAACCCGAAGATGTTGAGCCGGTACCGGACGCCGACGTGCAGCACGCCGCCGTTCTTCACCAGGTGCTTGCCGTCGGACGGCGCGCCGAACCGGAACCCGCCGCCGTGGAACTCCACCATCACCGGCAGCGGCTTGCCGTCGCTCCGCTCGGGGGCGGTGACGTTCAGCCGGAGGCAGTCCTCGTTCGTCGAGCCCTGCCCGAGACCCGGCGGCTGCGGGCAGGTCGGGCCCGCGTTGTTAGCCTCAAGGGTGTTCGTCCACGCCGCGGCCGGCTGCGGCGGCGCCCACCGCAGGTTCCCCAGCGGCGGGGCCGCGTAAGGAACGCCGAGCCACGTCTTGACACCGTCGGCTATCGCGCCGCACACCGGGCCCTTGTCCGTCTGGACGGTCGTGCCGGCCGCACATACCAGTGCTTTCGCGGAGCCGTTGTTCGCGGCGCCGGCCGCCTGCGCCGCGGGGAGCACGGGAGCGAACGCGACGGCCGCCGCGCCGATGGCCGGGACGATCCATTTGCTGATTTTCATACCCGGCGTTCTCCCGCCGGGTCTCCTCGTGCCAGAGGCCGTTTTTCCGGTCCCCATTCTCGGCATTTTCATGCTCGGCGTCCTTTACCGTCGGCTACAGTTCGACGGGCTCCCGGCAGGCGGTATTCAGGCGCCGGCCGTCCCGTCCCCCCAGCGGCTGGACGATAAGTCGGCCATAAGCCGGCGTAACAGCCGAATTCGCGCCGCCCGCGATGAGCGGTGCCGCCCACTCGCCGAGCGGTACCACCCCACCGCCGGACGGCCCCGCCCTCCCACCGTCCGGCCCGGTCCCGCCCGCTGGGAGGGCGGCTCGCGGCGGCACGGGGCGGGCGTCTACCATCTACCAAACAATTGTTAGAAAGCTTGGTGCGCGGGAGGCGGCGGCACATGGATCTTGAGTTCCGGGCGGCGGACGAGGCGTTCCGCGCCGAGGTCCGGGCGTGGCTGCGCGAGCACGTCCCGGCCGAGCCGCTGCCGTCGCTGGAGACCGCGGACGGCTTCGCGGCGCACCGGGACTGGGAGCGGGTGCTCGGCCGGGCCCGGCTCGGCGTCGTGTCGTGGCCGGAGGAGTACGGCGGGCGCGGCGCGTCCGTCCTGCAATGGCTGATCTTCGAGGAGGAGTACTACGCGGCGGCCGCGCCGGGACGCGTCAGCCAGAACGGCATCAACCTCCTCGCCCCGACGCTGCTCAAGCACGGCACACCGGAGCAGCTCGCCCGCGTCCTGCCGCCGATGGCCGCGGGCGAGGTGATCTGGGCGCAGGCCTGGTCGGAGCCGGGCGCGGGCAGCGACCTCGCCGCACTCCGCGCGACCGCCACCCGCACGGACGGCGGCTGGCTCCTCGACGGGCAGAAGACGTGGAGCTCGCGGGCCGCGTTCGCCGACCGTGGCTTCGGCCTTTTCCGCTCCAATGCGGTGCGCCATCACGGCCTCTCGTACCTGATGTTCCCGCTGGACGCGGACGGCGTGACGGTCCGCCCGATCGGGCGCCTCGACGGCAAGCCCGCGTTCGCCGAGCTGTTCCTCGACGGGGTGTTCGTCCCGGACGAGGACGTCATCGGCACGCCGGGAGACGGCTGGCGCGTCGCGATGGCGACCGCCGGGAACGAGCGCGGCCTCACCCTCCGCAGCCCCGGACGTTTCATGGCGGCGGCCGAACGCCTCGTCCAGCTGTGGAAGGAGCACGCGGACCCGGCCGACACGGCGCTGCGGGACCGGGTCGCCGACGCCTGGATCAGGTCCCGGGCCTACCGGCTCAAGGGCTTCGAGACGATCTCGCGCAGCGAGGACATCGGCTCCGAGTCGAGCCTGAACAAGGTCTTCTGGTCGGAGCTGGACGTCGCGCTGCACGAGACCGCCCTCGACCTGCTCGGCCCGGACGGCGAGCTGGAGTCGGAGTGGCTGGAGAACTACGTCTTCGCGCTCGCCGGGCCGATCTACGCGGGCACCAACGAGATCCAGCGCAACGTGATCGCCGAGCGGCTGCTCGGCCTGCCGAGGGGGTCCCGGTGAAGTTCGTCCTCTCCGCCGAGCAACGCATGTTCGGCGACACGCTGCGCGACCTCCTCGCCGAAGCGGAGACCCCGAAGACGATCCGCGCCTGGGCGGCCGGGGACACGGGCCCCGGCCGGGCACTGTGGTCGGCGGTCGCCGAGGCCGGAGTGTTCGCGGTCGCCGTCCCGGAGGACTCCGGCGGCGCCGGGCCGCTGCCGGTCGAGCTGTGCGTGGCCGCCGAGGAACTCGGCCGCGCCGCCGCCCCCGGCCCGTACGTGGAGACCCTCGCCGCCGCGGACCTCCTGGACGGGTCGCCGTGGCTGCCGCGGATCGCGGAAGGCGAGGCGATCGTGTCGCTGGCCGTCCCGCACGCGCTGGACGCCGACGCCGCCGACCTGGTCCTCACCGTGGACGGCGCGGATTGCGAGCCCGGAGAGCCCGTCACGTCACTCGACCCGGCGCGCCGCCTGTTCCGCGTCCCGTCCGCCGGCTCCCCCGGTTTCACTGATCTCGGCGCGCTGCTGTGCGCGGCGCAGCAGATCGGGCTGGGCCGGGCGCTGCTGGACGTGTCGGTCGCCTACGCCAAGACGCGCCGGCAGTTCGGCCGCCCGATCGGCGAGTACCAGGCGGTCAAGCACCATCTGGCGACCGCGCTGGTGGAGCTCGAATTCGCGCGCCCGCTCGTCTACGGGGCGGCGCTGTCGCACGGGACGCCGGACTTCGCGCGGGACGTGTCCGCCGCCAAGGTCGCCGCGTCCGAGGCGTCCTACGCGACGGCCAAGACCGCGCTCCAGGTGCACGGCGCGATCGGCTACACCGACGAGTACGACCCGTCCCTCTGGATCCGCAAGGCGCGCACCCTGTACTCGGCGTGGGGCACGGTCCCCGAGCACAGGGCACGCGTCATCGCTGCTCTTTAGTCAGGGCTGCTCTCTAGTGAGGGCTGCTCTCTAGTGAGGGCTGCTCTCTAGTGAGGGCTGCTCTTTGAGCTCGACGCGGCGGATCTTGCCGGAGGCGGTCTTCGGGAGGTCGTCCACGAAGACGACCTCCCTCGGGACCTTGAAGTTCGCGAGCCGCTCCCGGCAGTGCCCGATCAGCTCGTCCGCCGTGGCGGCGCGCCCGGGCCGGAGCCGGACGTAGGCGCGCCCCACCTCCCCCAGGCGCGCGTCGGGGACGCCGGCGACACCCGATTCGGCGACGGCGTCATGGCGGGCGAGCACGTCCTCGACCTCGGCCGGGTAGACGTTGAAGCCGCCGACGACGAACATCTCCTTCGTCCGCCCGGTGATGGTGAGGTTGCCGCGCTCGTCCAGCCGCCCGCGGTCGCCGGTGTCGAGCCAGCCGCCGGCGCGGATCGTCGCCGCCGTCGCGTCCGGGTCGCCCAGGTAGCCCTTCATCACGTTGTAGCCGCGGACGAGCACCTCGCCGTCCGTCCCCGCCGGAACCGGCTCGCCCTTCCCGTCGACGATGGCGACCTCGACGTCGGCGATGGGCCTGCCGCAGGTGGTGGCGATGGTCTCGGCGTCGTCGTCCACCGAGCACGCCGACACCGTGCCGGACGACTCCGTCAGCCCGTACGCGGTCACGACCTGCGGGAACAGCTCCGCGCGGATGCGCCGCACCAGCGCCACGGGCACGTCCGCCGCACCCGTCACGGCCAGCCGCAGCGAGGAGAGGTCGTGCTCGTCGCGGCCGGGGGCGTCGAGCAGCGAGGTGTAGATCGTCGGCGGCCCCGGCAGGACGGTGATCCTCTCCTGCTCGATCAGCCGCAGCGTCTCCGGGACGTCGAACGTCCGCTGGAGCACCATCGTGGCGCCCTTCAGCAGGCAGGCGAGCACGCCCGCCTTGTACCCGAACGAATGGAACATCGGGTTGACGATCAGGTACCGGTCACCGGCCCGGACCCCTGTCCGTCCCGTCCACGCCTGGTAGGTGCGGACGTTCTGCTCGTGCGTGCACATGACGCCCTTGGGCTTCCCGGTCGTCCCGGACGTGAAGAGAACATCGGCGATGCCGGACGCCCGGACGGCCGCCGCCCGCGCATCGGCCTCCGCCGGGGAGACGGCCTTGCCGGCGAACTCGTCCCACGACATGACGCCCGGCCGAGCCGCCCCGTTGAACGTGACAACGGCCTCCAGCGCCGGAAGCCCAGGCGCGACTCCCGACTCGTCCAGGCCGAGCGTTCCGGGATAGTCGATGCCGAGAAACCCGTCCTCCACGAAGAGGAGTTTCACCTCTGCCTTGGCGAGCGGCCACCGCGCCTCGTCCCCCTTGAAGCGCGTGTTCAGCGGGACGAGCGTCGCGCCCGCGCCCATCGCGCCGAGCACGGTGACGATCCAGGCCAGCCCGTTCGGCGCCCAGATCGAGATGCGATCACCGGGCTCGATACCGGCGCCCACGAACGCGCCCGCCGCCTGCCGGGCGCGTTCCCGCAGCTCCGCGTAGGTGACCCGGACGTCGCCGTCCACGACGGCCTCCGCCTCCGGAAACTCCTCGGCAGCCCGCGCCAGCACCCCGGGGATCGTCAGCTCGTCCATGACCCTTCATCATGGGCGCGCCCGTCCCGATCGGGCGAGAAGGATCCCGCTCACCGGTACCCGCGGGAGGACGGTTACGCGCGGGAGGACGGCGGGCTCAGGCGTCCGGGCCGCGGCGCAGTTCCCTGGCGGACGTCCGGTAGGCCCCGGCGATGCGGACGAGCATGTCGAGCAGCAGGGGCGCCTGCTCGGGCGTGTAGTGGGCGCCGACCTCGTCCAGATGCCGCCGGGACGGCTCGCACGCGGCCTCGTAGCCGGCCATGGCGCCCGCGACCGGCTCGACGGTGACCGTCCGCCGGTCCTGGGCGCCGCGCACCCGCCGCACGTAGCCCGCCTTCTCCAGCCGGTCGACGAGCCGGGTCGTGGAGGCGGAGGGCAGCCCGAGCTCCGCGGAGATCGCGCCCACCGCCAGCGGCCCGCGCATCTCCAGCAGGATCGCCGCGGCGACGTCGATCGGCTGCAGCCCGAGCCGGTCGGCGACCGCCTCGTTGTGCAGCAGCACCGCGATCACGAACTCGCGGAACACGTCCTCGCCCTGCTGGACGTCGACCGTCCGCCGCCCGTCACTCACCTGCTGACCACCGCTTACCCGCTCGTGCCGACCCACCGTCGCAGGATACTCCGCCCCGATGTATCTTCGTATCGAAGATACTTCATTCCGGAGGAGACATGGAGATTCTCGTCATCGGCGCTGGCATCGGGGGCCTGGCCGTCGCACGCGGGCTGCTGGCCGCCGGTCACCAGGTCCGGGTCTATGAGCAGGCGCCCGCCCCCCGGACGGGCGGCAAGGCGATCCTGATGTGGAGCAACGGCACCGCCGTCCTGCACGACCTCGGCATCGGCCTGGACGGCGCCGGCAACCGCATCGACAGGATCGACGCCCTGACCTCGACCGGCCGCCTGCGCACCACCCAGGACATCGCCCACACCAACGCCCGCTTCGGCTTCGAGACCAAGGCCATCGCCCGCCGCGACGTCCAGGAACGTCTCGCCGACGGCCTGCCCGGCGACCTCGTCACCTACGGCATGACCTGCGAGCGGATCTCCCAGGACGGCGACCGCGTCACCGCTACCTTCGACGACGGGTCGTCCGCCACCGGAGACCTGCTGATCGGAGCAGACGGCCACCACTCGGTGGTCCGGCGGCACCTGTGGGGCGACGGCGCCGTCCAGCCGGCGACGTTCGGTACCTGGCAGGGCCTCAGCCCGATCGACATCGAGATCACCGGCACCCACCGGCACTACATGATCACCGGCCGGGAGGGCGCGTGCGGGCTGATGCCCGCCGGGGACGGCCGCCTCCAGTGGTGGTTCGACGTGCGCTGGTCCCCCGCCGACCCGCGCCCCGCCTCCCCGCTCGCCGAGCTGAGGAACCGGTTCGGCCACTGGGCGTCCCCCGTGCCCGAGGTCCTCGCCGCCGCCACCGACGACGACCTCGAGTTCTTCGGCCACCACTGGAACCGGGTCCGCCGCGTGTGGGGAGAGGGCCGCGTCACCCTGGTCGGCGACGCCGCCCACACCATGCCGCCCACCCTCGGCCAGGGCGCCAACCAGACCCTTGAGGACGTCTGGGTCCTAGGCCGCGAGCTGGCGAAGGAAGGCGAAGACGTCGCGACGCGGCTGCGCACCTACGAGCGGACCCGCTACCCCCAGATCTCCAGGGTCTCCCGGATGGCCAAGCGCAACCCCGCCAACTGGCGCATCCCGCCCATGATCGGCCGCCGCTTCCCGGAGACGTCCCAGACCACCATGCTCGCCCGCTTCAGCAACCGCCTGAGCGCCCCCGCCCCGCACCCCAGCACCACGGCGAAAGTGGAATAGAGCATTCCGTTCTGCTAAACTGGAGGCATCGCTCAACGGAGGGGGAACCATGTATCTCGTTGTCGGAGCCACCGCGCACTTCGGACGCCAGACGGTGGAAGAGCTGGTCAGGTCGGGTGCGCCGGTGCGGGCGCTGACCCGGGCGCCCGAGCGCGCCGGCCTGCCCGAGGGCGTCGAGGTGGTCCAGGGAGACCTGACGAAGCCCGAGACCCTGCCCGCCGTGGTGGACGGGGTCGAGGCCGCGTTCCTCGTGCTCCAGTACGGGATGGACGCCGGGCACCTGCTGACGGCCATGCGGCGGGCCGGGGTGCGGCGGGTCGTGTTCCTCTCGTCGGGGGCCGTCGTCGCGGGAGCCGAGCGGCAGCCCGACGTGATCGCCCGGTACCACCGGGACGTCGAGCGGGCCATCGAGGAGGCCGGTTTCGAGTGGACGTTCCTGCGGCTGCTCTTCCCGGCGATCAACTCGCTGACGTTCGCGATGCAGCTCCAGGGCGGCGACGTGATCCGCGCGCCGTACACGGAGGCCGCGTTCAGCGCCGTCCACGAGCGCGACGTCGCCGAGGCTGCCGCCGCGGTCCTGACGGGCGGCGGCGACGGTGATGGCGGCGACGGGCACGCGGGCCGGGTGTACGACCTGACCGGCGCCGAGTCGCTGACCCAGGCCGAGCAGGTGCGCATCCTGGGCGAGGCCCTGGGCCGCCCGCTGGCCGTCGAGGACCTCGCGCCCGAGCCGGTGCTGGAGCAGATGAGCCAGTTCATGGACGCCGAGTTCCTGGCCGCGCTGTTCGGGCTGATGGCGGCGGCGGTCGGGAAGCCCGCGCCGGTCAACGACACCGTCCAGCGGCTCACCGGACACCCCGCGCGCACCTACGCGCAATGGGCCGCCGACCACAGAGCCGACTTCGGCGCCTGACCTGCCCTGGCCTGCCTGGCCCGCCACCCGCGCTCCGGCGACCGGGCGGCGGGGCGGCGGGGCGGCGGGCCAGAGATTCGTCCAGCAGGCGCCGAGCTTTGTTCAGCAGGTGCCGAGCATCGAGTTCAGGGCGCCCTTCTCGGCGCTGTCGACGGTGAGGTCGTAGTACCACTTCACCTGGATCCAGGCGCGGGCGTAGGTGCAGCGGAAGGCGGCGCGCGGCGGCTGCCACTGGGCCGGGTCCTGGTCGCCCTTGGACTGGTTGACGTTGTCGGTGACGGCCCACAGCTCCGGGCCGCCGAGGTCGTTGGCGTAGGTCTGGCGGCGCGACGTCGTCCAGGCCCAGGCGCCCGAGGCCCACGCCTCGGCGAGCGGCACCATGTGGTCGACGTCCAGGTCGGAGGCGAGCGTCCAGGTGGCGCCGTCGTAGGGCGAGTACCAGGAGCCCGACGACGGGTAGCAGGCGGAGTCGGTGACGACGTCGGCGCCGTCCCGCTTCAGGACGGTCTCGCGAGTGTTGCACGCGCCGGAGATGGTGATCCAGTGCGGGAACAGGTCGCGGTCGTAGGTGCTGTGGTGGGACTCGGCGGCGACGGTGAGCTCGGCCAGCCGGGACGCGGCCGTGGTCGCGGACGGGATGTTCGGCGGTGTCGCGGACGCCGGCGTCCCGAGGACGCCGATCAGCGCCGCGCCGAGCATGGCGGGCAGCAGCAGGAACAGGGACGGTCGTCGCATGGGGGTCGCCCTCCTGCAGCCGTGTCCGGCCAGGGCCGGAGGCTCCTGCGGGGGCCGGAACGGCGGCACAGCGACCGTGGCATTTCACGGTAAGTGCCTTAAATGTCACGCTTTGCCCAAGGCGTCGGCGCGGTTGGGCGGATGGTGCCGTAGGCGCCCCGGCCGCACACGGCATGACCTGCGACGATGCCGTCGGCAGGCGCCGGTACGCGGGCGCGACGGGCCGATGAAACCCTTGCTAACGAGCCCTGTACGGAACGATTCGGGGCGGCAGCGGTCCGGTCGTGGCGTCCGTTCAGATGCCGGCTCCGAGGACCAGGCCGCTGGTCGGGACGCCCGTCCCCGCGGTGACGAGGACGTTGTGCACGTCGCCCGGCTGGTTCACCGAGCTGCCCCGGAGCAGCCGGACGGCCTCCGCGATCCCGTTCATGCCGTGGATGTACGCCTCGCCGAGCTGCCCGCCGTGCGTGTTGAAGGGGAGCCGTCCGTCCAGTTCGAGGTTGCCGTCGGCGACGAAGTCCTTGGCCTCGCCCCTGGCGCAGAAGCCCAGCTCTTCGAGCTGCGGCAGCACGAGCGGCGTGAAATGGTCGTAGAGGATCGCGGCCTGCACGTCGGCCGGGGTGAGGCGCGACTGCGCGTAGAGCTGCCGTCCGACCAGGCCCATCTCCGGGATGCCGGTGATCTCGGAGCGGTAGTAGCTGGTCATCATGTGCTGGTCGTTGCCGGACCCCTGCGCCGCGCCCCAGATCAGCGCGGGCCGGTGCGGCAGGTCGCGGGCCCGTTCGGCGGACACGACGACGAGTGCCTGGCCGCCGTCGCTCTCCTGGCAGCAGTCGAGCAGCCGGAGCGGCTCGGCGATCCAGCGGGACGCCTGATGGTCGTCGAGGGTGATCGGGCGGCCGTAGAACCAGGCGGCCGGGTTCCGCGCGGCGTGCATGCGGTCGACGACGGCGATCCGGCCGAAGTCCGCGCTGGTCGCGCCGTACTCGTACATGTAGCGGCGAGCGAACATCGCGACCCACTGCGCGGGCGTCGCGAGCCCGAACGGCGTCATCCACGAATAGGCGGCGCGGTCGGCGCTGACGTCCATGGGCCGGTCGGCCTGCCCGAGGCCGTAGCGGACGCCGGAGCGCTCGTTGAACGCGCGGTAGCAGACGACGACGTCGGCGACACCGGTCGCGACCGCCATCGCGGCCTGCTGGACCGTGCCGCACGCGGCGCCCCCGCCGTACCCGACACGGGAGAAGAACGTCAGCTCGCCGATCCCGAGATTGCGGGCGAGGTGGATCTCGGAGCTGGTGTCGGCGGTGAACGTCACCATGCCGTCCACGTCGGACGGTTCGAGCCCGGCGTCGGTGACGGCGGCGAGCACGGCCTCGCAGGCGAGCCGCAGCTCGCTGCGTCCGGACTCCTTGGAGAACTCGGTCGCGCCGATCCCGGCGATCGCGGCGGCCCCCGGCAGCACGCTCATGCCCCACTCCCCTTCAGCCGGACGACGACGGTGCCGGTCACGTGCGACCCGATGGCGTTGACGCCGCGCACCGCGATCTCGACGCGGCGGTCTTGGGGGTGCTTGGCGGCGACGGTGCCGGTCAGGACCATGGTGTCGCCGGGGTAGTTGGGCGCGCCGAGCCGGATCCTGATGGCCGTCACGACGGCGGCGGGCCCGGCCCAGCCGGTGACGTACCGGTCGACCAGGCCGTTCGTCGTCAGGATGTTCATGAAGACGTCCTTGGAGCCGCGCTCGGCCGCGAGCGACGGATCATGGTGGACGTCCTGGTAGTCGCGGCTCGCCAGCGCGGTCGCGACGATCATCGTCCGGGTCAGCGGGATGCTCAGCGCGGGCAGCTCCTCCCCCACCGCGACGTCCTCGAACACGCGGTCGCGGTTGCGGTTCACAGTGCGGCCCCCAGCAGTTCGAGGTCCTGCGACGCGCCGCCGAGCGTGCCGGAGATCTGCTTGCCCCACAGGAAATGGCGGTGCACCGGGTAGTCGACGTCCACGCCGATGCCGCCGTGCAGGTGCTGGACGCGGTGGACGACGTTCAGCCCGCCCTCGTCCGACCACCATTTGGCGACGAGCACGGCCGGCTCGGCGTCCTCCCCGGCGGCGATCAGGGAGACGGCGTGCCAGAGGCAGACGCGGAGCGCGTCGATCTCGATGTAGCAGTCGGCGAGCTGGTGCTGCACCGCCTGGAAGGTGGCGAGCGGGCGGCCGAACTGCTCGCGTCCGGCCAGGTAGCCGGCGGCGAGGCGGAGCGCGCCCTCCGCCACACCGACCTGGACGGCGGCGAGCGCGACGCGTGCGAGGCGCAGCGCGGTGGCGAGGGCACCGTCGCCGAGGGGCTGTGCGGGCGCCGCGTCCAGGATGAGTTGCCCGGCGCTGTCGCAGGTGGTAGTCCGGGTACGTTCCCAGGAGACACCGGGCGTGGAGGCGTCGAGCAGGTAGAGCCCGGGACCACCGTCAGCCGAACCGGCCGCGACCAGGATGTGGCTCGCGCCGAATGGGGTGGGGACGGCCGCCTTGGCACCGGTCAGAAGCCAGCCGTCTCCGTCGCGGACGGCCGTGCAGCCGGGGACGGCGGGGTCGGCCGGGGCGAACTCCTCAAGCGCGATGGTCAGCCGTCCGGTTCCGTCCACCAGGGCGGGCAGGATTTCTCGCTGCTGCTGGGGCGAGCCGTGTTCGGCGATGGTGAGCGCGGCGACGACCGCCGGCCAGATCGGCGCGGGCGCGACCACGCGGCCCTGCTCCTCCAGCAGCACCGCGAGCCCGGCGACGCCCAGGCCCGCGCCGCCCGCGTCCTCGGGCAGCGCGATGCCGAGCAGGCCCGCGTCCGCGAGGGCCGCCCAGAGCGGTGCGTCAAGGAGGCCGGTCTCGGATTGCTCTGCCGCCTTGATCCGCTCCGGTGTGGCGTGGCCGGTGAAGATCTGCCGGGCCAGCTCCTGGACGGCCTCCAGCTCTTCGCCAAGGACGAAGTCCATCAGCGCTCCTGCTTAGCGTCGGCCGGGCGGAACACCGGCAGGGACAGGTCGGGGTCCGGGTCGATCCAGTCGAGGACGACCGGCATGCCTATCTCGACATCGTCCGGGGCGACGCCCGCCATGTTGGCAATGAGGCGCGTCCCCTCGGCCAGCTCGATCACGGCGACGATCAGGGGATGGTCGAAGGCCGGATGGCGCGGGTGATGGTTGACGACATAGGTGTAGACGTGGCCGTTGCCCGTCGACTCGACGGTGCCCCAGTCGAACGAACCGCATTGCGGGCAGGCCGGGCCGGGCGGGTGCCGCAGCGATTTGCATTCGGCGCAGCGCTGGATGACGAGGCGGTGCTCGCGGGCGGCCTCGAACCAGAACGCGTTGTCCGGGTTGATCGCAGGGCGTGGGCGCAACGCCTGCGGCTCCGGCTCCGGCTCCGGCTTCGGTTTCTCGGCCGGGCGAAAACGAAGGATTCGCCAGCGCTGGGTGGCGACGACGTTCCCTGCCGCGTCCCGGTACGTCTTGATGGTGCTGATGAAGCGTCCCGTGCCCAGGGCCGTCTTCTTCTCCGGCGAGATCGACTCGACGGTCTCCTCGACGCTGACGTGGTCGCCGGGCGTCAGCTCGCGGTGGAACTCGAACTCCGAATCGGTGGCGACGACGGACGTATAACCGCCCTCGGCGAGCAGCGCGTCCAACTCATCTGCGGCGGAGGGCCCGGCTGCCGGACGCACGGACGCCGCGTAGCCGCGCATCGTCCACGCCTGCATCATCGACGCGGGCGCCACGATGCCGTCGCGTCCGGTGGCGCGTGCGGCGTCGTCGTCCAGGTAGACGGGATTGTCGTCCCCCATGGCCTCGACCCAGTGGCGGATCATGGGGACGTTCACCGGGTCCTGGCCCCGGCGGCGGGCGACCAGCTCGCGTCCCGCCCAGGCTCGCAGCCGGGTTTCGTAGCCGGTCATGAGCGCCTCGACCTGGGGAGTCCGAGGCCCTGGACGGCGACCATGTCGCGGAGCACCTCGTTGACGCCGCCGCCGAAGGTGTTCACGATGCCCTGCCGGGAGAGCTGCTCGATCTGCCCGTAGAGCACGGCCCCCGGCGATTCGGGACGGATCCGTCCGGCGGCGCCGAGGATTCCGGTGAGGGTGCGCTGGACTTCAATGTGCGTCTCGGTCCCGTACGCCTTGGCGGCTCCGGCCTGCGCGCCGGTCAGCGTTCCCGCCTCCACGGCCATGGTCATCTTCCAGTTCATCAGCCGCATCGCCTCCAGCCGTGCGTACGTGCGGGCGAGGTCGGCGCGGACCCACGGCAGGTCGATGGCGCCGTTGTCGCGGGCCCAGTCGCGGACGTTCTCCCACAGGCGGATCATCCGCCCGCCGAGCGCGGCGAGACCGATCCGTTCGTGGTTGAGCTGGGTGGTGATGAGCGTCCAGCCGCCGTCGACGTCCCCGACCACCGACGACGCGGGCACCCGGACGCCGTTGTAGTAGGTCGCCGTGACGATCATCCCGCCGACGGTCTGGATCGGGCTCCAGGAGAACCCGTCGGCGTCGGTCGGGACGATCAGGATGGAGATGCCCTTGTGCTTCGGCGCGTCCGGGTTCGTGCGGGCGGCGAGCCAGATGTGGTCGGCGGTGTTGGCGCCGCTGGTGAAGACCTTGCCGCCGTCCACCACGAACTGGTCACCGTCAAGGACGGCCTTCGTGCGCAGCGACGCGAGGTCGGTTCCGGCGTCGGGTTCGGTGTATCCGATGGCGAAAACGATGTCGCCGGAAAGGATGCCGGGAAGGTAGGCGCGCTTTTGCTCCTCCGACCCGTACCGCATCAGCGTCGGCCCGACCGTGTTGACCGTGACGAACGGGAACGGCAGCCCGGCCCGCTGCACTTCATCGAAGAACACGAACTGCTCGGCGATCGACTTGCCCTGCCCGCCGAATTCCTCGGGCCAGCCGTAGCCGAGCCAGCCGTCGTTGCCGAGCATCTTGACGATCTCGCGGAACCGCTCCCCGCCGACGCCCTGCTCACCGGCCCGGCGCCGCACGTCCGGGGGCAGGAGATCCGCAAAGTACGCCCTCAATTCCGCGCGCAGCGTGCTGTGCGCCGCGGACTCACGCAGATCCATCAGAACCCCTCACGGAAGGAAACGCTGCCGTCCGGCTGCGGCGAACTCGTCGCGGAGCGCCGCCTTGTCGGCCTCGGTCATCAGGGCGTATTCGGGGGCGCCGCGCCCGGCCCACCGGTAGACGGGGTCGGCGGTGCGCCAGCCTTCGAGCTGCATTTCCTTCTTCCTGAGTTTCCCGGACCCGGTCGTCGGCAGCGCATGTGAGACCCGCACGAACCGCGGCGCGCCCTTGGTGCCGAGATCGTCCTGGACGGCGAGAAACGCGGGAAAGCCGAGATCCTCGAATTCGACGCCGTCGGGGATCTCGATGGCGGCCATCACCTGATCCCCGGACCGCGGGTCGGGGACGCCGAAAGCGACCGCGTCCACGATCTTCGGATGCCGCCGGACGACGTTCTGGGTAAGCAGCGCGGAGATGTTCTCGGAGTCGACGCGGATCCAGTCGCCGGACCGTCCGCCGAAGTACAGGAACCCGTCGCCGTCGACGTAGCCGAGGTCGCCCGTCCAGTACCAGCCGTGCCGGACGCGTTCGGCGTCGGCCTCGGGGTTCTTGTAGTAGCCCTCGAACCTTTCGGCGCCGTCCACGTCGACGATCTCGCCGATCGCGGCCTCGGCGTTGGTGACGCGGCCGTGCTCGTCCAGAATGGCCGGGGCGCACATCTCGCGCGTCTCCGGATTGACGATCCGGACGCCGTCCCGCGCGGGCTTCCCGAACGCGGTCGCCGGAGTACCCGGTACCCGCTTGATCATCCCTGCGCTCTCGCTGGACCCGTAGCCCTCCATCAGCGTCGCGCCAAAGCGGCGCAGGAATTCGCGCTTGTCCTCGGGGGACGCCTCCGTGCCGAATCCGTGCGTGAGGGTGTTGTCCTTGTCGTCCGGCCGTTCCGACGTAGCCAGGACATACCCGATGGCCTTGCCGACGTAGGTGAAGAACGTCGCACCGTAGAAGCGCACGTCCGGCAGGAACCCAGACGCGGAGAACTTCCGCCCCAGAACAACGGTCGCGCCCACAGCCAGCGAAGGAGCCCACAACGCCATCAACGCATTGCCATGAAAGAGGGGCATCGAGCAGTAGCTGATGTCGTCCCGCGTGATGTCGTATTTGGCGCTGTTGTTGCGCCCCAGCTCGGCAAGCCGCCCCTGCGAACACCGCGCAGCCTTAGACGCGCCAGTCGTCCCGGACGTGAACAGCAACAACATCTGCGTCTGAGGCGTAACAGACGCGTCGACCTGAGGCTCGGAGGCGTGCGCCTGAACGACCGCCGCATAGTCGTCCTCATCAATGACCAGAAACCGCTCACGCGGAACCCCGATATCGAGCCCGCCGAGCAGCCGCAGCCCCTCCCGATCCGTGACGACGAGCTGGAGGTCGGTGTGCCGGACCTCCTCCTCCAAATAGGAGCCGGTCCGCGTGGAGTTGATCCCGACGATCGTCGCCCCGCTCAGCGCCGCCGCGCCGAGCCACAGCACGTACTCGGGGACGTTTTCCAGCAGCACACCGATATGGAACGGTCCGTCCTGGCGAAGCTCACGCGCGAGCGAGGCGCGGGCGGCGCTCGCCCTGACGACCTCGTCCCACGTCCAGGTCCGCTCGCGGCTGCGCAGGCCGGCCCGGTCGTCCCCCAGCCTGGCCAGCAGCATCCCGGCGATCGTCTCGTCTCGCACTTGTCGCGCCTCCCGGGGCTCACATGGGCTGGACGAGCACGCAGCGCGTCCCGCCATAGATCGCCGTCATGCACTTGTTGCAGTGGATGCACAGCGACTTCGTGTCCGGCTCGTCCTTGATGCGGTTGATCAGGTCGGGTTCGCGGAGCAGCGCCCGCGCCATCGCGACGAACTGGAAGCCCTCCGCCATGGCGGTGTCCATGCCCGCCTTGTCCGTGACGCCCCCGAGCAGGATCAGCGGCATCTGCACCGCCGCGCGGATCTGCCGGGCGTCTTTCAGCAGGTAGAGGTCCTCGTACGGGTACTCGCGCAGGAACCGGCGGCCGACCAGCTTCACGCCGAGCCTCAGCGGCTGCGGCATGACGGCGGCGAATTCCCGGATCGGCGCGTCGCCCTTGAACAGGTACATCGGGTTGAGGAGCGAACTGCCGGCCGTGAGTTCGAGGGCGTCGAGCGACCCGTCCGCCTCCAGCCACTGCGCTACCTGGATGGCCTCGTCCAGCCAGAACCCGCCGGGAACACCGTCGTCCATGTTGAGCTTGGCAGTGATCGCAATGCGGTCCCCGACCGCATCCCGCACGGCCCGAGCGATATCCCGCGACAGCCGGGCCCGGTTCGCCAGCGACCCGCCGTACTCGTCCTTCCGACGGTTGATCTTCGGGCTGAGAAACGAACTGGCCAGGTAGTTATGCCCGAGATGGATCTCAACCGCATCAAACCCGGCCTCAATAGCCATCCGCCCCGCATGCGCATGCCCTTGGACGACCCGCTCCAGATCAGCATGCGTAGCCGCCTTTGTGAACCCCACACCCATCGGATGAAAACGCCGGCTGGGCGCAATAGCAGGCAGCCCATTCCCCTTAGGATTCGTAACAGGCCCCGCATGCCCGATCTGCGCAGCAACGGCCGCGCCCTCCCCGTGCACGGCCTCAGTCAGTTTCCGCAGCCCAGGCAGGGCCTCGTCCGTCCAAAGAACCTGCTTGCGATCGGTACGCCCATCCGGCGCGACCGCGCAATACGCGACGGTGGTCATCCCCACACCACCAGCCGCATGCCGCACATGAAATGAGATCAGCTCGTCAGTGACGAGACTCCTCTTGCTGAGCCCTTCATACGTCGCCGCCTTCACAACACGGTTCCGCAGCGTGACGGGCCCCAGCTTCGCAGGGGCCAGCACGTCGGGTATCGGCTCCTCCATCCAGCTCCTCCGTCCGAACCCCGACGTTAATCAGCGGCACGCCCGCGAACACCGAACATCCCGCTGACTGGGAGCGACGACCCCCGACACTCAGCCCCACCCCCTGCCACCGAGTCCCTGCTCATCCCACTTGCGCACCGGCATGAGGTCTGACGCGTCCCACACCTCGGACAGCACCCCGCGCACCTCGTGCGTGAGCCTGACCCGGATCTCCTGATCGAGCGTGCGCCGGACGGCGGAGGCGCAACTCCACCAGCGTCCGAACCTGCGCCGGGGCCGTGCACACCGCGAGGAACCGCTCGTCCAGGACGTTCGCGGGACCGCACTCCATCACGACCACCGCCCCAACTGGCGCAGCACCAGGACGATCCGCTCCGCCGCGGCGTCCTCGCGCCCGACCTCGCCGAGCACATGCCGCGCTCCCCACCCCACTGGAACCGCGCCCCATCACACGCGATCACCCGCTCCGCCCGCGTCGCGAGCACCCTCCCCTCGGACACGCGCGCCCGGATGGCTCATTGGTGGATGATCGTGTTCCTGGCCGTCGTCGGCAGCGGGCGGCATGCCATTGAGGAAGCGGCCCGCACGGGGGTCTCGCGCGGCGAGAGCCGCGTTATCGAAGGGCGGCAGCCGCAGGCTGAATGACGGCGTTTGACAGCGGAATCGGAGGTAAGCCGTGGCGATCTGCTTCGAACTCGTGGTGAACTTCGGTGACAACGCCACGGCGGCACGGGCTGCATTCCTTACCGCCTCCAAGCTAGAAAACCTTCACGCGGGGGCCCATCGCATCCCTCTCCATCGACCCTTGCTGACAACTGCAGGCTCCTACGTCGAGCTCTCCGTCCTGCCGGTGGCCGTTGGCTGGGGCGTCGCTCTGGACGGCAGCCTGCCCAGATTCCAGCTCACCGCCGCCGAGTTCACTGAGCTGGGGCATCAGCTGTACGAGCTGCTTGCGACGTTCGACGGATATCTCACCGCCAAGGTCGGCTGGGATCCAGAACCGCTGCTGGACCCCGTTGAACTCAAAAGTGAGTGGATGGGGGAGCTCGCCGATGGCAGCCTTTCGGGGCTCGTGCTCTGCGAGAGACTCCACAGCGAGTTGGGCCTCGGCGACGATTACGTCCCATTTCAGCCTGGATACCGCTGGATACCGTACCGAGGGGAGCACCCGGGCAGCCTCACAGCCGACTAGCCGGCGGCGGGCGCACCGAGTCCGGCGCTAGGCGGCTCGGGAGCTTCGGCAGGACGTCGGGCTGACCGGTCCGCCGGGCTACATGGCAGGAACCGGTGGGCAAGGACGCGACTCTAAGAGCGGGGAGTCGGACGCCGAGTGGTTCGGAGACTGCAGTGGCCAGATGGACGCGGGGCTTATTCATATGCGGGGCCGTCACCCTGATCATTGGCGCGATCGTGCTGCCGCCGATTGTGCTGTCAGCACTTTCAGGGCTGGGCGGCGACTGGGCGAAGCTCAGCGATGTCAGCCAGGCGTACAGTTTGGTGGCCACGACGACCTCTTCCGTGGCGCTCGCTGCGGTGGCCTATTCGATCTACCTGCAGACTCGGGATTCGCGAGCCTCGCGCGAGCAGCATGCCTTCTCAATGCAGCTCGAAATAATCAAGGCCGCCCTGGGCGATGACACGCTGCTCACCGCAGGCGAGCCACCTCATGGTCAGCACACCTATACGCGTGACGAATTCCGTCGCGAGTTCTACGTGAACGCTGTGTTGAAGTACTACTACATGGTCTTCGTGACGCGAGGTCTTTCAGAGATGTCCGTGCGGCCCGGACTCGCTTCGCTTATGCGTGGCCAGGCGGCCCGTGCGTATT
Source organism: Actinomadura sp. 3N508 (assembly GCF_044326375.1). Lineage (NCBI taxonomy): Bacteria > Bacillati > Actinomycetota > Actinomycetes > Streptosporangiales > Thermomonosporaceae > Actinomadura > Actinomadura sp. 3N508. The sequence goes on from NZ_JBIRAX010000001.1 coordinate 289,336, forward strand.
GGAGAGATCACGGCGATCACTGGCTGGCCGGTCCCGGCGAGAGCGACTCGTTAATGCTCCGCTATCGGGACGTGGTCGCCGAGGAGTACGAGAAGTCGGTTGCTTTGATGCCAGGCGTCGCACCGGAGGATTACTTCGAGACGTAAGACAGACCGGCGTCCGGGCCGTCGCCGCAGGTCGATCGGCGCCCTGCCGTAGCCGTCCCGAAGCGGACAGTGGTGTGCGCGGGTCCTGCGGGCACGGAAGACTTGGCCCGACGAGGAGGTCGCCGATGGGGCGTCGGTTCGTGGGGCCTTTCATTGCGCCGGGGTACGGGGAGTTGGCGCGGTTCGGTGAGGCGGTCGTCCTTGCCGAGGACGAGGAGACCCGCGAGCGCGTCGTCCTGCGGTATGTGCCGATGCGTGCGCTGACCGATCGCCTGCGGTATGCGGCGTTCAGCGCTGACCTGGCTCGGCTCGTGGACGTTCCTCACTGGAGAACGCTCCCGTTCCGGCGCTTCGTGGCGGATCCCCGGCTGCGCAGGCCCGGGATGTATGTGGGTCTCGGGGCGGGCGGGGCGCTCGTGTATGACGCGGTGCCGGGCGTCGGCCTCGGGCGGCTGCTCGATCGCGGTGGGCCGCTCGGCGCCGAGGCGTCCCTGGTCGTGGCCATGGACGCGGCGGCGGGGCTGGCCGACGCGCATGCCGCCGGCGTCCGGAACAACGCGGTGACGCCGCGCCGGATCCTCGTCACCGGGGACGGCCGCGTGCTGCTCGCGGGGCTGGCCCTCGGGGCCGTCGAGGAACCCGACCTGCTGCGGCGGGCACCCGAGTCATGGGGCCACGCGCCGGTCTCGGCGGACACCGACCGCTACGCCCTCGGTTGCGTCCTGTTCGAGTGCCTCACCGGCCGGCCTCCGTTCCCGCGCGCGGCTCCGTTCAGCCTGATGGCGGCGCACACGACGGCTCCGCCGCCGCTGGACGACGTCCCCGCCCCGGTGCGCCCGCTGCTCGCCGGGGCCCTGGCGAAGGAGCCGCCGCGCGACCTGACACCGGCGCGGGTCGCCGCGCTGGCCGCTGCCGCCTACGGCCCGGACTGGGAGACGCGCGGGCGCGGGGCGCTGGCGGCGTGGGCGGCGGCGTTCGTCCGTCCAATCCCGAAGCCTCCGCCGGTGCCTCCGGTGCGACAGGACGTGCCGGTCGCCGTCCGGGCGGGCTGCGCCATCGCCATCGCCATCGTCGTGGTCCTCGTCCTGGTCGCGGCGGTGACGGCGCTGACGTCGGACGGTGACGACCCGCCGTCGGCGGCACCGGGCCGGACGGTCACCCGGCCCTCGGCCGACCAGGTCACGGAATCGCGGCGGTCCTAGCCGCCTCGGCTGTGACCGCCCGGGCCCATTTCCCGAGACCGGACATTTACTCCCATTTCCCCGGCCTCAGCTTCACCATCCGCGTCACGGAACACGATTCGGCCAGAACATATGCAGGAAACGGTCCAGGCCTGGTCGGTTTCGTGCTGACCGGATAAGGCAAACAAACGCGATCAAGCCCCTCTATGGGAAGGGCCCGCTTACTCTGGTGGCGACGTCAATTGGCGGACGTGAACGGGGGGCCTCTATTGGTCGAGCTCTACCTCGCGTACGGAAGGGCGGACGCCGAATGGGTCCGGAAACTGTGGCGGCAGCTTCACAGGTACGGGGTCGACGCGTTCTTCGACGAGCTCGTCCTCCCCGGGGACAGCGTCGTCCACTCGCTGGAACAGGCGCTCCGTGACACCACCGCGGGAATCGCCGTGTTCGGCCCCGGGCTCGCGGGCGACCGCTGGGCGCTCACCGAGTACGACGCGCTCCTGCGCTCCTGCGCGGAAAAGGGGTTGCCGTTCATCCCGGTGACGTTCGGCGGCGCGCCGATAGCGCCCTTCGCCCGGGACTGGGCCTGGGTGGATTTCGCCGACGCCGAGCCCGGCGGCGAGAAGTTCGATCACCTGGTGGCCGGGGTGGCGGACACCCTCCGCGGCGGCGCCACGGCCGCCGGGCTGCCAGAGAAGGACGTGCTCCGCGAACCTCCCCGGCCCCTGCGCGAACCCGAGCGGCGTTCCGTCGTCGTGTGCTACGCCCCCGCCGACGCCGAATACGGCCGGAGCCTGGTGGAGCGCGTCCACGAGGCGGGCCTGCCGGTCTGGTCGGTCCGGAGCCTGCGCCCCGGGGACCGCCTCGTCTGGACGACCCGGCAGCAGCTCCGCCACGCGACGGTGGTCGCGGTGGTGATGTCCCCGGCCGCGCAGGACTCCGAGGACGTCACCCGCATGATCCTCGAAGCCCAGTGGCACGAGCGGCCGCTCTTCCCCGTGCTCGTCGCCGGGCGGAGGCACTACCTGCTGGCCGACCTGTGGTGCGCGGGCGAGCCGCTCGGCGACGGGCCCCTCGCGCATCTCGTGGCGCTCCATGAGGCGTCGCTGAGCGGGCGTCCCCTGCCGGAGGCGGAGCTGCCGTCCGCGCCGCAACCGTCCGCTGCGTCTGCGTCGGCGTTCCGGCCGTCTGCGGGCCGGCCTGGCCGCATCCCGGCGCCGTTCGCGCTGAAGCGGCTGCGCGCCGCCCTGGCCGAGCGCGAGTTCGAACACGCCGACCTGCTCACGACGACGCTGCTGCTGGAGGCCGCGAACCGGCTCGAATCCGGCGTGCTGGGGCGGCGCGACGCCGCCCGGCTGTCCTGCGACCTGCTGGCCGGGGTGGACGAGCTGTGGGCCGCCGCCACCGACGGCCGCATGGGGTTCCGCGCCCAGGCGGACATCGCACCCGTCGATGGCAGGGGGCACGCCGGCTTCCTCGCCCTGTCGACCGAGCTCGGCTGGCGCGTCTCCGCCGACGAGGCCGTGCCCGCCTACCGCGAGTTCGCCGCCCGCGCCCGCGGCCGGCCCGGCTTCTTCCCCACGCTGCGCAACCCGCGCGGCGAACAGCGCATGGACTGGTACGACGACTGGACCCAGACCGTGCTGACCGTCCACACCCGGCTACGAGAGTGCGGAGTCCGACCGTGACCGTGACCACCTTCCTGTTCCTGTTCGTGCTGGTGGCCGGAGCGGCGGGGACCGGCTACGTCTGCTGGCTGGGCCGCCGTGTCGTGCCCGTCGACCACGTCGGCATCGTCCGGCGCGTGTGGGGCCGCCCGCACCCGGACCCGACCTACCGGAACGTGGTGCCGGACACCGCGCGGGGCGTGCTGGCGACCACCCTCCCCGCGCAGCGGCCGAAATGGCTGATGCCCTGGCTCTACACCGTCGAGGTCGTCCCGCGGATCCAGGTCCCGGAGGGGATGATCGGCCTCGTCGTCGCGCTGGAGGGCAGGAAGCGTCCGCGCGATCGGCCCGTGGCGCTGCCGCCCGCGGAGGACTGCGACCACTTCCAGAACGGGGCGAAGTTCCTGCTGGGCGGCGGTGAGGAGGGGCCGCAGGCGGTCACGCTGCCGGGCGGCTCCTCCTACGCCATCAACACCGCGCTGTTCTCGGTGCGGACCGTGCCGCGCACGTACGTGCCCGACGGGACGGTCGGGCTGGTGAAGGCGAAGGCCGGAAAGGTCCGCGAGGCCGGTCAGCCGTTCGCCCGGCACGTCCCCTGCGAGGACTTCCAGAACGGCGCGAAGTTCCTGCTGGACGGTGGTGAGCAGGGACGGCAGCTCGCGGTGCTCGCGGGCGGCACCTTCTACGACATCAACCCGGAGATATTCGAGGTGCTGACCACCGAGAACCTCGGCGCGCGCCGGGAGGGGCTGGTCGCCGAGCAGCTCGTCCTGACGTCCATCCCGGTGGGGCACACCGGGGTCGTGATCACCCGCGACGGGGGCGACCCCGACGAGAGCGAGAAGGTCGGCCAGCGCGTCGACGGGCATCGCAACTTCCGGCTGGCCTGGGAGTTCATCGATCGCGGCGGGCGCCGCGGCGTCCAGCAGGAGACGCTCAAGGAGGGCTCGGAGTACGCGCTCAACCCATGGTTCGTCCAGGTGCTGCTGGTGCCGACGTTCCTGCTGAACATGGAGTGGAACAAGAAGGACTCCGCCAAGCAGGGCAACTACGACGCCCGGCTGCACGAGCTGGATCTGGAGACGAGCCAGGGCATCCGGCTGCGGGTCGAGGTCTCCCAGTCCCTGCGTATTCCGTCCGCCGCGGCGCCGCGGCTGGTCAGCGAGTTCGGCAGCTCCCCGGACGCGGGGCGGCTGGCCGGCGGCGCGCTCACCCACGACCCGCAGCCCGTCCAGCGGTTCGTGGAACGGGTCCTCGGCGCCACCGTGGAGAACTATTTCGTGGAGATCACGGCCGACTCGACGGTGAAGGAGTTCCTGTCGGGCATCCTCGACATCCGCACGAACCTCAGCGCGCAGGTGCGCAACGCGCTCAAGGCGTGGGGCGTGGAAGCGGTGCGCACCAACATCGAACGGGTCAGGTCGCTGGACCAGGTGTACTACGACGAGCGGCAGCGGATCTTCAGCGAGGACACCCGGGGCGACCTCCTCGCCAGGCAGATGAAGCACGCCGACGCCGAGCAGGCTATCGAGCTCACGCGGATGGCGACCGAGAAGAAGCGCCTCATCCTGCAGATCGAGGCGGAGGCGGAGCTGCTCGGGGCCGACCACGTGCGGCTCTCGCGGATGATCCAGGACATGTCCAAGCTGCCCGTGCCGAACTACATCGGCGGCGACCTGTCGGGCTACCTGGAGTCCATGCCGATGAACCTGGTCCGCAACCTGCTGGAACAGCTCCGCGTCGCCGAGAAGCCCCCGAAGACGGTCGCCGAGGCGCCGCCCGTTCCGCAGGTGGCGGCGTCCGAAGGCGACCCTGACCTGTGGGACGAGCCACCAGGCCCACACGAGGGGGGCGACGGCGCCGGTACGGAGAAGGGCGCCTGACCGGGCGGTCGCCGCGCTCGCGACCTCACACGCGGGCGGGCCGCTGACCGCGCAGGGCCCGGACCAGCACGTCGAACCTCTCCTCGAACGGGGCCGGATCGCGGAAGTCGACGCACCGGCGCCCCGCGAGGAACACCGGAAGCTCACCGGCGCCATGGACGACGGGGATGAACCGCACGCCACGCTCGATCGACCGGGTCATCAGCGCGGCGTACTCCTGCCGTGTCACGGGCTCGTCCGGGGTGCGCGCTCCGACGATCATGAGCGCGTTCCGCGCCCCGCGGATCCCCGCCTCGACCCGCTCGACGAAGACGTCGCCCGCGCCGACGTCCCAGGCGTCGAGCCAGACCGTGAACCCGGCCGCCTCCAGCCGGACGGCGAGGCCCCTGGCCCACGTCTCGTCGTCGCGCGAGTAGGCGACGAACACGTCCCGCTCATCGCCGGGCCGCCCCCCGGCGGGAACGGCGGGAACGGCGGGCGGTGCTCCGGTGGGGGGCGCGGGGGAAGTCGGCGGAGGGCTGGGGGGTGCGGGCGGTGTCGTGGCGCGCGACAGCCGGAACTGCCGGACCGCGTGGACGCTGCCGACGACGCCCGCCGTCGCGGCGACGACGCCCGCCGCCGTGCTGACCAGGGTGATGACCAGCGAGAGGTCGGCCATCACCGCGGCCCCGGCCGGACGGCGGCGACGTCGGTGTCGGAGTCATCGAATGCCGGGACCATGGCTGCCACGAAACCAGATTATTTGACCGTTGCACCAATGCAACAGCGGTTTCCATTCGCGGGGGGCGGAAGACAACTCACGCGAGGAACCCGTTTATTGATCAAAGGGATATCCGGTGACAGCGAACGCTGGGGTCGGGCGACGTGAATGTCCCGATGGGGTCCTTCGCGCACGTCCCGGTGAGTGGTACGGGACGGTGACGCCTGCGATCGGAGACGGAGAATGGGCCGTTCGGTGCGCACGAGGAGGTCGCGGGTGTCCAGTCCGATGGAGATCGTCCGGATGCTGACCGGGCCCGGCGGCGAGTTCGAGCTGCGGGAAGAGGACGTGCTCGGCGCGCGGATGCCGGTCTTCGCGAACCGGGCCCGGAGTCTCGGCGAGGTGCTGGCCCGCTCGTCCTCCTACGGCGACCGCGACTACATCGTCACCTCGTCGCGGCGGCTGACGTTCGCCGAGCATGCGGCGGCGGTCGCGTCGATGGCGAAGGCGCTGCGGGACGACCTGGGCGTCCGGCCCGGCGACCGTATCGCGATCAACGCGGCCAACAGCCCCGAGTGGATCGTCTCGTTCTGGGCGACGATCGCGGCGGGCGGTGTCGCGGTCGGTTACAACGCCTGGTGGGCGCCGCGGGAGGTGGAGTACGCCGTCGGCCACACCGAGCCGAAGCTGGTCATCGCGGACGGGAAGCGCGCGGCGCGGACGCCCGGGAACGTGCTGACCGTCGAGGCGGACGTGGCGTCGCTGATCTCCCGGTATCCGGACGCGGCACTGGACGTCCCGGACGCCGCCGAGGACGATCCGGCGGTCATCCTCTACACGAGCGGCACGTCCGGGCGGCCGAAGGGGGCCGTCCACTCGCACCGGAACCTGACCTCGGTGATCGAGTACCACCGGTTCAACGACGCGCTGGCGCGGGCGTTCGGCGATCCGGCCGACCCGGCGGCCCGCCGCTACCTGCTGGCGCTGCCGCTGTTCCACATCGCGTGCCTGCACAACCTGGCCGTGCCGCGGCTCGCCACCGGCAGCGCCGTGATCATGCACGAGGGCGGCTTCGACGTGGACGCGGTCCTCGGGCTGATCGAGAAGGAGCGGGTGACGAACTGGGGCGCCGTCCCGACGATGGCGCACCGGATCGTGGAGCACGGCGACCTTTCCCGGTACGACGTCTCGTCCCTGACGGCGTTCTCCCTGGCCACGGCGCCGTCCTCGCCCGCGTTCAAGGAGCGGCTGCGCGCGGTGTTCCCGCCGGCGAAGAACGCGCTGGTCGACAGCTACGGCCTCACCGAGTCGTGCACCGGCGTCACCGTCGCGACGCCCGCCGACCTCGCCGAGTCGCCCGGGACGCTGGGCCGCCCGACCCCCGGCGTCCAGCTGGAGATCCGCGGCCCGGACGGCGGGCCGGTGCCGGCGGGCGTCGAGGGCGAGGTCTGCACGCGCAGCGCCTACAACATGGTCGGATACTGGCGCGATCCGGACGCCACCGCGCGGGCCTTCGATGAAGATCGCTGGCTGCGCACCGGCGACATCGGGATCCTCGACGAGCAGGGGCGGCTCCGGCTCACCACCCGGCGCTCCGACCTGATCATCCGCGGCGGCGAGAACGTCTACCCGGCCGAGATCGAGAACGTCCTGGCGGAGCATCCGGGGGTGCGGGAGTGCGTCGTCGTCGGTGTCGCGCATCCTGACCTCGGGCAGGAGGTCGCGGCGGTCGTCGTGGTCGCGGGCACCGAGCCGGCGCCGGACGAGCTGGCGGAATTCGTGCGTGAGCGGCTCGCGTACTTCAAAGTGCCGTCCCGCTGGCATGTCCGGGCCGAACCGCTCCCCCGGAACGCGACGGGGAAAGTGCTGCGCGCGCAGGTCGAATCCAGCCTTCCCTGAGCGGACGCCCTACTCACCTGGAAATTGAGTAGATGCGCGGATGCCGTGCGGCGCTGACCGGGGCGACCATAGTGGTCCTCAGTGCGCGATGTTCGCCATTTCGGGAGCCTGGACGTGTCCAAGAAGCTGCTGTCGCTCGCCATTCTGGTCGCCGTCGTATCGGCGGTCGTCCTGCTCTTCGTCAAGGACATCTCGCTGCCGGTGGCACTTTCGGTGGGGGCGGGCGCGCTGTGCCTGGCGTGGCTCGTCCTGCTGCTCACCGTCCCGTGGAACGTGTATTTCCAAGCGCTCGCCCTTCTTGAGGAGATCCGCGTCAGCCGGGATCGGGGATTGGACGTTCCCAAGGGCGCCGACGGCGAGGCCGGCCGGATCGCGGCGCGGATGAGGGCGGCGGCGGTCGGGGCGCACGTGCTCTCCGCCGCGCTCGTCGCCGCCGTCACCTATTTCTCCGGCGCCGAGGTCGGATACTACTTCGCCGCTTTCTACCTGGTCAGCACATCGTTCCGGCCTGCCGGGGCGTGGTTCGCGCATCTGCGCAGGCGGCTCAACACGATGCTGAAGGAAGTGCGTTTCCCGCGTGAGGACGTCCTCGAACTCAAGGAACGGGTCAAATTCCTGGAGGTTCAGGCGGAGAATCTGCGGGCCACGACCGAGCAGCTCCATTCGGCGGACCTCGCGGCGGAGCGGAGCCTCGCGGACCTGTCCGGCATCGCGTCGCGGCGTGCCGGTGAACTGGACCGGCGGCTGGACGCGATGGGCCGCCAGTTCGAGGAGACCGTGGCGCGGCTCACCGACAACCAGGAGGTCATCGCCGGGATCAAGGCGTTCCTGCGGATGCTCCGCGCGGAGACCGCCTGAGCCGCGCGCGGATCGCCTGGGCCGCGAGCCGCCGGGTCAGGCGCGGACCGGGCGGCAGATCAGCTGGCCGGACGCCGAGGCGAGCAGTTTCCGGTCGGCCGACCAGATCCGATTGCGGAAGCCGATGAGGCCGTTCTCCGCCACGTCCGCGGTGCCCTCCCCGAACAGCCATTCCGACTCCACCGCAGGACGGTGGAACTGCACGTTCAGGTCGAGGTTCGGGGCGATGAATCCGCTGCTCGGCGGGTGCGTGCTCCAGACCGCGGCCCAGGCGATCGTGTCCAGGATGACGAGCTGGCGCGCCATGTCATCGGTGGTGTGCCCGGGGAACCGGTACCACGCTCCGTAATACGGGTCCGAGTCCGGACGGTTTTCCAGATCCTCATGCCACACAAGGGGTCTGCATTCGATGCTGTTCCACATCGGCGGAGGGGGAGGGTCCGGGTCGGGGTCCAGTTCGGCGAACGAGCGGAGTTCGTGCGGGTCGGGTACGTCCGGCATCGTCGCGACGTCGTGGCGCAGTCCGTCCAGGTGGTCGGCGGCGAGCCAGATCAGGCCGTCCGCGACTGCCGTCCCGTCCTGGCGCATGGCGCACCGCACCGATTCGGCCCGTTTCGACTGGCGCAGAGTCGTCACTTCCACGTCGACGGGCGCGAACCGTCCGACCGACAGGAAATGGCACGACAGCGACGCCACCCGTGGAAGCGTTCCGTGCGCCAGCGCCGCCCGCGCGAGAATGGCGGCCACGTAACCGCCGACCGGACCCCACGCCGACCAGTCGGGCACCAGCTCGGCGGTGTAGCGTCCGTTACCGCCCGACACCGCCGCATCAACCGCGAGATCCCTCACACGGGCACTCTAAAACGCATCTCCCGCCGTCCTCGACCCGATTTCAGTCCTCACGCGGAGCCGCGTGACGCGACGCATCCGCTCGCGTCCCGCTCCCCCGCCTCCCCGGCCTGCCGGATGCCATGTCGCCGCGGCCCTACCCCGAGGTGACGGGCGGCATCCGGCGCCGGTCAGTCGCGGGCGCGTTTCTCGATTCCGAGGGTCAGTTCCCTGTTCTGCTCCTGAAGGTTCCATTTCCCCTCGCGGTAGGCGTGGTTGGTGATCCAGAACACCATCGTGCGGTGGTCGGGGAAGCGGGCGAATTCTCCGAACGACCAGTCGTTGCCGCCATCGTGTTCGACTGCGCGCCGGCCGTCCCCGGTGCGGACGACGCCCCAGCCGTACCCGTAGTAGAACCTGTCGCCGTCCCGCTCCCCGACGAGGACGTGCGGTTTGAACATCGCGCGTTTGGCGCGCACGGAAAGGACCCGGTCGCCTTCCAGCGCGCGATGCCAGCGGAACATGTCGCGCGGCGTGGAGAGCAGGCCGCCGTTGCCGCGCAGGTACCAGTGGGGCCCGTCGGCGGCCCATGGGTGCTCGTAGGGCCGCCCCTGCGACGTGCCGGTCTCGTCGTACTCCACCGCGACCTGGTCACGTTCCCATCGGGGCAGGACGTACCCGGTCCGCGTCATTCCCGACGGTGCGAACAGGTGCTCGGCGAGAAAGCGTTCGTAGCCGACGCCCGAGACCTTCTCAACGATCGCCGCCAGGACGCTGTACCCCACGTTGGAATAGTGGAACTCGGCGCCCGGGGCGGACTGGAGCTTCGATTTCAGCGCGGCGCTGAGCATTCCATCGCGCGAGACCGGATCGTAGTCGTCACCGCCGACGTCTTCGTCGTCCAGGCCCGCGGTGTGCGTCAGCAGATGGTGAAGCGTGATCTGGCGCTTGTCCGCGGGGACCGGACCGAGGAATTCGCCGATGCGGTCGGTCACCCGCAGCCTGCCCGCCATTTCGAGCTTCATGACGGCGGCGGCGGTGAACTGCTTGGTGATGGACATGACGTCGTAGGCGGTGTCGCAGCGCGCCGGAATCCTCCGCTCCCGGTCGGCGAAGCCGAAACCGGCGCAGTGCACGAGCTTTCCGTCGCGGGCCGCGACGACCGTGCCGCCCGGGCCCTCGGGCAGCGTTCCCTCCAGAAAGCGCTGGATGGACGGGTCGGTGCGCTCCCGCGCACCCTGTTCTGCTCCTCGCAGGCCGATGCCAGCGGTCCCCGCGCCGCCGCCGCACGCGCTGACGGCGCCCATCGCGGCGAGCGCGAGCACGAGCGCGGCCGTGCCCTTTCCGGTGCCATTGGGGATGCGGTTCGCTCTCATGCCCCAGGACGCTACGGAGATCATCGCGCGGCGTCGTCCCTCGGCTGATGGAAATACGGGTCCCTCCCGCCGGGGACGGCACACTGTGATCATGACGGTGCTGGAGACGGAGCGGCTGGTCCTGCGGCCGCTGACGGGCGACGACTTCGACGACTACGCGGCGATGCTGGCCGACCCGGAGGTGGCCACGGGGCTCGCGGAGAGCGTGGGCACCGGCCGGGCCGACGCCTGGCGCAGCCTCGCCACGTTCATCGGCCACCGGGAGATCCGCGGCTACTCGCACTGGGCGGTGGTCGAGAAGGCGACGGGAAGCTTCGCCGGACGCGCCGGACCGTGGCGGCCGCACGGCTTCCCCGGCCTGGGCGTCGGCTGGTGCCTGTCCCGCCGCCATTGGGGGAAGGGCTACGCGTCCGAGGCCGGGCGCGCGGCCCTCGCGTACTGCTTCACCGAGCTGGCGGCCGAGCAGGTCATCTCGCTGATCCTGCCGGGCAACGACCGTTCCATCGCCGTGGCCGAGCGCATCGGCCACCGCCACCTTCGCGACACCGAGTACCGGGGGCAGCGAGTCCACGTCTACGGGCAGGATCGCCCGGCCGCCTAGCACCTCTCGGTGGTGGATCCGTGGTGGGCACGGATGTGGGTCAGTGGTCCTGGACGCGACGCTTCTCAGCAGTTGGACACCTGCTGAGGAGGACCCCGATGACCACCACCACGACGGAAGGCGCGGCGCGACGGCCGCGGCCGCGGTTGATGAGCCGGGCGTTCGCGCTGGTGCTCGTCGCCGGGGTGGGCTCGTCCACCAGCTTCTACCTGCTGTTCTCCGCGCTGCCCCGGTACGCGGACGCGACCGGCGCCGGCGGGGTGGGCGCCGGGCTGACCACGGGCGTGATGATGCTCGCGACCGTCGCCACCGAGCTGGCGGTCCCGCGCCTGGTCGCCCGGTTCGGATACCGGAAGGTGTTCGGCACCGGGCTCGCGCTCCTGGGGATTCCGGCGCTGGCCCTGGCACTGGCCCTCGTGCTCGCGGCCTCCGCGAGCATGGCCGTGATCCTGACGGCCTGCCTGGTGCGGGGCGCCGGGTTCGCGGTGGCGGTGGTGCTGGGCGGGGCGCTGGTGGCCTCGATCGTCCCGGCGGAGCGGCGCGGTGAGGGGCTGGGCGTGTACGGGATCGCCTGCGGTGTCCCGGCCATGCTGGCTCTTCCGGCGGGCCTGTGGCTGGGCGACCTGGTCGGCTACGGGGCGGTGTTCGTGCTGGCCGGGGTGTCCGCGCTGGCCGGGCTCGCGGCGGTGAAGGACCTGCCGGGACGGCGCCCGGAGAAGGAGGAGCCGCTCGGCCTCGCCGCCGCCGCCCGGAGGCGTGAACTGCTCGTCCCGTCGCTGTTCTTCGCCGCCACGACCGTGGCCACGGGCATCACCGCCACGTTCCTGCCGCTGGCGGGCGGCGCGGTCTCCGCCTGGGCGCTGCTGGCGCACAACCTCGCGGCGACGTGCACCCGCTGGTGGGCCGGACGCATCGGCGACCGGTACGGAGCGTCGCGGCAGCTCGTCCCCGGGCTGCTGATCTCGGCGAGCGGCATCGCGACGCTGGTGCTGGTGTCCAGCCCGGTCGCGGTGCTCGCCGGGATGGTGCTGTTCGGGATCGGGTTCGGGCTCACCGGCAACGCCAGCATGGCCGTGATGCTCGACCGCGTCCCGCCGTCCTCGTACGGGACGGTCAGCGCCCTGTGGAACATCGCCTACGACCTCGGCATCGGCCTCGGCGCCGCCGGATTCGGGCTCGCCGCCGTCCACACCGGTTACCCGGCGGCCTTCGGGCTGACGGCCGCCCTGATGCTGCTGCCCCTCCTCGCCGGCACGGGCGCCCGCAAGCGGACGCCCGCCCACGCTGACCAGGCCCGCACGGCCTGACCTCGGCAACTAATAGATCATCTGGAAAGGGAACGACCATGAGGAAGATCATCGTCTCCGAGTTCATCACCCTCGACGGCGTCATCGAGAAGCCGGGGGAGCTGGGCTGGGCCTTCCGGTTCGCGCGCGGCGACGAGGGCGACGCCATCAAGGCCGGCGAGATCCGCGACGCGGGCGCCCTGCTCCTGGGACGGACGACCTACGACGGCTTCGCGCAGGCCTGGCCGCAGCAGACCGGCGAGTTCGCCGACACGATGAACGGGATGCCCAAGTACGTCGTGTCCAGCACGCTGGAGAAGCCCGGATGGGACAACACGACCGTCATCACGCTGGACGACGTCGCGGAGCTGAAGCGGCAACCGGGCGGGGACATCCTGGTCAACGGGAGCGCCCGGCTCGTCCAGGCGCTGGCCGCGCGGGGCCTGGTGGACGAGTACCGGCTGATGGTGTACCCGATCGTCCTCGGCGGCGGGCAGCGGCTGTTCGCCGCCGGCGCCGAGGAGGAGTCGCTGCGGCTGGTGGACGCCAGGCCGGTCGGCGACGACGGGATCGTGCTGCTCACCTACCGCCCCCGGCACCGCACGGCGAAGTCGGCGGACGGCACGCCCATCGCCTACGACCGCGCCGGCGCGGGCCCCGCGGTCGTCCTCGTCCAGGGCGCGTTCTCCAGCCGCAACGACCCGATCATGACCGGTATCGCGGCGGCGCTGGCCTCGAAGTACACCGTCTACAACTACGACCGGCGGGGGCGCGGCGACAGCGGCGACACCGCGCCGTACGCCGTCCGGCGGGAGATCGAGGACCTGACCGCGCTGATCGAGGCGGCCGGCGGGACGGCGATGGTGTTCGGCGGGTCGTCCGGCGGCGCGCTGGCGCTGGAGGCGGCGGCCGCGGGCGCGCCCATCACGAAGCTCGCCGTGTTCGAGCCCCCGTACGTGACCGCGCCGGGCCAGACGCTGCCGTCCGCCGACGAGCTGAGCGCGCTCGCCGAGCAGGGGCGGCGCGGGGACGCGATCGAGTTGTTCCTCACCAAGGGCGCCGAGATGCCGCCGGAGGCGGTGGAGGGCATGAAGGCCCAGCCGTTCTGGGCACACCTCGAAGGCGTCGCGCACACCCTCGCCTACGAGGCGGCGGTCGTGGGTAGCGGGCCCCTCCCGGATCGCTTGTCGACCGTCCGCGTCCCGGCGCTGGTGCTGGCGGGTTCGGCCAGCTCCGACCGGATGCGGGACGCCGCGCAGGCCGTGACCGGCCAGATGCCGGACGCCCGGCTGGAATGGCTCGAAGGACAGGCCCACGGCCAGGTCGACCCCGCGTCCATCGGGACGGCGGTAGGCGAGTTCTTCTCCGCCTGACGCCCAGCTCTCCGCGAATAGCGCACCTTTGCCGAAAGGTGCGCTATTCGCATTCCTTTCCCGTCAGCGTTGCCAGCTCGGCGCGCCCTTCTTCCGCCCGGTCGGGAAGGAGCAGGAGCGTGGACGCCCGCTCGAACCGGGCGCCGATGCGTTCCCAGCTCTCGACGGAGGCGGCCAGCTCGCCGGGATCGTCGTGCAGGCGTCCCCTCGCACGGGCCAGGCAGGCCGCGCCCCACGCGTTCTCGGCGGCTGCGGCTTCGGCGGCGTCGACCCGCGCGGCAGCGTCCGGCAGGCCCGCCACGACGGCGAGTTCGGCACCGGCAGCATGGGAGAACCCGGCGTACATCGGGAGCGTCGCGTCCGAGAAGAGCCCGGCGACCAGGTCCGCCGCGGAGTCGAACCGCCCGGTGTGGACGGCGACCAGCGCGTCGGCGAACCCGACCAGCGTCGGAAGGTCGAACACCTGCCCGGTCGGCGCGCCGGACGTGCGGGACCGCCACTCCACGTACCGTCCGCGATCACCGCGCAGGCCGTGCACGAGCGCTGGACCGACCGCGACCGGCAGCATGAACCCGCTCTCCAGCCGCCCGGTCCGCACCCAGCTGTCCCACGCCTCATCGGCGTACCGCAGCGCCTCGCCGAACTCGCCGCTCAGCGCCAGCGGCAGGATGATGATGTTGGACGACAGGTGATACTGATCTTCGAGCAGGTCGTCCGCCAGCGCCCGGCGCGCGACGGCGAGCGCCGCGGGCAGGTCCCCCGCCGCGGTCGCGCAGTTCACCGCCACGTGCACGATGTCGACGATCTCGACCGCGCTGGCCGGGTCGTCGCGGGGCAGGACGTCCAGCAGGTCCAGCCGGGACATGGCGATCCGGTGCGCGTCCCGCAGCCGGCCCTCGTGCAGCGCGGCGGCGACCGTCGCGTCGAGACCGGCGCTGAGCAGCACCGGATCACCGGCCGCGCGCGCCGCCGCCACGGCCTCCTCCGCCCGGTCGGGATCGGTGCTGTACGGTTCGGCCGACGCCGTCCAGGCGCGGGCTGCGGCGAGCCACGCCGCGACGACCGGGTCGCCGGGATCACCGGCGTCCGCCGCGCGCTCCAGCAGCCGCCGCAGTTCCTCGTGCGGGATCAGCCCCCATCCCGGATTGCGCGCCGTCGTGACGACCGCCGTCGCCAGAAGGACGGCCTCCGCGTCGCCGTCGGCCGCGTCCCGTGCCTGCTCGGCCGCCGAGCACAGCAGCTCGAAATGCCGGTGTCCGCCCGTCGGGAGGACGTGCGTGCAGTCGGCCGCGCTCTTGATGTCCTTGGACGCCTCCCCCGGCGACCCCGCCCGCTCGGAAGCCTCCAGGAAATGCCCGTACGCCTCGCGCGCGAACCGGCGGGCGTAGGCCAGTCGCCCCAGGGACCTGGCCAGGCCATGCGCCACGTCCCCGGCCTCGGCGGGGGCCGCGGCCAGCGCCGCACGCAGATCGTCCGCGACGACGTCGAACTCCCGCCCCTCCCCGCCCCTGGCGACCAGATCAGCGGCGACCTTGGCGGCCCACGCCAGATGAAGATCCCGCACGGCCGCTTCCTCACCGCCGAGCGCAAGCTGCTCTCCGGCAAACGCCCGAACGGTCTCCAGCAGCCGCCAACGCCCCGCCCCCGCCTTGACGACCAGGCTCTTGTCGACAAGCCGCCCCAGCACATCGACCACCACACCCGCCGCCGCGTCCGTAACACCAGCCGCGCCCGCTGCCGAGCCCGTCGCGCGCACCGCCGTGGCGCCCGCAACCGTCCCCCGGGTCACGGCGAGGACGGCGTCCAGGTCGAAGCCGCCCGCGAACACCGCCAGCCGCCGGAACAGCCCGCGCTCCTCCTCGTCCAGCAGGTCGTGGCTCCAGGACAGGACGGCACGGAGCGAACGATGCCGCTCGTCCGCGCCCCGGCCGCCCGCGAGGAGACGCAGCCGGTCGTCCAGCGCGGCCAGCACGCCGGACGCGCCCAGTGCCGCGCTGCGGGCCGCGGCCAGCTCGATCGCCAGCGGCATGCCGTCCAGCCGGGCGCAGATCTCCGCCACCGCGCCGGGCTCCGCCGCGAAGCCGGGGTCGGCGGCCAGGGCACGATCGGTGAAGAGCGCCTCGGCGTGCGAGGACAGCGGCAGCGGCCCCACCCGGACGATCCGCTCCCCCGGCACGCCGAGCCGCTCCCGGCTGGTGGCGAGGATCCGGGTGCCGGGGCAGGCGGCCAGGATCCGGTCGGCGAACCCGGCGACCGCGTCGAGCAGGTGCTCGCAGTTGTCGAGGACGACGAGCGTCCGGCTCCGCCCCAACCGTTCGATGATCACCGTGTGCAGCTCGGTCTGCGGCCGCTCGGTGACGCCGAGCGCGGCCGCCACGGCATGCTCGACGAACCCGTCCCGCACGGGCACCAGGTCGACGAACACGCCGCCCTGCCGGGACGCGGCCGCCGCCACCGCGACCAGCCGCGACTTGCCGACCCCGCCCGGCCCGAGCAGCGTCACCAGCCGGGATCGACCGGCCGCCGCCGCGATCTCCGCCAGCTCGTCGCCCCGCCCGATGAACGAGGTGCGCGCTGCGGGCAGCCCGGCCACCGTCGCGGCGCCCTCGCCGGGTTCGCCGTGCTCGCCCCGCTGCTGCTGCTCGGACGCGAGGATCGCCAGCTCACGCCGGTTGGTCACCCCGTACTTCCGCAGGAGGGACGACACGTGGCTCTCGACCGTCCGCACCGAGATGTGCAGGCGGCTCGCGATCTGCGTGTTGGTCAGGTGCCGTCCGACCGCGTCCAGCACCTCGGCTTCGCGCTCGGACACCTCGACGGGCGACATTCACCTATAGTCCCGGAAAGTCACGTGTGTGGCGCTGTGTTCGCATGCGCGTCCGCCAGCGCCTCGAGGAGCCGTTGCCGGACGCCGTCCAGGTCGGCGATCTTCTCCTCCACCTCGGAGAGCCGCCGGTTGATGACATCGGCGCTGGCCGGGCATAGGACGGCGCCGGCGATGTCCAGGTCGAGGCAGGGCAGGAAGGCCCGGACGTCATCCGTCGTAAGGCCGAGCGACAGCAGCAGCCTGATGTTCCCGACGCGTCCGACCGCGGACTCGTCATAGTGCCGGTAGCCGTTGGCCGCCCGCCGTGGATGGAGCAGTCCGCGCCGCTCGTAGTACCGGACGGCCTTGATGGTGGTGCCCGCCCTGCCCGCCAGCTCTCCGATCAGCATCCCTCGAACCTGCCTCTCAGCCGCCTGCGGCGAGGCCTCCGTCGACACGGACGACGCTACCCGTGAGATATCCGGCCTCCGGACGGGCCACGTTCACGATCCACCAGGCGATCTCCTCCGGCCGCGCGATCCGCTTCAGCGGCACGCGCTCGCGGAGCTCCGCGGCCAGAACCTCGATCTGTTCCTCGCTCATGCCCGCATGCGCCAGCACGGGTGTCTCGGTCACGCCCGGGGCGACGGACACCACGCGTATGCCCTGCGGCGCCAATTCGACGGCCCAGGTGTGGGTGAGGAAATCGAGCGCCACCTTCGTGGCCCCGTAAATGGAGTTGTTCGGCCAGCCGATATAGGGCGGGTTGGACGTGACATTGACGATCGCGCCACCCTCCTTCAAGTGCGGCAGAATCCGCTGGGTCAGGAAAATAGGACCGACCAGATTGGTGGCCAGCTGCTCGTCGGCGGACTTCCGGTCGATCGCCGCCAGCAACGCCGGACGAATGATCGCGGCATTGTTGACCAGGACGTCGACGCGGCCGAACATGTCGAGCGCGGCGGTGACGATGGCGTCGGGGGCGTCCGGGGATGTGAGGTCGGCGGCGAACGTCCTGATGCGCGGGTGTCCGTCCGCGGTCTCCTCCAGGCGCTCAACCGTCCGCCCGACGGCGAGGACGTCGGCACCGGCCGCGGCGAACTGCCGGGCCGTCGAGCGGCCGATACCCGTCCCGCCACCGGTGATCAGTACGACGCGGCCGCGGAGTGTGCTCGTGGCTTCCATGAGCGGGACGCTAAACGTTGCCCTCAGGGTCAAGGTCAACCCGCCCGCGACCGGACGCGCCGTCAGCTCGCCGATGCGAGAGGCCCGGCCATTCGAGCCGGCCGCTCCACCGTCCCGGCGACGAACAATGGCGCTCCGGTGCGCTCATGCTCCGTGAGCAACTCATTGATCCGGGCCTCACGCCACTGCCGCTCGGCACCGGCGCCATCGGACCGGGGAACCTCTTCGATCACCGCCATACAGCCAGCCTACTGAGACGACGACCTGGCGTTTTCAAGCCAACGGGCTCCCCATACGAGAGCTGCTCGCCATGCGCCATACGGCACGTCCACCTGCACCTGCCCGCCCCGGCCGGTTCGCGCCAGCCATCCCGGCTCGGCCTCAAGGTTCGTCTTCGTAATGGGTGGCGATCGCGGTGGCGCGGTCGCGCAGGGAGGTGCGCAGCCATTGCGGGGCCAGGGCTTCGGCATTCGTGCCGAGCTGCCACAGCGCCCATTCCGCATGGCGTGAATCCTGGAAGGTCACCTCCAACCGCAGCCAGCCGTCCGCGCCTGTTTCCTCGGCCAGGACGGCCAGCGCGGTGCCCACCAGGTCCTCCCGCCGCGGCGGGTTCACCCGTACCTGGACGGCGACCTGGTCGCCACCGGCCCGGAACCGCGTGCTGCGTTCCTGCCAGGCCCGGTCCAGATCGACCCGGTCGGGACGCTGCGCCGGCTCGTCGAGCTCTTCCGCGTCCAGCATCCGGGACAGCCGGTAGGTGCGGTCCGCGCCGGACCTCGTGGCCAGCAAGTAGCCCTGGTCGCGGACGGTGACCAGGCCGATCGGGTCCACCGTGCGCCACGTCGGGCTCTGGCCGACGGCCGCGTAGCGGATGCGCAGTTTGTGCCCGGCGAACACCGCACGCCGGATCTCGGCCACGACCGCGTCGGACACCTCGTCGGCGACCACGCGGCGCGAGAGGAGGTCGGTCTCGGGATCGATGAGCAGCCGCTGCGCCGCACCGGCCGCCGTGTCCCGGTAGCCCTCGGGCAGCGCGTCCACCACCTTGAGCATGGCCGAAGCGAGCGCCGAGCCGAGGCCGAACACCTGCGCGCCGCGCCGTGATCCGGCGACCAGCAGGGCGAGCGCCTCGTCGTGGTTCAGTCCGGTGAGCTCCGTCTGGAAGCCGGGCAACAACGCGAACCCGCCGTGCCGGCCACGTTCGGCATAGACCGGGACACCGGCCCCGGACAGCGCCTCGATGTCGCGAAGCACGGTCCGGGTGGACACCTCCAGCTCGCGGGCCAGCGTGGCGGCGGACAGCCGGCCGCGCTGCCGCAGCAGCAGGACCAGCGAGACCAACCGGTCGGCGCGCATGCGCAAACTCTAATCGAATACATGACAGAGGTTGTCGTGATTCGTTGGGAGGCTGCTTCCACCAGGCAGGACGTCAACGAATGGGAATTGATGTGACTTTGGAGCGAACGGCGGTCAACCCGTGGGAGTGGTCGGCGGAGTTGGGCTACAACCAGGGCGAGATCGTCTCCGGGCAGACCCGGACCCTGTACTGCGCCGGGCAGACCGCGATGAGCGGCGACGGCAAGCCCCAGCACGCCGGTGACATGGCGGCACAGCTGGCGCTGAGCGTCGACAACCTGGAGGCCGTGCTCGGCGAGGCAGGCATGTCGCTGGCGAACCTCGTCCGGCTGAACGTCTACACCACCGACGTGGACCTGCTGTTCCAGCACTACGGCGCCCTGGCGTCGCGACTAGGCGCCGCAGGGGTGGCACCGACCACCACGATGCTCGGCGTGACCCGCTTGGCGATCCCCGACCTACTGGTCGAACTCGAGGGAACCGCCGTCGCGTAACGCGCCCCGCCGCTCGTGCCGATCCACCCCGGCACGAGCGGCAGAGCATTCCGGAGCTCCCCAGACTCACGGTGCTCTGTCCCCGCACAGCCCCGCAGCCTCTGAGACACACTCTCACCAATTCGCGATAAGCGACACGGACCCTCTGTCAAGTATTCCGCCGCTAGCCGGTATTCTCCGCCACGTCCCCGACCGAACTATGTTCCGGACACGCGGGCGCAGAAGCACCAGCTCTGCACCGTCGGCGGCGGCGCGCTCCACAACCGGATGAACGCGTTGAGCAGTCGCGTGCTCTAGTGGTGAATGACGCGATATCGCGAAACAATCGCACCGCCGTTGAACACCTTGGCATCGGTCAGTTCAAGGCCGAGATCGACCGTGAGCCCCTCGAATACCTGAGGTCCGGCGCTGAGGACGGCAGGACTCACGGCGAGCAGGTACTCATCGATCACCCCGGGCGCAGAGGCGATCGGCGCGAGGGTCTTGGGGCCGCACGACAGCAGGATGTCCTTGCCGTCCCGCCGCTTCAACGCGGTGAGCTCGTCGACCAGATCACCTCCGACGACCTGACGGTCGGTAGCGGGCGTCAGGGTCGTGGAGAAGACGACCTTGGTCATGTTCCGTTGCACCCTGGCGAACCTGCGGTCCGCAGCAGTGACGGCATGTGCGTCATCGGGAGTCTCCCCGCGTGCGACCTTGTCCCACCAGGGCACGATTGCCTCGTAAGTCGCCCTGCCCATCGCCCAGGTGTCCGCCCGGGAGAACTGCTCGGCGATATAGGCCGTCTCCTCCTCTCCCCACGGGAACGGCTCCCAGAACGCCCCTTCGGCGTTGGCGATGCGGTTGTTCACGGTGGTCTGCATGTGGAACACGATCTTTCGCACCTGGACGGCCTCCCTCATCGTGATCACTCACAGGAGAGACCATCCCCGGCGCGAAAACTCATCGATGCCCAAGGGTCCGTCCGCTGGCCGGCTGAGCTAACGATCGAGGCCCCAAGTTGGGGTCGGCGCCGAAAACCCTCCTACGGCGCCCCACCAGGGTTCGAAAGGCTCTGGGGTCGCGGAAAGCTCGTCCGCCGCAGAGTTCGAGTGGCGCGATCGGCGAGGCCGCTCCGGGGAACTTCAGGACTGCGGGCCCAGCTGATTGTGCATCGGCTCGCGAAACAGCACCTCGATGTACATGATCCGGTCCTCTAGGACGTCAAGATTCAGCATGCCTTTCAAGGGCAGGAGCTCAACGCACCGATAGCCCTCACCATACGGCTGTCCCTTTGGATGGACCGCAGTGTAGACGCTTTGACAGTAGTCATCGCCGCAATCGCACATCGCGACCAGACGCACGTCCCTCACGCGGCGAGCCAGCTCACCTTCGCCCTCATTCTCCAAGAGAGTGATCAGCTCAGCGATGAGGTCGGGGAAAGCATCGCGAACAAGGGGACGCTGTAATTCCATTTCGGGAAGCCTAGCCGGAGCCACGCGTGGTGGCTAGCGCACATAGAGAAGTCCGATCGCAACCCGGGGCTCGAAGACGCTTGGAGTGTCAGCGAGGAAGCTCATCCCGCTTCATGCGCGCCACAAGTGCAGCGTGGTCAAGACTGAGCCGTGCGGGAAAAGGGTCTGGACGTAGGTGGCGGTCTGGCGGGGTACTTTCTTCTCTGGTGATCTGCTGTTGAAGCACTGTTTGTTCGGCTGTGTGGCGGTCAGGGGCGCCAGGCGGCGATGACGTCGTGGGGTGTCCAGGCCAGGTCTGGCGGGTCGGGGGTTTCGATTCCGGAGAGGGAGACGACTGCCAGTCCGGTCGTCGCGGGATCCAGGCCGGGGATTTGGGTTGCGGAGCGGCGGAGGTCGGCTAGGTCGTGGGCGTCGAACGGGGTGTTGTGCCATTTGATCGAACCGGCGAAGTAGATGCGGTTCGCGATGGGGGCCCGGTCGGCGCCTACTAGGTCTACTTCCGGGTTGAACTGGCGGTTCCACCAGCCGCCGACCGTCTCGACGTCGGGCCAGGGCAGTTCTGACAGCTCTAGAGCTTGGCGGATGAGGGGTTCTACGGCACGGCCGCGCCAGGAGGGCCAGCGGCGCTGGATGATGCGGAAGCCCGCTTCGGGACGGCCTCGGCGTGCTTGCTCGTGCGCGGCGCGGAGGGCTTTCAGGTAGAGGCGCAGATTGCTGTCGGATATTCGGTAGAGGGCGGGCTTTCCCGGTTTTGTGGAGAGGGGTTCCTCTACGGCTAGGACGTCCTTCTCCGTGGTTAGGCGGCGTAGGAGCGGCGACAGGGTTCCGGAGGGGAGGGCTCCGTCCCGGTTTCCGGCGGTTGCGGCGATGTTGGCGTGGGTTCGGTCTCCGGCGCCTATGGCCTCCAGGACGCGGCGCGAGATGTCGGGGTTGGGGAACTCGGCGAGGAGGGATGCCTCCGGGACGTTGAACAGCGCGGCGGCCGGGTCGGCGCACTCGGATTCCATGAATTCCAGGGCGGGCGTTCCGTGCGGCCAAGTGCGGATGATGCCGGGTAGGCCGCCGGACACAAGGTGGGCGTCGATGGCGTCCGGCGCGTCGAGTCCTAGGGCTTCTCCTGTGTCGGCCGGGTTGAGCGGGCCGAGTATCAGGTTGTCGGCGCGTCCGTAGAACGGGCGGTCGTAGGCGGTGAGCCGCTCCATCATGTGGACGTCGCTGCCGAGGAGCAGGAGCAGGACGGGTTTGGAGGCGAGGAGCCGGTCCCATCCGGTTTGCAGGGTGCCGTCGAAAAGGGGGTCCTGCTCGGCCAGCCATGGCATTTCGTCCATGACGACGATTGACGGCCTGCTGGGGAGCGTCGAGGCGAGAATGCGGAACGCGTCGGGCCAGCTGCCGTTGTCTAGGTGCGGGACGAGTTCGGCGTCGTCCGGCAGCGTCGATTCCTTGAGGTCGCGCAGGAACGTGGACACGGCCTCGATGGGTGAGGCGCCCTTGGTGGCCGTGGAGAAGACGTAGGGCACGGCCGATCGGTCGCAGAACTCTTGGACCAGCCGCGACTTGCCGACCTGGCGGCGTCCGCGTAGGGCGACGGCCGTCCCCGTGCCCGTGGTGGCGACCCGCTCGAGGCGCTTGGCGAGGAGCGCCAGCTCGGTCTTCCTGCCGATGAACATGCTTGCTCCGAACTATGTAGATCGCATCTACGTAGATCGAGTCTACCTAGGAGCGCCCGCTCAGCGGGATGGGACGCCTGGCTAACTAGAACGCGTACTAGTCTCCGGCGGGCTGGCACGAACCGCGGAGGCTTCTATGGACGCTGATCTGTCCCTGGCGGGGCGCACCGCCGTCGTTACCGGCGCGGGTGCCGGGCTGGGGCGGGCCGAGTCGCTCGCGCTGGCCGCGAGCGGGGCGAATGTAGTGGTCAACGATATGGGGCCCGGCGCTGACGACGTCGTCGCGGAGATCACGAAGGCGGGCGGACACGCGCTCGCGGTGGTCGGGGACGTCGGTGACTGGTCGATGGGCGACGCGCTGGTGTCGGCCGCCGTCGACACGTTCGGGTCGTTGGACGTTGTCGTCAACAACGCGGGCGTGCTCCGCGACAAGATGCTGTTCAACCTGTCGGAGTCCGACTGGGACGACGTCGTCCGCGTCCATCTGAAGGGGCATGCGGCCGTGTCGCGGGCCGCGGCGGTGTACTGGCGCGGTGCGAGCAAGGCGGCCGGGGGGCCGGTGTACGGACGGCTGATCAACACGGCCTCGGAGGCGTTCCTGTTCGGTCCGGCGGGGCAGCCGAACTACGCGGCGGCGAAGGCGGGGATCGTGGCGCTGACGCTGTCGGCGGCCGCGGGGCTGGCCCGGTACGGGGTCCGCGCCAACGCGATCTGCCCGCGCGCCCGGACCGCGATGACCGAGGCGACGTTCGGCGAGGGCACCTCGCCCGGCGGGCTGGACGTGATGGCACCGGAGCGGGTCGGGACGTTCGTGAGCTATCTGGCCTCGCCCGCGTCCGAGAAGATCAGCGGGCAGGTGTTCGTCGTCTACGGCGACATGGTCGCGCTCATGGCCGCGCCGACCGTGGAGCATAGGTTCACCGCGGCGGACGGCGTCTTCTCGGTGGCGGAACTCGGCGAGCGGGTCACGCCCTATTTCGATGGGCGCGACCCGCACCGGACGTACGCCGCCTACAGCGTCGCCGCGCTGGACGAGACGGGCACCGCCCGAACGTGAGCCCCGGCCCGAGGCCGTGATCCACTTCGCGGTGACCGGCCCGATGGGCCACCGCCCCCGCCCACCCGCGGGGACGGCGCGCGCCTGGCATGACCTCGGCCTTGGCGGCGTGCGGGTAGATCTTCATGGTGCCGCCGACGTCCGCTGATGCCGCTGATGCCGCCGTAGTCGAACTCGCGGGCGCCGGCGACCAGCAGGTTCATGACGCCCGCGGCGACGGCGGCTGCTCCGGGTCAGAAGGTTTCCGGGCCTCGGAGGGTCGGTTCGGCGCCGCCGTCGACGTAGATGATCTGGCCCGTCATGTGGGAGTTCGCCGGGGAGATCAGCCAGCGGAGGGCCTCGGCGATCACGGCGGCATCGGCGTAGCCGTTCAGCGGCATCGGGACGGCGTCGTTCATCGCCTGGAGCATGCGGTCGTCCTCGAACAGCGGCGCGGTCATCGGTGTCCGGACGACGCCCGGCGCGATCGCGTTCAGCGGGATGCCCGCGCCCGCCCAGCCAGGGGTGACGCACGAGCGGCGCAGCCATTGGGCGAGCGCCGACTTGGAGGACGGGTACAGCGTGTGGCCTGCGCCTTCCTCTACGGCGCGGGCGGCTGCTTCGAGGGCGGTGGGTTCGTCGCCGTCCAGGCAGGCGCGGACGACGGTGTCGTCCACCGGATGCGTCCCGGAGATCGAGCCGACGGCGGCGGCGCGCGGGCGTTCGGCGCGGGACAGGGCGGGGCGGAGGCCGTCCAGGAGGGCGGTCGCGCCGAAGAAGTTGACCTTGACGGTCAGGTCGGTGAAGGCTGAGACGCCCGCGCAGGCCACCACGGCGTCCAGCGTCCCGGCGGACAGGTCGAGGACCTTCGTTACCGCTTGCGCGCGGCCCTCCGGGACGCCCAGGTCGGCGCACACCTCGGCGTCCTTCAGGTCGACGCCGATGACCCTGTCGCCTTGATCCCGGAGGAGTTCGGCCAGCGAGGCGCCTATGCCGGACGCGGAGCCGATCACGGCGACGGTGCGGGCCATCGTCCCGCCTCTCAGGTGCGTCGCTGCGGGGCGTTGGAGCGGGGCGCGAGGATGAGCTTGCAGGCCAGGCGGATGTCGCTCTCGATGTCGGCCATGGACGCGCGGCCGTTCAGGCTCGACTGCAGCACCCCGTACCAGCACTGCATCAGCAGCCGGACGAGCGTCACGTCGTGCACGGTCGGGTCTTCGATGCCGACGGTGCGCAGCAGGATCTCGCGGAAGGTGTTGTCGATGTGGACGGTGTCGGCGACCGTCGCGACATGCGCGGTGTTGGACGCGTGCAGCATCGACGTCGACAGCACCGGCTGCGCCATCAGGTAGCGGCTGGCCTGCACCAGCAGGTCGGCGACGGCGTCCTCGGGGCTGGTGCCGGGGGCGGGCGGGTGGACCTGCTCGCGGAGCCGGTCGACCTGCGCCGCCATGACCGCCGTGAACAGGTGGACCTTCGACGGGAAGTACCGGTACAGGGTCCCGATCGCGACCCCGGCCTCCTTCGCCACCTCGTGCATCTGGACGCGTTCGAGCGATTTCTCCGCCCCGATGCGCGCCGCCGCGCGGAGGATGCGCCGCCGGCGGTCGTGCTGCTCGGGTGAGCTCGGCTCGGCGGACAGCCTCGCCGACGCGATCCTCGCCACGGTCCTCCCCCACGGTGCATTCCGGTGCTGACAAGGAACAATATCCGGGGCCCCGGCGGCCCCGGCGACCGTCGATACCGGTCAGTGAGACCGGCCGTCCCGCGCCGCCAGATCGGGGCGAATTCGGCGGCTGGGCTGATCGTGTCCCCGGTCAGACGAGGTTGTCCTCCACCTTGAGGCCGAAGACGCCGCGGCCGTACATGGAGAGGGCGTGCTCGACGTCGTTGGCGACGTGGACGCTGCCGGCGTGGGCGTCGCGCCAGGCGCGCTCGATGACGTTGCCGCGGTGCAGGGAGTTGCCGCCGGCCGTCTTGAACAGGATGTCGATCGCCTGGATGGCGCGTTCGGTGCCGCGGACCTGGTCGCGGCGGGCGCGCAGGCGCAGTTCCATCGGGATCTTCTCGCCGCGGGCCGCGTACTCGTGGATCTCGCGGACGTTCCGGTCGGTCTGGAGAATGGCGGCGTCTATCTCGGACGCGGCGCGGGCCACCGCCACCTGGGCGAACTCGTCCTCGACGAAGCGGCCGCCGCCGAGGCTCAGCCGGATCCTGTCCTGCATCCTCGCGACGTAGTGGTCGTGGCAGCCCGCGGCCATGCCGATCACGCTGGCGGCGACCGTGCTGGTGAAGACGGTGCCGAACGGCATCCGGTACAGGGGGCCGGTGTTGACCTTGCGGCCGGGGTTGCGCAGCTGCGCCTGCTCGAAGTTGCGCATGGCGCGGTGGGACGGCACGAACGCCCGCTCGACGACGATGTCGTCGCTGGCGGTGCCGCGCAGGCCCATCGAGTCCCAGACCTCGCGGATCTCGTAGTCCGTCCGCGGGACCAGCACGGTCATGAAGTCGACGGGACGGCCTTCGGCACCGACGACGAGGGCGCCGAGGAGGGCCCAGTCGGCGAACTCGCAGCCGGACGAGAACGACCAGCGGCCCGTCACCTCGAATCCGCCGTCGACGGGGGTGAGGCGCCCGATCGGGGCGTAGGACGAGGCGATGAGCGTGTCCGGGCCGGAAGCCCAGACTTCCTGCTGCGCTTCGTCCGCGAACAGGCCCAGGTGCCAGGAGTGGACGCCGAGGATCGCGGCGACCCAGCCGGTGGAGCCGCAGGCGGCGGAGATCGCGCGGATGACCTCGTAGAAGGCGACGGGATCGTCCTCGGCGCCGCCGTAGCGGGTGGGCTGGAGCATCCGGAACACGCCGGCGGCGGTCAGGTCGCGGACGGTCTCGGCGGGGATGCGCCCCCTCTCGTCCACCGACCGGGCCCGCTCGGCGATCCCTGGCAGGAGCCCCCGCACGGCCTCCAAGACCTCGCTGCTCATCCCTGCTCCCGTCTTTCTCTCCACGGCCTTTGAAGGACACCATGTCAGGGTGTCGCCCCGGCCTCGAACGTCCCGGCCAGCGGGACTCGCCGGACCCGGGCGGCGCCCCGCGACCTACCGTTCGATAACCCCACCGTTCAATCACCCCATTCTTTTCTGAAGGGATGATCCACGTGACCGCAGCCCAGCCGGACACCGTCCGCGCCATCGAGGCGGAGGCCATCTCCTCCCGCTACGCCCGGGGATGGCATTGCTTGGGGCTCGCCGAGACGTTCCGGGACGGCAAACCCCACACGGTCAACGCCTTCGGCCAGAAACTCGTCGTCTTCACCGGAGAGGACGGCGAGACCAACGTACTTGACGGTTACTGCCGGCACATGGGCGGCGACCTGTCGCAGGGGACGGTCAAGGGGAACGAGATCGCCTGCCCGTTCCACGACTGGCGGTGGGGCGGCGACGGCCGGTGCAAGAAGATCCCGTACGCGCGGCGCGTGCCGCTGCGGGCGCGGACGGCGGCGTGGCCCACGATGGTCCAGGACGGGCTGCTGTTCGTGTGGAACGACCCGGAGGGGAGCAGGCCGCCGGAGGACGTGACGATCCCCGTCATCGAGGGCGCGAGCCGCGACGACTGGACCGGCTGGCGCTGGACGGAGACGGTCGTCCACACCAACTGCCGCGAGGTCATCGACAACGTCGTCGACATGGCCCATTTCTTCTACATTCACAATTCGTTCCCGACGTACTTCAAGAACATCTTCGAGGGGCATGTCGCGACGCAGATCATGAAGGGGAAGAGCCGTCCGGACGCGCGGCCGGCGGGCGGCGGCCAGGGGCCGCAGATGCTGGGGAACAGTTCCGTCGCGTCCTACTACGGACCCTCGTTCATGATCGACGAGCTGACGTACCACTACGAGGGCTTCGATCTGCGGTCCGTGCTGATCAACTCCCATTACCCGATCGACGAGAACTCGTTCTCGCTGCATTCGGGGATCATCGTCCAGCACGGCGACAAGCTCCCGCCGGAGGCGGCGGAGGCGACCGCGGCGAAGCTGTCGACGTTCATCCTGGCCGGGTTCGAGCAGGACATCGAGATCTGGCGGAACAAGACCCGCATCGACAACCCGCTGCTGTGCGAGGAGGACGGCCCCGTCTACCAGCTCCGCCGCTGGTACGAGCAGTTCTACGTGGACGTCGCCGACATCAGGCCCGAGATGACGGACCGGTTCGAGTTCGAGATCGACACGACCCGTCCCGTCGAGTCGTGGCAGCGGGAGGTCGAGGAGAACCTCGCGCGGCGCGAGGCCGAAGGGGCCTCGGCGTGACGGCACGGCAGGACGAGCGGCGGGGCGGCCGGCAGGACGAGCGGCTGCTGGACGGGCCGCTGCTGCCCGTCCGGTGCCGGCGCTGCGCGGCGGAGGTGCTGGTGCGCAAGGCGAGCTGGGAGCAGACGAGCATCCAGTGGAACGCGGGCGCGCGGGCCTCGTGCACGGGCCTGTCGGACGACCCGTTCGGCACCTGCCCGGCGCTGCGGTCGGCGATCCAGGAGGCGGCGCTGAACGGCGCCATCACGGTGGCCGGATGATCGGCCGCTACGGCCCGTGGGCCGTCATCGCGGGCGGCTCGGAGGGCGTCGGCGCGGCGTTCGCGCACCGGCTCGCCGCCGCGGGGCTGAACCTGGTGCTGATCGCGCGGAAGCCGGGACCGCTGGCGGAGACGGCGGCGGCCGTCCGGGCGAAGGGCGTGGAGGTCCGGACGATCGAGCTCGATCTGGTCGCGCCCGACCCGCTGACGCCGATCCGGGAGGTCACCGACGACCTGGACGTCGGGCTGCTCGTCTTCAACGCGGGCGCCAACAGCTACGGCCACGAGTTCGTCACCGGCGACCTCGACCGGTTCCAGGGTGTCATCGATCTCAACATCACCGCGCAGCTCGCCCTGACGCATCATTTCGGCGGGCTGATGAAGGCGCGCGGGCGCGGCGGGATCCTGCTGGTCGGTTCGCTGGCCGGGTACATGGGGCAGGCGCAGATCAGCGTCTACTCCGCGGTGAAGGCGTTCGGGCGGATCTTCGCCGAGGGGCTGTGGCTGGAGCTGCGCGAGCACGGCGTGGACGTGCTGGAACTCGTCCTCGGCGTGACGCGCACGCCCGCGATGGAGCGCGCCGGCCTCAACATGGACATCCCGGGCCTCGCCATCGCCGAGCCAGACGACGTCGCCCGCGAGGGCCTGGAGCACCTCGCGGACGGCCCGGTCTGGATCGCGGGCGGCAACTACGAGACGGCGCGCGAGCGCAACGGCTTCCCGCGCGACCGGCTCGTCGCCGGGGCGCACGAGGTGATGCGGCGCATGCTTCCGAAGCCCTCCTGACATCGCGGCCGGTTGGCCTCTAGCCCGGTTGACCTCAAGCCCGGTTGACCTCAAGTTTGGTTGAGGTCATAGCGTCCGTCCCGATCGATCGTTGGGCGATGAGGGAGGACGATCATGAGGGTCGCGGGGTTCACCGAGCCGGGCGGGCCGGAGGTACTGACGATCCTGGACGTGCCCGTGCCGGACGTCGGGCCGGGACAGGTGCGGGTCCGGGTGCGGGCGGCCGGGGTGCAGCCGTTCGACCTGGCCGTCCGGGAGGGGTGGTCGCCGCCCTGGATGCCGGAGGGCTTTCCGCGCGTGCCGGGCAACGAGTTCGCGGGGGTCGTCGTCCAGGTCGGCGACGCCGTCACAGGGGTCAGGCCCGGCGATGAGGTGGTCGGGTATTGCCGCCTTGACGCTTATGCCGAGTACGTCGTCGTCCCGGCGGAGGTGCTGGCGGCCAAGCCCGCGAGCATGCCGTGGGACGTGGCGGGCGGCTTTCCGGCGGCGGTGATGACGCCGCACATCGCGCTCGAGGAGCTGGCGGTCGGGCCGGGCGACACGCTGCTCGTGCACGCGGCGGCGGGCGGGGTCGGGACGGTCGCCGTCCAGCTCGGCCGCATCGCGGGGGCCACCGTGATCGGCACGGCGAGCGAGGGCAACCACGAGTATCTGCGGTCGATCGGCGCGATTCCGGTCGCCTACGGAGACGGGCTGGAGGAGCGGGTCAGGGCCGCCGCACCGGACGGGGTCGACGCCGTGCTCGACGGGGCCGGTGGTGACGCGCTGGCCGTCTCGCTCGCACTCGTCAAGGACAGGGACCGCATCATCACGCTGGTCGAGCACGAGCGGGCGGCGGAGCTCGGCGTCCGGCTCACGCCCCACAAGCGGTCGGCGTCCCGGCTCGCCGAGGCGGCACGCCACTACGAGGAGGGACGGTTGAAGATCCATGTGCGCGGCGTGTTCCCGCTGGAGCGGGCGGCGGACGCGCACCGCGAGGTCGCGACCGGGCACGGGCGCGGCAAGGTCGTGCTGACCATCGCCTGACCGTCCTCTGATAGCCGCGTGATCGCCGCGGAGTTCCGCCGCGCGAAGTCCTGGGCGCCCTAAACTGATGATCAGCGGATGTCCGAGGACTGGTGGTATGACCGACATCAATGAGTTCGAGCGGATGCTGAGCGAGACGAGAAGCCTCCTCGATCAGGTTCACGGCGGCGGGGCGCGGCCGCCGGGCACCGAGGAGGTGGAGGGGCAGGGCACCGCCGCCGACGGCAAGGTCCGGGTCGTCGCCGGGGCGGGCGGGGAGCTGACCTCGGTGGAGCTGGACCCGCGGGCCATGCGGATGCCGTCCGAGGAGCTGGCGGAGGAGATCAGGACCGCCGTCAACGACGCGCTGCGCGAGCTGCGCGCCAAGTCGCGGACGGCCGACACCGCGATCGACCCGGAGGTGCTCGCCGGGCGGCTGCGGGACGCGCAGGACCAGGGCCTGCGGCAGATGGCCGCGTTCACGCAGAGCCTGGACGACCTGATGAAGCAGATCGGCGCCCGCGGCGGCGGCACACCGCCGTCCGCGTGACCGGGCCTGGAGCGCCGCCCGGCGCGGCCGGTCACGCCTCTACGAAGGTCAGCTCGATTCTCGGGTTCACCGGGTCGGGCGCGAACTCCTCGGGGGCCCCGAGGCTGTAGCCCAGCTCGATGCTCATGCGCGGGTAGGCCCGCAGGAACTGCTGCATCGCGGCGCGGCAGGACGCGCACGGGTAGTGCTCGCTGTAGATGCGCAGCCTGCCCTTGGCCCTGCGGTTGGCGATCCGCCCGGCCGCCGCTTCGAGGACGAGGTATTCGGCATGGTCCGCGTCCCGCCCGGGCACGGTGAACCGGGCGGCGGCCGGACGCTCCGCCTCACCGGCGACGAGGTCGAACGAGTCCCGTACACCGCCGGCCTTCAGGTCGGCGGTGACGACATTGGCCTCCATCGTCAGCCGTCGTCCTCGATCCGGGTCATGCTGAACCGGCCCGACGCCTCCAGGTCACGCCAGGTCGCGACCTCGCGGCGCCGCATCTCCTCCAGCGAGACGAGGAACTCGCGGAACGTCGCGAACGACTGCGACGGCTCCTCCCCCTCGACGTAGGTCCACACAGGCGGGTCGGGCGGGGCGGTCGAGGCGTGCGGGATGTAGTACAGGACGTACCCCTGGTGCATCGCGATGACCAGGGCGTCGTCGAGCATGGCCTGGTCGAGGCCGTTCTCGTCGAGCAGGTCCGCCGCGTCCTGGCGCAGCTCCAGCAGATCCCGGTAGGCCCAGTCGGTGCCCTGCATCAGCGGGTAGGGCCGCTTCCCCATCACGGCGAGGAAGTCCCGGTACAGCGCGGGCAGCCCGATGACGCGCTGCGCCCGGACGACGGCCGCGATCTCCTCGTCCGAGCAGCCGAGGAAGTCGTCCGCGGCCGCCAGGCCCTGTGCCACCAGCCGGTCCCGGAACTCCGCGACCGAGAACCCACCCTGACTCATCTGATCTCCACCACCCGTCCATCGCTGTCGACAATGGAAAGCAGAAATTCGCGAAAAGTGCCGTGCAGCTGCCTGCGGTCACTTCCGTCGGTCGCGGTCCAAACCGGTGGATCGTCCGGCGCGGTGCTGACGTCCGGAATGTAGAAGATGAAGTATCCGGAGCCGAGGCCGATCACGAGGGCGTCATCGAGAAAGGCGGTGTCGGTTCCGTCGGCGCGGAGGTCGCCGACCACTTCCGCCTTGCTCTGCAGCAGATCCGGGTAGGCCCAATCGACGGTCGGCATGAGCGGGCGGGGGTTCTTCCCGATGGTTCCGAGGAAGTCCCTGTACAGCCGCGGTATCCGGCTGACCCGCTGGACGTACATCAGGTTGTCGATCTCGCCGGGGGAACATCCGGCCAGCTCTCCCGGGTGCACCTGCCGCCGCGCCAGCACATGCTCGCGGTACTCCACCATGGTGAAGCGCGCCGGATCGAGGGCGGACGGCGCCGGTTTCCGCTCACGTTTGCGGCCCATGCCCCCGCAGACTACCTCGCTCCCCGGGTGTAGTGGTGCGTGGTGATGCGGTCGTTGACGAAGTCACCGGGGAATTTGTTCTGCGTCCCGATCGTCGGCGCACCGCCGTCCACGTCCTTATAGGTGTAGACGATGTCCACCTGCATATTGGGATAGCGCCGCAGGAAATCCTGAGTGGACATCGAGCATCCTTCACAGGGATGGCGTTCGGAGTAGATGGTGATGCGGCCGCTCGTCCGCGTGTCGGGGAATTTCCGGGAGAAGTCCTCGTAGATCTTCTTCTCCGAGTCGAACGTCCGGTCGTGGTTGTCGGTCCGGTAGTTCGGCAGCCGGTCGTTCCCGGAGCGGTCGGTGTCGGTGAAGCCCCTGTCGGTCTGGTTGCCCCGGCCGCTGACGGTGTCGATCTGCCCGCGCTGCCTGCCCCGTCCCGGCACCCGCACGTCGTAGTCGGAGGTGGCGACGTTCTTCCTCTTGCCGACGCCGGACTTCAGGTTGCGGGCGCGGTTGACCAGGTCGTCGAACTTGCGGTTGTTCGGCCTTCCGGTGCGCGGAGTCGGCCCGGTGCCCGGGGCGCGGCGGCGGCCCGGCGCGGGCTTCATCAGGTCCTGGAGGCCCATCTTCTTGTAGAGGCCCTTGGCGACGCCGCGGCCGCGGTTCCGGTTCTGCCGTGCCCGGCCTCGTTTTCCCCGTCCCATGCCCCGCCCTATGCGCCCATGATCTGGTCGATCGCCATGCCGATGAGCTGGTCGATGATCATGCCTGTGATCATCTTGAAGATCGGGATCTCCAGCAGCGAGGCACCGAAGGTGACCGCCGCGGTCGCGATCGCCTGCGCGATCTGGATGGCGAGGATCACCAGCTGGACGATGACGCTGATCTTCAGCGCCAGCACGATCACGCCGGCCACGATCAGCCCGATCCCGACGACGGTGGTCCCGGTGACGGCCTCGCGCAGCAGCGAGTCGGGGGCCTCCGGATCGCTCCAGGCGCGCTGGAACGCCTCGAAGCCCTGGCCCATGCCGGCGGCGTGCACCGCCTGGGCGGCGCCGCCGGACTCGCCGACCCGGGAGGACAGCGTCCCGCCGAAGGCCACCCAGCGCTGGCCCATCTCGAACAGCTTGGTCTCGTCGGCCTCCGGCCAGGTGTAGCCGAGCATGCCGAGCAGGGAGATCAGTTCTCCCGGGAGCTGGAGGCCCATCAGCCGAGGATCTCCCTGACCCGGTTGACCTCGATCTCGGAGAGGTCTTCGGCCGACTTGTAGTTGTCGGCCATCTCCTCTAGATCTTCGGCGAAGGAGTCCAGCTCGTCGAGGTTGCTGTCGTAGCAGTCCATCGCCAGGTCGTAGGCGCCCTGGTAGAGGGCCCCGATCAGCATCCCGATGTCGTCGCCGCCCCAGGGCTGGCCATAGCCGGCGAGCTCCCCCTTGAACGCCGCCAGGTCGCCGTCCATCTGGTCGATGGCGCGGCCGAGCCGGTCGGCGGCCTTACGCAGATCGGCGTCACTGACGCGCAACTCCTCACCCATGCAACCTCCCGATCTTGAAATCTTAAATGCCGCGCAACGGCCAACTCGGGGCGAATGCCCACGAGTTGGACGTATCGGCGCGGCGCCGCAGGCTGGAGGCAGGGGTGTGAGGATGGCCACGTCCGGCCAGGCCGGGGGCGTCACCCGGTGCGGAGGCCGGCGATGGTGGCGAGGCCGGGCGGCCCCCTTCAGCGGGCGGCGGCGCGTCCTGCGGCACGGCCTGCGCGGCGGCCGAAGAACGTGCCGTCGCCCAGGGACGTGCCGCTGACGTAGCCCTCGCCGTGCATGCCGGACGCGGCGCGACCCGCCGCGTACAGGCCGGGCACCGGGACGTCCGAGTTGTTCAGGACCTCGCCGTCCACGGTGGTGTGCAGGCCGCCGAGCGTGAACCCGGCCGCGCCCGTCGCGGAGCCCGTCCCGCCGCCACCCGAGCCGCCCGAGCCGGTGCCGAAGAAGCCGGCGCGCGGATCGATGGCGGCGAACGGCGATTTCAGGGGGCGCAGCCATTTCGGGTCTTTGTGGAAGTACGGGTCCTCGCCGGCGGCGGCGTGCCGGTTGTAGGTCTCGACCGTCGTTTCCAGGGAGCCGGCGGGCATGCCCAACGACTCCTCCAGTTCGGCGAGGGTCTCGGTTACGTATTTGGGGCGGATGCCCCAGCGGTCCGGCTCGGGGACGTCCTCGAAACCCTCCTCGTCGATGATCGTCCAGTAGGGGCCCGGCTGGTGCTTCACGGCGTGGACGCTCCAGTGGCCCGGGTACACGTCCTCGTTGAGGAATCGGCGGCCGAGACCGTCCACGAGCATGCCGCGGCACACCATCGCGGGCAGGGCGGTGAGCGCGATCTCCACCACCGCCATGCGGCGGGTCGCGGCGCCGATCGCGGTGGCCATCCGGATGCCGGAGCCGTCGTCGAGGCCGTCGCTGACCTTGCCGTGCCCGAGCAGCAGCGGCGCGTGGTCGGCGAGCATCGCGTCGTTGTCGGCGAACCCGCCGGTCGTGAGGATCACGGCCGCGCGGGCCCGGTAGGTGACCGTGGTGCCGTACCTGCGGGCGACGGCGCCGGTGACGCGTCCGTCGTCGGCCAGGACGAGGTTCGTCGCGAGCGTGTCGGTGTGGGCGGCGGCGCCCGCCCCGGTCGCGGCGGCCGACAGTTTCGCCATGAGGACGCCGCCGCCGAACCCGGCCGCCGCCGGGCGGTGCCCGCGCGGGACCGGCCTGGCGATCGTGTTGTACGGCCAGGAGTTCTCCCCCAGCCACATCAGCCCGTCCTCGGACATCGGCATCCACGTCGGCGCGTCGTAGAAGGTCGGGTTGAACGGCACGCCGCGCGCCCGGAACCACTCGAAGTGCTCGACGCTCTCGTCGCAGTACAGGCGGAGCTTGGCGGTGTCGGCGTTCGGGCCGAGCGCCGCCTCCAGGTAGGCGTACATGGCGCCGGGGTCGTCGTCGAAGCCGCACGCCTTCTGGATCTCGGTGCCGCCGCCCAGGTACAGCTCGCCGCCCGACTGCGCCGACGTGCCGCCCGCGCCGCTCGCCCGCTCCAGGACGATGACGTCCGCGCCCGCCCGCGCCGCCTCGAACGCCGCGGCGGCGCCCGCGCATCCGAAACCGACGACGAGCACGTCGCATTCGTGGTCGAAGGCGCCGATGTCGCGGGCCGCGAACGGCTCGACCGAAGAGGTCACGCCTTCACTTCCCCTGCGGGACGAACGCGGCCAGCGGTTCCGAGCCCGACCAGTCGTGGCCCCAGTAGCTGTCCTTGGTGATCTCTTCGGCGGTGTAGTACGTCTCGTCCACGAGCGTGCCCTCGCAGCCGTACTCGATGTCCCAGCCGCCCGGCGCCCGGACGTAGAACGAGACCATCTTGTCGTTGGTGTGGCGGCCCAGCGTCGAGGAGATCGAGAAGCCTCTCGCGGTGACGGCGTCGAGCGCGATGCCGACCGCGTCCAGCGTGTCGACCTCCACCATCAGGTGGACGAGCCCCGGGTCGCCGTCGTGCGGGGCGGGGCAGATCGCGATGCTGTGGTGCCGCTGGTTGACGCCCATGAACCGGATCCGGACGTGGCCGCCGCCGACCTTCATCGCGCCGCGCGGCAGGAACCCGAGCACCTCGTTGTAGAACGTCACGGTCTCGGCGAAGTTCGGGGTGGGCAGCACGACGTGGCCCATTCCCATGGCGCCGGTGACGAACTTCTGCGCGAAGCCGGTGCGGAGGGGGCTGTGGTCGAGGACGGGTCCGAAGAACACTTCGACGGGGGTGCCGCCGGGGTCGGTGAACGCGATGACCTCTTCGGCGTCGCGTTCCGCGGCCTCCTTCGGGGTCAGCGCGGTCACCGCCGTCCCGGCCTTCTCGACGGCCTCCCGGACGGCGGCCAGCGCGTACTGGTCGCGGACCTCCCAGCCCACGGCCAGGACCTTGTCGCTCTCGCCCGGCAGCACGGCGAGGCGGGCGCGGCGCTCGTCCATGCGCAGGTAGAGGCCGTCCGGGTCGGGGCCGCTTCCCTCGGCGAAGCCGAGCCCGTCGAGGGCGAACTCGCGCCAGCGCTCGATGTGGCGGGTCTGGACCTTCAGGTATCCCAGCCCTCGGATCTGCGTCATGCTCTCTCGCTCCCTTCTGCGTCGGTCGGGTCAGATCATCGAGCGCATGGGGCCCTGGGGCGGCTCGATGTCCAGGTCGGTGAGGGCGGACACGTGGTAGACGGCGCCGGGCACGTGGATCGCGTGGGCGAGGCCGACGTGCGCGTCCCGCCAGAACCGCTGGATCGGGTTGTCGCTGCGCATCGCGTTCCCGCCCGACCGGACGACGATCTCGTTCATCGCCTGCACCGCCCGCCACGCCGCGCGGACCTGCGTGCGGCGGCCCGCGGCGCGCTCGGCGAACGTCGGCTCGTGGCCCGCGGCGACCTGGTCGTGGACGCGCGAGCAGTTGTCGAGCAGCGCGGTCCGGGACGCCTTGATCTCTTCGGCGGCCTCGCTGATCGCGTACAGCACGTACGGGTCGTCCTTGATCTTCGTGCCGGTGATCTGGACGCGGCCCCGCTGGTAGGCGAGGTGATGGTGCAGCGCGCCCTCCGCGATGCCGATGACGGCGGAGGTGATCCCGAGCGGGAACACGCACGAGAACGGCATCAGGTAGGACGGGTTCGTCAGCCCCGCGTCGCGGGCCGCGGAGCCGTCCACGACCTTGGTGTACTCGAGCGTCCGGTAGGCGGGGACGAAGGCGTCCCTGACGATGATGTCCTTGCTGCCGGTGCCTTTCAGACCGGCGACGTCCCACGAGTCCTCGACGATCTCGTAGTCGGAGCGCGGCAGGATCAGGTGGAGGGAGCGGGGCGGCTGCGCCATCTTGCCGTCCGCGTCGCCGAGCATCCCGCCGAGGAAGATCCAGTCGCAGTGGTCGGTGCCGGAGGAGAACTGCCAGCGGCCGTTGAACACGTAGCCGCCGTCCACCGGGCGGGCAATGCCCATCGGGGCGTAGGGGGAGGCGATCCAGACGTCCGGGTCGCCGGCCCAGATCTCGTCGCGGACCTTCGGGTCGGCGTAGGCCATCTCCCACGGGTGGACGCCGACGATGCCCGCTACCCAGCCGGTGGAGCCGTCGAGCGCGGAGATGCCCATCACGGTCTCGGCGAACTCGCGCGGGTGCGCCTCCAGGCCGCCGTGCGCCGCCGGCTGCAGCATCCGGATCACGCCGGTCTCGCGGAGCGCCCGCGCGGCCTTGTCGGCCAGCCTGCCGAGGGCCTCGTTGACGGGGCCGAGCTCGCGGATCTGCTCCGCCCGTTCCATGATCGCGTCGAGCACGCGGTTCGCCATCGCCTGTCTCCCGTCCATGTTCAGCCGTCGTAGGTGATCTTCAGCCGGTCGGTGACCGGCCGCGCCTGGCAGGCGAGGATGAGGCCGTCGGCGAGGTCCTGCTCGTCGAGGACCGCGTTGGCGTCCAGGGTGACCTCGCCCTCCAGCGCCACGCAGGCGCAGGCCGAGCAGTTCCCCTCCCGGCAGGAGAACGGGGCGTCCACCCCGGCGCGCAGCAGGGCGTCGAGGAGCCGTTCGGACCTCGGCCAGGGCACCGTCCGCGTCTCGCCGTCCATCTCGACCTCGATCTCGCCGGTCTCCGTGCCGGGCGCGGGCTCGCCGGGGGCCTCGGGTTCCTCGAACGGGTCGTTCTCCAGGGAGAAGAAGCGCTCGACGTGCACGCGCATGCCCAGGCCGGTGAACGTGCCGGTGACCAGGTCCATGAAGATCTCGGGGCCGCAGATGAACGCCTGCCGTCCCGTGTACGGGCCGACCAGAGATCGGATGACGGCGGGCGTCGGGAGGCCCTGCACCGACTCCAGGAGGTGGACGACCGTCAGCCGGTCCGGGTGCTCCTCCGTGAGGGCCCTCAGCTCGTCGGCGAAGATGACGGATCGTTCGCTCCGGTTGGCGTAGAGGAGGGCGATCTTGCCCGTCCCGCCGGCGAGGCACGACTTCAGGATCGACATGATCGGGGTGATGCCGCTGCCGCCCGCGACGAGGAGGAGGTCGTCGTCCAGGGAGGAGGGCGTGAAGGTGCCGGCCGGGCGCAGCACCTCCAGCACGTCGCCCGCCGTGACGTTGTCGCAGATCCAGTTGGACCCGAGACCGCCGTCCACCCGCTTCACCGTCACCTTCAGCCGGTCGTCGGTGAGCGGCGAGCTGCACAGCGAGTAGCAGCGCGCCGCCCAGCCGTCCTCGGCCGGGACCCGGACGGTGAGGAACTGCCCGGGACGGTAGGAGAACCGGTCCCGGTCGCCCTCGGCGGGTTCGAGGACGAGCGAGTGCGCGTCCGCCGTCTCGTGGACGACGTCGACCACCCGCGCCTTCAGTCCCGTCATCGCGGCTCCACCGCGGGCGCCGCGGCGGCGTGGCGGGCCGCGATGTAGCCGAACACGATGGAGGGGCCGATCGTCGCCCCCGGTCCCGCGTACTCGTTGCCCATCACCGACGCCGACGAGTTGCCCGTCACGTACAGGCCCTCGATGACCGTGCCGTCCTCGCGCAGGACGCGGGCGTGCTCGTCCGACACGAGGCCGCCCTTGGTGCCGAGGTCGCCGACCTCCAGCCGGAACGCGTAGTACGGCGCCGTGTCGAGGACGTCCAGGTTCGGGTTCTTCAGGTTCGGGTCGCCGTAGTAGCGGTCGTAGGCGGAGTCGCCGCGGCCGAAGTCGGGGTCCTTGCCGTCGCGGGCGTACCCGTTGAAGGTCCGGACGGTCTCGATCAGCGCCGCCGCCGGGACGCCGATCTTCCCCGCCAGCTCGGCGAGCGAGTCCGCCCTGACCGCGATGCCCGCGTCGTAGAACGCCTTCGGGATCGGGGCGCCGGGCAGGATCTGCGCGAACGGGTAGCGGGCGCGGGCCTTGGCGTCCATCACGAACCAGGCCGGGACGTGACCGCCCGCGAGCTGGTCGTGGACGAAGTTGACGTACGGGGCCGCCTCGTTGGTGAAGCGCGTGCCGTCCCGCGACACGATGACCTGCCGGGGGATGGCGCGCTCGGACACCAGCGGGATCGTCGCCCCGGCCGGGTGCCGGACGGCGGGCATCCACCAGGCGTCGTCCATCAGGTCCAGCGCGGCGCCGAGGCTCTCGCCCGCGCAGATCCCGTCGCCGGTGTTCTCGCGGGCGCCCATCGCGAAGTCCTCCTGGCCGCCCTTGGGGAGGTACGCGTCGCGCATTTCCTGGTTGTGGTCGAAGCCGCCCGTCGCGAGGAGGACGCCTTTACGGGCCCGGATGCGCATGGTCGTGCCGTCCCGTCCGGCGGCGACGATCCCGGTGACGCGGCCCTCCTCGTCGGTGACGAGTTCGGTCATGGCGGTCTTCAGCCAGAGCGGGATGCCGGCGTCCTTGAGGGCCATCCGCATCCGGGCGACGAGCGCCCGGCCGCCGGTCGCCATGTGGCGGCGGCGGATCACGTTGGACGACACGCGCCACGCCGCGACCAGCGACGCCCGCCGTCCCGCCCACGTGCGCTTCGCCATCGCGAGGTCGTGGTAGTCCTTGCTGGTGATCCAGAGGCCGAGCGGGCCCTTCATGCTGTTCGGCCGCTGGTGCTTCTCGTCCGCGCCGAGCTTGCGGGTGTCGAACGGCTCGGCCTCGATGGACCGGCCCAGCGGACGGCCGCCCTCCAGCTCCGGGTGGTAGTCGGCGTAGCCCTTCGTCCAGAAGAACCGCATCCACCTGCTTCTGCAGATCAGCTCCATCGCCGCCGGGCCGTTGTCGACGAACGCGTCGAGGCGGGCGGCCGGGACGCGGCCCCGGGTGAGGAGGTCCAGGTAGCGGCGGATCGACTCGCGGCTGTCGTCGTGGCCGCGCGCCTTCAGCACCGGGTTGTTCGGGATCCAGATCCCGCCGCCGGAGATGCCGGTCGACCCGCCGAACTTCGAGCCCTTCTCGACGACCAGCACGCTCATCCCCGCGTCGTGGGCGGTGAGCGCGGCCGTCATCCCGCCGCCCCCGCTGCCGACGACGACCAGGTCGTACTCGTGATCCCAGGTCGACATTGATCAGTCGTCCTTCATGGTCAAGAACGCCAGCACGGCGCTCTCCCAGGCGGACTTCTGCTCGATCATCACCCAGTGTCCGCAGTTCGGGAAGACGGTGACCTGGACGTCGGGGATCGTCCGCATGGGGATGAGGGCCATGTCGACGGGGCTGACGCGGTCGTCGCGGCCCCAGGTGATCAGCGTCTTGGCCTTGAGCTTGTGGAGCATCGCCCAGTAGGGCGGCTCGTCCGAGCTCGCCATCGCCTTCGCGCGCGCCGCCATCGCCTTCGACCCGTACATGCGGCGGGCGCTGGCGAGCGTGCCGGGGTCGGTGGCCTGCCGCCACCGCTCCTCGATCATCTCCTCGGTGACGAGGCACGGGTCGTACACCATCGAGTGCAGCCACCGGATCAGCCGCTCGCGGGTCGGGTCGTCGGTGAACTCCATCAGCAGCCTGATGCCCTCGCCGGGGCCGGGGCTGAAGACGTTCCGGCCGATGCCGCCGATCGTGACGAGGCGCCGTACCCGGTCGGGGTGCGCGAGCGCGACCTGCGTGCTGACGATCCCGCCCATCGAGTTGCCGATCACGTCGACCTGGGCGAGGTTCAGGCCGTCCAGGAACCGGACGGCGGCGCCCCCGGCGGCCATCATCGGGTGCTCGCCGGTCGGGTCGCTGACGCCGAAGCCGGGGAACTCCAGGACCAGGCACCGGAAGTGCTCGGCGAACCGGGCGAGGTTGCCGCGGAAGTTCCGCCACCCGGTGACGCCCGGTCCCGAGCCGTGCAGCATCAGCAGCGGCGGGCCCTCGCCGGCCTCGTGGTAGCGCAGGACGCCCTGATCGGTGGCGAGCTCGCGCAGTGTCGACTCGTAGGTCAACTCCGTGGGCATGATCTCTCAGTCCTCCGAGGGTGGCTTGCCCGGAACGTAATCGGCCCGGCGGGCGAGCCGTCCCGCCGATCCCGATCAGCGGGACGTGCCCCGCCCGCGAGGGCGCCGCGCCGCGCCCGCTTCCACTGATCGGGATCTCAGGGCGACCCTGAACGAATGCCGATCGAGCATCACTTGTTAGAAATGAAGAGGAAACCGCTATGAGCCCCCGAGGTGACCAGATGCCAGCCGAGCCAGCGCTCACCGAAGACGCCGGAACCGGACCCGGAGCCGCGGTAGGGGCCACGCCCGCCGTGGACCCGGCGGAGTTCCGGACGGCCATGGCGGAGTTCGCCACCGGCGTCACCGTGGTCACCGCCCTCGACGGCGGCGAGCCCGTCGGCTTCGCGTGCCAGTCGTTCGCGTCGGTGTCGCTGGAACCGCCGCTGATCCTGTTCTGCGCGGACCGCCGCGGCCGTTCGTGGCCGCGGATCAGGGCGGCCGGACGGTTCTGCGTGAACGTGCTGGCCGAGGAGCAGCGCGAGTTGTGCGAGCGGTTCGGGTCGCGCCGGGGCACGAAATTCGAGGACCTGGACTGGGACGTGTCGCCATGGGGCACGCCCCGGCTGCCGGACGTCCTGCTCGGCGTGCACGCCGCCGTCCACGACGTGCACCAGGCCGGCGACCACGAGATCGTGGTCGGGCGGGTGCTCGGCATCGAGCGGCACGACGTCCGGGACGGCGCCTGGCGGCGTCCGATGGTGTTCTTCCGCAGCAGGTTCGGCATCAACGAGCCCGACGCGCCCATCGCGCCCGACCCGTGGGGCATCGGCGACCGGTGGGGCTGGGGCTGACTCCGCCGGACCGGCGCCTCACATCCAGTCGCCGCGCCCGTCCACGGCGAGGAGCCGGTTCATCGTCTCCGGCGACCAGGTCGCCGGAGCCGCCGAGCCGCGGCGCCGGCCGCGGGTCGCTGACGTCCCGCCCGAGCCGGGGAACAGGATCTGCGACGCCTCGCGGGCCGCGGTGACGACCAGCGGCGCGACGTTCTCCAGCGGCGCGCGGATGTCGCCGACCAGGGAGATCCCGGCGACGGGCCCCTCGGCGCCGCGGATCGCGGCCGCGACGCACGCGATGCCCGGATAGGACTCGCCGCGCTCGAACGCCAGCCCGCGGCGCTGCCGGACCCGGTGCAGCTCCTGGTGGAGGGTGCCGAGCTCGCCGATGGTCCGGGCGGTGAACCGGGTGATCTCGGGCCCGAGCAGCGCGTCCACCTGCTCAGGCTCCAGCCACGCCAGCATCGCCTTGCCGAGCGCGGTGCAGTGCGCGGGGGCGCGCCCGCCGACCCGGGACGGCACGGACGTGGCGAGCCGCCCGCCGAGCTTGTCCAGGTAGTAGATCTCGGCGCCGTCCAGGACGGCGAGATGCGCGACGAGCCCGGTGGTGACCTGCAGCTCGTGTAGCAGCGGCGCCGCCGCCTCGCGGACCTTGCCGTGGCCGCCGTCCCGCCCGCCGAGGCCGAGCGCGCGGTTCCCGAGGCCGTAGCCGAACGCGTGGTGCGCGAGCCAGCGCTGCCGGACGAGCTGGTCCAGGATCCGGTGCGCGGTGGAGCGCGGCAGCCCGGTGCGGCGCGCGACGTCCTCCAGGGTCAGCCGGGCGGAGGGGCCGCTGAAGGCGTCCAGGATCAGCGTCATCCGCTCGATCATGGACGGCGGCGACTCCCGCCGCACCGGAGCCGCCGGATCCCGCGCCGTCATGACCTCGGTCATCGCACCTCCCGGAGCGTGACTGAAATGAATTCTTGTTATCTGGAATCTAGCAACCGCTTGGTCTTCTGGGAAGAGGGCCGGTAACACGTGCTCAGCAGGGGCTGCGGGGCCTCACCCGGCGCCTGGTGTGTTCGAAACCGCGTGATAGAACGTTTTTCTACGACGAGGGGAGCAACGATGCGCGTCGGCATCGTCACGCCGGTGGTGGCGCAGCCGCCGCCCGGTCCCGCCGCGTGGGAGCGGGACGCGGGCATCGAGGACATCGGCCGGATCGCCGAGACCGCCGACCGGCTCGGCTACCACCACCTCACCTGCAGCGAGCACGTCGCCGTCCCCGCCGGGGCCGCCGAGCGGCGCGGCGGCGTGTACTGGGACCCGCTCGCGACGTTCGGCCACCTCGCCGCCCGGACGTCCCGCATCCGGCTCGCCACCCACGTCCTGGTGCTCGGATACCACCATCCGCTCGCCATCGCCAAGCGGTACGGGACGCTCGACCGGGTCAGCGGCGGGCGGCTCACGCTCGGCCTCGGCGTCGGCAGCCTGGAGGAGGAGTTCGACCTGCTCGGCGCCCCGTTCGCGGGCCGCGGCGAGCGGGCCGACGACGCCCTCGCGGCGCTCCGCGCGGCCCTGTCGCGGCGGATGCCCGAATACCACGGCACCCACTACGACTTCTCCGGGCTGGTGGTGGAGCCGCATGCCGTCCAGGAGCGGGTCCCGCTGTGGATCGGCGGCCGGACGGGACGGTCGCTGCGCCGCGCGCTGACCGCCGACGGCTGGGCCCCGTTCGGCCTGCCGCTCGGGACGCTCGCCGAGATGCTCGCGTCCTGCGATCTTCCGGCCGGGTTCGACGTGGTGCTCGGGCCGCCGCGCCCGTTGGACCCGGGCGGCGAGCCGGACGCCGCGGGTACCGCGCTGTCGCGGCTGCGCGAGGCGGGGGCGACGATCGCGGGCGTCCGGCTCGCGTCCTCGTCGCCCGCGCACTACCGCGAGCAGCTCGCCGCGCTGCGCGAACTCGCCGGGCCGTACGGGCTGACCTTCGAGGAGGAGCGGTGACCGACCTCGAAGGCCGGCTCGCCGCTCTGGAGGAGCGGCTTCGGCTGCTGGAGGACGAGCGCGAGATCACCCGGCTGATCCTGTCGTACGGGCCGCTGGTCGACAGCGGCTGCGCCGGTGACGTCGCCGCCCTCTGGGACGAGGACGGCGTCTACGACGTCGACGAGATCCTGATGACCGGACGGGACGAGATCGACGCGATGGTCCGGTCGGCCGGGCACCAGGGCTGGATCGGCGGCGGCTGCGCGCATGTCGCCGGGCCGCCGCACGTCACCGTCTCCGCGTCCGGCGACGAGGCGACGGCGATCGGCTACACGCTCATGATCGTCAACCGGGCGGACGGGTTCGTGCTGCGCCGCGCCACCGCGAACCGGTGGCGGCTGCGGCGCACCCCGTCCGGCTGGCGCGTCACGGACCGGACGAGCCGCGTCCTGGACGGCCGCGACGAGTCCCCCGGCCTGCTGGCCGCCCATTTCCCGGGGGCCGTGCGGCACCGTCCGCCGCCGGCCGAGAGCTAGGGCGTGATGGCCATGTTCGCGAGGACCCGGCCGGCCAGCTCCGCGTCCCCGTCGATCCGGACCTTGACGGTGTCGGCGGTGCAGCGTCCGGCGGTGAGGCGGACGTAGCTCTCCAGGTCCATGGAGAGCTCGGTGGTCGGCTCGTCCGGTTCGGCCCACTGGCCGCGGCGGTCGCCGTCCACCTGGACGGCCGCGCGGAAGTCGGGCGGGCCGGAGATCGTGAACGCGACGGACTGGCCCGGCTCCGCCTTCCCCGGGCGGGCGACGATGCGGCGCA
This sequence comes from Actinomadura sp. 3N508, assembly GCF_044326375.1. NCBI lineage: Bacteria > Bacillati > Actinomycetota > Actinomycetes > Streptosporangiales > Thermomonosporaceae > Actinomadura > Actinomadura sp. 3N508. The sequence continues at coordinate 333,996 of NZ_JBIRAX010000001.1, forward strand.
GGGCGGCGCTCATCAGCTCCCAGAAGGAGTGCGCGGCCGGGGCGTCGAGGTTGCCGGGACGGCCGACGGCGCGGCGGATGTCCTGCTCGTGCGTCCAGCAGTCCAGGGCGCGGAACTTCACGAGGCGGCTGTAGGGGCCTTCGCGCCCGTCCGGGCACATGACGATGCGGTCGGGGTCGAGGCCGGGGAGCTGGGCGAGGCGGCGCTCCAGCGCGTCCGCGAGCTCCGCGGCGACGACGGGGCCGGGCACCGGGCGGCGCACGTGGATCGCGGCCTCCAGCCACCGGCCGAAGTCGTTGCGGACATGATCGAACTCGGGGACTTCGACGTCGGGCTCCGGCTCGCCCAGCAGCGAGAGCTCGACGCCGACGATGTGGGCGAACTGGTCCTTGACCGTCCAGCCGGGGCATTCGGTCGGCAGGTGCCAGTCGGCGTCGCCCAGCGTCGCGGCGAGCGCGAGCGTCGACCGGACGGTCTGTTCGTAGGCGGCGGTGTTGGTGCGCATCGGCTCGTCCATGTCAGCCCTCCATCGGCTCCCGAGCCTACGACGCGTCCTTGCGCGCTGGAACGCGTCAGTGGTCCGGAACACACCGGAACACACCGGGACGCGCCGGTGCGCGTCAGGGGTGTTCGGTGCGGAGGTGCTGGTGGAGGGCCGCGAGTTCGAGGTGGGGCTGGTGGCAGCGCACGCAGGCCCACACGCCGCTGGGCACGCTGTAGCCGTGCGCGGCGGCGTCGTCCCGCGCGCACAGCAGGTGGTACGTCTGGACGAGGCGCCGCCACGTCCGCCGGACGGCCGATGACATTCCCGCTCCCCTCCGAGCCGGGTCGTGCTGGATCGGCACAGGATAGGGCAACGGGAATGTCAAGGCGAAACGCCGGAGATCACCAGATCGGCCGGTGCCCGGCCGGATGATCGACCGGGCTCACTGGCCGATCTTCACTCCAGGCTCGCCGTGCCGGTACTCCATCGGCCGGGCCCCGCGGCGCGCGGGCGCCTTGCTCTTGGTGCGCGTCTTGAAGGTGGGCAGGATCGTCCGGCCGAAGGTGTTCTCGAACATCATCGCGGCCGCCGCGTACAGGGCGAGGACCGCGGACGCGACGAACAGCCAGCCGCCGACGTCCAGCGACCAGTTGGACGGGGCCCAGAAGCCGGCCGCGGTGAAGCCCGCGCCCGCGGCGAGGACCGCCAGCATCAGCGCCATGGCGAGGTTCGCCCCCAGCGCGGCGATCGCGCACAGGCCGGTGATCACCGCCAGCATGATGAACCAGAACGCGAAGCCCTCGCTGAGGCCGCCGAGGACCGGAGCCTGCTCCACCGGGTACGCGCCCATGCCGACCAGCATGAACAGCAGGCCGAACGCGAGCCAGAACGCGCCCCACATGCCGTGCACCGCGGTGGCGAGGCCGTCGCGCGCCCGGTAGGCCCACATGCCCGCCAGCAGCTGGGCGAGGCCGCCGAACGTCAGCACGAACGGCCACAGGACCAGCGGCGTCCCGGCGTCGCCGTACCAGCCGGCCTGCCAGGCCCCGACCATCGCGGTCGCGCCCGCGAACCCGAACAGCCCGAGGATGGACGGTGCCGCGATGGGCTGGAGGGAAATGCGGGTCCGCTCCTCCCAGAGCGCGTGCTCGCCGGGCATGTCGGCGCCCCTGCCCGGGGCCGCCGCCGCGGCGCCATGGGCCGGCGCCGCCGCTTCGGTGCGCTCGCTGGCCATAGGCGCTTCCGCACGCTCTTCTTCCGCACGATGTCTACGCCTTGCCATGAGATCCCCCTCTGAATTAGGAGAGCTACCAAAAACCCCCTAACCACACTTTTGAGTGTCAAACTGCCCCAGAACAGATAATCAATGACATCTCGGGCAGGGCCGGTGATGTTTGCCGCGCGGGGAGCCGGAGGTGGCGCATTGCTTAACGACGCGAGGACCGGCGGGACGGGCGCGACGGGCGCGACGGGCGCGACGGGCGCGGCGGGCGCGGCGGGCGCGGCGGCACGGGGGTCAGGCGCGGGGGCCGCAGTGGATCTGCAGGCCGGGGGTCGAGCTCCACCCGATCGTCGCGAACAGCTTGTCGATGTGCGGCGAGACCGCGTGCAGGACGAGCATCCGCCCGTCCTCCTGGAGGTCGAGGGCGGCGAGGTTGAAGGCGCGGAGCCCCGCGACGTCGACGAAGTCGACCTCCGTCAGGTCGACGTGGACGTCGCAGCCGGGCACGCGGCCGCCCGCGGCGTCGAGCGCGCGGGTCACCTCCCCGGCGTTCGACACGTCGATCTCGCCGCTCATCACGAGCCGCGCCGCGACCGGCGAGGCGCTGATGTGCAGCAACGCCGTGTCGAGCTCGACGATGTCGCCGCCGGATCCGTCGCCGGAGCCGGGCCCGGAGCCGGTGGCGGGCGATGCCCGCTCGCCCGACTCGACGCCGTCCTCACCGTCGGTGATCCGCCAGACCGTCATCCGCTCCTCGCCTCGGACCGGGGGTGCCGCCGCCGTCGCGGTCCCGTATATCCCAGGCTCTCATCTGTCGGCGGCTTCTGACCCCAACCGGGCGGGAAAACAATGATCGGGCGCGATTTCCTTTGCCGGACGCGCCGCGTTCCGCCGCGTTCCGCCGCGGAACGCCCGTCACGGCACCATCCAGCCGAGGACGCCGGTCGATTGCAGCCCGGACAGAAGGCACATTCCAGCGAGGAACAGCAGGCTCCACAGGACGACGCGGCGGAAGATGTCGCCCTCGCGCCCGTCCAGCCCGACGGCCGCCGCCGCGATGGCGAGGTTCTGCGGCGACACCATCTTGCCGAGGACGCCGCCGGAGCTGTTCGTCGCCGCCATCAGCACCGGCGACAGGTCGGCCTTCCCGGCCGCGGTGACCTGAAGCGCGCCGAACAGCGAGTTCGACGAGGTGTCCGAGCCGGTGACGGCGGTACCGAGCCAGCCGAGGATCGGCGACAGCAGCGCGAACGCGCCGCCCGCCCCGGCCATCCAGGTGCCGAGGGTGACCGTCTGGCCGGACGCGTTCATCACGAACGCCAGCCCGAGCACCGCCATCACCGTGATGATCGCCCACCGGAGCTGGACGAGGGTCGTCCGGTACGCGCCCGCGGCCCGGCCGAGGCCGACGCGGAGGGCGGCCATGGTGAGCAGCCCGGCGGCCAGCATCTGCGTCCCCGGCGTGGTCAGGGAGTTGAGGGTGAACGTGGGCAGCGCCAGCGGCTCGCCGGCCGGGTCGGTGAGGTCAAGGCCGGGCCAGGAGAACGTCGCCGTGGTCCTGTCGAGGGCGTCCTTGACCGGGCCGAACTGGCAGACGACGAAGACCGCGATGATGATCGCGTACGGGGCGTAGGCGCGGACGATCTCGGCACGCGAGTCCTGGACCGGGGCGACCCGCCGATCACCCTCGACGCGGGCGGCGAACTCGGGGGTGGGCTCGTCGGCGGCGCCGCCCGCGACCGGGGCGGGCACCGCGGGCGCGGCCGGGCGCAGCCGGACGGCGAGGACGACCGCCGCCGCCGACACCAGCGACGCGACGACGTCCGCGAGCGGCACCGAGACGAAGTTCGCGGTCGCGTACTGCGCGGCCCCGAACGACGCGCCGCACAGCAGCGCGACCGGCCAGGTCTCGCGGAAGCCGCGCCGCCCGTCCACGATGGCGACGAGGACGAGCGGGACGAACACCGCGAGGATCGGGGTCTGCCGCCCGACCATGGCGCCGAGCGTGTCGCTGGACTCGCCGGTGACCTTGCCGAGCGTGAGGATCGGCGTCGCCATCGCGCCGAACGCGACCGGCGCGGTGTTGGCGGTGAGCGCGAGGACGGCGGCCTTCAGCGGCGGGAAGCCGAGCGCGATCAGCATGACGGAGGTGACCGCGACCGGCGTCCCGAACCCGGCGAGCGCCTCCAGCAGCGCGCCGAACGAGAACGCGATCAGCACGGCCTGCAGCCGCTGGTCGTCGCTGACCTGCGCGAACGTGCGGCGCAGCACGTCGAAGTGGCCGGTGGTGACGGTGATGTTGTAGACCCACAGGGCGTTGATGACGATCCACAGGATGGGGAAGAAGCCGAACGCGGCGCCTTCCGTCCCGGCGAGGAGCGCCTGCCCGGCGGGCATCCCGTAGGCCCAGATCGCGACGGCCAGGGAGACGGCCAGCGCGATCAGGGAGGCCAGCCAGGCCCGCATCCGGACGCCCCCGAGCAGGACGAACAGCACCGCCAGCGGCAGCGCGGCGACGAGCGAGCTCCAGCCGAGCGAGTCGGCGACGGGATCGAGGACCTGCTGGTACACGGCGATCACCTCGCGGGTTGGGAGCGCCCCCGAGCAAGGTCATCGATACCCACGATCCGTGCGCGCATCACTCCTGATAGTGAACTTTTCAACAGTCATGCCCGGCGGCTCGGAGAGCGCCCAGGTCAGAGATCAGGGAGGAGCTTGGCCGGGGTGATGGGCAGGTGGCGGACGCGGATGCCGGTCGCGTGGTGGACGGCGTTGCCGACGGCCGCCGCCGCCCCGACGATGCCGATCTCGCCGATGCCCTTGGAGCCCATCGGGTTCAGGTGCGGGTCGGACTCCTCGATCCACGTCGCCTCGATGTCGCGGACGTCGGCGCAGGCCGGGACGTGGTACTGCGCGAGGTCCCGGTTGAGGTAGTCGCCGAACTCCTCGTCCATGACGCTCTCCTCCATCAGCGCCATGCCGATGCCCATCGTCATGCCGCCGATGAACTGGGAGCGGGCGGTGGTCGGGTTGATGATCCGCCCGGCTGCGAAGACGCCGAGCATCCGGCGGACGCGGACCTCACCCGTGTCGGCGTCCACCTCCACCTCCGCGAACTGCGCGCCGAACGCGTGCCGGGCGTACTTCTCGCGCGCCTTCACCTCTGCGGTCGTGTCGGCCTCCGCCTCCAGGCCCTCGGGCGGGACCTCGCCGTTCAGCTTGCCGCGCAGGGCCTCGCAGGCGCGGACGACGGCCGTCCCCCATCCGGCCGTCCCGGAGGAGCCGCCGGCGACCGACGCCTTGGGGAACGCGCTGTCGCCCAGCTCGACCGTCACGTCGCCGAGGTTCGCCTTCAGGGTCTCGGCGGCGATCAGCGCGAGGGCGGTGCGGGCGCCGGTGCCGATGTCGGCGGCGGCGATGCGGACGGTGAACGTCCCGTCCGGCTCGGCGCGGGCGCTCGCGCGGTTGGGGCTCATGTAGGCGGGATAGGTGGACGCGGCGACGCCCATGCCGATGAGCTTGCGGCCCTCCCAGCGGACACCGGTCGCGGGGTCGCGTCCGGCCCAGCCGAAGCGGGCGGCACCCTCCTGCAAGCATGCGACGAGGTTGCGCGAGCTGAAGGGCAGGCCGCTCTCCGGCTCACGGTCGGTGTCGTTGCGGATGCGCAGCTCTATGGGGTCGATGCCGGCGGCGACGGCGAGCTCGTCCATGACGGATTCGAGCGCGTACATGCCGGGCGTCTCGCCCGGGGCGCGCATCCAGGACGGTGTGGGGACGTCCAGGGCGACCAGACGGTGCGTCGTCCGCCGGTGGGGCGCCTGATACAGCATGCGGGTCGGGGTGGCGGTCTGCTCGGCGAACTCCTTGACGGTGGACGTCTGCTCCACCACGTCGTGAAGGATCGCGTTCAGGCGCCCGTCGTTGTCCGCGCCGACGCGGAGCCGCTGGATCGTCGGCGTCCGGTAGCCGGTCGTCGCGTACATCTGCTGGCGCGGGACGGCGAACTTGACCGGACGCCGCACGGCGCCTGCGGCCATCGCGGCCAGGACGACGTTCGCCTTGGGGATCCCCTTGGAACCGAACCCACCGCCGACGTGCGGGGCCACGACCCGCACATGGGACGGGTCAAGGCCGAACGTCTGGGCCAGCATGCTCTTGACGTTCGATGCGCCCTGCGTCGAGTCGTAGAGCATGAGGTGCCCGTGCTCGTCCCAGCGGGCGATGGTGGCGTGCGGCTCCATCGGATTGTTGTGCTCGGCGGGCGTCGTGTAGGTGACGTCCACGCGAACTGCTGAATTGTTGAACACGTCCTCTGGCTCACCCTGCTCGGTGTCGGCAGGGAAGACCGGGTTCACCTGGTCCGGCCGGTAGAGGCCGGGGTGGTCGGTGCGCAGCCGCACGTCCGGGGTCTCCGGCGCGTACTCGACCCGGACGAGACGGGCCGCCTCCCGCGCGGTTTCGAGCGTCTCGCCGACCACGGCCGCGACGAACTGGCCCCGGTAGGAGACCGTCCGGGACTGGAACACCGCCAGCTCGCCGTCCGCCGGGTCGCCGAGCTTCGGCGCGTTCTCGCATGACAGGACGGCGAGCACGCCGGGCAGCGCCAGCGCCGCGTCGGTGTCGACGGCGACGATCTCACCGCGTCCTACGCTCGCCTGGACGGCCGCCGCGTACGCGACGTTCTCGACGGGGTACTCGAACGCGTAACGCGCCTCTCCCGTGACCTTCTCGCGGCTCTCCAGCCGTTCGGTCATGACGCCGTCCCCTCCCCCGCTTCGGTCACCCCGGCCGCTTCGGCCAGCTCGGTCAGCGTCCGGACGATCAGGTTGCGCGCGAGCGGCACCTTGTAGGCGTTGTCGCGCAGCGGCTCGGCGGCGTCCAGCTCGGCCTCGGCGGCGCGCAGGAACGACTCGCGCGTCGCGGGCCTCCCGCGCAGCGCCTCCTCGCCGAACCAGGCCCGCCACGGCTTGTGCGCGACGCCGCCCAGCGCCACCCGGACGTCCCGCACCACGCCCTCGTCCGGGTCCACGTCCAGCGCCGCCGCTATCGACACCAGCGCGAACGCGAACGACGCCCGCTCCCTGACCTTGCGGTAGCGGGACGGCATGCCGAGCGGAGGAACCTCGACCGTCGTGACGAGGTCGCCCGGCTCCAGGACGGTGTCGCGCTCCGGTTCGTTGTCGGGGAGCCGGTGGAACTCGTCCATCGGGATGGTTCGCGGCCCGCCGCGCCCTAGGACGTGCACCGACGCGTCCAGCGCCGACAGCGCCACCGCCATGTCGGACGGATGCGTCGCCACGCACGCCTCCGAATGCCCCAGGATCGCCAGGTTGTGATGCTCCCCTTCCCGTGCCGGGCATCCGCTGCCGGGGTTGCGCTTGTTGCACGGCTTGGCGGTGTCCTGGAAGTAGGAGCAGCGCGTGCGTTGCAGGAGGTTGCCGCCGACGGTCGCCTTGTTGCGAATCTGCCCGGACGCCCCTACCAGGACGGCCTGCGCAAGCATGGGATGCCCTTCGCGCACCGTCCGGTCTGCGGCGAGGGCACTGTTGGTCATGGCCGCGCCGATGAGGAGCGCGCCGCCCGGGGTCAGCTGGATCTGGTCGTAGGGGATGTGCGCGACGTCCACGAGCCGGGCGGGGGTCTCGACGCCGAGCCGCATCAGGTCGACGAGGTTGGTCCCGCCGCCGAGGTAGTAGGTCTCGCCATCGTGGCCGCCGGTGCGGCCGTTGCCGTGGCCGTTGTCGTGGCCGTTGTGCCGCGTCAGGGCGTCCTCGGCGCTGGTGGCGCGCTCGTAGGTGAAGGGCCTCATGCCTCGGCCGCCTCCTTGCTCGCCGTCTTCTCGCGGCGTGCCGCTTCCCTCAGCGCCGCGACGATGCCGACGTAGGCGCCGCACCGGCACAGGTTGCCGCTCATGCGTTCGCGTATCTCGTCGTCGTCCAGGACGGGGTCGGCCCCAAGGTCGCCGGTCACCGCGCTGGGCCAGCCTTGCCCGGCCTCGTCCAGCATCCCGGTCCCAGAGCAGAGCTGACCGGGCGTGCAGTACCCGCACTGGAACGCGTCCTGTTCGATGAACGCCTCCTGGAGGGTGCTGAGCCGCCCGTCCTGCGCGAGCCCTTCGACCGTGACGATTTCCTCTCCGTCATGGGCGACGGCCAGCGCGAGGCACCCGTTCGCGCGGCGTCCGCCGATGAGGACCGTGCACGCACCGCACTGCCCGTGGTCGCAGCCCTTCTTCGAGCCGGTCAGCCCGAGGTCTTCGCGCAGCACGTCCAGGAGGGACGCGCGGGTGTCGACTCTGAGCCGGTGTTCCCGCCCGTTCACGACGAGGGTGACGTCGGCGTGCACCGGGGTGGATTCGCTGTCCATGATTCCGGCCCTACCCTCGATCGACGCCTGTTCACAAGAGTGCCGCGGCGGCGTCCACGGCGGCCTCGACGTCGCCGTCCGGCGGGTACAGGAGGGCGCGTCCGGCGACGAGGCCCCGGACGCCCGGGATCCGCAGCGCGCGACGCCAGCCGTCCAGCGCCTCATGGGGGTCGCCGCCGTCGTCGCCGACCGACACCAGCGTGGGCAGCGTCGTCGCCGCCAGCACCCGCGCCAGCTCCGGCACGACCGGCACCTTCAGCCACGTGTACGCCGACGTGACGCCGAGCCCCGCCGCGACCGACACCGCCCGGATCATCGCCTCCGGCGTCACCAGGTTCCGGACGCGCCCGTCGACGCGATGCGCGACGAGCGGCTCCACCAGCGCCGGCAGCCGCCGCCGCGCGAGCGCCGACACCGCCGCCGCGCAGGCCTCCAGCGTCCGGGCGGTCGCCGGGTCGGAGTCGTCGACGCGGAACAGGAGCCGGCCGCCGTCCAGCCGGGACGCGGCGATCGCGGCGGCGTCGTAGGCGGTGAACCGGTCGTCGATCTCGAACGCCGTCCCGGCGAGGCCGCCCCGGTTCATCGACCCGATCGCGAGCCGCCCGTCCAGGGCGCCGAGCAGGAGAAGGTCTTCGAGGATGTCGGGGGTGCCGATGACGCCGTCCACGCCGGGCCGGTCAAGCGCCGTGCGGAGCCGGTCGAGGAACTCGCAGCGATCGGCCGTCGCGGTCAGGTCGCCGCCGACACCGAGCGCGCCGCGCGCCGGATGGTCCGCCGCGATGATCATCAACCGGCGCCCGGCCGCACCGGGCGGCCCCTCCCGGCGTCGCCGTTCCGCCGCGGCCTCGGCGATCGCCCCGGGCCGCGTGGCCCGCACGTCGGCAAGGTCATCGACACGCAGACCGCCTCGTCCGCCGTCGTCCGTCATGGGTTGTCGATCACGCCGGCCGATCGGGCGCCGCGGAGCCGCCGGAGTCGGTGAGGATCTCCGCGAGCCGGCGGGCCGTCTCGGTCGGCAGCGGCGGCGGCAGCCCCCGCCACCTGCGGGACGCGACCATCGCCGCCGCACCCGCCCCGCTCCCGTACACGGCCGCCGCGACGAACGCCGCCAGCTCGGGCGGCAGCTTCCGCTCCAGCAACCGCACGTTCATCCGGTGGACGGCGGCGGTCGCGAGCACTCCGAAGACCCCGGCGACGGCACCGAGCCGCAGCGCCGGAACGCGCCGCCTCGCCTTGTCCAGCATCTCCTCTTGCGCGGCGTCGGCCACCCGCCGGGCGAGCAGGAGGTTCTGCGCCAGCGAGTCGTCGTCCTCGACCTCCGCGGGCTCATACGACTCCGTCATGACCTCGCCTTACCCGTGAGCGTGCCTAAGAATCGGGAGAGCAATATGTCACCGTCGGTAACTTTGCGGGTGCTGTAAGTTGCCGAGCGGACCGTTCTGGACCTGTCCCGGACCCCGCGAGAGAGAGGCCGGTCGATGCAACCGTTCGAGCTGCCCGACTTCTACGTCCCGTACCCGGCCCGGCTCAACCCGCACCTGGAGGGCGCGCGGGCGCACACGATGGCCTGGGCGCGCGAGATGCGGATGCTGGACGACAACCGCGACCCCGGCACCCCCGACGTCTGGGACGAGGCCAAGCTCGAATCCGCCGACTACCCGCTGCTGTGCGCCTACACCCATCCCGACTGCGACGCCCCAGAGCTCGACCTCATCACCGACTGGTACGTCTGGGTCTTCTACTTCGACGACCATTTCCTGGAGGTCTTCAAAAAGACGCAGGACCAGCCGGGCGCGAAGTCCTACCTCGACCGGCTCCCGCTGTTCATGTCGCTCGACCCGCCGGAGCCGACGAACGCCGTCGAGCGGGGGCTCGCCGACCTGTGGGCGCGGACCGTCCCGTCGAAGTCGCACGCGTGGCGCCGCCGCTTCTCCGAGAGCACCCTGAACCTGCTCCGCGAATCGCTGTGGGAGCTGTCCAACATCAGCACCGGGCGCGTCCCGAACCCGGTCGAGTACATCGAGATGCGCCGCAAGGTCGGCGGCGCGCCGTGGTCGGCCGATCTGGCGGAGCACGCGGCGGGCGTCGAGGTGCCCTGGCGGGTGGTGCGGACGCGGCCGCTGCGCGTCCTCAAGGACACGTTCTCGGACGCCGTCCATCTGCGCAACGACATCTTCTCCTACCAGCGCGAGACCGAGTCCGAAGGCGAGATCAACAATTCGGTTCTCGTGATGGAACGGTTCCTGGACGTCGCCCCGCAGGCCGCCGCCGACACCGTCAACGATCTGCTGACGTCGCGGCTCCGCCAGTTCGAGAACACCACCCTCACCGAACTGCCGCAGCTCTTCGAGGACTACGCCCTCGACCCCGTCGAGCGGGCGAACGTGTCGATGTATGTGAAGGCGCTCCAGGACTGGCAGTCCGGCTGCCACGAATGGCACACGCGCTCCGGCCGCTACATGAACAAGAAGTCGCTGGGCATGTCCGCGGCCCGCATTCCCGCGCTGCTCCGGTCGGCCCGGATCAGCCTTCCGCACGTCCCCTACCAGAAGGTGGGGCCGACGCCGCTGCCGGAGTTCGACATCCCCTATCCGGCGCGCGTCAACCCGCACCGCGCGAGCGCCGGAGCCAACACCATCGCCTGGTGCCGCGACATGGGCATGTTCGACCCGCAGCCGCGCCATCCCGAACCGGTCTGGAACGAGGAACTGCTCACCGGAATGGCGCTGGAGATCTGCTCCGCGTCCCTCGACCCCGACGCGAGCCCGGAGGCCCTCGACCTCGCGACCCAGTGGCTGGCCTGCGGAACCTACGGCGACGACTACTTCCCCGCCATCTTCAACCGCGACCGCGACATGGCCGGTGCGAAGCACTTCAACGCCCGCGTCCCCGCGTTCATGCCGCTCGACTGCGGCCCCACGCCCACCCCGGAGAACCCTTTCGAGGCCGCCCTCGGCGACCTCTGGCGGCGCACCGCCACCCCCATGAACGAGGCCGGACGCCGCGAATTCCGCGCCACCGTCGAGCACATGGTCGAGAGCTGGCTCTGGGAACTGAACAACCACCTCCAGTCGCGCATCCCCGACCCGGTCGACTACCTGGAGATGCGCCGCCACACCTTCGGCTCCGAAATGACGATGGCCCTCGCCCGGATCGAGCACGCCCACGAGATCCCCGCCGATGTCTTCAAGACCCGCACCCTCCGCGAGATCGACGCCTCCGTGATGGACGTCGCCTGCCTCATGAACGACTGCTTCTCCTACCAGAAGGAGATCGAGTACGAGGGCGAGCTCAACAACGGCATCCTCGCCGTGCAGAACTTCTTCGGCTGCGGCCGCGACGAGGCGCTGCCCATCGTGAACGACCTCATCACGTCCCGCCGCCGCCAGTTCGAATACCTCGCCGAGCACGAGCTCCCGGCCCTGGCCGACGAAATGGACCTGGACGAGACGGCCCGCACCGCCCTCGGCGCCTACCTCGACGAACTCCGCGACTGGATGGCCGGGATCCTCAAATGGCACCGCGAGACCGACCGCTACGACGAGCGCCCGGCCCCGCCCGGCGTCCCCGAACCCGCGGGCCTCGGCACGTCGGCCTTCCGCCTGCACGCCCGCTCAGGCGGTTGACCCGCTCAGGCCGTTGACCCGCTCAGGCGGGTGAACGCTCGCCCTCCGGCTCCGGCGCGGTCCGGGGGGCGGGGATCATCAAGGTGTGGCGCTCGTCCTGCGTGAGCCCCCGGAACACCCGGGTCCGGGCCCGCGCGACGAGCGCCTCGCCGTCGGTGACGACCTCCCAGATCCGCACGGTGCGGTCGCCGGATCCCGTGGCGATCCGCGTCCCGTCCGGCGACCAGGCCACGCCCCACACCTCATCGTCGTGCACGGCCGCGACGCACAGCTCCCGCCCGGTCAGCGGCTCCCACAGCCGGACGGTCCGGTCCCTGGACGCGGTCGCCAGCGTCCGGCCGTCCGGCGACCACGCCACCGCCCACACCCAGTCGTCATGCCCGGTCAGCACGGCCACCTCCGTTCCCTCGACGGCGTCCAAGACCACCGTCTCGGAGTCCTGCGACAGGGCGGCGATGTGCGTGCCGTCCGGCGACCACGCCATCGTCCGGACGGCGCTCTGCGGCCCGTTCAGCACCCTGACCTGCAGGCCCGTCCGCGACTCCCAGACCCGGACCGTGCCGTCCTGGGACGCGGTCGCGAGCCGCTCGCCGTCCGGCGCCCAGGAGACGGCGCGCACCGTGTCGTCGTGGCCGCGCAGCACGAGCGGCTCGCCGCCGTCCCCGAGCCGCCGCACCAGGACCGTCCGGTCGTCGGACGCCGACGCGAGCCGCTCGCCGCCGGGTGACCACGCCACCGCCCGGACCCAGTCGCCGTGCTCGCCGAGGACGGCCTCCTCGGCGCCGTCCGCCGTCCAGATCCGCACCGTCCGGTCGCGGGACGCGGTCGCGACCCGGGCCCCGTCCGGCGCCCAGGCCACGGCCCACACCTCGTCGGTGTGCCCGCGCAGGACGCGGGGACCGTCGTCGGCCCAGATCCGCGCCGTGCGGTCGTAGGAGGCCGAGGCGAGCACGCCCGCCGCCGACCAGGCGACCGCCGCCACCGCCCGCTCGTGCCCGCGCAGCACCGCGATCTCCGCGGCGCGCTCGGCGTCCCAGAACCGGACGGTCCGGTCGTTGGAACCGCTGGCGAGCCGGGCGCCGTCCGGCGACCACGCCACCGCCCGCAGCGCCTCACCGTGCCCGCGGAACACCGCGAGCTCGGTGCCCTCCGCGGCCGACCAGAGCCGGATCGTCCGGTCGTGGGACGCGGTGGCCAGCCGCGCGCCGTCCGGCGACCAGGCAAGGCTCCACACCAGGTCGCCGTGCCCGGTCAGCACCGGCCCGGACGTCCCGGACTCGACCTCCCACACCCGGGCCGTCCGGTCATAGGAGCAGCTCGCGAGCCGCATGCCGTCGGGCGACCAGGCGACGCTCCGGACGGAGTTCTCGTGCCCTTCCAGGACGACGGCCAGCCGCCCGGACGTCGCGTCCCAGATCCTGACCGTGCGGTCGTCGGACGCGCTCGCGAGCCTGGCCCCGTCCGGTGACCAGGCCACGTCCCGGACCCAGCCGTCATGGCCGCCGAGCGTGGCGGTCTCCGTCCCGTCCGCCGGGTTCCAGATCTTGACGTCGCCGTCGCGGGACGCGGAGGCGAGCCGCGTCCCGTCGGGCGACCAGGTGACGCCCCACACCCTGTCGCGGTGGCCGCGCAGGACGGCGATGCGGGTGTACGCGGCGGCGTCCCACACCCGTGTGGTGCCGTCGTCGGACGCGGACGCGAGCCACCGCCCGTCCGGCGACCACGCGACCGCCATGACCGGGCCCTCGTGCCCGCGCAGCACCGCAACCTCGGCGCCGGACCCGGCGTCCCAGACGCGCAGCGTCCGGTCCGACGACGCCGTCGCCACCAGCTCGCCGCCGGGCGACCAGGCCACCGACCAGATCCGGTCCTCGTGGCCGCGCAGCACGCCGCGCGCCCGCGACACCGCGAAGCCCGCCGACAGCGCGCGCCGCGCCAGCGGGGTCGGGGCGCACTCCTCGTGCGCGGCAAGGGCGAGCAGGAGGCTGTGCTCCGGGTCGGTCTGGAAGGCGGTCAGCGCCTGCCGGGCGATCGAGTCGGCGAGCCGCTGCATCGCGACGCCGTCCGACCGGTGCGAGATCTCGACGAACTCGACGGCGAGCGGTTCGATCGCCGCGAGGCCGTCCGCCTCATCGATCCATTTGCGGGCCCCGGCGAGCCGGTCACCGCGCAGCAGGTAGGCCTCCTGGCGGCCGTAGCGGTCCCATTCCGCGGCCCAGTGCTCCAGGTCGGCGATGCGGCGCAGCGTCTCGGCGTGCAGCGCGATCGTCTGCCGCAGCGGCGCCCACGCGGAGAACAGCGCCTCGTGCGACACCTCGAACACCGCGTCGTCGCCGTCGCGGCCGCTGGTGCACAGCCGCTCGCGGACGAACGCGTCCACGACCAGGCGTCCCGGCCCGTCCAGCTCGCCGCCCGGCACCCGCCGCCGTGTCGGCCGCCCTTCGGTGAACTTGACGAACTTCAGCAGCGTCGGCAGGACGGGCGGCGCGGGGTCCAGCGCCTCGAGCTCCGCCATGAGCCGGTCCGCGCGCCGGGTCAGGGCGCCGTCGACGCCGCCGGTCCTGCGGTAGTCCTCCAGGGTGATGGTGCTGTTGCGGCCGGCGTGCAGGTAGAGCTCGTGCAGCAGGTAGGCGAGCAGCGGCAGGGCCGTCCCGTCGCCGGTGTCGTCGGCCATCTGCGCGACCAGCTCCGGCGGCTCGAACGTGATCCCGACCCGCTCCGCCGGTTCGCGGATCACCGTCCGCAGCGCAGCGCGGTCGAGCGCCGTGACCGTGAACGGGTGCCGGAACAGGTCGGCGTGCTCGCCGCTCAGAAAGGCCGTGAGGAACTCCGCCCGGAACACGAACACGACCCACAGCTTCGGGTCGCCGTCCAAGGCGTCCTTGAGCATGCCCAGGAACGCGTCACGATCATCGTCGCCGCTCAGCGTGAGCAGTTCCTCGGCCTGGTCGACGACGATCAGCACCGCCCGGTTCCGCCGGCCCTTCCGCAGCGCGTCGAGGCTCCGGCCGAGCGCGTCCCGGCCGTCCGCCCGCAGGCTCGCCGCGATGTCCGCGGCATCCGTGTTCAGGGCGTCGGCGAGGCAGTAGGACAGCGACCGGAACGGGTCGTCCTCCGGCGTCGTCGACGGCACGATGATCCATCGCCGCAACTGCGCCACCCTCGGCAGGACCCCGGCGTGCAGCAGCGACGACTTCCCCACCCCGGACGGACCGGTGACCGCGATCGCCCGCCGCTCGCCCCGCAGCCGCTCCACCAGCTCCTGGATCTCGGCGTCCCGCCCGAAGAAGACGGCGTCGTCGTCCTCGGTGAACGCGTCCAGCCCGGGGTAAGGCGACCGGTCGCCCTTCCACACCGGCCGCGCGAGATTCCGCCGCTCCTGGCCCTTCTCCCACGCCAGGACGAGCGGGATCAGCAGCATGCACAGCACGATGACCGGAAGCGCCCACTTCTGCACTACATGCGTGGTTTGTGGCGACACCTGCAACGCCAGCCCCAGCAACGCCACCAGCAGAATCATCAGGTACCCGGGAAAGACGGGACCCTGCCGCCGCCGCATGCACACCCTCCGAACCCAGCCCACAACCCCCGCCCATGCTACGTCCGCGCGCGTTGGCCGAGCGGCATCGCCGCCACCGCACTCTGCCGTCCCACCCCCACAACAGGCTGTATGCAAGATCTCGCACTTTCGCAGCAGTGAATTACACTTACCGGTATGGCTGCTGACACCAAAAGATCCAAGGGCAGGGCAGCGCGTCGTCCCGGCAAGCCTCAGGCGCACACCCTGGGGTTCTCCGTCCACGCCGAAGATCGCCCGGTTCTCGATGAGCTCGTCGACTATTTCGGTGACGGGAACCGGTCGGCGTATCTGCGCGCCACCTACCGCGTCATGAAGTCGATCATGCTGGCGGAGCAGTTGCGCGACCTTCAGTCCTACGGGCAGCAGCGCACCGCGGAACTCGGTATCGAACCCGCCGACGTCCCCGACCGCATCCGGGAGTTCCTCAAGGGCGAGAGCAGCGCCTGACCGTGCCGGCACCTGTGGTCTTCGACATCAACGTGCTCGTCACGGCCGCGGCGACCGGGAACAGCCCGTTCCGGTCATGGCCGTCGCCGCCGCCGACGTCGGGGAACGCCTCAGCCGACTGCCTGGGAGTCGCGAACGACGCGGCGGAGTTCTCGCTGTGGCTGTCCCCGCACATCCTGCGGAACATCGAACGGATCCTCGTGGAACTGTTCAAGTGGGAGGATGCGAAGGCCGAGGCGTACCTGACGGCACTCGTCGCCGTCGCCGAGCACAGCGAGGGCGAAGTGATAGATCCGCCGCGCACGGTGCACGACTGCCCCGACCACGAGGACAACTTGATCCTCGACCTTGCGACCGAGGTGGGGGCGCTGCTCGTCGTGAGTAACGGCACCGACCTGATCTCCATGTCGCCGTGGCGAGGCACCCCGATCGTCACGCCGGAGGTCTTCCGCCAGAAGGTGGACGGCATGCGCCGTCACGCCCGTCGCCGTTGAACGAAGAGGGCGGCCGCACCGGTCACCCAGGACGACCCGGCGAAGCCGAGCGCCTGGCCGGCGGATAGGCCACCGGATCAGGCTGTCGCTGTGCCCTGAAGAAGCGGAACGTCACCGTTCCGGAGTACCGCGCCATGGACGGGAACGAGAGCAAGGACCTGCGTCCCGACCAGGTACCGCCGACCTGGTACGTCCATGACGCCCACCCCGTGGGCGAAGGACCAGGTCCTGCTGTTCGTCGGCCCCGCCCCAGCCCCGGGCCGGGCGTCCGGCACCCCTGCCCCGGGCACTCCGGGGCCGGTCCCCAGTCCCGGAGCACCACGATCCTGAAACGCGAGGAAGCGGGCCCCGGCCTCCTCCCCTAGTTGGCGCGGGGGAGGAGGCCGTGGCGCTGGGCTTGGAGGACGGTGGAGAGGCGGTCGCGGGTGCCGAGCTTTCGGTAGAGGTTCTCCGTGTGCTTGTGGACGGTGCGAGTGGAGATGCCCAGCCGCCGGGCGATGGCGTCCGCCGTCAGCGCTTCGGCGAGCAGGAGCAGCACGGTGGTCTCGCGCGGGGTCAGGCCCACGGGGCACGGGCCGGTCGTGCCGGTGGCGGTCTGCCAGCGGGCGAGAAGCTCGGCCTGCTGCCGGATCCCGGACAGCAGGGGCTGGACGCGGCGGGCGTAGGCCAGGTGGTCGTCGGTGAAGTCGGCTCCGGAACGGTAGATCAGCCAACCCATGATCGGGGCGGCGGGGCTCGGGAGCGGAAGGCCGAGGACGTGGTCGGCGCCGAGGACGCCGCGGGCCACATGGGCGGTCGCGCTGCCCCGCCAGCCGCGTTCGCCGGCGAGCCGGAAGGCGGACACCGGCGTCCGGTCCGTGGCGGGCGGGTGGCCGATGAACGGGTAACCCCGGCGGAGGATCCGCTGGGACGGCTCGTCCAGGCGGGTGGCCGGTGTGCCCTCGCGGGTGAAGGTGGGCACGGCGCCCGCGTCCTCGGACCACGCCTCGGTCTTGTGGATGAGCACGTCGGCCTCGCAGCCGCGAAGCAACTCGATCGTGATCAGTGGCCACAACTCATTGGGATCGCGCTCATGCAGAACGGCCACGGCCAGATCCAGCATGCGTTCGACGGACGACAACACTCCCCCGATCTTGCGGTCGTCAATACGCAGTACTACCCATACCAGACTCTCGGCGCGATGTGTGATTCTTTCGGGCGGCCGGTGTCCTGGTTGCGGGCGGCCCGTTACCGGCAGGGAGAAATGCCGCCCGATGATCACGAGGAGACGAATGAGGACCATCAGAGGCGGTCGCGGGGACGGTGCCCGGCGGAGCGTCCGCCGGCGCGCCGCGGGCCTGGGCCTGGCGGTGGTCACGGCGGCGACGGCGATGAGCGTCGCGGCGCCCGCGGCGCATGCCGACACGGTGACGAAGTGGCAGCGGCAGAATTCCAACATCTGCCTAGGCGGCGAGGGACGCATCGGGCTGAACGTCTACTGCGACATCAACGCCGACATTCGGTGGAACGTTCACCGCTGGCAGGACGGCACGTATGAGCTGAGGCACATCGCCAGCAACATGTGCCTGGACGACAGCAACGCCTACGGCCTGCGGGCATTCCCCTGCAACAAGATGACGTACCAGAGCTGGTGGCTGCACCGCTGGCGCGACGGGACCACCCAGATCAAGAACCAGGCGACCCTGAGGTGCCTGGACCAGAGCAGCTACGGCATGCGCACCTACCCCTGCAACGCCACCGTCTACCAGAGCTGGTGGGGCACCTGGTAGCGCACCACCCTGTGGTCGTGGGGTCTCTGGTGGACTGCGGGAGCGTCCACCAGAGGCCTCGCCATTTCAGCGGGCCAGTGAATCGCGGGCGGTCATCAGAGCGAAGCCCAGGAGGTTCTCTCCTTTCCAGGCTGAGGGGTTTTCGGCGTTCGGATCGTCGGCGGCCATGCCTATGCCCCAGACGCGGTCCAAGGGGCTGGCTTCCACGAGAATGCGGTCGCGGGTGCCGAGGAGATAGTCGAGGAGTTCCTTGTTCTGGGCGAACTTGGCCTCATTGCCTTTGGTGACAATGGCGACGCGGTTGTCCCGCCAGGTTCGCTCGTCGAAGTCGCGGACGCGGCGGCCGAGATCTTTCGCGCGGCGGGGATGGGACGCGGCGACGATGGCGTCCGCCGATTCCTCGTCCCCGAAAAGCCGGGCCTTTTCCGCCATCATGTAGTGCTCGGCGGTGGCATAGCGGGTGCCGTCCACGGTGAACGGCGACGGCCACCACTGGCTGAGGTATCCGGGACCGGGGGTCCGGTGCCCCCAGAAGAACAGGAACTTCAGGCGCGTGCCCCGGTTCTGGAGGCGGATCAGTTCGGCGACGTCCATGAGGAGAGGGTGCCAGGAACGGCCACGCGCGGCGAGCCGGTTTTCGAGCGGGAATGGACGATCGGGCGGCGGTGTTGAGAGACGTGCCGCGGGACGGGTGAGCCCGCGGTCTAGACCATTTTGCGGAACCGGGCCGGTCGTCGGGAACATTTCCCTTTGATTCGGCCCGAACAGGAGGACAGCGGCAACGATGAGCAATCCCTTGGCGAACCCTCGTCGCACGAAGGTCGACGAGTGGCCCGAGCTGCCGGAGGACGCGGAGAGCGAGCGTCCCGCGGAGGCCGAGGCGAAAGAGGACGCCACGCGTTGAACGGCCCCCGGCCGATAGATCAAGAACCCGTCCGGAGTCTCCGGGCGGGTTCTCTGCTTCTAGGCGAGCGGGGCGGTGCTGGCGCGCAGGACGACCTCGCCCGACACGCGCTCGACACGGTTGCGGCGGGACGCGGGCTCGCGCAGCGCCAGCCCCATGACCCGTTCGCCCATCGCGTCCATCGGGAGCGCGACGGTGGTGAGGGCGGGCGTCAGGTCGCCGGCGATCGGGATGTCGTCGAACCCGGCGAGCGAGATGTCGCCGGGCACGGACACGCCATGGTCGCGGAACGCGGCGAGCGCACCGATCGCCATCAGGTCGCTGACGGCGAACACGCAGGTCGGACGGTCCGCGCTGCGGAGCAGCTCGGCCGCGGCGGTGTAGCCGCCGGCGCGGGTGAAGCCCGCCTCGACGATGTGCCCGGCCGGGACGCGGGCGCCCGCGTCGGCGAGCGCGCCGGTGAAGCCGCCCAGCCGGTCGGTGACGGTGGTGAGCGCGCGCGGGCCGGTCAGCACGCCGAAGCGGCGGTGGCCGAGGTCGAGCAGGGCGCGGGCGAGCGCGGCGGCGCCCTCCCGGTTCTGCGGCAGGACGGCGTCGGCCCGGAGGCCGCGGTGCCGGCTGAGGACGGCGACCCGGCCGCCCGTCCGCTGGTACGGGTCCAGTTCGGCGGCCATCGAGCGTTCCCATTCCCGGTCCTCGAAGCCGGATCCGATGAGCAGGATCGCGCGGGCCCGCTGCGCGCGCAGCATCGCGACGTACTCGACCTCGCGGACCGGGTCGTGGAAGGTGCTGGCGAGCATCACGAGCATGCCGTGCTCGGCGGCGGTGCGCATCACGCCGTGGGCGATGGCGGCGAAGTACGGGTCGCTGACGTCGTGGCAGACCACCCCGACGGACTTGCTGGACGAGCTCGCGAGCGCCTGAGCGTGCGCGTTGGGCGTGTAGCTGAGGTCGGCGGCGGCGGCGAGCACGCGCGCCCGTAAGTCGGCGCGGACCTGCGAGGTCCCGTTGAGGACGCGGGACGCGGTGGCGAGCGAGACACCGGCCTCGCGCGCCACGTCCTGCAGGGTCACATACCCCCGTCCGGCCCCGGGCCCCTGCGCCGTCATCGCCGCCCTCCTCATCGCGCCGTGCGACGCTCCTCACGGTACGCGCGAAGGCCACTCCCCAACGCGAATTCCGTCACACCCCCTGGCAGTGCGCGGGCCAGGGCGATCTACCCGCGCAGGCGGGTGGCGTAGAGGCCCTCGTCGGTGGCGGTCAGGAGTGTGCCGTCGGGGGCGAGGGCGAGGTCGTTGACCGGGGCGGGGACCTTCACGCAGTGGGACGGGCCGAGGGGCATCTCGCTCTCGGACGGCACCGCGTCCCAGGCCAGGATCGTGCACGGGTCTCCCTCCAGGCCCGCGGCGACCAGCAGGTCGTCGGTGGCGCCCGAGAGCGTCGTCACCCGGTCGCATGGGGCGGGGGCCGTGAGGACGGTCAGCCGGTCGCCGTCCAGGCCGCGGACGTGCAGGGCGTTCTCCACCGGCCGGACCAGGATCAAGCCGTGCGCCGTGCGGGCCGTGACCTCCTCGCCGCGCTCGACGTCCAGGACGACGGCGTCCGCGCCGCCGGTCAGGGCGATGAGCGGGCCCGACACCGGGGTCGCGTGCAGGGCCGTGCGGTCGATGGCCGTGCCGTGGCCGAGCCAGAGGGCGAACTCGGCCAGCCGGTCGCCGGTCACGGCGTCCCAGACGACGACCTCGGCGTCGTTCGCCGGGCCGAAGATCGCGACGACGGCGCCGCGCCCGCCGTGGACGGCGAGGGCGAGCAGGTCGGGCTGGCCGTCCAGGGCGAGTTCGCGGCCCGTGCGGACGTCCTGGACGTGCACGCGGTCGCGGTGCGTCCAGGCCACGGTCGGTGATCCGGTGGGGAGGCCGAACGTCCATTCGGCGCGGCCCGCGGGGAAGTCGGGGATCGGCGGGCCGAGCATCGCGCCCGTCGCCAGGTCCCATGCCTGGCCGGTGTTCGCGCCGTAGGCCGTCCGGGACGTGAACACCAGCGGGTGCCCCTCCGCGGTGGCGGCGACGCCGTCGAACGACCCGTCGGCCAGCGGGGCAGCCTGCACGCTTTCCGGCATGCGAGGGAGGGTAGGGCACCGCGCTCAGATCGTTCCACGAAGTGGCGAAAAGCGTACCTATCCGATGGGCACAGCTGGATTCGTCCGGGTTGGACTAGGTTCGTGCGTCGTGGAACCGGTTGATCTCACGCCCGTCGAGCGGCGCGTCTGGCGGGCGTTCCCCACCGGAGCGTCCGTCGACCTCCGGGACGGCACGGACGACGACCCGGAGAACGGCGCCGCGTGGGGCCGCTCGCGCACGGTGCGGGCCGAGGTGCTGCGCAAGCTGCTGCTGAGACCGCCGGTGGAGGGCGACGTCGCGGCGGTGCGGGTGGTGGGCGCCCGGATCACGGGGAAGCTGAACCTGCACTACGCGACGGTGGAGCATCCGATCCGGCTGAAGGCGTGCCACTTCGAGGAGACGCCGATGCTGTACAGCGCGCGGTTACGGCAGGTGACCCTGAGTGAGTCGTACCTGCCGGGCCTGGACGCGGCGACCGTGCGGGTGGACGGGGTCCTGAGCATCGCCGGCTGCCGCATCCCGGGGCGCGTGCACCTCGGCGGCGCGCGGCTGTCGAGTTCCCTGTATCTGGAGGGGGCGCGGCTCGGGACCGGCGGGGCGGCGGACCAGGTCCTGCGCCTCGGCCACACCGTCATCGAGGACGACGTGCGGGCCACCGGGCTGCACGTCCAGGGCGGGGCCAGGTTCACCGGGGCGTCGGTGTCGGGGCTGGTGAACCTGGAGGGCGCCGTCCTGAGCTGTGCGGGCGGGCTCGCGCTGGACGCCGCGAACCTCACCGTCGGGTCGGACGTGATCGCCACCCGGGCCCGGTTCGAGGGGGAGGTCAACGTGCGCGGCGCGACGATCCCCGGGCTGCTCGTGCTGACGGAGGCGCGGCTGTCGTCGCTGCGCGCCACCAGCGCCGAGATCGGGGAGGTGTGGCTCCGCGAGGGCCGGGTCGACGGCGAGGCCAACCTGCTCCGCGGGCGGTTCGGCCTGCTGCACGTCCCGCCGGACGCGCTCGGCGGGACGGTCTGGCTCGACGGGCTGACCTACGGCGCGCTCACTCCCCGCCTTCCGGCGCGCGTGCGGATCGCGCTGCTGGAGCGGGACGCGGAGGGCTATGTCCCGCACGCCTACGAGCAGCTCGCCGCCGCGTTCCGGCAGGCCGGGGACGATCGCGCGGCGCGGAACGTCCAGCTCGCCAAGCAGCGCAGGCACCGGCGGACGCGTCCCTGGTGGGCGCGGATGTGGGGGCTGCTGCAGGACGTGACGGTCGGGTACGGGTTCCGGCCGCTCTGGGCTGCGGGGTGGCTGGCGGGACTGCTGGCGGCCGGCACCACCGTGTTCGGCGCGCATCCGCCGGAGCCGCTGAAGGCCGGGGAGCATCCGCCGTTCAACGCGCTGTTCTACACGCTCGACCTGATGCTGCCGATCATCGACTTCGGGCAGGAGAAGGCGTTCAAGGCGAGCGGCGGGTACCAGTGGCTCGGCTACGCGCTGATCATCACCGGCTGGGTGCTCGCGACGACGATCGCCGCCGGGATCACCCGCACGCTCAGCCGCCAGTGACGGCGCGGAGCCGGACGGCCGCCTCCTCGGGGACGACGTCGTTGATCCAGGCGGCCATGCCCGACTCCGAACCGGCCAGATACTTGATCTTTCCGGGGGCGCGGCGGACGGAGAACAGCTCCAAGTGCAGGCGGACGAGGTCGCGTCCCTCGCCGGTGGGCGCCTGGTGCCAGCCGGCGACGTACGGGAGCCGCGTGTCGTAGAGGCCGTCGCAGCGGCGGAGAAGGTCGCGGTACAGGACGGCCAGCTCGTCGCGTTCGGCGGAGTTCAGCGCGGCCAGGTCGGGGACGTGCCGGTGCGGCATCACATGCACCTCGACGGGCCATCGGGCGGCGGCGGGAACGTACGCCGTCCAGTGCTCGCCGGACAGGACGACGCGGGACCCTGCGCGTTCGGCCTCCAGCACCTCGCCGAACAGGCCGGGACGGGCGGCGGCCCGCGCGAGCATCCGTCCGGTGCGGGGCGTGACGAACGGGTAGGCGTAGATCTGCCCGTGCGGGTGGTGCAGGGTCACGCCGATCTCGACGCCGCGGTTCTCGAAGACGAAGACCTGCTCGACGGACGGGATCGCGGAAAGCTCGGCGGTGCGGTCGGCCCAGGCGTCGATGACCGTCCGGACGCGGGACACCGGCAGACACGCCATCGACGTGGCGTGCTCATCGGTGAAGCACACGACCTCGCAGCGCCCCGCGCCCCGGAACCGCTCCACTCCGTCGAGCGAAGGCACGGCGGGTGACAGCGGCGGCGTCCGGACGTCGAAGGACGGGAACCGGTTCTCGAACACCACGACCTCATAGGACGGGTCGGGAACCTCGGAGGCGGCCCCGCCAGGGCACAGCGGGCACTGGTCGGCGGGCGGCAGGAACGTCCGGGCGTTGCGGTGCGCGGTGATCGTGACGTGCTCGCCGGTCAGCGGGTCGCGGCGGACCTCGCACACCGGCTCGACCGGCGGGAGGTCGCGCGGATCGGCGGCGGGCACCCGGCCCGGGGCCGCGTCGTAGTAGACGATCTCGCGGCCGTCCGCGAGCCGCGCGCGTGTCCGGTGCATGTCCCGGCAGCGTACCGGCGGGCCGCTACAGGGGCCCGCTACAGGGCGGGCGCGGACGACCGGCGGCGCGCCCGGTGGACCGCCAGGATGTGCTTCATCAGCGTGGTCAGGACCTCTTTCCCGTCCGCGCGGTCGCGCGCGTCGCACAGCACGACCGGCGCCTCCTCGCCGAGGTCGAGCGCCTCCCGGATCTCCTCGGTGGTGTAGTCGTAGCCGTCCTCGAAGCAGTTCACGCCGACGACGAACGGCAGGCCGCGGTTCTCGAAGTAGTCGACGGCCGGGAAGCTGTCGGTGAGGCGGCGCGTGTCGGCGAGGACGACGGCGCCGAGCGCGCCGTAGGACAGCTCGTCCCACATGAACCAGAAGCGGTCCTGGCCGGGCGTGCCGAACAGATACAGGACGAGCCCGGCCCGGATCGTGATGCGGCCGAAGTCCATCGCGACCGTGGTCGTCGTCTTCCGCTCGACGCCGCCCGTGTCGTCGACGCCGAGGCCCCGGTCGGTGAGCAGCTCCTCGGTCTGCAGCGGGCGGATCTCGCTGA
Organism: Actinomadura sp. 3N508; assembly: GCF_044326375.1. Lineage (NCBI taxonomy): Bacteria > Bacillati > Actinomycetota > Actinomycetes > Streptosporangiales > Thermomonosporaceae > Actinomadura > Actinomadura sp. 3N508. The sequence goes on from NZ_JBIRAX010000001.1 coordinate 358,148, forward strand.
CGGCGCCGACCAGCGTCGTCTTGCCGACCCCGAATCCCCCGGCGACCAGGATCTTCACCGCGACCGGAGCCGATCGAGCCGGTTCCGCGCCGTCAGAGCGCTTGGAGGCCATCGAGCACCTCCTTCAGCAGGCGTTCCTTGGAGAGCGCGCTCTCCGGTGGCGGGCGGGTGGTCGTGATGAGCCGGTGGTGCAGCAGGTCGCCGAGCAGGACGCGCACCACGACGAGGGGCAGCCCCATCCGGGCGGCGATCTCGGCGACCGGCTGCGGCACCAGGCACATCTCCAGGATGTCGAGATGCTCGGGCCCGATCCCGGGCGAGCCGGACCGAGGCCGCGCCGCCGTCGAGATGATCGTGATCATGTCGAAGGGCTCGCCGGTCGCGGGCCTGGCCCGGCCGCGCGTCAGGGCATAGGACCGGACGACGGGCCCGGCCTCCTCATCCAGCCATTCGGCGCCACGACCGGTCATGGCCCGTCACGTGTCCTCGTTGTCCAGGATCTCGGCGCGGCCGCGCCGGGTGCCCTGCTGGATGGACGACATCATCGACCGCAGCTCCTCGGGCGTCCGGCGGGGGCGTGGTTCCTCGGCGGAACCCGGATCGGCCTCGGTTTCCGGCACGGGCGCCGAGAGGGGGACGGGTGCGGCGAGGGGCGCCTCGCGCAGCTGGGCGGCCATGTTCTCCTGCCGGACGCGTTTCGGCAGCGCCGGCCGGTCGGCGCCGCCTCCCCCGGCGGGACGGCGCCGGACCTCGCGCGGCGACCGCGGAATGCCCGGCTTCCGCTCCCGCCCGGACGACACGGACGACCCGGACGACACGGACGGCCCAGGCTCGGGCTCTGCCGCGGTGGACGGCGGTTCGCCCCAGGCCGACGGCATCGGCGACGTCCGCCGCGCAGGGGCCGGTCCCTGCATCGGCGCCTCGAACACCGGCAGGGGGCCGGTCAGGGCCTCAGAATCGGAAGCCGAAGCGGTGGCGGCCGCGCCGAGCGGGTCGGCTTCGCCCGGCGTCGCCGAGTGCCGTCCCGGCGGGAGTTGCAGCACGGACCCGGCGGAGGCGAGCGCGTCGTCCTCGCGTCCGGTGGTCAGCGCGGGCGCGGCGGGTTCGGCGCCGGTGTCGCCGGTGTCCCGCACGACGAGGTGCTCGGGCAGCAGCACGATCGCGGTCATCCCCCCGTACGGGGACGTCCGCAGCGTGACCCTGATGCGGTGCCGCCGCGCGAGCCGCCCGACGACGAACAGGCCGAGCTGCGCGCTGTCGGACAGGTCGAACTCGGCGGCGTTCGCGAGCCGCTCGTTGGCGGCGGCGAGGCCGGCCGCGTCCATGCTGAGCCCGCGGTCCTCGACCTCGATCGTGAAGCCGTGCGCGACGGGCTGCCCCTGCACCTGGACGGTCGTGTGCGGCGGCGAGAACACGGTGGCGTTCTCGATCAGCTCGGCGAGCAGGTGCGTGACGTCGGCGACGGCCTGGCCGACGAGCGCGGCCCGGGTCATCGGCGCGACGTTGACCCGGGTGTAGTCCTCGACCTCGGAGGCGGCGGCGCGGGCGACGTCCACGATCGCGACGGGGCTGCGCCAGCCGCGGCCCGGCGCCTGCCCGGACAGGATGATCAGGCCCTCGGCGTGCCGGCGCATGCGGGTGGCGAGATGGTCGAGGCGGAACAGGTCCTCCAGGTCGTCGGGGGTCTCGATGCGGCGCTCCATCGCGTCCAGCAGCTTGAGCTGGCGGTGCAGCAGCGTCTGGCTGCGGCGGGCGAGGTTGACGAACACGTCGCTGACGTTGCGGCGGAGCGTGGCCTCCTCGACGGCGCTCTGGATCGCGGTCCGCCTGGCCGCGTTGAACGCCTCGCCGACCTGGTCGATCTCACGGGTGCCGAACCCGAGCGGCGGCGCCTCGGCGGCGACGTCGACCTCGTCGCCGCGGCGCAGCCGCCGGATCACGCCGGGCAGCCGGACGTCGGCCAGGTCGAGCGCCGCACGGCGCAGCCCCGCCAGCTCGCGGACGATGGACCGGGCGACCCACACCGCGAGGACGAGCGATGCCGCGACGGCGACGAGCCCCAGCGCGCCCGCGATGACGACGCGGGTGACGATGGCGCCGGAGATCGGCTCGGCGCGCTTCTCCGCGCCCGCCGACACGGCCAGCTCGAGGCCGCGCAGCCGGGTCAGGTTCGAGTCGGCGGTGGTCTTCCACAGCACGCCGGTGCCGCCCGCGGCGCGGATGAGCCGGGGGGAGGTGACGAACCGGTCCTCCAGCGTGCGGAGCCGCCCGTACTCGGGCATCGACACGACGCGCTTGTAGTACGCCTGGTCGGCGGGCCGGAGCTCGGCCGCGGCGAACCCGTAGAGGGCGCGCTGCGTCCCGACGAGCTTGATGAACTGGGCGTGCTCGGCGGGCGTGATCCGCCCGGCGGCGAGCACCCCGGCGAGGAGCGCGTCCTCCTGCGCGAGGACCTCGCGGGCGCGGGCCAGCGCCGCCTCGTTGCGGGCGTCCCTGGCGAGCTCGGAGTCGTCGAGGGTGGCGAGCGAGCCCTGGAGCGCGCCTACGTCGCCGAGCAGGGTGGTGTAGCCGGCGAAGGCGCGCGTCCGGTCGGTCTTGCCGGTGTCGATGGCGCGGCGGCGGGTGTCCAGGCCGTCCAGCTCGCGGAGGATCGTATCGGCGAGGCGGCGGGTGCCGGCGGACGCGGCGGCGCGGGCGTCGGCGTCGGCCGCGAGGCGGCGGAACAGCCCGGCCTGCCGGTCGGTGACCAGCCGGCCCGACTCCATCGCCGCCCGGTCGGCGCCCGCCCGGCTGCCGAGGAACACCATCGACAGCCGCCGCTCGGCCTGCAGCGCGCCGCCGAGCGCGCCGGACGGGTAGCCGTAGTGGTCCTGGACGGTCTCGACGTGCCGGAGGTTGAAGCCCTGGCCGAGCGCGATGCTCGCCGCGAACGCCCACAGCCCGCCGAGCGAGACCACCGACACCGTCACCATGAGGACGACCTTGAACCGGATGGAGCGGAACCGCGCGGCCTTGAGGGTGCGCCGGCGGCCCGCGGCTGGGTCCGCGGGGCGGCCTCGTTTCGACACTTCGGCTGAACCTTCACTCGGGCGGAGGGCGGTGACGGACGGCATGCGCGGGGCGACGGAGAGCGGGCGCGGGACGAAGCAGAGCCTAGAACCGCGCGGCGCCGTGTGTCGACAGTTTCCAGATCATCACGTTTTGTACACACCAACAGGCCGATATCCCCCTAAGATTCCCCAGCGTGATGGCCCGTACCCCGTCCGCGACGAAACCCCGGCTCGCCGCGACCGCCCTCGTCCTGTCCGGGGTCCTGGCGCTCGCCGGGGCGTGCGGCGGCGGCTCCGGCGACTCCGCCGCGCCGCCCGACATCCCGATGACGCAGCAGCTCGGCACCCCGGAAGGCCGGCTCGACCTGGTCGTCTGGACGGGCTACGCGGAGAACGGCTCCAACGACAAGAAGGTCGACTGGGTCACCCCGTTCACGAAGGCGACCGGCTGCAAGGTCACCGCGAAGGTGGCCGACACGTCGGACGCGATGGTCGCGCTGATGGAGACCGGGCGGTACGACGGGGTGTCGGCGTCCGGCGACGCGAGCCTGCGGCTCGTCCACGCCGGGCTGGTCGCGCCCGTGAACACCGGACTGATCGGCAACTACGCCGACATCGCCCCATACCTGAAGAACCAGCCGTACAACTCCGTCAAGGGCCAGATGTACGGGGTCCCGCACGGGTACGGCGCGAACGTCCTGATGTACCGGACGGACAAGTTCCAGCAGCGTCCGACGTCCTGGAGCGTCATCTGGGAAGAGGACTCCCCTGCCGCGGGCCACGTCGTCGCCTACGACTCCCCCATCTACATCGCCGACGCCGCGCTCTACCTCAAGGCCCACCGCCCCGACCTGAAGATCACCGACGTCTACGCGCTGGACGAGAAGCAGTTCGACGCCGCGATCGAGCTGCTCAAGCGGCAGCGGCCGAACGTCAACCAGTACTTCGTGTCCTACCTGGACGAGCTGCATTCCTTCACCAGCGGCTACAACTACGCGGGCATCGGCTGGCAGGTCACCGCGAACCTGGCGCTGGCGAAGAAGACGCCGGTCGCGACGACGATCCCGGTCGAGGGCGCGACCGGCTGGTCCGACACCTGGATGATCTCCGCGAAGGCCCAGCATCCGACCTGCATGTACAAGTGGATGAACTGGATCACGGCCCCGAAGGTGCAGGCCCAGGTGGCGCAGTGGTTCGGCGAGGCCCCCGCAAACCCGAAGGCGTGCCGGTTCACGGCGAAGGGCTTCTGCTCGACGTTCCGCGTAGGCGACCAGAACTTCTACAACCGCCTCGCCTTCTGGCGGACCCCGACCAAGAACTGCGGCGACGACCGCGGCGACGCCTGCGTCGACTACTCCCGCTGGATCGAGGCCTGGACCCAGATCAAGGGCTGACGGGCCTGGGGCGGGCACGTCTTGGGAACAAGGCCACATGGCCCGGAGTTCTCGGCGACATGAGCGACTACGGCAGGCCACTGGAATTCGGCTACTTCCTCGTCCCGAACGCCGACGACCCGCTCCTGGCCACGGCGCGCGCCGCCGACCGCGCGGGGCTCGACCTGATCGGCGTGCAGGACCACCCCTACCAGCGCCGGTACGTCGACACGTGGACGCTCCTCAGCACGATCGCCGCCGGCACCGAACGCGTCCGCGTCTTCCCGGACGTGGCGAACCTGCCGCTGCGCCCGCCCGCGGTGCTGGCCAAGGCCGCCGCGAGCCTGGACGTGCTCAGCGGCGGCCGCGCCGAACTGGGCCTCGGCGCGGGCGGCTTCTGGGACGCGATCGAGGCGTTCGGCGGCCCCCGCCGCACTCCCCGGGAGGCCGCCGACGCGCTGGAAGAGGCCGTCACGGTCATCCGCAAGGTCTGGAGCGGCGAGCGCAACCTGCGCTTCGACGGCGAGCACTACCGCCTGAAGGGCGCCAAGGCGGGGCCCGTGCCGGCGCACCGGATGCAGTTGTGGCTCGGGGTCGGCGGCCCGCGGGGCCTGGCGCTGACGGGCCGCGCCGCCGACGGCTGGCTCCCGTCCTCGCCCTGGGCCACCCCGGAGCGGCTGCCGGAGATGCACGCGCGGATCGACGAGGCGGCCACGTCCGCCGGACGCGACCCGGCCGACGTCCGCAGGCTCTACAACATCACCGGGACGATCACCGGCGGCGCGTCCGAGGGCTTTCTGCGCGGCCCCGCGTCCCAGTGGATCGACGAGCTCACCGACCTCGCCGTGGGCTCTGGAATGGACACCTTCATCCTCTGGGCGGAGGGCGACCAGGAGACCCAGATCAAGCGCTTCGCGGAGGAGATCGCCCCGGCCGTCCGCACCCAGGTCGCCCAGGAACGCGCCGCCTGACGCCCCGCTCATGGCTCAGGGCTCAGGGCTCAGGGCCAGCGGTAGGTGGCGTTCTCGGCGGGGACGTGGTGCGGCAGGTAGCACTTGGTGGTGACGTGCTCGTCCTTGCAGTCGAGGCACAGGTACGTGCGATGGCCGCGGAGCCCGCGGCCCCGCTCGTCGCACGGCGGGCAGATGCACGGCGACCAGCCGACGATGACCCGTCCCGGTTCGAGCCGGTGGCCCGCCGGGCAGAGGAACGGCACATGATCGCGGACGCCCGCATGTTTCGCCTGCACGACACGGGACTCTACTCGAACGTGTGATCGATCAGGAAGCGGGCTTCATCGCGTAGCAGTAGTTCGCCCGGCCCTTGAAGTAGTGGCGGGCGCGGGAGTCGCCGAATCGCCACCGGCATCCGCCGTCGAGCTGGGCGGGCGACAGCTTCATCGTGCCGCCCTTGCGCAGGACGCAGTACGCGCCGGGGCTGGGCGTCGTCCGGTACTCGACCCACTCCCAGCCGAGCTTCACGCAGTACTCGCTGAAGTGCCCCGGCCCCAGCTCCACCCGGACGAGCTCCGGTGGGGCCGACGGCGACGACGGCGGGCGCGGCTTCGACGACGGCGTGGCCGATGGTTTCGCCGTGGCGGAGTTCGACACCTTCGGGCTGGTCGTCGCGGGGACGCTGCCTTGGCGACGCGCCTGGCTCGCGGGGGCGGACGGCCCGGTCGGCCCCTCCTGCCCCGCGCCGACGCCGTCGCGCGGGGAATCGCCGCCCGCGAACCAGACCGCCGCGAACACGAGCGCGACGGCCGCCGCGACCGCGCCACCCGCACCGGCGATGACGGCCGTTCGGCGGCTGCCGCGCGGGGCGCCCGGCCCCGGCCCCGGCCCCGGCAGCGTGCCGCCCGTCCCCGGCGGCGGGCCGACCGGGTTATGCGGAGCGGGCGGGGGCTGCGGGGCTGGGCCGTGCGGTGAGGTGACGGCGTCGGCCGCCTGCGGTTCGGGTGGCAGGGCGTCCGCGGGCAGGGCCGGGATGATCGGCGGGACGGCGGGCGGGGCGGGCGAAACGGGCTGGGCGCGGCCCGTCCGGCGGACGAGGCGGTCGAGGATGTCCTGTGCGGGCGGCCGGTGTGCCGGGTCCTTCGCGAAGCATTCGGCGAGCAGGCCGCGGAGGGGTTCCTCGATGCCGTCGAGGTTCGGTTCGCCGTGCGCGATCCGGTTGAAGACGATCGGGATGGACTCGTTGCCGAACGGCGGGCGTCCGGTCGCCGCGAACGCCATCGTCGACGCCCACGCGAACACGTCCACGCCGGGGCCGAGCTCGCCGGGCTGGAGCTGCTCGGGCGCCATGTAGGCGGGCGTCCCGATCGCGCGGCTGACCATCGTCTGCGCGCCCGACAGCGCGCGGGAGATGCCGAAGTCGATGACGCGCGGGCCGTCCGCGCCGATCAGCACGTTGTGCGGGTTGAGGTCGCGGTGCACGATGCCCGCGTCGTGCAGCGCGACGAGGGCGGTGGCGGTCGCGACCGCGAGCCGGTCGAGGGCGGCGCCGGAGCGCGGGCCCTGCTCGGCGACGACGCGGCTGAGCGGCGGCCCGTCGACGTACTCGGTGACGATGTAGCGGCGGTCGCCGAACGTGCCGGAGTCGAGGACCTGCGCGGTGCAGAACCGCGCGACCTGCTTGGCCGCGTCCATCTCGCGGGCGAACGTGTCGAGGGTGCCGAAGTCGGCGGTGAGCTGCGCGTGGAACACCTTCACCGCGACCTTGGTGCCGTCCCCGGCGTGGCCGAGATAGACGACGCCCTGTCCGCCCTGCCCGAGCCGGGCGGTGAGCCGGTAGGCGCCGAGTTGTCGTGGATCGTCGGGTTCTAGGGGCGGCACGCCAAGCAGTGTAGGGCGTGCCTTATCGATCGCGGTGTGCGATGAGGCCAGCGAGGGTGCGGAGTTCGGTGGCGGCGATCGGGTCGGGGGTGGCGGCGTCCAGTTCGCGGAGCGCGGCGGCGAGGACGGCGTCGGCGCGGGCGAGGGTCCAGGCACGGCCGCCCGCCGCGTCGATGAGCGCGGCGGCCTGGGACGCGTCGTCGCCGGTGAGGGGCTCGTCGCGCAGGTAGAGCGCGGCCAGCTCGTGGGCGGCGGGGGTGGCGGAGGTGAGCGCGGCCACGACCGGCAGCGACTTCTTGCGGGTGCGGAGGTCGGAGTGGACGGGCTTTCCGGTGACGGCCGGGTCGCCCCAGATGCCGAGCAGGTCGTCGGCCAGCTGGAAGGCCAGGCCGAGCCGTTCGCCGAAGGCGCGGAGGCGGGCGGTCTGCGCGGGAGTGCCGCCGCCGTGGTCGGAGCCGAGCGCGCACGAGGCGCCGAGCAGCGCGGCGGTCTTGCGGTTCGCCATCGCGACGCATTCGTCGAGCGTGACGTCGCCGCGCTCCTCGAACGCGAGGTCGGCGCTCTGGCCCTCGACCAGCTCGATGACGGCCCGGCCGAGCGTCCGGACGGAGCGCGGGACGATCGCCGGGTCGGCCACGTTCGCCAGGGCCTCGAACGCGGCGGCGAGCAGGGCGTCCCCGGCCAGGACGGCGGGGCCGGTGCCGAAGACGCTCCAGGCGGTCGGGCGGTGCCTGCGGGTGAGGTCGCCGTCCATCACGTCGTCGTGCAGGAGCGAGAAGTTGTGCGCCAGCTCGACGGCGACGGCGGCGGGCACCGCGGCGGCGGCCGTCCCGCCGACCGCCCGCGCCGTCAGCAGCACCAGCGCGGGACGGATCGCCTTGCCGGACGCGCCCGCGGCGGCGTCGAGCCGGTGCCCCCGGTCGTCCCGCCAGCCGAAGTGGTAGGCGGCGAGGCCGTGCATCGCCTCCGGCAGGGTCTGGACCGCCTCCCGCAGGGCGGGGTCGAGGAGCCGGCGGCTCCAGGCCAGGATCTCCGCCACCGGCCGGGCGGTGCCCCCCTCCTCCACGGAGTCACCGCCCGGCCCTCGGTCGCCTGTCGTGGGGTCGCCCATGCTCGGGCCGCCCGCCTCGGGATCGTCCACCGGTGGACGGTGGTCGCAGCGGAGGACCGCCGGGTCGTCTCCCCAGACGGGCATGTCATCGTCCCCTCTCGTCCTGGCCTTGATGGCGGGGTGTGGCGGTACGGCGATGCGTTAGCGGGCGATCTCCACGTTCTCCAGCACGCCCAGCGCGTCGGGGACCAGCACGGCCGCCGAGTAGTAGGCGCTGACCAGGTACGACATGATCGCCCTGTCGTCGATCCCGGTGAACCGGACCGACAGCCCGGGACGGACCTCGTTCGGTATCCCGGTGCGCTGCAGCCCGATGACGCCCTGGTCGTCCTCGCCGGTGCGCAGCGCGAGCACCGAACTCGTCCCGGCCCGGCTGATCGGGATCTTGTCGCAGGGGAAGATCGGCACGCCGCGCCAGGCGTGCGCGCGGTACCCGTCCACCACGACGCTCGCCGGATAGATGCCGACGCGGGTGCATTCGCGGCCGAACGCGGCGATCGTCTTCGGATGGGCGAGGAAGAAGCGCGTCTTGCGGCGCCGGGCGAGCAGCTCGTCCATGTCGGCGGGCGTCGGCGGCCCGCCGTGGGTCTGGATGCGGTGCCGCAGGTCGGCGTTGTGCAGCAACCCGAAGTCGCGGTTGTTGATCAGCTCGTGCTCCTGCCGTTCCCTGACCTCCTCGATGGTGAGCCTGAGCTGCTGTTCGACCTGGTCCATGGGGCCGTTGTAGATGTCGGCGACGCGGGTGTGGACGCGCAGCAGCGTCTGCGTGACGCTCATCTCGTACTCGCGCGGCGAGGCCTCGTAGTCGACGAACGTGCTGGGCAGCGAAGGCTCGCCGTCGTGCCCGGACGCCAGGTCGATCGCCGCCTCGCCGTGCCTGGTCTGCGGCGGGACGGGCGCGCTCCGGAACTCCTCCAGATGGGCGCGCAGCGAGTCGAACCGCTCGGTCAGCTCCGCGATCGTCTCCGGGGACAGCGACAGCAGGATCACGGGTGTGAGCGCGCGGTAGGTGTGCGGCCAGGTCTCGGCGGCCGCGCCGTCCGGCCCGTCGCCCGCGCCGAGGAGGGCGCGGTCGCCGAAGAACCGGCCGCCGTCGAGGATGTCGACCCGCGTCTCGGCGTCGTACTCTCCCGGCGCGGTCACCTGGACCTTGCCGTGCGCGATGAGATGGACCGTGTCGGCGGGACGGCCCGCCTCCGCGATCGTCTCGCCGGGCGCGTACTCGTGCTGGACGAACCGCCCGGCGAGCCCGTCCAGCAGCGCGGTGTCGGTGAAGCCGCGCAGCGGGGGCAGCTCCGTAAGCTCCGGCGGGATCACCCTGATCGCGGCGCCGTCGTTGACGAACGTGACCAGCCCGTCGCCGAGCTGGTAGGTGAGCCGCCGGTTCACCCGGTAGGTGCCGGCGTCCGCCCGCACCCACGGCAGCTGCCGCAGCAGCCACCGCGGGGTGATGCCCTGCATCTGCGGGACGGACTTGGTGGTCGTCGCCAGATTGCGTGCGGCCCTCGTGCTGAGGGCCAGTTGCCGCTCGCCGGCGGCCGCCTCCGTCGCGGGTCCTGTCGTCGCGGGGGGCGTCTCGGTCACGACGCGGCACCGCCGTGGGCGATCTCGACGGACTCCAGCATGCCGAGCGCGTCGGGCACCAGGACGGCGGCCGAGTAGTAGGCGCTGACCAGGTAGGACAGGAGCGCCTTCTCGTCGATGCCCATGTACCGGACGGACAGGCCCGGCTGGTACTCGTCGGGCAGGCCGGTCTGGTGCAGGCCGATGACGCCCTGCCGCTCCTCGCCGGTGCGCATCAGCAGGATCGAGCTGGTCCGCGTCCGGCTGATGGGGATCTTGTTACAGGGGAAGATCGGCACGCCGCGCCACGCGGGCACCTTGTTGCCGCCGACGTCGACGCTGTCGGGGTAGACGCCGCGGGCGCTGCACTCGCGGCCGAACGCGGCGATCGACTTCGGGTGGGCGAGGAAGAACGCGGGTTCCTTCCAGACGAGGGTGAGGAGGTCGTCCATGTCGTCGGGGGTGGGCGGGCCGGTGCGGGTGTGGATGCGCTGCGACAGGTCGGTGTTGTGCAGGAGCCCGAACTCGCGGTTGTTGACGAGCTCGTTCTCCTGGCGCTCGCGGAGCGCCTCGACGGTCAGCCGGAGCTGCTGCTCGACCTGGTCCATCGGCTCGTTGTAGAGGTCGGCGACGCGGGTGTGCACGCGCAGGACGGTCTGCGCGACGCTCAGCTCGTACTCGCGCGGCGAGCCCTCGTAGTCGACGAACGTGCCGGGCAGCGACGGCTCGCCCGCGTGCCCGGACGCGAGGTCGATCGCGGCCTCGCCGTGGTCGTTGGCGGGGCGGCTCGGGCTGACCCGGTACTCCTCCAGGTGCGTCTGCAGGGACGAGGACTGCCCGAGCGTCTCCTGGAAGTCGGACTCGCTCATGCTGAGGATCGTGCAGGCCGTCACGGCCTTGACCGTGTACTCCCACACGGCGGGGTCTTCGCCCTCGGCCGTCCCGACGAGGGCCTGCTCGCCGAAGAAGTCGCCGTTGGCGAGCGTCCCGTGGACGGCGTCGGCGTCGAACTGGCCGGCGCCGATCTGCTGGAGCTTGCCGTGCGCGATGAGGATGACGCGGTCGACCGGACGGCCCCGCTCGACGATGACGTCGCCTGGCTCGTACTCCTGCTGGGTGAAGCGGCCCGCGATGGCGTCGAGGGTGAGGTCGTCGTCGAAGCCGCGCAGCGGCGCCAGCTCGCCGAGCTCGCGCGGGATGACGCGGATGTCGGCGCCGGTGGTCACGAACGTGACCCGCCCGTCGCCGAGCGTGTAGGTGAGCCGCCGGTTGACCCGGTACGTGCCGCCGGCCGCCTGGACCCAGGGCAGCAGCTTGAGCAGCCACCGCGAGGTGATGCCCTGCATCTGGGGGACGGACTTGGTCGTGGTCGCCAGGTTCCGTGCCGCCGCGGTACCGAGGCTCAACTGCTGCTGTTCTTGCTGCTGCTGTTCCTGCTGTTCGGTCACGTCCACACCACCGATTCGTCGCCGGTCTGCCAAGTTGCGGCCGGGTTCGGCCAACCGTGACGCTACAGACGGTAATCAAGTGATCGCAATGAGCCAGTGGCCGCACCTCTCCTTTGCCGCGCCGCCACACAAGTCGCACCCGCCCGCGATAGCACGTCGATCACCACCGAATATGCCGAGTAATTCATATGAGCGAGCGGTTATTCTGGGGTGCATGTCGCCCGCCTCGTCCGCGTTCGCCGTGCTCGCCGAGCCGACCCGCCGCCGCATCCTCGACCTGCTGCTGGAGCGGCCCCGGCCGGTCGGCGAGCTCGTCGAGCGGCTCGGGCTCACGCAGCCGGGGACGTCCAAGCATCTGCGGGTCCTGCGCGACGCCGGGCTCGTCCGCGCCCGGCAGGACGCGCAGCGCCGCGTGTACGAGGTGCGCCTGGAACCGCTCGCCGAGGTGGACGCCTGGCTGACCCCGTACCGGCGCGCATGGACCGCCCGCCTGGACGCCCTCGAAAAGCACCTGGACGTCGGCGATTGAGGGTCGCGGGCGGGTGAGCCGAATCACCCGTCGATGCGGGACGGGTCAGGAAAAATCGACCTCATCCTGGTGTTGGGACTACTGAGCATCGGGCCTGGTCAGGCAAGGGCCCGGCGAATCCGGAGGGGAGGCTCCCAATGACCATGGTTTGGACGGCACTCGCGATCGAGACCGGCGCCGCACTGGTCGTCGCGGCTTCATTGGCGGGCTGGGCCCGCCGTCACTTCGCCCGCGACAACGGCCCCGCGGACTAGGAGCGGGACCCGGCCCCGGAACCTGCGGGCACCGGGGCCGGCTCCGCTCCGGCCTCCTCGATCGGCACCCCGGCCGTCTCCCGGATCTTCATGATCGGGATGAGCGCGACCAGCCCGGCGATCATCAGGTAGTAGGCCGGGATGTAGTTGGAGCCCGTCACGTCGATCAGCGACCCGACGAGGACGGCGGCCGTCCCGCCGAAGATGGACGTCGAGATGTTGTAGCCGATCGCGAACGCCCCGTACCGCACCTTGGTCGGGAACATCGCCGGGAACGTCGCCGCGATCACCGCCAGGATCAGTACCAGCAGCCCCCCGACGATCGCGTACCCGAACGCGACGCCGAACGCGTTGTCGGTCTGCATGAGCGCGAACGCGGGCCACGACAGCAGGACGTAGCCGATCGCCGCCGTCATCAGCAGCGGCTTGCGGCCGATCCGGTCCGACAGCGCCCCCAGCGGCACGATCACCGTGATCATCACCGCCTCCACCCCGATGGTGATCAACTGTGCCGTGGTCTCGTTCATCTCCAGGAAGTCGACGAGGTAGGACGGCATGAACGTCAGCAGCGTGTAGTCGGCGACGTTCAGCAGGAACACGATCCCGATCAGCATCAGGATGACGCGCCAGTAGTGCTCCAGCGTCTCCTTCAGCGGCGACTGCGCCTTCTTGCCCGCCTCCTCCATGCGCTGGAACGTCGGGGTGTCCTCGATGCGCGTCCGGACGTAGAGGCCGACGAGGCCGAGCGGCAGCGACAGCAGGAACGGGATGCGCCAGCCCCAGCTGTGCATGGCCTCCGTCGTGAGCGCCAGGTCCATCAGCAGGACGAAGCCCGCGCCGAGGATGTAGCCGGTGAGGGTGCCCAGCTCCAGGAAGCTGCCGAAGAACCCGCGGCGGCGGGTCGGCGCGTACTCGGCGATCATCGTCGCGGCGCCGCCGTACTCGCCGCCCGTCGAGAACCCCTGGACCAGCCGGACGAGGAGCAGCAGCAGCGGCGCGGCGATCCCGATCGTGTCGTAGCCGGGCAGGATCCCGATCATGAACGTGGAGCCCGACATCAGCAGGATCGTGGTGGCGAGCACCCGCTTGCGGCCGAGCTTGTCGCCCATCGGGCCGAAGAACATCCCCCCGAAGGGGCGGGCCAGGAACGCCGCCGCGATCAGCGCGAACGAGCGCAGCGACGCGCTCCCCGACGCGCCCTCCGGGAAGAACACCGTGCCGATGATCGCCGTCATCACCCCGGCGCTGAACACCCCGAAGTCGAACCACTCGACGCAGTTCCCGATCGCGGAGGCGACGACGGCCTTGTGGACGGCGCTGGGATCGGCCTCGTTCTTGGACAGGTCTACGGCACCCTTTGACTGGTCTGCAGCACCGGGGCCTCCGCGTTCCGGTTCGCTGCCGGGGCCTGCGTTCTTCGGCGGTTCCACGGGCCTTGATCTGCCCCAAGATCCGCAAAGCTAACGCCGTGCGCGACTCCCCGATGACCCAGGGTGACCGAGGTTCATGCCCTCCGGGATTTGCGCGACGACCTGCGCGGCGCGTCCGTCCGGTCGGCGAGATCGTCCGGGATCGTGGGGAGGACGGTGGTGCGCTGGGGATCGTCCACCCTGGCCTCCTCGGCCCGCTCGGCTTCGGCCTCCTCTTCCTCGGCCTTGGGGAGCTCGTCGGTGGTCTGCGGATCCGGGGCCTGGTCCGCGTCGTCCTCCAGGAGTTCGTCGAGGGTGGCGATGGCGTGCGTGGCGTCGGGATCGTGGACCTCGTCGTCGGTCAGCGCCAGGTCGTCCTCGGGAATGGACATCAGCGCCTGCGTCTCCTGCGCCTCCCGGGTGATCACGCCGCTGGCGAGGACGGTGTTGCGGTGCCGCAACGCGCCGTTCTCGCGCAGCAGGTTGTCGACGTCCATGCGGACGCGGGCGACGCGGCGGCTGGCCCGGACGTGCACGAGGAAGCCCCCGCTCGCGAGGCCCAGGATGAACGCGGCGACCGGGAGCCCGGCGGACGGCGGCGCGAGCGTCGCCACCAGCGCGACCGCGATCAGCGCGACGACCACCCCAAGCGCGAGATAGTGCTCCTCGATCCAGTCGAGGACGGTGTTGACGCGCTTGGGGATTCGCACTCGTCTTCTCCTCCACTCGGCCGGAAACGGGGACAACGACCGGGCCGCGGCGCTGTGTTCCATGCACGCCTCCGGCGTGATGTTCCATGCGCCGCCCGAAAGACGGTCCTCGTTCTCGGCACGGGCTGCTTGGCGGGTCACCGCCGGGCTCGCCGGCCGGGACGGTGTCTGTGGGCTCGCGCCGCTCGGGCGCCGCCTCGCCTCCCGCGGTTCACGGACGGCGGGGGGCCGATCGAAACACTAACAGGACGTGCCGTCCGCTCCGGCGGCCGGTGCCCGGCGACCGCCGCCGCGCACCCCCGATGTCCCAGGTCCGGCGTGTCCCGACCGGCGCGTCGCGGTCCGCGTGTCGCGGCCGGGGGGTACGCGACCGGGGTCACGCCGGGCCGGGATGCGAGCACCGTCCCGCGGCGAATATCGTCCATGGATATGAGCGAACACTTTGACGTCGTGGTCCTGGGCGCGGGCCCGGGTGGATATGTCGCCGCGATCCGGTCGGCGCAGCTCGGGCTGAAGACGGCGATCATCGAGGAGAAGTACTGGGGCGGCGTCTGTCTCAACGTCGGCTGCATCCCCTCGAAGGCGCTGCTGCGCAACGCCGAGCTGGCGCACATCTTCACCCAGGAGCAGAAGACCTTCGGGATCAACGTCGAGGGACGGGTCTCCTTCGACTACGGCGTCGCGTTCCAGCGCAGCCGGCAGGTGTCGGACAAGCTCGTCAAGGGCGTCCAGTTCCTGATGAAGAAGAACAAGATCACCTCCTATGACGGGCGCGGGACGTTCACCGACCCGAACACGCTGCAGGTCGCCAGGGCCGACGGCTCGACCGAGACGGTGACGTTCGGCAGCTGCATCATCGCGGCCGGGGCGCACACGAAGCTGCTGCCGGGGACGTCGCTGTCCGAGCGCGTGGTCACCTACGAGGAGCAGATCCTCAGCGCGGACCTGCCGGAGAGCATCGTCATCGCGGGCGCGGGCGCGATCGGCGTCGAGTTCGCGTACGTGCTGCACAACTACGGCGTGAAGGTGACGATCGTCGAGTTCCTCGACCGGATGGTCCCGAACGAGGACGCCGACGTGTCCAAGGAGCTGGCGAAGCGGTACCGCAAGCTCGGCGTGGACGTGCTGACCTCCACCCGCGTGGACGCCATCGACGACTCCGGCGACAAGGTGAAGGTCACGGTCACCGGCAAGGACGGCGCGCAGCAGGTCCTGGAGGCCGACAAGGTGCTGCAGGCGATCGGGTTCCAGCCGAACGTGGAGGGCTACGGGCTGGAGAAGACCGGCGTCGCGCTGACCGAGCGGGGCGCGATCGACGTGGACGGCCGCTGCCGCACGTCCGTCCCGCACATCTACGCCATCGGCGACGTGACCGCCAAGCTGATGCTCGCGCACGCGGCGGAGGCGATGGGCATCGTCGCCGCCGAGACCATCGCGGACGCCGAGACGATGGAGCTCGACTACGTGATGATCCCCCGCGCGACGTACTGCCAGCCGCAGGTCGCCTCGTTCGGCTGGACGGAGGCGCAGGCGAAGGAGCGGGGCTTCGACGTCAAGACCGCGAAGTTCCCGTTCAGCGCGAACGGCAAGGCGCTCGGCCTCGGCGAGGGCGACGGGTTCGTCAAGGTGATCAGCGACGCCAAGTACGGCGAGATCCTCGGCGCGCACATGATCGGCCCGGAGGTCACCGAGCTGCTGCCGGAGCTGACGCTGGCGCAGCAGTGGGACCTGACCGTCCACGAGGTCTCCCGGAACGTGCACGCGCACCCGTCGCTGGGCGAGGCGATGAAGGAGGCCGTGCACGGCCTCGCGGGCCACATGATCAACCTCTGACCGCCCGCCGGGGCGGCGGTCGCGGCGCCGGCGGGGCGCCGGGCCGGCGACCGCCGTCCCGGCACCGGCACCCCGGCCCCCGCGCCGCACCGCGCCGTCAGCGGATCATGCTCACGGCGTGTTCCACCGGTTGAGGGCGAGGTAGGCGGGCCGCCACTCGTTCTCGAACGCGGCGCGGGCGGGCTCCGGCAGCGGAGCGAGCGTCAACGCGACGGTCCTCTCGTCGGCGCCGTCCACCAGCCACGGCAGGATGCGCGGCGCGTCGGGCCCGATCCCGGCGGCGTGGGCCTGCCCGAACGCCTTGAGCTGCTCGGGGGTCACCGCCTCGTCCATCAGGGGCAGCGCCTCGTCCTCCTCGTGCCGCAGGTGGCCGGTGAGACCGGAGACCAGGATCTCGACCAGGTCGGCGAGCGGCTCCGACCCCCCGTCGATCGCCTCGATCACCGGGTCGATGCGGGCGTGCTCGGCCTCCATCGCGTCGAGGAGGGCGAGATCGTCCGAGCGTCCGGCCACCGCCTCGCGCATCACGGGCCACAGCGCCTCGTCCTCGGCGCTGTGGTGGGCGTGCAGCGCCTTCTTGAACAGCTCCCAGCCGGGGGCGTACGCCAGGAGGCGGCGCGGGTCGTCGTCCTCCCGGGTGGCGAGCTTCGCCAGATGCTCCAGCTCCCGCCTGAACGCGTTGTGCATCGCGTACATCAGGGTCATATCGTGCTTGGTGGCCATGTCCCTCTCCTTCCGTCTCCGCATTGACGAAGCAGAGGAGGAAAACGTGACCGTCAGGGCGCCGGGGTGGACGAGGACGGCGCCGGACGGGCCAGCCGGCTCAGCAGCCGCTGCCCCTGACGCGCGCTGATGTCCAGCCGCCGCCCAAGCTCGGCGCCGGTGATGTCGGGCTCGGCGTCGATGATGGCGAGCGCGCGGGCCTCGTTGTCGGTCGCGACGCTGCGCGGAACCCGCTGCCGCGGGACCTGCCGCCGCGCGGGCGGCTTGCGCGGGGCCGCCTTCTTGGGAGGCGGCGCCGGCTCCGGGGGCGGCTCGGGCGGCGGGGGCGTCGTGAGTTCGGTGACGCGGTCGAGGGCCTGGTCGAGCATGACGCCGTCGCGCAGCATCCAGGTGATGTCGGCGGGGGCCCTGGACTTCCATTTGCGGCCGTAGTGGGCGTCCAGCAGGGCCAGGGCGTGGCGGCGGCGCTGCTCGGCCACCAGCGCCTGCGGGTAGGACGTGATCTGCCACAGCACCATGCGGCGCCACAGCCGGAACGTGGAGAACGGCGCCAGCAGCCACCGCGTGACCGGGATGCCCTCGCGGACGGTCCCGGCGGCGATCCCGGCGCGGCGCCGGATCGCGTGCCGGACGGCCTCGATGAACGTCACGAACAGCACCGGCATCGAGGCGTGCATCACCATGCCGGTGGCGTCGCCGTGCGCCGCCGACACGTTCAGCCAGACTGTCGCGCCGGTGAACGCCATCGCCATCCAGCGCAGCGCGGGCATCGGCATGGCAAGCCACTCCAGCAGCAGCGCCACCGACACCAGCGCGAGGATGCCGAGGTCGACCCCGGCGGGGACGATCCACGCCTGGTCCCCGAACCACGGCTCGGCCACGTCCTGAACCGAGGCGAACGACCCGTACCCGCCCAGGCCGGCGAGCCCGGCGAAGAACAGCCCGCCGACCCCGGCCAGGACTTTCTGCGCCCGGGTCAGCGGAACCACCACGGTCCGCACCTCGCTGGTCATGACGTCCTCCCGCACAGAGGGGTCTACGCGATCACCAGAGGACCGTAGCGCGCCGACGCCCCCGTCCGGACGAATCAGCCATAACCGCCCAGAACCCCCAGGTCATGGGGGTACGCGGTCAGCGAAGCGGGTTGAACGGAGCGAGTTCCGCCGGACGGCGCCCGGTCGTGATCTCCTCCGCGAGAAGGCTTCCGGTGGCGGGCCCGAGCGTGATGCCCCACATCCCGTGCCCGCCCCCGACATAGACGTTCGGGGACCGGGTGGCGCCGATCAGCGGCAGGCCGTCCCGGGTGCACGGGCGCGACCCGACCCACTCGTCCTGCCGGGCGTCGAGGTCGGCGCCGCGCAGCAGCGGCCGGGCGGCCTCGACGATCGCCCTGATCCGGCGCTGGTCGAGCGGCGCCTCGGGGTCGCGGAACTCCATCATCCCGGCGACGCGGAGCCGGTCGCCGAGCGGCGTGCACGCGACCTTCTGGGCGGGGAAGTAGAGCGGGCCGTCGGGGACGCGGTCCATCGGCACGCTGAAGCTGTAGCCGCGCCCGGCCTGCACGAGCGCGCGAACGCCGAACCTGCGGGCGAGCCCGCCGAGCCACACACCGCTGGCGATCACGACCGTGTCGAAGACCTCGGGCCCGCTCCCGACGGTGTGCACCACAACACCGCCCGCCTCATCCCGGATGTCGGTGACGGCGGCACCCGTCTGGATCTTGCCGCCCCGATGGATGACGGAGTCGGCGAGCGCGTGCACGAACCGTCCGGGATTGATGAAGCGCTGCCCGTGCAGCAGGATCGCGGCGCCGATCTCGTCGGACAGCGCGGGTTCCAGCCGCCGCGCCTCGTCCCCGCCGAGGACCTCGAACTCCAGGTCCTGCCCGGCGGCGCGGATGTGCTCGACCTCCTCCAGCAGGAAGCGGCGCTCTTCGGCCGTCCGGTAGGCGGCGAGGAAGGATCCGGCCTCGTTGGTCGCGGCCTTGACGCCGCCCTCGACGAGCGCGTCGAAGCTCGGCAGCGCCCGCCCGTTGATCGGCACCAGCGACTCCATGGAACGCCGCCACCGGGCCATCGTGCTGTTCCGCGCAAACCCGGTGAGGAACCGGAGCAGCCGCAGGCTGGCGGTCGGCGGCACGTACACAGGCGAAGAGGGGCTGAGCACCGCCCGCACCCCATAGGACAGGACGGCGGGCTCCGGCAGCGGGGTCGCGAGGCCGGGGGTCAGCCATCCCGCGTTCCCCCAGGACGCTCCGGACGCCACGTCCTTCCGGTCGAACACGGTGACGTCGGCGCCTCGCTCCTGCAGGAACCAAGCCGTCGACAGCCCGACCATGCCCGCGCCGACGACGGCGACACGGCGCGGACCGGCGCTGGTAGCCATGACCACCCCTCCCCTTCCAACGATGCCACTTCGATGGTGGACCCGCCCGGCCCCGGCGCCTCCGTCCCTTTCGGCCAACGCGAACCGATCGCATAGTGTGAAACGCACAATGATCACGGTGACGGACTTCGTCGACTCCCTGGGCCCCGGCCTGTTCCGGCTGGTCACGGCAGGGCGCGACGCACAGGTGCACGACGTGGTCCTGGCCGTCCCCGACGAGGCGGCCGGACGGCCGGGCGAGATCGTCCTGGGCGCCGGGACGACCGCCGCCCCCGACGCCATCGCACTCCTCGAACGAGCCGACGCCGCGGACGCGTCCGGGGTCGTCCTGAAAGCGCCGCTGGCACCCGAGATCGTCGCCGCCGCGGGGCGGCTGGGCCCGGCGCTCATCGAGCTCCAGCCGGAGACGTCCTGGACGCACGTGATCTGGCTGGTCCGCGCCGCCATCGACCACGCCCACGCCCCGCCGGGCGAGTCCGGCGACGACCTGTTCGCCCTGGCCGATGCCGCCGCCGAGATCGCGGATGCGCCCGTCACGCTGGAGGACGCGCGCTCCCGCGTCCTCGCCTATTCGGGCCTCCAGGACAGCACCGACCCGGCCCGCGTATCCACGATCGTGGGCCGCCGCGTCCCACCGCAGGTCATCGCGCACCTCCGCGCCTGCGGCGTGTTCCGCAAGCTGGCCCGCTCAAGCAACCCCGTCCTAGTCCCCGCCGGACCAGATGGAATGCTGCCCCGCCTGGTCATCCCGGTCCGCGCGGGAGGCGAATGGCTGGGCTCGATCTGGGTCGTGGCCAAGACTCCGATCCCTCCAGACCGCGTAGAACGCCTGACCGACCTGGCGTCCGTCGTCGCCCTGCACCTCCTACGCCTCCGCGCCGAAACCGGCGTGGCCCGCCGCGCCTCGGCAGACCAACTCCGCACCGCCCTACGCGACGGCACGACGCCCATCCCGTCACGCCCACCATGGCGCGTCGTGGCCCTGGGCGGCGAGACCGGCGACCTGCGCCGCCGCCTCGACCTGTGGGAGGCGATCACCCACCGGTTCGGCTGGCACCGCCCCCTCCTGACCGACCTGGACGACACCCTGTACGCCGTCCTCTCCGCTCCGGCCGCCCCCACCCGCGACGCCGGGACGCTGCCGTGGCTGGACGACGTCCTGACCCGCGTCCGCACCCACGACCCGGCCCTGTACGCCACCGCGGGCGGCCTGGCGCGCACCCCCGCCGACCTCCCCCGCTCCCGCGCCGAGGCCGCCGAGCTGGCCGCCCTCGTATCGTCCGGCCACCTCTCCCCCGGCCTCCACCTCCTGGACGACACCTGGGACGCGGTGGTGGTCGAACGAGCCCGAAAGGCAACCGGGACCACCCTCCTAGGCGGCCCGCTCCCCGCCCTCCAGTCCCACGACGAGACCCACGGAACGGCTTTCCTGCCAACCCTCGCCGCCTGGCTAGACCACTACGGCGACACAAAGGGAACGGCACACGCCCTAGACGTCCACCCCAACACCCTGCGCCACCGCCTAAAACGAATGACCGAGGTAACCCCTCTCGACCTGACGTCCCCCCAAACCCGCCTAGCCCTACGCCTCCAACTAACGACCCTCCTCGCCTAGGCCCGTCCGCTCCATGTCCCCGCTGTCCCCTCCCAGGCGCGTGCGCGCTCAGCTTCACTGAGTAACAGGAACTCGCCGGCACCAGGGAGCGCCAGTGAACGACAACGCTCAGGACTCGATCCCGTGGGGGTGGACGCGGATGTCCGCGCGCCTGCCCGAGACTCCGCCCCTCTACGACCAGGTGACGCTGGACGCGGCCACGCAGACCGGCCGCTACCTGGACCCGCAGGGTCGGCTGATCGAGATGGGCAAGCACGGGACGAACCGGCAGACCAGCACGGCCAGCAAGTCCGGCGGCGGGGACGGGAGCAGGCCCCAGGTCCAGACCGTCGACGACTCCACCACCGACTACGAATCCGACTGAACCGGATGGCGGACGAACCGGTGCTGGTCGTCACCAGCCTCGAAGATGTGACGGCGGACCTGGTCATCACGGAGCTGAACCGGCGCGGTGTTCCGGTGGTGCGCCTCGATCCAGCCGACATCGGGGACGGGCTCACCTTCGCGGCCAGCATCGGGGACGGTGTGCGCACGTGGTGCGGCCGGTCGCGCACCCGGACCCGTGACCTCGACCTGGGACGCGTGCGTTCCGTGTACCACCGGCGACCGGGACCATGGCGGTTCGACCACCTGGAGCGCCGCACACGCGACTTCGCGTCCGCCGAAGCCCGGCACGGGCTGACGGGCCTGCTCAACGATCTGCCCGTGCTCCATGTGAACGCGCCTGCGGCGAACGCACGGGCCGAGTACAAGCCGTCCCAGCTCCGGGCCGCCGCCGAACTCGGCTTCACCGTTCCGGCGACCCTGATCACGAACGATGCGGCGGCTGCTCGCCGGTTCGCCGACGAGCATGGCGGCGTCATCTACAAGTCGTTCCGGGGCGTGCCGCCCTTGGACGGTGCGACGGGAGTGATCTGGACGCAGCGCGTCAACGCCGCCGACCTTGACGAGACGCTGTCGATCACCGCGCATCTGTTCCAGGCGGAGGTCGAGAAGACCGCCGACGTGCGGATCACCATGGTCGGCCGCAAGGCGTTCGCCTCACGCATCGAGGCGCCCACCCCACTCCTGGACTGGCGCTCTGGCGACTGGGACCAGTTGAAGTACACCTCGATCGACCTGTCCGAGCACTTCGCCACGCGCCTCGTCGCCTACCTCGACCGGTTCGACTTGGCCTTCGGATGCTTCGACTTCGCCGTCGACCGTGTCACCGAGCGACTGACCTTCATCGAATGCAATCCGAACGGGCAGTGGGGCTTCTTGCCGGAGTCCGAGGCCATTGCGGACGCCTTCGCCGCACTCTTGCAGGCAGGATGACGTTATGACGATCGTGGTGGACGACCCGGTGTGGCGGCGCGCGGTGGAGGCCGTGCCCCGGCGGCGGTTCGTTCCGGGCTTCTACGCCGACTCCGGGAAGCGGTCCGAGGACGGGTTGATCGTCTGGGAACCGGTGACCGAGGCCACCGACCGGGAACGCTGGGCGAAGGCCATCAACTCTGACACCACGTTGATCACGCAGTTCGATGGCGATGAGCCTGACTGGGATCGTCCGGTTCCACGAGTCGGCGGCGCTCCTACCTCGTCCTCGACCCTGCCTTCGCTGGTCGTGCGGATGTGGGTGGACGCCGAACTTGAGGACGGCCATGACGTCCTGGAGATCGGGACCGGTACCGGGTACTCGACGGCCCTCGCTTGCGAGAGGCTCGGCGGCAGCGGGAACGTCACGTCCGTGGAGGTTGACGGCCACCGTCTCAGCCAGGCCGCCGAGGCTCTCTATGCGTGCGGCTATGTCCCCGACCTCGCCGTGGCCGATGGGCTTTACGGGTACTGGCCGTGCGCCCCGTACGACCGGATCGTCGCGGCATGCTCGGTGCGCACCGTCCCAGACGCATGGGTCACCCAGACGCGACCGGGCGGGAAGATTCTCACCACCTTGTCCGGGTGGCTGTACGGGTATGCGCGCGTGCTGCTGACCGTCCGGGACGACGGCACGGCCGAGGGGCCGCTGCTGCCCGGCACGATCTCGTTCATGAGCGCCCGCGTCCAGGAAAGGCCGGAGCCCGGCAACCCGACGCATTGGGCTTCTCTCGCTTCTAATGCGGACGCGCGTGCCGTCCGGCATGGGCCGGAGCGCCTTGAGGCGGCCACGGAGGAAGGCTTCTTCGGACGGTTCCTCGCCCAGCTCGCCGTTCCAAATGCGCAACTCGTGACGTCCGGCGACACCACATGCCTCATCGATGTCACCACGGGCTCCCTCGCCGTCCTCGCGTCCAATGGAGGAGATTGGCACGTCCGGCAGGCCGGGCCGCTGCGGCTATGGGACGCCGTCGAGGACACCTTCGACCTGTGGGATCAAGCCGACCGGCCCGGCCCCGGTTCCTTCCGCATGAGCATCGATGGCCGTCACCAGCGGATTCACCACGTCACCGCCACCGGCCTGTCGTTCACGCTGCCCGCAGCTCAGGCTCCGAGTTCCTGACCAAGCACAGCGAGGCCCTGGCGGCGGCTCGTCGTTCGCGTCTAGCAGCCCGGTCCCAAAAAGGGGATGTGAGACGCACGAGGCAGAAGAGCTGCCTCGTGCGTCGTCAATACGGCCATTCTCGGTCAGGAGGCGAACGCCAGCGCGCACAGTTCCCGCGCCGCTGGCAACGCCCGCGCCTGTTCGGGGAGTGCATTCAACACATTCCTCGCCAGGGGCCCAGTGCCAACGGCCATGTAGCCAGGCCGTTCTTGGAGGGTTGCTACCGCCTGTTCCAGTCCCGCGTCGATCTGACGGCCGCGCACCAAAGCTTCGGCCTGTATCAGTGACAGGTTCTTGATCGGCACAACTGAACTGGGCGGGTAGAGAGCGATGGCTTGGTCAAGCACGTCGGCCGCATGGGAATCCCCGGTTCGGGTCAGTACATAAGACTCCGCCCAGCGCATCTGGCTCTCACGAAATGCCAGGACTGTCTGCGATCCGGCGGGGAGCGGCAGTCGCCCGAACATTTCCTTTATCTCCCTCACGGAGGCGAGGGCCTTGGCGCCGTCTCCTTGATCTGCCGCCATGTAGGCACGCGCCGCGTGTGCCCTGGCCAAGCCAGCGGACGGTGCACCGTTGGCTATGGCGATGGCCTCGTCGGTCAGAGCGGCCACGACTTCTGGAGGCCGTCCGGCCCAGAATGCGTCCTGTGCTGCCCGGCCTCGTGTCCACACGCGTAGGTCACGGTCACCCGATGCGTCGGCGGCGCGGCGCGCGGTGCCCCAGGTGATCCGGGCCGGGCGCTCTTTGCCCGCGTCGCCGAACTCGATCGCCAGCAGACCGGAGAGCCCGGCACTGACTCGCAGCAATCGTGCCTGTTCAAGCGGGGCCCGCGGCTGATCAAGCAGCGCGCCCACAGCGATGATGTCGGCCGTCAGGTCCCCGACCAGCGCTCCGGTCGGCCGGACCACGATCTGCTGGCCGTACTCGTGGACGGTTTGCTCCCACTCGTCCACGTCGACCTTCTGGCCGGTGGCGCGGTCGACGCCAGCGAGAACCTCTTCCAGGACTCCCGGGGGGATCGCCGCCCCGGCGCCGAGGGCCGTGAGCAGTTGCAGTGCGGCGCGGCGTTTCACGTCGTCGTCCCCATCGTCGGGAATAGGGCTCGGCTCTACGGTACCCGCCCGGTGTTCGGACGATTCCTCCCCAAAGAGGTCCTTCTCCTCCATTTCGAACGCGGTGGCGTAGGCGGAGCCCCACTCGGCGGGGAACACCTCGCCATTCTCGTGGCGCTTGAGCTGGCGTGAGAGGTTCTTCACCTGGCTCATATCGGGATCGTCTATGCCAACTGCGGCATAGAGACGGCGAGCCGCTTTGAACGGGCCCCAGCCGCGAGCCAGGCGTTCGGCCTCGATGCGTTCGGCCCACTGGGGGCGTGGCTGATCAGACATTTGGATCGGCGCCCTTCGATCGGGGGAAGCGGGGACGTGGGGGGCCAGCACTTCATTGTCGCCTTTTCGGTCCGTGTCCGCACGGTTTCACTGAGTTAAAGCGGAACTCGCGTCCGCGACCGAGAAGACAAGAGGTCGAAATCATGGAGGACCGTATGGGCACCCTCACGCGGCTGGGCGGCATCACTCGCGCGACCCGGGGAGCGCGGACGTTCGAATGGCGGTTGGAGGAGCAGTCGGCGGGTGCCGCTCGGAGGGCCGTGCGGCAGACGCTGACGGCGTGGGGTGTCACGGAGGGGGACATCGACGTCGCGGTGTTGCTGACGTCGGAGGTCGTCACGAACGCCATCCGGCACGTGCGGGCCGAGCTTCGGGCGGGCGTGGTCTGGGTCCGGGTCTGCGTGACGGAGGGGCGGCTCCGGGTGGACGTGACCGACCCCGAGCCGGGCTGCCCGCAGCTCGTGGCGGCGCTCGACACCGACGAGGGGCACCGGGGCATGGCCGTGGTCGCGAGCTGCGCGGACCGCTGGGGCTGGCACCCCGGGCCGGGCGGCGGCAAGACCGTGTGGTGGACGCAGGTCTTGGAGGTGCGGGTGCCGTTCGTCGAGGTGCCGCTGCTCAGGCGCGTCCTGTCCAGGAGTGCGCGCAACGAATAGGTCGGAAGCGGGTCGAAGACGCAACGAAACGCCAGGTGGGAGCAAGGTTGGCGCATTGGTTCGCGGGCGGTTGGTTTCTAGGCTTTCGATCGTCGAACCTCGTCCCCCTGGAGATGTGCATGAGCGTTCTGCCGGCGACGGCGCCCGGTGTCGGTGCTGAGCGGACGGCGCGGCGGCGGCGGTATCTGATGTGCCGTCCCGAGCACTTCGCCGTCACCTATGCGATCAATCCGTGGATGGACCCGGCGGCGGGCGCCGACGCCGGGAAAGCGGTGGCGCAGTGGGAGGCGCTGCGGGACGCCTATCTCGCGCTCGGGCACGAGGTGAGCCTCATCGAGCCGATCGAGGGGCTGCCGGACATGGTGTTCGCGGCGAACGGTGCGCTCGTCGTCGGCGGACGCGTCTATGGCGCGCGCTTCACGCATCCGGAACGGCACGCCGAGGGGCCTGCGTATTCCGGGTGGCTGCGTAAGAACGGGTACTCGGAAGTGCTGGACGCGGAGCACACCAATGAGGGCGAGGGCGACTTCCTCACGCTCGATCACGTGATCCTGGCGGGCACCGGGTTCCGGACGGAGATCGCCGCACATCAGGAGGCGCAGGAATTCCTCGGACGGCCCGTGGTGACGCTCCGGCTCGTCGACCCGCGCTTCTACCACCTGGACACGGCGCTGTTCCCGCTCGGTGGGGGGAACGTCGCCTACTTCCCTGGGGCCTTTTCGCCCGGCAGCCGCGCGGTACTGGAGAGGCTCTTCCCGGACGCGATCCTGGCGGGCGAGCGGGACGCGGCGGTGCTCGGCCTCAATGCCGTGTGCGACGGGCGCAATGTCGTCATCAACGCCGAGGCCGTCGAGCTGATCGAGACACTGCGGGGGCACGGATATGCACCCGTTCCGGTGGATCTGTCTGAGCTGCGGAAAGCGGGCGGCGGGCCCAAGTGCTGCACCCTGGAGCTGCGTTAGGACTTCTTGGGCCGGGCGCGGAGGTGCATGCGCTCGCCCTGGGGGCCGAACAGGCTGAGCACCTCGACCGGCCCGCCGTGGCCGGCGAACCAGTGCGGCAGCCGGGTGTCGAACTCGGCGGCCTCGCCCGGCTCCAGGATCAGCTCCCGGTCGCCGAGGAGGAGGCGGAGCCGCCCGTTCAGGACGTACAGCCAGTCGTAGCCCTCGTGCGTCTGCGGGTCGGGCGTCGAGCGGCGCTCCGGGACGATCATCTTGAACGCCTGGACGCCGCCGGGACGCCGGGTCAGGGGCAGCACGGTCATGTCCCCCATGCGCTGCGGGCGCGGCCTGATCCGCGGGTCGCCGATGTCCGGGGCGCCGACCAGCTCGTCCAGCGGGACGCCGTGGGCCTGCGCGAGCGGGAGCAGCAGCTCCAGGCTCGGCCGCCGCTTGCCGGACTCCAGCCGCGACAGCGTGCTCACCGAGATGCCGGTGAGCTCGGCGAGCGCGGTCAGCGTGACGTTGCGGTCCTGCCGCAACCGCCGCAGCCTTGGCCCGACACCCGCGAGGACGTCCTCGGTCGTCTCCATGCGTCAATTGCAGGTTCGGCAAAGCGCTTTGTCAAACCCGGGGCCCTCTAGTGTTGCCGTATGGGACCTGGTGAGCGGCGGTGGCGTGCGGAGCGGGCCAGGCTCAACGCCTCGCGCGGGCCGCTCGGCGAGGTGGCCGGTGCGCTGTATCCGGACGTTCCGCGCGTCGCGGGGACGTCGTTGCTGTGCCGCGAGGGATGGATCCCGGACGCCCCGATACCGCTGGAGGACGTCCGGCTGGAGTGGGACGCGTGCGGTGTCCCGCCGGTCGTCGCCGATCCCTCCGATGGACTCCCGGAGGGTTACCGCACGTATGCCGAGGCGATGGCCGCCCTCGCGCCGCCGAAGATCTTCGAGGATCGGCCCGCCTATCGGCTACTCGACGCGCAGCCGCCTGTGCTCCGGCTCGGCCCGGCACGGTATTTCGATGGCGTGAACGTGGGCGAAGCCGTCGCCCATGAGTTGGCGGCCGGGGTTGACGGACTGCCACTGCGCGCCCGCGTCGGCGATCCGTGCGATCTGGAGCGGCGGACGGCGCTTCACGCGATCACGACGGCCACCGTCACCGCGTCCGGCTCGTACGTCCTGCATTGGCGAGACCCGGCGAAGGTCGCGCACGCGGGCGGGCTCCACCAGGTGATGCCGGTCGGGGTCTTCCAGCCGCTGGACGACGAGCCGCCGGATCTGTGGGCGTGCATGGTCCGTGAATACGCGGAAGAACTGCTCGGAATGGACGAGGAATATGGGGAGGGCTTCGTCCAGAGCGAATGGCCCTTCCATCGGGCGCTGACGTCCGCGCGTGAAGAAGGGCGGATTCGGGCCCATTTCCTTGGCCTCGGCGTAGATCCGCTCACGTTCGCGCTCGATCTGCTCACGGTGGTCGTCATCGACGACGCGGCGTTCACCGACCTCTTCGGCGGGCTGGTCGCCGTCAACGACGAAGGCGCGGTCTCGATGGCGCCGTTCGACGGGACCGTCCCGCAGCCGATGCAACCGGCCGGGGCCGCGGTGCTGCGGCTCGCGTGGCGGCACCGGGACGCGCTCGGGATCACTCCCGGCTGAGGTCCCTCAGCTCGTCCAGGGCGTCCACCAGGTGGTCGACGATCTCGGAGGGGTCCGGGACGAGCGTGCGGCAGGCGACGATGCCGACGTTCACCTTGCCGTCGTAGGAGAAGACGGTGATGTTGAGGCCGCCGGTCACGTCCGTGATCACGGAGATCGGGTAGTAGGCCAGCACCCGCGCGCCGCACAGGTACAGCGGGAACTGCGGGCCCGGCACGTTCGAGATGATCAGGTTGATGGGGCGCAGCGACATCGTCGGCGCGGCCTGGAGGGCCAGGCGGGTGGCGGCGCCCGCGATGGGCGCGGGGACCAGGCCGCTGAGCTCCTGCACCCAGCTGCCGGACGAACCGGTGAACCGCCGCTTGGCCGTGTCCATCGCGCGCCGGACGGTGAGGTACCGCTCGGCCGGGTCCGGGATGTCGGTCGCGAGCGGCGTCGCCATCATCGAGATCTGGTTCCCGGCCTTGGTGCGGGCGGCGGCGCCGCGCCGCAGGGACACCGGGACGGCGGCGACGAGCGGGCGGTCCGGCAGGTCGCCGCGCTTGTCGAGCCACTGCCGCAGCGCGGTCGCGCACAGCGCCATGACCACGTCGTTGACGCTGCCGCCCAGGCCCCGCCCGATCTCCTTGATCGCGTCCAGTGGGAGCTCGCCGCAGGCCACGGCGCGGCGGCGGCCGATCGGCTGGTTGAACGGGGTCGGCGGGGCGCTCATCCGCGGGCCCCGCGGCACCTCCGGGCGGCGCAGCGCGCCCTGCACGAACGACGACATCCGCCCGACGCCCGGGATCGCCGCGACCCCGGGGATCTCGTCCAGGTACGGGGCGGTGCGGGCGACGGACACGGCCGTCCGGACGGGATGCAGCGCGGTCCGCAGCAGCCCGGCGCCGACCATCTCGGCGGTGCCGGGCGCGCGGGCCGGTTCGGACTCGTCGGCGGGCAGCTCGCGCGGCTCGGGCGACAGGTCCAGCAGCGCGGCGAGCGTCTCGGCGGCGAGCACGCCGTCGACGGCGGCGTGGTGCACCTTCACGTAGACGGCGGTCAGGCCGCCCGCGAGGCCCTGGATCAGGAACATCTCCCAGAGCGGGCGGGAACGATCCAGCGGCTGCTCGTGCAGCATCGCGACGACGTCGGCTAGCTGCCGGTCGGTGCCGGGCGCCGGGAGGCCGATCTCGAAGATGTGCCGGACGGGGTCGAAGTCCGGGTCGTCCTCCCAGTAGGGGTGGTCGAGGCCGAACGGCACCTGGACGAGCCGCTGCCGCAGCGGCCGGGCCGCGAGATGCGCCCGGTCGCGGACGAGTTCGGCGACGGCCGGCACGGTGAGCCGTCCGCCGGGGCACGCGGTGGCGTCGACGATGCCCAGCCCGGCGATGTGGGCCTGGGTGGTGCCGGTCTCCGCGTTCAGGAAGGCGGCGTCCACGGTGGTCAGCTGGCTCATGCTCTCTCGTCCGTCCCCTCGATATGCGCCTGTTCGTCCTCTAGGAGATGCCGCCGAAGAGCGCAGGTCAACGCGTTCCGGCAGGAAGTAACCCGGACTTAACAGGACGTTTCGCGCAGTTCACATGGGCACCCGAGCGGGCATTCGCGGGGCGGCCGCATGATCATCGCATTAGGGTTGTGCCCCATGACGGCACGACCACTCACGGAGATCGTCGAAGCCGGTTGGGCGACCGCCCTGGAGCCCGTGGCGGGCACGATCGCCGCCGCCGGCGACTGGCTGCGCGCCGAGGTCGCCGCCGGGCGCCGCTACCTCCCCGCCGGAAACCACATCCTGCGCGCCTTCACGCAACCGTTCGACGACGTCCGCGTCCTGATCATGGGCCAGGACCCCTACCCGACCCCCGGGCACCCGGTCGGGCTCAGCTTCTCGGTCGCGCCGGAGGTCCGCCCGCTGCCCGCCAGCCTGATCAACATCTTCCGCGAGTACTGCGACGACCTGGGGCACCCCGAACCGTCCAGCGGCGACCTCACCGCGTGGACGGAGCAGGGCATCTGCCTGCTCAACAGGTCGCTGACGGTCATGCCCGGCAAGCCGGGCTCGCACCGCGGCAAGGGCTGGGAAGAGGTCACCGAGCAGGCCATCCGCGCCCTCGCGGCCCGCGGCCGCCCGCTCGTCGCCATCCTGTGGGGCCGCGACGCCCGCAACCTCAAGCCGCTGCTCGGCGGTGTCCCCTGCATCGAGTCGCCGCACCCGAGCCCGTACTCCGCCGACAGCGGCTTCTTCGGCTCCCGCCCCTTCAGCCGCGCCAACCAGCTCCTGGAACAGCAGGGCGCCCAGCCGGTGGATTGGAAGCTCCCCTAGCCCTCCGGCCTCAGCGTGAGCCCTTCTAGACCTCTTCGGGGAGGCGGTGGAGGAGGGTGGCGAACTCCGGGGACGCGTCGGGGTCGGCGGGGAGGGGGGTCAGGCGGCGTTCGCCGTGGCTCCAGTAGACGCCGGGGGCGCAGGGGTCGTCGGCGTCGGCGTGCATCTCGCGGACGACGTCCGAGAAGACGGGGAGCACATCGCGGACGGCCGCCGACGTTATCGGGTACAGCAGCAGCGTGCTGTGGCAGGGGACGCCGACCAGGGCGCCGTGCTCGTTCGGCCACGGGAGGAACTGGTCGACCTCGCTGAGCAGCGCCGACACGTAGCGGCTGCCCGGCTTGGTGACCACGCGGACGTTGCGGCCCGGCAGCAGCGGCTGGTCGCGGACGGCGACGTCCGCCAGCTCGCGGTCATGGGTGTTCGTCATCACGTAGCCGAGCTTGTGGAGCCCGAGCAGCCCGGCGCGGGCCTTGGTGAGCGGGCCGCCGTAGCGGGGGTGCTCGATCATCACCATCGCGTCGAAGTGGTCACCGGCGGGGACGACGACGAGGCCCTCCCGGTCGCGGGGTGCGAGTTTCGGCACGATGCGCAGCCGGAGCAGCTCCCGGACGTCGCCGAACAGCTCCATCTCGCCGACGGCGAGGAACGCGCGGTCGCCGACCTCGCGGACCCACTCGTCCACCACCTTCGGCCATGCCGAGCGCGGTTCCCGGGCGCAGCGCTCCAGGACCGTCCAACTGGAGGCGCGTGCCTCCGACCGGCCGACGGGCAGCACCACCTCGGAGGTGCCGGAGTCGAACCAGGCGCTGGGCGCCAGGGCGGGGAGCACATCGCGGATGAGCGCATGCACGTCCGCCGCCGCGTCCAACGGTTCCATCTTTGCTCATCCCCTTTCACACCCTCAAAGGGATCTTCGGGCTTCGGCGGCTCACGTCACAACCCCCACCTTCTCAGAGTTCCGGTCGGTTGTGGGAGCCATCGCGATCCCCGCCCGCACTCGCTGATCATGACGCCCTCAAGTACCGTGCTCCCATGCCCGAAATCGTGTATCCGCCGGTGATCTTGACTGCTCGGCTCGTGTTCAAGGCCCTCAACATC
This sequence comes from Actinomadura sp. 3N508, assembly GCF_044326375.1. NCBI lineage: Bacteria > Bacillati > Actinomycetota > Actinomycetes > Streptosporangiales > Thermomonosporaceae > Actinomadura > Actinomadura sp. 3N508. Next base: position 389,546 of record NZ_JBIRAX010000001.1, read on the forward strand.
AAGATCCGTCTGGAGGGGACCGACCACATCCCGAGCACCGGCGGCGCGGTGCTCGTCAGCAACCACATCAGCTATCTGGACTTCATCTTCGCCGGGCTCACCGCGCACCCGGCGAAGCGGCTGGTGCGGTTCATGGCGAAGAAGGAGATCTTCGACAACCGGATCGGCGGGCCGCTGATGCGCGGGATGAAGCACATCCCCGTCGACCGGGACGCGGGCGCCTCCTCCTACGCGGCGTCGCTGAAGGCGCTGAAGAGCGGCGAGATCGTCGGGGTGTTCGCGGAGGCGACGATCAGCCGCTCGTTCACGGTGAAGGACATCAAGAACGGCGCGGTGCGGATGGCGGTCGCCGGGAAGGTGCCGCTGATCCCGGTCGCGATCTGGGGGCCGCAGCGGCTGTGGACGAAGGGCCGCAAGCGCCGGCTGCTGCAGCGCGGCGTGCCGGTGACGATCCTCGTCGGCGAGCCCCTGTACCCGAAGCGCGGCGACGACTACGACCAGTTCACCCGGGATCTGCACGCCCGGATGTCGGAGCTGCTGGAGAAGGCGCAGCGCGAGTACCCCGACGTCCCGAAGGCGGACGAGACGTGGTGGCAGCCCGCCTACCTCGGCGGCACGGCCCCGACTCCGGAGGAGGCCGAGAAGCTCGACCTGGAGGAGGCCGAGGCCCGCAAGGAGGCCGCCGAGGGTGACGGCGGCTCCTGACCACCGCTAATTCGGTGGACGCGGCCGGTCCCGTGGCCTGATCATTTTTGGCATGACCACGCCACAGGAGATCCTCCATCTCGTCGAGTCGGGGGAGAACGTCATCGACCCCGGGTCCGACTCGACGCTGCCCGTGGTCTTCAACCTCAGCGACCGGAACTCGCCCGCCGACGTGATGGACGTCCTGTCGCTGCGCCCGTTCGCGTCCGGCGAGCAGCCCTGGTCCCGGTCGACGCGGCTGGAACACGTCCGCCCGGACGCGCCGCTGCGCCCCGACGACGCCCGCCTGGTGCGGGTGGCGCACGAGAAGCAGAAGCAGGCGGTGCTGGCCGAGGGCGACGGCTGGACGCTGCTCGCCAACCGGTGGACGAACGGCATGGCCTACGTCGCCGTGTCCGCCGTGTCGGAGGAGCTGGCGGAGACCGTCCTCGAAGCGTCGGTGAAGGACGCGACCGAGCCGCCGGAGGTCGACGAGTCCAGCGTCCAGATGGGCTTCTGGCACATGGGCACGCACGGCCCCGCCCGCAGCGAGCGCGCGATCACCGCCGACGCGTGGGAGGACATCCGGGGCAACTACACCGCGCCGGTCGCCGCGGCCCTCGACGAGGTCATGCGCCTCGGCCGCGACGAGGTGTCCGGACGGCTGCTGCTCCTGCACGGCCCGCCCGGCACCGGCAAGACCACGGCGCTCCGCGCGCTCGCCCGCGCCTGGGACGGCTGGTGCCAGTCCGACTGCGTCCTCGACCCGGAGGCGCTGTTCGGCACGCCCAGCTACCTCCTGGAGGTCGCGGTCGGCGACGACGACGAGAGCACCGACGAGGGCCGCTGGCGGCTGCTCATCCTGGAGGACTGCGACGAGCTGATCCGCGGCGAGGCGAAGCAGTCGACGGGCCAGGGCCTGTCGCGGCTGCTGAACCTCACCGACGGGATGCTCGGGCAGGGCCGGGACGTGCTGGTCGCCATCACCACCAACGAGGACCTCGCGATGCTGCATCCGGCGGTCGTCCGTCCCGGGCGCTGCCTCGCGCAGATCGAGGTGGGGCCGCTCAGCCGGTCGGAGGCCGTGTCCTGGCTGGACGGCGTGGACGCGCCGGCCGCCGAGATCGGTGCCGACGGCGCGACGCTCGCCGAGCTGGCCGCGCTCCGCAAGGGCGAGAAGCGCCCGGAGAACCCGGACGCCCCGTCCGCGGCGACCGGGTTCTACCTGTAGTCCGGCCGCGCCTAGGTCGCCTTGGCCAGAGCCTGGTCGATGTCGGACCACAGGTCGTCGGGATGCTCCAGGCCGATGGACAGCCGCACCGTCGCCTCGCCGATACCGGCGGCGGCGAGGGTCGCGGCGTCCATCTGCCGGTGCGAGGTGCTCGCCGGGTGCATCACGAGCGAGGCGACGTTGCCGAGCGACGGGCCGAGCGAGATCAGCCGGACGGCCTCGGAGAACACGCGGCCCGCGTCCCGTCCCCCGGCCGGGTCGAACGCGAGGACGCCGCCGCTCCCGTCCGGCAGCAGCCGCCGCGCCAGCTCGTGCTGCGGATGGTCCGGCAGCCCCGGGTAGTGGACGCGGGTCACGGCCGGGTGCGCGGCGAGGCGGCGGGCGATGTCCAGCGCGGACGCGCTCTGCCGCGCCACCCGCAGCGGCATCGTGGCGAGGCCGCGGACGGTCAGCCACGCGCTGAACGGGTCGGCGACGGCGCCCAGCTCGGTGGAGTACCGCCAGACGCGGTGGTGCACGTCCGGGTCGGCGAAGACGGCGATGCCGCCGATGACGTCGCCGTGCCCGCTCAGGTACTTCGTCGTGGAGTGGATGACGATGTCGGCGCCGTGGTCGAGGGGCCTGCACAGGACCGGGGCGAAGGTGTTGTCGACGACGGTCAGCACGCCCGTGCCCTGGACGGCGGCGGTGAACGCGGGCAGGTCCGTCACGTGGGTGTTGGGGTTCGCGATCGTCTCCAGGTAGAGGAGGCGGGTGGCGGGGCGGAGCGCGTCCCGCACCTCCGCCGGGTCGTTGCCGGACACGTAGGTGATCTCGATCCCCCACCGTTCGGCGAGGTCCTGGAACATCGCGAACGTGCCGCCGTAGAGGGTGGTCTGCGCGATGACGTGGTCGCCGCCGCGGAGCAGGCTCAGCAGCACGGTGCTGACCGCGCCCATGCCGGACGCGGTGGCGAGCGCCCCGGCCCCGCCCTCCAGCTCGGTGACGGCCTGTTCGAGGGAGCGGACGGTCGGGTTGGCCATGCGGGCGTAGAAGAAGGCCTCGTCCGGGCCGGCGAAGGCGCCGGCGAGGTCGTCCGCGGCGTCGAAGGAGAACAGGTGGCCCTGGTAGAGCGGCACGGAAAGCGGGCGGCTCCCCGCCGGAACGGTCACGTGCGGGTGGACGGCGCGGGTCTGCGGATGGTGTCCGGTCATGACTCCAGCCTGCGCGGGAGCCCGCCCGGCGGAAACGGCCAATTCCAGGCAGTGGCCCAGTTTTGGGCGAGGCTGTGCTTTGCGCGACCCTGTGCCGGGTTCCGACCAGTGGCCCGGACCACGTCCCCCGAGCGCGGCGCCGGACCACCGGCCCGGCCGGGGGGCGCGCCTGGCGCCCCGCTGCCCGGTACGGTCCCCGTCACCGGCTCACCCACCCCGCGAGGGCGAGCCGGTGATCGGGGTCGTCCCGGTCGGGTGACGCTGGGCGTCCCCTCGGCCGGTGTACCGAGCATCGCCCGGAAGGCACCCCCGCCGCCATCCGTGAGATCACCGGCAATTTACGACTTTCGTCCGGTTAAGGGTTTCTACGTATATAAGGGGTGACTACGGGGTCGCCCGGGCGAACAGGCGCCGGTACACGCAGCGCAGGCCGTGGAGATCACTGACGGGCTCGGCGAACGCGAGCCGCAGATCGAACGGGGCGTGCGCCTCCGGTGGCGGTGCGGTGCGGCGCAGCCACATGCCGTACCGGTCGAGTCCAAGCGGGCGGACCGGCCCCGGTGGCACGAACTCCGGCAGCAGCCCGACCAGCTCGGCGCGGTGGCAGGAGTCCAGATGGGTGAGGATGCCCGACTCCACGGCGACGAACGGGTCCGGCGCGCCCGCGGCGTACTCCTCGGGGTCGAGGGCGGCGCTGCCCCACGCGTCCTCGATCTCGACCTGGGAGATCTCCAGCGCGAGGATCGTCCATTCCCGGGGGCCGCCGTCGCCCTGGTCCGTGCCGAGGTCGAGCAGTTCGGGACGCGGGTGGGCGTGCGCGAGGCGCAGCGCGGCGGCGCGCAGCTCGCCGTCCGGGATCTCGCCGAGGCGGCCGTGCAGCCAGGCCCGGCCGCGGACGCGGTCCGCCAGCGCGACCGGCGCGACATCGGAGATCCGCAGCGTGGCGGGCATGCCGGTGCCCGCGTCCGATGCCCGGTTCCGGAGCCCGGAGACGATCGGCGACTCGGACCGGACGAGCAGCAGCGGCCTGCCGTCCCGGTCGGTCGCGTGCGCCGGAACGGGCGCGTACGGGACGCCGGGCGCGACGAGGACACCGTCCGCGATGCCGTAGGCGAGGGTCCGCGCCCGCTCCGCCGCAGTAGGGCCGTCCACCGTCTTCGTGGTCTCCGCTCGCCGCACCACGCCTCCTCCACCCGCCAGGTTAGGCTTGCCTAAGTTAGGCATACCTAACCATCATGAGGGCGTGCTGAACAACCCTCCCCCACGAGATCTGCGTCTCTGCGACGGGCGGCGGTCATGATTCAGTGGAGGGCGCCCAGTTCCTTGCGGGCCGTGGTGCGGAGGGTTCTCAGTGCGTCCACCAGGACGTGGCGCTGGTCGTCGGTCAGCGGGCCGGCGAAGTGTTCCCGGAGCGTCTCGGCGTGGACGCGCAGGGCCTCGTCCAGCTTCGCGCGCCCGGCGTCGGTCAGCTCGACCAGCTGGCGGCGGCGGTCCCCCGGCGCCGGCTCACGGCGGACGAGGCCGGCCTCCACCATCCGGTCGATGATCCGGGTCATGCCGCCGCTGGTCAGGATCAGCTCGCCGGCCAGATTGCCCATCGTGTGCGGGCCCGCCCCGGCGGCGCCGGACAGCTTCAGCAGGACCTCGAACACCGCGTGCCGGATGCCGCAGCGGCGCTCCAGCTCCCGGCCCGCGATCCGCTCCAGCACCGACGCGGCGCTGAGAAGCGCACCGAACTCGTGGACGAGCTCGTCCGGCACGACCCGGTCCGTTCCGTGTTCGCCCGGCTCCGTTTCCGTCACGGTCGACATGATGCCCCGCCTTCGTCCAGCGACCCCGTCCATCGGCACAACGCACGGCGCCCCGCGCGGCTTCCACGCGGGGCGCCCGGCCGATCACTAATTATTCGGCGTGCCGCTCTTGCCCGCCTTCGGCGACGCCGGCGCGGTCGGCGCGCCACCGCTGCCGGGGACGCCCGGAAGCTGCCCCTGCTGCTGGTTCTTGTTCTGCTCGTTGACGCCCGACGCGTACTGCTGGGTCACCTTCCACTCGCCACCGACCTTGCTGAGGGACAGCCGCAGCAGCGACGCGGGCTGCTTGGCCTGCCCGTCCTTGGTCTTGAGCGAGATGTCCACCATGACCACCGCCGTGGCGAACCTGCCGTTGACGCTGCCCACGTAGACCTGATCGGTCGTGGACGACACCACCACCTGCGAGTCGGCCTTGAACGCGTCGGCCAGCGAAGGGAGCGTGTTCTTCTTGAACTCGTCGAGGAGGTCGCCGGCCATCATCTTCTGGGCCTTCTCCGCCTGCGTCTGGTAGTTCTGCGCGGTGTAGCTGAACGCCGCGTTGCCGTAGGCCCTGGCGACCTTGCTCACGGCCGCGCGGTCGTCCTCCTTGGCCGAGAGGGAGCTCGCGCTCCGCCACTGCCAGATCGCCAGGCTGGCCAGCAGCGCGACCAGGACGACCACCACGACGGCCTGCACCATGCCGAGCCCGAAGAGCGTCGGCCGAGCGGCTGCCGGTTCCCGCTCCTTCGGCTCCTCCTCGCGGGACGGGCGGGGCTTGGGGACGCGCTTGACGGCGGGCCTGGCCGCGGGCTTGGCGGCCGGCTTGGCGGTCTTCACGGGGCGGGAGGCGGGCTCCTCCTCGGGCTCCTCGTCCTCGGCGTCCAGGGCCTCCAGGACCTCGTCCAGGTCCTCGTCGTCGATGACCTCGATGACCCGGACCCGGCGCTTGCGCCTGGCGGCGGGGCGCGCCGGCCTCGCCACGACCTCGGTCTCCTCGGACGCCACAGCCTCATCGAGCACCGTGGTCTCCTCGGACGCGTCGGTCTCCTCCGGCGCCGCGTCCGCCTCGTCCGCGACCGCGCCGGTCTCGTCCCTGGTGGTCTTGGCTGTCACTTCGGGCACTCCTCGGGAATTGGGGTCAGTCCTTGCCCCGACGCAGTCGGGTCAGGCGGGACACCACGGGCACCGAGCCCATCATGACCCTGATCAGCACCAGCAGCGCGATGACCGGGGGGACGTACACTAGCCACGCCGGCGGGCCGCCGGAAGAGTCTTCACTGGCGTTCGCGGCCTTCTTGGCCTGCACGTTCTCCTGGTTCAGCGCGGGATCGTGCGTGGGGATCGTGTCGCCCGGGTTCTTCGCCCTGTAGGTCTTCTGCGGCGTCGCGGCCGGGGTCCGGCCGCCGGGGCAGGTCGGCACCCTGTTCACCGCGGGCTGCGGCGCCGGGTACCTGTACTCCAGCGCGGCGGGCGACTTCAGCGTGATCTGGAAGACGACGTTCAGGACGGGCTCGCCCTGGTCGATCCCGATCACGTTGTCCAGGACGACCTTCAGCGCGGGCGCGTACTGGAGCGTCTTGCGCAGGTCGGTCAGGTAGCCGGGGTTGTGGGTCGAGAGGCCCATGGTGCCGAGCGCGTCGACCGCGCAGCCGAAGTCGGGGCCGGTCTGGTCCAGCAGGTCGTTGACCGTGTCGAGCAGGCCCGGCCCGCGGTCGCGCAGCTCGGCGATCTTGCCGCGGACCTGGCTGAGCGCGGCGGTGAGCGCGGCCAGGTCGTCGATCCCGCTGCCGAGCGACCCGCGGTTCTCGTTCAGCACCTTGGTGATGCGCCCGAGGTCCCTGGTGAGCCCGTCGAGCAGCTCGGTGTTCTGCGCGAACGTCTGTGTCAGGTCGTCGCCGCCGTTGATGATCTGGCGGAGGGAGTCCTCGCGCCCGGCCCAGCCCTCGGCCAGCTCGTGCGTGAGGACCTTGGCGTCGTCGGGGTTGATCGCCTTGAGCGTGTCGATGACCGCGCCGAACAGGTCGCCGTACTTGGGCGGGACCTTCGTCTGCGACACCGGGATGACGCTGCCGGGCTTCATCGGCGGGGCGCCCGCCTTGCCGGGGCCGGGAGTCAGCTCGACCACCGGCTCGCCGACCGCGGACTTGCGGGCCGCGGCGGCGGTGACGCCCTGCGGGATCTCGACGCCGCGCTCGATGTCCATCCGCACGACGACCTTGTCCTTCTCCAGCTTCACCGAGTCGATCTTGCCGATCCGCAGGCCGAGATAGTCGACCTCGAAGTTCGGGTGCAGGCCGGGCGAGGACTCGAACTCCGCCGTGAGGCGGTAGGGCCGGTCGATGAAGTCGAACCGGATGACGTTGTTGAACGCCCAGACGGCCATCACCACGGCGAGCGCGGCGAAGACCGCCAGGTTGATCGTCAGCCGCCTGGTCATCCGCGTCCTCCCAGGAGGGCGTCGAGGTCGGGGAGGGCGCCTTCGAGGCCGTCCGGAAGCACCGGGGGTGAGGCGGGGTTCTGGCCGTTCCCCTGCTGCTTCTTGTTCTTGGGCTTCTCGCTCAGGCCGGGGAAGATCGGCGTCCCGTCCGGCCAGACGATGCGGACGATCGGATACAGCAGCAGCTGGCCGTCATAGCTGGCCAGCGGGATCTTGCGGGAGAAGGAGACCAGGCCGTCCACCAGCGCCGTCAGCCGCTTGCGGTTGGACCCGAGCTGCTGCAGGACGGGGTCGAGGTCCGCCAGCAGTTTCCGGAACCGGAGGATGCGGCCCTCCAGGACCTTGCTGTTCAGCTCGCGGGCCATCCGGGTGAGCTTCTCGACGGTCTTGAGGATCTTCTCCTTGTCGTCGTTCAGCATCCGGGTGGTGCGTTCGAGCTGGCCGGGCATCTCGTTCAGCGCGTCGTCGCCCTTGGCGAGCGAATGGCCGAGCCTCGCGAACCGGTCGACCGACTCGCCCAGCTCCTGCCGCTGGTCGGCGAACATCTTCACGAGACCGCTCGCCTGCGCGATGGTCATGTTGAGCTTCTCGCCGTTGCCGTCCAGCGCGGTGGCCCCGGCGTTGACGACCGTCGCGACGTCGTCGCCGGCGAGCGCCTGGATCAGCGGGCCCGCCTGCCCGACGACCTGCTCGAACGCCGGCTGGACGCTGGTCCGCTCGATCGTGTCGCCGGAGGCGAGGAACGGGCCGCGGCCCATGCTCGCGCCGGGCGGCATCCGCAGGTCCACATAGTTCTCGCCGAGCAGCGAGGTCACCCTGATCTCGGCCCGGGTGCCCTTCGGGATCTTGATGTCGTCCTCGATGGACATCGTCACCTTCGCCCGGTAACCGGCGAGCCGGATCTTGGTGACGCTGCCGATCGTGATGTCGGACATCTTCACGCTGTGCCCGGCGACGAGCTGCTGGACGTCGTCGAACGTGGCCGTCAGCGTCAGCCCGCCCTTCGGCGCGCCCGCCGTCGTGTACGAGCAGCCGGAGACGGCCATGGCCAGGACGGCCACCAGAACGAGAACCTTCCTCCCCATTTCAGTTGCCTCCGTTCTGCCAGGGACAGTTGGAGTTCGGGGCGGGCAGCGGGCAGCCGACGTCGTCGTCGTTCAGCAGGCCCTTCAGCCAGGTCCGCAGGAACGCGTCGGTGGCGAAGCGGATCTGCAGCGACTTGTTCTTCGGGTTGTAGCCGTTGAGGAGCAGCTCGTTGATGCCGGGCAGCGCGTGGATCAGCTGCGCCAGCTCCTTCGCGTTGCCCTTGAGGGTGAGCGCGGCCCGGGTGAGGACGGCCAGGTCGTAGGGCAGGCGGCCCTTGTACTTCTGGATCAGCTTGTCGCCGTTGTCCGCCAGCTCCAGGACGCCGCCGATCAGCTGCTGGAGCTCCCCGCGTTCGGCGGCGAGCACCCGGCTGGCCTCGCCGAAGTCCCGGATCACGGCGCCGAGGACCTGCTCGCGGCCGCGCACCACCCCGGCGAGGCGGCTGAGGTTCCGCGCGACCTCGATGAGCTCCTTGTCCTGCCCGGCGACGTTCTCGACCAGGCGGGCGCTCTGCTCCAGGGTGGCGTTGAACTCCTTGCCGTTGCCGTTCACGGTGTCGGCGGCGTTGCCGAGCGCGCTCTGCATCTTCGTCGGGTCGAGCGCGTTCGCGAGGTTGGTGAACGAGCTGAGCGCGTCGTCCACCTCGACGGGCACGTGGGTGCGCTCGATGGGGATGACGTTGGAGGTCTCCTTCGGCTGCCCCGGCTTCCACGCCGGATGCAGGACGAGGTTGCGCTCGCCGATCAGGTTCAGCGGGACGATCGACGCCTGCACGCCCTTCGGCAGCGGGACGTCGTCGCGCAGATGGAACGTCACCTTGACCTTGTCGCCCTGGTTCTCCACCTTCTCGACGAGGCCGACGTCCGCGCCCATCACCTTGACCTTTGACTCCTTGTAGAAGGAGCGGGCCTTCGGGACGTAGACGACCATCGTCCGCTCACCGCCGCCGGACGGGGTGATCGAGCAGCCGCCGAGCGACGCGGTCATCGCCAGGCCCGCCGCGATCGCGATGCCTTTGCCCCAGCTCATCAGTTGCCTCCCTGCGAGCGGCGGCTGGAGATCGGGCCGGGCGGCTGCAGCGGGCCGAGGCCGGTGAGGACGCCCTCCACCCACGGGCCGTTGCCCTTGAGGATGGCGAGCTGGTTGAACGTCGGCCCGAGCAGCGAGAAGTTCGTGTTCAGCGCGTCCATGTTGGGGGCGAGCCTCGTGGTCAGGAGATGCAGGTTGTCCAGGAGCGTGTTGAGCTCCTTCTGGTTCCTGGAGATCACGTTCGAGAGCGTCTGGACGGTGCGGTTGCCCTGGCCGATCGTCGCGGCCAGCTCGTTGCGCCGGTTGACGAGCGTCCGCAGCAGGACCTGGCTGGCGTTGATGATCTCGCGGAGCTGCTCGTCCTTGCCGGCCAGCGTGCCGGTGATCGTCTTGCTGTTCTCGATCAGCTTCTGGATCTCCGGATAGGAGTCGTTGAGCATCCGGGACATGTCCTGGATGTTGACCAGGACGCGGTTCAGCTTCGCCGCGCCCGGCGACTCGATCTTGTTCACCTGGGTGAGCAGCCGGTCGATGCTCTTCTGGTCGAGCCGGCCGACGATGTTCTGCGCGCCCTCCAGCGCGTCCGGGACGGTGAACGGGACGCTCGTGCGCGACAGCGGGATCCGGCGCCGCGACTCGGGCACGTCCGCCATGTACGGCGTGGCCACCGGGCCGGACAGCCGCAGGTACCGGCCGCCGAGCAGCGTCGTCGTCTGGATCTCGGCGCGGGTCTTCGGGCCGAGGTCGATCCCGGCGTCGACATGCCAGGTGACGATGATCTTGCCGTGCTCGAAGTCCGGCTCGACGGAGGTGATCCGGCCCGACTTCACGCCCGCGACCCGGACGTCCTGCCCCTTCTTGAGCCCGGCGGCGTCGCTGAACTCGCCGCTCATCGTGTAGCCGCGGTCGAGCAGGTGGAGCTGGCCGATGGCGAACGCGAACACGCATCCGGCGGCAAGCGCGGACAGGGTGACGATCGCGACGATCTTGTGGTCGACGTCCCGCAGCGACTTCAGCGCCATCAGCGGCCACCCCCCGCCAGCAGCATCTTCCGCAGCTTGGCGAGATCGGCCGCGGACGGCTGGTCGGTGCCGGGCGCTCTCGGCAGCTGCATCGGGAACGGGCAGGGGCCCTGCATGATGTTGATGCAGAGCGCGTTCGTCCGCAGGTAGTGGCCGCCGTTGGCGGACGCGAACAGCTGCCGCAGCGTCAGCGGAAGCTGCTGCACCATCTTCTCCAGCTGGGCGACGTTCAGCCGGAACGTCTCGCTGAACCTGCCGAGGTTGTCGATGATGCGGCCGAGCTGCGCGTCGTTGCCGCCGAGCACCTGGTTGAGGCTGGTGGTGACGCCGGAGACCTCGACGACCGCGTTCTCCAGCAGCCGGCGGTTGTTCGCGAAGACCTTGGTGAGCGACTCCAGGTTGTCGATGCTCGCCGCGATCTGCTTGTCGCGGGTGGCGACCGCGGCGCTCACCGTCTCGTAGTCGTCGATCATCTTCTGGATCGTCTTGCGGCGGGCGGCGAACGTCTGGAGCAGCACGTCCAGGTTGTCGGTCAGCAGCGTGACGTTCTGCTCGTTGCCCTCCAGCGCCTGGGAGAACGAGAAGAGGATCTTGTTGAGCTGGTCCGGGTCCAGGCTGCGGGTCAGCGGGCCGAGGTCGTTGACGATGGCGCCGAGGTCCACGACCGACCTGGTGTGCGGGACGCGGTCGCCGTCGCCGAGCATCTCGCGCCCCCGGCCCGGCTCCAGGTAGACGGTCCGCTGGCCCATGACGTTGCGCCAGCGGATCGAGGCGGTGGAGTCGGACGGGACGCGGACGTCGTCGTCCACGGCCAGGTCGACCACGGCCTTGCCGCGCTCGACCCGGATGCCCTTCACCTGCCCGACGGGCGTCCCGGCGACCTTCACGTCGTCGCCCTCCAGCAGGCCGGTGACGTCGTCGAACGTCGCGGTCAGCCGGTAGCGGGAGGCGAAGCTCGTGCCGAGGATCTGCTGCCCGATGAAGAACGTCAGCAGCCCGGTGACCGCCACGAACACCGCGAACTTCAGCGTCGTGGAGCGGGCCGGGCCGCGCGCGGACCTGGCGCGCCCGCGCGGGCTCACGGCCGCCCCCCGGTGGACGTGCGGGACAGCGGGGCGGTGAACGCCGTCGTGGCCGGCTTGGCGGGGCAGATGTCGATGAGGATCTGGCAGATGTCCAGCGGGAGGTCGTCGCGCATCTGGGCGATCAGCGTGCCCTCCGGGCCGGGGATGCGGATGACCTGCGCCAGCAGGTTGAAGAACCCGTTCAGGCTGTCCAGCAGCACGGGGATGTTGCGGCGCTGACCGTTCAGCACCGCGACGACCTGGCCGCCCGAGTCGATGATGTTGCCGAGGTTGCCGCCGTGCCGCTGGAGGTTGGTGCCGAGCGTGTCGCCGAGCCGCCCGGACTCGTCGAGCAGCTGCGAGATCTTGTCGGGACGCTCGTTGACGGTGCGCGAGAGCCGGTTGAAGTCGCCCGCGAGGCCGGAGATCGTGTCGCCGCGGGTGCCGAGCGTGCCGGACAGGCCGTTGAGGTCGGCGAGCAGCGCGCTGATCGCCGCCCGGCTCCGGTACGTCGCGTCGACGACCTTGGCGCCGTTGTCGATCGTCCGGTTCAGCGCGGGGCCCTGGCCGGAGAGCCCGCTGCCGAACGTGTGCAGAATCGTGGCGAGCTCGTCCGGGTTGATGGCCCGGGTGAGCTTGTAGGTGGGCCAGGCGGTGTCGGACAGCTCCTCGGGGTCGCGCGTCTTGGCGATCTTGCCGCCGTCGTCCAGGTAGGGGCCGGACAGCTCGTGCGCGCCGAGCTCGAGCGCGAGGTCCTTCGGCCCGAACACCGAGACCGGCTCGACCGCCGCGACCGTCGTGTCGGCGACCCTGATGCCCTTGTCGACGCGGAACCGGACGTTGACCCGGCCGCTGTCCACCAGGGTGATCTTGTCGACGGTGCCGACCGCGATGCCGCGGATCTTGACGTCCGACTTGCCGGGGTCGAGGCCCTGCCCGGCCCGGCCGAACGTCGCGTTGTAGTAGGTGGAGCCCTCGTGCGACGGCGTCGAGCCGACCGCGACGAACACCGTCGCGGCCGCGATGACGCCCGCGCCGACCAGCCCGAAGATGGTCCGGGAGCGGTTCGACAGCGTCTCCTCGCTCATCCGGTCAGCCTCACCGTGCTGCCGTGCCCCCAGAAGATGTAGGACAGGACGAGGTTCATCAGGATCATCAGGATGGTGGACTCCCGGATCGCGCGTCCCGCGGCGACGCCGACGCCGACCGGGCCGCCCGCCGCGTAGTAGCCGCGGTAGCAGTGGATGAACATGATGATGAAGGCGAACACCGCCACCTTGATGACGCTGTAGAACACGTCGATCGGCGGCAGGTAGAGGTGGAAGTAGTAGTCGTAGATGCCGGGTGAGAGCCCGAAGTACTGGATCGTGATGAACCTCGTCGCGAAGAACGCCATGAACAGCGACACCAGGTACAGCGGCACCAGCGCGATGACCCCGGCGGCGACGCGCGTGCACACCAGGTAGGCGAGGGAGTTGATGCCCATGACCTCCAGCGCGTCGATCTCCTCGGAGATCCGCATCGCGCCGATCTCGGCGGTGAACCCGGTGCCGACCTGCGCGACCAGCGCGACGCCCGCGATGATCGGGGTCACCTCGCGGACGTTGGAGTAGCTCGCCACCAGCCCGGTGAACGCCTCCGCGCCGATCCGCTCCAGCCCCGGGTAGCCTTGCAGGCCGACCATGGCGCCGGTGGCGAGCGACATCGTCGCGATCACGAAGATCATGCCGCCGCCGATGACGAGCGCGCCGACGCCGACGGTGATGTCGCTGACCTGCTTGGCGAGCGTCCGGCCGTACTTGCGCCGGATGATGATGTCGACGACCAGGTGGTACAGCACGCGGCCGAGGAAGACGGGCAGGTCGGCCGAGCCGGCGAGCCCGGCGGTCCGGCCCCGGACGGCCCGGCCCAGCTTGCGTACGGGGGAAATGGCGACCATCAGAACCTCGGGGGGAAGAGAACCTGGTAGATCATGGTGAGGACGTAGTTCGTCAGGAACACCACGATCGACGTGACCACCACCGCCCTGTTGACCGCGCGGCCGACGCCGACCGGCCCGTAGTCGCAGTTCATGCCCATGTAGCAGGCGACGGCGGCGGCGATGAAGCCGAACACCCACGCCTTGAACAGGGTGATCACCAGGTCGGGGAACTGCAGCAGGGTCGTGGCGCCGTCGAAGAACGCGCCGGAGCTGACGCCCTGCTGGATGACGTTGAAGTAGTAGCCGCCCAGGACGCCCGCCAGGATCACCACCGAGCACAGCAGTAGGGACACCGTGCTCGCCGCCCACAGCCTGGGGGTGACCAGGCGGTGGACCGGGTTGATGCCCATGACCTCCATCGCCGCGAGTTCGTCGCGGATGTTGCGGGCGCCCATGTCGGAGGTGATCGCGGACCCGCCGACGCCGGAGACCAGCAGCGCCGCGGCCAGCGGCGCCACCTGCTGGATCATCGCGGCGGTGAGCAGCGCGCCGGTGCCGGACTGCGCGCCGAGCTGCCGGGCGATGTCGCCGACCTGCAGCGAGATCGTCGCGCCGAGCGGCACCGCGATCAGCATCACCGGGACGGCGGTGACGCGCGCCAGGAACCAGCACTGCTCGATGAACTCGCCCCACCACTGGCGCACGTCCCAGGTGCGGCGCAGCCCCTCCAGGAGGGTGACGCACAGCAGCCCGGTCTCGTCGAGCGTCCGCCCGACGCGTCTGCGCGCGAGGTCCGGGGCCTTCGCGAGGCTCAGGGCCATCAGCCGGTGCCCTCCCCCAGGGGGGTTCGGTGAGGACGCAACCCAGCCTCCTTCGCTTCTCGGACGTCGGCGCTCATCCGATACTCCGGCGCCCCGCCACGGCACGGGGCGCGCTCGACCTGCTCTTTACTCGTTCGCGCGCCACCGCGGTCTCGGCGGAGACCGGGACCACAAGCGGGGCCCGCGCCCAAGCAAGCACTCGGGCACCGCATGTGATCTGAGGCACTCTATTGGAAGAAGGTCTAAGAAGCGAGTACTTACATCCTGATTTGCCGGCGGCTAAGATCATCCGGTGCGAACCGAGGCGCGAGACGACACCGGAGGGGACGGAACGGCGGGTATGGCGGCCGACACGGCGGACACCTGGGGCTTCGCGGCCGATGCCGCGGACGGCGTCGACCCGCTGGTCATGGGGGTCCGCGACCGCTGGGAGGAGCAGGGGCTCCGCGGCGGGCCCTGGCCGTTCATGGCGATCTGCGCGGTGGGCCGGCTCAACCAGCTGCTGAAGAAGGCCCTGGACACCGAGCTGAAGCGGCTCGACCTCACCCGGACCGGCTACCTCCTGCTGACCACGCTGGCGCTCACCGTCCACGGCCGGGCCCGGCTGAGCACGCTCGGCCGGATCCTGATGATGCATCCGACGACGGTGAAGCTCACCGTCGACCAGCTGGAGGCGGCGGGCCTCGTCGCCCGCAGCCGCCATCCGCGCGACCGGCGGGCCACCCTCGTGGAGATCACCGGCGCCGGGCGCGACCGCGCCAACGAGGTCAGCCTGGCACTGGAGTCGCCGAGCGGGGAGTTCGCCGCGTTCGACGGGCGGCACCGCGAGATCTTCGAAGCGCTGCAACCGGCGCGCCTCGCGGCCGGAGATGTGGAACTCTTGAACCCTGGCGCGGGACGGGACCGGGGGCACCGCGACGGGTGAACCTCTGGTCACCCGGCTCCCGTACAGGCGGATGGACAACCTGATGGAACTCGTCCATGGACGGCCGGCCCTCGTTCGTGGATCATCACACGGACGACAACACCACCCCGGGCGATAAGGCAGTCTTCTCCTATGCCACAGAGTCACGGCACGCGCAGACGTCCCCCCGACACCTCCCGGCGCGCCCGTTCCGGGCCGCGGCGATCGGAGCGACGCGGTCGCGACGCCGTGCAGGTACCCCCGCCCCGCGAGGCCCCCGGCGCGCGCGGCGAGCGCGGGCCCGGCCCGTACGCGCCCTATGACCCCTATGACCCGCGCGGGGGCGGGATGCCGCCGGGCGATGTCCCGCCGTCGCGGAAACGGCGGATCCGGCAGGTGCTGACGAGTAACGTCACGATCATGATCGTGGCGCTGGTCGCGATCGTCGCGGCGGTCGTGCTCGTCGACATCGGCCGCTTCACCGGCGAGGACGGCACCAAGCCGCCGAAGATGGCCGCCGGTGACCTGTCGACCAACGAGATGCTCACCAGGCTGACGGCGACCGACATGAACCCGGTCGTCGCGGACGCGGTCGCCTCCGCGAAACAGCGCGCCTACGAGAAGCACAAGCGCGAGATGGAGGAGCTGAAGCGCCGGGCCAAGAAGGAGGCGGCGGCGCGGGCGAAGCTGAAGGCGCAGCAGGAGAAGGAGCGCCTCGCCAAGCTGAACCCGAGCTCCGCGCAGAACAAGGCGTACGGCAAGAAGATGAACGCCCTCAAGGGGTGGGATCGCTGCTGGCCGTCCCTTCTGACGCTGTGGAACCACGAGAGCGGCTGGAACGAGCGGGCCGAGAACCCGTCCAGCGGCGCGTACGGGATCCCGCAGGCGCTGCCGGGCTCGAAGATGTCCAGCGCCGGGAACGACTGGCGCACCAGCACGCCGACACAGATCGCGTGGGGCCTCGGCTACATCAAGGCCCGCTACAAGGACCCGTGCGGCGCCTGGTCGTTCTGGCAGTCCCACAACTGGTACTGAGTCGCGGTGCCCGCCTGGGGCGGGCTGGCACCATGAGGGGATGCGGACGAGCAGGCCCCACGAGGACGACGAGGCGACCGGCGATGACGGCACCGGCGGCGCGGGCGGCGGCGGTGGCGGCGGGCGGCAGTGGGCCCGGGCCGACGCCACGCGGCAGGCTCTGCTGACCGCCGCGCTGGACGTCTTCGCCGACCGCGGCTACGCCGACGCGGGCATCGCCGAGATCGTCGAGCGGTCCGGGATCAGCGTCGGCAGCCTCTACCACCACTACGGCGGCAAGGCCGGGCTGTACGTGGCGCTGTGGGAGGACCTCAGCGCCGAGCAGGAGGCGAGCGCCGCGCAGGCAGTGTCCGCGGCGCGCAAGAGCGGCGAGTCCGACCCGATCGCGCTGTTCATCGCGGGCGCCCGCGCCTACCTGCGGGTGTGCTGGGAGCGCCGGGACGCCGCCCGGCTGTTCCTCGGCGGCGAGGGGCCGTCCGGGTCGTCGCTGATGCGCCGCAGCCGCGGGCAGCACTGGATCGCGCAGAACACCAAACTGCTGCGCGGGCCGTCCCCCGAGGAGCCCGCCGGACGTCCCGAGCAGGTGCTGAGCCTCGTCCTCACCACCGTCATCGGCGAGACGGGGCGGGAGATCGCCACGGCCGAGAGCGAGGCCGAGGCCACGGAGATCATCGAAGAGGTGTGCCGCATCCTCATCCGCCTGGCCCGCTGAGCCGCGCCGCCCTGCTCACAGGCGCGCGGGGCGGGCCTGCCGCAGCGGGAACAGGGCGGGCCTGGCAGGGCGGATCCGGGCGGCGGGCTGCGGCGGCAGCGCGCGCAGCCTGGCGGCGGTGAGCCGCTTCCCCGCGCTCCGGGCGCGGCGCCGGACGGCCCGCGGCGGCCGGACGTCGGTCGCACGGCGCATCAGCCGCAGCCTGAGCAGCAGCAACGTGACCGAGGCCGTGAGCGCCGCCAGGAACCCGGCCTGGAGCGCGCCGAGATCTTGGACGGTGAGCGGCTCGTCCGGGAGTTCCCGCAGGCCCGACACCGGAACCAGCGGCGCCGGGCTCGGCGCGACCTGCGGCTGGGCGATCGGCGGGAACACCACCTGGGGCCCGCTCATGCCCGCGAGCGGGTTGAACCCGGACGGGGTCAGCGGCGGGACGCCGGGCGGCAGGTTCGCCAGGCTCACCCCGGGCGGCGGCGCGCCGGACGCGTCCGTGACGATCAGCTTGTAGCTGCGGGACACGCCCCTGGCCTTGGTCGCGGAGGCCGCGGCCCGCACCGTGATCAGGCCGGGCCTGGCGTCGGACGGCGCCCGCACGGTCGCCAGGGTGGCGGCTCCGCCGGCGCCGACGGTGCCGAGATTCCGCGCCCGCGGGCTCACCGAGGCGCCGGACGCCGACAGCCGCAGGACGGTGTTCCCCGCGGTCGCGTACCTGGACGACACCCGCACGGTCGCGGTGACCGAGCCGCCGGGACGCATCGTCGCCTCCGACACCGTCAGCCCGAGCGCCAGCTCGGGAGCCTTCGGCGTGCCGGGCCCGGTCGGCGGATCCGTCGGGTCGGTCGGGCCCGGTGGATCAGTGGGCGGGTCGGTCGGCGGATCCGTCGGGGGGTCGGTTGGCGGATCGGTTGGTGGGTCCGTCGGCGGATCTGTTGGCGGGTCCGTGGGCGGGTCCGTTGGCGGGTCGGTCGGGGGGTCCGTGGGTGGATCTGTTGGCGGGTCGGTGGGCGGGTCGGTCGGGGGGTCGGTGGCGGGCGGGTCGGTCGGTGGCTCGCTGGGGGCGTCGGTGGCGGTCGCGGAGGGGTCCGGAGTGGGTTCCGCGATGACCGGGGGCGCGCCCGCCAGCGCGACGACCGCCGTCGCGGCGAGCCCTGCCAGGACCGAACGGGCCGATCGTGAACCCACCCTGAGAACACCTCCGCCGCGTCGCGACCATCCCGTCTGAATTGCGTCCTATGGGATGGAAGCATGCGATGCGGAGATCATTCAACCCCGCGCGTCAAGGTCCTTGTCAGTTGCTGATGATGCGCCGATCCGGCGTTCCCCGATTGTCAACAAGTGCTCGTTTCTCCGCCGTCGCATGATCACGTAGCCACTTCGCGCGCAGCACGGCCTCGATCGCGAAACGCGCGTCGGGATCGGTGAGCCGGTCGCCCAGGATCTCTTCGAGGCGGCGCATCCGATAACGGACGGTCTGCGGATGGATATCGAGCTCCTTGGCGATTCCGGCGGCCGTTCCGCGGCTCACCAGCCAGGCGTGCAGCGTGTCCAGCAGCCGGTCGCGCTGGCGGGGGCTGAATTGCGCCATCCTGCCGAGATGGCGGCGCGCGAGCTGGTCGATGAGGGCCTGGTCGGAAAGGAGCAGCAGCGTGATCAGGTGGTCCTCGCAGTCGGTCACCGGGCCGTCCCCGAGCACCCCGGACTCGACCAGCCCGAGGGCCTGCCGCGCCCAGCGCAGCGAGTCGGCGGCGTGCCCGGCCGGGACCGCCGGTCCCGCGACGAGCCGCCCGTCCGGCAGGACGCGCAGCAGCGCCTGCCGCCGCTCCGGGGTCAGGGTGCCCGGCACGACGAGGAACGGCTCGGCCGCGGTGAGGTCGGCGAGCACGTCGTCCTCCAGCGCCGCCCGCACGTACTGCGCGCCGGGCGGGGCCACGACCACGGTGACCTCGTCGGGGATCTGCCAGCCGGCGCGTCCGGCGGCGTCGGCGAGCACGCGCGGCGACCCGAGCGGGCGCATCAGCAGCTCCAGCAGCCGCCGCCGGTGGCTCTCGGCCTCGCCGTCCGGCCGCGCGTCCAGGTAGCCCTCCAGCGCCAGCGCGGCGAGCTCGTCAATGTAGGCGAACAGCGCGTCGGCGAGCTGCGCCATGACCTCGGGCGACAGGTGCCTGCGCGGGCCGACCTTCATGATGCGGCGCCACGCGACCTGCGCGCCGAGGCGGAGCGCGGACTGTAGCGTGTCGAGCGTCCGCCCCTCCTGCGCCTCGAAGCGGCCGAGCCGCCGGTAGGTCTCGAAATGCCGCTCGCGCGGGGCCAGCGGGTTCGCGACCTGCTCGACGAAATCGGTCAGCGCGCGTTCGACGCCGATGCGCAGCGCCTCCACATAAGGGCCCTTGAGCTGGCGGCCGTATTCGGGAATGGTCCCGCGCACCTCGTGGACGATCTCCTGCGCGAGGGTGGGCAGTTCCGGCCGCATCAGCACGGCCAGCCTGCGCGGCAGCCTGGTCCGCCGCCGCACGACTCCCGGCGTCATCGTCTGCGCCATCGGCACACCTCCGAGAACGCCGCCGTCGCGGGCCCTGGCGTGTCGCCGGGAGGGGCGCCCGGCGTCCCGGACGGTCGGCGGTGCGGCGGGACGTCGAGGGCGCGCCGAGCGGGGGACCCCTGCACGCCCCCCGCGTCATGTGAGCCGAACCACATTGAAGGTAGATCACTTGTGTCAGGCCTGAAAGTAAAGAAAACGCAAATTCACCGCTGTGTCAATAAGCCGTGACACTCGGCGTCGAGTTCGCGCTTTCGCTCACACCCGCCCGGCGGGATCGGCCGCCGGGCGGGTACGGGCCGGGCTTCCTGACGAGAGACAGCTCGGTCAGGACGGCGGCGGTGTCAGGCGGGCAACGTGGCGTAGGTGCGGTAGCCGACGTACTCGTTGAAGATCATCGTGTTGCGGCCCGCGGCGGACGGGACGCCCGCCTGCGCGTTGACGATCTGGTTGACCAGGCCGATGTCCAGGGCGCAGCCGCGGGCGCCGGGCACCGAGAACGAGTTGTCGACATGGCCGAGCGACCGGGTCACGGTGGTGCCGTCGGTGCCGATGATCACCGGGGGCTTGCCGGTGATCGGGGTGTTGGGCGGCGGCGGGCTGGTGGTGCCGGTGATCAGGTCGAGCCGGATCGGGTCCCGGTCGTCGCCGATCAGGCAGGTGCCGCCGAGGAACGGGTTCGTGAGCCGGACTTTGAGGTTCAGCTTGACCTGGAAGTTCTTGATGTCGAATCCGCCAGCGTACTCAGGCCTGGCGTAGACGGCGGTGAGGATCGGGTCGCCGAAGATGCCCGGCATGACGAGCATCTTGTCGGAGCGCATCCGCCCGAAGACCGGGGTGTGCACCCGCGTGTCCGGGTTGTAGGCGGTCGCGAACGTCATCCTGATGGGCTTGGTGAGGTTCTGCGTGAACTTCCCGAGCACCATCTGGCCGCTGGTGACGACGGCGTTGAAGCAGAGCGAGGATCTGGGCGCCGACCCCGCGGGGAGGGCCGGGCAGTCGGTGAAGTCGAAGGTGGGGATGGGGTCGTCCGCCAGGGCCGGGGCGCCCGGGGCCGCCTGAGCGGCCGGGGACGCCTGCGCGACGGCTCCGCCGGAGAGGGTGAGCGCGGTCGCGGTGACGGCCACCGGAACGGCGATTCGGGCGATGCTCTTGAACGAGGTCTTCACTGTGCTGTCCTTTCGACGTTCGGGGTGCGTCCGGATCCGGGTCGCCGGCGGTGGAGGGGGGCCGGGCGGCCGTCAGGGCTGGGTGATCTTCTGGGCGGGATCGAAGACGTAGGCGCCGCCGCCGAGCGCGTGCAGCGACCCGACCTCGAATCCGGGCGGCGGGGTCGCGCAGCCGGCGCCGTTGATCTTCAGCTGCGCACCGGCCGGAACGGTGAAGCTGTGCGAGGCGTTGTCGTAGTCCCCTTGGATCTCGGCGGGCTTCTCGTCGGGCAGATTGGCATCCCTGGCCCCGAACCGGACCTTGCAGCGGCTCTGTCCGGCCGGAAGATCCGCGGTGAAGAAGACCCGCGATATCTGCACCGAGGCGGTGCCGTCGGGATTCGGGGCGTTGATGCTGAAGGCCCATGGCGTGCCGACCGCCGCGAGTTCCACCGGGCTCGTCCGGGTGGCGGTGCGCTGCGTGCAGCCGTTGAAGCGCACGTCGCCGAACTTCCCGACGACGAAGCGGCTGTTCCAGTGGCCTTCTCTGAGCTTCCCCTTCATCACGAGGGAATCGCATCTGAGTTCCGTCCCGGCCGGGCCGACCAGCACCAGCGGCGCCTGGGTTATGGTCACCGGGCCGCCGGGAGCCACGGTCCAGGTCGTGGGTTCCGTGGTCTCGTCGCATTTCTCGGTGGAGACGTTCGTGTTGCACCAGGGCCCGGACTCGATCTGCACGTAGTTTCCAGGCCCGGAGATGCTCGCCGTCAGCAGCGGGCTGAGGTCTTCGCCGACGCCGCAATGCGCGAACTTCGGTATCTCTATGTGTCCGGTGAGGGCGCTTCCGTCGGTGATGTTGAGGCGGCCGGTCCGGTAGTCGCCGGTGAACGTGTTGAGGTAGAGGATCGTCGGCGAGGTTCCGCATTTCTCGCCCAGGTCGAGCCGGACGCCATTGACGGAGGTCTCCCCGACGCCCATCTGGACGAATGCCTTCGTCCATGTCTCGTCACCGATCTCGACACCGTCGCGCTTGGCTCCGGGACGGCCCGCGTTCAGCGCCAGATCCGTTCGCAGGTTCCCTGTCGTCAGGCCCGTCGAGCCGGAGCCGGGCGGGGCGACCTGCTGCACCCTCGCGGTCGCGGTGGTGGGCATGAAACCGAACGAGAGCACCGACGCGGTCGACGGCATCGCCTCGGTGTTGAAATAGCCGCGCTGCTGGAAGTAGTTGGCCGTGTTGCCCGTCGCGCGGTTGGCCGCCATTCCGTAGACGGCCCGCCGGAGCAGCGTGAGCGCGGCCACCGGGGTGGCCGCGCCGACCTTCTTGACGTTCGCGAAACCGGCGGCGCGGATGCAGTACGGCACGCCCCTGCGGCGGGAGGGGTCGGCCGGGTTCTCCACCCAGTTCTCCGGGGCCTTGGGGTCGGGGAGGGAGGGGGTGTCGAAGACGTCCAGCAACCGTGGGTCCTCGTTGAAATCCCATGCCGGGTCGGTTCTGTAGTCCGGCACCCGGATGCATTCGGGGAGGCGTGCAGCGTTTCCGGCTGCGGACTGCGTGGACGGGGTGGTGCCTGCCTGGCGGTTGCTTGCGAGACCCACCGGTACCGAGCCCAGGATCACCTTACGTTCGGGGGTGCAGACCATTGCCGGGCTCGATGTGGTCGTCCCGTCCGTGTTCGTGGTGAGCGCGAATGCCAGGCGGGCGGCGGTCCAGGTCACATGACCCGGTGCCGGGGGTACGACGCCCGGCACCGGTCCCTCTCCGGTGAGCCGCAGCGCGCCGGTTCCGCCGCCCTTTTCGCGGATGTGGAAGACCGGCCAGTTCGTCTCCTCCCCTGATGCCCGGCCACCCTGGGAGACGACGACCGACAGGTTCGCCACGCCCGTCAGGCGCGCCGTCTCGTCCTGCCGCATGCCGCTCGCCGCCGGAGTGGCGGGCGGCGCGGCGGTCGGGACGTCCCGGAGCATCTCCCTCTTCAGCGCCTCCGGGACCGCGAGATCCAGGGACACCCTTCCCGGACGTATCGCCTCGCCCGCCGAAGCCCGCGCCGGTGTCCGGCCGCCCGCCACCCGCACCGTCACCCGGTGCACCGCGACGTCGGTCGCGCAGGTGTAGGGGATCTCGGCCGCCAGGGCGGCGCGGGCGGGAAGCGGTCCGGCGAGGAGTCCGGCGGCCGTGCAGCAGCCGGTGAACCCGGCCGTCCACGCGGCGCGTCTGGGCGTCAGGTGCATGTGGTCCTCATCGTGGGACGGGGGCCGCGCCGGCGCGGCGGCACGGCACGGCCCCCGGCAGGGATCGGGGCCCGGCGAGGCCGGGCGGACGGCGTGTCAGGGGCTGCTGATCTGCGGGGCCGGGGACTGGTTCACGTGGTAGGTGCCGTCGAGCTTCACCTTGTCGCCCGGGTTGATGAGCAGCGGGTCGCAGAACGCGTTGACCGTGGCGACCTCGAGGTTGTTCGACGTGCCGCCGAGCACGGTGAGGTTCGCGGTCGAGTTGTTGTACTTGCCGTCGACCGTCCCCGTGCCGCCGCCCGGGCCGGTGATCGTCGCGACGCAGCCGTCGTCGGCCTCGAGCCGCGCCTTCACGCCGGTGAGCCTGCCGATCGTCTCGGGCGCCGTGTAGGTGGTGCCTTCCAGCGTCCAGGGGAGGTTCTCGGGGATGAGGTGGACGAACAGGCCGCCCGGGCCGTCGCACCAGCCGTCGGGGTTGGCGGGGGTCGCGAACGTCACGCCGGTCACCGAGCCGAGCGGGTTCGCGCCGCCGGCCTTGTTCGGGACGGTGGCGTTCGCCGTGGAGTCGGTGCACGTCACGACCGCGCCGGTGGTGAGGTTCTCGGCGATGACGTTCCCGGTGTTGGACGCCGTGATCGAGCCGCCGTTGACGACGGTCCAGGTCGCGTCCGCGTGGGCGGGGGCCGCGGTCAGGCCGACGCCGGCCGCGGCGACGGCGGCCGCGGCGAGGTAGGTACGGATGAGCTTTCGCATGCCGGTTCTGCTTTCCTCATGGTGGTTTTTGTTTTAGCGGCCACTACCTTGAAGATACGCACCAGTAACCTGGCTATCAATACTTATCGCGACCCTTTCTGAATTTGTTCGGGCCATTGTCATCAAGTGCGTTTTCGATCTCTGATTCATTGTCACTGCGCCATGGTGTCGATGGTGGTGATTTTCCAGCGGCCGTTGACGTTGACGGCGTTCACCGCGAAGACGGCGGCGGAGTAACTCGTCTGGTTCTTGTCGGTGCGGGTGTTGCGCTGGTCGGCGAAGACGAGAAGGCGCGCCTCGTCGCCGGAAAGGGACTTGACCGCCGAGTCGGTGACCGTGGTGGTGAGCACCTGCTTCTGCCCGGGCGCCTGCCGGCGGACGAGCGCGAAGAGCTGGTCGTACTGCTGGACGGCCTTCCCCGTGAGCACTTCCCTGGCGGCCTTCTCGGTCTTGGCCACATCGGCGTAGTTGTAGGAGAAAGCGGTGTTCACGGCCGTGGTGATCTGCCCTTTCACCTCGGCCGTGCGGCCGTTGTCGCTGAGCGCGTCGTTGCGGGCGGACGCCGCGCCGGTCAGCTCGCCGGTCTGGCCGTGCAGCCAGGCGGCGGCCGCGCCGAACGCGACCGTGAGGGCGCCGAGGAACGCGATGAGGCGGCTGCGGCCGGAGCCGGGGACCGCCCGTCCGAGCGTGCTGATCGCTGCTGCCATGGGTGCCGCTCCTCGTCAGGGTGTTCCGGTCGGGGCCTGGCCGAGGGCCGACAGTTTCCAGCCCGAGGACGTTCGCGTGAGCTGCCCCGCGAATCTGCGCAGATTGCTCACCGGCCTCCCGTCGGCGCGGGTGATCGTCACGTTCACGGCGGCGATGACGGCGGCCTTTCCGGCACGGGCGTCGAGTTCGGTGAGCGCCGATTCGACGACTTTGGCGGAGCTCGTCGTCCCGGCCTTCTCGATATCGCTCTTGAGCCGCGCACGGCCCTGGACGATCTCGTCGTAGAGCTGGGCGGTCGACGAGTCCTGCCAGACCTTCAGGCCCGCGTCCACGCTGCGGTGATCGAGCGTGTTGAGGTTGACGATCGCCTGGTCGGCGGCGGCGAGGACGCGGTCGCGTTCGGCGGCGTAGGCCAGCGAGTCGTCAGCGGACGCGGAGCGGTAGGCGTAGCCGAACCACGCGCACGCCGAAGCGGCGGCCACGGTCACCGCCAGCGCCACCCTGACCAGCGGATCGGCGGTCTCGGTCACCTGCATTCCACCCCTTTCCCTCAGGCGGCCCGGAGGTCGCTGATACGCCAGCCGTGCCGGTCGTCGTAACGGGCCGTGACGATGAGCTGCGCCGCGACGGGCGCGCCGGTGGGCCTGCCGCCGCGGGTCGCGGTCTGGTCGAGGACGACCAGCAGGACCGCCGCCGTCCCGTCGCGGGTCAGTTCGATCAGCCCGGCCTTGGCGACCTTCGTGGTGAGGGCGAGCCTCATGACCGGGGCGTTCTGCTTCACCAGGCCGAACAGGCGGCGGTGGTCGGCGGTGGCGGGGCCGGTGAGGGCGGTGCGCGCCGCCCGCTCGGTGGCCGCGGGATCGGCGTGGGTGTAGGTGAAGATCCGCGCGACGTCGGCGGACACGTCCGCGATCACCTCGCTGGTCCGGGCCCGGTCGACGAGCGCGCGGTTGGCGGCCGGTGAGCCCTCGCTGCGCCTGTCCGCCCAGCCGTCCACCGCGAAGGCGGCCAGGGAGATCGCCAGGGCGAGGGCCACCGGCCACCACCCGCGTCCGATGGCCCGCGGCCGCGCCTTGCCGGGGACGCTCACGGCGTGCTCCTCGCGGGCGGCAGGGGCCGCAGCGAGCTGATCTTCCACACGCCGCCGACGCGCCGCATCCCGACCTCGTAGCGTTCGCGCTGCTCGGTGCCCTCGGCGGCGGCGCCGGCGGCGCCGGACGGGCCGGTGCGGATCCTGACGGAGGCGATCACGGTCGCCTCCCCCGCGGAGCGGTCGAGGGCGGTGACGGCGAGCGCGGTGACACGTCCCTGCGAGGGCGCCTTCTGCTTGGCGAACCTCGCGCGCGCGTTGGGCATGTCGCGTTCGAGCGCGTCGTGGAAGGGGCCGGTGGCGACGTCCAGCCAGTGCGCGAGGTCGAGCTCGGCGACCTTGGGGTCGATGCTGTTGAGCAGCGCGAGGTCGCGGACGGCCGTCCGGCTGACCTCGTCCCGCGCGGCGGCGAGGTCGTGGTCGGCGCCCCGGCCGGACTGGACCAGCGACCAGAGCGACAGGCACAGGAACGCGGTGGCGGCGGCCGTCAGCACGTAGCCGGCCGGGCGGATCCAGCGGGTCATGGCGCACCGCCGAGACCGAGGAGCGTCCGCAGGTCGGTGGGCCTGGCCGGAGGCGGGACGCCCTTGCGCGGGGCGTTGGCCGTGCCTCGGACGTTGATGCCGCTGCCCGGGGCCTCCGCGCAGTGCGCGCCCGTGTTGAATCCGGGGGCGGGCGACAGGTCGAGGCCGTTGCGGTAGCGGGTCCCGCCGTAGCCGCGCGTGCAGGGCTGCGGGTTGAAGAACGTGTTCACCAGGCCGAGCCGGATCTGCCCATCTGACACGATCGTGGAGCCCATGCCCGCGACCTTCGGCAGGTTGACGAGCAGCTCCTCCAGGGCGGCCTGGCGCGGCTCCCCCACCCGCGCGGTCGTGAGGAGGTTGGCGAGGAGGACGCCGAGGGCGGGGTCCAGGTCGCGCAGCAGCCTGGAGAGTTCACCGGCCGCGCCGGGGCCGGACGCGATGACCTTGCGCAGATCGGTGTCGGAGTCGCGGAGCTGCCGGGCCAGCAGGCGGGAGTCGGCCGCGAAGGACTTGAACGCGTCCGACATCTCGTTCTGCGTCCGCAGCACCGCCCGCCCGTTGTGGATCAGGGCGCGGGAGTCGGGGAACGCCGCGTCCGACGCCGCGACGAACCGGGCGCTGGTGTCGAGGAGCTGCTGGAGATGCGGGCCCTGCCCGGCGAACGCCAGCCCGAGCTCGTCGATCAGCACCCGCACGTCGGTGAGCGGGAGCGACGCGGCCAGGTCGTTGACGCTCTTCAGCGTCTCGCTGACCGGCGTCGGCGTGACCGTGGCGCTGCGCGGGATCGTGCTGCCCTGCGCCAGGTACGGCCCGGACGGCGCGCGGGGACGGAGGTCCACGTACTGCTCGCCCACGGCGGAGCGGTTCGCGACGATCGCCTGGAGGTCCGCCGGGATCCTCGCCGCCGAGTCGTCGATGCGGAGTTCGGCGATGACCCCGTCCCGGGACAGGTCGAGCGCGCCGACCGTCCCGACGGTCACGCCCCGGTACGACACCGCGGACCCCTCGAACAGCCCGCCGGTGGTCGCCAGGTCGAGGCGGACGGTGTAGTAGCCGCGCATCCCGACGTGGCGGCCGAGGTCGGCGTAGGTGACGCCGATGTGGCCGACGACCAGCGCCGCGATCACGGCGAACGCGACGATCTTGATCCGGGTGACGGCGGTGAGCATGTCAGTTCCCCTCCCCGAGCGTCGGCAGCGGCAGGGCGGGCCGATCATCAGGAGCTTGCGGAGCGAGCGGCTGCGGCGCCGGGGCGGTGGGGGCGCCGGGCTCGGAGCCGTCTCCGGCGTCCGGGCACGGGGTCGGGATCGGGCCCGCGGGCGGCGCGGCGGCCAGGGCCCGCAGCCGTTTCAGGTCCGAGCGCGGGTCGTACTCCTTGACCGGCGGGATCACGCAGTTGCCGCCCGTGGTGGCGACGACGGTCAGGTAGCCGTTGAGGTAGTCGCCCTTGACGCCCTTGAGCGCCTCGTCCGTGAACGGGTAGGTGAGCAGCACCTCCAGCGACTTCGGCAGGTCGCGGCCGGAGTCGGCGAGCTTGCGCAGGATCACCGCGAGGGAGCGCAGGTCCGCGACGGTGTCGTCCTTGCTGGCGTTGATCGTCTTGACGGCGACGTCCGCGAGTCTCTCCAGCTTGCGCAGCATCTCCACGAGCTGTCCGCGCTGCTCGTCCAGGACCTTCAGGCCGGGCGACAGGTCGTCCAGGACGGTCTCGACCTGCCCGTTGCGGGACGCGACCGTCGCCGAAAGCCGGTTCAGGCCGTCCAGCGCGTCCACGATCGATCGCCGGTTGCGGTTGAGCGTCGCCGTCAGGTCGTCGAGGTTCCGCAGCGCCGACCGGATCGTGTCCTCCCGGCCGCCGAGCGCCTTGTTCAGCTCGCGGTTGATCGTCCGGATCTGCGGGAGCCCGCCGCCGGACAGCAGCAGCGACAGCGCGCCGAAGACCTCCTCGGTGTCGGCGTTCCGCGTCGTCCGGGCGACCGGGATCGTGGCGCCGTCGGTCAGCGGCCGCGCGGACGGTGCCGTGGCCGGGGCGGCGAGCCGGATGTACTTCTCCCCCAGCAGGCTCGACTGCTCCAGGTTCGCGGTGGCGTTCGCGGGGAGCCGGACGTCGCCGTTCACCAGCAGCGTCACCTCGGCGTTCCAGGAGCCCTCCGGCAGCGCCACCTTCTGCACCCGCCCGACCGGGACGTCGTTGACCCGGACGGCGGCCTGCGGGACGAGGTTCAGCACGTCCTCGAACTGCACCTTCACCGTGTACGGGTGGTCGCCGAGATCGGCGCCGCCGGGCAGCGGGACGTCCTCGATCCGCATCGAGCAGCCCGCCGCCACGGCCAAGGCGGCGAGGATCGCGACGAGCCTGGACGCGCGCATCAGCGGCCTCCCTGCCCGGCATAGGTGCGTCCGGCGGGCGGCAGCGGCAGCGGCAGCAGCCCGGACGCCTGCGACGGCGGCACCGCGACCAGCCCGGACGTCGTCAGCCGCTCGCACTGCTCCCGGAGCGTCCCGGCCGCGGACGCCGCCGCCGCGCACACCGGCCGCAGGTCGGCGGCGGGCGGATCGACGCCCGGCTGGCTCGCGCTCCCGAACGCCTTGGTGATCTCCAGCAGGTTGCCGCGCGTCATCAGCGACCGCGTCTTCGGGTCGTAGGCGTTGAGGGCGTTCTGGGTGAGCAGCGGCGCGGTGTCGAGGATCTCGGCGAGCGAGGCGCGCTGGTCGACGAGCACCTGCGTGATCCCGGCGAGCTTGCCGACGTTCTGCTCCAGCAGCGCCCGGTTGTCCTCGATGAACCCCTTGACCTCGGCGAGCGCCAGCGCGAGGCTGCGCAGCGCCGCGCCCAGCTCGTCCCGGTCGGCGGCGAGGAACCCGCTGACCTCGGCGAGCTGGCCCTCCGCCAGCCGGATCTGCGCGTCGTTCTCCCTGAGCATCACGCTGAACCTGTTGAGGTTGGCGACGGTGGCGTACAGGTCGCCGCTGGAGTCCGACAGCGTCTGCGACGCCTTCCCGAGGTCGGCGATCGTGGTGTTGAGGGCCTTGCCGTTGCCGCCGAGGTTGGCGGCGCCGACGCGGACGACGTCCGACAGCGCGCCGTGCGCGTTCACGCCCTGCGGGCCGAGGTCGGCGGAGAAGCGCCGGACGGCGTCGTACAGCTGGTCGAGTTCGAGCGGCGTCGCGGTGCGGCTCTGGTCGATCGACGCGCCGTCCGGCAGCCGCGGGCCGCCGCCGTAGGCGGGGTCGAGCTGCACGTACCGGTCGGACACCAGGTTCGGCGCGATCACGACGGCGCGCGCGCCGGCGGGAACGGGCACGTCCTCGTCCACCCGCAGGACGGCCTTCACCCGGTCGCCGAGCGGCTCGATCGTGTCGACCGACCCGACCTTCACGCCGAGGACGCGCACGTCGGAGCCGGGGTAGACGCCGATGGCGGTGGCGAACTCCGCGGTGATCCGCCGCGACGGCCCGCCGCCCAGGACGGGGATGAGCGCCACCGCGGCCAGGATCACGAAGCCCGCGAAGAGAGCCTCCACGACGCGCGTCCGGTGGTCTCGTATCGGGGACGGCAACCGCATTATCGGCCTCCCGTCAGATGGGGCGGTTTGCAGCCGGTCACGGGCGGCTTCCAGTTGCCGTTCTCCAGGTAGTTCTTGGGGACGGTGCCGCACAGGTAGCCGTCCACCCAGCGCCCGTTGCCCATCGCGTTGCCGACGACGCGGATGTAGGGGGCGGCGGTCTCCAGCGTCCGGTCCAGGTTCTTCTGGTTCCGTGCGAGGACGTCGGTGACCTCGTTCAGCGACGCGAGCGTCGGCTGGAGTTTCCAGCGGTTGTCGTCGACCAGCCCGATCAGCTCGTCCGCGAGGCGGCGCGTGCCGACCAGCAGCGCGTGGATCGCCTCGCGGCGGCGGCGCAGCTCGTCCAGGATCAGGTTGCCGTCCTTGAACAGCGTCCTGAACTGGTCGTTCTGCGCGGCGAGGGTGCCGGACAGCTTCTTGGTCCCGGCGAGGAGCCGCGCCAGCTCCGCGTCCCGCGACGCGATCGTGGTCGACAGCGCCGACACGCCCTTCAGCGCGACGCGGACGCTCGCCGGGGTGTCCTCGAACGTCGTGGAGATCGTCTGGAGGCTGGAGGCGAGCCTGGCGGTGTCGAGCCGGTCGAACGTCCGGCCGAGGTCCTCGAACGCGGTCGTGACGTCGTACGGGGAGACGGTCCGGTCGAGCGGGATCGGCCGCGCGGGGTCCTGCGGGCGGGCGCCGAGCGGGTCGAGCTGCAGGTACTTCGACCCGAGCAGGGTCTTGATCATGATGTTGGCGCGGGTGGCGTCGCCGACCCAGGTGTCCTTGACCCGGAAGGTGACCTTCACCTTGTTCCCGGCCAGCGCGACCCCGGTGACCTTGCCGACCTTGACCCCGGCGACGCGGACCTCCTGGCCG
Source organism: Actinomadura sp. 3N508 (assembly GCF_044326375.1). Classification (NCBI taxonomy): domain Bacteria; kingdom Bacillati; phylum Actinomycetota; class Actinomycetes; order Streptosporangiales; family Thermomonosporaceae; genus Actinomadura; species Actinomadura sp. 3N508. The sequence continues at coordinate 419,884 of NZ_JBIRAX010000001.1, forward strand.
TCCTTCAGCCCGGCGGCCTCGGAGAAGTACGCGCTGTAGGTCGTCCCGCCGCCGATGACGGGCAGGTCGTCGGCGCGGAAGGCGAGCGCGCCGAGCGCCAGCAGCACGGCGATCCCGGCGGCGGCCACCGCGATCGGGTTGCGCTCCCGCAGCGGCTTCATCCGCTTCATCCGCGGCACCTCGCGTCCTTGATCGGGATGCCGGTCGGCGGCGGCCGGTCGGATACGTCGGCGCCGGCCCAGGTGACGCCGACGAGCTTGACCTCGCACTGGTAGAAGTTCATCCACGACCCGTAGGAGCCCAGCCGCCCGAGCGTCGCCGTCTTCCCCGGCGAGCGCCGCAGGAAGCGCTCCAGCAGGGGCTCGTCGCGGTCGAGGTTGCCGGCGAGGCGGCCCAGGTGGACGATGTCGTCCTTCAGCGGCGGGCGCGCGACCTGGAGGAGCCCGGCGGTGGCGCTGGTCAGGTCGGCGATCGACCCGAGCGCCTCGCCGATCGGCCTGCGGTCGGCGGCGAGCCCGGAGGTGAACCGGCGCAGCGTGGTGACGAGGTCGACGAGCTGCCGGTCCCGCGCGTTGACGGTCTGGACGACGCTGTTCAGGTTCGTGATGACCTGCCCGATCACCCGGTCCTTCGCGGCGAGCGTGGTGGTCAGCTCCCCGACCGTGCGCAGCAGGCTCTCGATGGTCCCGCCCTCGCCTTGGAGCACCTTGACGATCGACTCCGACAGCTTGTTGGCGTCGCCGGGCGACAGCGCCTGCATCAGCGGCTGGAAACCCTGGAACAGCTGGGTGAGGTTGAGCGTGCCCGTCGTCTGCCGGACCGGGATCGTCCCGCCGGGTTTCAGCGCCGCGCCCGGAGAACCGGGGCCGCGGCTGAGGGCGATGTACCGTCCGCCGACCAGGTTCAGGTACTTGACGGCGGCGGTCGCCGACGCCGGGATCCGCCGGTCGCGGTCGACCTCGAACGTGACGCGCGCCAGCCGCCGGTCGCTGACCTCGATCTTCTCGACCTGGCCGACCTCGACGCCCGCGATCCGGACGCCGTGCCCCGGATGCAGCCCGGCGACGTCGGTGAACTTGGCGTGGTAGGTGACGCGGTCGCCGCTGGTCGCGCCGGTGATGCTGGAGGCCAGCAGCATCGTCGCCGCCGCCGTCACCGCGATGAAGATCAGCGAGCTGGTGAGCGGGAACGCCAGGCCCCGCAGCCCCTGTCCGGTGAGCCTCACCTGACCGTCACCTCCGTGCCCCGGTAGATCGGGCCGATCAGGACGCTCGACCAGTCCGGCAGCTCCTCGGGGACCTCGTCGAGCGACGGCCCGGCCAGCTCGTTGACCAGGTCGTTCTCGGACGCCGAGTTCGCGGGCCCGAGCCCGCTCCCGGCCGCACCGCCGCCGCCCTGGCCGGGGACCCCGCCCGCGGCCAGCACCCGGGGCCCGTCGGCGGCCAGGTACGGGACGCTCGGGCAGCGCGGCCCGCCGCCCGAGCCGTACCGCGGCTTGTCCTTGCCCGGCAGGTAGCGGCCCTGCTGCGGGACGGACACGACCACACCGTGCACGCCGTGCTTGCCGGTGCCCTGCCCCAGCACCCGGTTCATCTTCGGGACGAACTCCGCGAGCGTCCGGAACGTGCAGGGCGCGGCCGGGGCGTACCGGCGCATCAGCTCCAGGCTCCCCCGGCTCGCGGACGCCAGCGCGATGATGTTCCCGGAGTTGGCGCGCAGGAAGCCGTCCAGATCGGCGGACGATCCCGACACCGCGTCGTACAGGCTCGCGATGGCCGTGCGCTGCTCGGCGAGCGTCCGGCTGGTCACCGTGAAGTCCGTGAGTGCCTGGAGCAGGTCGGGGGCCGCGTCGGAGGCGTGCCGCGAGAACTCCGCCAGCTCGGCGAGGTTGCGCGTGAGCGCCGGGACCTCCGGGTTGAGCTTGCGGAGGAACGCGTCGAGCTGCTCGAAGGTGCGGCCGATCTGGTCGCCGCGCTGCTGGAGCGCGGTCGCCATCGCGTTCAGCGTGGCCGACAGCTTCGCCGGCTGGACGGCGTTCAGCAGGTCCATCGTGTGGTTGAGGACCTCCGACAGCTCGACCGCGTTCTCGCTGCGGTCCTCGGAGATCACGTCGCCCGCTTCGATCGGCCTGGCGGACGAGCCGTCCGGCGGGACGAGCGACACGTACCGGGCGCCGAACACCGTCGTCGGCAGCAGCCGCGCCCGCACGTCCGCCGGGACCCGATCGGCCAGCTCCGGTTTCAGCGCCAGTTCGAGCTTCGCGCCCGTCCCGTCCGCCTCGATGGAGCGGACCTCGCCGACGACGACGCCGCGGACCTTCACCTCCGCCATCGGATGCATCTCGTGGCCCGCCGTCGAGGTGCGCAGCGTCACCGTCGTCACCTCGGTGAACCGCTTGTCGTAGATCGCGATCGACAACCAGATCAGCAGCGCCGGGACCAGCAGGAACGCCACCCCGGTGAGGCGCTGCCCGGCCACGTGCCGGGTGGTTCGTCGCGGCATGTCAGCCCGTCACCTTCACCGTCGTCGTGGCCCCCCAGATGGCGAGGCTGATGAAGAAGTCCGTCACGCTGATCAGCACGATCGCGGTGCGGACCGCGCGGCCGACGGCGACGCCCACGCCGGCGGGGCCGCCGGCCGCGCGGTAGCCGTAGTAGCAGTGGGCCAGGACGACCATGACGCTGAAGATCAGCACCTTGGCGAACGACAGCACCACGTCCTCGGGCGAGAGGAAGATGTTGAAGTAGTGGTCGTAGGTCCCGGCCGACTGCCCGTTGAACCAGAGCGTCACCTGCCTGGACGCCAGGTAGGAGCTGAGCAGCCCGATCCCGTACAGCGGGACGATCGCGACCGTCCCCGCGATGATCCGGGTCGTCACCAGGTACGGGACGGACTGGATGCCCATGCCCTCCAGCGCGTCGATCTCGTCGTTGATCCGCATCGCGCCGAGCTGGGCGGTGAAGCCCGCGCCGACCGTCGCCGACAGCGCGAGCCCGGAGACCAGCGGCGCGATCTCGCGGGTGTTGAAGTACGCGGACACGAACCCGGTGAACGCCGCCGACCCGATCTGGTCGAGCGCCGCGTACCCCTGGAGCCCGACGACGACGCCGGTGAACACGGTCATGCCGATCATCACGCCGACCGTGCCGCCGATGACGGCGAGCGCGCCGCTGCCGAACGCGACCTCGCCGAGCAGCCGCAGCGACTCCCGCATGTAGCGGCGGACGGCGCGCGGCGTCCACAGCAGCGCCCGGACGTAGAAGCCGAGCTGGTCGCCGGGCCCGTCCAGCCACGACACGAGCTTCACCGGACGGAGCCGCCGCGCACCGGGGATCGCCACGTCACGCTCCCTTCGGCGGGACGACCTGGAGGTAGATCGCCGTGAGCACGAGGTTCACGAAGAACAGCAGCAGGAACGTGATGACGACCGACTGGTTGACCGCGTCGCCGACGCCCTTCGGCCCGGGGCTCGGGTTCAGCCCGCGGTAGGCGGCGACCACGCCCGCGATGAACCCGAAGAGCAGCGCCTTCAGCTCGCTGATGTAGAGGTCGGGGAGCTGCGCGAGGGCGGAGAACGAGGCGAGGTAGGCGCCGGGCGTGCCGTCCTGCATCAGCACGTTGAAGAAGTAGCCGCCCGCGACGCCGACGACGGACACGAGCCCGTTCAGCAGCACCGCGACCGCCATGCAGGCCAGGACGCGCGGGACGACGAGCCGCTGGATCGGCGAGACGCCCATGACCTCCATCGCGTCCATCTCCTCGCGGATCGTCCGGGAGCCGAGGTCGGCGCAGATCGCCGAGCCCGCCGCGCCGGAGATCAGCAGCGCCACGATCAGCGGGCTGGCCTGCTGCACCACGGCGAGGACGCTCGCGCCGCCGGTGAGCGACTGCGCGCCGAGCTGCTTGGCCAGCGACCCGACCTGCAGCGAGATGACGGCGCCGAACGGGATGGACACGAGCGCGGTCGGCAGGATCGCGACCGAGGCGATGAACCAGAACTGCTGGATCAGCTCGCGGACCTGGAACGGCCGCCGGAACGTCATCACCAGCACCGTCCCGGCGAGCGCGAACAGCCGCCCGACCTGCCGCAGCGCGCCCGCGCCCGGCACCACCGGCGGCGCGGGATCGGGCGTCGAGGGATCAAGGCCGGTGGTCTCAGGGCGTGCCATGGCCGCTGCCCTCCTGCCGGTTGGCGCGGATGGCCCGCTGAGCCTGGGGCGAGAGCTGCGGGAACATCGCGTTCACGCGCAGCGCGTGCCGGAACTCGCCCTGGCGCGGCGGCATCCCGGGCGTCGGGCGGAGCTGCGGCGGGATCTCGATCGTCCGGCGCGCCGGCGGGCGGGCGGCGGCCTCCGCGGCGAGGAGCGCGGCGTCCTTCTCCTCCGACATCCCGATCGGCCCGCGCACGTCGCCGTGCAGGAACTGGGCGACGGCGGGTTCGTCGCTGGTGAGCAGCGCCTCGCGGGGGCCGAACGCGACCAGGTCGCGGCGGTACAGCATCCCGATGTTGTCGGGGACGGTCGAGGCGATCTCGATGTTGTGGGTGACGATCAGCATCGTCGCGTCGATCCGCGCGTTGACGTCGATCAGCAGCTGCGACAGGTGCGCGGTGCGGACGGGGTCGAGCCCCGAGTCCGGCTCGTCGCACAGGATGATCTCCGGGTCGAGGACGAGCGCGCGGGCGAGCCCGGCCCGCTTGCGCATGCCGCCGGACAGCTGGCCGGGCAGCTTGCTCTCCGCGCCGATGAGGCCGACCAGCTCCATCCGCTCCAGCACGATCCGCCGGATCTCGGCCTCCTTCTTGCGGGTGTGCTCGCGGAGCGGGAACGCGATGTTGTCGTAGAGGGTGAGGGAGCCGAAGAGCGCGCCGTCCTGGAACATCAGGCCGAACCGCTTGCGGGCCTCGTAGACGAGGCGGTCGCGGTCGTTGACCATGTCCACGCCGTCGATCAGGACGCGCCCCTCCTCGGGCTTGAGCAGGCCGATCAGCGATTTGAGGAACACCGTCTTGCCGGTGCCGGACGGGCCGAGCAGCACGCTCACCTCCCCGGCGGGCAGGGTGAGGGTGACATCGCGCCAGATCACCTGCGGCCCGAACGCCTTGGTCAGGCCCTCGACGACGACTTCGATTCCCACGCACACCACCACTCGCGATAAAGCACGTCGCGAGGACGTTACGGCCGAGTAGCCCACGCATTCAATAGGGCTTCGCAGGATTCCTGACGCAATTCGATGAATGGCACCCAAAAATTGTCACCGGGTTAGTCTTCGAGGTCCGGAAACACAACACCGGTGATTACCTGGCGGTAACTTGAGGGGGTTCGGGGGCCTGCCGGCCCGTCCCGGCGGTCCCGGTTTGTCACCGAGCCATCAACCGAACCCCGTTCTTGTCACTTCACGCGCAAAAACGCGCCGTTCCGCGGGCCGCCGGGCGAGATGGTCTTGCCAGCGCCGGGTGGTGACTTTATGTTCGCGGTGTTCTCAGCCGGCCGATACGGAGGTCGCCTTTCCCATGTCGCAGGCATTGGAATGGTCCGAGACCGACCGGAGCCAGCGCGTCTTCCGCGCCTTCCTCGAGCTGCTGCGCGCGGAACTGCCCGATGTCGCGCAGGAGGTCGTCACCGAGATCAAGCAGAGCATCCCGGAGTACGACAGGGCGCACCTGTCCGCCTACGACCGGATCCTCCGGCTCAGCGTCGACCTCCTGCTCGCCGGCCTGCTGGACAAGGTCGCCGACCCGGGCGCCTCCACCGCCCAGCGCGACGAGACCTGCCGGGCGCTCGGCCATTTCGAGGCCGTCGAGGGACGCAGCCTCGACCTCCTCCAGGCCGCCACCCGCACCGCCTTCCACATCGCCTGGCGCCGGACGGTGACCGCCGCCGAACGCGAGCGGGTCCCGACCGCCGTCGTCGCCACCATCGTCGACGCGATGCTCGTCTACCTGGACGAGGTCGTCGCGCAGGCCCGGCTCGGCCACCAGCAGGCCACCGGCCACGCCGACATCCGCCGCCGCGAGGACCGCAAACGGCTCCTGCACCTGATCCTCCAGCAGCCCGCGGTGGTGCCCGAGGCGATCGAGGGGCCGGCCAAGTCCACCGGCTGGTGGCCGCTGCCCGAGGAGGCGACGCTCGTCGCCATCCACCCCGACGCCCCCTACACCCGCGCGGCGCTGGACGCCGACGTCCTCGCCGACCTGGACTCCGCCGAACCGTGCCTGCTCGTCCCGGGACCGCTCACCGCGCCGCGCCACGCCATGCTGCGCGCCGCGCTGGCCGACGCGAGCTCGGTCATCGGCCTCACGCTGCCGCTGGAGCGGGCGACGCACTCGCTGCGCTGGGCGCGCCGCGTCCTCGGGCTCGCCGAGGAGGGCGTCATCCGGGACGGCTCCCTCATCCCGTGCCGCGACCACCTCATGACCATGTGGCTGCTGTCCGACCCGCCGCTGATCGAGGAGCTGACCCGGCGGCACCTGGAACCGCTGCGCGATGTGTCCGACGGCCAGCGCCGCCGCCTCGTCGAGACGCTCGCCGAGGCCGTCACGACCCGGGCCACCGCGGTCGACATCGGCGAACGGCTCAAGATCCATCCGCAGACCGTCCGGTACCGGCTCCGGCAGCTGGAGAGCTATCTCGGCGACAGCCTGGACGACGCCGACGCGCGCTTCTCCTTGGACGCCACCCTCCGCGCCGCCAGCCTGCACCGCCGCCGCACGCTGAACAGGCGCGGCGCCCCCGGCCCCTGAGCCCGCCCGACCGCGTCACCGCCGGATGCGACACTCTGCCCATGACACTGGGAACGATCGTGCTGACGGGAGCCGCCGGACGGGTCGGCGCCGCGCTCCGGACACCGCTGCGGAACGAGGCGGAGCGGCTCGTCCTCGCCGACCGCGCGCCGCTGCGCGCCGAGGCGCCGAACGAGACCGTCCACCGGACCGACCTGTCCGACGCGGCGCAGATCATGGACGGCGCGGACGCGGTCGTCCACCTGGCCGGGGTGTCCGACGAGGCGCCGTTCCCCGACCTGGTCGAGGGCAACATCCTCGGCACCCAGCGCATCCTGGAGGCGGCGCGCGTCACCGGCGTCCGGCGCGTCGTGCTCGCCAGCAGCAACCGGCTGACCGGCTGCTACCCCTCGACCGAGACCGTGTCCGCGCGGATGCCGCCGAGGCCGGACGGCCTGTACGGGGTCAGCAAGGTCGCCACCGAGGCGCTCGCCCGCCTCTACGCCGACAAGTTCGGCCTGGACGTGGTGTGCCTGCGCATCGGCAGCCTCGAACGCCGCCCCTCCGAGCCCCGGCATCTCGCCACCTGGCTGAGCCATCGCGACTGCGCCGGGTTCGTCCGCGCGGCGCTGACCGTCCCGTCGCCGGGATTCCTCGCCGCCTATGCCGTCTCCGCCAATGCGCGCCGATTCTGGGAACTGGACGGACGGCTCGGCTACGAACCGGTCGATGATGCAGCAACTTACGACATTCCGGACACATTTGTCGGGCCGGGCGTACCGCAGGGCGGTGCCTACGCGTCCGCGGAATTCACGCTCCAGTATCTCGACGGTCCCGCGCCCGAGGGCCGGTGATGGTACGGGCCACAGTGGGCGCGACGGAGCGTTATCCTGACGTTCGGATTACCGGTTCCTGACGGAAAGTCGAAGGGTCCATGCCGACGTCGACCTGGTTCCGCCTCAATGTCGCCAAGCGCGAGCGGGTGTTCGAGGTGGCGATGCGCGAGTTCGGAGAGAACGGGTACTCGACGGGAAGCCTGAACACCATCGCGCGCGAGGCCGGCATCGCCAAGGGCTCCCTCTTCCAGTACTTCAGCGACAAGCTGGAGTTCTTCGCGTTCGTGTGCGACGAGGCGTCGCGCCGCGTCCGCGAGGAGATGGAACGCCGCATGGAGCTGATCGATTTCGACCAGCCGTTCGACGAATGGCTGTTCGACGCGCTCTGCGACTGGACCGAGTACATGGCGGAGCATCCGCTGGAGCGCGGCATCACCGCCGCGACGAACTTCGAACTCGACAACAGCGTCCGGTCCGTCGTCCGCGACACCGCCAACTCGCACTATCTGCAGGTGATCCATCCGCTCCTGCAGCTATGCCAGGAGCGGGGCACGATCCGCGAGGACGCCGACCTCGACGTCATCGCCACCTGGCTGATGACGCTGCTGCCGTTCCTCGCCCTCGCCCCGTACTACGACGGCCTCGACCCGATCCACCACCTGCGCGGCCGCAGCCCGGCCGAGCAGCGCCCGGTGATCCGCCAGCTCATCGCGGGCTTCAGCCCGATCTTCACGCCGCAGAAATAGCGTTTCAGCGGCGCAGCGCGAACTCCTCCGGCCGGGCCTTGCGGGACCCGGCCCAGAACTCGAACGTGTGGCCCGGCCACAGCGTGCGGTTCACGCCCTGAGCGTCCAGGTACCAGCTGTCGCAGCCGCCCTCGTTCCAGACGGCGCGGCGCAGCCGCCGCTGCAGGCGGTCGTTGAAACGGCGGGACGCCTCCGGCTTCGGCTCGATCGTGTCCGCGCCGCTCTCCTGCAGCAGGCGCAGGCAGCTCAGCACGTGCTGGATCTGCACCTCGATCATGAAGACCACCGAGTTGTGGCCGAGGCCGGTGTTCGGCCCGAGCAGCATGAAGAAGTTCGGCATGCCGGGGATCGTCGTGCCGCAGTGGGCCTCGATGCCGTCCGCCCAGATCTCCTGGAGCTTGACGCCGTCCCGCCCGGTGACGCGCAGGCCGGTGAGGGCGTCGGTCACCTTGAAGCCGGTCCCGTAGATGATGCAGTCGACCTCGTGCTCGCGCCCGTCCGCGGTGAGGATGGAGTGCTCGCGCACCTCGGCGATCCCGGACGTCTCCAGCTCCACGTTCGGCCTGGCGAGCGCCGGATAGTAGTCGCTGGACAGCAGGATCCGCTTGCAGCCGATCGTGTAGTCCGGCGTCACCTTGGCGCGCAGCTCCGGGTCGGCGATCTGGTGCTCGATGTGCCGCCGCGCGACCCGCTCCTGCGGCCCCGACAGGCGCGGGTCGATGGTGAAGCCGATCGCGCGGGCCTCCAGCGCCCAGTAGATGCCGCCGCGGAACGCCCGCGCCGCACCCGGGATCATCCCGAACGCCTTGCGGACCACCCCGGGGATGGCGAAGTCGGGCTTCGGCTGGACCCACGGCGGCGTCCGCTGGAACACCACGAGTTCCGCTGCCTGCTCCGCGACCCGCGGGACGAACTGGATCGCGGACGCACCCGTCCCGATGACCGCGACGCGCTTGCCGCCCAGCTCATAGGAGTGGTCCCACTCGGCGGAATGGAACGCCGTGCCGCGGAACCGCTCGATGCCCGGCAGGTCCGGAAAGGACGGGATGTGCAGCGCGCCGATGCCGGACACGACGGCCTTCGGGGTGAGGACGGTCCCGTCCGCGAGCCGCACGTTCCAGCGCCGGGACGCGTCGTCGTACTCCATCGAGTCGACGGCCGCGCCGAAGCGGATGTGCTCGCGCACCCGGTACTTGTCGGCCGTCCGCTCCATGTAGGCGCGGATCTCGGGCTGCGGCGCGAACATCCGCGACCAGCCCGGGTTGAGCTCGAAGGAGAAGGAGTACATGTGCGAGGGGACGTCGCAGGCGCAGCCGGGGTAGGTGTTGTCGTGCCACGTCCCGCCGAGGGCGTCGCTCTTCTCCAGGATCACGAAGTCGTGGAAACCGGCCTGCTTCAGCCGGATCGCCATGCCGAGGCCGGCGAAGCCGGAGCCGATGACGACGATCGCCGGGGCGCGCTCGCTCATATCCCGTCCTCTCGCGTAACCTACTCGCAGTAAGTTACCCGGAGTAGGTTACTGACGGTAGATCCAATTGGAGGATCCCCCTGTGAGTGCCGCCACACCCCGTCCACGCCGCCGGATGTCCCGCGCCGACCGCGAGCGGCAGATGCTGGACGTGGCCGAGGAGGTGTTCGGCGAGCGCGGCTACCGGGCCACCTCCATGGACGAGATCGCCGAGCGCTGCGGCGTCTCCAAGCCGATGCTCTACGAGTACTTCGGCTCCAAGGACGGCCTGCTCGTGGCCTGCGTGACCCGCTCCAAGGCGGAGCTGCTCGACCTCACCCAGAAGGCCATGGCCGGGGCGAGCGACCCCAAGGACATCCTGTGGCGCGGCATGGTCGCCTACTTCAGGTTCGTCCACACCCACAGCAGATCGTTCTCCATGCTTCTCCGCGAGCCGCTCTCCGCGCCCCCGTCCGCCGCCGAGGCCGTGGACGCGACGCGCAGGCAGCAGAGCACGCTGATCGCGGGCGCGCTGTCCACGTTCGCGCCGTCCGCGCCCGCCGAGGTCATCGACGCCTTCACCCAGATCATCATGGGCGGCAGCGAGCGCCTGGCACACTGGCAGACGCAGCACCCCGGCGTCTCCCCCGAGGACGCGGCCCGCCATATGACCGACTTCTGCTGGAACGGGCTCAGCCCGTACCTGCCGGACGCGTCCTGAGTACGGTTGGCTCCATGCCTCTCGCGCACTTCGACGGAGCGCTCGCCGTCGTCACCGGAGCCGGCAGCGGGATCGGCCGGGCCACCGCCCTCGCCCTCGCCGAGCGCGGCGCGCACGTCATCGCCGCCGACATCGACCTGGCCGCCGCCGAGCGGACCGTCACCCTCGCGAAGACGGTCGGCGCCGGAGCCTCCCCCTACGAGGTGGACGTGTCCGACGCCGCCGCGATGGAGACCTTCGCCGCCGAGGTCAGGGAGTCCCGCCGGGCGCCCGACATCGTCGTCAACAACGCCGGCATCGCGCTCGCGGGCTCGTTCCTCGACACCGGCCTGGACGACTGGAACGCCGTCCTCGGCGTCAACCTGTGGGGCGTCATCCACGGCTGCCGCCTGTTCGGCAAGCAGATGCGGGACCGCGTCGAGGCCCTCCCCAACAAGCCCGACAAGCCCAACTTCGGCGGCCACATCGTGAACATCGCGTCCGCCGCCGCCTACAGCCCCACCCGCACGCTGCCCGCCTACTGCACGACGAAGGCCGCCGTCCTCATGCTCAGCGAGTGCCTGCGCGCCGAGCTGGCGGGCTTCCGCATCGGCGTCACCGCCGTCTGCCCCGGCTTCGTCAGCACCGACATCGTCAAGAACGGCACCTACGTCGAGGGCGACGAGCCGGCCAGGGAACGGCTCCGCGAGCGCGGCCAGTGGGCCCTCAAGCGGCGCAACTACCCGCCGGAGAAGGTCGCCGAGCGGATCGTCCAGGCCATCGTCAAGAACAAGCCGATGATCCCCGTGAACTTCGAGGGCCACCTCCTGCACGCGGCATCAAGGGTGTCCCCCGCATCCCTGCGCCTCCTGGCCAGAATCCCCATCCCCCGCCCCTGACGCCGGAACGGCGGGTAGTTCCAGTTCGAACCATTTCTCTCAAGGTCGAAACAGGATTGAGAAAATGGTTCGCGAATGCGGGGTCACTGGTACATGAGAGGGGAGCAAAAGGGCCGCGGAGCGAGGTCCACTCCGCGGCCCGTCGACGCGTACAGGTTGTTGACCTGGGATCTCACCTCACCCAGGACACTCCTACCGATTGCGCGGCCACGTCGTCGACCTCCTCCTCCCCGGGTATCTCAAGCACGCCGACGACCTGGCATGGTCCCGGGAGCATGATCGGCGCACCCCCTCCCCTTACCGGAACACCCTAGAAGCTATTGACAGCACATATGCCTTGATCGGCCGATTCAGGTCAGAAATGATTTAGCACGGCGAGGACTTCGCGGGCGACGGCGGTCACCGTGGCGATGCAGGGGCCCTCTCGCGCGTCCTGGGCGGCCCTGCCCGGCGCCCGCTCGGCGTAGGTGACGGTGAAGACCGCGTTGCGGACCCTGGCGGTGACTTGCCCGACCACGGACGGGCGTCCGTGGTCCGCGCGGTACCAGCGGTACGCCTCGTCCCCCAGGGCCCGGTCGCGTTCGAGGGTGATCGTCCGGACGAGCCGGGCGTCGTGCGCCTGCGTCCACTGGGTGGCGTAGTAGTCCTTGGCGTCCTGGACCGGGGTCGTGGTGTTGCCGGACGAGTACAGGCGCGCCTCCACACGCAGCCATGGGAACGCCGCACCCGTCGGGGTGTAGGTGCATGTGGTGAGCGTCGAGTTCGCGTTCTCCGTGCGCGTCGCCATGGGGACGGTGCGGTCGATGGTGCCTTTCGAGACCGTTTCGCATGGGGGCGGGAGCGCGGTGAGCGTCGCGCTCTGGCGCGTTCCAACCGGTGGTGTCGGACGCACGGTCGCCTTCTCCTTGCCCTGGCCGGGCACCACCAGGAAGGCCGCCACGGCGGCAGCGGCGAGGAGCCCGGCGGTCACGAGGACCGCGAGCCGCTTCGGCAGCCGGCGGGCGGGAGCCGGCGGCTCCGGCGGCGAGTAGGGCCGGTGGAACGGTCCGCCCGGACGCTGAAGGCTCAAGCCCCGCTCCTCACTCTCCCCGTCAGATCACCGATTGGCCCCACGTCAAGGTAGGTCAGGCGCGCGGGATCTGGCCAGTGTTGATTGTCGGTGCAGGTGGACACAATGAGGGGGTGCTGATAGCGGACATCACCCGGACGTCGGCGGCCGTGGCCGCCACGCCCGGCCGGAAGGCCAAGGTCGCGGCGCTCGCGGAGTGCCTGCGCGCGGCGGAGCCGGACGAGGCCGCGATCGTGGTCTTCTACCTGTCCGGCGAGCTGCCCCAGCGGCAGATCGGCGTGGGGTACGCCGCGCTGCGCGACGTCCCGGAGCCCGCCGCGGAGCCGTCCCTGACGGTGCTGGGCGTGGACGCGGCCTTCACCGAGATCGGCGCGGTGTCCGGGCCGGGCTCGGTGGCCCGGCGGCGCGAGCTCGTCGCGGGGCTGCTCGGCCGCGCCACCCCTGCCGAGCAGGACTTCCTGATCAGGCTGCTGGCGGGCGAGCTGCGGCAGGGCGCGCTGGACGGCGTGATGGCGGAGGCGATCGCGGCGGCGGCCGAGGTACCGTCCGCGGAGGTGCGGCGGGCGTTCATGCTGCGCGGGTCGCTCGGGCCCGTCGCGACGGCGGCCATGGCCGAGGGCGTCGGCGGGCTGCGCGGGTTCACGCTTGAGGTCGGGCGCCCGATCAAGCCGATGCTGGCGGCGTCCGCGCCGTCCATCGACGAGGCGTTCGCCAAGCTCAAGGCCGAGGCGGCCGTGGAGTGGAAGCTCGACGGCATCCGCGCGCAGATCCACGTGTCCGGGGGCGAGGTGCGGGTGTTCACCCGGACGCTCGACGAGATCACCTCCCGGCTCCCGGAGGTCGTGGCGGCCGTGCGGGAGCTGCCCGTCCGCGACGCCGTGTTCGACGGCGAGCTGATCGCGCTGCGGCCGGACGGGCGTCCCCACCCGTTCCAGGTCACGGCCGCCCGCACCGCGACCCGCACCGCCAAGAACACCGAGCCCGTGCCGCTGGCCGTGTTCATCTTCGACGTCCTGCATCTCGACGGCGCCGACCTGCTCGACGCCCCGGGCGCGGAGCGGAACGAGGCGCTCGTCCGGGTCGTGCCCGAGGAACTGCGGATGCCGCGCGTGATCACCGGCGACCCGGCGCGGGCGAAGGAGGTCTTCGACGAGGCGGTCGCGCGCGGCCACGAGGGCGTCGTGGTCAAGTCCCTCGACACGCCCTACACGGCCGGGCGGCGCGGCGCGGGCTGGATCAAGGTCAAGCCGCGGCACACCCTCGACCTCGTCGTCCTCGCCGTCGAATGGGGGCACGGGCGGCGGCAGGGCCTGCTGTCCAACCTGCATCTCGGCGCCCGCGACCCCGAGACCGGCGGGTTCGTCATGCTCGGCAAGACGTTCAAGGGCCTCACCGACGAGCTGCTCGCCTGGCAGACCGAGCGGCTCCGCGAGCTGGCCGTGCGGGAGGACGGCTGGACGGTCCACGTCCGTCCCGAGCTGGTGGTCGAGATCGCGTTCGACGGCGTCCAGCACAGCCCCCGCTACCCGGGCGGCATCGCGCTGCGGTTCGCGCGCGTCCTGCGGTACCGGCCGGACAAGTCCGCGGCCGAGGCCGACACGATCGACACGGTCCGCGCCGTCGCGCCCGTCATGGACTGACGCGAGTCAGCTCGGGCGGTCGTCGAGCGTCGCCGGGTCCGGGTCCCGGGCGGAGGGCGCGGTGCTCGGCGGCGGTTCCTTCTCGGGCGCGGCGCGGTCGGGGACGGCTCGTCCGCGGGCGGCCCGGTCGCGGGACGCGCGGTCCGGGGCGGTGCGGCGGGCCTGGCGTCTGGACACGGCGCGCGTCCGCAGGCGCGGCGCGCCCCTGCCGCGGGCGCGGTCCTCGCGGGAATCGGCGCGGCGCCGCTCGCGTGCCGCGCCCCGCCGTTCGGGCCACGTGCCGGTCTTGCGTCCGGTGCGCGCGGCGCGGGCCGCGCGGGCGGCGGCCTTGCGTTCCGCGCGGGCTGCGGCCCGGCGCTCGGCGCGCGCCGTCGACCTGCGGAGGCGGCGGCGGGCGCGCTCGGCCGCCTCGGTGCGGCGTTGCAGCAGCTCCGGCGGGATGAGGTCGTGCCGCCCCGCGATGAACTCCTGCACCCAGATCTTGCCGCGGATGAGCGGCCGCCGGAGCCGCTTCTCCCGCCGGACGGCCCGCAGGTAGCGGCGCGAGCCCTCGTCGTAGCGCCAGCGCGACCAGGGCGAGGCGGGCCGCGCCACCCGCACGGACCCGACGATCAGCAGCGCGGGCAGGAACAGCCCGATCAGCCCGGTCCAGATCTTGCCCTTCAGCAGCGTGATCACGGCGAGCGCGAGGTTGCCGGCGAGGAACGCGACGTAGCCGACGCTGAGGTCGCCGCCGCCCGGATCGATGCCGATGCCCTCGTAGCCGAACGGGCGGACGCCGAGCAGCAGCAGCCCCGTCATGGCGATGGCGACGAACACGGCGTCGACGGACGCGCGGCCCTTCTCCGTCCAGTAGACGTCGCTGAGGTGCAGGATGAGGGCGAACTCGTCCAGGACGAGCGCCGAGCCCATCCCGAACACGGCGGCCGCGACCAGGTCGAGCCGGACGTGCCCGTCCGGCACGGCGAGGCTCGCGACCCCGCCCGCCAGCATCAGCACGACACCGAACACGACATGGTGAATGTGCACGTCACCAGCGGTCACGTTCCGGAACCAGCGCACGTCCGAACGGATCAGCCGCACGTTCACCCGCGTCAGCACGAACGTGATCATGAACGCGACGAAGAACCCGAACAGCGGCAGCCGCCCGGTCTCCACGATGCGCGCGTCGAACATCTCGATCAATCTGCCCCCCGCAGCCTCCATCATGCCCGGTGACATGCGCGGATATCGTGGGACCCGGACACGCAATCAACCCCGGCCCCGGTCACGGAGGCCTGAACCCAAGCCGAGGTCACGGGTCGTGCGGCCGGAGGCGCCCAGCGCCGGAGGTCGCACGACCCGAGCACGGCGGGTGCGTTTCGCGAGACGCGCCAGCGGCTCGGGAAACGCACCCGCCGTGCCTGACGGGGGTTCCAGGGGGTCGCCCCCCTGGGCAAACACAGCGCCCCGCGCCGGAGGTCGCACGAACCGAGCACGGCGGGTGCGTTTCGCGGGACGCGCCAGCGGCCCGGGAAACGTGCCCGCCGTGCCTGACGGGGGTTCCAGGGGGTCGCCCCCCTGGGTCAACAAAGGAGTCGCCGTGAACCGCACCGTGGACCGCTGGGATCCCGCGTACCGCACGTGGGTCGCGGAGGCGATCCGGCTGGTCGACGCCGACGCCAACCGCAGCGCCGACACGCACCTGCACGTGTTCCCGCTGCCGCCCGGCTGGGGCATCGACCTGTACCTGAAGGACGAGTCCGTCCACCCGACGGGGTCGCTGAAGCACCGGCTGGCGCGGTCGCTGTTCCTGTACGGGCTGGCGAACGGCTGGATCCGCGCGGACACGACGGTGATCGAGGCGTCCAGCGGGTCGACGGCGGTGTCGGAGGCGTACTTCGCGCGGCTGCTGGGGCTGCCGTTCGTCGCGGTGATGCCCGCGTCCACGAGCCCGGAGAAGATCCAGCTGATCGAGTTCTACGGCGGGCGCTGCCATCTGGTGTCCGACCCGTCCTCGATCTACGACGAGTCGCGGCGCCTCGCGGCCGAGTGCGGCGGCCACTTCATGGATCAGTTCACCTACGCGGAACGTGCCACGGACTGGCGCGGCAACAACAACATCGCCGAGTCGATCTTCGAGCAGTTGCGGCTGGAGCGCTTCCCCGAGCCGTCCTGGGTGGTGGTCGGCGCGGGCACCGGCGGGACGTCCGCGACGATCGGCCGCTACGCCCGCTACCGGCGGTTCCAGACGCGGCTCGCGGTCGTCGACCCGGACGGCTCGGCGTTCCACGGCTCGTTCGCCGACGGCGACCCGGAGCGGACCGCCGCGGGCTCCCGGATCGAGGGCATCGGCCGGCCGCGCGTCGAGCCGTCGTTCCTGCCCACGGTGATCGACCGGATGATCCAGGTGCCGGACGCGGCGTCCGTCGCCGCGATGCGCTGGACGAGCGAGGTCAGCGGGCGCCACGTCGGCGGCTCCACCGGCACCAACATGTGGGGCGCGGCGGAACTGATCGCCGAGATGCGGGCGCGCGGGGAGCGCGGCAGCGTCGTCACGCTTATCTGCGACGGCGGCGAACGCTACACCGGCACCTACGGCTCGGACGCCTGGCTGGCCGCGCAGGGCCTCGACATCGAGCCGTACCTGACCGCGCTGGAGGACTTCCTGAAGACCGGGAAGCTGCCCCCCGTCCGCTGACGGCGGGGCGCCGGACGCCCCGCCGGCGGCCGCTATCCGGTGACGCGGACGGGGTTGAACAGGTCGGCGTAGATGAGCAGCCCGCCCATGATGATGAGGACGACCGCCATCACATAGGTCACCGGGAGGGCCTTGGCGACGTCCACATACCCGGGATCGGGCCTTCGGAAGATCTTGGCGAACAGCTTCTTGACCGCTTCCAGCAGGGCGCCGGCGATATGGCCGCCGTCCAGCGGCAGCAGCGGGACGAGGTTGAACATCCCGACCGCGAGGTTCAGCGACCCGAGCAGCATCACGAAGAAGGCGACCTTCTGGGTCCCGTCGATGCGGTCGTCGGCGGCGAACTCGCCGCCGATCCGGCTGACGCCGACGACGCCGATCGGGCCGTTGGGGTCGCGCTCCTCGCCGCCGAAGGCCGCGTTCCAGACCCCGACCATCTTCTGCGGCATCCGCACCAGCGCGCCCGCGGTGCGCGTGGTCAGCTCGCCCATCGTGCTCGCGACCGCGCCCGGCCCCTGCCGCTCGACCGCGTTGGCCGGGGTGATGCCGAGGAACCCGGCGTTGACGACCTTCTTCTGGTCGTCGAGGTCGCGCATCTTGTTGCGGGTGACGGGGACGTTGAGCTGCAGATCCTTCCCGTCGCGCCGGACGGTCATCGGGACGGTCCGGCCGCCCGCGCCGCGGATCTGCTCCTGGAGCTCCCGGTACTCGTCGATCTTCTTGCCGTCGAACGTCACGATGCGGTCGCCCGGCCGCAGCCCGACCTGGTGGGCGGGGGTCGGCTGCGCGCCCGCCGGGCAGTCCTTGAGGTCGGACTGGCTCGCCGGCACGACGCATTTGGAGACCGTGTCGACGACCGGCTGGTCGCGGACCGTGCCGATGCCCATCAGCAGGATCGCGAAGAACAGCACGGCGAGGAGCAGGTTCATCGCGGGCCCGCCGACCATGATCAGCGCCTTCTGCCACCACTTCTTGGCGTAGAAGACGCGGTCCTCGTCGCCGGGCCTGACCTCTTCGAGCGCCGCGCCGCGCGCGGACTCGATCAGCCCCTGGAAGGGGCCGGTGCTGGCCTGCCGGACCTGCCCCGGGGCGTCGCCCTTGCGCGGCGGCAGCATCCCGATCATGCGGATGTAGCCGCCGAGCGGGATCCATTTGATGCCGTACTCGGTCTCGCCGCGCCGCCACGACTTCATCGTGGGGCCGAACCCGACCATGAACTGGGTCGTCCGCACCCCGAACAGCTTGGCGAACGAGAAGTGCCCGAGCTCGTGCAGGGCGATGGACACCAGCAGGCCGAAGAATATGATCAACGCTCCAGCCAGGTAGGCCATGCGCTTTCGCCCTCCGGTCGTGCACCCCGCTCACCGGGGGGTGATCTCCAGCAATCAATTCAGAGTACTTGAATCCTCCCCTCCCCGAGGGCAGGGGATTTCTGGCTCAGGTCGCCGTGAGGCCCGGCGGGCCTTGCGGTCTTACACCCTCGGCACCAGCAGGGACGAAACCGGCCCTGACCAGCATCACCTGGGCGGAGTTCTTATCCCTGGGCTGGGACGCTCCGCAGGTGGTGCAGGTGTAAGTGCGTTCTCCGAGCGGCAGGCGGTGCTTGGTTCTCGCACCGCATGCCGCGCAGTCGGTCGTGGTGTTCCTGGGGTTGACGAGGCGGACGTCGCGGCCGTGTTTGTGACCCATCTCCACCAGGGCCGCTTTGGTGGTGCCGATCGCGGCGTCGGCCGCCTTGCGCGCCATGGTGGTCTTGGCCAGGAACTTGGGGCGGAAATCCTCGACCGCGATCTGATCGAAATCGCGGACCACACTCTTGGCCCACTTGCGGGCGGTGTCCTGCCGCTGCCGGGCGACCTTCCTGGCGGCCCGGGCGGCCTGCTTCTTCGCGCGCTGATACCCCTTGGACGTCTTCTGCCCTTTGGCGGGCCGACGCCGCGCCATGCGCCGCTGGTAGCGAGCCAGCCCGGCGGCGGCCTTGCCGCCGTGCCGGGGGTGCGGCAGGTCGTGCGCGTCGCAGGTGGTGGTGGCGATCTCCTTCACACCCCAGTCCACCCCGATCATCGTGTTCGCCGGAGGCAACGGGGCAACCTGGGCGGGGACCACGAAGCTGACATACCAATGGCCAAGGGTGTCGCGGTAGATCCGCACCGATGTCGGATCGGCCGGCAGGTCCCGCGACCACACCACCCGCACCACGATGCCTCCCGCCAGATGCACCTGGCCGTCTTTGAGCCGAAAGCCCCCTCGGTGGTAGTTCAGCGTCGGCGCCGCCGTGGCTTTGGTCTTGAACCGGGGCATCCCGGCTCGCCGCCGCATCGGCAGGCCGTCGGCGATGTCCTTGATCGTCTTGGCGCGGGCCCGCCCGAAGTCGCGGATGGTCTGCTGCTGCGCCACGCTCGACCCGGCGCGCAGCCAGCCGTGTTCGGCGCGCCAGCCGGTCAGTAGTTTGCACAGCCCGGCAGGTCCGATCTTCTCACCGGCCTGGTGCAGGGTCTTGGAGCTTTCCACGCACATGTTCCACACCCAGCGGCAGCGGTCCCATTCCGCCTGCAAGGCCCGTTCGGCCGTGCTCGACAGGCGAGCCCGGTAGGTATAGCGGACATGACCCCGAACTTCCTGCACGGAGGTCGGGCCCACGGGTGCGGGAGACATGATCGGCACCATAACGGTGGGATACGACAGAATCACTCAAGGTCATTACCGTGGAGGAACCCTCCTCCCGCGGTGGGGGGACTGTGGGTGGTCGTGCGGCGAAGCCGCTGCTAGCCTGACCGGCAGCCGACGATCCCGTGCGGGAGAGTCCCTCGCAGCCGGTGAGGGACGCCGAAGGAGCAACTCCTCCCCGGAACCTCTCAGGCCCACGGACCGCACGGGCGAGGCGACCTCTGGAAAGCGGGGACAGGTTCCCCCGCCGAAGGTGCAAGCCCGTCCTTTGCGACGGGTGAAGCTCTCAGGCGCCGATGACAGAGGGGGAGGCACCGATACGCCCGGTGCGCGAGTGGGACGATGGACCACGCGTGCCCGCGACGAAGGAGCCGAACCCATGCCCGCCGATCCACCCGCGAAAAGCGCGTCGTCCGCCCGGAAGACGCCGCTGCACGACGTCCACCAGGATCTCGGCGCGAACCTCGTGGACTTCGCCGGATACCTGATGCCGCTGCGCTACCGGAGCGAGACGGCCGAGCACCAGGCGGTCCGCACCGGCGCCGGGCTGTTCGACCTGTCGCACATGGGGGAGATCTTCCTCTCCGGTCCCGGCGCGGGCGACGCGCTCGACTACGCGCTGGTCGGGAAGCTGGCGGCGATGCCCGTCGGCAAGGCCCGCTACACGATGATCTGCGCGCCGGACGGCGGCGTCCTCGACGACCTGATCGTCTACCGGCTCGCCGACACGACGTGGATGGTCGTCGCGAACGCCGCCAACGCCGACGTCGTCCGGGACGCGCTGGCCGAGCGCGCCGCGGGCTTCGAGGCGGCCGTGGACGACCGGTCCGCCTCGTACGCGCTGATCGCCCTGCAAGGGCCGCGTTCGCAGAAGATTCTCGAAGAGTTCACCGACGCCCCGCTGGCCGACCTCAAGTACTACGCGATCCTCGCCGCACGGGTCGCGGACGTCGACGCGCTCGTCGCCCGCACCGGCTACACCGGGGAGGACGGCTTCGAGCTGTTCGTGGACGCGTCCGACGCCGTCCGGCTGTGGAAGACGCTCGAAGGCGTGGACGGCGTCGTCCCCGCCGGGCTGGCCGCCCGCGACAGCCTGCGCCTCGAAGCGGGCATGCCGCTCTACGGCAACGAGCTGACCGCCGAGACGACGCCGTTCGAGGCGGGTCTCGGCCGGGTCGTGAAACTGGACAAGCCCGGCGACTTCGTCGGCAAGGCGGCGCTGGCGGCGGTGGCGCAGACCCCGCCGGGCCGTAGGCTCGTCGGACTGGTGGCGCGGGGGCGCCGGGCACCGCGCAAGGGGTACCAGGTCGTCACGTCCGGTGGCGCGCCGTGCGGGGTCGTGACGAGCGGCGCCCCGTCCCCGACACTGGGCGAGCCGATCGCCATGGCCTACCTCGACAGCGGCGCCGGGGAGACCGGTCTCGCCGTGGACGTCCGCGGCCGGAACGAGCCCGTGGACGTGGTGGCCCTGCCGTTCTACAAGCGTTCCTGAAATCCGGGGGAACTCCCGCAATGAGAAGAGAGAAGTGATCGTGAGCGTTCCGGAGCAGCTCCGCTACAGCGAAGAACACGAGTGGGTGTCCGGCCTGGGGGGCGACGACGGCATCGTCACCATCGGCATCACCGCCCACGCCGCCGACGCCCTCGGGGAGATCGTCTACCTCGAACTGCAGCCGTCGGAGGGCGACACCGTCGAGGCGGGCGAGCCGTGCGGCGAGGTCGAGTCGACCAAGTCGGTCAGCGACCTGTACTCGCCGGTCAGCGGCGAGGTCACCGCGATCAACACCGCGGTGGTGGACGAGCCGAAGGTCATCAACGACGACCCGTACGGCGAGGGCTGGATCTTCAAGGTCCGGGTGTCGGACGAGCCGGGCGACCTGCTCGACTCCGTCGCCTACGAGAAGCTGATCGAGGAGGACTGACGGTGCGCCTGCACGACCCGCTCGCCGCGGCCGACCCGGAGGTGGCCGAGGCGGTCGCCGCCGAGCTGCGGCGGCAGCAGTCCACCCTGGAGATGATCGCGTCGGAGAACTTCGCGCCGGTCTCCGTCCTGGAGGCGCAGGGCTCCGTCCTGACCAACAAGTACGCCGAGGGCTATCCCGGCCGGCGCTACTACGGCGGCTGCGAGTTCGTCGACGTCACCGAGCAGCTCGCGATCGACCGCGCGAAGGCGCTGTTCGGGGCCGAGTTCGCGAACGTCCAGCCGCACAGCGGGGCGCAGGCCAACACGGCGGTGTACTTCGCGCTGCTGCAGCACGGGGACACGATCCTCGGCCTCGACCTCGCGCACGGCGGGCACCTCACGCACGGGATGCGGCTGAACTACTCCGGCAAGGTGCTGAACGTGGTGCCCTACCACGTCCGCGCGGAGGACGGCCTCGTCGACATGGACGAGGTGGCCGCGCTCGCGGCCGAGCACCGCCCGAAGATGATCGTGGCGGGCTGGTCGGCGTACCCGCGGCAGCTCGACTTCGCGGCCTTCCGGAAGGTCGCCGACTCGGTCGGCGCGCTGCTCATGGTCGACATGGCGCACTTCGCGGGGCTCGTCGCGGCGGGGCTGCACCCGTCGCCCGTCCCGCACGCGGACATCGTCACGACCACGACGCACAAGACGCTCGGCGGCCCGCGCGGCGGGCTGATCCTCGCCCGCGAGGAGTACGGCAAGAAGATCAACTCGGCGGTGTTCCCCGGTATGCAGGGCGGCCCGCTGGAGCATGTGATCGCCGCCAAGGCCGTCGCGCTCAAGTTCGCCGCGTCGGACGGGTTCCGCGACCGGCAGGCCCGGACCGTCGAGGGCGCCCGGCTGCTCGCCGACCGCCTCCTCGCCGAAGACTCCGCGAAGGCCGGCGTGAAGGTCCTGACCGGCGGGACGGACGTCCACCTCGTCCTGGTCGACCTCGTCGACTCCGACCTCACCGGACGGGACGCCGAGGACCGCCTGCACGAGGTCGGCATCACCGTCAACCGCAACGCCGTCCCGAACGACCCGCGACCGCCGATGGTGACCTCCGGGCTCCGGATCGGCACGCCCGCCCTCGCGACGCGCGGCTTCACCGCCGCCGACTTCGCGGAGGTCGCCGACGTCATCGCGCTGGCGCTGCAGCCGTCCTTCGACCGCGATGCGCTGTCCGCCCGAGTGAAGGCACTGGCGGACAGGCATCCCCTGTATCCCGACCTGTGACGTCCGCCGCGCCCCCTCGCACTCGATCGCGAGGGGGCGCGGACGCGAAGGGGGCAGCAATGGCCATCAGCGTTTTCGACCTGTTCAAGATCGGCATCGGCCCGTCGTCGTCCCACACCGGTGGGCCGATGGCCGCCGCGCACCGGTTCGCCCGGGGCCTGCACCGGGACGGGCTCCTGGAGAAGACGGCGACCGTCCACGCCACCCTCTACGGTTCGCTCGGCCTCACCGGAAAGGGCCACGGCAGCGACAAGGCCGTCATCCTCGGCCTCGAAGGCGACAAACCCGAACTCGTCGACGTGGACGGCATCGACGAGCGCCTGGCATCGATCCGCGAACGCGGAACGCTCCACCTCTTCAACGACCACGACATTCCCTTCGTCGTCAACGAGCACCTCGTCTTCGAACGCAAGGAATCGCTCCCCGGCCACCCCAACGGAATGCGCTTCACCGCCCGCGACGACGCGGGCAACGAGCTGCGCTCCAGGGTGTACTACTCGGTCGGCGGCGGCTTCATCGTGGACGAGAACGCCACCGGCGCCGACCGCATCAAGCCCGACGACACCGTCCTGCCGCACCCGTTCGACACGGCCGCCGAACTCCTCGAACGCTGCCACGAGACGGGCCTGTCCATTTCCGCGCTGATGCTGGAGAACGAGAAGGCGTTCGGCCGCACGCCCCAGGAGATCCGCGCCGAGCTCCTGAACCTCTGGCAGGTCATGCGCGCCTGCGTCACCCGCGGCTGTAGCCGCGAGGGCCTCCTCCCCGGCGGCCTCAAGGTGCGCCGCCGCGCGCCGCAGCTCCACCGGCAGCTCTCCACCGAGAAGCCCGCCGACCCGCTCCACGCCATGGACTGGGTCACCCTGTACGCCCTCGCCGTCAACGAGGAGAACGCCGCCGGCGGGCGCATCGTCACCGCCCCCACCAACGGCGCCGCCGGGATCGTCCCGGCCGTCCTGCACTACTACGACCGCTTCGTCCCCGGGCGCGACGACGAGGGCGTCGTGCGTTTCCTCCTCACCGCCGGGGCGATCGGCGTCCTGTTCAAGCAGAACGCGTCCATCTCCGGCGCCGAGGTCGGCTGCCAGGGCGAGGTCGGCTCCGCGTGCTCGATGGCCGCCGCCGGCCTCACCGAGGTCCTCGGCGGCACCCCCGAGCAGGTCGAGAACGCCGCCGAGATCGGCATCGAGCACAACCTCGGCCTCACCTGCGACCCCGTCGGCGGTCTCGTCCAGGTCCCGTGCATCGAACGCAACGCGGTCGGCGCCATCAAGGCCATCAGCGCCGCCCGCCTCTCCCTGCGCGGCGACGGCCGCCATTTCGTCTCCCTCGACAAGGCCATCAAGACGATGCGCGACACCGGCCGCGACATGCTCGACAAGTACAAGGAGACCTCGCGAGGCGGCCTGGCCGTCAACGTCATCGAGTGCTGACCGGCGAGGAGGCGGAGCCGGCGCCGTCAGACCTCGGCGAGGAGGCTGATCTGGCGCTGGACGCCGTCCGGGCCGCCGAGGACCGGGTAGTGGTCGATCGCCTTGTCGCACAGGTCGATGAGCTGCTGCTTCTTGGTGCGGTTCTTCGCCTTCGAGAAATCGAAGAACTCGAATGACGGCGCGGCGTGGAGCATCCCCTCCTCCTTGCCGCCGGGGATGGGCGTGCTGACGAGCACCTGGGCGATCGGGTACAGGACGCCCTGCATGATGGCGACGCCGTTGCGTTCGAGCCCGTACCGGCGGCTGAAGAGCTCGTGGCGGTCCTCCTGGATCCGCACCGTCTCCACGTCGTCGGTGGAGGTCTTGTAGAGCTCGTCCAGCACGCACAGGGTGTAGCAGTAGGCCGCGTTGAACAGCGTCATCAGGCTGTGGACGTCCGGCTGGTCCGTGAAGTCGGCCACCTTCGGGTCGGACAGCACGGGCCAGGTCGCCTCCGGGTTGTCGAGGCGGATGTCGTGGTCGGCTCCGTCGACCGCGCCGATGCCCTCCTCGCCCCGCTCGATGCGCAGGAACTTCTCGTAGTGGGTGAAGTCCTCGACGCCGTGCTTGACCTTGAGGTGCTGGTGGTCCTTGCGGGTGCCCTCGCCCTGCTCGATGATGAGGTTCAGCGCCGCCTTGGCGGTCTTGAGGTCGTGGACGCGGATCGGCTTCCCGTTGCCGAACTCGTTCCAGAAGGCGCGCTTGTACTGCTTGCGCGCGTCGCCGAGCGCCCATTTGATCTTCTTCTTCTCGTCCAGGTCGCAGAAGCCCTTCTCGATGGAGCGGTAGAACGCGCCCAGGCTGGTGTACTGGTCGACGGCCTTGGGATGGGCGTCGAAGGTGGTCGCCTTGGAGCTGACGTCGTCCGGCATCTCGATCCTGCGGAACGTCTTCACCTGCTCAAAGGACAGCCTGCCGAGGGAGAGGTCGATCTCCGCGCCGTCCTTGTCATCGGGGTTGTAGCGGTGCAGCATCTTGCTCGGGTAGGACGGGATGAACTTCTTGTCGTAGAAGGTGATCTGGTCACCGCACCCGATCGCGACCATCAGGTTGCGCACCAGCGCCAGATGCAGCATCTCCTCGATCGAGATCCCGATCAGCGACCGCAGGACGCCGCGCGGCGCGGCCCACTGGGAGTGCCCGCGGGTCCTGATCGAGTAGGCGCCGTACAGGTACAGCGGGATGGTGGACAACTCCACCTGGGCGGCGGCGTGCAGATGGTCGGCCAGGTCCTGCACGCTCTGGATGCCCTTCTTGGGATCGAGCTTCTTGATCGGTTCGGCCCTGGCCACTTCCGCCGGCTTCGCCGTGGCCTTCGCGGCCGTCCTGCGGCTCCTCGTGCCGATCGTCTTGGTGGTCATCGTGCGCCCTTTCTCGTGGATGTGATGGAGCCGCTCCCGGGTTCGCGGTCAGCGGGTTCGCGGTCAGCGGGTTCGCGGTCAGCGGGTTCGTCGAGGTGGGAGAAGAAGCCGAGGTCGATCCAGCGGCGGAGGAGGCCGATGGCCTGCGCGTCGACGTCCTGGAAGGCGACGCCCACCGCGGCGCCCTTTGCCAGCGCCCGCAGCGCCCGGTGGGCCGCGGGATCGAGCTCCCGCATCGTGACCTTGTAGTCCCGCCGGTGGACGGCCAGCCGCACGGGACGGGCCGCGGGAGGATCGGGATCCTCACCCCGCCGGACCGCCGTCAGGTACTCGTGGACGGGAAAGGCCAGTCTCGGCAGCCGAAGGCAGGGGGCGACCACCGGGCGCAGGCCGGGCAGATCGGCGGGTTCCGGAAGATCGTCCGTGGCCGGGAGGTCGGCGTTCTCCGTGCCGGGGCCCTCGATGACCTCGGTGATGATGCGTTCCAGGCGGGCGATGTCGATGATCAGGTCGGGCCAGTCCGGTCGTTTCGATGTGCCCGGCGCGCGCCGGTCCGGCCGGGTCGCCGACAGGTGGGCGGCGAAGCCCTCGTCCAGCCGGGACAGCGTGTAGGCGCTGGGTGGACGGGCGTCGAGGTAGTCCAGGGCGAAGCGGTCGAACGTCTCCTCGCCCAGCAGATGGGTCAGCCCGGGATGCAGGCCGCGCATGTTCTCCAGCAGCCGGAGCCGGTAGCCGCGCCAGTAGATCGCCAGGCGCTGGCGGGCGGTCAGCGTCTCGGACGCGGTGAGCACCTGGGCCGCCTCGTCCAGGTCGCCGTCCGGGTCCATGATCGCCGTCTGCAGGCATCGCTGGAGCCCGGCGAGGTCGGACGGCTCAGCCATCGCGGCGGTCCCCGGCCAGGCTCGCCTGCCGGGCTCTGCTCGCGACTTGCCGGGCCTTGCCGAGTTCGGCCTCCAGGACGGGGAAGGCGGGCAGCTTGTCGTCCCACTCCAGGAGGGTGGGGATGTCGGCGCGGCGCTCGGCGACACGGCGGTACAGGTCCCAGACCTCGTCGGTGACCGGGCCGTCATGGGTGTCGATGAGGTGGGTGCCGTAGTCGGTGTGCCCGGCCAGGTGGATCTGCTCCACGCTCTCCAGCGGGATCGCGTCGAGGTAGTCCACCGGGTCGACGTCGTGGTTGGCCGCCGAGACGTAGACGTTGTTGACGTCCAGCAGCAGGCCGCAGCCGGTGTCCTCGGCGAGCCGGGCCATGAACTCCTGCTCGGTCATGGTCGACGCCGCGAAACCGACGTACGTGCTCGGGTTCTCCAGCACCAGCTTGCGTCCGAGGACGTCCTGGACGATGCGGACCCGGCCGGCCACGTGCGCCAGCGCCGCCTCGGTGAACGGCAGCGGCAGCAGGTCATGGGTGTTGCGGCCCATGACCCCCGTCCAGCACACGTGGTCGGACACCAGCCGGGCCCTGACCGCGCCGGCGAGGTCGCGCAGCCGGGCGAGGTAACCGAAGTCGAGCGGATCGGTGGAGCCGATGGACAGCGAGACCCCGTGCAGGACGATCGGGTAGCGGTCGGCGATCGCGTCCAGGGCGCGGCGGCGTCCGCCCCCGCAGTCCATGAAGTTCTCCGAGATCACCTCGAAGAACCCGACGTCCGGGAGGTGGCGCCGCACATGGTCCATGTGCGGCGCGCGCAGCCCCAGCCCGAATCCGAGCGGCCGTTCCCCGGTGCTCGGCGGCGTCATCGCTTCTTCCCGGACGCGCCCTTCCGGCGCGCCCCGGCGGTGCTCGTCCGAGACGTGCTCGTGCGCGACGTGCCCGCGCGGGACGTGCTCGCGCGGGACGTGCTCGACGTGCTCGACGTGCTCGTCCGCGATGTCGCCTTGCGCTGCCCGTTCGACTGTGGGCCCGGCAGGTCGCGGCCGTCGTCGATGTCGTACTCGGGCAGCATGTCGTCGGGGATGCCCTCGGCCGGGGCCGGTCCGTACGCCAGCCCGGCCCGGTACATCCGGTCCTCCATGATGCGCCTGGCCTGCAGCCACACGCTCTTGCCCTTCATCGGGCCCGCGCTGAACACCCGGCTGATGTTCACCGGGCTGGCGCAGCTGCCGTTGAACCGGCACGCCTGCTCGCCGGGCCGCCACTGCTGCTCGTCGCTCCCGGCGTAGCCGCAGCCGCCCTGCCCACGACACTGCCCCTCGCCGTGGCACACATGGCGCACGGTCGCGCAGTTCCCGGTCCCCGCCATGGTCGCCCCGCCGTCGACGTCGAAGGCCTTGCAGGCGTTCAGCCCCATGCAGATGTGCTGCTCCAGCCCCTCGGCCGGGGCCCCGCAGCTCGCCGCTCCGAAACTGCGGCCGCTCGAATCCTCCCTGAGCTCGGCCGCGTACTCCATCGACGACAGCACCTCGGCGTCCGCCGTCTCGTCGTGACCGTCGTGCTCCCGCTTCACCCTTGCCATGGCTCCCCCGATTTCCGTGAATTCGGCGGCAATGTCGAAATCCGGCCCGCGATGCCGGTGGACATCGCGAACCCTCCGCCACCCTTGCCGGAACGAAGATCGCTAACCACGGCCCCGGACTTATTACGCCTTAAGGAGGGCGCCTGTCTCCCCTTGACCCACAATTGCCCGAGCCACACGATCACTTCAATAAGCCGAGTGTTTGCCAGGCCACGAGAATCCACCGGCGGCCAAACCATGGACCCGAGGGGATCGACGGACCACACCTCCACAGGCGCGGACGCCGGACCCGGTATGGGATGATCGTTTTATGCCGATTGATCCCCATTTGCTGGTGGCGTTCTTCGTGACCTCGCTCGTGGCCATGATCATTCCCGGGCCGGACATGCTGTTCGTCCTCGGGTGCGGGATGCGGGGCGGGGCGCGGGCGGGGCTGCTGGCCACGGCCGGGGTGGCGACGAGCGAGGCCGTCCACGTCGCCGTCGCGGCGGCGGGGCTGGCGGCGCTGTTCGCCGCGGCGCCGGTCGCGTTCACGGTGGTACGGATCGCCGGAGCCGGCTACCTCGTCCACCTCGGCGTCCAGACCATTCGCGGCCGCAAGGACGATCTGGACGACGGCCTGCCGTCCACGGGCCGGGTCCCGGGGCGACGCGCCTATGTCAACGGCCTGCTGACCAATCTGCTGAACCCGAAGATGGTCACGTTCACGATCGCGTTCCTGCCCCAGTTCATCGACCCGGGAATGGGTCACGTATGGGTGCAGTTCGCGGTCCTCGGCGCCATTCTCATCGCGCTGGAGTTCCTCGTCGACGGCACGGTCGGCGTCCTCGCCGGACGGATCGGGGACTGGCTGCGCCACCGGCGGGCCGCCCGCCGGCGGCTCAACGTCGCCGTGGGCGGCCTCTTCATCGGCCTCGGGGTGCGCCTGGCCGCCGAACGGTGAGTCAGCCGGTCAGGGCGCCGCGACCGGACGGGGAATGGGCCCCACGGCGGGCATCCTTGCCGCAGTGGCCGCAGACGACCGTCGGGCTGACCGCATGGCCGCAGGAATGCTGCCAGCGGACGGGCGGATCGTCGGGGTGCAGATGCCGGTCGCCCCACGCCATCAGCACCAGAAGGACGTCGCACAGCTCCACGCCCGCCCGCGTCAGGTGGTACTCGTAGCGGGCGGGGTGATCGCTGTAGCGCTCGCGGCGGACGATGCCGTTCGCCTCCAGCTTGCGGAGCCGGGCCGTGAGGATGTCGCGGGACGCGCCCGTGTTCCGGACGATCTGGTCGAACCGCCGCACGCCGTAGCTCAGCTCGCGGATGGCGAGCAGGCTCCAGCGCTCGCCGACCAGGTCAAGGGTGTCGGCGATGGAGCACTCGCGCGGCGCGGCGTCCTTCGGCATAGCGGGCAGCCTAACCGCCGTCAGAGCCGCTCGATGACGGTGGCGTTCGCCAGCCCGCCGGCCTCGCACATGGTCTGGAGCCCGAACCGTCCGCCCCGGTCTTCGAGCGCGTGCAGCAACGTCGTCATGATGCGGGCGCCGCTGGCGCCGAGCGGGTGCCCGATCGCGATCGCGCCGCCGCGGACGTTGACCTTCGCCAGATCGGCGCCGGTCTCCCGCTGCCAGGCGAGGACGACCGGGGCGAACGCCTCGTTCACCTCGAACAGGTCGATGTCGTCCAGCGTGAGGCCGCCGCGCGTCAGGACCTTCTCGGTCGCCGGGATGATCGCGGTGAGCATCAGCAGCGGGTCGTCGCCGGTGACGGCGAACGCGTGGAAGCGGGCACGGGCACGCAGCCCCAGACGTTCGGCGACGTCCGCGCCCATGACGAGCACGGCCGCCGCGCCGTCGTTGATCGGGGACGCGTTGCCCGCGGTGATCTTCCAGCCGATCTCGGGGAACCGCTCGGCCGTCCGCTCGTCGTAGTAGGCGGGCCTGAGCCCGGCGAGGACCTCCGGCGATGTGTCCGGGCGGACGGTCTCGTCCCGCTGCCCCGGCCAGGCGACCTCGCGGTCGAACTCGCCGTTCTTCCACGCCTCGGCGGCGCGGCGGTGCGACTCGTAGGCGTAGGCGTCGAGGTCCTCGCGCGGCAGATCCCAGCGGGCGGCGATCAGCTCGGCGCTGATCCCCTGGCCGACGAGGCCGCCGGGATAGCGCTCGGCGAGCATCGGCCCGAACGGGTCGCTGCCGGTCAGCACGGCCGACCCCATCGGCACACGGGACATCGACTCCACGCCGCACGCGATCGCGATGTCGTACGCACCGCTCTGCACGCCCTGCGCCGCGATGTGCAGGGCCTGCTGGGACGAGCCACACTGCCGGTCGACCGTCATGGCCGGAACGCTCTCGGGGAACCCGGCGGCGAGGACGGCCGTGCGGGTGATGTTGAGCGCCTGGTCGCCCGCCTGGGTCACGACGCCGCCGATGACGTCGTCCACCTGCGCGGGATCGAGCCCGGCACGCTCGACGAGCTTCTGCAGCGTCCGCGCGAGAAGGTCGGCGGGGTGGTCGTCGTGCAGCGCCCCGTTCGGCTTGCCCTTCCCGACCGGTGTGCGCACCGCCTCCACGATCACCGCGTCCCGCATGATCCCCACCTCCGTCTGTTTTTCCAACTCACCCTTCGAGCATCCCTCCACTCAGTTGGAAAACACAACCCACTCCCAGGTGACCTCGATCACCCCACCACCCCACCCCGAACCTGGGAAACGCATTCGGGACAAGTGATACGACCTTTTGGCGCCGACCGAATCGGGTGACCAGTCCCTTGATTCCAATACCCGGCCTGCCCTCATCCCCGTTCAAACCAAGGGACATAAGTATGCTTTACGGACATTTGAACAGACCTGTCAATCATGGTTGAATGTCTCCGCACCAATCCTCTTTTCAGGATTGAATACCCCGCGGACCTGTAGTCGACAGCGGAGTACGCATGAGCGACAACGACCAAAGAGGCGACGCCGACGCCCCGGAACCGTTCGCCTCGATCGATGAAGAGCTGGCTGATCAGCTGGCCAAATACAAGGACGTCCGCGAGGAGATCCAGCACCTGAGCGCCTCGGCCTCTTCTCAGGACCGAACGGTCACGGTCACCGTGGGGCCCGGCGGGGCCGTACAGAACATCGAACTCCAGCAGCAGGCACTTCGCCTCGGGCCGGAGCGGCTCGCCCAAACGCTCATCACCGTGATCAGGAAGGCGACCGCCGAGGTGAACCAGGAAATGGCCGACCTCGTTCAACCGATCGCGCCCCCCGGCGTCGACGTGATGGACATGGTCAACGCGCACCTGCCCGACGTCGAGACCGACGCCCCGGAGGAGTACCTGCGGAAGAAGGGCATCCGGTGGTGACCGAGATCGTCTACGACGCAGCCAAACTGGTCTCCGCCGCAGAGAAGATGGACGGCTACCACTCCATTGCCGCCAACATCAAAGCCTCCGCCAAGGCCGCCGACCCGGGCCACGGCTTCGACGTGTGGGGAGGCATCGGCAGAGCCGCCCAACTCAATGACTGGTACCAGAAGGCGGCCAACGAACTGCACGAGTCTCTTCAATTGCCGGAGCGGTACATTCACAAGGCGGCGGACTCGCTGCTCAAGACCGCCGAGAACTACCGCAAGGCGGACCAGCAGGTTCTGAGCAAGATCAAGAATGTGGAGAAACTCCTCGCCAGCCCCGCAACGGGCAAGGCGATGGCACCCGAACGCCCTCCCTCTCTGAGTGAGGCGGGCCCGCTCAAATTCGATGCCCTCGAGGACATACCGGTTATCAGCTCCCTCGGCAAGGGGGTCAAAAAGGCGTTTGAAGATAAGGAATTCGCCGACCTGTCATCCTTCGCCGGAGATGCCATCAGTGCGGGTATCGGGCTGGCCGCCGATCCAGCAGGCTTTCTCACTGGCTTGGGTCTCAGCTTTCTCATAGACATCATCCAGCCATTGGAGGACGCCCTTGCCTACGTCACCGGGCACCCGGAGAAGATCGACGATGCGAGCAACCAATGGGAGCTTGCGGGCAAGAAACTTGGCGAGCTGTCCAAGCAGGTTCAGCAGATACCGCAGCAGGACATCGCCGAGAGCGTGTGGAAGGGACCTGCCGCCGACCGGGCGAGAGCGCATATGACCGCCTTCGCCGAAGGGCTGGACGACCTGGCGAAGGAGGTCACTCATGTGCGAGCCATCCTCGGCGCAAGTAAAACGATCATGGAGGTCGCACAAGCTTTCATGATCGACCTCATCAGTACTCTGGTCGACTGGCTGATCGCGGTCTGGGTTCCTGCGATGGCGGCCGCGCCGGTGACGGCCGGCGCCAGCACCGCCTCCGCCGCGGGGGCCACCGGTATTCAGGCCACGGTCGCCTTCCAGCGCGCCTCAAGCATGATCCAAAAGGTGCGCAACGTGTTGATCCGCCTATCCACGCTGCTACGCCACCTGGCCAGGCACGCGGCAGAGAACCGGCGCGGTCTAGATCTGCTCAGCGGTTGGTCGATCAGCACTGGGATCAACGCGGCGTTCAAATCAGGCGGCACAGCGTGGCAAGGCGCCACCGGCGGTGGAGGCTCCCCCGAAGAAATACGGACGAAACTGGATCCCGGCGGTTTCCCGGGCCCGGTCAGTCCGCCCCGGCAGGCGTAGATTCGGTGGTGGAACTGTGCAAACTTTGAGGCCGCTACTACTCGAAAGCGCGGAGGTACCGGCTCCCGTCCCCGAGGATTCGGGCCTGGACATCCGGTTCTCGGTAGACTCCGAGTTCGCCGGAGAGCTCCCAGAACTGTCGTGTCAGATCGACGGCCAATCCCTGGACGTCGCCGTGGGGCGCTGGTACATCCCGGTCGCCTCCGGGTCACGGACGATCACGGTGCGGTGCGGTGTCACCGCGTCCTTCGCCGTGGACGCGGTCAAGGGACGTGCCCGGCTCATCCAGGTCTGGATCCGGCCCGGAGCGGTCGTGCCAATGGTCGTTTCGAGCCCGCTACCACGGCCGAAAAAAGGACTGCAGAGCTGGAACCTGCGGGTCGGTCTCTTCCTTCTCGCCGCATTCGTCATTCTCTTTGTCGCGAATACTCTGGCCGATCGGATGTAGCACGATGAATTCCAAGTCCGGCTGGTTCGGCCCGCTGCTACGTCCGGTCCAGGGTGAAGAAGAGTCGCTCCAACTGGTCGTCCGGTACGTGTGGCCGTTCGCGCATAAGAATTTCCAATCATCCCGTGACGAGTACCGGCCTGCGGTCACAGTGAACGGGGAGACCGTCCCCGCCGAATGGGGTACCAGCATCTACGTGCTCCGAGAACCGTCCTGGACGCTCCGCGCAGTCCAGGGCCAGGAGTTGGTGGACGACGGGGAAATAGCAGGTCCCATTCCCGTCCGGAGCTCCGGGACGGTCCTGGCATCGGAGCCGGCGGAGCTCGTCTACGCGCCGTCCGGCCCGGGCCGCGGCCTCTTCCACAGAAGTAACGCCATCCCGCCCCGCCTGCACACCGGGCGCTCTGACTGGAGAGACGTGTCCAGCCCGCTGAGAACCGTCGGCGTGTGGGTGATCTTCTACATCATGGTGCTCGTCGCACCGGCGACGGCCCTGCTCTCAAAGCTCTGAACCCCGGCCATGCGAAAAACCCGGGGGCCGCGGTGTGTGCCGCGGCCTCCGGGTGTCGGGCCGCTCAGCGGGAGGGGCCCATGCTGTGGTCCGTCTGTTCCCTCCATACGTCGAAGCGCCCCTCGGCGGAGCCGCCCGGAAGTGCAGGATCGGACAAGCGCTGCCTCCTCTGGGCTCGACGTCAGGTTCCCTTCGGACAATAGCTCCACAAGCCGCCATAGGCCCCCAAACAACTTCAAAGGGCCCGTAAGGGATCGGGCGCTCAGACGACGGTCGGCGGCTGTTCCTTCGGGACCAGGCGCAGCCGCACCACCGTGGGCATCGAGTCGCGTTCGAGTGCGGCGCACAGGCGCGGCACGCTCTCCTCCTCGATGCGCCGCCGTAGCTCGGCGGCGTCGGCGCGGTGCCCGTACGCGACGTTCAGCCGCAGTTCAGGGCGGCTCGACGAGCCGATCAGCCGGGCCCGCACCTTCCGGACGCCCGGGTACTCCGCGATCTCGTCCTCGATCGCGCCGGTGACGGCCTTCGCCGACAGGCGTGTCCCGCCCGTGTCGGCGTCCGGTTCCATCGACAGGCCCGCCAGCTTGCCGGAGCGCGCCTGCGCGAGCAGCCATGCCAGCCCCAGCAGCGCCAGCACGACGGCCGCGGCGGCGAGCGCGGGCCAGAACCAGCCCCGCTCGTCGGCGAAGCGCCGGACGTCGTCGGCGAGGACCGGCGCGGACGCCCGTCCTTCACCGAAGGCGCCCAGGCCGCGGGCGAGGCCCGCGCCCCCGGCCGCGGCCAGGACGGCGCCGAGCAGGCTCAGCCCGGTGCGGTTGAGATGCGCTGGCCGACGATCCATCACCGATCCCGCCGTTTCATCTTCACTGAGACGGATCGGGCAGGGAGGGGCTCCAGGCTGTCAAGGCGGGCGCGGACGGCTTCCTCGACGCCCTTGTCCAAGTCTCCGGGGGCGTGGACGGGGGTCTCCGCCACGACCTTCACCCGGCGGCGGCGCAGCCGGACCCGGCGGGCCCGGGAGACGCCTGGGGCGTCCTCTGCGGCCGCCGCGACGGCGCCCTTCAGGCCGCGGCGGCTCACGCCCATCATCAGGCTCGGGTCCCGGCCGTGCAGGGGCACGATCCGCGACTTTCCGGGCAGCAGCGCGGCCAGCAGGCACAGCAGGCCGACCAGCGTCAGGGCGCCGAAGATCGCGAGCGCGATCGGGTCGTTCCACGCCACGTCCTTCGCCCAGTCGTAGGGGAACACGCCCGCCGGACGGTCGAGCAGCGCCGAGATCACCTCGAGCGCCGTGAGCGTCCCGGCCGCCGTCAGGAGCAGCGCGACGATCATGGCGGGCCGCACCCGGCGGGAGCGGAACGCGTGCTTGGCCGCGCGGTCGGCCTTCCGGGGCTCGTCCACCGGGGCGCGCCGCATCGTGGCGGGCCGCTGATCGGCCTGCGCGGTCACCGCACGGTCCGTTCGCCGGCGGCGGGACGCTCCAGCTCGGCCACGTCGATGTCCACCTGCCGGACGGTGTAGCCGGTCAGCTCCGCCACCCGCTCCCGCACGCTCTCCCGCACCTGCCGGGCGACGTCGCGCACCGGCATCGGGTAGGTCACCGACATCGCCACGCGGGCCGTGACGATGTCCCCGTTCACCCGCACCTCGGTGCGGGCCGGGCCGCGTCCGGGCACCGGGACGCCGAGGACCGTCCGGCCGACGCCGCCGGACTCGTCGATCTCCGCCGCCGCCCGGGCCACGATCCGCGCCACGACCCGGTCGCGGATGATCGTCCGCCCGCGCGGTGGCGCCGTCTCCTCGTCCTGGACGTCCGTCATCGGGGGCGCCGCCCCGTGTTCACCGAGCTGAACAGCTGCCTGAGGTCAAGGTTGCCCTCGACGGCACGTCCCGCGAGGAAGCCGAGCGCGCCCAGGAACAGGACGATGAAGAACGCCCCGAACCCGCCGAACGCGCCCGCGAAGCCGAGCGCGGCGCCGAAGGCCAGCCCGACCATGGGCCATTTCACGTCCATCCGGATCTTCCTCTCGGGCCGTCACCCATCGGCCAGGTCCGCGATCAGCACGTCGATGGTCCGCCGGTCCGCCAGCGGGCGGACCAGGCGGCGGACATCTTCGGCGATCTCCGGGAGCGGCCGCCCGTAGCGGACGACCACCCCGATCTCGATCTCGTCCTCGCGCACCGCGACGCCCGCCAGCGGCAGCCCCGCCCGGTACGTCGCGACGCGGGCATGCGGCCCGGCCGTCAGCGCGTGGACGTCCGGGCAGGTCATGGCCGCCTCGGCGACCTGGTCGGCCAGGTCGGTCCGGGGTCCCCCGTGCAGCGTGTCCGTCCAGGCGATCATCGGACGCGGGGCTCCTCGGACCGTCTCTCGGAGTCGTCCGAATCATCGCCCTCGACGTGGATGTCGTCGACGGTGATGTTCACCTCGACGACCTCCAGCCCGCACATGTGCTCGACCTCGCTGATGACGTTGTCGCGGACGGCGCCCGCGAGGTCGGGAATGGACAGCCCGTAGTCCACCACGAGGTCGATGTCGACGGCGGCCTGCCGCTCGCCGACCTGCACGTCCACGCCCTGGGTACCGTTGGCCGCCATGCCCGGCAGGCGGTCCCTCACCGAGCCGATCGTGCGGGTCATGCCCGCGCCCATCTCGTGGACGCCGCCGACCTGCTTGGCGGCCATCGTCGCGACCTTGGCGACCACGGCGTCGGCGATCGTGGTCCGGCCGCCGGATGTGACGAGTTCGCTGGAGCCGCCGTCGGCGCCCCGCTTGCGCATCGTCCCGGCACCGCTCCGGCCGGTGCCCGGCCCGTCGTCCTGGCTCATGATTCGGCTCCCTGAGAAGGACCGGCGCTCCGCGCCTCCGGTTCGCTCCCGCCCGCGGGTTCGCCCCGCGGGACGGCTGACGTCCGGTTCATGCTCGCGACCGCGGCGGCGAATCACCATTTCAGCGAAAGACCAGGTCAACGCCGGTTTACCCGCACAGGCCCGGCATCGGATGCCGCGGCCGGGCTAGCCCTTGAACATCTCGCGCATCTTGCGGGCGGCGTCGCCGGGCTTCTTCTTCGGCTGGGGCTCGTCCTTGGCGGACGCGGGCGGCCGCTTCTCGCGGTCCTCCCCGGCCGTCCCGGCCCCGGTCGTCTCGGAACCGCTGGTCCCGGCGCCGGTCGTCTCGGATTCGGCCTTCTCCGGCTTCTCGTTCACCACGACTCCCCCGCTGTCGTTTCACCGTCGCCTCATGCGTACCCCGTCTACCCGGGGTAGAAGCGCACCTCTGGACGCCCGACCTGACCATAGTGGGGCCTGCGCCGCGCCAGGCCATTCTCCGCGAGGTATTCGAGATAGCGGCGGGCCGTGACGCGCGACACGCCGGTGAGGTCGGCGGCCGCGGCGGCCGACAGCCCGTCGGCAGCGCCCGCCAGCACCTCGGTGACGGCCTGGAGCGTCTCGCGGCTCATGCCCTTCGGCAGCGAGCGGTGGCCGGGGCTGCGGAGGGTGGCGAGCATGCCGTCCACGTCGGCCTGGCCGCTGACCTCGCCGGTGCCGACGGCCTGCTCCCGGAACCGCGCATATCCGACGAGCTTGTCGCGCAGGGACGCGAACGTGAACGGCTTGAGCAGGTACTGGACGACGCCGACCGACACCGCCGAGCGGATCACGGCGAGGTCGCGCGCGGAGGTGACGGCGATGACGTCCACGTCGCTGCCGCCGGCGCGGAGCGCGCGGCACACCTTCAGGCCGTGGGTGTCGGGCAGGTAGAAGTCGAGCAGGACGACGTCGACGGGGGTCTTCTCGCAGAAGCGGAGGGCGTCCGCGCCGGAATGGACGACCCCCGCGACGGTGAACCCGGCGACGCGCTCGACGTAGGAGCGGTGCGCCTCGGCGGCGACGGGGTCGTCCTCGACGACGAGCACTCTGATCATCGGGACTCCAGGGGAAGTCGGACGGTGAAGATGGCGCCGCCGTCGTGGCCGACGTGGATGTCGCCGCGGTGCCGCCGGACGGCCTGCCCGACGAGGGCGAGGCCGAGGCCGTGCCCGACGGGCCCGCCGGAGGTCTTGGTCGTCCAGCCGCGCCGGAACATCTCCGGGACGGCGGCCGGGTCGACGCCGCGCCCGCTGTCGGCGACCTGGAGGACGAGTTCGCCGCCGTCCCTGCGGGCGCTGACCACCACGCGGGGCGGGCGGGACCCGGAGCCCGCGAGGGCGGCGTCGACGGCGTTGTCGATGAGGTTGCCGAGGATGGTGACGAGGTCGCGGGGCTCCACCAGGCCCTCGATGGCGGTGTCGTCGGTGACGACGAGCTCGACGCCGCGCTCCCCCGCCTCCGCGGACTTGCCGAGCAGCAGCGCGACCAGCACCGGCTCGGTCGCCGAGCCGACGACCCGGTCGGTGAGCCGCTGCGCGGTCTCCAGCTCGGCGGTGGCGAACTCGACGGCGTCGTCCGGACGGCCGAGCTCCACCAGCGACACGACCGTGTGCAGCCGGTTCGCGGCCTCGTGGGCCTGGGAGCGCAGCGACTCGGCGAAGCCGCGGACGGTGTCCAGCTCGCCGGTCAGCCCCATCAGCTCGGTGTGGTCGCGGAGGGTGACCACGTTGCCCATCGCCCGGTCCCGCGACCGGACCGGCGAGGTGTTCACGACGAGGACGCGGGTGTCGCTGACATGGATCTCGTCCGATCGCGGTTTGGCGGACACGAACGTGGCGACCAGCTCGTCGGACAGCCCGAGTTTCGCGACGGGCTGCCCGCGCGAGGCGTCACCGAGGCCGAGCAGGTCGCGGGCGGCGTCGTTGCACAGGACGATGCGTCCCGCCCGGTCCAGGAGGAGCAGGCCCTCGCGGACGGCGTGCAAGATCGCTTGATAGTACTCGAACATCTCGCGCAGCTCGCCGGGCGCGGCGCCGCGGGTCTGCCGGCGCAGCCGCGCGGACACCAGGTAGCTGCAGCCCAGCCCGGCGGCGAGGACGGCACAGGCCACGCCGACGACGTAGAGGAGCCGCTGCTGCAGCTCCGCCGAGATGACGCGGACCGTGATGCCGACCGACACGAGCGCGATGATGCGGCCGTCACGGCCGAACACGGGCGTGACGGCGCGGACGGACGGGCCGAGCGTGCCGGTGTAGGTCTCGGTGAACGTCCGTCCGGCGAGGGCGGGCCCGGTGTTGCCGACGAACTGCCCGCCGATCCTGGCCGGGTTCGGATGGGTGTAGCGGATCCCGCCCGGGCTCATGATCGTGATGAAGTCGACGCGGGCGTCGCGGCGGACGCGTTCGGCGTACGGCTGCAGCAGCTTGCTCGGGTCGCGGGTGGCGAGCGCGGCCGGGATGTTCGCGGCGTTCGCGATGGTCCGCGCGACCGCCGTCACCGTCTGCCTGGCGGCGGCGTCGGCGGCGCGGTCGGCGTCGAGGTAGGCGATGGTCGCGCCGACCGAAACGAGCAGGCCCACGATCGCGGCCTGCAGCACGAGCAGCTGCCGTGCCAGGCTCCAGCGGCCGGGCCACGTCCATGCGGGACGCCGCACTGTCGCCACCTTTCGTCGCTCCACGCCGTGAACGAAATGTACACAAGCGTGACCATCGTTACTGGACCGCGCATAGTCACGAGTGCACAGACTCCGCCTCAGACGAAAAGGCTCCACACCTGCGAGCCCGTTTCCAGTGCAGGCGTCCGCCGTGTGCATGCGCCCGCTCCGCCCGGCGCATGGGCGTCTGCCGAGGCGCCGGCGCCCGTCCAGGATCCGCAGCCCCCGCAACCAGCGGATCCGGACGGGCGCCGCTCCTTGCTTCACAGCTTGGAGCATCACAAGGTCGTAGTACGCGCCGTATGCCGGATTGGCCGAGGTCGGCCCGAACGGGCGCGTCAGAAGATCGGCCGGCACACCGCGTTCAGGCGCGCGGGCGTGCGGCCGCGCGAGCCGCGCGGGCGAGCTTCAGCCGGTGGACGGGATGTGCTTCACACCGGAATCGGCCGGTTCCGTTCCGGGGCCCGCGCGCAGCCGCCCGGTGTCAGAGTCCACCCCGCTCCTGACACCGGGCGGCCCTTCCCGGGCGCCTCCGGGGCCCTACCGCCGTTTACCGCCGCTTACCGCGCTTGGACGCGGCGCGGAAGCGGACCACCACCGGCAAGTCCGGCATCCCGACCGCCTGCCGGTACCGCTCGACCGGGCCCGCGCCCAGCTCGCCGTACACCTCGCCGACGAGGGCGTCGCCCGCGAACGAGACCCGCATGCGCAGCCGGGGCCGGGTGGCCGTGCCGGTGAGCCGGACGCGGGCGTCCTGCACGCCCGGCAGCCCCCGCGCGTCCCGGGCCAGGTCGCCGGCCGCGGTCCGGGCGAGGGCGCGGGTCTGCGCGTCCAGGTCAGGCCACCGCCGGTGGACGAGCGCCCGGCACTGGAACACCAGCCACAGCTGCCCGGCGAGCGCCACGATCTCCGCGACGCCCGCCGCGACGGGCAGGAACCAGCCGTTGCCGGCGGCGAACCGCGGGAGGGCGGGGTCGAGCAGCGGCCGGCCCGACAGGGCGAGGAGCGCGTCGAACGCGCCGAGGCCGGCGGCGAGGGCCGCGCCCCCGCAGAGCAGCAGCGCCGCTCCGGTTGCCGCGATCGCGATCCGCATCTCAGTCCTTCCGCCAGCCGAGCCGGACGTCGACGTCCGGCCGGCGCATCGGCTCGATGCGGTCGAGGCGCTCGTCGACCGCGCGGTGCACCAGCTCGGCGAGGTTCGCCGGGTTGCGGTAGTGCGTGGCCGCCCGGACGACGAGCCGCCTGCGGACCAGCCCCCGGCGGCGGACGCGGGCGCGCTCGATGCCGTGCACGCCGAGCGCCGCGTCCGCCAGCGTGCGGTGCAGGGCGGCGCGTCCGAGCACGCCCGCCAGGCGCGGATCGGACCCGGCCAGCGGCATGCCGCGGAGCCGTCCCGGCAGCGCGGCCAGCAGGAACGCGAGCCCGAGGGCGGCGACCCCGGCCGCGGCGATCATGACGTCCGGGTCGTTCCAGGTGCGCCCGCGCAGCGCGTCCGCGGCCTCGGCCATGCCCGGCACGGGGTGCACGGCGGACCCGAGCAGCGCCGCCAGCAGCTCGATCGCGGCGACCCCGCCCACGGCGGTGACCAGCAGCGCGGCGGCGAACCCGGCGAGCGCGCGCCGGGGCCGGAACTCGCGGACGGCCAGCCGCCGCGCCCGCCGCTCGTGCTGCGCCTCCTCGATCACGTCCTTGTCACCCGAACGCTGGACCAGCGTCTCGGTCATGGCCACCCCCGTGAGCCATCGGCACGTCCGACATCGTCACCCATGGTGAGGCATCGTTACGCACAGCGAAACCCGCCATGCCGACATCGTCCGGACGAAGCGCAGGTCAGCCGCCGCGACCCCGCGCGGGTCAGCGGAAGACGACGGTGCGGTCCCCGTTGAGCAGGACGCGGTGCTCGGTGTGCCACCGGACGGCCCGCGCCAGCGCCAGGCACTCGACGTCGCGCCCCACGGCCACGAGCTCCTCCGGGCTGTGGGTGTGGTCGACGCGCGCGACCTCCTGCTCGATGATCGGGCCCTCGTCCAGGTCGGCGGTGACGTAGTGCGCGGTGGCGCCGATCAGCTTCACCCCGCGCGCGTGCGCCTGGTGGTAGGGGCGGGCGCCCTTGAAGCTCGGCAGGAACGAATGGTGGATGTTGATGATCGCGCCGGGCAGCTTGGCGCAGAAGTCGTCCGACAGGATCTGCATGTACCGGGCGAGGACGACCAGGTCGGCGCGGTAGTGCTCGACCAGCGTCAGGATCTCGGCCTCCTGCGCGGGCTTGCCGCCCGGCCCGGCCGGCAGGTGGTGGTAGTCGATCCCGTACGACTGGGTGAGGGGCCGCAGGTCGGGATGGTTGGACGCGACCGCGACGATGTCGATGTCGAGCAGCCCGGACCGCGTCCGGTAGAGCAGGTCGTTCAGGCAGTGCCCGCCCTTCGACACCATGATCAGGACGCGCGGCCGCTCGGCCAGCGCGTGCAGCCGCCACTCCAGCTCCAACTCGGGCGCCAGGGACGCGAACGCGCCGCGCATCTCGTCGGGGTCGGTGCCGTCCGGGGCGGCGAACTGGACCCGCATGAAGAAGACGCCGGAGTCGCCGTCGCCGAACTGCTGGCTCTCCAGGATGTTGCACCCGCGCTCGGCCAGCAGCCCCGAGACGGCGGCGACGATGCCGGGCCGGTCGGGGCATGACAGGGTCAGCACATATTGGTTCACGGGTCTCATCTTTCGGGCGGGAAGCGGCAGCTCAGGACCTCTCTCCGAGCTTACGCGCCGCCCACCCCCCACGGGCCCGAGCGGCGCGCGCCGGGCTGGAGAATGGCCCGCATGAGCGAGCGACTGTCCCGGCGCGCCCTGAACCGCGCCACGCTGGCCCGGCAGCTCCTGCTGGAACGGGCGGCGATGCCCGTGGTGGAGGCGGTCGAGCGGCTGGCCGGGCTCCAGGCGCAGACCCCGCACACCTGGTACGCGGGGCTCGGCGTCCGGCTCGACGGGGTGACGCCGCAGGACGTGGCGGAGCTGCTCGTGTCCCGCCGGCTCGTCCGGCTGGCGCTGATGCGATCGACGATCCACCTGGTCAGCGCCCGGGACGCGCTCCGCCTGCGCCCCCTCGTCCAGCCCGTCCTCGACCGGGACCTCTTCAAGAACTTCACGCACGCCAAGCCCGTCGAGGGCCTCGACATGGCCGAACTGGTCGCCGCGGCTCGCCCGCTCCTGGAGGAGAAGCCGCTCACGAGCAAGCAGCTCGGCGCGCTTCTGGCCGAGCATGGCCGCGCGGCCGGCTGGGGCGACCGCGCCCCGGCGTCCCTCGCCTACGCGGCCCGCTGCATGATGGCGCTGGTGCAGGTCCCGCCGCGCGGCGTGTGGGGGTCGAGCGGCCCGATCGCGCACACCACCGCCGAGGCGTGGCTGGGCGAGCCGCTCGCGGCCGGCACGGCGCCCGACGAGCTGATCATGCGCTATCTGGCGGCGTTCGGGCCGTCCACCGTGATGGACGCGCAGACCTGGTCGGGCCTGACCAGGCTGAAGGAGGTGATGGAGCGGCTCCGGCCGCGCCTGGTCACGTTCGAGGACGAGAAGGGACGCGAGCTGTTCGACCTGCCGGACGCTCCCCGTCCCGGCCCCGACGTGCCCGCGCCGCCGCGGCTGCTCTACGACTTCGACAACCTGCTGCTGTCGCACGCCGACCGGAGCCGCGTGATCACCGGCCACTTCGAGGCGCGGAACTACCGCGTGCGGCGGCCCGTGCCCAGCATCGTCCTCATCGACGGCTTCACCGCGGGCGAATGGACCCTCGATCACCAGGGCGACCAGGCCACCCTGACGATC
This sequence comes from Actinomadura sp. 3N508, assembly GCF_044326375.1. Lineage (NCBI taxonomy): Bacteria > Bacillati > Actinomycetota > Actinomycetes > Streptosporangiales > Thermomonosporaceae > Actinomadura > Actinomadura sp. 3N508. Next base: position 462,674 of record NZ_JBIRAX010000001.1, read on the forward strand.
AAGACATACGACGAACCCGAACCGGCCGACGCCGAGGCACTGGAGGCGGAGGCGCACCGCATGATCGGCTTCGCCGCCGCCGATGCCGGGACCCGGAAGGTCCACATAACTCGATAGCCGCCGCCACCCTCTCCTTACGTGAGAGGTTTTCACGTTCGTCCTATACTGGCCGCCGTGACGAGCATGAACCTCCGGGATCGCTACGACGCCGCGACGGCCGGGCTCGAGGCCCCGTTCGCCGTCGTCGACCTCGCGGCCTTCCGCGCCAACGCCGCCGGCCTCGCCCGCCGCGCCGCCGGCAAGCCGATCCGGGTCGCGAGCAAGTCGGTGCGCTGCCGCGCGCTCCTGGAGGACGTCCTCGCCCTGGACGGCTTCGCCGGGATCATGGCGTTCACCCTCCCCGAAGCGCTCTGGCTAGCGCGCGCGAACGTCAGCGACGACATCCTCGTCGCTTACCCCACCACCGACCGGACCGCCCTCGCCGACCTGGCCGCCGACCCCGCCGCCGCCCGCGCCATCACGCTCATGACCGACTCGCCGGAGCACCTCGACCTGATCGAGTCCGCCGCGGGCGACCACCCGATCCGCGTCTGCGTCGACATCGACGCCTCCTACCGCCCCCTAGGCGGACGCGTCCGGATCGGCGCGCTGCGCTCCCCGCTCCACACCCCGGCCCAGGTCACCGAGTTCGCCGAGCAGATCCTCAAGCGGCCCTCGCTCCACCTCGCCGGGCTGATGGCGTACGAGTCGCAGATCGCCGGGGTCGGCGACGTCCCGCCCGGACGCCCCGCCCGGAGCCGCGCCATCCGCGCCATGCAGCGGCGGTCCCGGATCGAGCTGGCCCGCCGCCGCGCCGCGATCGTCCAGGCCGTCCGGGCGCTGACCGACCTGGAGTTCGTCAACGGCGGCGGCACCGGCAGCGTCGAGACGACCGCCGCCGAACGCTCGATCACCGAGGTCGCCGCGGGCTCCGGCCTCTACCAGCCGCACCTGTTCGACCAGTACTCCAACTTCACCGGACGCCCCGCCGCGCTGTTCGCGCTGCCCGTCGTCCGGCGCCCCGCCCCCGGCGTCGCGACCTGCCTCGGCGGCGGCTACCTCGCCTCCGGCCCCGGCGACGCCGTCCGGCTCCCGCAGCCCTACCTGCCCGCCGGCCTGCGCTACGACCGCGACGAGGGCGCGGGCGAGGTCCAGACCCCGCTGCTCGGCCACGCCGCCGACCTCCTCTCCGTCGGCGACCGCGTCTGGTTCCGCCACACCAAGGCCGGCGAACTCTGCGAGCGCTTCGCCGCCCTCCACCTGATCGACGACGGCAGAATCGTCCGAACCGTCCCCACCTACAGAGGCGAGGCCCAGACCTTCCTGTGAAGGGGGGCGACCCCCTTCAACCCCCGTGGCGGCGGCTGAGGTCCCGTCCGAGAAGGTCGGGTGAGGGCTAGGTTGGGGGCATGAGCGATGCTCCGATGATCAGTGTTCGCGGTGAGGCGGTGCTGGAGGCCGACCCGGAGATCGCGCGGCTGTCGGTGCACGTCCAGTCGCAGGAGCCCGACCGGCGCGCGGCCCTCGACCGGCTCACCGAGCGCAACCAGCGCTGCCTCGACCTGGTCAGGTCCTACGGCGAGGCCGTGGAGAAGGTGGAGACGGGCGGGCTGTCGATCGCGCCGCTGCTGAGGCAGAAGCGGCGCGAGGGGGACGTCCGCGCCTACCGCGGCACGGTCTGGATCAAGATCACGGTCGCCGACTTCGGCATCCTCGGCGAGCTGGTCACCCGGCTCGCCGACATGGAGCGCACCTACGTGAACGGGCCGGAGTGGGAGCTGCGGCGCGACAGCGAGGTGTACGGGCGGGCGGCGCGGCAGGCCGCGCACGAGGCCGTCGAGCGCGCCCGCAGCTACGCCGAGGCGCTCGGCTCCCGGCTCACCGGGCTGGTCGAGCTGTCCGACGAGGGCCTCGGCCGCCACGACCTGGGCGGCCCCGTCACGCTCGCCGCCGCGTACGGCGGCGTGGCCCCGGACGAGCCCGAGCCGATCGATCTGGAGCCCGCGACGCAGACCGTCCGCGCCGCCGTGGAGGCCCGCTTCACCGTCACCCCGCCCGACCTCGACGCGTCCCGCTGAACGGGCCGGGCCCGCCGCCCGTACTCCATGGTGTGGGAGGACCGGACTGCGGGGAGTTCCGCATCGGCCTCGGCGTCTACGCCCTGGGACGGCTGCGCGGCGCCGAGGCGGCCGAGCTGTCGGCGCATCTGCGCGGCTGCCCGCCGTGCCGCGCCGAGCTCGCCGAGCTGCGCGGCGTCGCCGAGCTGCTCCGCCGCACCATCGCACAGCGCCCCGCGCACAAGCGCGTCGTCCCGGCACGCAAAGGCGCCGGCCGCGACATGCGGACCGGCGCCTCCGGGTCAAGGTTCAGCGGCGCTTGCGCCTACGGTTCCAGAGGACCAGGGCGGTCACGGTGACGGCGGCCCCGATGCCCGCCACCACCAGCCGCTTGTCGATCCCGCCCGGCTCCTTGGTGTCGGACTCGCCGGACTTCTCGGCCGGACGCACGACCGACCCGACCGCCCGCGCGACCTGACCGGCCTCCTCCTTCAGCCGCTCGGTGCCCCGCTGCGCGACGTTCTTCGGATTGACCCGGGCGGCGAGCTCGTCGATGGTGCGGGCGAAGCTCTGGCGGGTGAGCTGGAGCTCCCGTTCCAGCGCGTCCGGGTCGCGGGCCCTGTCAGCCATGCCGTGTCCTTATCGTGTCGGGCGAATCCATGACCAGCGAAGTGATCCGAACAGTGTGGCAGGTCTTCCCGCCGGACGTCCGCCGTACCCCAGCCGGTACCGTTGGACGAACCACCCGAGCGAAAGGCGGACAGCGTGTCCGAGCGGCTGCAGCCAGGGGACGTCGCCCCCGAGTTCGAGCTTCCCGACGCCGACGGCGAACCGCTGTCGCTGGCCTCGTTGCGCGGGCGGCGCGTGATCCTCTACTTCTACCCGGCCGCCCTGACGCCCGGCTGTACCAAGGAGGCGGTCGACTTCCAGGGCAGCCTCGGCGACCTGGAGACGGCGGGCGTCGCGGTCGTGGGCATCTCCCCCGACAAGCCGGCCAAGCTCGCCAAGTTCCGGGAGAAGGAGGGCCTGACCTTCCCGCTGCTCTCGGACGCCGACACCGAGACCCTCCAGGCGTACGGCGCCTACGGCGAGAAGAAGCTGTACGGCCGGGTCGTCGTAGGCGTCATCCGGTCCACCTTCATCATCGACGCCGAAGGCAAGATCGAGCAGGCGTACTACAACGTCCGCGCCACCGGCCACGTAGACCGCCTCCGCCGAGACCTGGACCTCTAAGGCCCCAACCTTCTCGGACGAGCCCTAATCCCAGGTCACGGCCCCTACGACCGAGGGCGCTGGGCGGGAACCTCAGCCGGGGTTACGGGTCGTGCGGCCGGAGGGCGCCCAGCGCCCGGAGGTCGCACGACCCGACGGTCGGCGGGCCGTTTCACGAGACGCGCCAGCGGCTCGGGAAACGGTCCGCCGACCGCAACGGGGGTTCCAGGGGGTCGCCCCCCTGGGCCAACACAGTGCGGGCGGGGGGATTCGAACCCCCACGGTGTCGCCACCAACAGGACCTAAACCTGCCGCGTATACCTGATTTCGCCACGCCCGCCGGTGCTTCGAGGAAGCGCGTTCAGCTTAGCGTTTTGGTCGGCCGGCCCGGCAACGTAATTCACCGGCCGGACGCTCGCGTCAATGTCGAGTGATGGACTGATCGCCTGCCCGTCCGGGTAAGGGACGCCCCCTCGCCGGAATTGCGGACAGCCGTCCCATATTTGCCACCAGGGTATTTGCGGAACGCCCTCGGCAGGCGGACGCGCGCGGCCTAGGCTTGATGAGTCCGCCCGCCCGCACAGTCGGTGACGCCATGACCACATGCTCGGCGGTACCGCCGTGAACGATTCCTTCACGCACCGCGTGCTTCCCTACAACGGCAAGGATCAGCTCCTCGACGGAGCCGTGCCGTTCCTCCAGGAGGGCGTGAACGCCGGTGATCGCGTCCTCGCCGTGTGCGGGACCGCGCGGGAGATGCTGCTGCGCGACGCGCTCGGCCCCGACGCCGCGGCCGTCGAGTTCGCCGACGCGTCCGCGTGGTACGCGCACCCGTCCCGGACGCTGGCCGACTGCCTCAGCGACGCCGACGACACCGCCTGGCAGGGGCGCCGGCTCCGTGTCCTCGGCGACCCGGTGTGGGCGTCGCGGTCACCGCTGGAGGTCGCGGAGTGGCAGCGCGCCGAGGCCGTCCTGAACGTCGCGTTCCGCGGCACCGGCGCGGTGCTGCTGTGCCCCTACGCGGCCACGCTGCCCGCCGGGGTCGTCGCGGCGGCCCGCAAGACGCACCCCGAGACCGTGCGCGGCGCGCGGGCCCTCGCCAACCCCGGGTTCGTCGACCCGTGGACCTTCTGCGAGCAGTGCGACCGCGAGCCGCTGCCCGCGCCGCCGCCCGGCGCCGACACCTTCAAGATCGACCAGCCCGACCTGTTCTGGCTGCGCGCCTACGTGTCGGAGTACGCCCGGCTGACGCCGCTGCCCGAGGAGGGCGTCCAGCGGCTCCTCGTCGCGGTCACCGAGATCGTCACCAACGCGCTGCGGCACGGCGAGCCGCCGATCGTCCTGCGCATGTGGACGGACGCCTCCGACGGCGAGCCCGCCTTCGTCTGCGAGGTCACCGACGGGGGCACGTGGCCGCCGGGCAGCGGCTACGGGCTGATCCCGCCGCGCCCCAGGGCCGCCAAGTCCGACGGGCGGTTCGGCCTGTGGGCGGTACGGCTGCTGTGCTCGGTCGTCCAGATCCGGACGGGCGACCATGGCAGCGTCGTCCGCCTGCGGCTGACCTTGCCTTCGTCGCCGGACATGGACAGAGCGTGAGGAACTCCATGCGTTGGGCTTCCAAAACGCCGCCGGCGGCGTACGCTGAACCAGTCACCGACCTTGATGGGCAGGCCATGGACACACCCTGGTTCGCCAAGCGCCCGGTCAGCGGCGTCCGGCCCGGAGATCACGGCTGGCTGGCCTACAGCGGTCCCGAGGAGCGCGACCGGGTCATCGGGCCCTTCGTCCAGGAGGGCCTGCAGACCAACGAGAAGGTCGTGTACGTCACCGACGCGCCGCCCGAGCGGCTTCCCGGCCTCGGCGAACGGCACCGGATCGACGTGGACGCCTACCGCCGGACCGGCCAGCTCCGGGTGATCTCACGGCAGGAAGCCTGCCTCGACCGGTACGGCGGCTTCGCGCCCGCCATGATGGTCGACACCCTCGGCCACGAGGTCGACCAGGCTTTCGACCAGGGCTTCCGCGCCGTGCGCATCACCACCGACTACAGCTGGCTGCTGACCGAGCCGGGTTCCGACCTCGGCCAGATGCTGGGCTGCGAGCACCGGGTCGGCGACGCCGTCTCGCCGAGCACCATGGCCATGGCGATCTGCCAGATCGACCAGCACGCGTGCCCGCGCGAAGAGCTCATCGCCCTCCGCGACACACACGAGGTTCTCGTGGAAGTGAACCCCGAATTCGATGACGGGATCCTGAAGATAGTGCGCACTTTCGAACCTGACGGCCTGCGCGTCGAAGGAGAGCTCGACGCCGCCCGGCACGCCGTGTTCGCCGAGCAGCTCACCCAGGTGAGCAAGGAGCGCCGCCGCGTCCACCTGGACCTGTCCCGGCTCGCGTTCATCGACCTCGGCGGCCTGCACCTGATGGCGCGGCACGCCACCGTCCTGCCGGCGAGCGAGCCGCTGGTGCTCGACCGCCTGGCGCCCAGTGTGGAGAGCGTCATCGAGATGGTCGGCTGGCACCGGCTGCCGGGCCTCACCCGCGGCGAAGAGGGGCCGCTCTCCGGCACGGAGGGGATCGGCTGATGAGCATCGACCACAGGGCTTTTCTGTACCGCGACGTCGAGGAGTTCCTGGACGTCACCATCCCGTTCCTCAAGTCCGGGCTGGAGCGCGACCAGGCCGTGATCGCCGTGGCCCGTGAACCCAACCTCACCGCGCTGCGGGACGTGCTCGCGGCCGACGCCCCGCCGATCCAGTACTTCGACTCGGCCGACTTCTACCGGCATCCGGTCCACACCCTGCGCGACTACCAGAACGTGGTGAAGGAGAGCGCGCCGCGCACCGTCTGCGCCCTCGCCGAGCCCGTCTGGGACGGCTGGGACGAGCGGCAGACCCTGGAGTGGATCCGCTACGAATCCCTCATCAACGTCGTGTTCGATGGTTCGGGCGCCCGTGCGCTCTGCCCCTACGACACCGGGACGCTGCCGCCCCGGGTCGTCGCGGAGGCGCGGCGCACCCACCCCTGGCTGGTGTCACCCGGGCACAGCGAGCGCAGCGAGCATTACGTCGACCCGGAGACGTTCGGCTCCGGCTGCGACCGCGGCCTGCGCTTCGACCGCCCGCGCGACGCCGACTACCTGCCCATCGACGGCGACGACCTGCACGCGCTGCGGGCCTTCGTCGGCGACCGCGCCGTCAAGCACGGCCTCGCCCACCAGCGCGCGCAGAACCTGGTCACCGCCGCCAACGAGGTCGCCGCGAACGCGCTGCAGCACGGCACGCCCCCGATCGGGCTCTGGGTCTGGCAGGACGGCACCGACCTGATCTGCGAGATCGGCGACAACGGCTTCTGGCGGCCCGGCCCGAGCCCGCTCACCGGCTTCATCCCGCCCGACTCGGCCCTCCAGCGCGGCTTCGGCCTCTGGACCGTCCGCCTCCTGGTCGACCTGATGGAACTCCGCGCCGGCTGGGATGGAACGTTCGTCCGCCTGCGGGTTCGTTAGGCCAGGGCTGCGGGGATCAGGGCTGCCAGGGCGCGGAAGGCCCTGCCCCGGTGGCTGATGGCGTCCTTTTCCTCCGGGGACATCTCCGCGGTGGTGCGGGTCTCCCCTTCGGGGACGAAGACCGGGTCGTAGCCGAAGCCGCCCGTTCCGCGGGGTTCGCGGATCACGGTGCCGCGCAGCCGGCCCTCGACGGCGTGCTCCACGCCGCCCGGGACGACCAGGACGGCCGCGCACACGAACGCCCCACCGCGCTGCTCGTCGGGCACGTCGGCGATCTGGTCGAGCACGAGCCGCAGGTTGGCGGCGTCGCGGTCGCCGGTGGCGGCGCCGAGGCGGCCCGACCAGCGGGCGGACAGGACGCCCGGCATGCCGTTCAGCGCGTCCACGCACAGGCCCGAGTCGTCGGCGACGGCGGGCAGGCCGGTGAACGCGGAGACCGCGCGGGCCTTCAGCAGCGCGTTGCCCTCGAACGTCAGCTCGGTCTCCGCCACGTCGGGCGCGCCGGGGAAGTCGTCGAGACCGGCGATGTCGAGGTCGCCGAGGATGCGCTTCAGTTCCGCGACCTTGCCCTGGTTGTGGGTCGCGAGGACGATCCTCATCGGATGAGCGCCGCGGCTTGGAGCCCGGTCAGCTCGGCGCAGCCGGCGGAGGCGAGGTCGAGCAGCGCGTCCAGCTCGGAACGGTCGAACGGGGTGCGTTCGGCGGTGCCCTGCACCTCGGCGAAGCGGCCGTCGCCCGTGCACACGACGTTCATGTCGGTGTTGGCGGCGGTGTCCTCCTCGTAGCAGAGGTCGAGGCGGGGCTCGCCGTCCACGACGCCGACGCTGACCGCCGCCACGGACGTGATCAGCGGGTCGCCGCGCAGCAGCTTGCGGCCCCGCATCCAGGAGACGGCGTCGGCGAGCGCCACGTACGCGCCGGTGATCGCGGCGGTGCGGGTGCCGCCGTCGGCCTGGAGGACGTCGCAGTCGAGCTGGACGGTGTTCTCCCCGAGCGCCTTGAAGTCGACGCACGCGCGGATGGACCGCCCGATCAGCCGGGAGATCTCGTGGGTGCGGCCGCCGATCCGGCCCCGGACGGCCTCGCGGTCGTTGCGGGTGTTGGTCGCGCGGGGCAGCATCGCGTACTCGGCGGTGACCCAGCCGAGGCCGCTGTCGCGCCGCCAGCGGGGCACCGACTCCTGCACGGACGCGGCGCACAGCACCCGGGTCGCGCCGAACTCGATCAGCACCGACCCCTCCGCGTGGTCGAGCCAGCCGCGCTGGATGCGGACGGGACGGAGCTGGTCGTAAGCGCGATCATCGGGGCGAGCCATGCGGAACACCCTAGCGGGATTCAGAGGGTGTACTGGGCGCCCACACGGGCCAGCTCGATGGGCCCGTCGTAGCCGCTGGCCTTGGCCTCCTTGAACGAGACGTCGGCATCGTTCCACGGCACCAGATGGGTGAGGACGAGCCGTCCCGTCCCGGCGCGGGCGGCGTGCTCGCCGGCCTCGCGGGCGGTCAGATGGAGCTCGGCCGGGAGGCCCGGCTTGTCGAGGAAGGACGCCTCGCAGAGGAACAGGTCGGCGCCGCTCGCGAGCTCGACCAGCGTGTCCGACGCGCCCGTGTCGCCGGAGTAGGCGACGGTCTTGCCGTCGTGCTCGATGCGGAACGCGTACGCCTCCACCGGGTGCGGCATCAGCGCGGTCGTCACGCGGAACGGGCCGATGTCGTAGGGGCCGCGGCGCAGCGTCCGGAACTCGAACGCCCCGGACATGCCGGGCTCGGGGTCCAGGTCGTAGGCCTTGGCCATGCGCGCGGCCGTGCCCTCGGGGCCGTGCACCGGGATCCGCGGCGCCGGGCCGCCCGGCCGGTAGGTGCGCGCCACCCAGTAACCGCACAGGTCGAGGCAGTGATCGGCGTGCAGGTGCGAGATGCAGACGGCGTCGATCTCGTACAGCGAGCGGAAGCGCTGCAGCGACCCGAGGGCGCCGTTGCCGAGATCAAGGACCAGCGCGTAGCCGTCCGCCTCGATCAGGTAGCTGGACGCGGGGCTGTCCGGCCCGGGAAAGCTCCCCGAGCAGCCGATCACTGTGACCCGCACGCTCACTCCTCCTTCGGGTCCCCGAGGAATCAGGTGGTCAGAGAGCCGGCACCCGGTTGACGGCGGTGGCGGCCGCGTCGGCACCTGCCACCAGTGTGACCCGGTCGTCCGCGGGTTTCGAGGTGCCGCCCGCGAGGCGTCGCCGATCCGGGCGCGCGGGCGGTGCCCACGGGCGCGGAGCGTGCGGCGGCGGGACGGCGGAGTCCGCTGTCGGAGATCCCGATGGGAGCGTCGGGAGGCCGTCCCCCCGCGTTGGGTCTGACATGGTGCACAAGGCTAAGCGACACGGCCGCGCGCGGGCGCGTCATGCGTTGGACATCACACCGCCACGCGGCGGAAAACCGTCCAGCTCACGCGGCGCGCGGATGATGCGGTCGCGGGCCCGCCGAAACGCCGGTGATTCGGCTCACAGCCGTTCCGCGGCGCGGGGGGCGCGGGGGGCGCGGGCGAGCTGGCGGCTCTGCGCGACGAGCCGTCCGGTGGAGTCCCAGACCTCGACGTCCTCGTCGAACCAGCCGCCGGTGAGGACGCGGCCGCTGCCGTGCAGGGCGAGCCGGCCCGGCGCCGGGACGGCGCGCATGTGCCAGGTCAGCTCGACGGTCGGTGCCCAGCCTCGCGCGCCGAGGTTCAGCACGACGGGCGGCAGCGCGTCCACGGCGAGGGCGAGCACGTAGGCGTCGGGCGGGTGGCCGTCGCGGAGCCGGAACCAGGCGCGGACCTCGGGCCGTCCGCTGGGGCGCCCGTCCAGCCAGCCCATCGTGGCCGGGTCGAAGCGCATGTCCACCTGGTCGGCGAAACCGCTGCTGCCGGACGGCGGGCGGGCGGCGGTGCACTCCTCCAGGGGCGGCAGGCCGGTGGGCTCGGCGCCGGACCAGGCGGGTTCGGCGGTGGTGTCGAGGGTGGCGGTGGTGATCAGGGCGTCCGCGGCGGGGCGGCCGTCCTGGACGAGCGTGACCCGGGCCGTGGCCGCCGTCCGGCCCTCCTTGCGCGGCTCCACGATCACCTCGGCGGGGCCGGGCACGGCGACGCGGTGGAAGTTCACCGCGGTCGAGACGGGGTGCGCGTGCGGGGACGCGGCGACGGCGGCGCGGCCCAGGACGGCCATGAGGTAGCCGCCGTTGAGCGCGTCGCCGATGAGGTAGCCCGCGTCGAGGACGGCGCCGTACCGCCCCTCGCCCGCCGGTTCGACCGCGGTCGCCGCACCGAACCCGATCACCCGCACCCTCCCGCATTTCTAGAATGACGTTCGAGAATGCACTCTACCGCGCGGGGGCGGAGCGGCCGGAGTCAGGCCCAGAGCTGGCCTTCGAGGCGGGCCTCGGCCTCCTCCAGGGTGCCGCCGTACGCGCCGGTGGACAGGTACTTCCAGCCGCCGTCCGCGACCACGAACGCGATGTCGGCGCGCTCGCCCGCCTTGACCGCCTTGGCCGCCATCCCGAGCGCGGCGTGCAGCGCGCCGCCGGTGGAGATGCCCGCGAAGATGCCCTCCTGCTGGAGCAGCTCGCGGGTGCGGCGCAGCGCGTCGCCCGAGGTGACGGAGAACCGGGTGGTCAGGACGGAGTCGTCGTACAGCTCGGGGATGAAGCCCTCGTCGATGTTGCGCAGCCCGTACACCAGGTCGCCGTACCGGGGCTCCGCCGCGACGATCTTGACGTCCGGCACCCGCTCGCGCAGGAACCGGCCGACGCCCATCAGCGTGCCCGTGGTGCCGAGCCCGGCGACGAAGTGCGTCACGGTCGGGAGGTCTTCGAGGATCTCGGGGCCGGTCGTCTCGTAGTGCGCGAGCGCGTTGGCCTCGTTGCCGTACTGGTAGAGCATCACCCAGTCGGGGTTCTCCGCCGCCAGCCCCTTCGCGACCCGGACGGCCTCGTTCGACCCGCCCGCCGCCGGCGAGAAGATGATCCTGGCGCCCCACATCTCCAGGAGCTGGCGGCGCTCCGCGGACGTGTTCTCCGGCATGACGCAGATCATCTTGTAGCCGCGCAGCGTGGCGGCCATGGCGAGGGAGATGCCGGTGTTGCCGGACGTCGGCTCCAGGATCGTGCGGCCGGGCGTCAGCAGCCCCTCCTTCTCCGCCTTCTCGATCATGTAGAAGGCGGGCCGGTCCTTCACCGAACCGGTGGGGTTACGGTCTTCGAGCTTGGCCCAGATCCGGACGTCGGCGGACGGCGAGAGGCGCGGCAGCCCGACCAGCGGGGTGCGGCCGAGCGAGTCCAGCAGCGAGTCGAAGCGCATGTGTCTGCTCTGTTCTGTCGGCACGGGCCGTTCGGCCCGCGCTGCTCGCGGCGGGGGTCAGCCGCCGGCCACGGCCGGCAGGATCGTGACGTTGTCGCCGTCGGCGACCTCGGTCTCCAGCCCGCCGAGGAAGCGCACATCCTCGTCGTTGAGGTAGACGTTGACGAACTTGCGCAGGCCCTTGCCGTCGACCAGCCGGTCGCGCAGGCCGGGGTGGCGCGCGTCCAGGTCGGTGAACAGCTCGTCCAGCGTGCCGCCCTTGCCTTCGACGGCCTTGGCGCCGTCGGTGAGGTTGCGCAGGATCGTCGGGATCCGGACCTCGATCGCCATCGCGGTGGTCTCCTTCTACGTCGTACGGGGCTCCCCGCCCTCTAACCTGCTCACAACCGGGCGGGCAGCGGGATGATTCCGGGCATGGTCGGGCGTGTTCGGGCCTCTCCCGAGGCGGGATCGGCGCGTCAGCGACAGTCGTAGACGACCTCGGCGCGCGAGTGCCCGAAGAGGAAGCTCTGTACGGGTGGGACGGCGGAGGTGCCGGTGCGGCGCCGCACGCCGCCCGATCCCTGCTCACCCGTCCACATGACGGCCAGTTTACCGGGCGCGTTCCGGACGATTCCCGCCGCCGTACCCGCCGCCATGCCGCCGCCCTCAGCCGTAGGAGTCGACGATCGTGACCTCTTCCTCGGTCACTTCGCCGTCCACGATCCGGTACGAGCGGAACTCGTGATCGTCCTCGTCGCGGGTGGAGACCAGCACGTAGTGGGCGTTCGGCTCGGCGGCGTAGGAGATGTCGGTGCGGGACGGGTACGCCTCGGTCGAGGTGTGCGAGTGGTAGATCACCACGGGCTCCTCGTCCCGGTCGTCCATCTCCCGCCACACCTTGAGCTGCTCCTGGGAGTCGAACCGGTAGAACGTCGGGGAGCGCTCGGCGTTCGTCATCGCGATGTAGCGGACGGGCCGGTCCGAGCCGAGGGGACCGGCGATGACGCCGCAGGCCTCGTCGGGGTGGTCGGCGCGCGCATGCGCGACGATCTTGTCGACCAGGGCCCGTTCGATCGTCAGCATGATCCGAAGGCTACCCGGCGGCGCACCGGCCCGCGCCAGGGTGCCGGCGGTCACCAGAGGACGCGGACGAGGCTCTCCTGCAGCGACGTGAGCCAGTCGTAGGCGGCGAACAGGGGGGCGCGCGGGTCGTCCGGCGACATGTTCTCCGCCTCCTCGTACCACTCCTCGGTGATGTCCAGCCGGGTGCCGAGCGCCAGCCGGACGTCGTTGAGCGCCCGCAGCCACGCCTGCGCCTGCTTCTCGTCCAGGACGATCTCGGACCCGGGACCGGCCAGCGAGGCCAGCACCGTCCCGGCCGCCTCGCGCTTGCCGTCGCGCAGGCCCATCTCGGTGTAGCGGCGGAACTCCGTCGCGGACTCGCCGTCGTCGCGGTAGGCGTCGGGGAACAGCCGCGCCAGGACGGGGTCGTCCGGCGTGGTGGCGTTCTCGGCGATGCCCATGGACGCGAGCTCGTCGTCCTCGCCGGGCGCGTCGCCGATCAGCGCGAGGAGCTGCTCCATCAGTGCGCGCAGGAGCGCGGTCTCCTCGGGCTCAAGCCGCACCCGGATGCCGTCCCTGCTCTTCTCCACAAGGCTCATCCGGGCTCAGTCGTCCCGCTTGACGGTGGCCCACAGGCCGTAGGAGTGGAGGATCTCCACGTCGCGCTCCATCTCCTCGCGGGTGCCGTTGGCGACCACGGCGCGGCCCTTGTGGTGGACGTCGAGCATCAGCTTCTCGGCCTTGGCCTTGGGATAGGCGAAGACGGCCTGGAACACGTAGGTGACGTACGACATCAGGTTGATCGGATCGTTCCAGACGATGGCCAGCCAGGGCCGGTCGGCGCTGACGTCCTCTTCGACGTCCGGCCTTTCCAGTTCGACGGGCGCGGGCGCCGTGCTCATGGCGCTCATTCCGCTCGCCTCCCTCTCTGCGTGAAGTCGGTGGCCCACCGCACCCGATGCTATGCGCCGCTCCCGGCGGATGTGGCGGGGTCCCGGTGTGGCGGGCTACACGACCATGGTGCCCACAGCGGGCCGTAAGGTTCCACCTGTGGACGTTGGAGACGGTACTGCCCTGCTGACCGACCGGTACGAGCTGACCATGCTCCAGGCCGCGCTGCGCAGCGGGACGGCCGGCCGGCGCGCCGTGTTCGAGGTGTTCGCGCGGAGCCTGCCCGCAGGCCGCCGCTACGGCGTCATCGCCGGGACGGGACGCCTCCTCGACGCGATCGAGCGGTTCCGTTTCGAGCCCGCCGAGCTGGACTACCTGACCTCGAACGGCATCGTGGACGAGCCCACCGCGCAATGGCTGGAGAAGTACCGCTTCACCGGGAACGTCTGGGGCTACGCCGAAGGCGACTGCTATTTCCCGGAATCGCCGATCCTGGTGGTGGAGGGGACGTTCGCGGAGGCCGTCCTGCTGGAGACCGTCGCGCTGTCGATCCTGAACCACGACTGCGCGATCGCGTCGGCCGCGTCCCGGATGGTGCAGGCGGCGCAGGACCGTCCGATCATCGAGATGGGTTCGCGGCGGGCGCACGAGCGCGCCGCCGTGGCCTCCGCCCGCGCCGCCTACATCGCGGGGTTCGCCACCACGTCCAACCTGGAGGCGGGCCGCCTCTACGGGGTGCCGACGGCCGGGACGAGCGCGCATTCGTTCACGCTCCTGCACGACAGCGAGCGGCACGCGTTCGAGGCCCAGCTCGCCGCGATGGGCGAGAGCACCACGCTGCTGATCGACACCTACGACGTCGAACGGGCGGTGCGCACGGCCGTGGAACTCGCCGGGCCGTCGCTGGGGGCAGTGCGCATCGACAGCGGTGACCTCGGGGTGGTGGCGCGGCGCGTCCGCGACCAGCTCGACTCGCTCGGCGCGCACGGCACCCGCATCGTGGTCACCGGCGACCTGGACGAGTTCGGCATCGCCGCCCTCGCCGCCGCGCCGGTGAACGGCTACGGCGTCGGGACGTCCCTGGTGACGGGTTCGGGCGCCCCGACCGCGTCGCTCGTCTACAAGCTCGTCGCCCGCTCGGACGGCCCCGACGACGACGCGCCCATGCGCCCGGTCGCGAAACGCTCCACCGGCAAGCCGAGCCGCGGCGGGCGCAAGACGGCGGTCCGCCGCATCGACGGCCACGGCACCGCCTACGCCGAGACCGTCTCCACCGGAGAGCCGACGCCCGGCCCGCGCGACCGCGTCCTCCAGGTGCCGCTCGTGCGGGACGGCGAGATCGTCGGGCGCGAATCGCTCCCCGCCGCCCGGGAACGTCACGCGCGCGCGATCGCCGAACTGCCGCCGACGGCGACGCAGCTCTCCAGGGGCGAGCCCGCGGTCCCGACCGAGTTCGTCAACGGCGGCCCACGCCACTGAACACTTTTCATCCTCGGCAGGCGCGCGAGGCCAGGTCGTGGCGAACAGGCCGGATGAAAAATGTTCACTGAGAACATCCGGGCGGAGCTGGGGTACGGTCCCCATTGAGCCCTTTTCATCCTGCGACGGGCCGAGAATGCCACGTCTCAGAAGAGAGCGGATGAATCGGACTTTTCGGTCGGGGTGCCTCGTACAGGGAGCGGTCATGGGCAAGAAGGCCTTGATCATCGTCGATGTGCAGAACGACTTCTGCGAGGGCGGCTCCCTCGCGGTCGCCGGCGGGGCGGACGTGGCCACGGCCATCTCCGGGTACATGGCGGGGCACCGGCCCGAGTACGCGCACATCGTCGCGACCCGCGACTTCCACCTCGACCCGGGCGAGCACTTCTCCGCCGAGCCCGACTTCGCCGACACCTGGCCGCCGCACTGCGTGATCGGCACGCCGGGCGCCGACTTCCACCCCAACCTGGCGCTCGCGCCGATCGAGGCCGTCTTCAGCAAGGGCCGCGAGACCGCCGCCTACAGCGGCTTCGAGGGCGCGTCCGACGACGAGACGCCCCTCGCCGACTGGCTCGCCGCCCGCGGCGTGGACGCCGTCGACATCGCGGGCATCGCCACCGACCACTGCGTCCGCGCCACCGCCGTCGACGCCGCCCGCGCGGGCCTGCGCACCGCCGTCCTGCTCGACCTCACCGCCGGGGTCAGCAAGGCGACCGTCGACCGCGCCCTGGACGAGCTCGCCCAGGAGGGCATCGTCATGTCCGGCGCCCCGGTCGTGGCCTCCTGACCATGGCACCCCCCGCGGCCCCGCACCCCCCGACGGTCGTCGTGATCGCCGGCGTGTCCGGCAGCGGCAAGACCACGATCGGGAGGCTGCTCGCCGAGCGGCTCGGCTGGGACTACGCCGACGCCGACTCGTTCCACACCGAGGCCAACATCGAGAAGATGCGCTCGGGCCACCCGCTGACCGACGGCGACCGGCTCCCCTGGCTGAGCGCCATCGCCGCCTGGGTCGACGACCATCTCGCCGCTGGACGTCCCGGCGTGGTCAGCTGCTCCGCGCTCAAACGCCGCTACCGGGAGATGGTGGCGGGCGGGCGGCCGGGCGCCCGCGTGGTCATGCTGGACGGCGACCGTGACCTGATCGCCGCCCGCATCGGGGGGCGCGACGCCCACTTCTTCAGCGCCGACCTCCTCGACACCCAGTTCGCCGACCTGGAACGCCCGGCCCCGGACGAGGGCGTCCTGACCGTGCCGATCACAGACTCTCCGGAGGAGACGGTCGCCCACCTCCTCCGGGCCTTCGACCTCTCCCCGTCCGCCGGCGACTCGTCGCGTCAGTCGCGGACGTAGCAGCGCGCCGGGGTCAGTGGCGGCGTTTGGCGGCCCATTCGCGGATCTTGGCGATGCGCTTGCGGAGGTCGTCGGCGCTGGCCTGCGGGACGGCGGGGCCGCCGCAGGAGCGGCGGAGCTCGCTGTGGATGACGCCCTGCGGCTGGCCCGTCCGGTGGTACCAGGCGTTGACCAGGCCGTTCAGCTCGCGGCGTAGGGTCGCGAGGTCTTCGGCGGTGGTGCGGTCGGCGCGCGGGTCGCCGGTCTTCTTCTTGCGTTCGCCGGCGAGCTGGTCGGCCTGGCGCTTGCGCAGCAGCGCCGACACCTGGTCGGGTTCGAGGAGGCCGGGGATGCCGAGGTACTCCTCCTCCTCGGCGGAGCCGGGCTGGGCGTGCATGCCGAACTCGCCGCCGTCGTAGAGGACGCGGTCGAACGTCGCGGACGCCTCGACGGTCTCGAACGGCAGCTCCTCGCCGACCGCGTCCGGGGTGTCTTTCTGCCGGTTGGCCTCGGCGAGGAGGTCGTCGTCGAGGCCATCTTCACGGACTGGACGGTCGAGGACGTGGTCGCGCTCCTCCTCCATGTCGGCGGCGTGCCCCATCAGCGTGGGGACCGACGGCAGGAACACCGACGCGGTCTCGCCGCGGCGGCGGGCGCGCACGAAACGGCCGATGGCCTGCGCGAAGAACAGCGGCGTGCTGGTGGACGTGGCGTACACGCCGACGCACAGCCGCGGGATGTCGACGCCCTCGGACACCATCCGGACCGCGACCATCCAGCGGTCGTCGGTGTCGGTGAACTGCTTGATCTTCTTGGACGCGCCCGGGTCGTCCGACAGCACGACCGTGGCGCCCTGGCCGGTGACGGCGCGCAGCATCCCGGCGTAGGCGCGGGCGGTCTCGTGGTCGGTGGCGATCACCAGGCCGCCCGCGTCGGGGATGACACGGCGCAGCTCGGTGAGGCGGCGGTCGGCGGCGGCGATGACCTGCCTGATCCAGTCGCCCTTGGGGTCGAGCGCGGCGCGCCACGCCTGGGCGGTCTGGTCCTGGGTGAGGGGCTCGCCGAGGGTCGCGGTGATCTCGTCGCCGGCGCGGGTGCGCCAGCGCATCTCCCCCGCGTACGCCAGGAAGATCACCGGGCGGACGACGCCGTCGGCGAGGGCCGGGCCGTAGCCGTAGGTGTAGTCGGCGCGGCTGCGGCGCACGCCGTCGGGGCCCTCGTCGTACTGGACGAACGGGATCGGGTTGATGTCGGTGCGGAACGGCGTGCCGGACAGCGCCAGCCGGCGGGTGGCGGGCTCGAACGCCTCCCGGACGGCGTCGCCCCAGGACAGCCCGTCGCCCGCGTGGTGCACCTCGTCGAAGATGATGAGGTGCTTGCGGGACTCGGTGCGGTTGCGGTGCAGCGCGGGACGCGCCGCGACGGTGGCGTAGGTGACGGCGATGCCGTCGAAGTCCTTGCCGACGGGGCCGTCGCCGTTCTGGTACTCGGGGTTGATCTTGATGCCGACGCGGGCTGCGGACTCGGCCCACTGCCGCTTGAGATGCTCGGTGGGGCACACGACCGTGATCGCGGCGATGACGCGGCGTTCCATCAGCTCGCGGGCCAGGCGGAGCGCGAACGTCGTCTTACCGGCGCCGGGCGTCGCGACGGTGAGGAAGTCGCGCGGGCCGGGTTGCGTGCCGTCGGTTCCGAAGTAAGCCTCCAGCGCCTGCTGCTGCCAGGCGCGCAGGGACTGCGCCGTCCCCCAGGCGGCCCGCTCGGGGAAGGCGGGAGGCATGCTCGATGCGGCGAAGGTGCTCACGGTCATCGAAGGCTACCGAGCCCCACCGACAGATCGCGCCGCCGCGGCCCCACTTGTGCCGAGATCCACAGTGGGTCCGCGGCGGGCCCGCGGCGGCGCGGCCGGTGTCAGCGGCCCCGGTAGGCGGCCCAGGCGGCGCGGATCCTGCGGCCCTGGCCTGCGGTGAACTCCCGCATGCAGGCGTCGTGGGCGTAGTCCATGAAGTTGTGCACGGGGTCGTCGCCGCGCTGCGGGCAGGTGTCGCGGAAGTCAGGACATCCTTCCGCCGGCATCGCCTCGTACGGCGTGTCGCGCACCCCGTCGCCCGGCGGCAGGCAGCCGTCCTCGAAGGTGTGCAGCAGCCCGAGCCAGTGCCCGATCTCGTGGACGGCCGTGTAGCCGCGGTCGAACTCCGCGAGCGGCCCCTTCGGCAGGCTGCGGTAGTCGATGGTGACGCCGTCCAGGCGCGGGTCCTCCTTGTACTGGTGCGGGAAGGTGGCGAAGCCGAGCACGTCGGTTCCCACGGCGGCGGTGAAGACGTTCAGCGTGCCGCGCCCGCCCTTGCGCAGGCGCCTCTTCATCGCGCCCTCGTACTTGCGCGGATGGCGGAACCACGACGGCTTGTTCGTCCGGTCGAAGCCGGCGAGGCGGAACCTGACGCGCGTGTCCACGCCGCCCTTCCTCCCCCCGTACGCGGCGTTCAGCGTGGCGACCTGCCGCTTGACGGCCGCCTTCGACAGCCGCCCCTTGCCCCCGCTGTGCACGACGTGGAACCGCACCGGGACGGTGATGTGCCGCGCCCTGCGCAGCATCGAGTCCAGGCGGTGCTCGTCGGACGTGCCGAACCGGGCGGTGAGCGTCCGGCGGAGGTCGGCGAGCATGGCGACGACCTGGTCGTGGCCGAGATCGGCCCGGTCACCCGGACGCGCGGTCCGCGCACCGCCCTCCGGAAGGCAGTCGTCCTGAGCCGCCGCCACCGGAGCGACGGCCCGCACCCGCGCCCCGGCCCCTGACCTGTCCTTGGTCCGCGTCCTGTCACTCACTGAAACTGGAACGGCGCACACCGTGACCAGTAGTGCGCAGAGTGAAACCCCGGCGATCCGCCGCATCGATCCCCCGTAGATGTGTTCAAGCCCCGTGGAACTGCGAGGGCCCCGCGGTCATGTCCCCCGACCGCGGGACCTCTCACGCGCGCACGCCGATACCGGCGAGGCGCCCTCGGCCACCGCTCCCCAGCGGCGGCCGGTCACTCGTCGTCTTTGCCGCCGCTCGGCTTCATCGACTCGTAGATCTCCTTGCACTCCGGGCAGACCGGGAACTTCTTCGGGTCCCGGTTCGGCACCCAGACCTTGCCGCACAGCGCGATCACGGGCGTGCCGCTCACCGCGCTCTCGGTGATCTTCGCCTTCTTCACATAGTGCGCGAACCGCTCATGGTCGCCGTCACCGTGCGAGAGGTCCGGCCGCACATCTGTCTGGGTGTCGCCGTCGGGCAGGATCTTCGTACTCACGTGCTTCACCTTAGTTCAGCGTCGGGTCCTCGGGGAACGTGGAGACGAACGCCAGATCGCCGCCCTGCCTGCGCAGAACCTGCCGCCACAGCCCGTCCGGGTCGGCGGCGAACACATCGCCCGCCTCGGCCGGCACCAGGTACCAGGAGCCGTCCTCGATCTCCCCGCGCAGCTGCCCCGCCGACCAGCCGGCGTAGCCCGCGAACACCCGGAACTGCAGCAGCTCGGCGGCCAGCAGGCCGGGCGGGGCCTCCAGGTCGACCAGGCCGACCCTGGCCACCTCCGTGCCGCCGTCCAGGGCGCGCCAGCCGAGCGGCTCGTCCTCGCCGGGCAGGCGGGCCAGGGCGAGCGCGTTCTCCAGCGCGACCGGGCCGCCCTGGAACACGACCGCCGGGCCGGTGACGAGCTCGGCCCACGGCGGCAGGACGCGGTCGACCGGCACCTCGGTCGGCCGGTTGAGGACAACGCCGAGCGTTCCGCCCTCCATGTCGTGCTCGACCAGCAGGACGACGCTCCGCCGGAAATTCGGATCCTCCAGCTGAGGGGTCGCCACCAGCAGGAGCCCCACCCTGATGCCGTCTTCCATGGGTTCCATCATGCGTTGCGCGGACCTCCGGCGGCACGTCCCAGGGCTCGTTAGCCTGTTACGCATTCCTATCGATGGGGATATCGGCACCACAAGAACCTAGGTTGACAATGATCTAGGATCATCGGCCACCCGCGCGGCACCCGCCGGCGGGCCGGGGAGGACAGCGATGCAGTTGCCCAGGGTCGTCATCGCCGCCGTGTTCTTCGTGATCGGAGCGTTGCTCGCGGTCCCGGCGCTGATCAACTGGGTGTCGCCGGACACGGAGCCCGCCGCGTCCGCCACCACCTCCAGCCCGTCCCCGAACGGCTCCTCCACCGCGCTGGCGGTGACGGCCACCATCGGGGGCGTGTCGTGCCCGGCCCGGACGCTGACCGTCACCGTCCGCAACACCAGCGGCAAGACCATCGACTTCGCGATCGAGAAGGACGACGACACCGCCGCGATCCCCGGCCAGATCCGGCCGGACTCGACCCGGACGATCGCCGTCAAGCTCCGCGAGGACCGCCGCACCCGCATCACGGTCAACTGGGCCAACAAGCGGATCGTGGCCAAGAGCGTCAAGGCGAACTGCGAGAAGGCCAGCGGCGGCGGGGGCGGAACGACGCCGACGCCGACGCCGACGAAGACCCCGCCGGACGACCTCCCGCACACCGGCCCCGACGACGTCGTGTGGGCGCGCGCCGCGACCGGCGTCGGCATCATCCTCACCGGCGCGATCATCTTCTGGTACGGCGGGATCTGGCCGCGCCGCCGCGAGCAGGTCTTCTCGAAGAAGAACACCTAGCCGCCGGGCCCGTCAGGCCTCGGTGCGGGGCCGGCCGCCGGCGGCCTCGCGGACGGCGCCCGCCACGCGGGTGCTGACGTCCGGGTGGAACACGCTCGGGACGATGTAGTTCGGGCCCAGCTCGTCCGGCGTCACGACCTCCGCGAGCGCCTTGGCCGCGGCGGCGAGCATCTCCAGGGTGACGCCGTCGGCCTGCGCGTCCAGCAGGCCGCGGAACACGCCCGGGAACGCCAGCACGTTGTTGATCTGGTTGGGGTAGTCGCTGCGGCCGGTCGCGACGACGGCGGCGTGCTCGCGGGCCTCGTCCGGCGACACCTCGGGCTCGGGGTTGGCGAGCGCGAACACGATCGCGTCGTCGTTCATCGTCGCGATGTCGTCGCCGGTCAGGATGGCGGGGGCGGACACGCCGACGAACACGTCGGCGTCCTTCACGGCGCCGCGCAGGTCGCCCGCGTAGCCGGCGGCGTTGGTGTGGGTCGCGATCCAGCGGAGCGAGTCGTCGAGGTCGTCGCGGCCCGCGTGGACGGCGCCGCGGTAGTCGCAGACGACGAGGTCGCGGGCGCCCGCGTGGATCAGCAGCTTCAGGATCGCGCTGCCCGCCGCGCCCGCGCCCGCCATCGTGATCCGGACGGAGCCGATGTCCTTGCCGACGACGCGCAGCGCGTTCGTCAGCGCGGCGAGCACGCAGATCGCGGTGCCGTGCTGGTCGTCGTGGAAGACGGGGATGTCGAGCAGCTCGCGCAGCCGGGCCTCGACCTCGAAGCAGCGCGGCGCCGAGATGTCCTCCAGGTTGATGCCGCCGAACGCGGGCGCGATGATCTGGACCGTCCGGACGATCTCGTCGGTGTCCTGGGTGTCGAGGCAGATCGGCCAGGCGTCGATCCCGGCGAACCGCTTGAACAGCGCCGCCTTGCCCTCCATGACGGGCAGCGCGGCCTCCGGGCCGATGTTGCCGAGGCCGAGCACCGCGGAGCCGTCCGACACGACCGCGACGCTGTTGCGCTTGATCGTCAGCCGCCGGACGTCCTCGGGGTTGCGGGCGATCGCGAGGGAGACGCGGGCGACGCCGGGCGTGTAGGCCATGGACAGCTCATCGCGGTTGCGCAGCGGCACCTTGGACTGCATCTCGATCTTGCCGCCGAGGTGCATCAGGAACGTCCGGTCGCTGACCTTGTGGATCTTGACGGCGTCGATCTGCTCCAGCGCCGCGGCGAGCGACTCGGCGTGCTGGGTGTCGCGGGTCGCGATCGTGACGTCGATGCGGAGCGTCTCGTGCCCGGCGGTGTTGACGTCGAGGGCGGTGACGATGCCGCCGGCGTTCTCCACGACGTGGGTGATCTGGCTGACGGCCCGGCCGCCCGCCGGCACTTCGAGCCGGACGGTGATGGAGTACGACACGCTCGGCACGCTCGCCACGACAACTGCTCCCTCTGCTCCGGATGGGGGCCGCGGCCCGGCCTGGCCGACCGGCCGACGGGCTCAGAACGCCCGCGCCGCCTGGGCGATGAGGTCGGCGGTCGCGGACGCGGGGAACCTCGTGGCGTCGATCACGAGGTGGTAGAGCCGTGGATCGGCGGGGTCGGCCCCGTAGAAGTGCTTCACGTAGGCCGTCCGGGCGCGGTCATTGGCTTCGAGCATACGCTCAACATCGCGGTCCGGAGGCCCGGTCGCGGGGATGGCGTCCGTCATGGCGCGGGCCAGGCGGCGCTCCCTCGGACCGTCCAGCCGGACGTGGAGCGCGTCCTCCCTACCGGCCAGCACGACCGCCGCCGCCCGGCCCAGCAGGACGGCCCCGCCCCGATCGGCCGTGCGGATCAGGACCCGCTCGGTGTGCTCGACGAACTCCTCCGGCGGGACGAACCCGTGATCGGGGATGTAGACGTCCATGCCGAGCGCGACCGTGGGCAGCCGCGCCGCCCCCGCGAGGATCCGGCCGATGCCGCTCTCGGCGCGGCCGTCGTGGGCGAGCGCCTCCTCCAGCGTGCAGCCGATCTCCCCGGCGACGAGCTCGGGGATGGCGCGGTCGACGAAGCGCAGCCCGAGCCGGTCCGCCACGGCGGGGCCGATGCTCGAACCACCCGCCCCGTACGTGGCGGAGATCGTCACCACGCGCGCGCTCACACCCCGTCCATGCCCGCCGGGGGCATGGACGGAACGCACCGATCGGAACCGAACGCGCTGGTCAGAACAGGGCGGACTGGAGGGAACGGCGGGCCTTGGCGACGCGCGGGTCGTCGGGCGGCAGGACCTCGAACAGCGCCAGGAGGTGCTTGCGCGCCGCGTCGCGGTCGTCGCCCGCGCTCGTCCTGACCGCCGTCACCAGCCGCTCGAAGGCCTGCTCGGGCCGTCCGGACACCATCTCCACGTCGGCCGCGCCGATCTGCGTCTGCACGTCGCCCGGCTTCTCCGCGGCCTCCCGGAGGACGCGCTCGGCGTCGTCGAGCGACCGCACCCGGATGCTCACCTCGACCGCCGCGAGCCCCTGCTTGGCCTGGGCGTCGCGCGGGTCGGCCGCGAGGATCCGCTCGAACGCGGACTTGGCGCCGTCCAGATCGCCGTTGTGGAAGGCGACCTGCGCCTCCTGGTACAGCGGGTCGGCGGCGGGCTGCTCCTCCCCCGCGACCGCGGCGGGCTCCTGCTCGCCCTCGGGGGCGTCCGGGAGGATGCCCTCCTTGCGCAGCGCCTCGAAGAGCTGGTCGATGGCCTGGCGCACCTGCGCCTCTGGAGCCGCGCCGTTCAGGAACGGCAGCAGCTGCCCGGCGACGACCGCCGCGACGAACGGGATGCCGCGCACGCCCATCTGCTGCATGTACGCGCCGAGCTGCGGGTTGGCGTCGATGTCGACCTTGGCGAGGATCCACGCGCCGGCCGCCTCGGCGGCGAGCTTCTCCAGGATCGGCGAGAGCTGCTTGCACGGCCCGCACCACTCGGCCCAGAAGTCCACGAGGATGGGGACGGACTGAGACCGCTCCACGACCTCGGTGTTGAAGGTCTGGTCGGTCACGTCCACGACGTACTGCCCGGCGCCCCCGCCCGCATCCGCGGACGCGCCTCCTCCCTGGGCCCGGCGTTCCTGCTGCTTCCTTGAGGCCGCCTGGCGCGCCCCCAGGTCGATGGCCCCGTGCAACGAAAAGTCCCGAGAAGACATGGGTCCATCCTGCCCCATGACCGCCGGTGGCTGCGCGTCCGTCCGCTCGAAGCGGAGCGCTCCGCGCGTCCGAGACACCCGCCCCATCCCGATCCAGAGTGCAATTCGGCAATTGTCCGGCTTTTTCTAATTCTCACCTTCGGTGCGGCGGGCAAAGAATCCAGGAGTACCGCCGTAAAGGCAAAAAGATTGCTGACAGCCATCACCAAGCCCGGTTATAGTCACCGTGTCGATGCATCGCGGCACGGCTAAAGCGACCGGCGCACCGGGCCCGCCGAACGGCGGAGGCCCGGTCGGGCGGACGGCGCGTGGCAGGTTGGGGGACCGAGGCCACCGGCGCACCCGCCGCACCGGTTCGCAGGCCGGCGCCGCGACCGCATGACAAGCTATGGGGGGAATCTTGTGATCGCGGAGCATTCCGTGATCGTGGCCCGAGGAATGGGTGTCCGCCGCGGGGGGCGGTGGCTCCTGCGCCCGGTGACCTTCGGCGTTCCCGAAGGCGTGGTCGGCCTGGCCGGTCCACCTGGTGCCGGTAAATCCACTCTGCTGGCCACGTTCGCGACCTTGCGCAGGCCTAATGCCGGTGCGCTGCACATTCTCGGACACGACATCACCAACGCCACCGCCCTGCGCGCCGCGCGGGCCGGCATCGGCTACCTGCCGGCGCGGTTCGCCCGCGCCGAGCACATGACCGCGGGCGAGTTCGTCGAGTACGCGGCCTACTACAAGCGGACGAGCGCGTCCACCGCGCGCTCCACGATGCGGCGGCTCGACCTCGCCGAGGCCGCCGGCACCGAGCTCGCGCTGCTGCCGGCCGACGTCCGCCTCCGCGCCGGGCTCGCGGCCGCCTGCGTCCACGAGCCGGCCGTCGTCCTGCTGGACGATCCGTTCGGCGACCTGTGCGCCGCCGCCGAGCCCTGGCCCACCGGCGCCGCCGGTCCTGGACGCCACGCGCTCACCGCCGCCATGGCCGAGCTCATCCCCGTCCTCCGCGCCCTCGCCCCGACGGTGGTGATCACCGCCGACGCGCCGGAGACGCTCGACGGCTGGTGCGACCGGCTGTTCACGCTCGCCCGCGGCAGGCTGACCGAGCAGCCCACCCACTCGGCCGCCGCCCGCCGCGGCCGCACCCCCGCCGACCGCCGCGTCCTCGGCGCCACCGCGCACGACGGCACCGCGCACGACGGCCCGAGGCTCGACGGCGCCGGTGCCGGCGGCACGGCACCGGAGGCGGCGCCGCGGAAGCGGAGCGGCGCGGGCCACCGCCGTCCCGCGCGGCTGTCGCTGCCCCGGCCGGCGCTGCCACAGCTGTCCCTGCCGCAGCTGCCGCTGCCGCAGCTGGCGAGGCCGCGGGCGAGGCGGCCGCCCGCCGGGAGCGCCTCCGGTGTCTGACCTGGGGCGGGTGCTCCGGCTGGACGCCCGTCGCACGGCACTGCTGGTCGCGGTGCCCGTGCTGACCGCGGTCGGAACGACGGCGGCCGCGCTGTCGCTGTCCCCCGCGGTCGCCTACTGGGACAACACCGTCGTCGCGCTGCTCAACGCGGTCCGCTACCTGAGCCCCGTCGCCGCGGGCCTGGCCGCCTGGACGGCGGTACGGGAACGTCCGCTCGACTATCTGCGCGACCTCACCGCCCGCTCGCCCGCCACGGGCGCGCTGTTCGATCTGCTGCTGCTGTCCGCCGCCGCACTGGCCTCCTACGTCGCGGTGACGCTGGTGGTCACCGTCATCACCCTCGTGCAGGCGGGGTCGGGGAACCCCAACCCGCTGGGCGTGCTCTCGGGAGCGGCGTCGCTCGTGCTGCACGTCGTCGCGGGCTACCTGACCGGGCGGGTCGTCCCGCATCGCGCCACCGCGGCCCTGGTCGTCGCCGTGACGTCGGTGTGGGCGGCGGCACGCGTCCCCGGCGTGTCGTGGTGGAGCCTGCTTCCCCCGGCCGCGTTCGACAACCTGGCCCTGTTCACCACGCTGCGTCCCGGGGTGCTCGCCGGCCAGGTCACCTGGGCGGCCGGGCTGACCGCCGCGCTGATCCTCGGCTACGTGCTGTGGGCGACGCGGCGGTTCTGGATCGTGCTGCCGCTGCTCATGGCGCTGGCCGCGACGGTCACCGCCACGCTCGGCCTGCACCGCTCCGGCGGCGGGACGGCGGCGCCCGTGTCGGCCGAGCCGGTGTGCCGCGAGTGGCCGCTGACCGTGTGCGTCCACCCCGCGCTGCGGGACGCGCTGCCCCGGCTGATGGCGGCGGCCACCCCGCTTGCCGCCCGGCTCAACGGGACGCCCGGCGCGTTCACCACGGTCGAGCAGCGTCCGGCGTGGGCGCCGATCGCGGTCACGGACGGCGTCGCCACCGTCCACCTCGACGAGCGGCTGTCGCCCGGGTACGCGGCGCGGGCCGTCCGGCAGATCAGCGAGAGCCTCAAGGACACCCGCACCTGCGCGGGCCCGCCGAACGGCTACCGCGCGATGGTCGACGCCTGGCTCCTCGGCGACGACTCCCCCACCATCCCCGACGCCCGCGCCGCGCGCCGGTTCGCGTCCTGGAGCGAGGCCCGGCGCCGTACCTGGCTGCGCCTGCACTTCGCCGCCTACCGGTCGTGCGCGCTCGGCCCGGCCGACTTCCGGGCGACCGACACCCGCACCGTCCAGCACCCGCAGCGGCCGGGGCGGGCCGCGGCCGATTCGAGCGCCGCCGTCCCGAAACGCAAGACCCCGGGACGCCCGGGCACCGCAGGCAACGCCGGGCGCGCCGGGCACGGCGGCGGAGTGCGCCCGGAACCCGGCGAAGGACGCGGCAGGCACAACCAGGCACGCGGAAACTGACGGAACGGGCCGCCGCGCCCCGGACCAGCGCGCCCGCGTCTCTCACACCGACCTAACCGTCTCGCCAGATACGGGACGGTCCAGGTGGGAACGTCCGGTACATGGCTCGCTCGGAACCGAAGAACGACACGCCCCGCAGGTCCTTCTCCGTTCTGCCCCGGCGCGGGCTCCTCGCCCCCGCGCTGCTCGTCGTCGTGACCGTCGCGGTCTTGCTGCTGGCCCAGCAGGCCCTGCGCGGCCTCCCCGGCTGGCTGAACCCCTTCGCGGAGGAGACGAAGGACCGCAGCGGGCCCGTCCTGCTGCAGTCGATGCGCGACCTGCACCGCTACGAAGCGGCGAGCGGCAACTTCCAGGTCATCGTCGATCTGGAGAAGGACGCCAAGTTCCTGCCGGACGGCCTGCGCGGCCAGCGCACCCTGTTCGTCGGGAACGGCTCCGTCGACGCCTACGTGGACTTCTCGAAGCTGGGCTCGGGCGCCGTCAAGGTGAACGCCGACCGGACGTCCGCCACCATCACGCTGCCGCCCGCCCAGCTGGAGAAGACCAACCTGGACACCAAGCACAGCTACGTCCACGCCACCGAACGCGGGCTGTTCAACCGGCTCGGCGACTTCTTCAGCAGCAACCCGAACGACCAGCAGCAGCTCTACGTGCTGGCGTCCCAGAAGATCCAGACGGCCGCCGCGCGGAGCGGCCTGAAGGAACGCGCCGACGCCAACACCAGGACGATGCTGGAGAACATGCTCAAGGCCCTCGGCTTCACGACCGTCACCATCACCCCCTCATCCCAGTAAGGGGATGGGGCAGGGTCAGCAGAGCACGTTCTCGATCGTCGCCCTGGCGGCCATCCCCTGCCGTTCGGCGGGCTCCCCGGCGAGCTGGCTCGCCATCGCGACGGTGACGGCCCGGCCGCCGCCCGCGCGGACGCCTTCGCGGATCTTGTAGCCGAGCATGTCGCCGCCGTGCGCCCAGTAACCCGCGCGGTCGCAGCGCAGCGGGTACCAGAACAGGCCGAGCCCGTACCGTGAACCCTCGTACGGGCCGTCCCACCCGGTCGGGACGGTCCGCTGCATCTGGGCGAGCAGCGGCGCCGGGACCAGCCGTCCGCCGATCAGCGCGCGGAAGAACCGGTTGTTGTCCCGCAGCGTGGTGATCATCGAGCCGGACGCGTCCGCCACGCTCGGGTCCAGCAGCGTCACGTCGGTCAGCGGCGCGTCCGAGCGTCCGTACTGGTGGTAGCCGCGGACGAACGGGCGGCGCAGCGTGGCGCGGTTCCCCGGGACGTAGGTGCCGTGAAGCCGGAGCGGCCGGATGACGCGGTCGCCGACCTCGTCCGCCCAGTCCTTGCCGGTCGCCCTTTTGATGATCATGCCGAGCAGGACGTAGCCGGTGTTCGTGTAGTTCCATTTCGGCGTCCCGCCGGGGTGGGTGTCGCCGGGCTGGAAGTCGGGCTCGTGCTCAAGCGCCAGGGCGACGAGCCGTTCGGGCGTGTAGCCGTCGAAGCGGTGCTCGCGGTAGTAGTCGGCGCTCTCCAGCAGCGGGATGTCCAGCAGGTAGTTGTGCAGGCCGCTGGTGTGCTGGAGCAGGTGGCGGATCGTGATCTTCCGCCCGTCGTTGCCGTTGCCGCGGACGAGTCCGGGCAGCCATCGGTCCACCGTGTCGTCGAGGCCGAGCCGCCCCTCGCCGGCGAGCTGGAGCACGACGGTCGCGACGTAGGTCTTGGTGATGCTGGCGGCGCGGAAATGGGCGCCGGGCGGGACGGGCCGTCCGGTCCGCAGGTCGGCGACGCCGGCGCGCGCGGTGATCCGTCCCTCCGGGGTGTCCGCCTCCGCGAGCACTCCGGTGATGCCGAGGCGGTGGAGCCCCTCGACATCGCGGCGCAGCCGGTCCCCGGCGTGCCCGGCGGCGGCCGACACGGGCGCCGCGGAAGCGACCGCCACCCCTGCGGTGAGGAGCAGGGTCCCGGTCACGGCCAGTGGGCCGGGCCTCGTCCGCGCACGTGCGGCGTCCGAGTGCATCGCCGTCTCCTCCAGCCGTCATCGTCCGGTGCGGTCCGTCGAGGCTAAAGATCATCAACGGGCCGCCGCGATGCGGCTGGCCGGTGGGATGGGACTGGTGCCAGCCCCACCCCGACTCGTGCTCAGGCGGTGGGGACGCGGAGGATGAGGGCGTCGCCCTGGCCGCCGCCGCCGCACAGGCCCGCGGCGCCGACGCCGCCGCCGCGCCGCTTCAGCTCGTAGGCCAGGTGCAGGACGATGCGGGCGCCGGACATGCCGACCGGGTGGCCGAGCGCGATGGCGCCGCCGTTGACGTTGACCTTCTCCGCGTCGACGCCGAGGTCGCGCATCGACTGGACGCCGACCGACGCGAACGCCTCGTTGATCTCGATGAGGTCGAGGTCGGCCACGCTCAGGCCCTCCTTGCCGAGGGCGTGCTTGATCGCGTTGGACGGCTGGGACTGCAGCGAGTTGTCCGGCCCGGCGACGTTGCCGTGCGCGCCGATCTCGGCGAGCCAGGTGAGCCCCAGCTCCTCGGCCTTGGCCTTGGACATCACGACGACGGCCGCGGCGCCGTCGGAGATCTGCGAGGACGAGCCCGCGGTGATCGTCCCGTCCTTGCTGAACGCGGGACGCAGCCTGCCGAGCGATTCGGCGGTGGTGTCGCCGCGCACGCCCTCGTCCGTGGCGAACACGACCGGCTCCCCACGCCGCTGCGGGATCTCGACCGGGGCGATCTCCTCGTCGAAGACGCCGTTCTTGATGGCGGCGGCCGCGCGCTGGTGGGAGCGGGCGGAGAACTCGTCCTGCTCCTCGCGGGAGATGTTCAGCTTCGCGTTGTGGCGCTCGGTCGACTCGCCCATGGAGAGGCCGTCGAAGGCGTCGGTGAGCGAGTCGTAGGCCATGTGGTCGAGGACCTCGACGGAGCCGTACTTGTAGCCGCCGCGCGACTTCGGCAGCAGGTGCGGCGCCTGGGTCATCGACTCCATGCCGCCCGCGACGACGATGTCGAACTCGCCCGCCCGGATCAGCTGGTCGGCGAGGGCGATCGCGTCCAGCCCGGACAGGCACACCTTGTTGATCGTGACGGACGGGACGCTCATCGGGATGCCCGCCTTGACCGCCGCCTGCCGGGACGGGATCTGCCCGGCGCCCGCCTGCAGGACCTGGCCGAGGATCACGTACTGCACCTGATCTCCGGTCACGCCCGCCCGCGCCAGCGCCGCCTTGATCGCGTGCGCGCCGAGGTCGGCGGCGGAGAAGTCCTTCAGCGAGCCCATCAGACGCCCAACGGGGGTACGCGCGCCGGCGACGATCACGGACATTTAGGGGCCTCCAAGGGGTGCGTCAGCGACGTTTGCCACGATACCCAGGAGGAGACCGATCGGTTCCGTTCGGCCCCGCCTGGCCGCCGTAGTAGGGAGAACGCCCGTGCTGACCCGTATCGACCACATCGGCATCGCCTGTCACGACCTTGAGGCGACCGTCGAGTTCTACAAGGCGACCTATGGCTTCACCGACGCGCACTTCGAGGTGAACGAGGAGCAGGGCGTCCGGGAGTGCATGCTCAAGATCAACGACACCGGGGACGGGGCGGCGAGCTACCTGCAGCTGATCCAGCCGATCCGGGACGACTCCGCGGTCGCCAAGTGGATGGCGAAGAACGGCGAGGGCGTGCACCACATCGCGTTCGGGACGGACGGGACCGTCGCCGGCGAGGCCGCCGGCATCGCGGGCAAGGGCGTCCGCGTCCTGTACGACGCGCCGCGCAACGGATCCATGGGATCCTTGATCAACTTTTTGCACCCGAAGGACTGCCACGGCGTCCTGACCGAGCTCGTGCAGAAGCGCCGCGACCCCGAATGATCTTGCGGGCGGTGCCCGCGGGACGCCCGGAGCCGCGCTCCCACAGGCCCTGTGGCACCGCCGCCCCGGAGCGCGACCGGATCGTGACGTGTTCGATATCACGGCGCCGGACGGCCCGACCCCGACCGCCGCTCTGTGACTGTTCAGACACATTTGGTGTATTTGTGGGCTCGGTACCTGCGGACTCTCGGCCCCGGTGAGGTCGATCACAAAGCGGACAAACCACGCAGCGTGTCAAGATGAACCCCCAACACGGCAGTGTCGGGAGTAGGCTTCATTCGCCGGAAGAGGTCTGGGGCACAGAGCCCGTCATGCGAGCCAGTCATGCCGTCATGCCAGGCGATCAACCGGTCCCCGGAACCACTGGTAGCCCCGTCACATCCAGGATTGAGCCACATGCAGTCCGACATCGACGCCCAGCTCAGCAACTTCTTCGAAGACACGCCCCCACGCGAGTTCGACGTGGTGCTCCGCGGCTACGACCGGCACCAGGTCGACGAGCACATCAAATCGCTCGACAACGAAGTCCGGCAGACCCGCGAGCAGACCCAGGCCCTGCAGCGGGAACTGTCGGACGCGCACCGTCAGCTGCAGGAGCAGGAACGTCCGACCTACTCCGGGCTCGGCGCCCGCATCGAGCAGCTGCTCCGGCTGGCCGAGGAGCAGGCCACCGAGCTCGTGCAGGCCGCCAGGTCCGAGGCGAACGAGATCAAGGCCGCGGCCAAGGTCGACGCCGCCGAGCAGCGCGCCAACGCCGAGAACGACGCGGCCGAACTGCGCGCCAACGCCCAGCGCGAGGGCGACGACATGCGCGGTGCCGCCGAACGCGAGGCCGAGGAGGTGCGCACGTCGGCCCGCCGTGAGGCCGACGAGCTGACCTCCACGACCGAGCGCGAGGTCGCCAAGCTGCGCGCCACCGCCGACCACGAGGTCGCCGAGAAGCGCGCCGGTGCCGAGCGTGAGATCGCGAAGCTGCGGACCACGACCGAGCGCGAGGTCGCGCAGCTGCGCGCGTCCACCAAGCGCGAGCGGGACGAGATCCTCACCACCGCCAAGCGGCAGGCCGACGAGATGCGGGCCCAGGCCCAGCGCATCCTGGAGGAGAGCGAGGCCCAGCGCGCCCAGGCGGAGGCGGAGTTCGAGATCCAGCTGGCCGCCCGCCGCGAGGAGGCCGACCGGCAGGACGCGGAGCGCCACTCCGCGGCCCAGCAGGCCACGCAGAAGCTCGTCGCCGAGGCGGAGCAGCGCGCCGCGTCCGCCGAGCAGCGGGCCGCGAAGGCGACCCAGCAGGCCGAGCAGACCCGGCGCGAGGCCGACTCGCACGCCAAGCAGCTCATGGCCAACGCCCGCAAGAACTCCGACAACGTGATCGCCGAGGCCAAGTCGCAGGCCGAGCAGCTGCTCGCCGAGACCAAGGCCGAGGCCGACCGCGTCCGGACGGCGGCGCAGCGGCAGGTCGACGAGCTCACCCGGCAGCGCGACAGCATCACCAGCCACCTCAACCAGCTGCGCCAGCTCATCGGCGGTGTCGCGCCGACGATGGGCGGCGACGCCGAGCTGGCCGCGCCCCCGGAGAAGGCCGCGATCCCCGCGGCCGAGCCCAAGCCGGCCCCGGCGCAGCAGCAGCCGAAGCAGCAGCAGCCGGCCGCGAAGGGCGCGCCGGCCAAGCAGGGCCAGGCCAAGAAGTCCGACGAGGACGACGAGGACTGGTGGCAGGAGTGAGCCGGTTCACGACCGCGTGACGCGGTCGACGTGCGACGGAGAGCCTAGAGGCCGGAAACGCCTCTAGGCTTTCCTATGTCTTACCTCGTGGTCGCTCGATCCGGATCCCGTCGCGGGCCGGGCGGGCGACCGCGGCCGGAGGGAAAGAGGAGAGCGGTGCCCGACCAGAGCCCCCACGAGGACGGCGCGGAGACGACGCACGACGACGCGCGTCCGACCACCGGCGGCAAGGTCCCGGCACCCGCTCCGCCCGCCGACGACAACGACGAAGCGGCCGAGCCCGACGAGCCGACCCAGCCCGACGAGCCCGTCGCACGCGACGAGCGCGATGCGCGCGAGGAGCCGGGCGAATCGGCGGCCGAGGCGGGCGAGCCGGATGCGGAGGTCGTCGCGGCCAGCGGTGCGCTGAAGCCCGAGGAGATCGAGCAGCCCGTCGGCGAGCGTGACCCGGCCACCGGCGCCCCGGTCAATCTCCCGGCCCCGGTGGCGACGGCGGCGGGCGTCCAGGTGACGCCCGAGCCGGGTGCGCCCGACCCGGCGCACGACGTCGAGCAGCGCAGGCGCGAGGCGGGCGTCGACCACCGCTTCCCGTTCGGGCGGCCCGGCGAGCCGCTCGGCCGCGCGCACCCGTTCGTGTTCGGGTTCACCGCCGCGCTCGGCGTCATCACCGCGTGGCTGCTGGTGCAGGCCGCGTCCAACGCCAAGTCCGTGATCGTGATGATCGTGGTCGCGATGTTCCTCGCGGTCGGGCTCAACCCGGCGGTGGAGCGGCTGCGCAGGTTCGGGCTGCCGCGCGGCGCGGCGGTCGCGGCGGTGTTCCTGGTCGTGATCCTGTTCTTCGCCGGGTTCGTGGCCTCGCTCGTCCAGCCGGTGTCCGAGCAGGTCACCGAGCTGCGCAAGAACATCCCCGAGTACGTCGAGCAGTTGCAGGAGAACAAGACCCTCGCCAACTGGGACAAGCGGTACGGGCTGCTGGACCGTGCCGAGCAGACCGTCAAGGGCGACGACTTCCAGAAGAGCCTCACCGACATCGCCACCGGCATCGGCAAGGTCGCGGTCAGCGGCGTCTTCCAGACGATCACGATCCTGATCCTGACGCTGTACTTCATGAGCTCGCTGCCGCAGATCAAGACGTTCTTCTACAAGCTGGCGCCGCGGTCCCGAAGAGCCAGGGTCGCCTTGCTCGGCGACGAGATCCTCGACCGGATCGGCGGCTACGTGGCCGGGCAGTTCACGATCGCGTTCATAGCGGGCACCATCTCCTACATCTTCCTGTCGATCCTCGGGGTGAAGTACGCCCTGGCGCTGGCGCTGATCGTCGCGGTGACGGACCTGATCCCGCTGATCGGCGCCACGATCGGCGCGGTCGTCGTGTGCCTGGTCGCGTTCCTCACCGGGAACGTCACCGACCTGATCGTCTGCGCGATCTTCTACCTGATCTACCAGCAGCTGGAGAACTACGTGGTCTATCCGCGGGTGATGAAACGGACGGTCGATGTCCAGCCCGCGGTGACGATCGTGGCGGCGCTGGTCGGCGGGGCGCTGCTCGGCGTGGTCGGCGCGCTGCTGGCGATCCCGACCGCGGCGGCGATCTCGCTGCTGATCCGCGAGATCGTCGTGCCGCGCCAGGAGACGATGTAGCCCCTGGCGCCCGGGGTCAGCGGCTGGTCCGGGCCAGGGCGGCGGTGAACTCCGCCACGGCCTGGTTGAACAGGTCCGGCTGCTCGACGGCGCACAGGTGCCCGGCGCGCGGGATGACGAGCAGTTCCGCGTTCGGCGTCGCGTCCGCCATGGCGCGGGCCTCGTCCTCGGTGGCGAGGGTGTCCTCGTCCCCGATCATGACGAGCGCGGGGACGCGGAGTCCGCGCAGCGTGCCGAACGACTCGGGGCGTTCCGCCATGGCGCGCTGCGCCCACGCGGCGGCGCGCGGCGGCGTCGCCTGGACGAGCCCGCGGACGCGCCCGTAGACCAGCGCGCGCTGCTGGTAGGTCGTGGGCCCGACGAGCGCGGGCAGGACCTCGTCCACCAGGACCCTTGTGGTGGCGTCGCCCTCCAGCCGGCCCGCCTGGCGCAGCCGGTTCTCCCGGACGGGCCCGCTGTCGGCGGCGGCGCGGGTGGCGGCCAGCACCAGGCCGCGGACGAGGTCGGGATGCCGCCGGCACAGCGCCATCGCGACGTAGCCGCCCATGGACAGCCCGCCGACCACGGCCCGCCGGACGCCGAGCCGCCGGCAGAGCCGGGCGACGTCGTCGGCCATCGCGTCGAGCGACGGGTCGTCGTCGCCGAGCTGCGAGCCGCCGAAGCCGCGCAGGTCGGGCGTGATGACCCGGAACCGGTCGGCGAGACCCTCGCGCTGGGCGAGCCACATCGCCGAGGAGAGCGGGAACGCGTGCAGGAGGACGAGCGGCGTACCGGATCCGACGTCCCTGGCGTACAGCTGCACGGTCATGGCCGGTCCTCCCGGACGGCGTCGCCTCCACCATCGTTTACCCGCTATTGAGGAAACGTGACGGAAATGGCCGTGACCGGCCGCATGCTGTTATTTGTCTGATTCATCCCATTCGGTGGGCAGCGGTGCGGCGGCCGGGGCGACCCGCTTCACGATCTCGTTCAGCACGATGCGCACGTACGGCTCGCCCACCCACAGATGCTTGGCGTTGCCGACCCCGATCACCTCGGCCTGCGGGACGCGCTTGAACCGCTCCCGCGCCTCCGCCGGACGCAGGTAGTCGTCGAGCTCGGGGACGAGCGCCACGAGGGGCCGTCCGTCGGCGCCCCAGGCGTCCAGGTCGGCGTCGCCCGCGCGCTTCAGCGGCGGGGACAGCAGGATCGCGCCCTGGACCAGCGGGTCACGCCCCCACTTCAGGGCCAGCTCCGTCCCGAAGGACCAGCCGAGCAGCCACGGGCGCGGCAGATCGTGGTACTCGGTGTACTCCAGCGCCGCCGCCACGTCGAACCGCTCGGTCTCCCCCTCGCCGAACTCGCCCTGGCTCGTGCCGCGCGCGGACGTCGTCCCGCGCGTGTTGAACCGCAGCACCGCGAGGCCGGCGAGCGCGGGCAGCCGGTAGGACGCCTTGCGCAGCACGTGGCTGTCCATCATGCCCTCGGCCGTGGGCAGCGGGTGCAGGCAGACCAGCGTCGCCACCGGCGGCCGGTCGGCCGGCAGCGCCAGCTCCCCCACCAGCTCCAGCCCGTCGGAGGTGTGCAGCGTGATCTCCTCACGCCGCGCCGGCAGCACGGTGGCCGCCCTGATCTCAGCCATGGATCTCCTTAGTAGCGGGGCGCGTTGCGCGACCTCTGCACGCGGGGCGAACGCCGGGAGCGTGCCTGCCAGCAGGGCCGGTGCCAGTGCCGCCGGTACTCGCCGCCCTGGTCGTCGGCCCGCCAGGCGACGACGTGCCCGACGCCCGGCGGGATCTGCTGGTCGCATCCGGGGCACCGGTACGCCTTGCCCGCCCCGGTCCCGGGCACGGCCCGGACGATCCACTCCCCGTCCGGCGCGTCCTCGGTCTCCTGAGCCCACGAGCCGCCCCCGCCGCCTTTCTCAGGGCGGCCGGACACGGCTCGACGGTTCTTCCGGGGGCTCACTCTTCGAGGATATTCAGCGCAGCGGGCTGCCCGCGGTGGCGTGCTCCACAAGGAGCGGGGTCGGGGCGAGGGCGGGGTCACGGGTCTCGGCGTGCAGGGCTTGCAGGACGGTGACCGCACGGTCCAGGCCGAGACGGTCGAGGTCGGCGATCGGGCCGGTCGGGTAGCCGCAGCCGAGCGTCATCGCGGCGTCGATCGAGTCGGCGTCGGCGTATCCGGCGCCGAGCATGGCGGCGGCGTCGTTCAGGTACGGGAAGCGGAGCGCGTCCACGATGAACCCGGCGCGGTCGCGACAGCGGACGACGGTGAGGCCGAGGCGCCCGGCGAGGTCGGCGGCCCGGTCGGCGACGTCGGGCGCGGTGGCGACCGTGGCAGCGATCTCGGCTAGCGGGGCCGCTGCCGCCGGGTCTGGCAGGTGCAGGCCGACGACGTCGGCGGGACGTCCGGTCGCCATGGCCTGCCGGATCACCGAGCCGTCCACCGACGTCACGGCGAGCACCGTGCCCGGCTTGACGGCCTGGGCGGCGGCGGACAGCAGCGCCCGGCCGGCCTCGGCGTCCTCCGCGGCCTCGATGACCAGGTCGCAGCCGGCCAGCGCGGCGGCGGAGTCGCGGACCTGGGTGCCCGCCCGGTCGCAGAGGGCGGCGATCGCGTCCGCGAGCGGGCCGACGCCGACGATGCCGACGACCGGCCGCGGGCCGTCCGGGGCCTCCGGCGCGGGCTGTCCGGCGGCGCCGTCGTAGGTGTAGAAGCCGCGGCCGGTCTTGCGGCCGAGCAGCCCGGCGGTGACGAGCTCGCGCAGCAGCGGCGAGGCGGCGTGGCGGCGGTCGCGGGACTCGGCGTAGATCGCCTCCAGCACCTGGAGGCAGGTGTCGAGGCCGATCAGGTCCATGAGGGTGAACGGGCCCATCGGCAGCCCGGCGCCGGTCTTCATCGCGGTGTCGATGTCGTCGCGGGTGGCGTGCCCGGACTCCAGCATCGCCGCGGCCTGGTTCAGGTAGCCGAAGAGCAGCCGGTTCGCGACGAACCCGGCGCGGTCCCCGATCGTGACCGGGGTCTTGCCGAGGCCCTTGACCAGCTCGGCGACGCGGGTGACGGCGTCCGGCTCGGTCAGGACGGTCGCGATCACCTCGACGAGCTTCATCACCGGCGCCGGGTTGAAGAAGTGCACGCCGACGACCTTGGCGGGACGGCCGGTGCCCGCCGCGATGTCGGTTACCGGCAGCGAGGAGGTGTTCGTGGCGAGGACGGCGTCGTCGCGGCACACCCGGTCAAGCTCGGCGAACACCTTGCGCTTCAGGTCGAGCCGTTCCGGGACGGCCTCGATGACCAGGTCGCAGTCGCCCAGGTCGGCGAAGTCGGTCGAGAGCGTGACGCGGCCGAGGATCTCCTGCTGGGCCTCGGCGGTGAGGCGCCCGCGCTTGACGGCCCGTCCGGTCGAGGATTCCAGGTGCCCGCGCCCGCGTTCCAGCGCGTCCCGGTCCACCTCGACGCCGACGACGGCGAGGCCGCCGCGTGCCAGCACCTCCGCGATGCCCGCGCCCATCGTGCCCAGTCCGACGACCCCGACCCTGCTGAACGAACGACCAGTCATGGACGGCAGTCTCGCAGAGCGCGCAGGCGTCCACGATGCCGGGTACGACAGGGGACGTGCGCCTCGGACTCTTCCTTCTCGCGACCCGCTTCCCCGGCCAGGACGACGCCGCAGCCCTCTCCCGCACCGTGGAGGCGGCCATCGCCGCCGAACGGGCCGGGTTCGACGACGTGTGGTTCGCGGAACATCACTTCATGTCGTACGGGGTCGTCCCGTCCGGGACCGTCCTCGCCGGGCACGTCCTGGCCGCCACCGGACGCATCGACGTCGGGACGGCGGTCAGCGTGCTCTCCACCCAGCATCCGGTGGCCCTGGCCGAGCAGGCGGCGATGCTGTCGCTGCTGTCCGGCGGCCGGTTCCGGCTGGGCGTCGGACGCGGCGGCCCGTGGCGCGACCTGGAGGTCTTCGGCACCGGCCTCGACCGCTTCGAGCACGGGTTCGCCGAATCGCTGGACCTGCTGCTGGCCTGGCTGAAATCCGACAGGGTCGGATGGAGCGGGGAGCAGTTCAGCTTCCGCGAGGTGCCGGTCGTCCCGCGCGCGCCTGTGCCGCCGCCGGTGACGGTCGCGTGCATGTCCCCGGAGACCGAGGCGCTGGCCGCGGCGCGGGGCCTGCCGATGCTGCTGGGCATGCACGCCGGGCCGGACGAGAAGGCCGCGGCCGTCGCCCGCCACGGGCTGCCGGACGCCCCGCACATCTCCACCCATGTGGCGCAGGTCGCCGACACGCGCGAGGAGGCCGTCAAGACGGTCATGGCCGAGATGCCGCGCTGGCTGGCGCCCGGCCTGGAGGGATACGTCGCCGTGGACGACCGTCCGCGGCGGCCCCGCGACCCGGTCGGCTACACGCGGCTCATGTGCGAGCTCCATGCCGTGGGTTCGCCGGACGACTGCGTCGAGTCGCTCGTGACCACCGTCGAACGCACCGGCATCCGGCATCTGATCCTGATGGTCGAGGCGGCCGGGTCCAGGGAGGCCACGCTGGAGAACATCGCCCGGCTCGGCGCGGACGTCCTGCCGAGGGTCCGCTCCGGCGCTCCCGGATCCTGATCACGCGGCGCGTCCGGGTGTTGCCGCGCGACGCCCCCGGGCTGACGCGCGGCACGCCGGGAGCCGGCGGTCGGCGCGCCGGTGGACCCGGCGCGCCGAGGCCGGCGCGTCAGCAGTCGCGCAGTTCGGGCGACTGGTTGAGGATCTGCTCGCGGGGCGTCACGAACGTGCGGTAGGCGTCCGAGCCGCCGTCCGGGAAGACGGCGAGGCGGTGGCAGTTCTGGAAGGCCAGCCTGACACCGAAGTAGCGTTCCAGCGCGTCGCGCATCGAGTCGCTCGCCAGCATCCGGAGCAGCTGGCCGCGGGCCTGCTCGTCCGGCGGCGGCGTCTGGTTGTCGGCGAACTCGCCGCCGTCCACCTGCAGCCGGGCCACCAGGCCGCTGACCATGTCCCACGCGTACGGGAGGGACGTCTTGATGCATTCGACGAACTCCGCGTCGCCGACCTCACCCTGCTTCGCCGTCTCCAGGAGTTCCGGGGTCACGTCTAGGGACATTGCGGGGGTCCTTTCGTCGGATGCCACCGACGCTAATCACGCCACCGGAAGATTTCCAGGGTTGACAAAGGTTTTCATTCCGCTATGCGCGTCCCGGCCGCCCCCGCGAGCCGGGACGCGCTCAGCGCGCCTGCGGGGCGCCGTGGCCGGACGGCCGGCGCCGCATCGGACGGGCGGCGGACCCGCGCTCGGCGCGCTCCGCCCAGTACTCGCGGGCACGGCGCGCCACCCGCCCGGCCCGCACGGCCCGCGCCTCCGCCCGCCGCTCGCGGGCCCGCTCCTCCATGACCGACTGCATGATCTCGTGATGGAACACGACCCCTCCCAGGTCCCTTGCCAGGCCGAACAGCACGGCCCCGCAGTTAAGAGACTCGTCCTAAGGCCCCGGCCCCCACATCGGCACGACGCCTTATATCGGGCGTCCGGGCGCCTTAGCCGTCCGGTCGCACTAGGGTTGGTCGCCGTGCGTCTCGTTATCGCCCGCTGCAGCGTCGACTACGCCGGCAAGCTCACCGCCCACCTGCCGATGGCACTCCGCCTGATCCTGATCAAGGCGGACGGGAGCGTCAGCATCCATGCCGACGACCGCGCCTACAAGCCCCTGAACTGGATGAACCCGCCCTGCTCGCTGCGCGAGGAGCCGCACGAGGGCGACGGCGCCGTCGCCCGCTGGACGGTCACGCACGGCAAGTCCGGCGAGCGGCTCATCCTCACCATCGAGGAGTTCCTGCACGACACCAGCCACGAGCTGGGCATCGACCCGGGCCTGCAGAAGGACGGCGTCGAGGCGCACCTCCAGGAGCTGCTCGCCGAGCACATCACCACGCTCGGGGACGGCTGGTCGCTGATCCGCCGCGAGTTCCCCACCGCGATCGGCCCGGTCGACATCCTCTGCCGGGACGCCGACAGCGCCACCGTCGCCATCGAGATCAAGCGGCGCGGCGAGATCGACGGCGTCGAGCAGCTCACCCGCTACCTGGAGCTGCTCAACCGCGACCCGCACCTCGCGCCCGTCCGCGGCGTGTTCGCGGCCCAGGAGATCAAGCCGCAGGCCCGCGTCCTCGCCACCGACCGCGGCATCGACTGCGTCACCCTCGACTATGACGCCCTCAGAGGCATCGAACACGAGGGAACCCTCTTCTAACCCGGGCCCTCTCCGGGGGCGAACACGGCATCATTGCTCCATGACGTTTCAAGCGAGCGGCAGCTTCGACATCGACTCGTGGGAAGCCGAGAAGCCCTATGACGAGCAGGACGGGACCAAGCTGACCCGGGTGCAGGTCGGGAAGACCTTTCACGGCGATCTCGTCGGGACGAGCAGCAGCGAGCTGATCACCGTGGAGTCCGCCGCCGGGCCCGTGGCCTATGTGGGGGTCGAGAGCGTCCAGGGCATCCTGCACGGGCGGGAGGGGACGTTCGTCCTGCAGCACAGCGCGGGCAGCGAGGACGGCACCCCGGACACGCAGTGGCTGCGGTGGCTGATCGTGCCGACGTCCGGCACCGGGGAGCTGGCGGGCATCCGCGGGCTCGGGCAGATCACCGTCACCGAGGACGGCGGGCACACCTGGGCGCTGGAGTACACGCTCGACTGAGGGCGGCAGAGCGGCGGAGCGGAATCGGGGCGGGCTGCCGGTAATCTTCAGGCATGCCCCCGGTCACCGCCGATGCGACACGCGAGCGGATCATCGACGCCGCCGAAGAGTGTTTCGGCCGCTTCGGCGTCGCCAAGACGACGGTCGAGGACATCGCCGCCGCGGCGAACCTGTCGCGGGCCACCG
Source organism: Actinomadura sp. 3N508 (assembly GCF_044326375.1). NCBI lineage: Bacteria > Bacillati > Actinomycetota > Actinomycetes > Streptosporangiales > Thermomonosporaceae > Actinomadura > Actinomadura sp. 3N508. Next base: position 503,275 of record NZ_JBIRAX010000001.1, read on the forward strand.
TGTACCGGAGCGTCACCGGCGGGCGGGACGAGCTGATCCTGGCCGTGCTGATGCGCGACCTGCGCCGCTTCCTCGACCGGCTCGCCGAGCGGCTGCGCGGCGAGCGGTCGGTGCCGGAGGCGATCGTGGAGGGCACGCTGGACGCGGTCGAGTACGTCCGGCGCGAGCCCACCGTCGCGCACTTCCTGGTGCCGGAGGCGGCGGGGCACATGCAGGCGGCGGTGGCGGGCGCGGCGGAGCACGTGCTCGCGCTGTGCTGCGAGTACGTCCGGCCGCATTTCGAGCGGGCGCAGCGGCAGCGGACGCTCAGGGCCGACATCGAGGTGGAGGGGACGGTCGAGTTCCTCTTCCGCATCATCACCTCGCTGATCGTCATGGACCGGGACCGGGACGCCGACGGGCTGCGCCGCTTCCTGCGCACCTATGTCGTTCCGGTCATCGCGGCGCCATGACCGCGGCGAGAAGGTAGCTTCCGAGATGGCGGCGAAGATCAGGCTGGACGGGACGCCGGGCGGCCGGCACGGCGAGAGGGGCCGGGAACGATGAGGGGAACCACGCACGGGACGCGGGGTGCCGCGGCGGTCCGGCCGAGCCCGGTGTTCCTCGTGATCGTCGCGGCGACCGTCCTGTGCGGCCTGGTCGTCTGGCGGTACGGGGAGAACCCGACGACGGCGGCGCGGGTCGCGCTGTTCGGGTTCGTCCTGTCGGCGTGGGTGCTGTCGCTGTCCCTGCACGAGTTCGGGCACGCCTACATGGCCTACCGGTCGGGCGACCGCGGCGTCGTCGCCAAGGGCTACCTGACGCTGAACCCGCTGAAGTACTCCGACCCGCTGCTCAGCTTCGTGATCCCGGTGGTGTTCATCCTGCTCGGTGGGATCGGCCTGCCCGGCGGCGCCGTCTGGATCGACCGGCACGTGATCCCGGGCAAGATCAGGCACAGCCTGATCTCGGCGGCGGGGCCGCTGTCGAACGCGATGTTCGCGGTGATGCTCGCCGTCCTGTACAAGAACTTCGCCCACCAGGACCACGGCGTCTTCTGGCTGGGCGTGGCGTTCCTGGCGTTCTTGCAGGTCACCGCCGCGATCTTGAACCTGCTGCCGATTCCGGGCCTGGACGGCTTCGGGATCGTCGAGCCCTACCTGCCGCGCCGCTTGGCCGACCAGCTCGGCGCCTACGGCGGGTACGCCTTCCTCGTCCTGATCGCCCTGCTGTGGCTGGAACCGGTCAACAAGGCGTTCTTCGACCTGATCTTCAACATCACCGGCGTGCTGGGCCTCGGCGAGCTGCCGATCCAGGTCGGGCACTCGCTGTTCAAGTGGTGGGAGGACTACCTCTAGGGCCGCGGGGCCGATCTGCTCGGCCATGCGTGGGCCTAGGGTGGTTTACTAGCGAGTACCAACCTGCAAGCAGGCACTTACACGGCTCCTCCCGGGAGGTTCCCATGTCCGTGGCCACGGAGAGCACCGAGACGTTCGCGTCGCTGAACCCGGCCACCGGCGAGGTCGTCGCCGAGCACCCCGTCCACGACGCCGCCGCCGTCGCCGCGGCCGTCGAGCGCGCCCGGGAGGCCGCCGGGTGGTGGCGCGCCCTCGGCTGGAAGGAGCGCCGGCTCCGGCTGCTGAACGTCAAGGGCTCGCTCGCCCGGAACCTCAACCGGATGGCGGAGCTGATCCACCAGGAGACCGGCAAGCCGCTGCCGGACGCCCAGCTCGAGACGATCATGGCGATCACGCATCTGGACTGGGCGGCGCGCAACGCCCAGAAGGTGCTGGGGCCGCGCGGCGTCTACCCGGGGATCATGGCGATCAACCAGAAGTGCGTGCTGGAGTACCAGCCGCTCGGCGTCGTCGGCGTGATCGGCCCGTGGAACTACCCGATCTTCACCCCGATGGGCTCGATCGCGTACGCGCTGGCCGCGGGCAACACCGTGGTGTTCAAGCCGTCGGAGTTCACCCCGGGCGTCGGCGCGTTCCTCGCCGAGCTGGTCGCCGCGGTCGTGCCGGAGCATCCCGTCCTGCAGACGGTGACGGGGCTGGGCGAGACGGGCGCGGCGCTCGCGTCCTCCCCCGGCGTCGACAAGATCGCCTTCACCGGTTCGACCCGGACCGCGAAGCGCGTCATGGCAGCCTGCGCCGAGAACCTCACCCCGATCGTCGCCGAGTGCGGCGGCAAGGACGCCTGCATCGTCGACGCCGACGCCGATCTCGACGCCGCCGCCGACGCCGCGCTGTGGGGCGCCATGGCCAACGCCGGGCAGACCTGCATCGGCGTCGAGCGGATCTACGTGGTGGACGAGGCCTACGACAAGTTCCTCGGCAAGCTCACCGAGAAGGCCCGCGACCTGCGTCCCGGCTTCGACCGCGAGGCCGCCTACGGGCCGATCACGATGCCCGGCCAGCTCGACATCATCGAGCGCCACATCAAGGACGCACTCGACCGGGGCGGCAAGGCCGTCGTGGGCGGCGCGGATTCGGTGCGCAAGCCGTACGTGGAGCCGGTGGTGCTGACCAACGTGCCGGACGACTCGTCCGCCGTCCGCGAGGAGACGTTCGGGCCGACGATCACCGTCCACCGCGTCAAGGATCTGGACGAGGCGGTCGAGAAGGCGAACGACACCGCCTACGGCCTCGCCGGGATGATCTTCTCCGGGGACAAGTCCCGCGCCCTGGACGCCGCCCGCCGGATGCGGTCCGGGATGACCTCCATCAACGCGTTCGCCGCGTTCGCCCAGGTCGCGGCGCTGCCGTTCGGCGGGGTCGGCGAGTCGGGGTTCGGCCGCATCCACGGCGCGGACGGCCTGCGCGAGTTCACCCGCCCCAAGGCGATCACCCGGCAGCGGTTCTCGACCGTGAACGTGACCTCGTTCGGCCGCACCGAGAAGGAGATGTCCCGCCTCCTCGACATGATCAACCTGATCCACGGCCGCCGCTACAAGCGCTGAGGGGACCATGGGCTCCGACGCACCCGTCCGCAGCCGGCTCCAGGTGACCCTGGAGCCGGCGCCCCCGCCGCCACCCGGCTTCCGCACGTTCGACGGCGCCGACACCGCCGCGCTCGCCGCCCTCCTGTGGGACGCCTACCGCGGCACCCCCGACGAGGCCGACGTGGGAGACCTCAAGGGCGCGGCACGCGAGGTGCGGCTCACCCTGGACGGCGAGTACGGGACGTTCCTGCGCGAGGCGTCGTTCATCGCCGAACGCGATGGACGTCCCGTGGCCGGGGCCCTCGTCACCCTCTACAGGGACGTCCCGCTCCTGGCGTTCCTGTTCGTCGCCAAGTCCCACGGCGGCCACGGCCTGGGACGAGAGCTGGTCCAGGCCGTCATGCACGCCCTCGCCGAACAGGGCCACGACACCCTCACCCTCGCGGTGACCCGCCGCAACCGCCGCGCCCGCCGCCTCTACGACCGCCTAGGTTTCGTAGAGGTCGCCTAAGCCGGGGTGCGGCGCCCGGGTCGGATCTAAGGCGGGCTAAGGCGCCTAGATAAGGCGTCGTCCCGATGTGGGGCCCGGGGCCTTAGGACGAACCTTGTAGATGTCGGGCCGAGAGGGCCCGGCAGAACACAAGGAGATCGAGATGATCCGCCCGGACTTCAGCAACATCATCATCAGCGACCGCGTGACGGTGCTGCGCAACGAGGCCAAGAAGGCCCGCCGCGTCCGCATCGCGAAGGCCCTGAAGCGGTGACGCCCCCGGCCTGTACGCCCAGCCACGCGCCCCCGTCCGGACGGACGGGGGCGCTCCTCTTTGGGCTCAAGACGACCGCCGGACGTAGAACGTCGCCTGATCGTCATACCCGAGCCAGCGCAGCGCGAGAGGGCATCGGAAGACCGGGCGCCAGTGCTCGGCCAGCGCGTCGAAGAACGAGCGCTCGGCGCAGAGCCCGCCCCGGCCACCCCCGATGTAGACGAGGCCGGACCCCTGATAGGCGTCCAGGGCCTCCGCCGCCATAGTGTCCCGATACGGCGGCCAGATGACGGCCAGGACACGGTCCGGATGGCACCGCGCCGCCTCCGCCGCCGTAGCGGCCTGGACGTCGGTGAAGCGGAACCGGTCGGTGTAGCCGTTGCGGTCCGTCGCCGAGTCGGTCGCCAGGACGTCGGCGCCCTGCGCCCGCAGCAGCGACGCCCAGTACCCGCTGCCCGCCCCGACTTCCAGCAGGCCGCGGCCCGCGAGCCGGTCGCCGAGCCAGTCCAGAGCCGTCCGGGACGCGATCGCCCAACTGTAGATCCGGGACAGTTCCTGCCTCCGGATCATCGCCGAGGCGGCGTCATGGTCCACCGGCAGATGGTCGAGGACGTCGATGACCCGCCGGGTGTCCGGCCCCGCGCTCAGGGCCGGATACCACAGCAGGGGCACCATCTGGGGGTTCCGCTCGGCGAACTCGACGTCCCGCGCGGGCAGCAGGTCACCTAGCGGACGGAAGGGCGCGTGCCAGCCGGGCAGGCGAACACCGCCGGGATTCCGCTCCCAGTAGCCGACCAGCCGCCGGGCGGTCTCCGCGACCCGGCCGATGACGGTCTCGGTGCTCACCGCCCCCGCGCCCCGCCTCGCCTCACATCTCCATGTGATCGGGCGTCGCGATCTTCATGTGATCCGGGGCGGCCAGCTTCATGTGATCCGGGGTCGCGACACCGGCCACGGAGTCCTGCCGGGCGTCGCCATCGTCGACGGTGGTCGCGACGGCGGCCGCCGCGAGCGCCGCCGCGGCAGCCGCGATGACCGCCGCATTACGTGCTGCGCGTAACTCCAAGGTCATGCCTCCTCAAGGGCACCGAATGGAAATCTGCACCCCCCATTTTACCCGCTCAAGATCACCTTCGCTCCGCCCAGTGCTCGGCCTTCGTCTCCGGCGGGGCGGCGAGAAGTAGTGCGCGGGCATCTTCATGCCTGCGGTGCGGCGGGCTTCAGGGGGGTGCGGTTGCGGATGAGGTCGGCGGCGCGTTCGGCGATCGCGATGGTGGGGGCGTTGGTGTTGCCGCGCGGGACGGCCGGCATGACGGACGCGTCCACCACCCGCAGGCCCTCGACACCGCGGACGCGCAGCTCGGGATCGCAGACGGCGTCGTCCCCGCCCATCGCGCAGGTGCTCGTCGGGTGGTAGAGGGTCGCGACGTCGCGGCGAATGTACTCGACGATGGCCTCGTCGGTGTCGGCCTGCTCGCCGGGGGCCCACTCGCCGGCGGTCAGCGACGCCAGCGGCCCGGACGCGGCGATCTCGCGCGCCTGGCGGACGCCCGCGACCAGGATGTCCAGGTCGGCCTTGTCCGCGAGGTAGGCCGGGTCGATCAGCGGCTTGGCGTGCGGGCTCGCGGAGCGGAGCGTGACCGAGCCGCGGCCGGTGACGGCGACCGCGGCGACGAGGACCGACAGGAGCCGCTCGTGCGATTCGGTGAGGCCCTGGTTGACGAACGGCGACGGCAGCACGTGGTACTGCAGGTCGGGCGCGGGCAGGCCGTCGACCGTCCGGACGAACCCGCCCGCCTCGGCGATGTTGGACGCGTAAGGGCCGCGCGCGAACGCCTGGTAGAGGCCGAGGGACCGCCTGTTCGCCAGCTCCCACAGGGCCTTCGCCCGGGGCGTGGCGACCATGACGTTCACGAACGGGTGGTCTTGAAGCCGCTGCCCGACCGGGGAGTCGGCCAGGACGTCGATGCCCAGCGAGCGCAGGTGGTCGGCGGGCCCGATCCCGGAGAGCATGAGGAGCTGCGGGCTGTTCACCGCGCCGCCCGCCAGGATGACCTCCGCCTCGGCGCGGTCGGACAGGCTCTCGCCGCGCGCCTCGTACCGGACGCCGATCGCGCGGCGCCCCTCGAACAGCACGCGGGTCACGAGCGCGTCGGTGACGATCGTGAGGTTCGGGCGGTTCGAGACGGGGTGCAGGTAGCCCGCGGCGGCGGACCAGCGGCGGCCGCGCTTGTGCGTGACCTGGTAGAAGCCGACGCCGTCCTGGTCGGCGCCGTTGAAGTCGGGGTTCGCGGCGAGGCCGTACGCCTTGGCCGACTGCACCCACGCGCGGGTCAGCGGGTGCTTGTAGCGCAGATCTTCGACGCGGAGGGGGCCGCCGACGCCGTGGTAGGGGATCTCGCCGCGCTGCTGGTCTTCGGCGCGGCAGAAGTAGGGCAGCAGGTCCTCGTAGCCCCAGCCGTCACAGCCGTAGGAGTCGCGCCAGGTGTCGTAGTCGTACCGGGACCCGCGAATGTAGATCATCGCGTTGGTGGACGAGCTCCCGCCGAGCGTGCGGCCCCGCGGCCAGTACACGCTGCGTCCGGCGGCGTGCTCCTGCGGGACGGTCGTGTAGTTCCAGTCGTAGGGGCCCTTGAACATCGTGGCCGCGGCGGCCGGGATGTGGATCTCGGGGGCGTGGTCGGGCGGCCCCGCCTCCAGCAGGAGGACCTTCACCGAGGGGTCCTCGGTCAGTCTGGCGGCGAGAACGCAGCCCGCGCTGCCCGCTCCCACGATGATGTAGTCGTACACGGCGGCCTCCGGGGTATTTCTCGCACCTTACCGAACGGGCTTCTGGCGGCCGCAACGCTAGGCTGCTCGATATGGCGAAGAACAGGGACAACCCCGTCGTCCTGTCACGGATCTACACCAGGACGGGCGACGACGGCACCACCGCGCTGGGCGACGCGTCCCGGACCCGTAAGACCGACCCGCGGCTCGCCGCCTACGCCGACGTCGAGGAGGCCAACGCCGCGATCGGCACTGCCATCGCGCTCGGCGCCCTGCCGGACGCTCTCGTCGCGCTGCTCAGGGTCGTCCAGAACGACCTGTTCGACGTGGGCGCCGACCTGTGCTCGCCGGTCGTCCCCGACCCGCAGTACCCGCCGCTGCGCGTCGACGCGTCCTACGTCGACCGGCTGGAGGCGGCCTGCGACGAGCACAACGAGGCCCTCGAACCGCTGCGCAGCTTCATCCTCCCGGGCGGGACGCCCGGCGCGGCGCTGCTGCACGTCGCGCGGACGGTCTGCCGCCGCGCCGAACGCACCACGTGGGCGGCCCTGGAGGCGCACGGCGCCGCCGCCGAAGGCGACCCGGAGGCACCGGTGGGCGGCGTGAACCCGCTGACGGCGCGCTACCTGAACCGGCTGTCCGACCTGCTGTTCATCCTGTGCCGCATCGCCAACGCCGAGCACGGCGACGTGCTCTGGAAGCCGGGCGGCGAGCGTTAGGAACCCAGGGGTGGGGTTAGCCCCACCCCTGGAAGACCGGTTCCCCTCCTGGTGACGCGGTCCTGCGCAGAGCAGGCTGGTTCCATAAGGCGCACGGCTTTCCGCGGGCGCCAAGCGACAACAGGAGTGACCACGTGAGGACCCTGACGATCACCGCCGTCGTGACGGCCGCGGCCGCGGCGACGCTGGCCGGCTGCGGCAATCTGACCTTCGGCACGCATCAGGAGGACCGCTCCTTCACCGCGCCCGCGAACATCACCGCGTTGAAGATCAAGTCGAACGGCGGCCGGCTGGAGCTGACCGCGTCCGACTCCCCCACCGTGAAGGTGCGGGAGCGGCTGCGCTGGTCCAACGACAAGAACAAGCCGGAGGCGCGGCACACCGTCGAGGGCGGCACGCTCTCGCTGTCGGCCAAGTGCGCCAGGGCGACGATCGGAAACACCCAGTGCGGGGTCTCCTACCGCGTCGAGGTTCCGCGCAGCATGGCCGTGGAGGTCGACAACGCCGACGGGGCGGTCGTCGCGTCCGGGCTCACCGGGGCGGTGAAGCTGCACAGCGACAACGGCTCGCTGAAGGTGACCGACCTGCGCGCGACCACGGCGTCGATCAGCTCGGACGACGGCTCGATCCACGTCACCGGACGCGCCACGACCGCCCACCTGGAGAGCGACAACGGGTCCATCAACGCCACCGGCCTCACCGCCGACAGGCTGACCGTCCAGACCGATGACGGCGGCATCAAGCTCAGCGGCCGCGCCACCGTCGCCGACGTCCGCACCTCGAACGGCTCGATCGACGCGGGCGGGCTGACCACCGACCGGATCACCGCCGAGACCAGCGACGGCGGCATCGACCTGCGGCTCACCACCCCGCCCGGCAGCGTCCGCGCCACCAGCGACAACGGGTCGGTGCACGTCCGGGTCCCGACCAGCGAGGGCTACGCCATCAGCGTGTCCAGCGCCAACGGCGCCGAGCGGATCGACTCGGCCGTCCAGCAGGACTCGGACTCACAGCACAAGATCCAGCTCCGCAGCTCCAACGGCAGCGTCACCGTCTCGCCCGCCTAGCGGAGCCGGTACGGGCCCTGCCAAACGGCAGCGCGGGACGGCGCGACGCCGCCCACGGTCAGGCGCGCGCCGCCGTTCACGGCGACGGTCGTCCGGGCCAGGCGCTGCGTGACGTGCGCGATGCCGTCGGCGTTGGTGCCGAGGAGCTTGCGGTTGACGTTCTTCAGCCGGTCGCACTTGGCGTGGTAGCACGGGTCGTACACCTTGCCGGCCCGGCCGCCGAACGCCTTGGCCTCGGCGGCGGTCTTGACGCCGTCCGCGCCGGTCGCCATCCCGCCGGACGGGATCCCGGCCTCGATGAACGGGCCGTAGTCGGAGCGTCCGCTGAACTCGTGCTCGGTGGTCGGGAGGCGGCGGCTCGCGAAGTAGTCGCGGAACATCTTCTCGACCGCGCCGGATCCGGCGGGTGCGCGCGTCCCGGTGCGGGTGGAGTGGTCGCCGTCGTAGACGCCGCGGGTGCCGTTGCGGGAGCCGAGCATGTCGAAGTTGAGGGCCACCGCGATCTTCTCCCGGTCGGCGCGCGGCAGCGACTTCACGTAGTGCGTGGAACCGCGCAGGCCCTCCTCCTCCGCGCCCCACCAGGCGAACCGGACCCGGTTGCGCAGCCCGCTCTTGCCGAGGTGCTTGATCTTCGCGGCGATGGCGAGGAGCGCGGCCGAGCCGGTGGCGTTGTCGTTGATCCCCGCGCCTTCCCGGACGCTGTCGAGGTGCGCGCCGAGCAGCACCACGTTGCCCGCGCGCCCGCGTCCGCTGTCGGCGATGACGTTGGACGAGCGCCGCTTCCCGTGGACGGTGTCGGTCCGCACCCGCAGCGTGAGCCCGCCCTTCCGCGCGGCCTTGGCGAGCGCGAGCCCGACCGTCCGGGACGTGCCGACGACCGGGATCCGGGCGGGCCTGTTCACCGTGCCGTTCAGCAGCCCCTTCTCGCCGGGCTTGTTGTAGATCACGACGGCGGACGCGCCCGCCGCCCGCGCGTTCGCGGCCTTGGTCTCGAACGTGCAGGTCCCGCGCTGGACGAGCGCGATCGAGCCGCGCTTGAAGCCCTTGAAGTCGGCCTTCTCGCAGCCGCTCGTCCCCTCGCCCCGGGACGGGACGTCCACGGCGATCACGCGCGCGGTCACCTTCCCGGAGCCGGAGTAGGCGAGTGTCGCGAAGTCCCTGCCCAGCCGGTAGGTCGCCTTCGACGGCGCCGTCCGCGCCAGCACCGCACGCGACCGCTCCCGCCAGAACGGGTAGGAGAACTTCTGGATCTTCGGCGTGAGACCGGCCTTCCGCAGCCGTCCGGCGACGTAACGCACCGACACGTCGTACCCCGCACCGCCCGACGCGCGGTTGCCGCCGTTGTAGTCGGCGATCTCCTGGAAGGCCCTGAGGTGCGCCTCGATGTCCTTCAGCGTGACGAGTCTGGCGAGGTCGGGACGGGGCGGCGCGGCGCCCAGCGCCGGGGATCCGGCGAGGACGAGGGTGGCGGGCAGAACGGCGAGGGGCAGCGCCAGGGCGGCACCGGTGAGCGGCTTGCGCACGTGCACTCCTGCGGACGGGGACGGGGACGGAGCTGACCAGCAGCGATCCTCACCCACGATGCACCGGCCGCTAGCGGCGGCACGCCCGTCACGCCAATTCCATACCTGCCCCTTACCAACCCCTGCCCAAGGCGAACCGCTCCCCGGCCAGGGTCAGGTCATTCGGGGGGATGCAGCTCCACGGGGAAGCCCGGGGGCGCCGCCTCCAGCCAGGCGAGGAACCCCGTCAGCGCCGCCGCGCCCATCGCCAGCTCCACCGTCAGGTCGCCGTCCTTGACCTCGATGATGCTGACGTCCGGCAGCAGGCCCTCCGCCTCCTCCGCGTCCGGGCTGCGGCGGTTGGACACGACGAGGCCCCGGCGGTGAATCACCTGCCGGGGCCTGGTACGGAAACCGAACACACGATGCCAGTGCAGGACATCGCCCTTGTAGCGGCCGATGCCGAGGCGCCACACTCCCGGGGCTCCGCCCTCCTGGGACAGCTCGCGCAGGCTGCACTCCACGGTGCCGCCGCCACGGACGAACAGCCGCCGCCGCACCGCCATCGCCACGTACAGCAGCACGAGCACCAGGATGACCGCGGCGAGCACCCCGCCCGCATCCCATGCCAGGTGCTCGCCCAAATCCCCCGCCGTCCGCCGGATCCTAGGCTTCGATGCCCGCGGCGCGCAGCCGCGCCCGGGCCCGCCGCTCCGGCGTCGCGTCCTCGCCCTCGGCGGCGAGCGCGTCCTCCAGCGCCCGCCTGGCCAGCTGGACGTCGATCTCATCGCCCAGCTCGGCCTGCTCGGCCAGCACCGACACCTCGTCCGCCGCGACGGAGAAGAAGCCGCTGCCGACCATCGCGGTGATCGGCTCACCGCCGTCCGCGGGCTCGATCTTCACCACGCTGCCGTCGAGGAGGACGCCGAGCACCGGGGCGTGGCCCGGCAGGATGCCGAGCGAGCCCTCGATGGTCTGGGCGACCACCATCTTGGCCTCGCCGGACCAGATCTCGCGCTCCGGCGAGACCAGCCCGACCTTCAGGTTTGCCACGTTTCCCTCCGAGTCCACCGGGAGCCGTCACCGGCGGGGCCGCCCGCGAACGGGTGGCCCCGGCGGTCTACTTCTCCAGCTCCTTGGCCTTGCGCTCGACGTCCTCGATGCCACCGCACATGAAGAACGCCTGCTCGGGCAGGTGGTCGTACTTGCCCTCCGCCAGCGCCTTGAAGGAGGAGATCGTCTCGTCCTTCGGCACCGTCTCGCCGGGCTGGCCGGTGAACTGCTCGGCCACGTACATCGGGTGCGACAGGAAACGCTCGATGCGCCGCGCCCGCTGGACGGTGACCTTGTCCTCCTCCGACAGCTCGTCGATACCGAGGATCGCGATGATGTCCTGCAGCTCCTTGTACTTCTGCAGGATCCGCTTCACCTCCTGCGCGACCGAGTAGTGCTCGACGCCCAGGATCTGCGGGTCCATGATCCGCGAGGTGGAGTCGAGCGGGTCGACCGCCGGGAAGATGCCCTTCTCGGAGATGCCGCGCGACAGGGTCGTCGTGGCGTCCAGGTGCGCGAACGTGGTGTGCGGCGCCGGGTCGGTGATGTCGTCGGCGGGCACGTAGATCGCCTGCATCGAGGTGATCGAGTTACCGCGCGTCGAGGTGATCCGCTCCTGCAGCACGCCCATCTCGTCGGCCAGCGTCGGCTGGTAGCCCACCGCGGACGGCATGCGCCCGAGCAGCGTGGACACCTCCGAACCGGCCTGGGTGAACCGGAAGATGTTGTCGATGAACAGCAGCACGTCCTGGTTCTGCACGTCGCGGAAGTACTCCGCCATCGTCAGCGCGGACAGCGCGACCCGCAGCCGGGTGCCCGGCGGCTCGTCCATCTGGCCGAACACCATCGCGGTGTCCTTGAGGACGTCCGCCTCCGCCATCTCCACCCAGAGGTCGTTGCCCTCGCGGGTGCGCTCGCCGACGCCGGCGAACACCGAGGTGCCACCGAAGTTGCGGGCGACACGGCGGATCATCTCCTGGATGAGCACCGTCTTGCCGACGCCCGCGCCGCCGAACAGGCCGATCTTGCCGCCCTTGACGTACGGGCACAGCAGGTCGATGACCTTGATGCCGGTCTCCAGCATCTCGGTCTTGGACTCCAGCTGGGAGAACTCCGGCGCGCGGCGGTGGATGCCCCAGCGCTCGTTGATCTCAAGGGACGCGGTCGGGACGTCCAGCGCGTCACCGAGGCAGTTCCACACGTGCCCCTTGGTGATGTCGCCGACCGGCACCGCGATCGACTTGCCGGTGTCGGTCACCGGCGCGCCGCGGACCAGGCCGTCGGTCGGCTGCATGGAGATCGCCCGGACCATGTTGTCGCCGAGGTGCTGCGCGACCTCGAAGGTCAGGGTCTTCTCATCGTCGCCGAGCCTCACCTGCGCGTGCAGCGCCTGGTAGATGTCCGGGATGGCGTCGGCGGGGAACTCCACGTCGACGACCGGGCCGATGACACGCGCGACGCGCCCGGTGGCGGTCGCCGTCTCTACCTGAGCAGTCATTATCACTCCCCGCCAGACTCGGCGAGCGCGTCAGCGCCACCGACGATCTCGCTGATTTCCTGGGTGATCGCCGCCTGCCGCGCCTGGTTCATCTGGCGCGTGTAGACCCCGATCAGTTCGTTGGCATTGTCGGTCGCCGACTTCATGGCCCGCCGGACGGCCGCCTGGAACGACGCCGCCGACTGAAGCAGCATGTGGAAGATGCGGCTCTCGATGTAGTTGGGCAGGAGCAGGTCGAGCGCGGCCGACGCGGACGGCTCGAACTCGTACGCCGGCGGGACCTTGTCCGACGACGCCTCCTCGATCTCCAGCGGCATCAGCCGGGTGACCCGGACGGCCTGCGTCAGCATCGAGACGAACTCGGTGTAGACCACGTGGATCTCACCGACGCCGCCCTCGGCGTCCGTCTTCAGGAAGTCGTCGGCGAGCCGCCGCCCGATGGTCTCCGCGTTCACGAACGCCGGACGGTCGCTGAACCCGTGCCAGCTCTCGGCGACGTCCCGGTCCCGGAACCGGTACCAGGTGATGCCCTTGTTGCCGACGACGTACGGGACGGGCTCGCGGCCCTGGGCCCGCAGCGCCTTGATCAGCGCCTCCGCCTCGCGGATCACGTTGGCGTTGTAGGCGCCGCAGAACCCGCGGTCGCTGGTGACGATCAGGACGGCGCTGCGGTTGTCGGCCGGCTGCTCCTGGAGCAGCGGATGGTCGATCCCCACATGATGGCTCACCAGCGCGGTCAGGGCCTGCGTGATCTGGTCGGCGTACGGCTTGGACGCCGCCACCGCCTGCTGGGCCTTGACGATCCGCGACGTGGCGATCATCTCCTGGGCCCGCGTGATCTTGGCGGTCGACTTGACCGTCTTGATCCGCTGCCGGAGTTGACGAAGCTGTGCGGCCATCGCCGTCAGTCCTTCTTGACGCGGGTGATCGTCTCCTGCTCGACGTCCTCGTCCGCGATCGCCTCGACGGGCTCCTCCGCCAGGATCTCGCCCTCGCTGGTCTGGAAGCCCTTCTTGAACTCCGTGATGGCGTTCTTGAGGCTGGTGAGGCCGTCGTCCGACAGCTTGCCGGTCTCCCGCAGGGAGGTCAGGAAGCCGCTCTCCTCGCGCTCCATGTAGTCGAGGAACTCACGCTCGAAGCGGCGGATGTCGGCGACCGGGACGTCGTCCAGCTCACCGGACGTGCCCGCCCACACCGACACGATCTCCTGCTCGACCGGGAACGGGTTGCCCTGCGGCTGCTTCAGCAGCTCGACCAGGCGGGCGCCGCGGTCCAGCTGGGCGCGGGACGCGGCGTCCAGGTCGGACGCGAACGCCGCGAACGCCTCCAGGTCGCGGAACTGCGACAGCGCGAGCCGCAGCGTACCCGCGACCTGCTTCATCGCCTTGACCTGCGCGTCGCCGCCGACCCGGGACACCGAGATACCGACGTTGATCGCGGGCCGGACGCCCTGGTTGAACAGGTCCGACTCCAGGAAGCACTGGCCGTCGGTGATGGAGATGACGTTCGTCGGGATGTACGCCGACACGTCGTTGCCCTTGGTCTCGATGATCGGCAGGCCGGTCATCGAGCCGGCGCCCATGTCGTCCGACAGCTTCGCGCAGCGCTCGAGGAGCCGCGAGTGCAGGTAGAACACGTCACCGGGGTAGGCCTCGCGGCCCGGGGGGCGGCGCAGCAGCAGCGACACCGCGCGGTAGGCCTCGGCCTGCTTGGACAGGTCGTCGAAGATGATCAGGACGTGCTTGCCCTGGTACATCCAGTGCTGCCCGATCGCGGACCCGGTGTAGGGGGCGATGTACTTGTAGCCCGCCGGCTCGGACGCGGGCGCCGCCACGATCGTGGTGTACTCCAGCGCGCCGGCCTCCTCCAGGGAGCGGCGGACGTTGGCGATCGTGGAGCCCTTCTGCCCGATCGCAACGTAGATGCAGCGGACCTGCTTCTTCTCGTCGCCGGACTCCCAGTTCTCCTTCTGGTTGATGATCGTGTCCACGCAGACGGTCGTCTTGCCCGTCTGGCGGTCACCGATGATCAGCTGCCGCTGCCCGCGGCCGATCGGGGTCATCGCGTCGATCGCCTTGATGCCGGTCTGCAGCGGCTCGCTGACCGACTGGCGCTGCACGACCGTGGGGGCCTGCAGTTCGAGCGCGCGGCGCTCGGTGCTCTCGATCGGGCCCATGCCGTCCAGCGGGTTGCCCAGCGCGTCCACGACGCGGCCGAGGAAGCCGTCGCCGACGGGGACCGAAAGGACCTCGCCGGTGCGGCGGGCCTTCTGGCCCTCCTCGATCTTGCTGAAGTCACCCAGGACAACGGCGCCGATCTCGCGTACGTCCAGGTTCAGAGCCAGGCCTCGGGTGCCGTCCTCGAACTCGATGAGTTCGTTCGCCATCGCGGACGGCAGGCCCTCGATGTGGGCGATGCCGTCGCCGGAATCGACGACGGTGCCGACCTCTTCGCGCGCGGCGGCATCGGGCTCGTACGACTGGACGAAGCGCTCCAGCGCGTTCCGGATCTCATCCGGACGGATCGTCAGCTCCGCCATGATTCCTCTCTTGCTCCTCAGAGTCCGCTCTGCCGGCCTCAGCCGGTACCGAGCCGCCGGCGGACGTCGTCCAGCCGTCCGGCGATCGTGCCGTCGATGATCTCGTCCCCGATCTCGATCGACAGTCCGCCGATCACCGTGGGGTCGATCTCGATGTTCAGGTGTACGTCATGGCCGTAGGCGGCGGCGAGCACCGCGGCGAGCCGGGTGCGCTGCGCCTCCGGCAGTTCGACGGGCGTCCGCACGAGCGCGACCAGCCGCTGCCTGCGCTGGGCGACGAGCTTGCCGTACTCGGCGAGCCCACCTTCCAGGCTACGTCCTCGCGGGCGCAGCACCAGTTCGGTGACCAGCGTCAGGGTCGACGCGGTGACCTTGCCGTCGAGCAGGGCGCCCAGCACGCCGAGCTTGCGGTCGTCCGGCAGCCCCCGCCCGGCGAGGGCGCCGCGCAGCTCGGGCTCGCCCTCGATGACCCGGGAGAACCGGAACAGCTCGTCCTCCAGGTCGTCGATCTTGCGTTCGGCCTCGGCGCGAGCGGCCTCGGCGGTGACCGCGAGGGTCTCCAGCCCGTCCGCCAGCTCCGACGGCTTCGACCAGCGCAACCGGACGACGTCGGCGACCAGCCCGAGAGCGGCCGGTGACACCTTGCCCTCCAGCAGGATCTGGACGAGCTGCGCCTTGTCGGCACCGTCCCGCGCCGGGTCGGAGACCGCCCGCCGCAGGCCGTGCTCGCGGTCGATCAGGTGCAGCACCGCGAACAGGTCGCCGCCGAGCTCGGCCAGCCCGGAGGCACCGGAGTCGATCACCGACTCCAGCCGCTCCCTGGCCTCGGCCAGCGACGCCCTGCTCACCGCTCCCGTGATGGTCATGATGTGATCTGCTCCTGCGTGCGAGCGCGCTCCTCGAGCTCCTCAAGGAACCGGTCGACGACCCGGCTCTGCCGCGCGCTGTCCTCAAGGGACTCGCCCACGACACGTCCGGCCAGCTCGACCGACAGGGCGCCGATCTCGGCGCGCAGCGACCGCAGCGCCTGCTGCCGCTCCGCCTCGATCTGCTCCTTGGCGTTCTCGACGATCCGGCGCGCCTCGACCTGGGCCTGCTCCTTGGCCTGGGCGATGATCTGCGCGCCCTGCTCCTCGGCCTTGCGCCGCTCGTTGGACGCCTCGACCGCCGCCGCCTTCTGCTGGGCCTTGTAGTCGGCGAGGACCTGGTTGGCCTCTTTCTGCGCCTCCTCGGCCCGCACCAGGCCGCCCTCGATCGCCTCGGTGCGCTCCTCCAGCGTCTTCTGGATACGCGGGACGAGCATCCGGCCGACGACGACCAGGACGACGACGAACGAGAAGATGCCGACGACCATCTCGTAGGCGTGCGGGATGAGTGGGTTGTTCTCCTCCGCCGCAAGGACGGACGCCGCTCTGATCATGTCTTCAGCCCTTCCTCAGTGGACGGACTCGTTACTTGATGCCCTGGAAGATGAACGGCGCGACCAGGCCGATCAGGGCGAGGGCCTCGGTGAGGACGAAGCCCAGCATCATGTTGGTGCGGATGACACCGGTCAGCTCGGGCTGGCGGGCGATGGCGTTCACGCCCTGGCCGAAGATGATGCCGACGCCGATACCCGGGCCGATGGCCGCAAGGCCGTACCCGATCGAGGTGACGTTACCGCTGACCTCGGCGAGGACTCCCATTGCTTTCTTCCTTTTCTGTCGGCCGGCGAAAGGTTGTTCGCCGGTCTCTGCTTACGAGGTTGTCGGTACGGGCGGTACGTCGAGGCGCCGCCCTTGGGGCTCAGTGGTCCGCGTGCAGGCCGCTCTGGATGTACATGGCGGCGAGCATCGTGAACAGGAACGCCTGCAGGAACTGGATCAGCAGCTCGAACGCGGTCATCAGGATCGTGACCAGCACCCCGATGATGCCGACGCCGAAACCGGCGACCGTGGGCTTCTCGAACAGGAACCAGAAGCCGACGAGGCTGAAGAAGGCCAGGATCATGTGCCCGGCGAACATGTTGGCGAAGAGCCGGACCGCGTGGGTGAACGGGGCGATGATGAAGGTCGAGAGGTACTCGATCGGCACCAGCAGGAAGTAGACGGGCAGCGGCAGGCCCCGGGGGATCATGTTCGTGAAGTACTTCGCCGGGCCCTGGTGCTTGATGCCCAGGTACACCTTGATGAAGTAGACGAACAGCGCCAGCACGGCCGGGAACGCGATGTGCGAGGCGACCGGGAACTGGATGATCGGGACGACCGCGAAGATGTTCCAGATCCAGACGAGGAAGAACACCGACATGAGCAGCGGCATCCACCGCTCGGTGTTGCGGCCTAGGAACGGGCGGGCGATCTCGTCCCGCACGAACATGTAGCCGACCTCGCCGATGTTCTGGACGCCCTTCGGCACCAGCTTGGGCTTGGCGAACGCGCTCCAGAAGAAGACGCACACTACGAGCGAGCCGAAGACCGCGAAGACGACCGGCTTGGTGAGCCACTCAGGGCCGCCGGCGAAGAGGGGCGGGAAATCGAACAGCTCCGTCCCAGGGGCCTGGAACTCAGCCCCCTCGGAGGCGAGGACCGTCAGCGCGTTCACGCGGCGTTCCCTTCATCACTGTGTTGATGTTTCACGAAGGCTTCCTCGGCGACTGCTTCCTCTGCGGCGGAGCCGCTCAGAGGGAGTGGCGACCGTACTTCACGTAGACCAGGTAGACGGCGAGCCCGACACCGATGATCACGCCGACCGCGGTCAGCCAGTTCTGGCCCGTCCATTCGGCCAGCAGCCACCCGAGACCGCCCCAGATGATCATCCCGGAGAGGAGGTAGCTGGGTACGGACCAGGCGACATCGGCGAATTCCCGTTGGCCGTCCTCCGGCCGACGTTTCTGCTCGCTCATCGCGCTCCGGACGATAGCAGGCCACCCATGCGGTGGTCATATTGGAGTAGTCCTTGAAGGCCGGCACCGTCCGTGAGTGCAGCATCACGGACTCCGGTCCAGGACGTTCTGGGGCTCGTCGATGTACAGCTTGTGCTTCATCGCGACACGGAACTCGGCGGCGATCCATATCAGCGCGAGGCCGATGACCGTCCAGCCGAAGACCTTGGTGTTCCAGATGGAGACCTCGTCCATAACGCTGACCAGCACCATCACCGCGAGGATCTTGACGGTGTAGCCGGCCAGGGCGGCGAGCATCATCGTCTGCGCCGAGTACTTCGCGGCCCACGACACCGCGAGGGCGCTGAGCGAGAAGAAGGCGATCACGACGACGGTGGCCAGCGCCGCGGCGGTCGCGCCCTTGGCGCCGACGGTCAGCAGGCCGATGAGGACGGCGCCCACCCCGGCGGCGGCGGCCGGGATCGCGGCACCGCGGAGCATCCGGGTGTCGGAGATATGCATGAGGGCTCCGGCTGGTCACGTTGAGTGGTCATCCGTTGTTCGTGAAAGGTATCACAAGCGTCCGGAATGTCCACAATTACCCTAGAGGTAATGCGATCCGGGGCGGGACTGAGCCCCCGGCGGCACCACGGACTCTAACGGAGTTCACCCAATGCTCATCCCACGGTCACCGCACGCAGGGACGTTGCGTCAGGAGACGCCGGCGCGGTGGCGGGAGGAGGGGCCGGGCGGGGGCGGGGCGAGAGGGTCGCCGCCTCGGGCCGGGCGGCGGCGGGGCTTGGCGAGCATGAGCAGGACGCCGGCCACCGCGACGAGCACGGTGACTCCGAGTGTCACCCAGGCGGCGTCGAACAGCGCCAGCCCGACCAGGCCGGACGCCAGCAGCCCGACCCAGAAGTACATGATCAGCACGGCGCGGCGGGTGGAGTGGCCGAGCTCCAGCAGCCGGTGGTGCAGGTGCTGCTTGTCGGGCGCGAACGGCGACCTGCCCTGGTTGGTGCGCCGCCACACCGCGAGCAGCATGTCGATGAACGGGACCGCCGCCACCGCCGGGATCAGCAGCACCGGGACGAAGAACGGGAACAGCCCGTTGGCGAGCAGGGCCGGGTCGAACTGGCCGGTCAGCATGATCGTGGACGCGCTGAGCAGCAGCCCGATCAGCATCGAGCCGGTGTCGCCCATGAAGATCTTCGCCGGGCTGAAGTTGTGCGGCAGGAAGCCCAGGCACATCCCGAACAGGATCGCGGCGATGAGGGTCGCCGCGGACAGTGTGGTGAGCCCCTCCTCCCGCGACAGCAGGTAGGCGTAGGAGAACAGCGCCAGCGCGGCGATCCCGACGACGCCCGCGGCGAGACCGTCCAGGCCGTCGATGAAGTTCACCGCGTTGATCGTCGCGACGACGACGAAGACCGTCAGCGGCACCCCGTAGGCGGGCGGCAGCGTCAGCGACTCGCCCGTCGGCAGCGGGATCACGTAGATCTGGATGCCCTGCATGATGAAGATCCCGGCCGCGGCGACCTGGCCGGCGAACTTGGTGAGGGCGTCGACCTCCCAGCGGTCGTCGGCCATGCCGATCAGCACCAGCAGGCCGCCGGACAGCAGCAGCGCCCGGGTGACGCTGATGTCGCCGTCCGCGAGGACCTTGCGCATCTCCGGCAGCCCCGTCGCCACGACCAGCGCGGCGACCATCCCGCCGAACATCGCGAGGCCGCCGAGCCGCGGCGTCGGGATGACGTGCACGTCGCGCTCGCGGGGCACGGCCTGCGCGCCGATCCGGATGGCGAAACTCCGCACCAGCGGGGTCAGCAGGTAGGCGACCAGGGCGGCGACCAGGATGCTGAGCAGGTATTCCCGCACTCCCCTGCGCCTCCCTTCAGCCATCCCGCCCCGCGGGCCTCGCGCGTCTCACGTGCCGGGCGCGGTCCCCGCGCACGCTCCGTACCCCGTCCGCGCGGGCCGTCACCTTGGTAGACGGCTCGCCCGGACGATCTGTTCACATCGCGACCGACCAACTGTAGTCCGCCCGGCGACCGTCCGGGGCCCGATCGGACCGTCCTCCAGCCCCCACCCACCACCATTCAACGGACGAGCTCCGCTCGACGGGCCGTCCCGGAGCCGGCGGGCGCACATGACCCCGGCGCCGAAGATCATGAGCGCGAGCCCGGCGAGGCTCCGGTCGCCGAGCGAGAACGCCCAGGCCCCGTGGGCGGTCAGGTCGTCCCCGACGTCGACGATGACCAGCAGGAACCCGGCGGCGGCCAGGGCGGCGCCGGCGCGTCCGGGCAGCGCCGGGCGGGCGGCGAGCAGGGCCACGGCGGCGAGGGAGAGCGCGAGCAGCGCGGTGCCCGTCCAGCCGCCCGTCCAGCGCGGCGGGACGTACCGGGGCGGCGGGACGCTGATCGCGTGCTTCGGCATCCTGACCTTGATCGTCATGCCCTCGTGCGGGGCCAGGCCGCGCTGGATGAAGTCCACGGCGTGGGGGCCGTCGCGGTCGCGCAGGCACCGGGTCGTCGCGCCGGGCGCGCCCGCCCGGCAGGTGGCATGGTTCAGCGGAACCGGCGCCTCCACCCGGACGGCCGCGTTCCCGATCGGCACGTTCCAGCCGGTGCCGATCGCGTCCCAGACCAGCTCGTCGTGGCCGGCGCGGGGCGTGAACGCCCACGCCACGGCGTACTCGATCACGTACGCCTGGCGCCCGCCGACCGCACGGTCCCGGTCCCCGACGCTGATCCGCACGTCGTTCAGGAACCGCATGGTGCTGACCCTGGACGGGGCGCCGGTGGACGAGCTGGTCCGCACGTCCCGGACGTCGTACACGCGGTCGCCGTGCCGGAACGGGACGCTCCGCACGATCCCGTGCTCGCCGGTCCGGTCGAAGTCGTAGGTGATCGTCTCCCGGACGTACAGCACGCCGTCCGTGCCGATGGTGAGGACGACGTCGTAGGTCGGGATGCGCTCCCCGGCGGAGGCCGGAGCAGGGTCGGCCTCGGCTTCGGCGGCGGGGGCGGGCAGCACGAGGACGAGGGTCAGCAGCAGCACGCCCGCGGTGATCGCGGGCCCCCGGACACGGCCACGCACGTCACGCATGGTTGCACCGTTGCCGACATCCTGCGTGTGTAACGAGGTCGATGCACTCGCCAGGTAAGGGAACCGCGTCCGGGCGGCTTGACCTGCCGCGCTATTCCGCGGCTATTTGTCGTCGTCCTTGGAGAGGGACGGCTTGGCCGCCGCCTCTGCGGGACCGGCGGCGGTCTCAGCGGCCTCGGGAGAAGGCTCAGCGGGCGCGTCCTGGGTGTGCGCGCCGTCTCCCTTGGTGAGGGAGGGCTTACCGATCTCCGTCCCGGACGCGGCGTCTGCGGGCGCGTCGGGCTCGTCCTCGTAGGGCTCGTCCTCCTCGGTCAGCAGGACGCCGACCACCGCGCGGATCTTGTCCTCGGGGATCGCGCCGGCGCGCAGGAGGCGGGGGACGGAACCGGTCAGGTCCACGATCGTGGACGGGTCGGCGTGCCCGGACACGCCGCCGTCCAGGTAGACCGAGACGGCGTCGCCGAGCATCTTCTCGGCCTCCTCGACGTCCCGGGCCGCGGGCCGGCCGCTGAGGTTCGCGCTGCTCACGGCCATCGGGCCGGTCTCCTTCAGCAGCTCCACCGCCAGGTCGTGCATCGGCATCCGCAGCGCGACGGTCCCCTTGGTGTCGCCGAGGTCCCACATGAGGTTCGGGTTGGCGCGGCACACCAGCGTCAGCGCGCCCGGCCAGAACTCGTCGACGAGGTCCTGCCCGTAGGTGCCGAAGTTGTCCACCAGCGCCGTCGCGGCCCGCACGGACCCGACCAGGACGGGCGGCGGCATGTCGCGCCCGCGTCCCTTCGCGTCCAGCAGCTTCTGCACGGCGTTCGCCAGGAACGCGTCCACGCCGACCCCGTACACGGTGTCGGTCGGCAGGACGATCAGCTCGCCGCGCCGCA
Organism: Actinomadura sp. 3N508; assembly: GCF_044326375.1. NCBI lineage: Bacteria > Bacillati > Actinomycetota > Actinomycetes > Streptosporangiales > Thermomonosporaceae > Actinomadura > Actinomadura sp. 3N508. Next base: position 524,955 of record NZ_JBIRAX010000001.1, read on the forward strand.
CGGCCGACACGGCCTCGGCGATCCCGCGGGTGCGCTCCATCGGATCGGAGCAGTCATAACGTCGGCTCACGGTCGCCCGTCTTCCCATCTGCGCAGCGCTCGTCCGGCATGGCACCGCCCAGAATAGCGGCGGTTCCGAGCGCTAGTCGGACGCGAGGCGTGCGGTGACGAAGCGGTCCCGGTTGGTGAGGTCGCGTCGGTTGCGGACGTCGCGCCAGCCGTTCTCCTCCGCGAACACCCAGTAGACGCCGTTGCCTTGCAGGTCGCTGTGCTCGACGGCCACATATCCGCCGGGGCGCAGCAGGCGGCGCGCGGTGCGCTCGACCACGCGGATCGCGTCGAGGCCGTCGTCGCCCCCGCCCCACAGCGCGTCGGCGGGATCATGGTCGCGGACGTCGCGCGGCACGTACTCCCACTCGCTCATCGGGATGTACGGGGGGTTGGAGACGACCAGGTCGACGGTGCCGTCCAGCTCGGGGAGGGCGGTGGCGAAGTCGTCCAGGTGCAGGCGGACGCGGCCGCGCTCGTCCAGCTCCTCGATGTTGCGGGTGGCGTGCACGAACGCCGTCGGGTCCTTCTCCACGGCGTGGACGCGCGAGCGCGGCGCCTCCAGCGCGATCGACAGCGCGATCGCCGCCGACCCGGTGCCGAGATCGACGACGAGCGGGTCGCGGACGTCCATGTCGCGCAGGGTTTCGAGGGCCCAGCCGACCATCACCTCGGTCTCCGGACGCGGCACGAACACGCCGGGCCCGACCTTCAGCTCCAGGTAGCGGAAGAACGCGCGGCCCGTGATGTGCTGCAGCGGCTCGCCCGCCTCGCGCCGCGCGACGAACTCCCAGAACCGGGCGTCGAACGCGCTGTCGGGGACGCAGTGCAGCTCCGAGCGCTTCACCCGGTGCACGGACGCCGCGAGTTCCTCGGCGTCGGCGCGGGGCGAGGCGGCGCCCGCGTCCGCGAGCCGCGCGGTGGCCCTGGCGATCTCGTCGAGCAGCAGGTTCATGATCCTGTCTTTCGAGGGGGGACGACCCCCCACGCCCCCCGGTTCGCTGCGCTCATGACCGTGACTTTTCGAGGGGGGACGACCCCCCGCACCCCCCGATTCGCTGCGCTCATGATCCTTGGGCTTCGGCCAGCCGGCGTTCCATGTCCGCGTCGACGAGCGCCTGCGTGACGCCCTGGAGGTCGCCGTCCAGCACCTGGTCGAGGTTGTAGGCCTTGTACCCGACCCGGTGGTCGGAGATCCGGTTCTCCGGATAGTTGTAGGTGCGCACCCGCTCGGACCGGTCGACCGTCCGGACCTGGCTCTTGCGCTCCGCCGCGGCGGCCGCGTCGGCCTCCTCCTGCGCCATCGCCAGCAGCCGCGACCGCAGGATCCGCAGCGCCTGCTCCTTGTTCTGGAGCTGGCTCTTCTCATTCTGGCAGGAGACGACGACGCCGGTCGGCAGGTGCGTGATGCGGACCGCGGAGTCGGTGGTGTTGACGCTCTGCCCGCCCGGCCCGGACGAGCGGTACACGTCGATGCGCAGGTCGTTGGTGTCGATCTGGACCTCGACGTCCTCGGCCTCGGGGGTCACGAGCACGCCGACGGCGCTGGTGTGGATGCGTCCCTGCGACTCGGTGGCCGGGACGCGCTGCACCCGGTGGACGCCGCCCTCGTACTTCAGGCGCGTCCAGACGCCCTCGTCCTGGCTCCCCTTGGCCTTCACGGCGACGGTGACGTCCTTGTACCCGCCGAGATCGGACGGGTGCGCGTCAATGACCTCGGTCTTCCAGCCGACGCGCTCGGCGTACCGCAGGTACATGCGGAGCAGGTCCCCGGCGAACAGCGCGGACTCCTCGCCGCCCTCGCCCGCCTTCACCTGGAGGATGACGTCCTTGGCGTCGTTCGGATCGCGCGGAACGAGCAGCCGCCGCAGCCGCTCCTCGAGCTCCTCGCGGCGCCTCTCCAGGTCGGCGGCCTCGGCGGCGAACGCCTCGTCCTCGCCCGCCAGCTCGCGGGCGGCGGCGAGGTCGTCGTCGGTCAAGGCCAGCTCGCGGTGCGTCTCGACGATCGGCCGGAGCTCCGCGTAGCGCTTGCCGAGCTTGCGCGCCAGGCCCTGGTCGGCATGGACGGACGGATCGGCGAGCCGTTCCTCGATGCCCGCGTATTCGCTGATCAGTTCGTCGAGATTCACGATGTGTCCTGGCCCGTTAAGAAGCCCGGGGACCCATGGCGAGTCCCCGGGCCTATTGGTCGCTGTATGTGCGGCGCTCGTCCTAGTTGTCGGCCTTGTCGGCCTTCTTCTTGCCGAAGCGCTGCTCGAAGCGCGCGACCCGGCCACCGGTGTCGAGGATCTTCTGCTTGCCCGTGTAGAACGGGTGGCAGTTCGAGCAGACGTCCGCGTGCATCACGCCGTTCTCGGCGGTGCTGCGGGTCTCGAAGGTGTTGCCGCACGTGCACGTCACGGTGGTGACGACGTAGTTCGGGTGAATGTCAGGCTTCATGGTTCTCCTCGCTTCTGGCGGTCGCCGGGCGCTCCGGGCTCGCATGGCCGTGTCCGCATGACGGAGCCACGAGAAATCATGGGAACGTGAACCGGTACCGCAGCGGTTGGCTACCCAAGTGTGCCAGATAGGAGAACGTGCCGACGTCACGGGGCATTCCCGATCTTGGACGGGCCCTCACGAGGCTCAGGCGTCGGTGCGGCCCAGGTAGGCCAGGACGGCCATGACGCGGCGGTGGCCGCCCTGTGCGGGTTGCAGGTGCAGCTTCATGAAGATGTTCGAGATGTGCTTCTCGACGGCGCCCTCGGTGACGACCAGGTCCGCGGCGATGGCGCCGTTGGAGCGTCCCTCAGCCATCAGCGCCAGCACCTCGCGCTCCCGCGGGGTCAGCGCCTCCAGCGGGTCGCCGGAGCGGCGGCGGCCGAGCAGCTGCCCGATCACCTCAGGGTCGATCACGGTCGCCCCGGCGGCGATGCGGCGGACCGCGTCGATGAACTCGGCGACGTCCGACACCCGCTCTTTCAGCAGGTAGCCGACGCCTTCGGCACCGCCGCCGATCAGGTCGGTGGCGTAGCGCTCCTCCACGTACTGCGACAGGACGAGGATCGGCGTGCCCGGCAGGCGCTCCCGGACGGCCAGCGCGGCGCGCAGCCCCTCGTCGGTGAACGACGGCGGCATCCGCACGTCCACGATCGCGAGATCCGGCTTGTGCTCCTCGACGATGCCGAGGAGGCCGGGGCCGTCCCCGACCGTCGCCACCGTCTCGATTCCGGCGTCGTCGAGCAGCCGGACGAGCCCTTCGCGCAACAGCACCGAATCCTCGGCGATCACTACCCGCATCGGTCCATTATCGGCCCCAGGGCGACGGGACGGGACCGTCCGCGAGCCGGCAGACCGGGACCCGCTTCCGCGGGCCCCGGTCTAGGTCACCAGTTGCAGGGGAGGTCGGCGCGGATGATCGTGGGACCGCCGGGCGGGCTGTCCACGATGAGCATCCCGTCGATCGTCGCGGCCCGGTCGGCCAGCCCGGCGAGCCCGCCCTTGGGCCGCGCCACCGCCCCGCCGACGCCGTTGTCGATCACCTCGACGACCACCCAGCGGTCGTCGCGGGCCACCCGGACGGACGCGCGCGTCGCGCGGGCGTACTTCGCGATGTTCGCCAGCGACTCCGCGACGATGAAGTAGGCGATGCTCTCGACCGCCGCCGGCGGGCGTTCCGGCAGGTCAACGTCGACCTCGACGGGGACGGGCGCGCGGCCCGCGAGGCCCGACAGCGCCGGGTCCAGGCCGCGGTCGGTGAGGATCGCCGGGTAGATGCCGCGGGCCAGGTCGCGCAGCTCGGAGATGGCCTCCTTGGTGCCGTCGTGGGCCTGCTCGATCAGCGCCCGCGCGCCCTCGGGGTCGTCGTCCAGCTTGGCGCGGGCGCGTCCGATGTCCATGGCCACGGCGAGGAGCCGCTGCTGGGCGCCGTCGTGCAGGTCGCGCTCGATGCGGCGCCGCTCGAACTCGGCCGCGTCCACGCCGCGGGCGCGGCTGGCGCGCAGGTGCTCGGTGCGCTTCCGCAGCTCCAGGTTCTCCTTCTGCGCCGGGCTCGGGCCGAGCATCAGCCCGGCGAACGTCGAATGCCCGATCGCCATGATCCGCGTCACGTACATCGCGAGGACCAGGAAGAACAGCCCGGCCACGGAGATCGGCAGCGCCTCCAGCGGGTTACCGGCCCAGTACGAGACGAACCCGAGGCCGACCTCGGCGCCGTCGCCGTCCACCGCCAGGATGATCGGCATGAACAGCAGCATCCCCGTCGCCGCCCAGACCGTCACGGACACGACGAACTCCACCAGCGTGATGGGGAACAGCACGGCGAGGTAGGCGAGGTCCTTCCAGGTGGCGGGGTCGCCCGCCATGCCCTTCAGCTTCCGCAGCGGGTTGCGGCCCTCGGGCAGCCGCCGGTACGGGCTCGCGATCTTGACGCCGAACGCCGCCCGGACGAGCTGCCGCTCCAGCATCGCGCCGCACCGCCACGCGACCATCATCAGTGCCAGCATCGGCAGGCCCACCCAGATGATCAGCAGGCTGAGGGAGAGCGTCAGCCCGACCACCAGCGCGATGAACCAGCCGAGCCCCAGCGCGAAGCTCGCGGCCAGGTAGATCGCCGAACGCCAGGTCAGCGACGACTTCAGCATGGCGAGCGGCGTCCACGGGCTGTTCGCGACGGTCGCCGCCGCGTCCCCGCCGGCCTGCATCACGGTGGCCCACCGCGCCGCCGCCCACCGCGCCGCGCCGCCACCGGCGCTCGCGCCCCCGGCGGTCGCGGCCCCGCTCCCGCGGTTCCTGCTCAGCTCGCCCACGTCGTCCCTCCATGCCCGTTCCAACGTACGGTCCAAGCCTGCCCGGCACGCGGTGGGGCGACCATGATGTCCGCCGCCCATTCGGAGGTGGGGCTAACCCCACCTTCTTATTGCTTTTTTCTCCTCCTTCGGGCCCTGGGGGCCCTCCATCGTCGAAAAAAGCGCGCGATCGCTGCATCGCTTCGGCTCGCCTGGCGGCTCGCTGCGCGATCAGGTTTCTCGCACGCTCGAAACCTGCCTTCGGACGCGATCGCAAGCGTTGAGGTTGTCGGGTGGTTGCTGCGGTGGCTGGGGCGAGGCGCGGGTGGGCCGGCGGGGGGCGGGGGCGGGGCTGGGGTGGCCCCGGGCTGGGGTGGTCCCGGGCTGGGGTGGTCCCGGGCTGGGGTGGCCCCGGGCTGGGGCGGTCCCGGGCTGGGGCGGTCCCGGGCTGGGGTGGTCCCGGGCTGGAGGCAGACGCAGGTGGGGGCGGACGTGGGTCGCCCCCGCTCGGGACCGTTCCGGGCGGGGGCGTGCGTCACTCGGGGCCTCAGCGGTCGTCGGAGACCGTCGTCTTCTGGACCTGGAGGAGGAACTCGGCGTTGGACTTCGTCTCCTTCATCTTCTCGAGAAGGAGCTCCAGCGCCTGCTGCATGTCCAGCGCGTGCAGGACGCGGCGGAGCTGCCAGACGACGCGCAGCTCCTCCGGCGCCATGAGGATCTCCTCCTTGCGGGTGCTGGACGCGTCGACGTCCACCGCCGGGAAGATCCGCTTGTCGGCCAGGCCACGGTTGAGCTTGAGCTCCATGTTGCCGGTGCCCTTGAACTCCTCGAAGATGACCTCGTCCATGCGGGATCCGGTCTCCACCAGCGCGGTGGCGAGGATGGTCAGCGAGCCGCCGTTCTCGATGTTGCGCGCGGCGCCGAAGAACCGCTTCGGCGGGTACAGCGCGGTCGAGTCGACACCACCGGACAGGATGCGTCCGGACGCGGGCGCGGCCAGGTTGTAGGCGCGGCCGAGCCGGGTGATCGAGTCGAGCAGCACGACGACGTCGTGGCCCAGCTCCACCAGCCGCTTGGCGCGCTCGATGGCCAGCTCCGCGACGGTGGTGTGATCTTCGGCGGGACGGTCGAAGGTCGAGTGGATGACCTCGCCCTTCACCGTCCGCTGCATGTCGGTGACCTCCTCCGGACGCTCGTCCACGAGGACGACCATCAGGTGGCACTCCGGGTTGTTCTTGGTGATCGCGTTGGCGATCGACTGGAGCACCATGGTCTTGCCGGCCTTGGGCGGCGACACGATCAGGCCGCGCTGGCCCTTGCCGATCGGCGACACCAGGTCGATGATCCGGGTCGTCAGGATGCCGGGGTCGGTCTCCAGGCGCAGCCGCTCCTGCGGGTACAGCGGGGTCAGCTTCGAGAAGTCGACGCGGCCCTTGGCCTGGTCGGGCTCCATCCCGTTGACGGTGTCGAGGCGGACCAGCGCGTTGAACTTCTCGCGCCGCTCGCCCTCGCGCGCCTGCCGGACCGCGCCGGTGATGACGTCGCCCTTGCGCAGCCCGTTCTTGCGGACCTGCGCCAGCGACACGTACACGTCGTTCGGGCCGGGCAGGTAGCCGGTCGTGCGGACGAACGCGTAGTTGTCGAGTATGTCGAGGATGCCCGCGACCGGGATGAGGACGTCGTCCTCGGTGATCACCGGCTCCTCGTAGCGCTCGCGGCCACGGCCGCGGTTGCGCTCGCGGAAGCGGCGCCCGCGGCGGCTCCGGCTGCCGCCCTCGTCGTCGTCGTGCTGGCCGCCGCCGCCCTGGTTCTGGCCGCGCTGGCGTCCGCCGCCGCCCTGGTCGCCACGGTCGCCGCGCTCTCCACGGTCACCGCGCTCGCCCCGGTCGCCGCGCTCGCCGCGCTCGCCCCGGTCACGGCCTTCGCCGCGCTCGCCACGCTCTCCGCGCTCGCCACGCTCACGGCCGCTGCGCTGCCGCTGGCGTCCGCCGCCCTCACGGCCGCCGTCACGGCTCTCGCGCCCGTCGCGTCCGCCCTGGGATTCGCCGTCGTCGGTGTTCTGGTCCCGCCCCTGGTCTCGCTGGTCGCGGCCCCGCTCGCCGCGTCCTTCGCCCCCGCGGTCCTGCCGCTCGCCGCGCTGACGGCCGCCCTGACGGCCCTCCCGCTCCGTGCGCTCCGGCTTCTCGGCCGTCTCCGGCTCGGTCTTCTCCGCCGTTCCGGCCGACGCGGCGGCCGGCGCCTGCTCGGCGCCGGAGCCCTGCTCGCCGCCGCCCTGGTCGGCCACGGTTGCGACGTCGCTCAGGGTCACCTGTTCGTCGGACACCTCGCGCTTGGCGGCGGCCGTGCGGCTCCGCCGGGGACGCTCGGCGCGGCCCGTGTCGGGCTGGGCCGGGTCGAGTGCAGCCGCGGCAGCGTCTCCCTGCTCGCCCCCCGCCGAGCCCTGCCCCTGGCCGCCCTGCTTCTCCTGGATGGCCGCGATGAGCTGGCTCTTGCGCATCCCGGTCACGCCGGTGATGCCGAGGTCGGACGCGATCGCCTTGAGTTCGGGCAGCACCTTGGCCGACAGGCCGGTGCCCGACCGGCGGCGCCGGGGGGTGGCGGACTCGGCGTCGGCTGCCTGCGGGGCGTCGACGGGTCCCGTGCTCGATGCGTCCGTAAGGAGTTCGCTGGATTCGCTCACTAAGGGTCCTTCCCAGGGAGCGGGCGTTGGCCGTTCGGCCAGCCGACCCGGTAGTGCGGCCCGGCGGGGGCGCCGGGACGGGCTCCGCTGATCACGGTGGGGCCGGGATCTGCGTGTTCTGGGCACAGCCAGATGGTGGACGGGACGGTTCGCTCGCGTGTGCTCCCGCTACCGCCACGTCCGAAGTTTCGCTGGAATGCCGGACAACGGGATGTCACGGTGTCGGGAAGCCTAGTACGCGGGGCCGACACGGCCGAGAGGCCGGTCAGGTGACGCACGGCTGACGAGCACGCTGCCCCGAACGGGGCATCTGGTGCGGCATTCAGCCTAACATCACCAGGGCGCACTGCTATTCCCCAGAGGTCGATGTCTTCGCATTTTACCTAGCGGGAACGTGCCCGGACCCGCGTCGGCCGCTGCGTGACGCCTCCCCCGCCCCCGGCGCCGCCATCAGGACCGGGACTCCGATTCTCCGGCCACGACGCGTGCGCCGCGGGTCGCGACGTCCAACGGGTGCTTGAGCCAGCCATTACCCACTTCGGGGGCAATCGAATCAACTTGTGATGCGCTTGTGAAGGCGAGGACAGTCGGCCCCGCCCCGGAAATCACGGCCGGGACGCCCGCGGCGCGGAGCCGTCCGACGAGCGCGGCGGACTCGGGCATGGCGGGCGCGCGGTAGTCCTGGTGGAGACGATCTTCGGTCGCGTCGAGCAGGACGCCGGTGTCCAGCCCGCCGGTGAGTGCCGCGATGAGGAGCGCGGCGCGTCCGGCGTTGGCGGCGGCGTCGGCGTGCGGGACGCTCTCAGGCAGCAGCCCGCGGGCCCGCTCGGTCGCCAGCCGCTGCTCCGGGACGAATGCCGTGACCTGCGTGATCTGCGTCTCCAGGCGGACCAGCCGGGGGCCGTGCGGGGTCGTCCAGGCGACGGTCAGGCCGCCGGCGAGGCACGGCGCGACGTTGTCGGGATGCCCTTCGATCTCGGTGGCGAGGCGCAGCGCGCCGTCGTCGTCGAGGAGTTGGCCGTGCGGGTGCAGCGCGCGGGCGGCGACGATCCCGGCGACGATCGCGGCGGACGACGAGCCGAGGCCGCGGCTGTGCGGGATGCGGTTGCGGCAGCGCAGCCGGAGACCGCCGGGGCGCGTTACTGGTCCGGTTCCGGCCAGGTCGTCGAGCAGGTCGAAGGTGCGGTGCAGGACCTTGACGATGAGGTGCCGCTCGCCCCGGTCGGCGACTTCGGCGCCTTCCCCGTCCACCTCGATGGACAGCCCGCCGTCCGCCGTGCTCGCCGTGCTCCCGGTGCTCGCCGTGCCGATCTCGACTTCGACGTCGTCGTGGAGGGACAGCGCGAGGCCGAGCGAGTCGAATCCGGGCCCGAGGTTGGCGCTGGTGGCGGGCGTCCGGACCAGGACGGGCCCTTCGGTCCAGCGCTCGTTCGTCCGGCCCACGTCAGGTGAGGCCGAGCTCCGACGCCGCGGAGTGCGCGTCGACCTTGATGGTGGTCGGGGCGGGCGCGCCGGAGATCGCCCAGTCGGGGTCCTTGAGGCCGTTGCCCGTCACCGTGCAGACGACCCTGGCCCCTGGCTCGACCACGCCCTGCTCCCTCGCCTGCAGAAGGCCCGCGACGCTCGCCGCAGAGGCGGGCTCGACGAAGACGCCCTCCTCCCTGGCGAGGAGCCGGTAGGCGGCCAGGATCTGCCGGTCGGTGACCGAATCGATGGCGCCGCCCGACTCGTCCCGCGCGGCGATCGCCAGATCCCAGGACGCGGGGTTCCCGATCCGGATGGCGGTCGCGATGGTCTGCGGGTTCAGGACGGGTTCGCCCTTCACGAACGGCGCCGCCCCAGACGCTTGAAAGCCGAGCATGCGCGGAGTCTTCGAGGCGCTCTCCCCCTCCGCGTACTCCTTGTAGCCCATCCAGTAGGCGGAGATGTTGCCGGCGTTCCCTACGGGAAGGCAGTGGATATCCGGCGCATCGCCTAGCGCGTCCACGATCTCGAACGCTGCCGTCTTCTGGCCCTGCAGCCGGTACTTGTTGACCGAGTTGACGAGGGCCACCGGATAGTCGACGGCCAGCTTCTGGGCCAGTTCGAGGCAGTCGTCGAAGTTGCCGTCCACCTGGAGGAGCCGCGCGCCGTGCACCAGCGCCTGCGCCAGCTTCCCCATCGCGATCTTGCCGTTGGGGACGAGGACCGCGCACGTCATCCCGGCCCGGACCGCGTACGCGGCGGCGGACGCCGAGGTGTTGCCGGTGGAGGCGCAGATGACCGCCTTCGCGCCGTCCTCCGCGGCCTTGCTGATCGCGACCGTCATGCCGCGGTCCTTGAACGACCCGGTCGGGTTCGCGCCCTCGACCTTGAGGAACACCTCGCAGCCGGTCAGCTGGGACACCCGGCGGGCGGGGACCAGCGGGGTGCCGCCCTCCAGCAGCGTGACGACCGGCGTCGCGTCCGACACCGGAAGCCGGTCGCGGTACTCCTCGATTAGGCCCCGCCACGGGCGGGCGTTCGCGTCCACGTCGGTCTCCCTGAATGACCTGCGATGTTGCCCGGAGTCTACCGGTGCCGACGCGCCTCCCCCGGCCCCGGGCCGGAGATTACGGACAGGGACTTATTCCTCACCCTCGACGCGCATGACGCTCGTCACCTCGCGGACGATCTCCAGCCCGCGCAGGCCCTCGACGGTCGCCGCCAGGGCCGCGTCGGGCGCCCTGTGCGTCACGACCACGAGTTGCGCCTCCTCGCCCAGCCCGACCTGCCGGACGGCCTGGATCGACACCCCGTGCCTGGCGAACTCCTCGGCGACGGTGGCGAGAACCCCGGCCTCGTCGGTCACGTCAACCTGGACGTAGTAGCGCGTGACCGTCTCACCCATCGGCAAGACGGGAAGCTCCGCATACGTCACTTCCACTGGGCCGGGCGTACCACCGGCCACGTTCCGGGCCACCGCGACCAGGTCACCCAGGACCGCGGACGCCGTCGGAGCGCCACCGGCACCCGCGCCATAGAACATCAGCGAACCGGCCGACTTCGCCTCGACGAACACCGCGTTGTAGGCCTCGCGGACACTCGCCAGTGGGTGCGACCTAGGAATCATGGCCGGATAGACGCGAACCGATACACCCCGGCCATTGCCGTTGTGCCCGTCCGCTGAAGGAACCCGCTCGCAAATGGCGAGGAGCTTGACGACGCAGTCCATTCCCTTGGCACCGGCTATGTCGGCGGCGCTCACCTCGGTGATGCCTTCGCGATGGACGTCCGCGGCCGTCACCGGAGTGTGGAACGCGAGCTGCGCCAGAATCGCCGCCTTGGCCGCCGCGTCGAAACCCTCCACATCGGCGGTCGGGTCGGCCTCCGCATAGCCGAGCGACTGCGCTTCCTCCAGCGCCTCGTTGAACCCTGCGCCGTGCGTGTCCATTTGGTCGAGGATGTAGTTCGTGGTGCCGTTCACTATGCCGAGCACCCGATGCACGTGGTCGCCGACCAGAGACTCTCTCAATGGCCGCAGCAACGGAATGGCACCGGCCACCGAAGCCTCGTAATAAAGGTCGGCGCCATACTCCCTGGCCGCCGCGAACAGCGTCGCGCCGTCCTCGGCCAGCAGCGCCTTGTTCGCCGTGATGACCGACTTGCCGGACTTCATCGCCTCCAGCATCAGCGACCTGGCCGGCTCGATCCCGCCGATCACCTCGATGACGATGTCGACGTCGTCGCTGGTCACCAGCGTCTGCGCGTCCGTCGTCAGCAGGCCCCGGTCGACGCCGTCGCGCACCCGGTCAGGCCGCCGCACCGCGATCCCGGCCAGCTCCAGCGGCACCCCGACCCGCGCGGCCAGATCGTCGGCCTGCTCGTTCAGCAGCCGGACGACCTCCGTGCCGACCACGCCGCAACCGAGCAACGCCACGCGCAGTCCGCGTTTCACGCTTCGACCTCCGCATCGAGCCGCAGCAGATCCGCCGCGCTCTCCCGGCGGACGATCACGCGCGACCTGCCGTCCCTCACTGCGACCACGGCGGGCTTCGGGACGAAGTTGTAGTTGCTGGCCATCGACCGACAGTACGCACCGGTCGCCGCCACCGCCACCAGGTCCCCCGGCGCAATATCTTCGGGGAACCACAGGTCCCGCACCACAATGTCGCCGCTTTCGCAGTGCTTGCCGACAAGCCTACTGAGCATGGGCGATGCGTCCGACGACCGGCTCGCCAGCGCCCCCGTGTACTCGGCGCCGTACAGCGCGGTCCGCAGGTTGTCGCTCATGCCGCCGTCCACGGACACGTACGTGCGCAGGCCCTCGACGTCCTTCACCGTCCCGACCTCGTAGACCGTCACGCCGCCCGGGCCGATGATCGCCCGGCCGGGCTCCACCGTCAGCCGCGGCATGGCCAGCTCGTAGGCCCGGCACTCGCGCGCCACGATGTCGCGCAGGCCGTCCGCGATGGACTTCGGGTCGTGCGGCTCTTCCCCGGGCACGTACGCGATCCCGTAGCCACCGCCCAGGTCCAGCTCCGGAAGCTCGATCCCGTGCTCGTCCCGGATGGCCACCAGCAATCCCGCGAGCCGGTGCGCAGCGACCTCGAACCCGTCCACATCAAAGATCTGCGACCCGATATGGCTGTGCAGCCCCACCAGTTCCAGCTGCTTCAGGTCAAGAACCCTGCGCACGGCCTCCAGCGCGGCCCCGGAACTTCTGGAGAACCCGAACTTCTGGTCGTCATGGGCGGTCGCGATGAACTCATGCGTGTGCGCCTCGACACCCGTGGTGACACGCACCATCACCTTGGCCCGGACACCCTTTTCCTGGGCGAGATAACCCACCCGGGCTATCTCCTCGAACGAATCCAGCACAATCCGTCCGACGCCGGCATCCAGCGCCCTGTCAATCTCCCACGAGGCCTTGTTGCTCCCATGCAGAGTGACGCGCTCCATGGGGAACCCGGCCGCCATCGCAACGGCAAGCTCGCCCCCACTGCACACGTCCAGGCCGAGCCCTTCCTCCTTCAACCACCGCGCGACAGCGGTACAGAGGAACGCCTTACCCGCATAGTGCACGTCCCCGTCATGGAAGGCCGCCGCATACTCCCGCGCACGGCTACGCACGTCGTCCTCGTCGTACACATACAGAGGCGTCCCATATTCACGGGCCAGATCCCGCACATCGACGCCGGCAACCGTCAGAACGCCATCGACCCGCTTAGCGCTCCGCGGCCAGATCGCAGGATCCAGCGCGTTCAGATCGTCCGCCGGACCGACCGGATGGTCCTCCGGCAGAACGTCGGCATGCCGCGGCCCAGCAGGATGTACTCGACTCATATCCGCTCTCTAGGGGTTTCACCGATCATGTTCAGCCCATCGCCGAGGACGACCTTCACGGCCTCCGCCAAGCCGACCCGTCCCTCGTGCACCGCCCCTGGGGCCTCATCGCCCTTCGGCACGGCAGGGCACCGCTCGTGGACGTTGTGGTACGCCCCCGCCACTCTTTCCAAACAGAACATCAGCGGCCGCGCATCCCGTTCCCGCTCCGCCTGCAGCACACGTCCCCGCACGTCCCCCAGCACCCCCACAAGCTCAAGCTCCTCAGCCCGAACCTGCCGCAGCGGCCCCCGCCCAATCCCAAGCTCCGAAGCCCAACGCTGCACCCAACAGGCCCGCGCGTAGCCATACCGCACCGAAAACCCAGGATTTTCAAACGTCCGAGGCCACTCACCCCACGCCCCCGGAACCCGAGCGCCCCGAAAGCCCTTACGAGCCCCGTCCACCACCTGATCCACCGACAGCACAACCCGCACAAACCCGCCCTTGGTCACACACCCCCCGACTCGCCGCGCAATCACCCACGGATCGACCCCAAGCCGCAACGCCACAGGACTCTCATAAACCCCAACGCCCCTACTGAAAACAACGACCTCATCAGGCACCGACACATCAAGCTCACCCTCGGCCACGGCGTCCCGCACCGCACCCACAAGAGCACCGCTCACATCGGCTGAAGTCACACCGGTGAGACTATCCGGCCACCGCGGCGAGCTTCCGCACAGTCTGGATCAGCTGATTCGGGTCGAACGGCTTGGTCACGTAGGCGTCGACCCCGATCTCGTTCCCCCGCCGCACATCGTGCTCCTGCGCCCGCGCCGTGATCATCACGACCCGGATGTGCGCGGTCTCCGGGCTCTCCCGCAGCCGGACCGCCGTCACCCACCCGTCCAGCCTGGGCATCATCACGTCCAGCGTGATGACGTCCGGCCGCACCTGAGCAACCTTCTCCAGGCAGTCCTGACCGTCCACAGCGGTCGACACCTCGAACCCCTCCAGTTGCAGGTTCACGGCGATGAGCTGGCGGATCACCTCGTCATCATCGACGACCAGCACGCGTCCCAGTGGCTCGGTCACGGCGTCGAAGTTAGCCCACTCCACCCCCGTGACGCACGGCGAACGTCCACGTGCGCGTCACCCCGCCAACCCTGGTAATCTTCTACCGCGCCGCCCAAGGGCGCACGCCCCCTTAGCTCAGGGGATAGAGCAACGGCCTCCGGAGCCGTGTGCGCAGGTTCGAATCCTGCAGGGGGCGCACACCAATCGCCAGCAGAAACCCGTTACGACCTGCAAAGACAGGCCGGACGGGTTTTTCTACATGTGCGGGTCGATGCAACTGAGCGCCGCACTGGCGCCCTTCGTGGGCTCACTGTGAAACAGCCATCCCGGCGCCCCAGGACCTGAGCAGCTGATGACGCCGGTGACGCGTCCCAGGGCACCCTGCGGCCACGTCCAGATCCTGCGCTCTCCTCTCCTCCCCCCGTGCGCAGCGGCCTGGCCGGGGTGGGTTTGGGGCGCACGTGGTCCGTGGCGTCCCCTGCGCATCGGACCCCCTTCGGAGCCCGCCCGCCTTCCATGGCTGGCGGAAAAAGATGGTATCGATCTATTGAATACATCCAATAGGTCCTTTAGGTTGGTGCGTCACCAGGCCGGGTCCGTACGAACTGGAGGGTCAGGTCATGACTGAGTGGACGATCGACGCCGCCGTCGGCGAGTTGCTGCGCCGTGAGCGTGGTCGTGAGGACGGTGGCAGGATCACCGAAGGGTGGCCGGAGCTCGACCTCGGCACCGCCTACCGGATCCAGGACGCCCTGCTGGACCGCAAGGTGCGGGACGGGCAGTCGGTCGTCGGTGTGAAGCTCGGCCTGACCTCGCGCGCCAAGCAGCGGCGCATGGGCGTCGACGATCCGCTGACCGGCTGGCTCACCGACGCGATGACGCTGCGGCCGGGCGAGCCGGTGTCCGTGGGCGGGCTCATCCATCCGCGCGTCGAGCCCGAGATCGTCTTCGTCATGGGCGCGCGGCTGAGCGGGCCCGGCGTGACGGCGGAGCGGGCGATGAGCGCTGTCGGGAGCGTGCACGCCGGGTTCGAGGTCATCGACAGCCGTTACCGCGACTTCGACTTCACCCTCCCGGACGTGGTCGCGGACAACGCCTCCTCGTCCCGGTTCGTCGTCTCCGGCCAGGCCGTCCCACCCGGCGGGCTGGACCTGGCGGCGGAGCCCTGCCGGCTGGACGTCGACGGGAACACCGTCGACAAGGCGACCGGCGCGGCCGTGCTGGGCCACCCGGCCAACGCGCTCGCGTTCGCCGCGAACGTGCTGGCCGGACGCGGGATGGCCATAGAGCCGGGCTGGGTCGTGCTGACCGGCGGGCTCACCGACGCGGTCCCGCTGCGTCCCGGCGGCACCGTGTCCGTGGACTTCGCATCACTCGGCGTCCTGTCCCTCACCGGAACCCATTGACGAACGCGCCTCGCGCGCCTCCCCCAGGAGTACCGACATGCCCTCTCCTCACCACCCCAGGCGTCCGGCCCCGTTCGTCGCCCTCGCGGCCGCCGCGGCGCTGGCCCTCATGTCCCTCACCGGCTGCGGCTCCGGCGACGGCGGAAAGGTCTCCGCGTCCGGCACGGCGGAGGTGAAGCTCGGCGTCATCCCCATCATCGACATCGCCCCGGTGAAGCTCGGCGTCGCCAAGGGCATATTCGCCAAGCACCGGCTGACGGTCACCACGCAGAACGCGCAGGGCGGCGCCGCGATCGTCCCGGCGGTGGTGAGCGGCGACTTCCAGTTCGGCTACTCCAACATCGTCAGCCTGCTCGTCGCCAAGCAGAAGGGCGTCCCGGTGACGATGGTGTCCGTCGGGGCCCGCGCGTCCAAGGACGAGATGAACGACGGTTCCGGGCAGCTGATGACCCGCGACGCCTCGATCACGAAGGTGGCCGACCTCAAGGGCAAGAAGGTCGCGGTCAACACGCTCAAGGGCATCAACGAGGTCGCGGTGGCGTCCAGCCTCCGGAAGAACGGGCTCCAGCCCGGCGACGTCAAGCTGGTCGAGGTGCCGATCCCCAACATGCCGGCCGCGCTGAAGTCCGGGCAGGTGGACGCCGCGATGCTCAGCGAGCCGTTCATCACGGTCGTGAAGGGGCAGGGCGCGAAGCCGCTGCCGGTCAGCTACGCCGGCATGGGCGCGGGCCTGCCGTTCGCCGGGTGGTTCACCTCCAAGCAGTTCGCGGCCGAGAACCCCGACGTCGTCAAGCGTTTCACCGCCGCGCTGAAGGAGTCCATGGCCTACGCCGAGCAGCACCCCGACGAGGCACGCGCGGCGCTGGACGGCTACCTGAAGCTGGACAAGGGCCTCAGCGGCAAGGTGACCCTGCCGGGCTGGAACCCGGAGGCCGGGAAGGCCGAGATCGCCCCGCTCGCCAAGCTGACCGTCGAGACCGGGCTGATCGAGGACACCGGCCCGCTGGACGACCTGGTCGCACGATGAGCCGTCGTCTCGACGGACCGGTACTCGGCCTCGCCGGGGCGGGCGTCTTCGTCGCGCTGCTGGAGGTGCTGCCGCGGACGGGCGCCGTCTCGTCCGACGACCTGCCCCCCTTCAGCGCCATCGTGGGGGCGCTGGCCGACGAGGCCGGCGGCGCCGAGTTCTGGAGGGCGCTGCTCGACACGCTCCGCGGCTGGGGCATCGGGCTGGCCATCGCGGTCGCGGCGGGGCTGAGCCTGGGGCTGCTGATCGGCAGCGTCCCGTTCCTCCGCGCGGCCACCGCCTCGACCATCGAGTTCCTGCGGCCGATCCCGTCGGTCGCGCTCGTCCCGCTCGCCGTGCTGCTCTACGGCACGCGGCTCGGGTCCACGCTGCTGCTCGTCGTGTACGCGGCCGGGTGGCCCGTCCTGCTCCAGGCGATCCACGGCGTGCAGGACATCGACCCGGTCGCGCGCGACACCGCGGCCAGCTACCGGTTCTCGCGGTGGGCCCGGCTGCGGCACCTGATCTGGCCGACCGCGCTGCCGTACCTGCTGACGGGCGTCCGGCTCGCGGCCTCGGTGGCGCTGATCCTGGCCGTCGCCGGCGAGCTGATCATCGGGGCGCCGGGGCTGGGCAGCGCGATCGCGGTGGCCCAGGCGAGCAACGCCGTCGCGGAGATGTACGCGCTGATCCTCGTCACCGGCGCGCTCGGGGTCGGCGTGAACCTGCTGACCCGCGCGCTGGAGCGGCGCGTGCTCGCCTGGCACTCCTCCGTCCGGACGGAGGCGCCGGCATGAGGACGGTCTCGCGCGCCGCCGTGCGCCTCGCCTACCTGCTCGGCCTGCCGGCGGTGCTGATGGGCCTCTGGTGGGTACTGTCCGATCAGAGCACCAGCTTCTACTTCCCGCCGCTCCGCACCATCCTGGACTCGTTCGGCGAGACGTGGTTCTCCGGCCGCATCGCCGACGACGTCCTGCCGAGCGTCGTCCGGCTGCTGGCCGGGTACGCGGGGGCGGTGGCGGTGGGCGTGTCCGTCGGCGTGCTGCTCGGGTCCAGCCGCCGCGTCCGGCTGCTGGCCGAGCCGGTGCTGGAGTTCCTCCGCGCGATCCCGCCGCCGGTGCTGATCCCGGTGCTGATGCTGTTCGCCGGCATCGGCGACACCATGAAGATCACCGTCATCGTCGTCGGCTCGACGTGGCCGGTGCTGCTGAACACCGCCGAGGGCGTCCGCGCGATCGACGAGGTCCTCGCCGACACCGCCCGCTCGTACGGGCTGACCGGCGCCGCCCGGCTGCGCCGGCTCGTGCTGCCGGCCGCCGCCCCGCAGATCGTCACCGGCATGCGGCAGGCGCTGTCGATCTCGATCATCCTCATGGTGATCAGCGAGATGTTCGCGAGCTCCAGCGGGCTGGGGTACACGATCGTCCAGTTCCAGCGCGAGTTCGCCGTCCCGGAGATGTGGAGCGGGATCCTGCTGCTCGGTCTGCTCGGGTTCCTGCTGTCGCTGCTGTTCGGCCGGTTCGAGGCGCGCGCGCTCCGCTGGCATCGGGGATGGCGCCAGGCCCAGAAAGGAGAGTCATGAACGGCACGGACATCGCGTCCTCCACCGACGTGGGCACCGGGAGCGGCCCGGTCCTGCTCGACGTGCGCGGGCTGCGCAAGACCTACCAGTCCGCCGACCGGACGGTGGAGGCGGTGCGCGACCTCACCTTCGGGATCGCCGCGGGCGAGCTGGCGTGCATCGTCGGGCCGTCGGGCGCCGGGAAGACCACCCTGCTGAAGTGCATCGCGGGGCTGCTCGCCCCGAGCGGCGGCGAGGTGGTGCTCGGGGACCGTCCGGTGCTGCGGCCGCCGGAGGACATGGCGGTGGTCTTCCAGGAGTACGGGCGGAGCCTGTTCCCCTGGATGACCGTCGCGCAGAACATCGAGCTGCCGCTGAAGCAGAAGAAGGTGCCGAAGCGGCGGCGCGCCGAGCTGGTCGCCGAGGCGCTGGAGTCGGTCGGGCTGGCCGACGTGCCCGCCGCCTACCCCTGGCAGCTCTCCGGCGGGATGCAGCAGCGGGTGGCGATCGCCCGCGCCGTCGCCTACGAGCCGGCGGTGCTGCTCATGGACGAGCCGTTCGCCGCCGTGGACGCCCAGACCCGCGCGGAGCTGGAGGACCTGACCCGCGAGCTGTGGCGGCGGCTCGGCATGACGGTGCTGTTCGTCACCCACGACATCGAGGAGGCGGTGTACCTGGGCCAGCGCGTCCTGGTCCTCTCCGCCGCCCCGACGGTGATCATGGAGGACACGGCGATCGACCTGCCCGCGGAACGCGAGCAGCTCGCAACGCGCTCCGATCCCCGGTTCGCGGAGCTGCGCGCGCACATCTACTCGCTCGTCCAGCGGGCCAAGACCTATCACTCCTCCCCCGCGGAGGCCGGGGCATGACCGGCGACGGCGCGGGCGGGAACGTGTTCGCGGGCACGCTCGCGGAGCTGACCTGGCACGAGGTCGATCGGGCCGCCCGGTCGGGGGCGGTGCTGCTCTGGGCGTTCGGCGTGATCGAGCAGCACGGCCCGCATCTGCCGGGCGGGACGGACGTCTACATCCCGGTCGCCCGGTTGCGGACCGTCCAGGGGCTGCTGGCCGAGCGCGGCGTGGACGCGCTGATCGCCCCGCCGTACTACTGGGGCATCAACGTCGTCTCCGGGGCGTTCCCCGCGTCCTACAACGTCCGGCCCGAGCTGATGCGCGAGGTCATGGTCGACCTGCTCGCCGGTATGGCGCGGGACGGCTTCCGCCACGTGTTCTGCTTCTCCGGCCACGGCGACGCGCTCCACAACCGCACGATCCACGAGGGAATCCGGGCGGCCTGCGAACGCACGGACGCGGACGCGAGCTTCGTGACGGAACCGGCGCTGGCCCGCCGCATCGGCCTCGACCTGGACGACCCGTACCTGACCCTCTGCGGACCGGACGAGCCCCCGCCCGACGGCCCGCCCGACGTCCACGCCGGACGATGGGAGACGTCCCTGATGATGCACCTCCACCCGGAACTCGTCCGGGAGGAGGTGCGCGCAGGGCTGGAGCCCAGCGGTACCGGTCAGCACGAACTGGCCATCTGGCGCAAGGGCCACGAGCACGCCCGGCGCGTCACCCCGGACGGCTACCTCGGCGACCCGGCCGCCGCCGGCGCCGACCAGGGCCGCCGCATCCACGCGGCCGCCGCCGAGCACGCCGCCTACGCCATCGAATCGCGCCTGCGGCGGAGCCCGTCGGCCTACCCTCATCCAGGACGGAGGAACAATGGCTGAGATCAGCGTCGCCCTGGCCGCGAGCCACACTCCCGGCCTCACCGGCTGGTTCGACAAGGCGCCCGAGGCCGACCGGAACACGGTGCTCGCGGCGTACGCCGAGATCCACGACGCGGTCGTCGAGTCCCGCACCGACGTACTGCTGATCATCGGGAACGACCACGTCGCGAACGCGCCCGTCAGCGACTACGCGGACTTCACCTTCGGCCTGGCCGACCGGCATTCGGGCCCGGACGAGTGGTTCAAGCCCTGGCTGCGCGTCCCCGACTACGAGGTGCCCGGCCGTCCGGACGTGGCCGACGCCCTCTTCCAGAGCGTCAAGGACTCGGGCCCGCTCATGCGCGCGGTCCGCGAGAACCTGCGCTACGACGACAACCTCTCGGTCCCTGTCACCATGGCCGATCTGGTCTCGACGGGCGTGGCGGTCGTGCCCGTCCTGCAGAACTGCACGGTGCCGCCCGTGCCGGACGAGCGCGCCTGCTACGCGCTCGGGCAGGCCCTCGGCGAGGCCATCCGCACCCGGCTGCCCGACGGGCTGCGGGTCGGGCTGCTCGGTTCCGGCGGGCTGTCCCACGAGCCGGGCGGGCCGCGCTACCTGGAGATCGACGAGAAGTTCGACCGCTGGTGGCTCGACCTGCTGGCCGAGGGCGACCACGACCGGATCCTCGCCGAGGCGACGTTCGAGCGCATGGAGGAGGCCGGCTCCGGCGGCACCGCGGAGCTGCTGTCCTGGGTGGTCGTGATGGGCGCGATCGGTCCGCGCCCGTGCCGGTCGCTGGGATACGCCGCCGTCGACCAGTGGCGCTGCGGCGTCGGCGCCGTCCGCTGGGACCTGTCCGTGCCCCCGCCCACGAGACGAACGGACGACCTTGAGATGGCACTCGACCACTTCGATCCGCTGCTGCGGACCAACGACCTGGTGCAGGACCTGAAATGGGACCGCGACCTGCGCGCCCGGTTCGAGACGTCCGAGCGGGAGGTGCTCGACGCCTATCCGCTCACCGCCGAGGAGCGCACCGCGATCTCGAACCGCGACTTCCGGGCGCTGTTCGACCTGGGCCTGCACCCCTACCTGCTCTCCCAGCTCGCCCGCCTGATCCACGGGACGGGCGAGAAGGCGGGCACGTCCGAGGCCGCGACCGCGCTGATCAGGTCGCTGCTGGGAGACCGGTACGGCGCCTACATGGCGGAGCGCGGTGAGTAGCACCGTGTCCCACGACGACATGTCCAGCGACGACGCGCCCGGCGAGGCGATGCCCGGCCAGGCGGCCTCCGGGCGGGCCGCCTCCGGGCCGCGTCCGGCGACGCCGGTCATCGACGTCCACACCCACGCCATGCCGATGCCGTTCCTGCGCGAGCTGGAGCGCAGGGGCCTGGCCGACCTTTCCAGGAGCGCGGAACGGGTGCTGCACCTCGACCCGGCCGTCTGCGGGCTCGCGCCCAGGTCGCCCATCCCGCTCGCGCCCGAGCAGCACGACATGGAGCGCCGCCTCGCGTCCCTGACCGCGATGGGGGTGGACCACCAGGTCGTCGCCGCGCCGCCGTTCGTGTTCGCCTCCGAGTCCGACGACGACCGGCTCGTGCTGGAGGTCACCCGCCTCGCCAACGACGCGCTCGCGGAGTTCGTCGCCGGCTCGGGTGGCCGCCTGTCCGCCCTGGCGACGGTGCCGGTCGGGCATCCGGGCGCGGCCGAGGAGCTCGCCCGCTGCCTGGACGGGCTCGGCATGGTGGGCGCCACCATGGGCACCTTCGGCAGCGGACGGGAACTCGACCACCCCGCCAACGAGGAGCTGTGGCAGGCCCTCGACGCGCGGCGCTGCTTCACGCTGCTGCACCCGAGCCGGGTGTCCGCCCGCGACCGGCTCGCCGACTACCACCTGGTGCAGCTGCTCGGCTACCCGACCGAGACCGCGCTCGCGACGTCCCGGCTCATCTTCGGGGGCGTCCTCGACCGGCACGACCTCGTCCTCTGCCTGGCGCACGGCGGCGGCTGCGTCCCCGCCGTCGGCGGGCGGCTGGACCTCGGCTGGCGCCGCAAGCCGGTCGCGCGGGTGTCGCGCCGCACGCCGAGCGACTACCTTCGCCGGCTGCTGTACGACACGGCGGTGTTCGACACCCGGGTCCTCGGCCGGCTGGTCGAGGACATGACGTCCGGGCACGTCCTGCTCGGCACCGACACCCCGTTCGACCTCGTCGACCAGGACCCGATGCGGACCGTGCGCGCGCTCGGCGTCGACGCCGAGCGGCAGGCCGACATCCTGGGCGGCAACGCCGCGCGGCTGCTCGGCGTCCCTACCGGCCGCGCCGTCCCCGCCGCCCGCGCGGATCCCGGCGGACGCGCCGGACAGCTCCCCCCATTCCCCACACCAGCCGAAGGACCGACACCATGAGCACCGACAAGGCGGCGACCGAGCTGCCTCGGCTCTCCCTGGCGGAGAGCGTCGCCAAGCGCATCGAGGCGCGCATCGCCGAGGACGTCCTCCCCACCGGCCACCACCTCGGGACCAGGGACAGTCTGCGCCGCGAGTTCGACGTGGCCGCGGCGACGCTCAACGAGGCCGTCCGGCTGCTGACCGCGCGCGGCACCGTGTCGGTCCGCCCCGGGGTGAAGGGCGGGATCTTCGTCGCGTCCCCGCCGCCGCTGGTCCGGCTCGGCCGCAAGATGCTCGAACTGAGCGGCGACTCGGTCTCGGTGTCCGACTGCCTGGTCATGCGGGACGCGCTGGAGCCGCTGCTCGCCCGGGAGGCCATGCGGCACCGGACCGACGCCGACGTCGCCGACCTGCGCCGGCTGGCCGGCGAGATGGCCGCCGCCGTGACGGACGACTCCAGGGACGGCGTCGGCTACCTCGCCGCCAACTGGGCCCTGCACCGCCGCATCGCCGAGATCACCCCGAACTGGATCCTCCGCCACACCTACGTCTCGCTCCTGGAGTTCGTGGAGAACCGGCTGCGCGGCGTCACCCGCGACGAGCCCGCCGCCCTCAGCCCGGACGGGCCCGCCGTCCACCGGGAACTGGTCGAGGCCATCGCGGGCGACGACCCCGGCCGCCTGGACGCGGCCATCGCGGCGCACGCCGCCCTGACCGCCGGCCGTGGGGACGACGGATGAGCGCCCCGGAGTCCCCGCGGACGGCCCTGCTCCTGATCGACCTGCAGAACGACTACTGCCACCCCGACGGCGTGTTCGCGCGGGCCGGGCTCCGCGTCTCCGGCCTGGACGACCTCGTCGCGCACGTCAACGCCCTCGCCGCCGCCGCGCGCTCCGCCGGGCGTCCCGTCATCTGGGTGCGGATGGAGTGGGACGCGGACGCCGACGTCGGGCTGCTCGGCGAGCGGAGCCCCTTCCTGCGCACGCAGGGTCTCCGGCACGGGACGTGGGGCGCCGACCTGCTCGCCGGCCTCGACCGCCGTCCCGGCGACCACGAGATCGTCAAGCGCCGCTTCGACGCCTTCCACGGCACCGGCCTGGACGACCTGCTGCGCGACCTCGGCGCCCGGACGCTCGTGGTGGGCGGCGTGCGCACCGACTTCTGCGTCGAGTCCACCGTCCGCGCGGCCTTCTTCCGCGACCTGCGCGCGATCGTCGCGCGGGAGGCGGTCGCCGGATACGTCGAGGACATGCACACCGCCAGCCTGCGCCTGATGAACACCGTGTTCGCCGAGGTCGTCGGCGTCGGCGACGCGGCCGCCGCGCTCGCCGGGGCCGCCCCGGTGCCGGACGCCGCATCGGGAGGCCGCTGATGCCCCTGATCGAGGTGACCCTCGTCGAGGGCCGGACGCCGGAGCAGCTCCGCACACTGATCACCCGCCTGACCGACGCGGCCGAGACGGCTCTCGGCGCGCCGCGGGCCGCCGTCCGCGTCATCCTCCGCGAGGTGCCCGCCGCCCACTGGGCCGCCGGAGACGTGACCATCCAGGAACGCATCGAGGAGCAGCCATGGACCTGATCCCCCACTTCATCGACGGACAGGACACCGGGTCCCGTGACGGCGCCCGGTTCTCCACGGTCGACCCGTTCACCCAGCGGCCCTGGGCCGAGGTCGCGCTCGGCGGCGAGGAGGAGGCGGGGCTCGCGGTCGCCGCCGCCCGCCGCGCCTTCGACGAGGGCCCCTGGCCGCGCATGGGGCACACGGAACGCGGCGAGATCCTGCACCGCCTCGCCGACCTGATCGAGGCCAACCTGGACGAGCTGGCCCTCGCCGACACCACCGACATGGGCAAGCCCATCGCCGACACACGCGGCAAGGACGTCCCGCGGTCGGCGTACAACTTCCGCTTCTTCGCCGACCACGCGCGGCTGTCGCCGGCCGAGGCGCTGCCCATGGACGGCGGCCACCACGCCTACACCCGGTACGAGCCCGCCGGGGTCGTCGCGGCCATCGCGCCGTGGAACTTCCCCCTGATGCTGGAGACCTGGAAGGTCGCCCCGGCACTGGCGTGGGGGAACACGGTGGTGCTGAAGCCCGCCGAGCAGACCCCCGCCTCGGCGTCCCTCCTGGCCCGGCTCGCGCTGGAGGCCGGGATGCCGCCGGGCGTGCTGAACGTCGTCCACGGCTACGGTCCCGGTTCCGCCGGGGAGGCGCTGACCCGCGACCCGCGCGTCGACCGGATCACCTTCACCGGCGAGTCGGGCACCGGCCGCGCCATCGCCGCCGCGGCGGCCGCGAACCTCACCCCGGTCAGCTTCGAGCTGGGCGGCAAGGGCGCCAACCTGGTGTTCGCCGACGCCGACCTGGACGCCGCCGTCTCCTGGTCCATCAAGGCGATCTTCAGCAACGCGGGGCAGGTCTGCCTGGCGGGCAGCCGTCTCTTCGTCCAGCGTGAGGTCTACGACGAGTTCCTGGAACGTTTCATCACCGCCGCCGAAGCACTCCGCCCCGGCGACCCGAAGGACCCCGGCACCCAGCTCGGCCCGCTGTCCTCCGCCGAGCACCACGCGAAGGTGACGGCCTACCTCGACACGGTCCCCGCCGATGGCGGGAAGATCGTCACCGGCGGCGCGGGCCCGGAAGGACTGTTCGTCCGGCCCACGGTCGTCCTCGACGCGCCGCCCACCGCCCGCGTGTGCCGGGAGGAGATCTTCGGCCCGGTCGCCGTGGTCACGCCCTTCGACACCGAGAGCGAGGCCGTGGCCAGGGCCAACGACACCCCGTACGGCCTGAACGCCATGGTCTTCACCGAGAACCTGTCCCGCGCGCACCGTGTCTCGGCGGCGCTGAAAGCCGGCACGGTCTGGACGAACTGCTTCTTCGTCCGCGACCTGCGCGCTCCGTTCGGCGGCGTCGGCGACTCAGGCATCGGCCGCGAAGGCGGCACCTTCAGCCGGGAGTTCTTCACCGAGCCGAAAGCCGTGGTCATGGCACTCACCCCCACCCCCTGACCCGGTACGGAAGCACGGCGTCCGGCGTTTTGTGGTCGCCGCAGCCGCATTCGGCCTTCCAGGCCAAGGTCATCACGATATTCATGCAGAGAATTCCGCGTTTCTCTGAGAATTCAATACGGCGATGCCGAGGTGACCGTGGCTCCGTTCACCCGCGCAGGGGCTGGGTGGGGAGGTGGATGGTGACTATTAGGCCGCCGGTGGGGCGGGGGGTCAGGTCCAGGGTTCCTTGGTGGGCTCGGACGATGCTGTTCACCAGGGCCAGTCCCAGGCCGACGCCCGCGTGCTGGTCGGTGCGGGTGCGCTGGGTGCCGCGTTGGAAGGGCTCGGTAAGGGTCGGTACCAGCTCGGGCGGGAGCGTGTGGCCGGTGTTCTCGACCTGAAGGACGCTGGTGTGCTGCAGCGAGGCGGTGTGGACGGTGACGGTGCCGCCAATGGGCAGGTTGTGGACGATGGCGTTCTGGACGAGGTTCGTCACCATCCGCAGCAGAAGCTCGGCGGAGCCCAGGGTCTGGGCCGGGTGGCCGGTGACGGTGAGGGTGATCTCGCGTTGTTCGGCGAAGGGGAGCAGCGTCTCGGCGGCCTGTTCGGCCAGCAGGGACAGGTCGACGGGCTCGCGGGTGAAGTTGTGGCGGTCGCTGCGGCTGAGCAGCAGGAGCGCCTCGGTGAGGTGGATCGCCCGGCTGTTGACGGTGTAGAGGCGCTCGATGAGCTCGGCCCGGTCGCGGGTGGGGTCGGTGCGGGCGACGTCCAGGATCGTCTGGGAGATGGCCAGCGGGGTGCGCAGTTCGTGGGAGGCGTTGGCGGCGAAGCGCTGCTGCTCGGTGATGTGGGCCTCGAGTTGCCCGAGCATGGTGTCGAACACATCGGCGAGTTCGCGGAATTCGTCGTTCGGGCCCTTCATGGCGATCCGGTGGGAGAGGGATCCGGTGGCGGCCCGCCGTGCCGCGTCGGTGATCTGGGTGAGGGGCGCGAGCATCCGGCCGGCGAGAATCCAGCCTCCGATCAGGCCGAACACCAGGAGGAAGCCCATTGCCTGCGCCGCGCGGGGCACGAAGGCGCGCTGCAGGTCGGAGCGGTTGGGCACGAACGGCTGCGGCTCCAGGGGCCAGCCGCCCCCGCCGCCCCTGGGCCCGTTCACGATCGTGCCGTCGGGGACGTAGCGGAGCAGGAACACCCAGACCACGGCCAGCAGCAGCGCCCCGGCCACCATGAGGAAGCCGGCGTAGCTGAGGGTGAGCTTCAGCCGGGTGCTGAGCCCCGGGCGCCTAGTCATCGGCGCCACCCGGGTTGCCGCTGGCAGCGGGGTCGGTGTCGATGCGGTAGCCGACGCCGGGGACCGTGGCGATCAGCCAGGGTTCGCCGAGGCGCTTGCGCAGGGCCGACACGGTGATGCGGACGGCGTTGGTGAAGGGGTCGGCGTTGGCGTCCCAGGCCCGCTCCAGGAGTTCTTCGGCGCTGACCACGCCGCCCTGGGCGGTGATCAGGACTTCGAGCACGGCGAACTGCTTGCGGGTCAGCGCGACGTACCGTCCGTCCCGGTAGACCTCCCGGCGGAACGGGTCCAGCCGCAGGCCCGCGATCTCCAGGATGGGTGGACGGGCGTGCGCGCGCCGCCGGTCCAGCGCCCGCAGCCGCAGCACCAGCTCGCGGAGCTCGAACGGCTTGGTGAGGTAGTCGTCCGCACCGAGCTCGAACCCTGACGCCTTGTCGTCGATCCGGTCGGCGGCGGTGAGCATCAGGATCGGCATGCCGGTGCCGGAGGCCACGATCCGGCGGGCGATCTCGTCGCCGGACGGGCCGGGGATGTCGCGGTCCAGCACCGCCAGGTCGTAGGAGTTGACGGCGAGCAGTTCCAGCGCCGTGTCGCCGTCGCCGGCGATGTCGGCGGCGATCGCCTCCAGCCGCAGCCCGTCACGGACGGCTTCGGCCAGGTAGGGCTCGTCCTCCACGATCAGCACACGCATTTCTGCAGGGTATGCAACGTGACCTATCGCCGATGTATGGGAAGGGACGCGCCCCGCGGCTCCGCGGCT
Organism: Actinomadura sp. 3N508; assembly: GCF_044326375.1. Lineage (NCBI taxonomy): Bacteria > Bacillati > Actinomycetota > Actinomycetes > Streptosporangiales > Thermomonosporaceae > Actinomadura > Actinomadura sp. 3N508. Next base: position 551,939 of record NZ_JBIRAX010000001.1, read on the forward strand.
CCGGTCCTTCCCGGCACGGTGGCGGCGTCGACGAGCCGTGCGACCAGCTGCTCGTAGGGCAGCCCGGCCGCGGCGAACATTCTGGGCACCTGGGACTCGGCCGTCATTCCCGGCATGGTGTTGACCTCGTTGAGGACGGGCCCGTGGCGGGTGAGGAAGAAGTCGATGCGGGCGACGCCGGCGCAGCCGAGCGCGTCGAACATCCGCAGCGCCGCCCCGGTCAGGGCCGCGCGGTCTGCGGCGTCGATGTCCGCGGGGACGCTGAACCGGGCCGAACCGTCGTACTTCGACCGGGTGTCGAACAGCCCGTCGGTGTGGATCTCCAGCGGCGGAGCCGCCCATCGGCGGCCGCCGGCCTCGCGCAGGACGGCCACGTCGATCTCGCGGCCCGCGACGACGTCCTCGATCAGGATCCGGTCGTCGAACCGCGCCGCGCGGCGCAGCGCCTCCCGCAGCTGGGCGGCGTCGCGTGCCAGGGCGACGCCGAAACTCGACCCCGCCGAGGCCGGTTTCACCACGACGCCGGTCTCGAACTCGACGCCGGCGATCTCCGCCGCCGTGACCAGGCGGCCGGGGGCGGTGCGGATGCCGGCGTCCTCCGCCACGAGCTTGGTCGTCCACTTGTCCATGGCGAGCGCGCCGGCGCGCAGGTCCGAGCCGGCCATCGGCGTGTGCGCCAGGGCGCACAGCGCCGCGAGGGTGCCGTCCTCGCCGGACGGGCCGTGGACCGCGGGGAAGACGACGTCGGCGCGTTCGATGACGCGCAGTGCCGCCGCCAGGGAAGGGATGGTCCCTGTGCCGAGCGCGTCGGTTCCGTGCCGCCATGTGCCGTCGCGGTCGATGGTCAGCTCGTCGACGTCGAACCCGCCGGAGCACAGCGCCTTCGCCACCGCCGCGGCGGTGGCGAGCGAGACGTCGTGCTCGGCGTTCTGCCCGCCGCCGATCACCGCGATTCGCCGCGTCATGCAGCCCTCCTCTTCATGTGGTGCTCCGTTTCACGCGCGGCCCGATGCCGGTGACGATGGTGTGCGGAATGGTCCCGGCCCAGCGCGCCCAGTCCCCGATGGTCGGGGTCGCGCCGCCGTCCGGGCCGAACACGGTCGCGGACGTGCCGGGCGGGAAGGCCACGGCTCCGGTGTCGATCACGATCTGGTCCATCGAGACGCGTCCGGCGAGCGGGAACCGGCGCCCGCCGATCTCGACACCGGCCTGGGGCGAGCACTCGCGCGGGATCCCGTCCGCGTATCCGATGGGCAGGACGCTCAGATGGGTGGCCCGATCGGTGACGTAGGCACCGGCGTAGCCGACCGGCGTTCCCGCCGGGACCTCCGACGTGTGGACGATCGGTGCCGTCAGACGGGACGCGCCGTGCATCTCCACCGTCCCGGAAGGATCGATGCCGACCAGCCCGGCCCCGACGCGGACCATGCCGAAATGGGTCGCCGGATCGGTCAGCGCCCCCGACGTGGCCGCGAGATGGGCCGGCGGCGAGCCGAGCCCCGCCGCCCGGACCGCCCGCCGTGCCTCCCGCATACCGGCGACCGCCCCCGCGTTCGCCACCGGATCGGCCTGGTCGGACAGTGCGAGATGCCCCATCACGCCCACGACGTGGATCCTCCGAGCCCGCTGGCCGCGCTGAGCCAGGCCGATCAGGTCGTCCCAGGCCGCGCGGGGGCACCCGCCACGGGCCATGCCCGTGTCCATGTGGAGATGGACCCGCACCGTCGGCGCGGTCTGCGCGAGCAGTGCGTCGAGCTCGTCCACCGATCCGACGGCGACATCGACCTCGGCGGCCACCGCCGCCTGGGCATCGATCCCGGACGGGTGCAGCCACGTGAGGATCGGCACCGCCAGGCCGGCGGCGCGCAACTCCGAAGCCTCCGCGACGCTCGTCGTCCCGAGCCAGCCGGCACCGGCGGCAACGGCGGCCCTCGCGACGCTGACGGCGCCGTGGCCGTAACCGTCGGCCTTGACCACGGCCATGATCGTGCTCTGGGTCCGGGTACGGACCCTGGCCACGTTCGCGGTCACCGCCACGGGCAGCGTCTGCAACGTCGGCGGCCGGAAAGTGCCTGAACGTCGCTCAGGCGCGACCGAGACACGGCTCACGGCCGTATCCCCCGGCCTTCGCACAGCCACGGGCGGGCGTCTACGGCGTCGGGACGCGTTACGTCAGGCCACGTCTCGTTGCCATACGTCTGGGGCTGCCCGTACTCGGCGCCGTGCCCGTACAGCCAGCTCGCCGCGTCCGGATGCGGCAGCCGGACCGGCTCCACCGTGCGGTACTCGAAATGCCACCACTCGTTGTCGTAGACGCGGTAGAGCCCGTACCGGCCGCCGTGCCGTTCGAGCCATCGCGCGCCCTCGGTCGGCCGGACGTCGAGCGCGAGCCCCCGCACATGGCCCGACTCCTCCGGCGGCAGCACCCGGCGCCGGGCCGCGGACACCGAGCCGGTGCGCCGCACCTCCGCCAGGAAGATCCGGCGCTGCTCCGCCGGGTCGCGATATCCCGAGGTCAGGCCGATCAGCTGCCCGTCGCGCCAGAACGCCTCGGCCCGCGCGTGCGTGAACGCCGCCAGCGTCTCCGGCGCCAGCCCGCGGAGATCCTCGGCGGGGAAGCGCAGGCTCAATGCCCACTGGCAGGCCAGGAAGCGGGCCCGGCCCGGTGCGCGGCAGAAGGCGATCGGCACCAGCATGATCGCGACGAGCCGGGTGACGGCCGCGAGAACGCGCACTTTGATCGCCGGGCGTGGCGGTGACACTGATGCGCTGTGGTCCATGCCTCCACTGAAGACGGGAGGCCGTTGCCGAGGCGTATGCGATTTTCGATATGCCCGCGATACGCGCCTGGCGGCGCGATGTGTGACGGCTGTGCGGGGCTCCCGGGGCGCTTACCCGGCGGTGGTGGTCATGTGTCGTACAGGCCGTCCCAGGGAGGGCCGAATCCGAGTCCTTCCGGGTACAGCTCCGCCCAGTTTCGGCGGCCCCGCCGCCTCTCGACCACCAGGCCGAACACGATCTCGTCGACCTCGACCTGGAAGGGGCGCACCGCGACGTCTCCGTATGCGCGCTCTGGAAGGTCGTGCAGCCATTCCTGGAGCTTGGCCTCCGCGCGCTCTATCGCGTCTCGGCGGTCCTTCTTGTTGGTGCCCGCGAGCCAGATCTCCGACCCGCTGTGAAAGCCGCCGGCGTCGAATGTGTGGAGGATGGCGTACCAGCGGATCTGGGTCTGCCAGTCCGCGCCGGGCTCGTGGCCCTTGGGGTAGGCACCGGACACGGAGGCGAGGAACTGCCCGTCCCGGTACCTGCCGATCGTGTCGGTGCGGTACTCGGGTTCATGCTTGATCGGGATCACGTCCGGTACTGCCATGGCCGCACTGTAACCGCCCGCAGGCGGCAGTCTCGTTTACAGGGCTCGGTCCAGGGGTTCGGTCAGGGCTACTGGGGCGACGATGAGGTGGGTGAAGCGCCAGCCGTTCTCGGTGCGGCGCGCCTTGTAGTGGTGGACGCCGGCCGCGAGGGCCTCGGTCTTGTCGTCGATGACGAACACCGCGATGTCGTGGGCCCGCACCGTGGCGGTGTCGCCGTCGATCTCGATGACGAGATTGGACTTGCTGTGCAGGGTGCGGACGTATGTGTCGTGGCCCGCCCGCACGAGTTCGACGAGCGCCGCGATGCCGCGCGCCTCGCCGCGCGGGGAGGTGACGGCGACGTCCTCGGTGAAGAGCCGGTCCGTCTCGCCGTAGCGGCCCTCGTCGATCCACAGGCTGTGGCGAGCGACCAGGTCGGTGAGTTCGGCGCGGTCGGCGAGCTCGCGGACGAGGGTTTCAGTGCTGGTCATGGTGGTCTCCTGGTCTTCGCTGTGGAGCTATTCGTTTGGGCCACGAACGTTCGTGCCACTAACGAAGGTAGACTGTTAGTCGCACGAACGCAAGAGGTGGAGGAGATCCCCATGAGCTCGACGCCCGAACCGGCCCCGGCTCGGCTGCGCGCCATCCCCAGCCGCCTGATCGCCGGGGCCGCGGCCGTCGCCGACCGGCTCGTCAGCGAGCGCCTGGCCGCCGAGGGCGCGCGCAAATGGCACTTCGCCGCGCTGGTCGCGCTGGCCGAGGCGGGCGCCGCCAGCCAGGCGGAACTCAGCCGCCGCACCGGCATCTACCGCAGCGACATGGTCGCCGTCCTCAACGAGCTCGCCGACGCCGGCTTTATCCGCCGCGCACCCGACCCCGCCGACCGGCGCCGCAACGTCATCACGCTCACCCCGGCCGGGCACCGCCGCCTGGAGCGCCTCGACGCACTGGTCACCGCGGCCCAGCGCGAGCTCCTCGCTCCCCTGACGCCCGGCCAGCGGGACGAACTCACGCGCCTGCTCACCGTCCTGACCGAGCACCACCAGCCGTTGCACCCCCGCCCGCACGACGCGAAATAGCCCGCCCGTCGGTAGCATCGGCGCACATGACCGCAGAGTCGCCGACGCAGACCGTGCAACGCATGCTCACGCTGCTCACCGAGGCCGGGCCCGCGGAGGCCGCGGCGCTGTTCGCCGACTCGGTGTCGTTCTCGATCCCGCATCCGCCGGGCATTCCGTGGGTGCCGGAGGTCGGCTCGGCGGACGGCATGCGGGCATTCTTCGAGCTGCTGGGCACCCATGTGCGGGGCAAGGAATTCGAGCTGCGTCAGATCGTCGCCGAGGGCGACGACGTGATCCTCCTCGGACGCATGGTCTCCGAGGTCAAGAAGACCGGCCGGGAAATCGACACCGCGTTCGCCTTGCACACCACGGTCCAGAACGGGCGGATCACGCGCTATCACCTCTACGAGGACACCTACGCCGTCGCAAAGGCGTACTTCGGCGACTGATCGCGCGAGGGGCGCCGGGAATGCGGGGAATGCGGGCCGGAATGGCGGGCTTCGCCGTCAGGCTCGGCCGAGGACGCAGAACTCGTTGCCCTCCGGATCGGCCATTACCGTCCACGGAACGTCGCCCTGGCCGACGTCGGCGAGCGCGGCGCCCAGTGACCGGAGCCGGGTCACCTCCGCCTCCTTGCCGTCGAAGGGCTGCGGCAGCAGGTCGAGATGGGTGCGGTGCCACCCGGTCCGCTCGCCGGACGTGCGGCGGAACTCCAGATACGGTCCGGTGCCCGCGGCCGAACGCAGCAGCGCGTGATCGTCGGTCACCTCGTGGAGGGTCCAGTCCAGCGCCTCGTCCCAGAACCGGGCCATGGCCCGCGGGTCGGCGCAGTCGACCACGACCGCGGCGATCGGCCCGGTGTCCCGGTAGATCTCCCGGGGTTCCAGCACACGGAACATGTTGCCTTCTGGGTCGGCCAGTTCCGTCCACGGGACGTCGTCCCGCTCCTCGCCGGCGGGCGTCGCGCCGAGTTCCTTCAGGCGCGTGACCAGCTCAGCCTGGTGGGCCTCGGAGGTGGTGGCGAGGTCGAGGTGCGCGCGGTACCGCACGGTCTCCGGGTTCGGGACGGCGACGAAATCGATGTAGAAGGCGGCGGGATCCGGCCAGCTGAAGCCGGCGGGTTCGAGGTTGGTCACGCCCGGCGCCTCGCTGGACATGCCCCAGCCGAGCGCGTCCGCCCAGAACCGGCCGAGGGCCGCGTCGTCCTGAGCCTTGATGTTCACCTGAACCAGTCGGAGCGCCATACCTGCTGATCATAGGACCAGGGGCGGGAGCCGCCGGTGGCTGTCCGGGTCAGCGGTGTCGTTCGGCTATCTTCATTGCCCAGTTGTAGAACGTTTTCGGGTCGCCGAGGGCATTTTGCAGGCCGGGCGGGACGATGGGGGCATTGGCTGCGTTGAGTAGGTCGAAAAGGCTGAGGTCGGCCCATTCCCAGACCATGGCGTCGAAGTTGTAGGCGTGCATGAGCGGGGTGAGGCGTTCCCGGATGCGGGCGACTTCTTCCGGAGAGAATCCGGCTTCGCCCAAGCGGAGAACGGTCGCGCGTTCATCTTCGGGGTCGAAACGGGTGTCCAGGAAGGGTTCCAGGAGGTCGCTCCAGGTATCGGGGCGGGTTTTCCGGACGATCCCGTGGCGATGGCAGAACTGTTCGAGGTCGGTCTGCTGCCGTTTGGGGATGAACAGCGTCTCGCCGCTGATGGTTCGTATTTCGGGCCTGATGGCCTTCCAGTCGGCATCGCGGATCTGGGCGGGCGTGACCATTCCGAAAGGGTGGACGGTCGCGCCGCGAAAGTCGTAGCGCAGGAAGCAGATGTGATCCTCGGCGAAGCTGACCTCCATCGGTTCAGGGTGGTCGCCCGGGGGTGTGCGGGGAAGGTCGGCGCGTTGTGAGATTCGCCGCTCCGGACCGCCGTGACACTTCCGCGTGTCCGGCACGCCACGTAGGGTGCCCCCGACGACGTGCGGGAGGCCCAGGCGAATGGACGCGGCGCAAGCGATTTCCTTGGTGGTCGACTGGATCCGGTCGCGCGGGCTGGACTACCCCACGGCCGGGCTGACGGCGGATCGCTTTGCGGGCGGGTGGAGCGTGTACGCGCCGGTGGAGGTCGACGAGAGCGACCCCATGGCCTTTCTGGAGATGCCGGTCGGACGTTCGGTGTTCCTCGTGGGCGATTCCGGCCGCATCGAGGAGGTGTCGTCCTCGGTTCCGCCGCATTACGCCGAAGACGAGTTCACCGCGCGGGAACGTGCCACACAGGAAGGTGCCGCACCGGGCGGAACGGGCGCCGACGCCTATATGGCCGAGTTCGCGCAATGGCTTGAGCAGGCGGAATCGTCCGGCGAAGCGGCCATCAGCGGGTTCACCATCGTCGGTTCCGGTTCCGGTTCCGGTTCCGGTTCCGGTTCCGGCGCCGGCCACGGCTCCGGGACCGATGAAGTGCTCGCCGCCGAGGCGTCGCGGCTGATCGAGCCGATCGTGCAGCAGCTGGCGCTGCTCGGTCCGCCCGCATGGGAGTGGCTGTGGGCGGAATTCGCGTTCACGGTGTCCGCAGAAATCGCCCACCTGCGGTTCTCGTCCTACCATCGGTCGGTCGTCGTTCCGGTTCCGGAACCGGTGGCCGCGCTCGTCCGCGAACAGCGGCATGTCGCGGCGGGAATGTCGGCCGGGCCGTGGTGGCGGCTGCTGCTGACCGTCACCAACCGCGGCGAGACGACCGTGAACTACGACTACGGCGACGGCCCTTTCCCGCACGACCAATTGCTGGCGCCCGAGCATTATCAGAACGACCTGGACGCGTATCCGCGTCCGCGCGTACCGGCGTGGCTCGCGCGATACATCGACGGGCCCGACGCGTAAGTCCTCATTCGGGGCCGGCCGGTGTCAGGGGTGAGGGGCGCCGCCGTTCCGTCCGGAGAAAGCGCAGGACGACGAAACCGCTGAGCGCGACGGCCACGGTCAGCACGACCGCCTGCCCGATCGTCGTGATCCGCTCGTTCCGGCCGGGCGGGAGCACGACCATCTGGACGGCGGCGCCGGCGGGTACGGTCAGTCGCGCGAGAAGACCCGTCCATCCGGGGAGTTTGACGCACGCGCCTATCGCCCCCAGGGGCGCGCCCAAGACGACGGAGGCGACCCACCAGATAGGTGATTCGGACTCGTACCAGGGATAGGTGGCCTCATTGCGAATGGTGTCCGCAAGGCCGTAGGCGCCCGTGGCCGCCAGCAAGGCCAGAACGCCCGCGACGGCACCATGGGACAGAGCGGTGGGACGGCTCTCGGTGGCGCGGCTGACCAGCCACCCTATGGCGACCGCCGCCCCCGCCCAGGCCCAGCCGGAGTCCAGCAGCACGCTGGCGATCTCCACGGGCGACGCCCCGTCGGTCGTGGCGCTCCGGCTTTCGAAGTCGGCGTAGTGATCGGAGACGCCGTTGACCAGGGAGGTCAGCGCGCCGAACGCCGCCCCGGCCAGCAGCGCGCTCGCCAGCACCTTCACGAGCCGAGTCGTAGTCGTGGGCGGACGCTCTGGTTGCCGGTCATCGGTCACGGATGCCCCCATGTGCGTGATCAGTGATCATTATCGCGCGATCGCTAGGGGTGCGCCCGCCCTGCGGCGAGAAGGCGAGAAGGCGAGGAAGAGAGGAAGGAGGGCGGCCCGGGAGCGATTCCCGTCCCGGGCCGCCGGACGGTCATGCGGGTCGCGGTTGCCAGCCGTCGCGGTAGCGGACGCCGTCGCGGCCGAGCCGGACCTCGTCGTGCCACGTCCCGGGGACCGGCTCGGTCTGGATCAGGTCGGGGCGGTCGGCCACGACGCACACCTCCTCGCCGGGCCACCACCACCCGCACGAGCGCGCCACCGTGGCCCAATGGCCGAGGTGGTCGAGCTGGGGCGGGTCGTAGCGCGCCAGGCCGAGCCGGTGCAGGACGTCGTAGTAGGCGATCCACGCCGCGTCCTGCTGCCCGTACCAGCACACCGGCACGGGCCCTCGGACGGTCAGCGCGGTGCGGACGGGAAAGCGGAACCCGTGAGCGAGGCTCCGGTGCAGGGCATTGTGAACGCCCCGATGCAGGACGACGTTGAGCGGTACACCTGCGCGGAGTGCCTCCACGGGCGGCAGGTAGGGCCAGCGTCCACCGTTCTTGCCCTTCCGCGCCGGAGCCAGCTCCGGATCGACGTAGTCGACCCGGGCGCTGAGCGCGCCGCGGAGCCTGGACGCGACCATTGCGAGATCGCCGGCCACCCGAGACTGCCCCGTCGCGCACGGGTTCCTGACCTGCAGGTAGAGCTCGTCCAGCGTGGGCAGGCCCGCGACCAGCGGGATCGCCTGAGCCGGAGAGTCGACCCAAACGAACCGGGGCCGTGGACGGGACATTCGTGCGTAGATCGCGGTCAGGCCGCGTTCGGTGGCCTCCCGGTCTGCGGGTTCCGTGGACAGGCCATGGTCCAGCCATTCCTGCCGGATCTTGACTGCTTCCCGCCACCGGTCGTGAACATTCTTGCCGCGGAGATTCGCCGCGGGCTGCTGAGCGGCGTCGTCGCGCCGCGTGGGCGCGGTCAACGCGCCGGGGCGTCGCCGCCCTTCCGGTTGGAGATCATGCTCCGATGATGGCCTGTGCGCCGCCGTCCGCGCAACCGCCAAAGCCCCGCGGGTGGGCCCGTACGTGGTCGTGCGCGCGTACGGGCCCGGGCCGGATGGGGAGAGGAGCCGCCGGTCAGAAGGTGAGGCTCCAGGCGTCGATGTAGCCGCTGTCGTTGGCCTCCAGGTCGGTGACCCGCAGTTTCCAGACGCCGTTTGCGGTCTCGGCCGACGCGTCGACGGCGTCGGTCTCGTGGACGATGTCGGCGTCGTCGCCGGCGGCCTGGTCGCGGAGCCGGTAGGCGCGGCCGCTCGGCCCGATGAGGTCGATCTGCAGGTCGCCGCGCCAGGTGTGGTGGATGTCCTGGTAGATCGACAGCGACCGCGGGGCGTTGCCCGGGATCCCGCTGACCGTGATGGACGACTCCGCCGTGCCCTGGTCCGGGATATCGACGTTCGTCGCGTTCTCGAAGGTCCTTCCGGGATCGCCTCCGCCGCCGTGGTTGACGAGGTTGCAGCAGACGTTGCGGTAGATACGGGTGCCGGCCCGCTCGGCGTAGCCGGTGTAGGCCGACGCGCCCTCCCACCAGGTCCAGCCCCCAATGGTCTTGCCCTGGACGGCGACCGGTGTGTTCCCGTCCGAGCCCGACCACAGCGTCCAGTGGGTGTGGTCGCCGTTCGCCGAGCCGCCGCACGGAAGCTCCTCGGCGATGCGGCCGAGGTACTCGCCCAGGTTCACCTGGCTTCCGCTGGCCTTCCCGGTGGTGTCGCGCAGGTGGTAGTAGCCGGTGGTGTAGCCGTTGTCGTGCATCACGGTGATGTAGGGCCAGCGTCCGCCGCTGGTGCAGTGCCGGTACATGGTTCCGGCGCGGGAGGCGAGCACGTTGCCGTCGCCGCCGTAGAAGTCGATCGAGTTGTACGGGCGGGACTGGCCGCTGTTGCCGTGCACGCCCCAGTGCGCCCATCCCATGCCCTGCCGCCACGGCAGCGAGAGGCCGGTGTCGGCGGTGAGGGCCCGCGGCTGGACGGTCCGCGCGAACGGGCCGCGTTCGCCGTCCTTGACGACCGACGCCGGGGCCTGGTGGGACAGGGCGGCGAAGTCCGGTGTGCCCTGGAGCCCGACCTTCCAGGCGCCGCCCGCCAGCCTGGCCACGAAGAGGGAGGTCACGGGGGCGGTCTCGATGCCCTTGGGGATCAGGAAGACCGAGCTGCCGAACGTCCACGCCCGGTCGGACGACCAGCGCTGCGGCTCCACGAGCGTCCGGAGGGAGGAGCCGGCGGCGACGCCGTAGGAGGCTCTGGCCTTGGCGCCGAGCTGGTGCCGCATGGCCGCGGTCACGGCCTGCGTGAGATCCGCGGCGGCGGACGACGTCGCACCGGCGGGCGCCGCCGCGGCACCGGCGGCCGGCTGCGCGGCACCGGCGGGTGCGGGCATCGCGAGGAGGGCGGCGAGCGTGACCGTCGCGCAGAGGGCCGCCCGTCTGTGATGGAACACGTTTACTCCTTGGATCGAGGGACCGGCGGCGTGCCCCCGGACACCGCCGCGCCGTAGATTGCGCCCGGCGAAACGGGACGGGCAAGGCGAGGTCGGCACCGTGCGGCAAAACTCTGAATATTCAGTTCAAAACGCTGAAAGCCCGCCGCGCCCGGTCCTGATCGGCACGGCGTCGGCGCTGGTGAAGGGCGGCGCGACCGCCGCCGCCCCGCCGGTCCCCCGCGAACGGCAAGGCAGCGCGGGGCCCGGGAGTTGAATCTTTAGAATCATGAGGAGCCGGGCCTCCGCGCGTCGCGGCGCGGCCGGGCCCCCAGGCGGCGCGACCTCGCGGATCACCCCTGGACGGGCCGCCACCGCTCCAGTACGTTCGGCGTTGCTCTCAGCCCTTGACGGCGGACGGCCCCGTCACGACGCCCGGTCACGATGCCGGTCTCGTGACCGCCGGATCGCCGGGCAGGCGGCAGGATGACGCTGTCAGGAGGACCCACGATGGCGGACTCGTTCGATCACGCGTTGCGCGGGGCGATCCGGGCGCGGGGGCTGAGCCTGGAGCGGTTGCACGTCAAGCTGGCCGAGCGGGGCATCCACGTGAGCATGGCGAGCCTGAGCAACTGGCAGCGCGGGCGGTGCCGTCCGGAACGTTCCCAGTCGCTGCGCGCCGTCCGCGCCCTCGAAGAGATCCTCGACCTGGCGCCCTACTCCCTGGCCGCGCTGCTGGGCCCGCGGCGCCCGCGCGGCCGGTGGGTCCGGGCGGTGCACGGAGGGCTGTCGTACCGGGACGTCTGCGAGGTGCACTCCAAGGTCGACAGGCTGCTCGGGCAGATCCACAACCCGCTGGACGGTCAGCTGCGGTGGGTCAACTGCACGGAGACCGTCAGCGTCGGCGCCAAGCGCGACGAGCGGTCGGTGCGGACCCAGGTGGTGTTCCAGGCGCGCACCGACGGCGTCGACCGGCATATCGCCGTGTACTACTGCGAGAACGACATGCTGCCCGACATCCGCCGGACGTCCTACTGCCGTCTCGGCCGGGTCCGCGCCGAGGGGGGCGTCACCGCCGCGGAGCTGCTGTTCGAGCACCCGCTGCAACGCGGCGACACCTACATGGTCGAGTACGAGTTCGGCTACAGCGACGACGGGCCGGAGGCCACGTTCTACCAGCGGTGGTTCCGCTTCCCCGTGCACACCTATCTGCTGCGCGTCCAGTTCGAGCCGGACGCGCTGCCGACCCATTTCCACCGCACCTGGCAGCCCAACGTGTCGACGCCTTCGGCCGACGTGCGGGAGCTGCGGCTGTCCGGCTGGCACAGCGTCCACATGGCCGACCTGGAGGTGCGGCCGGGCGTGCACGGGATCCGCTGGGAATGGGACTGACCGTCCCGTGAGCGCCTTCCCGCCGTTCGGAAACGCCCGGCCGGAACGTGGTTCCGGCCGGGCGATCCGGGCGGGGGGCGGGGTCTGTCAGACGCCGGCCACCGAGCGGATCCAGGACCGTGCCGCCGGCACGCTCCCGTAGGTCTGCTCGGACCGGCCGTCGGCGGTGGAGGCGACGCCTACCTGCTGGTCGTTGTAGCGCTGCGGTCCGCCCGAGTCGCCGCTCCAGGCGTTACCGTTGATCTTGGTGGTGCAGATCGCCGGGCCGTAGCGGTGGTCGAGGCACGTTCCCGCGACGGACGTGACGCGGACGTCGGCGCACTTGAGCTGCTCTGAGAACTGGCCGTTGTAACTGGTACGGCCCCATCCGCAGATCTGGTTCGTCGCGCCGACGGGCGGGTCGGCGTCGGCGAGCTTGGAGTAGGCGGTCTCGTGGCCGGAGGCCAGCCGCACGAGCGCCAGGTCGCCCTTCGGCGCCACCAGGTGCTCGGTCACGCCGATGGTGGTCGCCTGCGCACGGTAGACGCTGCCGGCGCGGACCGTGAGCCCGCTGCCGACGCAGTGGGCCGCGGTGAGGACCCAGGTCGCGGCGATGACGGTGCCGGAGCAGGTGAACGACCCGTTCCGGTAGATCGAGGCCGCCCAGGGGGCCTCCGCGTCCGTCACGTGATGGCCGCCGATGATGGGCGGTGCGGCCTGAACCGCCGGGGGGCGGGGGTCGCCGGTTCCCTCAGCCGCGGCCGGGGCGGCCATTCCGACAAGCATGGCCAGTACGGCGCCGGCCAAGGGAATGGTGCGTGGGGTGGGCATGCACGACTCCTTTGCCGCGTAATGCGCAAAGCTCCTTAAAAATAGACCAGCGCCGCGCTTCTGGAGCACTTCTAGACAGGTCCAAATTTTCAGTGTGAATACTCTTGGGCTAGATACATCAAACTGAATTGATGTACCCTGGGCGACATGGAGTCGACGGAGCAGGGCCTCCCGGCCTTCGTGCGGCTGGCCGCGCATCCGGTGCGGTGGCGGCTGCTGCGCGAGCTGGCCACCGGCGACCACCGGGTCCGCGAACTGGTGGACGCGGTCGGCGAATCGCAGAACCTGGTCTCCTACCATCTGCGCCTGCTGCGCGATGGCGGGCTGGTCACCGCGCGGCGCAGCAGCTTCGACGCGCGGGACAGCTACTACCACCTTGACCTGGAGCGTTGCGCGCACGCGCTGACCGAGACCGGCGCCGCCCTGCACCCCGCCCTCGCGCCCGACCCGGCGCCGCCCGTGGCGCCCGCGCCTTCCGCGTCGACCGCGTCCGGGGGCCGTCCGGCGGTGCTGTTCACGTGCACCGGGAACAGCGCCCGCTCGCCGATCGCCGAGGCGCTCCTCGACCACCGCACCGGAGGCCGCGTCGAGGTGGCGAGCGCGGGCAGCCACCCAAAGGAGCGGCTGCATCCGGACGCCGTCCGCGTCCTGCGCGAGCGCTACGGCATCGACGTCGCCGACCGCCGTCCACGGCATCTGGACGCCCTCGCCGGACGGCGTTTCGACTACGTGATCAGCCTGTGCGACAAAGTCCGCGAGGTGTGTCCCGACTTCGGCGATCAGGCCCGGCACGTCCACTGGAGCATTCCCGATCCCGCCATTTCCGAAAGTGCCGATCGCGCAGCGGGACGCGCCGCCTTCTTCCGGGCGGCGGCGGATATCGACACGCGTGTCCGCCACCTGCTGCCGCGGCTCGTCCATCCATCACGAGAGGTCTCGCCATGACCGCACCTGACCAGCTCGCCAGCGTCCGTTACCTGGTCGACGACGTCCAGGCGGCCACCGACTTCTACACCACCCACCTGGGCTTCACGCTGCGCACCAGCGCCGGGTCCGCGTTCGCCGACGTGGTGCGGGGGCCGCTGCGGCTGCTGCTGTCCGGGCCCGCCAGTTCCGGTGCCCGCGCCACGCCCGAGCCCGCCGTCCCCGGCCGCAACCGCATCCATCTCATGGTCGACGACCTCGACGCCGAGATCGACCGGCTCCGCGCCGCCGGGCTGGCGTTCAACGGCGACGTCGTCAGCGGCCCGGGCGGCCGGCAGATCCTGCTCACCGACCCCGCCGGCAACCTCATCGAGCTCTTCCAGCCCGCTGATCGGCCCGCGGCCCAACCGCCCGCGTCCCGTCCCGCGTAGCGGCTGACCTGGGCTCGGGCACCGGCCACGAGCTGGAAGAATGCCCGCATGATCTCGGTTGAGGGCCTTACCAAGCGCTTCGGCCCGGTTCGTGCCGTGGACGGGCTGACCTTCACCGCCCGTCCGGGCATGGTCACCGGATTTCTCGGGCCGAACGGCGCTGGAAAAACGACGACGCTGCGGATGCTGCTCGGGCTCGTGACGCCCACCTCGGGCCGGGCCCTGATCAACGGCAGCCCGTATTCGGGGCTGGACCGTCCGGTCACCGAGGTCGGTGCCGCGCTGGAGGCGACGGGGTTCCATCCCGGCCGCAGCGCCCGCGACCATCTGCGGATCGCCTGCACCGCCGCCGGGCTCCCCAAGCAGCGGGTGGACGCCGTCCTGGAGCTGACGGGGCTGACCGGCGCCGCCGACCGCAGGGTGATCGGCTACTCGCTCGGCATGCGGCAGCGGCTCGCGCTGGCCACCGCCATCCTCGGCGAACCCCGGGTCCTCATCCTGGACGAGCCCGCCAACGGCCTCGACCCGGCGGGCGTGCACTGGCTGCGCTCGCTGCTGCGGCACCTGGCGGAGGACGGCCGCACCGTCCTGGTCTCCAGCCATGTGCTCCCCGAGGTCGAGCAGACCGCCGACCACGTCGTGATCGTCGCGCAGGGCAAGCTGGTGCGGGACGCGCCGCTGGCCGAGCTGGTCGGCGCGGACGGCGAGCTCCGGGTCCGGACGGCGCAGGCCGGGGAGCTGGCCGTCGCGCTGGAGAACGCGGGCGGTCAGGTCCGGCGCGAGGACGACCGGCTGTGGGTGACCGGCCTCGAACCGGAGGACGTCGGGCGCGCCGCCCTGGACACGCGGGCGGTGCTCACCGAGCTCACCAGCGAGCGCTCCGCACTGGAAAAGATCTTCCTGGAGCTCACGATGGCGGAACTGGACGGCCCGCCCCCGCCCGCGGGGGCAGGCCCGGGAGACGCGGGCTCGGAGTCGGCGGGAGACGTGGCCTCGGCGGCGGTCGGCGCGGCGGCGGCGGAGAAGGGCGGGCAGGCATGATCAACCTGGTCAGGGCGGAGCTGCTGAAGATCCGCTCCACCCGGATGTGGATCGGCATGCTGGCGCTGAGCCTGGGCTTCAGCCTCATGGGCCTCGCCGTGTACGTGGCGCTGGCCGGGGTCGAGATGGACGGGGACATGGCGATCGCGCCCGTCACCGAGCCGTCGACGGTCCGGGCGTTCTACGCGAGCGCGAGCGGCGGCGTCCTGTTCATGATGATCCTCGGCATCATGGGGATCACCACCGAGTACCGGCACCAGACGATCAGCGGGACGTTCCTGGTCACGCCCGTCCGCGGCCGGGTGCTGGCGGCCAAGCTGATCTCCTACTTCCTGTTCGGCGCCGGGTTCGGGCTGGCGACGGTGCTGGTCACGGTGGCGGTGGCGCTGCCCGCGCTGGCGATCAAGGGCGGCTCGACCTCGCTGCTGGACCATGACGTCCCGCTGATCCTGGGCGGCACCGTCCTGGCGATGGCGCTGTACGCGCTGGTCGGGCTGGGGCTGGGCGCGCTGATCCGGAACCAGATCGCGGCGATCATCGTCGCGGTGGGCTGGGTGCAGCTGGTCGAGGGCATCCTCACCGTCGCGCTGCCGGAGGTCGGGCAGTGGCTGCCCGCCGGGGCGGTGCGGGCGATCACGCTGACCACCTCGGCGTTCGGCGGGTCGGGCGGGCTGGACACGCTGCCCGCCTGGGGCGGGGTGCTGCTGCTGGTCGGGTACGGGCTGGCGTTCGCGGCCGTCGCCACCGTCACGACCGTCCGCCGCGACATCACATAAGCGGTGCGTTTCCGCCCTTTCCGGTTGCGGGGCGGTGCGGGCGCCTGGACTCTGGCTTCATGATCGATGCGGGGCGAAGGCGCGGTCAGGTCGCGGTGGCGTGGGCGGCGGTGCTGCTGTGCCTGGTCGTCGGGTCGGCGGCGGTGCAGCTCGCGGGACGGTCGGGCGGGGACGTCCGTCCGGTGCGCGCGCCGGTCGTGGTCATCGGCGTCGCGGGGCTGGCGTGGGGCGACATCCGCGAGGACCAGACCCCGCACCTGTGGCGACTCCTCACCGAAGGCACGGGCGCCGCGGCCGGTGCCGCGACGGTGCGGACGACGGGCGGTTCGGCGTGCGCGTCCGACGGATGGCTGTCGCTGTCCGCGGGCCAGTCCAGCGTGGGGCCCCGCTGGGAGGAGGGCCCGGACGAGGGCGAATGCAAACCCCTCCCCAAGATCACGGGCACCGGCGACCGCGAGGGCGAGGCGCGCGTGGGCCGGTGGGACGAGCTCGTCGACGCCCAGTCCCGCTCGGAGTTCTCCCCGCATCCGGGTGAACTCGGCCGGGCGCTGGCCGAGCACGAAGGCTGCGAGACCGCCATCGGGCCCGGCGCCGCCGTCGCGCTCGCCCGCCCGGACGGGACCGTCGGACGCTACAGCGCCACCGTCGACGACGACGCCCTCCGCTGCCCGGTCACGGTGATCGACGGCGGTCAGGTCGTGGAGTCCGGCTCCGGACGGCTGAACTCGCTCGCGAGGATCGACGCGTTCGCGGGCACCGTGCTGGAACGCCTGGACGGCGCCACCACCGTGCTCGTCCAGGGCGCCACCGAGCCGCCGGGCGGACGGCCGCATCTGGCGGTCAGCATGGTCGCCGGACCGGTGACGGCGTCGCGCCCCGACCCGGCGCTGCTGACCGTCACCTCCACCCGGTGGGGCGGGGTCGTGCGGCTGCTGGACGTCCCGAGCACCCTGCTCGACGCGGTCGGCGCGCCCGAACCTGCCGAGTTCAGCGGGGCGCCGATCTCCCTCGGACGGGCGCGTCCGGCCGACCCGACCACGACCGTCCACGAGCTGGGGGCCGTGACCACGACCGACCAGACGCTGCGGCAGTGGGCCGGGCTGCTCCTGCTGGTGGTGGCGGTGTCGCAGTTCGTCCTCTACACCGCCGCCGTGGTCGTCGCGCGCCGTGGCCGGACGCCGAGACCGTGGCAGAAGCGCGGCCTCATCCACGCGGCGCTCGTCTTCTCGGTGCTGCCGGTGTCGGTGTATCTGATGTCGCTGACGCGGTGGTGGCACGCTCCGTTCCAGGACGCGGCGCTGTGGGGCGCCCTGGTGTTCACCGTCGTGGTGGCGGCGGTGCCGGTGTGGCTGCTGCCCGCGCGCCCGCTGTGGCGGGTGCCGCTGGCGGTCAGCCTCCTCACCTTCAGCGTCCTGGTCGTGGACGCGGCGACCGGCACGCTTCTGCACCGTGCCAGCCCGTTCGGGCCGTCCGCGCTGTACGGCGGGCGGTACTACGGGTTCGGCAACTCCACGTTCGCCGTGTTCTCCGTCGCCGCGCTGGTGCTGGCGGGCGGGGCGGCGGCCGAGCTGATCGAGCGCGGGCGGCGGCGGGCGGCGACGGTGGCCGTGGCGGTGATCGGCGCGGTGGCCGTCGGCGTGGACACGTGGCCGTCCTGGGGCGCGGACGTCGGCGGCGGGCTGGCACTGATCCCCGGCGTCGCGGTGCTGGCCTTCGCGGTCGCCGGGGTGCGGCTGACCCCGGTGCGGCTGGTCGCGGTCGGGTCGGCGGCGGTGGCGGCGGTCGCCGCCGTCGCGGTGGCGGACTGGCTGCGTCCCGCCGCCTCCCGCACCCATGCCGGACGCTTCGTCCAGGACGTCCTCGAAGGGCAGGCGTGGCAGCTCGTCGAGCGCAAGGCCGGGTACGCGCTGGGCTCCCTCGCGGGCGGGCCGATGGCCTGGGGCACGGCGCTCGTCCTCGCCGTCCTGGTGGCGGCGCTGGTGCGGCCCGGCCGCTTCTCCCCCGGCTACCTCGACGCGGCCCTGCGCGCGTGGCCGACGCTGCGTCCCACGCTCGCGGCGGTCCTGACCACGTGCGCGATCGGCGCGGTGGTCAACGACTACGGCATCCGCCTCGTGACGTTCGGGCTGGTCACGCTGCTGCCGCTGGTCGCCCTCAGCTGCGCCCGCGCGCCCCGGTCCGGCGACGGGCCGGCGGAGAGCCCGGAGCCCGCGGACGTCACTCGCAGAGAGCGGTCGTGAGGGCCTCGCCGAGGTCGTCGTCCTGCGCGTCGGTGCTTCCCGGTTTGAGGTTGGCCATGATCGTGGCCTGCCTGCCGTCCGCGCCGACCCCGCTACGGGTGGAGAACCCGATGAAGTCACCGGCGTGCCCCCACAGGTGCCCGCCGCAGGGCAGCGGGACGCGCTCCAGCCCGAGACCGTACTCCGTCCCGGACGGCCGTCCGGTGGGCCGGGTGGTCATCATCTCGCGCAGCTCGGGCCGGTCGAGCAGCCGCCCGCCGACGAGGGCGGCGAAGAAGCGGTTCACGTCGGCCGCCGTCGACACCATGTTCCCGCTCGACGGCGCGACCGAGGGGTTGAGCCGCGTCCGGTCGAGCGGCGCCGCGTCCGGGGCGGGACGCACGTAGCCGCGCGGATGCGGCCGCGGCAGGAACGAGTGGTCGGCGGGCACGGACGTGTTGCGCAGCCGCAGCGGCTTCAGGATCCGCCGCTCGATCTCCTCGCCGTACGGGCGCCCGGTGACCTTCTCGATCAGCATCCCGGCGAGCAGGTAGCCGGTGTTGCCGTAGGACCATTCCTTGCCGGGTTCGAACAGCGGTGGATGCTTCAGGGCCGTGGCGAGCAGGTCGTCGCGGTCATGGTGGTCGAGCGGGTTCTGGATGATGTCCGGCATGGACAGGTGCTTCAGGTAGTCCGGCAGGCCGCTGGTGTGCTGGAGGATGTGCCGGACGGTGATCCTGCGGTCGATCAGGCCGGGTAGATAGCGGTCGACGGGGGCGTCCAGCTCGACCTCGCCCTCGCCGACGAGCTGGAGCACGACGGTCGCGACGAACGGCTTGGTGATGCTGCCGATGCGCCAGTGGCCGTTCACCGGGACGGGCGCGCCGGTCCGGACGTCGCCCACCCCGCTTCTGATCACCGTCCTCCGGCCGCGCCGGTCCTCGACGTACGCGATCGCGCCCGGCGCGCCGTCCTCGGTGGTGATCCGGTTGATCAGGTGCCTGAGCCGCCGGTTCCCGTCGTCGCCCGCGGACGCTCCTGGCGCGGTCACCGTGCCCGCCACCACCAGTCCAAGGACCCCGGCGGCGGCGGCGAATGTGCGAAGCATGGCCTCTCCCTCGCTCGATGTGATCATCACGCTAGGAGCGGCCGGACCGGATGGGCGTCCCGCTGGGGTATCGGCTCCGCGCTCGGCCATCCGTATTACGCGTCACATCCCGCACGGCCGGATTTCCTGGACAATGGACGGATCTGTGCGGGACGGCCCGTTGCCGGTGAGGGGTGCGCGATGGCCGAGGAGAAGGTCGAGATCGTCATCGGGCCGGACGGCACGGTCGAGCTGAGAGTCGAGGGCGTGGCCGGTCCGCGCTGCCTGGACGACACCGACCCGCTCGTCCAGGCGCTCGGCGGGGACGTCGAGCATCACGAGCTCACCGAGGAGGCGTACCAGCAGCCCGAGATCGCCGAACAGGACCGCCTGTGGCAGGGCTGACCGGCCCGCGGGCTCCGTGGCGGGTGCACGCCGCCCTCCCCCGCAGCGCCGCCAACGGGCCCGGCACCCGGTACGTGATCTGGAGCCAGGGCTGCGCGCTCGGATGTTCCGGCTGTTTCAACCCCGAGACGCATTCCGCGGACGGCACATCGCGCCGGACGACGGCCGGCGAGATGGCCGCGGACGTGCTCGCGGGCGCCGCGCACCTGGAGGGCGTGACGCTGACCGGCGGCGAACCGCTGGAGCAGCCCGCCGCGATCGCCGCGTTCTGCGCCGAGGTGAAGGCGCGCAGCGGCCTGGGCGTGATCGTGCTGACCGGCTTCACCCGCCGGGAGATCGAGTCGGACCCGGCGCGGGCGGCGGCCGTCGCGGACGCCGACCTGGTGATCGCCGGACGCTACAGCGAGCGGCTGCGCGTGGCCCGCGGCCTGCGCGGCTCGTCGAACAAGGAGTACTGGATGCGCACCGATCGCTACGGCCCCGACGACCTGGCGGCCGTGCCCGAGCTGGAGATCACGATCACCGGCGGGACGCTCACGATCACCGGGATGGGCGCGCCCGGACGGGAGCTCGGATGAGCGGGGACGCCGTCCAGGACGAGATCCGGCTGTACCTGCGCGCCCGGGTCGCGCTGATCGTGCTGGTCACCGTCGAGGAGCGGCGGGCGCTGCGGATGCTCGGGCGGGTGCGCCGCGACCGCGACCCGTCCGCCGACCTGATCACCTGGGACGTCGCCGCCGGCCTGGAGTCGGCGGACGGGCGCCAGCTCCCCAAGGCGGCCTCGCCCCCGGACGCGCTCGCCAAGATCCAGGAGCTGGCGACGAAGGAGCCGGGACGCCGCGACCTCTACGTCCTCAAGGACTTCCACGCGTTCTGGGAGCGGGACCCGGTGGTCAGGCGGCGGCTGCGCAACCTCGCCGACAAGCTCGTCTACACCGGCTCGTCCCTGGTCGTCACGACGCCGGTCCGGTCGGTCCCGGTGGAGCTGGGCGACGACGCCGTGGTCGTGGAGATGCCGCTGCCGGACGGCCCCGCGCTGCGCCGCGAGCTCGACCGGCTCATCGACAACACCAAGGGCGTGAAGTGCGCCCTCACCCCGGCGGGCCGCGACAGGCTGGCGCAGGCCGCGCTGGGCCTCACCGCGGCGCGCGCCCGGCAGGCGTTCGCGAAGGCGATCGTCCGGGACGACGTGCTGGACGACCGCGACATCGACGCGGTCGTGGCGGAGAAGAAGGCCGTCATCAGGGAGAGCGAGGCGCTGGAGTTCTACCCGGCCGAGGAGAGCCCCGACGACCTCGGCGGCCTGGGCGCGCTGAAGGAGTGGCTGCGGCTGCGCGAGCGCGCGTTCGGCGAGGCGGCCCGCGAGTTCCGGCTGCCCGCGCCGAAGGGGATCGCGCTGATCGGCATCCCCGGCACCGGCAAGAGCCTCACCGCGAAGATGATCGGCGGGCTGTGGCGGCTGCCGCTGCTGCGCCTGGACGTCGGCGCCCTGTACGGCTCGCTGGTGGGCGAGTCGGAGGAGCGGGTGCGGCGGGCGCTGCGGCTGGCGGAGACCGTGTCGCCGTGCGTGCTGTGGATCGACGAGATCGAGAAGGCGCTCGCCGCGGGCGGGCACGACGGCGGCACGTCGCAGCGCGTCTTCGGGACCGTGCTGACCTGGATGCAGGAGAAGACCGCGCCGGTGTTCGTCGTCGCGACGGCCAACGACGTCAGCGCGCTGCCGCCGGAGACGCTGCGCCGCGGGCGGTTCGACGAGGTGTTCTTCCTCGACCTGCCGACCGAGGAGGAGCGCCGCGAGATCATCACCGTCCATCTGCGCAAGCGCGGCCGGACGCCGGAGGCGTTCGACGTGCGGCGGCTGGCGCGGGACTGCGACGGGTTCGTCGGGGCCGAGCTGGAGCAGGTCGTCGTCGACGCGATGTACGAGGCGTTCGCCGCGGAGCGCGACATCACGACCGGCGACATCGCGCGGGCGGCGGCGCGGACCGTCCCGCTGAGCACGGCGCAGCGCGAGGTCGTCGAGGACCTGCGCACCTGGCTGCGGGAGGGCCGCGCCCAGTCGGCGTCCTTCACCAGGGCCGAGCCGGGCGCCGGGCACCAGGTTCCGGCACTGGAGGTGTAGGCGCAGGTGAACGTCCGGGCGGCCGCGCTCCTGCTGGAGGTCCATCCGCGTCCGGGGCGCGCCGCCGAGACCGTGGCGCGCGCGGCGGAGGCGGGCGATCCCGTGGCCGTGCGCGCCTTCGCGCGGGCGGCCGGGTCCCCGCGAAGCTCGATGATCTGGCGGGCGTGGCTGGCCCTGCCCGCACGGCGGTGGACGTCCGCGCTGCTGGATCTCCCGTCGCCCGCTCCCGACGTGCTCGTCAACGCCGCCTGGACCGGCTGGCTGGACGAGCACGACGACCGCCTGTGGTCACTCCTGAACGGCTGGGGCCGGGCCGCCGCCTCGGGCGCGGATCCTCGCATCGCGTCCCTGAGCCGGTTGGCGCGCGGAGACGAGGGCGTGGCCGTCCCGCCGCGGGTGCTCGCCGACGCCGCGGCCCGCCTCGACCATCCGATCGGCGATCTCGCCCGCGCCCACTTGACCGCGCACCCCGACCCGGACGCCGTGGACGCCCTGTGCGCCGCCGCCGTCGGCTCGCCGGACCTCGCGGCGTTCTGCGTCGCGCATCACCTCGCCCCGTCCGGCCCGGTGGAGCGCGCCGCGTTCTTCGTCCGCACCGGCCAGCACGATCAGCACCGGGCCCTGGACGGCGACGGCGCGCTGCTCGCGATGGCGTACCGGACGTCGGCCCCGGACGTCCGCACCCACCTGCGCACGATCATGGCGGCGGAGGGCGACTCCGACCTGATCCGGGTGGTGGTCGCGGGCGAGCGGCGCGACCGGGTCGCCGAGATGTCGGACGCCGAACTCGACTACCTCGGGCACCACCTCGCGGAGCATCGGCGCTGGGCGGAGCTGCGCGGCCTCGCCCGCGACCTGCCGCTCGCCAAGGCCGCCGCCGCGGCGCGGCTCCTCCCGGAGGACGAGCGCACCGGCGGCGACGCCGACCTGTTCGCCATCCTGACCGCCCGGCCCTGGCGGGAACTGCGGGAGACGGTCGGCCGCCTGCCCGCCGGGCACCTGACCACGGATGGCACGTTCCGCAACAGCGCCGCGGCATGCCTGTCTCCGGACTCCGCCGAACTGGCCGTGGCCTGGCCGGAAGGACGCTCCGCGCCGACGACGCTCCATGTGGAGACCGTCCGGATCGGCACCGGCGAGAGCACCTTCCACCACACCGGCACAACGCATTCCGGTTTTCTCCACCCGGTGCTGCATCTCGGCGACGAGATCCTCGTCAGCCGGTTGGGGCCGAATCGCCGCTGGTACATCGATCGGGTCTTTCCTGAACGGCACGCCTTCGAGCCGCCCGAAGGTTTGTCGCCGCATATGCGGAAGGCGTCGCGCGGCGCGGTGCTGATTCATCTGGAGGGCTTGGCGTTCGCCGATCCGGGCGCCGATCGGCTGCGGCTCGTGCCCGTCCATTCGTTCCGGAAGATGATGGGCGGCCGGGCCGTCTCCCTGGAGAGCCGATGCCAGCTGACGACGCTTCCCGCCGCCCGGCTGATCGCGTTCTCCGACCTCCGCAACGAGATCTACGTGACGACGGAGGACGCGGCGGATGCGGCGGACGTCCGGAAGATACCGGCCGACCACTACGCGGACGGCGACTGGTCGATCAGCGCGCTCTCCTTTCTCGACCCGAACACCCTGGCCGTGCACGGGCACGCGCGCGACGGGCTCACCATCATCCAGCACACCGAGATCTGGGAGATCCCGCCGGACGGCGGCGACCCGCACCGCACCGACGCGCACGACGGCCCGGTCCGCGACCGCTGGCCCTTCGAGGGGTGGGAGGGAACGTCCATGGACCCGTTCTTCGCCCACCAGCTGCTCACGGCCAATCTGCTGGCCCCCCATTTCGGCGGTGTCCATCCCGGCACCCCCTGGCTACAGGCCAAGGGGCAGGAGAGATTCCGGCGGTTCCTCGCCATGCCGCTGGCCGGGGACATGCTCGTCACATCGGCAGGCGATATGAAGCACGAGGCACTTGAAATACACAGCCGCCACCTGCCGGCGGCACGGGCGCTTCTTGAGCGGCCGTTCCTGCACTGCACCCCGCAGGACCTACAGCGAGCGCATGAACTCCGGTCGAAGATAGGCGATCCGGCCGTGCGGGACGCGCTCGATCTGCTGGGGCACTGCCTGGGCCACCGTTTCGGCGGCGACATCGCGCTCGGCACCGGCACAATTCCGGCGGGCCCCACCGATATCGCGCTGTCCCGGAACGAGAACGGAGCCGCATGACGAGCCGTATCGGCATCGATTTCGGCACCGCGAACACGGTCGTCGCGGGCTGGGACGCCGAGCACCGGCGGGGCGTCCCCATCCCGCTGCCCGGCGTCGACGTCCTGCGGGAGGCCGGTCCCGGGCCGATGCAGCGGGTGGTGCCGTCGCTCATCGCCTACGACGGCGACGAAGGCACCCGCCGTCTCGGCTCCCAGGTCACCCCCGAGCTGTTCGAGACGCCGGGGGTCACGGTGTTCGCCTCCACCAAGGCGAACGTGTCCGGGCACGCCTACGACGCGCCGCGCACGGTCGGCGACCGCAAGATCACGGGCCGGGAGGCCGCCACCCGGTTCCTCGGCGACGTCATGGCGCTCGCGCTGCTCGCCGTCGAGGACGACGACCTGGAGATCGTCGCGACCGCGCCCGTCGAGTCGTTCGACCGCTACCGCGACTGGCTGGTGCGCGAGGTGCGGGACGGGCTGCCCGCCGCCCGCCTGCGGGTCGTGGACGAGGCCACCGCCGCGGCCGTCGGCTACCACGCCCGCCTCAACCCCGGGGACGCGTTCGCCGTCGTCGACTTCGGCGCGGGCACCCTCGACGTCTCGGTGGTGCGCGTGCAGGAGCCCGACGCGGCCGGTGCGGGCGCCGGGGTGCGCACCATCGCCAAGAAGGGACTGGACCTCGGCGGCAACACCATCGACGCGCTCCTCGCCGAGCACGCCGCCGCGCGCCTGTCCCTCCCGCCCGGCGATCAGATCGGGAACAACCGGGTCTTCCGCCGCCTGCTGGCGTCCGCCGAGCGGGCCAAACGCGCCCTCGCCACGGCCGCACAGGCCGGCATCGAGGCCGGCGACGCCCGCACCGAAACGCCGCACCAGGTCACCGTCACGCGGGCCGAGTTCGACGCGCTGCTTCGTGACAAGGGGGTGCTGCGGCGCGTCAACCAGGCGCTGCGCGGATGCCTGGAGTCCGCGGCGGCGCGCGGGTTCGGCGTGGCCGACCTCCGCCAGGTGTTCCTCGTCGGCGGGAGCTGCCTCATCCCCGCGGTGCAGGACGTCATCGCCCTGCACTTCGACCCGGGCATCGTGCGCCTCGACCGGCCGCTGGAGGCGGTCGCCACCGGCGCGGCCGGGATCGCGGGCGGCAGCGAGCTGTACGACCACGTCCAGCACGACTACGCCATCAGGCACGTGAACGGCGAGACGGGGGCGTACGAGTTCGAGACGCTGGTCGAGGCGGGCACCGCGTATCCGACGGCCGAGCCCGTCCGGACGGTCACCGTGCGGGCGGTGCACGACCGGCAGCGGCGGCTCGGCCTGGCCGTCTACGAGCTCGCGCACGCCACCTACCGCGACGCGGGCGCCGAGCTGGAGATCGCCTTCGACGCGGGCGGCGGCGCCCGCGCGGTGCCCGTCACCCCGCAGCAGCGTCAGGAACGCTCGATGCTGTGGCTGAACGAGGACAGCCCGATGTTCCTGGTGGCCGATCCGCCCGCCGTCGCGGGCCGGGACCGGTTCCGTCTGGAGTTCCGCGTCGACGCGCACAAGCGCCTGACCGTCACCGCCTATGACCTG
The DNA here is from genome assembly GCF_044326375.1 of Actinomadura sp. 3N508. NCBI lineage: Bacteria > Bacillati > Actinomycetota > Actinomycetes > Streptosporangiales > Thermomonosporaceae > Actinomadura > Actinomadura sp. 3N508. The sequence continues at coordinate 577,388 of NZ_JBIRAX010000001.1, forward strand.
CACCGGCAGGCGCTGATACTGGACCGGCAGCCGGTCGTCCGGCTGGCCTGAAGCGAGGACCGCCATGTCGCATTTCACCCGGGTACGCACCACGCTCCGCGACGCCGACCTGCTCGCCGCGGCACTCGCGGCGGTCGGGTTCGCGTCGGTCGAGACGCACGACGAGCCGGAGCCGCTGTACGGGTACCAGGGCGACGCCCGCCCGGAACGCGCCGAGGTGGTCGTCCGCCGCCGCCACATCGGGAGCCTGAGCAACGACCTCGGGTTCCGCCGCCGTCCGGACGGCACCTTCGAGGCGATCATCAGCGGGTACGACCTCGGCCGCTTCGACCAGGCGTGGCTGGCGTCGCTGAACCGCGCCTACGGCCACGCGGCGGCGCTGCGCTACGCCGCCGACAACGGCTACGAGATCGATTCCGACGTGCTCGGCGAGGACGGCGAGCGCCGTCTGATCCTGCGCCGCTACACCTGATCTCCGGAAAACCGTCCGGCGGTGTCGATCCGGGCGGTGGCCGTTCGTGTGGAAGGTGAGACGCCGTCCACGGGGGCGGCGGTGAAGCGATCGAGGTGAGACGGGCATGGGCGAGATCCGGACGCTGCTCGACGGGCGTGGGCTGGTGGAGTCTCCGCGCTGGCACGGGGACCGGCTGTACTTCTCCGACTGGACGGCGGGCGAGGTCGTCGCGCTCGCTCTCGACGGCGGCACCGAGGTGGTCGCGCGGGCGGACGCGCTGCCGCTGTGCACCGCGTTCCTCCCGGACGGGCGGTTGCTGGTCGTCGACTCCGCGAGCGGATCCCTGCTGCGCCGCGAGCCGGACGGCAACCTGGCCCTGCACGCCGATCTCGGCCGGCCGGGCTGGAACGACATCGCGGTCGACGGCCGCGGCAACGCCTACGTCAACCTGCTCGGCTGGAACCCGGCCGAGCCGGACGCGTTCCGGCCGGGGTTCGTCCACCTCGCCGCCGCCGACGGGACGGTCCGCCAGGTGGCGGGCGACATCGACTTCCCCAACGGGATGGCGGTCACGCCCGACGACTCGACGCTGATCGTCGCCGACTCCTACCGGCACTGCCTGCTGGCGTTCGACATCGAACCCGGCGGCGGCCTGTCGAACCGGCGCGTGTGGGCCGACCTGGGCGAGGGCACACCGGACGGCATCTGCCTGGATGCGGAGGGCGCCGTCTGGTACGCGGACGTGCCCAACGAGCGGTGCGTGCGCGTCGCCGAGGGCGGCGCCGTCCTGGACACGGTCGCCCTGGACCGCGGCGGTTTCGCCTGCGCCCTAGGCGGGCCCGGCGGCACGACGCTGTTCATCGTGGCCGCCGAGTTCCGCGGCATGACCGGCCCGGACCTGGTGACGCCGGGCAGCGGCCGGGTGCTCGCCACCGAGGTGACCGTCCCAGGCGTGGGCCGCCCATGACCCTCACGCGCCCCGGGGGCCCCGGTCAGGTGGAGGAGGTCACGTGATCGATCGCCTCTTCCGCCAGGGCGGGCCAGGGGAGTTCGGAGCCGGGGTCGAGGCTGAACCACTCGCGCATCGGCGTGCCCTTGTTGCCCTCGAACCTGACGCCCTCCCCCGCGGCGACGAGGTCGTCCACCCTGCTCTTGGGGAGCTTCACGACCAGCCGGCCGCCGGCGAGCATCGCGAAGATCTTGTTGTCGCAGCGGAGCGTGGCCGAGCCGAACCCGCCCCGCCGGCCGGAACCCGGCGGCGAGATGCCAGGTCTCCCTTCCAGCTCACCGGCCAGCAGGTCGAAGCGTTCCTCGGACGTCACACGGACCCCCTCCTCCGGAGGCCGCCAGTATGCCGCGCGCCACCGACATCTCTACTTCTCGCGGATCGCGCGCAGCGACTCCTTCAGCGAGCCGACCGTGCTCAGGACGGCCGTGGGCTCGTAGCCGCAGTGCGCCATGCAGTTGGCGCAGCGCGGGTCGCGGCCCCGTCCGTAGGCGTCCCAGTCGGTCTCCTCGATGAGCTCCTGGTAGGTCTGGGCGTAACCGTCCGACATCAGGTAGCAGGGGCGCTGCCACCCGAAAAGGGAATAGGACGGGATTCCCCAGGCCGTGCAGGCGAAGTCGGTCTTGCCTTCCAGGAAGTCCAGGAAGAGCGGCGAGTGGTTGAAGCGCCAGCGCTTGCGCCGCCCGTCCGAGAACGCCTTGCGGAACAGTTCCCTCGTCTCCTGGACGCCGAGGAAATGCTCCTGGTCGGGTGCCTTCTCGTACGCGTACGCGGGCGAGATCATCATCTCGTCGACCTTGAGGTCGTCGTTGAGATAATTCAGGACATCGATGACCGTCTGCGGCGTGTCGGTGTTGAAGAACGTCGTGTTGGTCGTGACGCGGAAACCGCGCCGCTGGCATTCCTTGATGGCGGCGACGGCGTCATCGAAGACGCCTTCCTTGCAGACGGACGCGTCGTGCCGCTCCTTCAGCCCGTCGATGTGCACCGCCCACGCGAAGTACGGCGACGGCTTGAACTTGTCGAGCTTCTTCGGGATGAGCAGCGCGTTCGTGCACAGGAAGACGAACTTCTTCATCCTGACGAGTTCGGCGACGATCTCCTCGATCTGCGGATGCATGAGCGGTTCGCCGCCCGCGATGGACACCATCGGGGCGCCGCTCTCCTTGATGGCGGCGATGGCCTGCTCGACCGGCATCCGTTTCTTCAGGATGTCGTGCGTGTGCTGGATCTTGCCGCATCCCGCGCAGGCGAGATTGCACGCGAAGAGCGGTTCGAGTTCCACGATGAGAGGGAACTTGTCCCTGCCGCGAATCTTGTTGCGGAGGATATAGGCCCCGATGCGGACGCTTTGGCGAAGCGGCATGCTCATGATGTCCGGACCTCCTTATGCAGGTAGCGGCCGAGCGCGCTGATCGGGAAGACCAGCCGGTAGAGGTGGTAGTTGATGTAGAAGTCGCCGGGGAATCCGGTGCCGGTGTACTGGTCCTCGTCCCAGGTCCCGTCGGAGCGCTGGTGGTCGACCAGCCACCTGATCCCGGCGTCCACGGCCGGGGAGCGTTCCCCGGCGGCGAGCAGTGCCAGCAGCGCCCAGGCCGTCTGCGACGCCGTCGACGCGCCCCGCCCGATCCAGGCGGGGTCGTCGTAGGAGCGCAGGTCCTCGCCCCAGCCGCCGTCGTCGTTCTGGTGCCGCTCCAGCCACGCCACCGCGCGGCGGATCACCGGTTTGCCCCGGCCGACGCCCGCGGCGACCAGCGCCGGGACGACGCTGCCCGTCCCGTACACGTGGTTGGCGCCCCAGCGTCCGAACCACGAACCGTCCGGCTCCTGGGCTTTCAGCAGCCAGACGACGGCGCGCTTGACGGTCGGCGACTCCGCGAGGCCCTCCCCGCACAGCGCCTCCACGACGTGCGCGGTGACGTCGGCGGACGGCGGGTCGATGACGGCGCCGAAGTCGCAGAACGGCAGCTTGTTGCAGAGGTCCTGGGTGTTGTCGGCGTCGAAGGCGCCGTAGCCGCCGTCGCGCGACGCCATGCCCTCCAGCCAGCGGACGGCCCGCCCGATCGGCGCCTCCGCCTCCGGGAGGCCGGCCTTACGCAAGGCGAGGATCGCCTCGGCGGTGTCGTCGGTGTCGGGGTAGATGTCGTTGTCGAACTCGAACGCCCAGCCGCCGGGCGGAAGGCCGGGGCGGCGCACCGACCAGTCCCCCGGCCCGCGGACCTCCTCCCCCACGACCCACGCGGCGGCGCGGAGCATCGCCGGGTCGTCGGCGGGCATGCCCGCGTCGCCGAGCGCGTTCATGGCCAGGACGGTGTCCCAGACCGGTGACTGGCACGCCTCCAGGCGGCGGCCCTTCTCGTCGCGGATCGTGAAGCGTTCCAAACCGTCGAGGCCGCGCCGGATGACGGGATGGTCGAGGCCGTAGCCGAGCTCGTGCAGCGCCATCAGCGAGTACACCCACGGCGGCTGGATCCCGCCCCAGCAGCCGTCCGCCTCCTGCCGCGCGATGATCCATTCGGCGGCGCGGCGCAGCGCCGCCGTCCGCAGCGGACGCACCGGACGCTTCTCGTACACGTGCAGGACGCGGTCGAGCCCGTTGAAGAACCGTCCCCAGCCCTTCTCGTCCTTCACCGGACGGACGCCGCTGCGCAGCTCCGCGAGGTCGAACGGCAGCGCCCGGACGGGACGCAGCGACCCGAGCACGGTCAGCGGCACGATCGTCTGCCGCGCCCAGCACGCCCAGTCGTACACGTTCAGCGGGACGCGTTTCGGCAGGTACATCAGCTCCGGCGGCATCACGGGCAGGTCGTCCCAGGACCACTGCCCGAACAGGGCCAGCCAGATCCGGGTGAAGACGCGGGTGGCCTCGATGCCGCCCGCGTCCCGCGCGTACTTGGCCGCCAGGCGCATGTGGTCGGCGTCCACGGGATCGCCCGCCAGCCGCAGCGCGACGTACGCCTCGACCGTCGTCGACAGGTCGGGCGGGCCGCCGTGGAAGTTCGCCCACGTCCCGTCCTCGCGCTGCCGCGAGCGGATCCAGCGCGCCGCCTCGGCCGTCTCGCTCCCGGAGCGGATGCCGAGGAACTGGCGGAGCAGCAGATCCTCCGCGTCCATGGTCACGTTGGTCTCCAGCTCGCCCCGCCACCAGCCCTCGGGCGACTGCAGGCCGAGCAGGTGGTCGCGGGCGGCGTCGACGGCGGCAGCGGCGGCACCGGTGAGCCCGGACACGTCGGTAGTGGTCATGGAAAGCGCTCCTTCTCCGCTTTGTTCAGTGATCCCGGGAGGTGACGAACCGTGCGATGTCGCGGAACTCGGCGCGGACGTGGTCGGCCATGCCGGAGTCGGCGAGGCGCTTGTCCGCCGACGCGATCCGGCGGTCGGCCTCGGCCGCCGCCCACTCCCGCCCGCCGGCCGCCTCGACCAGCCGCGCCATCTCGCGCAGGACGTCCTCGGGCTGCGGACCGGGAAGCGCGTACAGCTGGGTGAGGCGCTCCGACTCGGCTGTTCCGGCGTTCAGCGCGAACACGACGGGCAGCGACTTCTTGCGGGCCCGCAGGTCGGCCAGCACCGGCTTGCCGGTCGTGTCCGGGCTGCCCCAGATGCCGAGCAGGTCGTCCACCAGCTGGAACGCCAGGCCCATCTCGGCGCCGAACCCGGTCAGCGCGGTGACGAGCCGGGTGGGTCCCTCGCCGAGCATCGCCCCGATCGAGCAGGCGCAGGCCAGCAGCGCGCCGGTCTTGTCGGCGGCCATCGTCAGGCATTCGTCGAGGGTGACGTCGTCGCGCTGCTCGAACCCGAGGTCGAGCGCCTGGCCCGAGATGAGCCGCTGCGTCGCGGCGGCCAGGGCGCGCGCCGCCCAGTGCGCGCCGCGCGTGTGCTCGTCCAGCAGCAGCTCCTCCGACAGCGCCAGCAGCGCGTCACCGCCGAGGATCGCGGCGGGCGGGCCGAACACCGTCCACGCGGCGGGACGGTGCCTGCGGATCCGGTCGCCGTCCATGATGTCGTCGTGCAGCAGCGAGAACGCGTGCACGAACTCGACGGCGACCGCGCCCGGCAGCGCCGTCTCGTCGGGCAGCCCGGCGGCGCGGGCCGACAGCAGCGCCAGCGCCGGACGCAGCGCCTTCCCGCCCGCCGCGGCCGGACGGCCCTGCTCGTCGGTCCAGCCGAGGTGGTAGGCGACGACGCGGCGGGTCATCGGGTCGAGCCGTTCGGCGGACGCGCGCATCGCCCGGTCCACCAGCGCCCGCCCGTCGGTGATCGAGGCCGGCACGGCGGTCATCGGGCGCTCACCCCCGCGCCCATCGCGGTGACGTGGCGCCGGGCCAGCCGGGCGGCGCTCAGCCCGCTGCGCACGGCTCCCTCCATGGTGTCGGGCCAGCCCGTGCCGGTCCACGCGCCGGCGAGGAACAGCCACGGCAGCCGGGTCGCGGACGCGGGACGCAGCGCGCCGCTGCCCGGGCCCTGCCGGAAGGTGGCGTGCCGCTCCCGCGTGACGAAGAAGTCGGTGACGCGGGCGCGGCGGGCGGCCGGGAACAGCCGCTCCAGCGCGGCGAGGTAGACCTCGCGCAGCTCGGCGGTCGGCGTGTCGATCCAGCGGTCGGCCGCCGACACCGACACCGCCAGGTACTGGCCGTCCCGGCGGGAGAGGCCGCTGATCGCCGTCCGGTCGAAGACCCACTGGACGGGCGAGTCGATCGCGGCGACGAACGGCTCGTCCAGCACCGGCCGGTCATAGACGACGTGGACGTTGACGATCGGGCTGGACCCGAGCCCCGCCCACTCGTCCCGATCAGGGCACGCGTCCGCCGGGACGAGCGAGGACGCGACCCGGTGCGGCACCGCCACCACGACGGCGTCCGCGCTCACCGGCTCGCCGTTCACGACGAGCTTCGGCCCGTCCTCGACGGCCGTGACCTTCGCGCCGAGATGGACGCGTCCCCCGCCCTCCTCGATCCGCGCCGCGGCGACCGTGCCGTGCAGCTCGCCGAGCGGCGCGGACGGGACGCCGATGTCGGCGGCGTCCGGCCGGCCGAGCAGCGCGGTCTGGCACACGAACGCGGCGGGCCCGAGCGCGGCGTCGTCCAGCTTCATGTTCAGGGCGGCCGTGACGAACAGCTCCCACAGCGCGTGCCGGGCCCGGTCGCGCTGGCCGTGCGCGGCGAGCCAGCCGCCCATGCTCGACCCGTCGAGCGCGGGGTCGGCCGGGTCGAGCCGGTCGAGCGCCAGCGACGCGCGGGCGGCGCGCAGCCGGTCACCCGGCGAGAGCAGCGCATACCGGGCGAGCGCGGGCATCAGGTGCAGCGGCCCCGGCGCCTTCGCGCGACGGAGCCGCCCGCCCGGGCCGTCCGGAGTGAGGACGCGGACGTCGAACCGATCCTGAACGCGCACCTGGCCCGCCGCGCCCAGCCGCTCCAGCAGCCCCTGGTAGGCGGTGCAGCATTTCAGGAAGATGTGCTGCCCGTTGTCGACGGTGAGACCGTCGCGCTCGAAGGAGTGGGTGGCGCCGCCGAGCCGGGGCCGCGCCTCGTAGACCGTCGCGCGCAGCCCGGCCTCCTGCAGTGCCAGCGCGGCCGTGATCCCCGCGAGCCCGCCGCCGACGATCGCGACGTGCCCGTCCCCCGCTCCGGGGGTCATCGGTGGATCCCCGCCATCGCCTTGGCGGACACCGCCGCCTTCTCCCAGGCGGGCAGCGACGTCCGGGTGTTCAGCGCGGCGAGCGGATCGGATCTGATGCGTTTCAGCAGCTGCCGGTAGATGCCCGCCATCGCCCCGGCGCAGGCGGCGCTGCGGCGGTCCAGCATCGGCAGCAGCATGAGCCCGGTGCCGTACCACTCCGACGCCCGCGACACCTCGAACCGGACAAGCGAGACGAGATGGTCCGGCGGGTCGGTGAAGCGCCCCGACCCGTCCAGGTGCAGCGTGCAGCCGAACTTGGCGAGGTCCTTGGCGGGGAGGTAGACGCGTCCGCTGAGACGGTCCTCGCGGACGTCCCGCAGGATGTTCGTGAGCTGCAGCGCGACGCCGAGCGCATCGGCGCGCGGGCCCGCGGTGCCGGGGTCGGACGTCCCGAACACGCCGAGCGACAGCCGCCCGACCGCGCCCGCGACGCACCGGCAGTACCAGAGCAGGTCGTCGAAGGTGTCGTAGGTCTCGCCGCGGACGTCGGCCTCGCAGCCGTCGATGAGCTCGCCGAACGCGTCCAGCGGGATGGGGTGGCGGCGGACCGCGTCCGCCAGCGCCACCAGCACGGGATCGGACGGGTCGCCGCCCGGGTCGGCGAGCCGCGCACGCTCCTCCGCGAGCTTCGCCAGCCGGGTCGCGGCGGGCGCGTCGTGGTCGTCGCCGATGTCGTCGATCCGGCGGGCGAAGGCGTAGACGGCGCTCAGCGCGCGCCGTTTCGGCGGGGGCAGCAGGCGGATCCCGTACGAGAAGTTGCGAGCCTGCGAGCGCACCACGTGCTCGCAGTGCCGGTACGCGCCGGCTTCGTCCATCTCCTCATCTCCTTCCCAGATTCCGCGACCACTCCAGAAGGAGCCGCGGTTTTCTCGGTCGTGACGGGCCGCCCAGCACGTCGTATGCGTTCTTGTCCAATGCCGCCAGGGCCGCGAGCCCGCCCGCCACGTAGCCGGCGACGGCGACGCGGGCGAATCCGCGGAGCCGGACGGTCAGGTCCGCTCCTTCGTCCAGTAGTTCCCGTGCCCGCCGCGCCTGGAGCGCCACGACACCGCGCAGCCGGGTCGGCGTGATGGACGCGTCGAGGTCGCTCTCCGCGCAGCCGAAGCGGCGGAGGTCGTCCTGCGGCAGATAGATCCGGCCGCCGCGGTGGTCCTCGCCGACGTCCTGGCAGTGCTCGATGATCTGCAGCGCGGTGCACACCCGGTCGGACAGGCGGAGCCGGTCCGGGGTGGCGGCGCCGAACACGTGCAGGACGATGTGCCCGACGGGGTCGGCGGACAGGGTGCAGTAGCCGAGCAGGTCGTCGTAGGTCACGTACCGGGAGACCTCCTGGTCCTGCCGGTTGGCCTGGAGGAGGCGGCGGAACGGCTCGGCCGGGATCCCGCGGCCGGTGATCGTGCGGGCCAGGTTGCGCATCGCCGGGAGCTCGGGGCGCGTGCCCGCGTAGACGCGGTCGAGGTCGCGCTCGACGGCGTCGAGGAGTGCGGCCCGCTCGCCGGGGGGCGCCTCGTCCCCGATGTCGTCCACGAGCCGGGCATAGCCGTACACGTTCAGCAGGTGCGCGCGATGGCGGGCCGGAAGGAGCCGGCTGGCGACGGGAAAGTTCTCCCCCGTCTGCAGTTCATCGCGGGAGCGGCGTTCCGCTGTCTCGTTCCACAAACGCTCACTGACGGACATGGCGTTCCTTCGAGGGCGGCGGTGGTGCGTGGCGTTCCGAACATGCCCGATAACCGGGTGCCCGCCCGGTAAACACGGGCATCGAGGGTCCTACGGCCTACGTCCCCTGGTCGCCGCGCAAACCCTCCCGAATATCCCTCATATCCGAATATAGACCGGAAGTGGTCAGCCGGGAATATGTGATCCACGAGACCGGCGAGAACCTTTGCCAAGGCGCATTCCCGGGCCACGAGCACAGGCCGCCGCGACAGTGCCCGAATGGGGTGCTGATCAACCGCCGGCGCAGTGCCCGAATTAGGGCGTTGACCGGCGGAAACGCCGTCAGTAAGTGGCGAGGATCTCGGCCAGGATCCGGGGCGTCTGCTCGGGCTTGCTGGCCTCGGTCACCAGCGTGTTGAACACGTGCCAGTGCCGTTCGATCTCCGCCCGGCGGACGGGGTAGTCCGCGTTGTCGGTCCGCTCCAGGTAGACCATGTCCTGCAGGCCCTGCTGCGGGAACCGGACGAGCGTGAGCGGCCCGTCGCCCTCGACGCGCCCGCAGATCCCCGCCGGGGCAATCTGGACGGTGACGTTCGGCCGCTTGCACAGCTCGATGATGTGCCGGACCTGCGCGGCCATCGTGGCCGGGCCGCCGATGGGCCGCCACAGCGCCCGCTCGTCCAGGACGACCCACAGGTTCAGCGGCCGGGGCCGGCGGCGCAGCACGCGCTGCCGCCGCATCCGGAACTCGACCCGCCGCTCGACCTCCTGCTCCGGGTGGTCGTGCCCCGGGTAGCTCCGGCGGATCAGCGCGCGGGCGTACTCCTCGGCCTGGAGGAGGCCGGGCACGTACTGCGGCTCGAACGTCCGGACCAGCTTGGCCGCCTGCTCGGCGGTGAGGTAGGACCGCACCCATCCCGGGACGATGTCGGCGTCTGCGTGCCACCAGGGGTGGGCCGTGGTCTGCTCGGCGAGCGCCAGCAGGGTCGTGCGCTCGTTGTCGTCCGCGCCGTAGCGGGTGAGGAGCGCGGCGACGTCATCGACCGAGCAGGCGGAGCGGCCCAGCTCCAGCCGCGTGATCTTGGAATCGGATCGGCCGATCGCCTTCGCGGCGTCCGCCCGGCCGATGCCTGCGGACTCGCGGAGCGCGCGGAGCCGGCGCGCCAGCAGCAGCCTGGGGACGAGGGGATCCCCGTGGGCGGCGGTGGACGGCGTTCTGCCGGTGATCGTGACGGAGGCCAAGGGGACTCCAATCAAGGGGGACGGCGAGAGCGGCCGTATCGACTATACCTTCACAGAACGCGCCGGGAACGAAACGGACCGCAACGCACCGTGCAAGGTCTCCGCCTCAGAACGCCGAAGACCGACGATCTTTCCGCGCCGGACGGCTCCGCGTCAGGGTTTGCGGCCCACCCCGCAGAGCGTCGGGAGCGGCTCGACCTCGACGCCCACCTCCGGACGCCACGCGTTGACCTCGACGAGCCCGGGCTCCTCGACCTCCAGCCCCTCGAAGTAGCCGGAGATGAACTCGCGGCTGCGGAGCCGGTACGGGACGGCGCCGGCGTCGTCGTACACGCGCTGCGCGGCGTTGAAGGCCTCGTTCTCGTCGGTGCAGTCGGCGACGATGAGGTAGCTGCCGGACGGCAGGCCGTCCAGCAGCCCGCTCACGACGCCCCGTGCCTCGGCGGGCTCGATGATGTGGCCCAGCACGTTGACGATCATCAGCCCGACCGGCCGCGTGAGGTCGAGGGTCTCGGCCACCTTGTCGAGGATCGTCTTGGGGTCGTCGAGGTTGCAGTCGATGTAGGCGGTGCGGCCCTCGTCCGTGCCGGTCATGAGCGCGCGCGCGTGCGCGAGGACGAGCGGGTCGTTGTCGACGTAGACGACCCTCGCCTCGGGGGCCGCGCGCTGGGCGATCTCGTGGGTGTTGTCTACGGTGGGCAGGCCCGTCCCGCAGTCCATGAACTGGCGGATGCCGCGCTCGTGGATCAGGAACCTGATGGCGCGGTCCATGAAGTAGCGCCCGGCGCGGGCGAGCGGCGCGATGCCCGGGTACAGCGAGACGTACTGGTCGCCGGCGAGCCGGTCGACCTCGTAGTTGTCGGTGCCGCCGAGCCAGTAGTTCCAGATCCGGGCGGACTGCGGAACGTCAGTGTTGATCTTCGTCTCGGGCCCGTGATCCGGGCTGGGGTTGCCGTCGGTCATCGCCCTGACGCTCCTTTCGGGGGGCGGCTGCGCCGCTCGCACGGGCGCTGGCGCGCGCGTTACGGCAAACCTAGTCCCGGCACTCCCCGGGCGGCCAGAAACTCGAAATACGGGCCTGTCCGCATTGTCATTGAGGACATTAACGAATACGCAGGGCGAGCATGCCTCCGAGGTTGCCGTGACGGCGGTGACCAGGGGTGAAAGCGAGAAGATCCGGAGCGCCCGGCCGGCCCCGCGTTGGACCCGCACGGCAAATCGATCACTTACGACGGCGACACGATCCCCTGACCCGTCCGGTTCAGTGTTCACACCTCAAGGGATTACGCCGTACAGATCGGACATTTCACACGCGATGATCAGCTCTTCGGCTGCCGGCGACGCACACGTCCAAATCCGTACATAATCATCCAAAATGGATAATCGAGAATTCGTCCACTATATCGCGCCAAGTCGTGGGCGGTTCACGTCCGGTACGTGCGGCGCAGGCCGGGCGCCGGCCGTTTCGGGACGGTCCGCGGCGCCGGATACCGCCTGCGCACCTGGCCGGAGGCGGTATCCGGCCGGACGGCGGCGGCCGGACGGCGTGGCGGCGGGCCGGACGGCCGCGGCCGGCGGTCAGGCCATCGAGTACGCCTGGGTCAGCCGGATGTGGTTGCCGGACGGGTCGCGGAACGAGGAGTCGATGCCGTACGGCTGCTCCTCCGGCTTCTCGACGAACTCGACGCCACGCTCCGTGAACTCCTTGTAGGAGGCATGGCAGTCGTCGGTGCCGAGGAAGATCGTCCCGGCGAAGCCCTTGGCCATCAGCTCGCGGACCTGCGCCTTCGTCGCCTCGTCCATGATCGGCTCTCCGGGGATGCTCATCAGGACGATGGAGACGTCGGGCTGGCCGACCGGGCCGACGGTCAGCCAGCGGAAGTTGCCCATCTCCGGCACGGTCACGTCGATGCGGACCTCCATGCCGAGCTTCTCGGTGTAGAAGGCGAGCGCCTCGTCCTGGTCGTGCACCCACAGCTGCGTGCTGGCAAGCGTGATCATCGGGTTTCCCCCTTGTCGGATCGGTGTGACCCTCACGCTAGATCCGGCGCGGACGGCCCGTCTTCTCGAAACGTCCGGTGTTTCGGGCGTCCGTAGATCCGCACGACGCAGGCGGGTATCCGCGCGTGGACGGACGCCGGCGGGAACGCGGCACGGTAGGCCGTCGGCGGCATCCCGAACATGCGGGTGAAGCTGGTCGTGAACGACCCGATGCTCTGGAGCCCGACGCCAACGCAGATGTCGGCGACGGACCTGTCGGTGGTCCGCAGCAGCGCGGCGGCGCGTTCGAGGCGCCGGGTCAGCAGGTAGGCATGCGGCGACTCGCCGAACGCCCGCCGGAACTGCTCGCTGAAGTGCGCACGGGACAGCCCGGCCGCGTCCGCGAGATCGGCCACGGTGAGCGGCTCGAAATACCGCGCGTCGGCAAGATCCTTGGCACGCAGCAGATGACGGGCGGGCGGCACGGACGCCATGCCATCGAGTATGCCCCCGGCCAGTGACAACCGGCCGGGGGCATGGGGGGCGGCGGGCTATTCGCGGGTGCCGATCGTGTCGGCGGGGCGGGCGGCCATGGCCAGCCGGGCGGGCAGGACGGTCGCGACCGCGGCGAGGAGACCGCCCCAGGCGAGGACGCCCAGGTGCCCGAGCGGCGGGACGTGCGGCGCCCCGCCCGTCATCCCGCCGCTGAACGCGGTGAGCGTGGCCAGGGCGATCGCCGTGCCGAGGACGGCCGCGACGGCGACGATCGCGAGGGTCTCCCAGCCGAGCATCCGCAGCACCTGGCGGCGGGTGGTCCCGACGAGGCGCAGCAGCGCGAACTCGCGGGCCCGGTCGGAGGTGGACATCGCGAGGGTGTTCACCACGGCGATCGCGGTGAACGCGATGATCAGCGCCATCGCGACCTGGTTGACCTCCGCGTTCGTGGCCGCGGTCGTCTCGGCGAGGGAGGCCGCGTCCGTGGTGGGCAGGCCCGCGGGCGGCGTCCCGGCGATCAGGACGGTGCCGCGCGGGTCGTCCACGTGGGCGGCTAGCAGGTCGTGGGACACGGTGAGGTCGCCGAACCCGAGACCGCGCTCGTACACGGCGATCACCGTGGGCGCGATGGGCGTGCCGTCGCCGAGGTGGAGGCGCAGCCCGTCGCCGGGCCGGACGCCGAGCCGGTCGGCGGCGGTGGCGCTCACGGCGATCGTGGACGGGTTGAGGTTCCGCAGCGAGCCGTCGCGGACGCCCAGGTCCATGGTCCGGTCGAGCCCGCCGGGCGTGACGCCCTGGATCGCGTAGTTCTCCAGGTCCACGCGGACGGTGCTCCGCAGGACCTCGGTCACGGCCGTCACGCCGGGCGCGCGGCGGATCTCCTCGGCCAGGCTGTGCGGCACCTTGGGCCCGGCGACGTGCGCGGCGACCGTGCCGTCCACCGCCTGGCGTGTCGCGGCGTGGCCCATCGTGGTCTGGGAGAACAGGATCGTCGCGGTCAGGCCCGTCATCAGCGTGAGCGGCGCCATGACGGACGCCACCCGCCGCGCCCCGGCCGCGAGGTTCGCCGCGGCGAGCCCTCCGCCGACCGGGAACAGCCGTAGCGGCACGGACAGGGCGGCGACGGCGGCGCGCGCGATGGCGGGGCCGAGCAGCGCCACGGCGACCGTCCACACGATCGCGGTCAGCATCGTGACCGGGCTGGACGCCGCCTCGGTGTTCAGCCCGGACAGCACGATCGTCAGGACGACCGCGCCCGCGGTGACGGCGAGACCTGCGACGATCCGGACGGCCCCGAGCCGGGGCCTGCGCAGCGCCGCGTCCCCGAGCGCCTCGACGGGACGGATCCGTGCCGTCCGCCGGGCGGTGATCCGGGCCGCGGCGAACGCGGCGACGATCGCGGCCAGCGTGGCGGCGAACGCGGGGAACGGGCTGACGACCAGGTCCAGGTTGGGTGGGAGCGCGTCGAGGGCGCGGAACCTGTCCCGCAGCCAGAACGCCAGCGGCAGCCCGGCCAGGGCCCCGAGCGGGCCCGCGACGAGCCCGACCAGCAGCGCCTCCCGGCCGATCATCCGGCGGACCTGGCGGGGCGTCGCGGCGACGGCCCGCAGCAGCGCGATCTCCCGCTCGCGCTGCTGCACCGACAGCGCGAACGTCCCGGACACGACGAGAATCGCGACGAGCAGGGCCGTCCCGCCGAGCGCGCCGCCCATGCTGATCAGCTTGATCCGGGACTTCTCCGCGCCGAGGAACTCCGCCTTGCCCCGGTCCTTCCCGGTGTGGACGGTGGCCCCGGTGCCGCGCACCGCGTCCTCGATCGCCTTCGCGGAGCCGTGCGCTCCGATGGCGGTGACGTTGCCGTCCCGTCCGGACAGGTGGGCGGCCTGGGCGGTGGTGAAGAAGACGGCGGTCTGGTGCTTGAGGGACTGCTCGGTGACGCCGACGACGCGGTACGTCCCAGGGGTGGTCGAGGCGACCTTCACGGTGGCGCCCGGACGGAGGTTCTTCGCCTTAGCCGTAGCGGCGTCGATGACGATTTCGTCGTTCGCGGTTGGGGCGCGTCCGTCCCGGATGGTGAACGGGGTGAGGGCGGCGGATTCCCACCCATGCCCCCACGATTCGCGGTCGTCATCGGCGGAGCCGCTGATTTCGGCTGGGAATGTCACTTCGGCGACCACATTTCGCACACCGTCCGCTTGCCGGAGCTTGCCGGCGACGGACGCGGGCAGCCAGGCGCGCTCAGCGATCGCCTTCGCCTTGTGCTTCGTCTTGCCCTTCTTCTTGGTGTACGTCTTGTGGACGAACTGATCCCCGGTGACGACGACCGGAGAGCCCGCATACCGTTCGGGCGCGACAGAGCCGCGCAGTCCCGTGTCGAGCAGGACACCGCACGCGCAGACCAGCGCGGCTGCGCACAGAAGCGCAACGAACGCGCCCGCGAATCCCGCCTTGCGGTGCCGCAGAGTACTGAGAACGAGCCAGAGCATCAGTTCCACGCCCCCAGCCGGGTCATGCGGGCCGCGACCTTGTCGCTGGACGGCGCGTCCATCGACTCGACGATGCGTCCGTCGGCAAGGAAGAGCACGGTGTCGGCGTACGACGCGGCGACCGGGTCGTGCGTGACCATCACGACCGTCTGGCCCATGTCGTCCACGGTCTCGCGCAGCAGGGTGAGGACGTCCCGCGCGGTCATCGTGTCGAGCGCACCGGTCGGCTCGTCGCCGAACACCACGTCCGGGCGCGTCACCAGCGCGCGGGCGATCGCGACCCGCTGCTGCTGCCCGCCCGACAGCTCGCCCGGACGATGCCCGATCCGGTCCGCCAGTCCGACGCGGGCGACCACGTCCGCCAGCCACGCCTTGTCGACCCGCGTCCGCGACAGGCGGAGCGGCAGCGTGATGTTCTGCGCGACGGTCAGCGAGGACACCAGGTTGAACGCCTGGAACACGAACCCGACCCGCTTCCTGCGCAGCTCGGTCAGCTTCGTCTCGCTCATCGCGGACAGGTCCGTGCCGCCGAGCCGGACGGTGCCCGACGTGGGCGTGTCGAGCCCGGCGGCGCAGTGCAGGAACGTGCTCTTGCCCGACCCGGACGGCCCCATGACCGCCGTGAACCGCCCGCGCGGCACGGAAACCGTCACCTCCCGCAGCGCCGCGACCGCACCCCTCCCGCGCCCGTAAACCTTGCTGACCGTCTCCAGACTTACTGCTTCGCTCATGCCCACAAGTCTTCTGACCTGGGGCTTCACGGGCCAGAGACGTGCTCACCAGACACCCGTGATCTCGTCATGGGCCGGGCCGTGATCGCGTCCCTGGTAGACATGAGGGGTGATCAAGGTGCTGCTGGCGGACGACCACCATGTCGTCCGCAGCGCCCTCGCCGGACTGCTGGGCCTCGAACCCGACCTGACCGTGGTGGCGGAGGTCGACCGCGGCGACGAGGTGGTGCCCGCGGCGCGCTCGGCCGGGCCGGACGTCGCCGTCCTCGACATCGACATGCCCGGCCTTGACGGTCTCGCCGCGGCGGCGGCCCTCCACGCCGCCATGCCGGAGGTCGCGGCGCTCGTCCTCACCGGGCACGGGAAGCCGGGCCATCTGCGCCGGGCGCTGACGGCGGGCGTCCGCGGCTTCCTGCTGAAGACGTCGCCGCCGGAGGAACTGGCGGCCGGGATCCGCACGGTCGCCGCGGGCGGGCGCGTCCTCGACCCGAAGCTCGCCCTCACCGCCTGGGACATCGCCGACAACCCGCTCACCCCGCGCGAGACGGACGTGCTGCGCCTCGCCGCCGAGGGGGCCGAGGCGCCGGAGATCGCGGAGCGCCTGCACCTGTCGGCCGGAACGGTGCGCAACTACCTGACAGCCGTGGTCACCAAGCTCAACGCGCGGAACCGCACGGACGCCGCCCGCATCGCCCGCGAGGCGGGCTGGCTCTAGCCGCTCACCGGCCCGGCATGCTCGGGGATTCCCGTAGACAGCCCCTGCGCTCCGCTCTCGCCGATCGTCGCTTCCAGCCGGAACCGGCCGGTGCCGTCGGCGCGGGCGCTGAGCGTCCCGCCGAGGGCGGCGAGCCGCGTGGTCAGGTTCCCGATGCCCGCGCCGGGAGGCGTGCGCGGCGCCGCCGGGTCGAGCCCGTCGTTCTCCACCACCAGCCGGACCGTGCCGCCGACCCGCTCCGCACGGATGGCGCAGCGCGTGGCGGAGCTGTGCCGCAGCACGTTCGTCACGGCCTCGCGCAGCACCGTACCGAGCACCGCCGACACTTCCCCGTCGACGGCATGCCCGCCCTCGACCTCGACCTCGACCTCGACACCCGCCGCCGTGAGCACCGACCGCGCGGACGCCACCTCCCCGTCCAGCGACAGCTCGGCGGCGGCCCCGCCCGTCGCGGTGCGCAGATCGCCGCGGGCCTGCTCCGCCATGGCGACGACCTCGGCCAGCTCCGCGCGGGCGCGCTCCGCATCGGCTCCGGCCAGCCGCCGCGCCAGCTCGCATTTGAGGAGGATCGCCGCCAGGCTGTGCCCGAGGAGATCGTGCAGGTCCCTGGCCGCCCGCAGCCTTTCCTGGACGGTCGCCGCCCGCGCCAGCTCCGCCCCCGCGACCTGCAGATCCCGCACCAGCCTCGCCAGCCGGACGAGCCCGTACACCACGAGCCCGGTCACCAGCGTGCTGACCGTGTAGTTGACGACCGCCGCCGTCCCGAGGCCGAGCGCGACCGCGCCGGCTCCGACCCCCGCCATCGTCGCCGCCACCAGCGGAGCCGCGGCCCGGACCGGAAGCCCGACGAGGAACGTCCCCGCGAGGACGCCGGAGGCGCCGAGCCACGCCTCCCCGAACACCGGAGCGGGCGCGACGCTCAGCACGGCGAGGATCAGCGGCCACCCTCTCGGCCGACCGCCGCTCGTCCAGACCAGCTGCGCCACCGCGATCAGCGCCAGGACGGCCGCCGCGACCGCCCAACGCGGCCCCCACGGGACCAGCAGCAGGCCCTTCACGCAGAACCCCGCGAGCACGGCCGCGAGGAGGGCCAGCGAGAGCCGGTACGCCGAACGGTCGGGGACCGGCACGGTGCGGTCTCCGGCGTCCACGACCGCCTCCACGGCGAACCGGCCGTCGTCGCCGAGCCCGGCGGAGAACGCACCGCCCGCCTCCCTGACCCGCTCCGCAGCCTCCGCCAGGCCCTCTGCACCGCGCGCCGCCGTGCGAACCCCGTCATTCGCGACGCGCAGCTTGACGGCGCCTCCGCTCTCGGACGTCTCGATCACGCAGGTGCGGGCCGATCCCGTCCGGACCACGTCCGTGACGGCCTCCCGCAGCACCAGCGCTAGCAGCGCACCGGCCGGGCCGAGCGGTTCGCGGTGCCCGGTCCGCACGTCCGCCTGGACGTCCGCCGCCTCCAGCAACGCCCGCGCGGCCGACGCCTCGGGCGCCAGCGACATGCTCCGGAAGTCAGCGGCGGCGGCGCGCGCGTCGTTCAGCGACCGGCGGGCGACCGCCAGCACGTCCCCGATCGCGGCGGGACGATCGACCGCCTGCCGGGCGCCGTCCGAGATGGTCGCGAGCCCGTCGCCGAGTCCCTTGTTCAGCTCAGCCGCGATCCGCAGCCGCTCCCGCTCGACCGCCGCCATGGTGAGCGGCAGCCGTGCCGCCGCCGTGTCGGCCGCCCTCTCCGCCAGCCTGACCAGCCCGTACGCCACCAGCCCGATCAGCAGGCACGTGATCGTGACGTCCACGACGCTCGCGCCGCCGCCCCGCAGGAGGTCGATGAGCGCCGCGCTGCCCACGACTCCCGCCGCGACCGGCCACGCACCCGCCGACAGCAGCGCGCCCGCGACGAACCCGAGAAGCCCCACCGACGTCCCGAACGCGATCACGGCCGTGTACGCGGCCAGCGCCTGCCCGAGCACGACCCGCCCGCCCCGCCACCGCTCGAACCGCGGGACGACCCACACCAGGTGCAGCGCGAGGACCAGCGCGACCAGCACGGCGGCCGCCCCGATTTGCGCGACGCCACCGTCCGTCCGCGAAGGGGCCGCCAGCAGGTAGACGCCGGCGAACGACGTCAGCACGACGCCGACGATGACTCGCGCTATTCGCGGGCCATGCATCGCCTCGGCCACTGTCCCTCAACTCTCCCGCCAGGAAACTCTCGCCCCAGCCAACCAGAGAAGCAGGGGTGCGACGCCCGGCGTCCGCCCCGGGGGGATGGGTCCGGGGCGGACGTCAGCCGAGGCCGCCGCCCAGCGCGGGCGGCGCGGGGCGCGGCGGGCGCCGCGGGGCGCGCGCTGGGGTCAGCGGGCCTCTTCGTATTCCTTTTCCTTTTCCTTCTTGCGCTCCTTGCGGTCGCGCTTCTCCTCGTCCAGCGCGTCCTCGTGCGTCCGGACGACCTCGCTGTCGTGGATCTCGCCGCGCCAGCCCTCGACGTCATCGGGATGCGTGAGCGACTGCGTCATCACGAACCGGCGGAAGTGCTTCAGCTCCAGCCGGACACGACGGCCCTGCGCACGCCACATGTTCGCGGTGCGCTCGAAGAGGCCCTGCGGGTGGTATTCGAGGACGAGCAGGACGCGGGTCAGGTTCGGCGACAGCTTGTGGAAGCTGACCGTCCCGTCCACGTGCCCCTTGGAGCCCTTGGACCGCCACACGATGTGCTCGTCCGGCACCTGCTCGACGATGGTCGACTCCCACGTCCGGCTGGACCAGAAGATCTTCGCCTTCCAGTGCAGCTTGCCGTCGTCGGTCTGGTCGACGCTGACGACCTTCTTCATGAAGGACGGGTAGTCCTGGAACTGCGTCCACTGGTCGTAGACGAGGCGGCGCGGCGCACCGATGTCGATGTGCTCGACGATGTTGGTGACCTTCACCTTCTTCCCGCTGCCGCCCTTGCCGCCGCCGCTCTTGGCGTCTTCCTTGCCGTCGTCCTTGGAGCCGTTCTGGCCGACGCCGGGAAGGACGCCGGTGGCGGTGTCCTTGAGGCGTCCGAACACCCCCGTGCCCGGCTGCTCTGAGGTCTCCTCCGCGGCCTTGGCCTGGCCCTTCTTCTGCTTCGTCTGCTTCTGCTCGTTCTCCTGCGAGTCCGCCCCGCCGGACGGGTCCTGGCCGTTGCGGCGCCCGCTGATCGCACGGTTCGCGGCGACGGCCGCGCCCGCGCCGAGCAGGAGGCCACCGGCCGTACCCGCGGTCCGCTTGCCGGGGACGTTCTTCGCGATGCCGTTCAGGCCGGGCAGCCGCTTGCTGCGGCGGCCGGGCAGCCGTTTGGCGATGTTTCCGACGGGCACCCGGCCCATCCGGTTTCCGCGTTTCATGATTCGCTCCCTCACTCCGGGGTTGTGACGGTCTCGCCGTCGCGGATCTCGCCGCGCCAGCCCTCGACCTCGTCGGGCCGGGTCAGCGCCTGCGTCATCACGTGGCGGCGGAAATGTTTGAGTTCGAGACGGGCGCGGCGTCCCTGCGCGCGCCAGAGGTTGCCGGTCCGCTCGAAGAGACCGGCGGGGCGGTATTCGAGGACGAGCAGGACGCGGGTCAGGTTCGGCGACAGTTCGTGGAAGCTGACCGTCCCGTCCACATGGCCCTTGGGCCCCTTGGACCGCCACACGATGTGCTCGTCCGGCACCTGCTCGACGATCGTCGACTCCCACGTCCGGCTGGACCAGAAGATCTTCGCCTTCCAGTGCAGCTTGCCGTCGTCGGTCTGGTCGACGCTGACGACCTTCTTCATGAAGGACGGGAAGTCCTCGAACCGCGTCCACTGGTCGTAGACGAGGCGGCGCGGGGCGCCCACGTCGATCTGTTCGACGATGTTGGTCGGCTTCCCCCTTCGTCCGAATCCGAGGGCCTCCTTCAGGGCCGTCCAGCCGAAGCTCAACAACGCCCGGAGCGGGGACTTGCCCTCGTGCAGCGCCTTGACCCCCGCCAGGGCGCCCTTGACAAGCGGCCCACCTCGCTCGGCCGCAGCCGTGAGCTGCCGCACGGCGCGCTCCAGACGCCGCTCGATCCGCTGGACGAGCCCGCCCAGAGCCCGGCGTCCCAGGCGCCGCGCCGACAGCACGGCAACCGCTCCGCCGGTCCCGACGGCCAGTCCCTTCCGAAAGCTCATGTCCCCTCGCCGGTCGCGTTCGCTCGTGCCCGTTCCAGGCACGGCGCCGCTATTACCCGGTCAAGCAGGGGCAAAACAGACCCCAGGCCAGCCGAAGCGCAAGGAGACGGCGAGTGGCCGCGAAATGACCGCCCGGGGATCGGGCGGCCATCACCGCAGGCAGCCGCGTCCCGCGTCCGCGAAGAAGCTCCTCACCCGCGCGCCCGCGTCAGGCTCGGCAGTCGCGAGCGCGTCCAGCACCCCTTCAACCGACGAGGCCCACACCCGCACACGCCCACTGGCCCGCCAGACACCGTCCGCGCCCCGCGTGATCGACCATTCCGGGAAGATCTGCCGGAGGAACAGCAGCAGAATCCCGTCGTTCACGCGCGCACAGGCTCGATTTCGGCCCAGACGACCTTTCCACCTTCATTCAGCGGCCGAGTCCCCCACCGCCGGACGAGCCCCTCCAGGAGCAACAGCCCCCGCCCGCTCTCGACGCCGTAGTTGACGGGCCGGATGACGGGCAGGGCGTCGGACCGGTCCCACGTCTCCACGACCGGGGTCCCGTCGTCCTTCCGGTAGGCCCGCACGATGACCGTGTCCCCGTCCTCCGACCCGTGGACGACGGCGTTCGTCGCGAGCTCGCTGACGACCGTCTTCGCGACGTAGTCCGTCAGCCCCCACGCCCCGAAGACCAGCCCCACGAAGTCCCGCGCCTCCCGCACTTGCTGCACATCCGCCTTGATCACAATCGCCTCCGGCTCACCCATCCGGAACTCACCTCCGCGTATCGTCGTGACTCAACGCAAAGGAACGGCAACTTGGAGTAATATGGAGGCTAAAGCGCGCCAACGCAACGCGTGCGCTTGCACCTGCTTGCAAGCGCTTCCGAAAGGGGGACGCTCCATGCGGTCGCGAAAGCCCACCCCGCAGACGATCGCCTACGGCATCGCACTTGCAAGCCTTCGCGAAGATGTCGGAATTTCCCGACTCGAACTGGCAAATCGGATCCCGGTCAGCCGCAGCTACATCGGTCAGGTGGAGAACGGCACCGCCCGCTGCCGCAGGGAATTCGCCGCAGAACTCGACACGGCCCTCGACAGCGGAACCACGATGGTGGACGCCTGGGACGACCTGCTCAAGACCAGCCGCTATCCGTCCTGGTTCGCCGACTACCCCCTGGCCGAGGGCACCGCCGCACTCCTGCGGGCCTACGAGACCATGTTCGTCTACGGCCTCTTCCAGACCGAGGCGTACATCCGCGCACACCTGAAGGACGACGTCGACATCGAAGGCCGACTCCGTCGTCAGGAGGTCCTGCGACGCGAAGACCCGCCAATGCTCAGCATCGTCCTACTCGAAAACGTCCTCTGGACGTGCATGGGCAACGAAGAAGTGATGCGGGAGCAGTGCGAACACCTGCTCGCCATCTCCGAATGGAACAACGTCACCCTCCAGATCGCCCCCCTCGCCTACTACCCGGGACTTCAGGGGCCGTTCAACCTCGCCACACAGCCCAACGGGGGCGAACTCCTCCACATGGAAGCCGCCAGAGGCGGCATCACGACGCCCGACCGAGAGGATATCTTGCAGATCGTCGGCGCATTCTCGGCGTTGCAAGCTCGCGCCCTGAGCGTCGATGACTCCCGTGAGTTCCTCAGAAAGGCGATCGTCCGGTGGACCTGATCAAGTGGCGGAAGGCACGGCAAAGCGGTGACCAGGGCGGGGCTTGCGTGGAAGTGGCACGGTTCCCTGAAGCCGTGGCCGTCCGCGACTCCAAAGACCCCAACGGCCCCAAACTCCTACTGACCCCCCACACCTTCCACACCATCCTCAACACCCTCAAGCACTAGCCCCCTGCCGCCCGGCCCTCCCAGGGCCGGGCGGCACACATCCTCCAGCCGAAAGCACAGAACGGCACACCAACATGCCCGCGGCCAACACCACGTGGCGAAAGTCGAGCCGTTCCGCTGAGTGCACATCCGGGCAATGCGTCGAGTTCGCAGTGTTGTCCGGCATGCTCGCCATCCGCGACAGCATGGACCCCGGCGGCCCCAAACTCATGCTGACGGCCACCACAACCAACACACGCTGACCATCCCTGCACGTTTACCTGTACCTGGCTGTGCACATGAACCCGTACGCCGACACCCCGACTCATATCGATGCTCGTCATCCCGCGACCGCAAAGAGCCAACGGCCCCAAACTCACGCTTACGCCTACACCATCCTCAACGAGCTCAAGCAATAGCCCCATGGCCCGGCCCTCCCTCCCCGAAGAGCCGGGCGTCTTTGCGCCAAGGTGATCGATGGGTGGCAGGGGCCGTCAGGTGTTGGCGGGTTGGACGTCGACCACGATCATCTTTTCGAGGCGGTAGGCGTCGAGGTCGGGGGTGTTCCCCAACTCGCCGGGCCTGATCTGGTGGAACCTAAAGGTCGCGTTGGACTCATTGGCGCCGAGAATGCAGCGCACCGGGCCGGGTGCATCGAGGGCGTAGACCAGTCGGCTGAACTGCAGGGCGAACGCGACGCCATGCAGAAGGAGAATCCGCTGGTCCGCTTCGCTGATCACGGGCGCGTCATCGAGGGTTCGAACATCGACCGGGACGGCGTCCTCCAGGTGGAAGGAGCTGTCGGAGCACTCCCAGGCGGTGAGGTCCTTGAAGAAGGAGGGGGCTTCCACCGCTCCCCCGACCGAGGCCGCCCAGGTCAGCACCTTCCCCCGACGTACTATCCCCTGCGCCGCACGTTCCCGAAGGGCCGGCGCAAGGCCACCCGGAGGCTCGACGTTCGTCAACCCGTTCAGCACCCCGAGCAGGTTGGCTGCGGCATCGTTCATCGTCAGCGAAAGCACAAGGCCCATGATCGCAGCGGAGCGGCGGTATGGGCACCGCGACAAGGTCCACGCTCACGTCATGAGCCGTCGGCTCGTCCAGCAACTCCGCGAGGCCACCGCAGGCAGGCGAAGCCGAAGCCTGGCTGATCTCGCCTGCCGCATGAACATCGTCCAGACACGCCAGACGACAAGATCACTTACGGTACAGGCGCACGATTCGGAACGAATGTTCCTCAGGCCCCGAACCGCGCCTACGGACCGTTTAAAACCTCCACCGCCATTTCTGCTGGGGGTGGTCGGTCTGGCAGGGCAGCGCGTACACCATGCTGGTGTCGGGGAAGTGGGTCAGGCAGCGGATCGTCCCGTCCTCCGCAGGCCGCTCGGTGTGGATCCGCCCGTCGGAGGTCAAAAACCACGATACCCGCGACAGATCAGGCTGGGCCGGACACCCCAAGAGCACCCCGGTGCTGCCGGTGGGCGGGTGGTATTCACGGAACAGGCACCCTTTCTGTCCCTGGTTGAAGAGGATGGTGCCGAGGCGTTCCCAAAGACGCGATGCGCCGAAGACCGGAAGGCACGGCAACACTTCAACGCGGTGGACCTCCAGGCCCGTCAAGCATCGGATCGTGGTGCCACCACCCGCCGTCTGAATGAAGGATGCCGGCGCTGATCTGGAGGTCGCCGAAGCGGCCGCCGGGAACGCCGAGGTGGGGACCGCCAGTGCCAGTGCCAGAGCCGCGGCGGTGCCGCGCCCGGATGTGGCGCGCCGGAAGATGCCTGTCATGGGAACTCCCGAAGGTCGGGGCGGGAACCATCCCCACAACATAACAATATGTAGTTGCTTGATCGCAATATGTGTTTGCTCGGTGGAGGCAGGAGATGCTCCAGATCGAGCGCGCTCACATCGGCCTAGCGCGAGTTCGCGTCTCCTGCGATTCGCGATGGTTCAGGTTCTGGAACAGGCACATACCTCGCGCTTTAACCTCCGCCAGCCACACATCTGCCGGACGGGGTTCCGGTAGGTGTTGTTCCAGGGTCGGTGCTGGTTCCAGGAAAGGCACGGGTTTCGGACGATATGACAGTGTCTGCCCACTGGGAGACTCTGTCGGGAATCTTGGGTGACGTCGGTAATGTGGCGCCTTGGCGCCACCAGCGTGATAAAGGTGGCCGTGGCTGACCAGGTACTGCTGGAAGGCCGTGATGGGCCGTGATGGGCCGTGATGGGCCGTGATGGCCCGCGTGTGTGGGCACCCCGTGCATGGTGGGGGAATCGTCCGAGGTGGACGGCGATGGCGGTCGGGCCCGCACGTCGTAGGGGGAGGCGATGCGTAGTCGGCCGGGTGGGAACCCGTCGACGTCGGTGCGCGGGCGCACGGTGGTATCCGCGTCACCGTTGCCGTCGATGACCAAGAAGTGCTGCACGAAGATCTGGCGCAGTGCCTCGGCCTCCTGACCTCGCGGACGAGTCTGGACGCCGAGGCATTGCAGCAGCATCCTGGTCCTGCCTCGGCGATGAAGGCGTCGAAGGTCCCCTCACAGAGTGGTCGCTCAGGTGCCGACCGGGTGCACTCTGCCGGTGACCAACTCCAGCGCTCAGGGAAGGCCCGGCCAGTAGGGATCGACCGGTAGCGGGTAACCAGGGTCGACCTGATCGGCCGATATGTCGTACCGGACGTACTCGGCGCCGCGGAAGAAGTAGGCCTTGGTGTCGTTCCACACTACGCCGCCGGTGAGGTCGGCGGGCCAGAGCCCGGGCCAGTTCGGGTTGATGGGCAGTGGGTAGCCGGGGTCGGCCTGATCTGCGGCTACGTCGTAGCGGACGTATTCTGAGCCGCGGAAGAAGTAGGCTTTGCCGTTCGGCCACACCACCCCGGCGTCGATTCCGTCCGCCCAAAGGCCGGGCCAGTTCGGGTTGATGGGCAGTGGGTAGCCGGGGTCGGCCTGATCTGCGGCTACGTCGTAGCGGACGTATTCTGAGCCGCGGAAGAAGTAGGCTTTGCCGTTCGGCCACATCACGCCGGCATCGACACGATCCGGGAACAGCCCGCCCCAATTTCCTTCGATGGGGAGCGGATAGCCCGGGTCGACTTTGTCGATGGCGATGTCGTAGCGGTAGTAGTTCCCGGCGACGAAGAAGTACGCTTTGCCGTTGTTCCAGACCACCGGGGCCGTGACGACCCTTTCGGCGAGTGTCTCGGCGAAGTACTCGTGGTTGTCCGCGTTGCGGATCGCGTCTGCGGGGTTGGAGGCCGCCAGCGCCCGGGCGTTCACCTGCCCGTAGACGACGTCGTCGGTACTGGAAACGGCATGGCTGAGCTCGTGCACCATCGTCCCGAATTTCGAATCGACGCCAGTGGCGGGAGCAGGCCAGAACTGCGAGCACAGCCAGATCTTGCGGGTGTTCTTGTAGGTGTAGGCGAACGTGCCGGGCGTGCAACCCGTGCCGCTGAGGTCGTAGGTGACTGTCTGCCCCGTGACCACCGAGCAGCTGTCCGCGAAATGCTGCCGGACGATCGCGTGACGGCCTGTGTCGAAGGCCCCCATCCATTCCTGGTAGAGCGCGTTGGCGGCTCCGGGGGTCCAGTCGAGCTGCCGCATCACCGTCTCCGCGAAGACGCCGGCATTCTCATGGGCGGTACGGGTTTGGCGGCGGGCCGCGTCGTCCCCGCCGTTGATCACTGGTTCGCGCGGGCTCAGCTTCGGGCTGGTGTCCGCGACCCGATGAGACTCTTCATGTCGCAGGTCGCGGCGGATCTTCTCGGCCACCGTCGGCCGCGCCTCCCCATCCCCGACGACCTCGAAGGTCACCGAGAGCCGGTCGAGCTCGAACCCCTCCTGGCGCGAGCGTGTCCGCTTGGTCACCACCTCCTCGCCCTGCGGAATGGCGTCCAGGACGTGCGCGGCCAGCGTCACCGTGTACTGGCCGGGCTGGGCGATCGGGTACGCGGTGGTGAGATCGATGGTATCGGCGACGGTCTCGCCGGCCCGCACGAGCCGGTAACTGGATTCCTCGGGGTCGCCGCGCTTGAGGAAGCGGCCATCATAAGGCACGATCTCCCCCTCGTGGCGGACCTCGAAGTATGCGAGGACCTCACCTTCGAGCGGGGTGTCCCATTCGAGGATCCGGACATCCTGCTCGGCGGTATTCGTCAGCTCGAAGGTGATCGTGATGGGTTCGCCGATCCGATAAGTCGGTGCGGCGTGCAGCGAGGCGGTGAAGTAATCCCTCATTTCCTAAGCTCCTAACGGAGATCGGTTGTGGATCGCTTGGTTGGAGGGTCTCCGGTAGATGATCATGCTTGTCGCCTTCTCAGGCGTTACGATCTCGCCGGAGGTTGGCGTATTAGTGGCTCCGGGGGCCGGCCCGAGTCGACCGTGGACGATGCCTGAATCGTCAACGATTTCCCTGAACGATTCACGTGACAGGGTGTTCCGGCCATGAAACGGTGGCCCTCAGTTCAGCCAAGCAAGGATGTTGTTCCGCACGCCACCGCCGGACGCAAAGTTACGGACAACACATCCCCATATGCCAAGAAAGTGTAACTATTAGAACAATGCCGGGGAAAGGGTGATATTTTTGGTTAAAGGGCTGTATCCGGGCAACGGAGCGTCGCCCAGGCGTGGAGTTGCAAACATGCACCCACACGGTTTCGGGGGCCGATCGGTACAGATGCCGGCTTCTTGGCACCGCAGGACACGGTGAAGTCCAGCGCGGTCACGCTCGAGACCCATCGCCTCGAACAGCTCGTCCGGAAAGCCGATCTGGGATCGCCCGTGGCGGCCGGTCAGGCACCATCCGCCGTAGCCGGACCCGTCTCGACGTCGGCTGCCGTGCACGGCAGCCGCCACTTCCACACGCAACCGATCGTCAAACCCCAGCCGGACCAGATACGGCGGCAACACCGGCCCCGCCCCGCAGGACGCACTCGCGGCCGAGAAGGCCTGGTGCGCCTCCAGCGCCAGCGCGTTCTGCTCCTCCAGCTCACTGATCATCCGCCCCCAGCAGCCCTCCGGCAGGCCGGGCGGGACCGGGTAAAGGGGCGTGCACGTGCCGCCCGCCCGGCGGCGATCAGCCGTGCCCGGGCCGCCAGCCACGGCCACGGGTCCTGACCGCACTTAGTCAGATCCCACCGCGGATTCCTCCAATGCGCCCGCCCTGATCATGCAGGTGCGAAATTACCTTCGGGCGGCGCGGCTACTTGGGCGATGTCCGGTTCCGGGCACCGCTCCACTCTGCCTCCCGCCGAGTGGGGCGGCGGGAACCGGAGGGTGCGGCGCCCGCGCTGTGGACGTTCGCCGCCACGTCGCGGTGCTGGTTGCCGGGCAGCTGTGGCCGGCAGCGTTGCCGAACTGGACGACGGTGCGGCATAGCGGGTTGCCTCGCGGGGATGGCGGTGAGTACCGCATCCGATGACATCCGGGGGGCATCGTGAGCTGGAGGCTTGGTGAGGAATTCCAGACGCCGGACGGGGGCATACGGTGGGCGGCCATGGGCAGTGGGGATCCGGTCGTGCTCGTCCACGGCACCCCGTACTCGTCCTATCTGTGGCGAGACATCGCTCCGGCGCTCGCTCTGACCCGCAAGGTCTTCGTTCTCGACCACCTGGGGTTCGGCCAGTCGGACCAGCGCGAAGGCCAAGACCTCAGCCTGGCGGCTCATGCCAGGAACTTCAGCCGGCTCCTAGACCACTGGGGACTGTCCCGGCCAAGCGTCGTCGCTCACGACATCGGCGGAGCGGTCACATTGCGGGCACTGCTACTGGACGGGGCGAGCCTCGGGGACCTCACGCTGTTCGACGTGGTGAGCAGCGGCCAGTGGGAGAGGGGCTTGTTCCAGCTCATCCTGCGGCAGGCAGAGGTCTTCAGGCAGCTTCCCGGCTATGCCCACGAGGCCCTGGTGGCCAGCCACCTCCGCCACGCCACGCATGTCGGCTTCCGGCCAGGGGTCCTCGAAGCTTTCCTGGCGCCGTGGCAGGGCATCGATGGGCAGGCTGCGTTCTACCGCCAGTACAGCCAGATCAAGGAGGTGGATACAGCCGAGTACGAGCATTTGCTGGGCGAGATCTCGCTTCCGGTGCGCCTCATCTGGGGCCGCGAGGACCGCATCCTGCCCCCGCAGTACGCCGAGTGGCTACACGAGAAGATCCCGCACTCCGAACTCCACTGGATCAAGGAAGCCGGTCACCTCCTCCAGGAAGACGCCCCCGCGCAGTTGATGGCCCACCTCACTGCAAAGCCCTCAGGACCAGCCTGACGTGGACGTAGGCGACGCTGCGCGGACCGCCCTTGGTGCCAACCATTCCGGCGTTCAGGAGGTCCGCGTGGAAAGGCAATCGGCAGGCAGCGGACCGCCGAGGCCAGGGCGAGGACCCGCTGATCACGACCTACTCCCCCAACTCGCCGAACAAGCTGCGTTCCTCTGGCCCTAATGCCGCGATCGGCTGGGGGACGCCTTCCGTCTAGCGGAGGTCCTGTTGACTGCGGACGGTTCTGATCACCGTTGGTGACGTCGCCGACGCGCTCGGCTCGTACCGGGGCGCGCACGAGCTCATCGACCGGTGCGGCGTCCAAGAAGGAGCTCCGCATCGTCGAGAGTGCGAGCCATTACGACCTGAGCCCTGCTTCAGAGCGAACCTCTAGGCGGCGGCCTTGGTCGTCCTGCCGCGCCTGGCCGGCTTTGGACATTGCCTCGTCTCCGTCTGTGGGAAATGCTCGGTGCGGGGGTTTTGTGGCTCACGGTGGGAGGAATCGTGGACGAGGTTTCCGAGCGGGTGCGGCGGCGGGCGCGGAACGACTTTCCGCAGCAGGCCGACCAGGTGATCGAGTCTTTGGGCGAACTAACGACAAGCCTTTTCCCCCGAGACGCTCCTGGCAACGGCCACGAGCGGATCCACGTCGCGGCTCTCATCCTTGCCCAGGGAGACGTGGGCAAATTTGAAAGGGCCCTCGCGCTCGCGCGCTCAGATTGGCGAGACCTGCTGGTCTTCGCCGGGTTGGGCAACGAGGATTGGGAAGCGCTTGTTGACAGCGAGCTCGCGCCGCCTGCGTGACGTGGGTAGCGGCTAGGTAGCCCCAGGTTGTGGACGCGCGGGACCCGTGACGGGTGAACGCCGTCACCGACGACCCGCCGAGGCTTTCCAGCAGGGCGGTGAAGGCGTCCTTATAGTCTGGAAGACCACCCGCGTGTGTACAGAGCTACGAGTTGAGGCCGCGAAAGGCATATGAGCTGACTCCGAACGGCGCCCCCACAGAACATCGGCAAAACCAGGTCATAGCCGCCATGAGATACTCATGCTAATGTCTCGACCTACGCTCATCACATCCACGAAAAGAGCCGTACCAGATTCGGATAACGTTGCCGGATCCTACGCTCGTCACCGAACCCGGACGGCGGCGCTTCGTCCGGTATTTCCTGCGGGACTTCTTCGAGTTCCTCCGGCCTGTCAACTTTCGCCGCCATGGCAGGGCCGATCTTATCCATCACTCGGTCGTATGCCATCTCGGCACCGTGAAGAAGGTCCTCCATATGAGGATAGTCACTGTTCTGCCATCTACTGAGCGGCTCCTGAGCAAGTCGCAAGATCGGAGGGTGATCGGCAAGCGAATCTGGATTTCCGATAGCGGACTCGAACACCTCTCGCCCCTGCGAAATAAGCCACAAGCGGAAGTAACAGAATGTGTCCTGAGAGCAGGGTGCCCGATGTATGATATCCGCAGCCTCCCAAAGGTCCCAGGTCAGCGCACGCCGAGCCGAGACCATGACCGACCGGTGGAATTGAGCGATCTGAGGTACCGGCAGCCGGGCCAATTCAACGGCAAGCACCCCGGCCATTGAGCCATCGACCCGATCATTGGCATCGACTCGTTCGATGAGATCCCAAAAATGATCCGGCCGTTTTCCCACAACACCCTCTCAGTCACACGCCCCTCGCCGCACTTCATCCAGAACCTCGAGCCAGGACTGGCCTGTGCTCTTGGTACCCGCATGGCGCTCAAAATTCTCGGGGCCCGGAGCCCTCTTTGTCAAGTAGCGTTCCCTTGCGAGGGCTCTTCCTTCGTATCGAAGTTTTAAGCACCTGCATGCGGAGGCCCTGGTTCTCAAAGTATTTGGCCGTGTATCTCGAATAGCTTCCAGTTGTGTTGTTGGTCCATACGCCCCACTTCACAAATTCAAAGTTATGAGTATCCCAGAGCGCATAGAGGGCCGTTTGACCTCGCTGTGGCCATGGTCCATCGATGTAGTCCCACGGGCTCGGAGGCGCGTTATGAACCAGGACTGGAATGCCGTTGACGAGCGCGTAGTAGGTGTGAGTGTTGGCGACGGCGAGATTATGGACGCGCTGATTATGAGCCTCCGCATGCTCGGTGGCGGTGATCTGGACGTAGATGCCGGCGCTGGTGCGGAGCCACATGCCAGGCTTGAGGTCGGCCGCCTTGACCCACTTGTTGATGTCGCCTGCGACCCAGAAGGGGTGACTGTCGGTGGCGATGACCATGCCGCTCTTCGGCTGTTTACGCTCGTCGAGCACGAGGGAGGTGCGCTCGGGCGTATCGCCTGGTGCCCATGGCAAGGCCTGGGCGTCCGTGTTGATGGTGATCTGGACCAGCTTCTTGTCGCCCTTGGAGGTGATGGTGTCCAGGACGGGCTCGGCTCTTGTCTTTCCCGTCGCTGGATCGGTGGCCACCACCTGATCGCCGGTCTTGACCTTTTCGATGGGTTTCTTGCTGCTGACTGCGAAATCACCAGGTCAAATGACGGAAGCAAGGCCAGATCCGGACACCATTACCACCAGCTGCCCACGACGATCGCCCACACGCCCAAGCACAAGAAGGCTCACTGCCTCGAATGAATGAGATGAGCTCAAATACCAAAATTGGTCATCACCTCTGTTACGGAGGTGGCCACTGAATGTGATGGTCACGGCGACCAGGCCTCGAACATCTCGGAGAGGCTTGATGCTCCCCATCTCCTGGCCACCGCCGCGTCCCGCTCAGAACCGGCGTGCGCGGCGCCGTCCGCGAGCCGGGCGTTGCCGGCCGTGACCGCCGATCCGGAAGGTGCTCGCGGTGCTCGGGTGCGGGCCGGACGGATCGGTCGAAGGTGGGTGAGCAGGTGAAAGCAGGGCTCGGGGATGTCTGGGTTGTTACTGTTTGGGCGTGCTCATTGGGCGTGATCGGGAGAGAGAGCGCGTCGGCGGGGTGCTGGTGGGTGCTCGTTCCGGGCGGAGCGGGGCGGTGGTGATCCGGGGCGAGGCGGGGATCGGGAAGACCTCGCTGATCGACCGGATCGCGGCGGACGCGAAGGACATGCTGCTCGTCCGCGGGGCGGGCGTCGAGTCCGAGACCGAGCTGCCGTTCAGCGGGCTGCATCTGATGCTGTACCCGCACGCCGAGCGGTTCGACGCGCTGCCCGGACAGCAGGCGGCGGCGCTGCGGTCGGCGTTCGGGCTGGCGTCCGGGCAGGTCAGCGACCGGTTCCTGATCGGCGCGGCGACGCTGACGCTGCTGTCGGAGCTGGCGGCGGACCGGCCGGTGCTGTGCCTGGTGGACGACGCGCAGTGGCTCGACCCGGCCTCGCTGGACGCGCTGCTGTTCGCCGCCCGCCGGCTCGGCGCCGACCCCATCGCCATGATCTTCACGGTGCGGGACGCGGCCGTCCCGTTCCCGGACCACGGGCTGGACGTCGTCCGGCTGGAGGGCCTGGACCGTACCGACGCGCAGGACCTCGTGGACGCGCACGCGCCCGGTTTGACCGTGCCGGTGCGGGAGCGGCTGCTGGACGAGGCGGGCGGCAACCCGCTGGCCCTCATCGAGCTGGCGAGCGCGCTCGAGTCGCATGAGGCCCGGCATGCGGGGCCGTTGCCTGTGGGTGGACAGATCGGCGGGCGTGTCCAGGAGGCGTTCCGGCTTCAGCTGGTCGGGATGCCGGAGGCCACGCGGTTGCTGCTGCTGGTCGTCGCGGCCGACGGGACGGCCGACCTCGGCGTCGTGCTGCGGGCGGCGGAGACGCTCGGGCTCGGCGCGGCCGATCTGGGGCCCGCGGAGGAGGCCCGGCTGGTCGTGCTCGACGGGACGGAGGTGCGCTTCCGGCATCCGCTCATCCGCGCCGTCACCTACCAGAACGCGGCGCATCACCAGCGGATCGCCGTGCACGGCGCGCTGGCCAGGACGCTCGGCGGCGACGAGCACGCAGATCGGCGGGCCTGGCATCTGGCGGCGGCCGCGACCGGGCCGGACGAGAGCGTCGCGGCGGAGCTGGAGCGGGCCGCGCGGCGGGCCGGGGACCGGGGCGGGACGGCCGCCGTCGCCGCCGCCTACGAGCGGGCTGCGCGGCTCAGCACGGACGCGGAGGGCAAGGCGCGGCGGCTCGTCCACGCGGCGCGGGCCGCCTACGACGCCGGGCGCCCCGACTCCGCCACCCGCCTCGCCGAGGAGGCCGCGCACCTCACCGGGGAGGACGCGGTCATCGCCGAGGCCACGTTCGTCCGCGCCCAGGTCGCGTACGAGCGCACGTCCCCGGCCGCCGACGCCGAGCTGGCGCTGGAGGGCGCGGCACTGATCGTGGACAGCGATCCCGAGCAGGCGGTGTCGATGCTGACCGAGGCCGTCTGGTCCGCTCGCGATGCCGGGGCGCATGAGCTTGTGGGAAACGCCGTCGAGTTGCTGAGGAAGGCGCAGGTTCCGGCGGGCTCGGACAAGGCGCTGGTGGTGGGTGGGTTGATCGCCTACGGGCGGCTGGCGGGTGGCTCGGCCGGGGGTGTCGCGTCGATGCGGGCCTTCGTCGAGGCCACGCGGGCCGGTGGCGTGGACGGGCTGGTCGAGCGCGTGATCGCCGGGTACCTGGGGCTGATCACCGCTGATGACCTGGCCGCGACCGCGCTGCTGGACGATCTGGCGGCGGAGACCAGGGCGCAGGGCGCGCTCGGCTGGCTGCCGTACGTCCTGGAGCCGCTGGCGATCGGGCGGCTCCTCCTCGGCGACCTGCACGGCGCCGAGTCCGCCGCGGCGGAGGGCCTGTCGCTCGCCGCCGACATCGGCATGGACATGCAGGTCACCGCGCTGCAATGCGTCACGATCCGGATGGAGTCGGACGCGGAGCGCAGCCGTTCGCTGGCGCCCGATGTGCTCCGGCGCGCCGAGCTGATGCCGGCCAACGCGGCGCTGGCGTCCTGGGGGCTGGGGCTTCACGATCTCGCCGACGGCCAGGCCGAGGCCGCGCTGGAGCATCTGGACGCCGTGTGCTCAGGTCCGGCGCGGCACGACGTGCTGATCCGCGCCGTCCCGGACCACGCGGAGGCGGCGGTACGGGCCGGGCGGCCCGACCTGGCCCGGAAGCACCTTCCCGCGTTCGAGGCATGGGCGGCGGCCACCTCGTTCACGGCGCTGGTCTCGCGGTGCCGCGCTTTGCTGTCGGACGGCGATGATGCGGATGAGCATTACCGCGCCGCGCTGAGTTTGCATGGCGACCGCGCCTACGACGCCGCGCGGACCCGGCTCCTCTACGGCGAATGGCTGCGCCGTCGCAGGCGCCGCACCGAGGCGCGCGGCGAACTGACCTCCGCGCTGGACGCGTTCGACCGGCTCGGCGCGGAACGCTGGGCCGAACGCGCCCGCGCCGAGCTGGAGGCCCTCGGCGACCGTCCGGCCGCCCGCGCCGGGGACGCCGACCCGCTCAAGCGGCTGACCCCACAGGAGCTGCAGGTCGTCCGGCTCGCCGCCACCGGGCTCAGCAACCGTGAGATCGCCGCGCAGCTCTACCTGAGCCCGCGCACGGTCGGGCACCACCTCTACAAGGCGTATCCGAAGATCGGCGTCACGCGGCGGATGGAGCTGGCGCGGCTCGTATCGGTCATCTGACTTACCCGTACCGGTACGGCATTGCGACGCGCCCGCCCGGAGGGCTTCGCCGACGGCCAATTCCTGCTCTGACCTGCGATTTTCAGGGTACGTCCGGCGACCGATGCGGGGCGTGGGGCCGCGCGCCTAACTTCGAGATCACCCCTCGGGGCCCATCTCGAAACGATCGGAGAAAGCGATGCTTCTGGAGAACAAGACCGCGATCATCTACGGCGGCGGCGGGACGATCGGCGGCACCATGGCGCGGGCCTTCGCCGCCGAGGGCGCGCGGGTCTTCATCGCCGGACGGACGCCCGCCTCGCTCGACACCGTCGCCGAGCAGATCCGGGAGGCCGGCGGCCTCGCCGAGACCGCCCGCGTGGACGCGCTGGACGAGGACGCCGTCAACAACTATGTCGACTCGGTCGCGGCGACCGCCGGAAGCGTCGACATCTCGGTGAACTCCGTCTCGATGGAGGGGCTGTTCCGGCCCATGATCGAGATGCCGGTCGGCGAGTTCGCCGCGTCCCTGGAGAAGATGGCGCGGACGTACACGCTGACCACGCAGGCCGCCGCGCGCCACATGATCAAGCAGGGCTCCGGCGTGATCCTGCACTTCGGCGGGTCCGACGCGACGAACCACGCGCCGGGGCTCGGGAACGTCCAGGTCGGGTTCGACATGATCGAGGCGATGCGCCGGCAGTGGGCGTGCGAGCTGGGGCCGCACTCGGTGCGGGTGCTGTCGATCAAGACCGGCGGGATCCCCGAGTCCTTCCCCGACATCCCGGAGATGGCCCAGATGAAGCAGCAGATGGTGGACAACACCCTGCTCAAGCGCGCCGCGACCCTCGCCGACGTGGGGCACGTCGCCACGTTCCTCGCGTCCGACCGCGCCGCCGCCCTCACCTCCACCCAGGTCAACATCACCGCCGGGGCCCTGGTCGACTGAACCCCGCTCGTTCTGACGCCGCCGCAGGTCAGTGACCTGCGGCGGCGTGGCGAGGGCCTGCGGCGACGTGGCGAGGGTCTGCGGCGGCGGGTGCCAGGGGCTGCGGCGGCGTGGCGCAGGGCTGCGGCGGCGTGGCGCAGGGCTGCGGCGGCGTGGCGCAGGGCTGCGGCGGCGTGGCGCGGGGCTGCGGCGACGGGTGCCAGGGGGTGCGGCAGCGTGGCCAGCGGCGGCGGGTGCCAGGGTCAGCCGCCGGTGGCGGCCTCGACGCGGGTGTCGGCGACCTGGGTCATGATGAAGCGGCTCTTCGGGATGGCGGGGGCCCGCCACGGGTGGACGCGCAGGTCCTGCGCGGGGACCGAGTAGCTCATCCAGCGGGTCAGCGCGGTGACGGCGACCTTCATCAGATCCTTGGTGATCCATTCTCCGGCGCAGCGGTGCCCTTCGTAATGGTCCCCGCCGCCCTGCGGGATCATGGAGAAGGCGTCCGGCTCCCGGCCCATGAAGCGCTCCGGCCGGAACTGCTCGGGACGCTCCCACAGGCGCGGATCGTGGTCGGTTCCGTGGAGGTCGAGCAGCACCCGGCGTCCCTTGGGGAAATGGTGGCCGCGCCATTCGAAGTCGCGTGCGGCCCGTGCGGCGGCCATCGGGAAGAAGGGGTAGAAGCGCCGCACTTCCTGGACGAACGCCTCCAGCAGTTCCGAGTTGTCGTCGGTCGCGAGGCGGTGCCGCCATTGGGGATTTCCGTGCAGGGCGAGAGCGGCGAAGACGACGAAGCGCCCCACCGCGACCGTGGGACGGAGGACGTTGAGCAGCTCGACACCCGCCACGTCCGGGGGCAGGAGGCGTCCGTCGGTGTCGCGGTAGGAGGCGATGACGTCCAGGGCCATGCTGCTTTCGGCGGTCACCTCCCCGGCGGCGCGGGAGCGGCGGACGTGCCCGGCGGCCCACCGGTCGGCGATCCTCCGGGCGGCGCGTCCGCGCAGGTAGCGGGGGCCGGCGGCGGCGGGGGCGTCGATGAGCGCGGTGAGCAGGGTGGTGATCGCGGGGAGGTGGCGCTCGGCGACGGGTACCCCCGTCCAGGCGCAGACGGCCTGGCACAGCAGTTCGCTGACGCCGTCGTAAAGGACGACCTGCCGCCGTCCCTCCCAGTCCCGGATGCGTTCCCACCAGATCCTGGACGCGATATCGCGGAGTTCGTCCCGGGCGTCCGGCGTCATCAGCGACATGAACATCGCCTTGCGCGCGCGATGCCTTTCCCCGTCCAGCGACTGCACGCCGTTCTCGCCGAACAGGGTGAGGCTCAACCGGCGCGGCGCGGCGCCGGCCCGGATGAAAAGGTCCGGGTCGTAGAAGACGCGCGCGGCGTCCGCGCCCGTCATGCAGGTCGTCTTCTGCAGCAGCAGGCGCGTGTCGAAGACGTCGCGGTTCAGGCGGCGGGCGCGGGACGACAGCAGCCCGTAAGGCCGCGCCGCCAGCGGCAATGTGCTGTCCAGCCGTTCCACGAGGCGCATGGCGTTCTCCCAGGTGGGTCGTGCGATGCCGAAGCACCCAGTACCCGGAGGGCGCCGGTTTAGGCGACAGGCGTCGTGGCAGGTTGGGGGCATGCGCGCCGTCACATATGACTCGTTCGCCGATGACAATTCGCGGCTCAAGGCCGGCGAGGTGCCCGATCCGAAGGTCGGCCCGGGGCAGGTGCTGATCGAGGTGCGCGCCGCCGGGGTGAATCCGGTGGACTGGAAGGTCATGGCGGGCGGCCTCGACGGCATGATCGACGCGCTCTTCCCCGTCATTCCCGGCTGGGACGTCGCCGGGGTGGTGCGGGCGCTCGGTCCCGACGTGCCGGAGTTCGCACCGGGCGACGAGGTCATGGCCTACGCGCGCAAGGACGTCATAGGCAAGGGCACGTTCGCGGAGTACGTGGCCGTGGCGGCGGACGACGTGGCGCACAAACCCGCCGCTCTCGACTGGAACCAGGCCGGTGGCCTGCCGCTGGCCGGGATGACCGCGCAGCGCGCCCTCGACCGCCTGGACGTGGGTCCCGCCGACGTGCTCCTCGTCCATGCGGCGTCCGGTGGGGTGGGGAGCTTCGCCGTCCAGCTCGGACGCGACCGGGGCGCCCGCGTCATCGGCACGGCCTCCGAGGCGAACCACGCCTACCTGCGGGAACTCGGCGCCGAACCCGTCGTCTACGGCGATGGGCTGGCCGGCCGCGTCCGGGACCTGGCGCCCGGCGGCGTGTCCGCGGTCGCCGACTTCGCGGGCGGCCAGCTGGAGACGACGCTGGCCGTCCTGAGCCCGGGCGGGCGGCACGTCTCGATCACCGAGAGCGACGTCGAGGAGCACGGCGGCCACTGGATCTGGGTGCGTCCGGACGGCGCGGCCCTCGCCCGGCTGGCCGCGCTCGCCGACCGCGGCGCGCTCGGCGTCGAGGTCGCCGGCACGTTCCCGCTGGACCGGGTCGGCGCGGCCTTCGACGCCAGCCGCGGCGGCCACACCCGCGGCAAGCTCGTCATCATTCCCTGAGGCCGGGCAGCATACGTAGGGAGTTGCCTACATTTGACAGGTAGGGAACCTCCTACGTATCGTCGGTCGCATGAACATCACGCATGTGCGGCTGCTGACCATCCCGGTGTCCGACCAGGACGCCGCCAAGACCTTCTACGCGGACACGCTCGGCTTCGAGGTCGTGGCCGACCAGGCCAACGGGCCGATCCGCTGGCTCCAGCTCGCCCCGAAGGGCGCGCAGACGAACGTCGTCCTCGCGAACCACGTCCCCGACGTGAAGCCGGGCAGCGTCCACGGCCTGATCCTGGAGACCTCCGACCTGGACGGCGACTGCGAGCGGCTCCGCCGCGCCGGTGTCGACGTCGACGGCCCGCAGGAGCTGCCCTGGGGTCGGCAGGCCATGCTCACCGACCCGGACGGCAACGGCATCGTCCTCGCGGCGAGCTGACCCGCGACCGACGAGGAGCCGACATGGACACCGACATCGGCGGGGACGTCTTCACGGCGCTCGCGAGCCCCATCCGGCGGGAGCTGACGGCCCTGCTGCTGGACGGCCCGCGCCCGGTGAACCAACTGGCGTCGCACTTCGACATGAGCCGCCCGAGCGTCTCGGAGCATCTGAGGGTGCTGCGCGACGCCGGGCTGGTCAGCGAGCGGCGCAGCGGCCGGCAGCGCATCTACCGGCTGGAGGCCGAGCCGCTGCGCGAGCTGTCGGAATGGCTGAGCCCCTACGAGCGGTTCTGGCGCGAGAAGCTGTCCGAACTGCGGAAACTGCTCGACGAGGAGGACGAGCTGTGACGCCGGTCCTGGAGGCCGCGGGCCTCGCCAAGCGGTTCGGCGACGTGACGGCCCTCGCCGGGCTCGACCTGGTCGCCGAACCCGGCCGGGTGGTCGCGCTGCTCGGGCCGAACGGCGCCGGGAAGACCACGTTCGTCCGGTCGGTGGCGACGCTCGTCCGGCCCGATGGCGGGACGCTGCGGGTGCACGGCATCGACGCCGTCCGCGAACCGGGCAAGGTGCGCCGGATCATCGGCCTGGCCGGGCAGCACGCGACCGTCGAGGCGGCGATGACCGGCCGGGAGAACCTGGAGATGATCGCGCGGCTGCTCGGGCAGGGCCGCCGCGCCGCCCGCGCGAGCGCCGGGAACGTCCTCGAACGCCTCGCGCTGGACGAGGTCGCCGACCGGCTCGTCCGCACCTACTCCGGCGGGATGCGCCGCCGCCTCGACCTGGGCGCGAGCCTGGTCGGCGCGCCCCGGCTGCTGCTCCTGGACGAGCCCACCACCGGCCTCGACCCGCGCAGCCGGATCGGGCTGTGGGACGCCATCGGCGACCTCGTGGCCGGCGGCACCGACGTCCTGCTGACCACCCAGTACCTGGACGAGGCCGACCGCCTCGCCGACCAGGTCGTGATCATCGACCGGGGCCGGGTGGTGGCCGAGGGCAGCCCCCGGGAGCTGAAATCGCAGGTCGGAGGCGATCTGGTGGAGGTGCGCGTCCGGGACCACGCCGCGGTGGAGCCGGCGGCGCGAGCGCTGGAGGCGGTCGGCGCCGTCCAGGCCGACGTGTCCTCGCTGCTGCTGACGATGCCCGCCGGGAACGGTCCAGACGACCTGGTGAAGGCCGTCCAGGCACTGGGCGGCCAGCACGCCGCCATCGCGGACATCACCCTCCGCCGCCCGACCCTCGACGAGGTCTTCCTCGCCCTGACCGCCGTCCCGGAACGGAGCCCGGCATGAACGTCCACTACCCGCCGACCGCGAGGAGGCCGTCATGGCGGCGGTGACGCAAGCGCCCGGCGGGCACGGCGGACCCGGCCTGCACGGCGGCCCCGGCCTGACCACGGCGAGCTGGGTCGTCGCCCAGCGCGGGCTCCGCCAGACCCTCCGGACACCGCAGATCATCGTGATGGGCCTCGTGCAGAGCGTCGCGTTCCTGCTGATCTTCCGGTACGTGTTCGGCGGCGCCATCGACACCCGCGGCACCGGCTACGTCGACTACATGATCCCCGGCCTGCTGACCGTGAGCGGCCTGTTCGCGGGGATGAGCGCGGCCGTCGCGGTCGCCGAGGACGCCGCGTCCGGCTACCTCGACCGGCTGAAGTCGCTGCCGATGCCGCGCACCGCCGTCATCGCGGGGCAGGTGCTGGCCGACACCGTCCGCGTCACGCTGATCCTCGCGGTCTCCGCCGCGCTGGCCTTCGCCGTCGGGTTCCGCGTGCACACGGGCGCGGCGTCCGCCCTGGCCGCGTTCGGCCTCTGCGTCCTGTTCGGTTTCGCCTTCGTCTGGACGTTCGTCGCGATCGGCCTGCTCACCGCGAACCCCCAGGCCGCGCAGGGCGCCGGGTTCCTCGCGCTGCCGCTGAGCTTCGTGTCCAGCGCCTACGTCCCGGTGGAGACGATGCCGGGATGGCTGCGAGGTTTCGCCGAACACCAGCCGGTCACCGTCATGATGGACGCCGTCCGGTCCCTCACCCAGGACGCGGGGCCGCACACCGGTGAGATCACGCGGGCGCTGGCGTGGACGGCGGGGATCATCGTCGTCTCCGCGGCCGTCGCCGTCGCCCGCTTCCGCCGGATCTGAGAGGGAGGACGCCACATGAACGGAACGGACCGAACGGGCCGGACGGACGGAACGAGCGGCGAGCGGGCGGCCATCGAGGTGGACGAGTTCCTCCCGCATCCGCCCGCCAAGGTCTGGCGGGCGCTCACCGACCCGGACCTGCTGGCCCGCTGGCTGATGCCGAACGACTTCAAGCCCGTGGTCGGCCACCGCTTCTCCTTCGCGACCCGCCCGATCCCGAACGTCGACTTCGACGGGACGATCGAGTGCCAGGTCCTCGACCTCGACACCGAGCGCCTGATGCGCATCAGCTGGGGCGGCGGTGCCCTCGACACGACGGTGACCTGGCGGCTCGTCCCCGAGGGGCGCGGCACCCGCCTGTTCATCCGGCACGAGGGCTTCGACCTGGACGACCCCGTCCACGCCTACGCGTTCCGCGGCATGGGCAGCGGCTGGCGCACCAACGTCCTCCGCGCCCTCCAGAAGGTCCTGGCCGAAACCCCCTAGGCGGGCGGGTCGGCGTAGAGGCCTTCGAGCATGCCGGTGGCTTGGCCTATCTCGATCAGGTGACCGTCCGGGTCACGCATGTAGCAGCGGAGTTCGGCCTTGCGGTCGAGTGGCTCGGTGAGGAACTCGGCGCCCCGGGCGGTCGCCGCCTTGTAGAACATGGCGATATCGGCGACGCGGACGTTCATGAACGCCGAGACCGGGTCGCCGGGCTCGGGCGCCGTCAGCGTGACGTCCGGTTTGTCGGGGGTGGGGCCGCCGCCGGGGTTCATGATGATCCAGGTGTTGGCGACCTTCACGATGGCGGGGTTCTCCTCCAGCACCACCTCGCCGCCGAACACGTCCGCGTAGAACGCGCGGGAGCGGGCCACGTCCCGCACGGTCAGGAAATGCGTCAGCACCAGCCCCTGCTCGGGTGCGGGCAGCTTGCTCCGGTCGACCATCGTCGTGTCCTCCCCCGGCCGGGTCGATCCCACGGGGCGTGTCATCCCCGCAGGCCGCCCCTCAAACCCGGGGGTCAGGGGACGGGTTCCAGGGGTGGCTGGTCGGCGAACTGGGTGCGGTACAGGTCGGCGTAGCGGCCCTCGGCGGCCAGGAGGTCGGTG
The DNA here is from genome assembly GCF_044326375.1 of Actinomadura sp. 3N508. Lineage (NCBI taxonomy): Bacteria > Bacillati > Actinomycetota > Actinomycetes > Streptosporangiales > Thermomonosporaceae > Actinomadura > Actinomadura sp. 3N508. The sequence goes on from NZ_JBIRAX010000001.1 coordinate 618,770, forward strand.
TGGGTTCCGCGTTCGATGATGTGGCCCTCCTCCACGACGAGGATGAGGTCGGCGGCGCGGACGGTGCTGAGGCGGTGGGCGATCACGATGGCGGTGCGGCCGTCGAGGGCCTCGGTCAGCGCCTCCTGGACGGCGGCCTCGGACGTCGAGTCGAGGTGGGCGGTGGCCTCGTCCAGGATCACGACGCGGGGGCGGGCCAGGAGGAGGCGGGCGATGGTGAGGCGCTGGCGCTCGCCGCCGGAGAGGCGGTAGCCGCGCTCGCCGACGATGGTGTCGAGGCCGTCCGGGAGGCCCTTGATGAGGGTGTCGAGGCGGGCGCGGCGCAGGACGTCCCACAGCTCGTCCTCGGCGGCCTCGGGGCGGGCGAGCAGGAGGTTCTCGCGGATCGACTCGTGGAACAGGTGGCCGTCCTGCGTGACCATCCCGAGCGTGTCGCGGATGCCCTGGAAGGACAGGTCGCGGACGTCGACGCCGCCGAGCCGGACCGAACCCTCGTCCACGTCGTAGAGGCGCGGGAGGAGCTGGGCGATGGTCGACTTCCCGGCGCCGGACGACCCGACGAGCGCGATCATCTGGCCGGGTTCGGCGCGGAAGGAGATGTCGTGCAGGACGTCGACGCCGCCGCGGGTGTCGAGCGTCGCGACCTCTTCGAGCGAGGCGAGGGAGACCTTGTCGGCGGACGGGTAGGCGAAGCGGACGCCGTCGAACTCGACGGAGACCGGGCCGTCTGGGACGGACCGGATCTCGGGCTCCGGCTTCTCGGCGACCAGCGGCCGCATGTCGAGGACCTCGAAGACGCGCTCGAAGCTGACCAGGGCGCTCATCACCTCGACGCGGGCGCTGGCCAGCGCGGTGAGCGGCGCGTAGAGGCGGGTGAGGAGCAGCGCGAGGGCGACGACGGCGCCGGCGTCGAGGCTGCCGCGCAGGGAGAGGAAGCCGCCGAGCCCGTAGACGAGCGCCAGCGCCAGCGCGGACACCATGGTGAGGGCCGTGATGAAGACGTGCTGCACCATCGCGGTGCGGACGCCGATGTCGCGGACGCGGCGAGCGCGGGCGGCGAACTCCGCGGACTCGCGAGATGGGCGCCCGAACAGCTTGACCAGCGTCGCGCCGGGGGCGGAGAAGCGTTCGGTCATCTGCGTGCTCATCGCCGCGTCGTGCGAGGCGGCCTCGCGTTCGAGGCGCGCCAGGCGGCTGCCCATGCGGCGGGCCGGGAGGACGAACACGGGCAGCAGGACCAGCGCGAGAAGGGTGATCTGCCAGGAGATCTGCACCATCACGGCGAACGTGAGCAGCACCGTCACCAGGTTGCTGACGACGCCGGAGAGGGTGTCGCTGAAGGCGCGCTGGGCGCCGATGACGTCGTTGTTGAGGCGGCTGACGAGCGCGCCGGTGCGGGTCCGGGTGAAGAAGGCGACGGGCATGCGCTGGACGTGGTCGAACACCGAGGTGCGCAGGTCGAGGATCAGCCCCTCGCCGATGCGGGCCGACAGCCACCGGTTCGCGAGCCCGAGCCCGCCCTCGCCGAGCGCCAGGACGGCGATCAGCACGGCGAGGCCCACGACCGTGGACGTGGCGGCCTGGTCGACGATGGCGTTGACGACCCGTCCGGCCAGCACGGGCGTCGCGACCGTGAGGACCGCCAAGGCCACGCTGAGCGTGAGGAACGCGGCCAGCGCCCGCCGGTGGGGGCCGGCGAACCCGCCGATGCGGCGCAGGGTCGCCCTGGAGAAGGGCCTGGCGTCGCGCGCGTTCATCGCGTGGTGCAGCGACATCCACGCGGTGACTTCCATGTCCATGACGACCCCCGCTGATCATTGGCTTGACTAGAGCACAGCATGCGACCTCAAGGGGGCTTGAGGTCAAGGCGGCCACTCCGGCGACGCGACTCGTGAATCCACGGTGCCGGACGGGTACGACATTTTCGTGGGGAGGCCGCACGTGGACATCGACGAGATCCGGTCCGACACTCCTGGCTGCGCGAGCGTGGCCCACCTTAACAATGCGGGCGCCGCGCTTCCGCCGCGTCCGGTGATCGACGCGGTGACGCGGCATTTCGCGCTGGAATCGACGATCGGAGGCTACGAGGCGGCAGACCGGAACGCGGCGGCCGTCCAGAACTTCTACGACGCGGTGGCAAGGCTGATCGGCGCGCGCGCAGACGAAATCGCGTATGTGGAAAACGCCACCCGGGCGTGGGACATGGCGTTCTATGCGATTCCGTTCGCGGACGGTGACCGCATACTCACGACGACGAGCGAGTACTCCAGCAACGCCATCGCCTACCAGCAGATGGCCGCCGCCAAGGGCGTGAGCGTGGAAGTCGTCCCGGACGACCCCGACGGAACGATTTCCCTGGACGCGCTAGAAGCCGAACTCGTCAAAGGTGGCGTCCGGCTGGTGTCGCTCAACCACGTTCCTACGCACAACGGGCTCGTCCACCCGGCGGCGGAGGTCGGACGGCTCTGCAGGCAGCACGGCGTCCTGTACCTGCTGGACGCGTGCCAGTCGGTCGGCCACCTGGCCGTGGACGTCAACGACATCGGCTGCGACCTCCTGTCGGCGACCGGCCGGAAATACCTGCGCGGCCCGCGCGGGACCGGGTTCCTGTATGTGCGGCGCGAAATCGTCCAGATGCTGGAGCCGCCATTCCTCGATCTGCAAGCCGCGACGTGGCACGCGCCGAACGGTTTCGAGGTGCGCCGGGACGCCGTCCGCTTCGAGACATGGGAACGCTACGTCGCGGGGCAGATAGGGCTGGGCGTCGCCGCCGACTACGCGTCCGCCTTGGGAATGCCGGTAATCGAGGAGCGCGTGCTAGGGCTCGGGCAGACGCTGCGTGAGGAACTGGCCGCCCTGCCTGGCGTGACCGTCCTGGACAGGGGTGCGCGGCCGTCCGGCATTGTCACGTTCACCCTGGACGGACACGAGCCGTCCACCATCAAGGCGGCCGCAAGAGAACGCGGCGTCAACGTCAACGTCACGAACCCGATCTCACACGGATATGACCCGCACGCCCTCCCGTCGGCCGTGCGGGCCTCCGTGCACTACTACAACACCGAGAACGAAATCGAACGGCTGGTGTCCGTCCTTAAGAGCCTCGTTTAGGTGTTCGGGCGCGCGGCGCTGATGTCGGCGAGCGCCGATTCGGCGTCCTCCTCTATCGCCAGGTCCCCAATGGACACGATCCCGACCGGGCGCCCCTCCTCCAGGACGGGGAGCCGCCGCACGGACCGCTCCCGCATGATCTGCGCGGCCTTGTCGAGCGAGTCGTCGGGACCGACCGTCGCGGTGGCGCGGCTGGCGATGCCGCCGATCTTCGCGTGGGCCGGGTCACCGCCGGCCGCCAGCCCCCGGATGACCAGGTCGCGGTCGGTGACGAGGCCCTGGAGGTCCTCACCGTCGATGACCAGCACCGCGCCGATGTCCTCGTCGCGCATCGCCCGCGCCACGGTCACGAGGTCGAGTTCCGGGGACACCGACGTCGGGGAGCCGGTCATGATGTCGCGCACCTTCGTAGCCATCCCACACTCCTTGGGCCTCGCGGTCTCTCTGGCTCTTGGCTCTCTGGCTCCGGGAACGGTCGCCCCCTACCCGGCAGAAACGGGATCACTCATCCGGGGCCGGGGCGTTCACCTGCGGAACGGGGCGAACATCCGCTCCGCGCCCGCCGGGTCCCAGACCAGCCGATTCGGGTCCTCGGGCGCGGGACGGACGGGAACCGTCCCGAACTCGACATCGTCCGCCCCGGTCTTCTCGAAGGTCCGGGCGAGCGCCTCCAGCCCGCGAAGATCCCACCGCGGCGTGGCCTCGGCCGACCGGGCCGCCGCCGCGACGAACCGCGCGAACCGCACCGGGTTCCTCGACTGCATGTCCCTGGCCTGCCGGACCAGCTGAGCCATGAAGACCTGCTGCCGTTTGATGCGGCTCAGGTCCGAGCCGTCGCCGAAGCCGTAACGGGACCGGACGTAGGCGAGCGCCTGGGTTCCGTTCAGCCGCTGCTTGCCCGCGCGCAGGTCCAGCCCCGCCTTCGGGTCGGCGACCGGCCGGCGCAGCGTGATCTCGACACCGCCGAGCGCGTCCACCATGGACCGGAAACCGCCGAAGTCGATCACCACGGTCTGGTCGATCCTGATCCGGGTCAGCGACTCCACCGTCGCCCGCGCGCAGGCGGCACCGCCGGTCCCGAAAGCCGTGTTGATCAACCCGCGCCGCGCCGGGACGGTCTTGCCGCCCGCGTCCCGGCACGCGGGGATGTCCACCAGGGAGTCGCGGGGGACGCTCACCGCGCGGATGTCCTTCCGGCCGGCCGGGACGTGCATCACGACGAGCGTGTCGGACCGCGGCGGATGGTCGTCGCGCCGCGCGTCCGAGCCGATGACCAGCACGTTCATGGTCTTCGCGGCGAAGGGCGCGGTGGTCTGGGTCGCCGCCGGCCGCCCGTCCCGGCCGTCCATCAGCGCCGCCGGGACGAGGATCGCCGTGGCCGTGACCGCCGCCGCGGCGCCCGCCGCCAGCACGCCGAAGAGCGTCCAGCGTCGCGGGCCACGCAGTGCGCGGGGGGCGCGCCCGCCGTGGGCCGTCGCCGCGTCCACCAGCCGGTGGCGCTGCCGGAGCAGCGAGTCCGCCGGCTCGTGCTCCAGGTCCCGGCCGAAGTCGCGGATCAGTTCGAGATCGTCCATGGTCACGCCTCCTCCGCCATCGGGTCCGCCTGCAACGGGTTCGTGCCGCCGAGCGCCGCGCGCACCTTGCGCCGGGCCCGGTTCAACCGGGAGCGGACGGTGCCGACCGGGATGCCGAGCGCCCGCGCCACCTCCTCGTAGGCCAGGTCGCCCCACGCCACCAGCAGCAGGACGTCCAGGTCACGCCGCGGCAGCCCGGCCAGCGCCGCGGCCAGCGCGGGACGCGTCGCCGACGCGGACACCCCCGCCGCGACCCGGTCGGCGGGACTTTCGACGGGGCCGTCCACGGGGCTCCTGCGCAGCGCCCGGTAGCGCGCGGCCTCCGTCCGGTGATGCCGTGCGACCAGCTTCGTCGCGATGCCGAACAGCCATGGCCGCGCGTCGCGCTGCGCCAGGTCGTAGCGGCTCCGCTTGCTGAACGCGGCCAGGAACGTCTCGCCGACCACGTCCTCTGCGGCCTCCGGCCCCAATCTGCGCGAGACGTAGCGGAAGAGCATCGCGGAATACCGGTCGAACAGCGCCGCGAACACTTCCGGGTCCAGCAGCGAACTCTCGATGAGATCCGCGTCGCATTCCTGCGTCGTCGGGGGTACGGTCATCGAACCCCCCATGCCATCGCAACCCACCAGGCCATTCAGTCCGGCCTTCCCGTGCGGGGACTTCTGTCAGCGATGTATCTCCGCAACTCACGATCCGGGTTCACGCAGGGGCCGCGACACCCATGCCCAGGCATGCCGCCTGTGCGGATGCACGCGAACCTTCTCGATAAACTGCGCATCCTTCAAGATGCACGGGGGTTGTCGGGGAGGGCCGCTCCGTCCGCCTGGAGGAACCAGCCAAGGAGGGTCGGCCGTGGACGACGACGCCCAGCAGGAACCGGTGACGTCCGGCTCGAAGGAGAAGCGCTCCGACGACGAGCACGAGACCAACCGGGCCGCCACCGCCGAGTTCCGCATTCCCGAGAACGCATCGCTGACCAGGCCGGACATCTCCATCCGCCGTCCGCCCGCCGAAGAGCCCGCCCCAGAGGACGAGGCACCCGAAGAGCCCGCTCCCGTGCCCGCTCCCCCGCAGGGCCCCTGGCACGTCCCCCTTCCCAAGCCGGCTGCCGCCGAAAAGACTGAGGCGCCGGAGGACACCCCGAGGGAAACACCGGCTGCGCCCGAATCCAGTGGCGCGGGCCCTACGCGGGTTGAGGCTCTCCCAGTACTGCCGCCACCACCGCAGAGCGCACCGGCACAATTGCCAGCCGTCCGGTCGTCCGGGCAATGGACGGTGCCATGGGACGGCTCCGCCCCAGCAGCCCATGCCCCAGTCAACCCCGCACCACCGGCGCCTCCTCCACCAGCGATTCCAGGACCGATTCCGGGGCCGGTCGCGGAGCCCGTTGAAGGGCCGGGCGCGGAGCCCAAGCGAGGACGCCGCTGGCTCGTCGTGGTCGCCGCGGCGCTGGTGCTGATCGCCGGGATCGTCGGCGGGCAGCTCGTGCGGCCGGTGCCGGAGCCGTCCGTCGAGCTGGCCATCGCGTCCAGCCACGCCTTCCCCGGGCAGGCGCCCGCGTTGCCGTGGCCGTCCGCCGGCCAATCGGTCGTCCATGTGGACGGGCTCGGCACGATGGGCACATCGGGAGCGTCGACACCGATCCCGACCGCCAGCGTCGCGAAGGTGATGACCGCCTACGTGTACCTGCGCGACCATCCGCTGGCGCCGGGCCAGGCGGGACCGGTGCTGACGGTGTCGCCGCAGGCGGCGGCGCAGATCCCCGACCGCAAGAGGCGCGGCGAGTCGATCCTCGGCGTGACCGCGAACCAGCAGCTCACGCAGCGCAAGGCACTCGAAGCGCTGATGGTGATCTCGGCGAACGACGTCGCGCACGAGCTCGCCCGCTGGGACTCCGGGAACCCGCTGGCCTTCGTCGCGAAGATGAACGCGGCGGCCGCGTCGCTGGGGATGACGGGCACGCGCTACACCGATCCGAGCGGCTATCACTCCGGGACGGTCAGCACGGCGGCCGACCAGGTGAAGCTGCTGCGCGCGGCGATGAACGTCCCGGCGTTCGCCGAGATCGTGAACAACCGCACCTACGTCCCGGACGACGGCGGCGAGACCCGCGAGGGCGGGAACTTCCTGCTGGGACAGTTCGGCGTCGTCGGCGGAAAGACCGGGTACACCGACGCGGCGGGCGGCAACTTCGTGTTCGCGGCGCGCAAGAACGTCGCGGGCGTGAACACCCTGATCGTGGGCGCGGTGATGGGGCAGAAGTCGCCCACGGCCGCGGGCGCCGTCAACACCGCGGGGCAGCTCGTCACGGCGGCCGGGTCGGCGCTGACCGCCGCCACCCTCGCGCCTAAGGGCGCCAGGGTCGCGCGGGTCGACGACGGCCTCGGCGGCACGACGCCCCTACGCGCCGCGTCCCCGGTGACAGTGGTCGGCTGGGGCGGGCTGACGGTTCCTGTGACCGTCCAGGGAGACCCACCACGCGAGGGCGAGCCCGGTAGGCGAGTCGCAACGGTGACGGCCGGTGCAGCCCACATTCCCCTGCAATTGGCCCAGACGCTGGACGAGCCGTCCATCCTCAAACGCCTGATCCGCCTCAACTGAGGCTGCGTCAGGCATAGAGGGCGGAGAGGAAGCGGATCAGCAGGTCCTCGCGGGTCGCGGGCGGTAGGGCGTTCAGGATGGTGTTCACCGTGGCCATTTCCGGGTCGCCTCCCCCGGACAGGTCCACGCCCACAGAGGCGAGGAGGGCGGCGAAGCCTGCGTCGTCCAGAGCATCCAGGTCAAGGTCGGCCAGGGCCTCCGCCAGGCCGGGCGGAACCGCGGGCGGCCCGGCGGCGCGGGCGGCCTTGACCGAGTCGGCCAGGGCCGCGAGGAGTGCCCCGACGTCGCTGACACCGGTCAGCGTGAAGTGCAGGTTCGGCGGTATGCCCTGGTAGGAGAGCTGCGGCTGGAAGAACCAGCCGCGCGAGCGGGCCTGGTCGGCGATGACGAACACGTCCAGCGCCGGGTCGTCGGACGCGACGGCGACGAGCGGGACGGCGGGCTCGCCGAGCACGCGCAGGCCGGGGATCTCGGCGACGCCCAAGATGAGCCGTTCCGCTGTTTCCATGGCGTTCACGGCGAGCTCGCGGTAGCCCTGCGCGCCGACCGCGTTGAGGGTCGCCCAGGCGGCGCCGAGCGGCCCGGCGCTGCGGCTGCTCTGCACGCCCGCGTTGATCACGGTGTAGCCGGGCCATCCGGCGGAGGCGAAGTAGGCGTGGCGGCGCAGCGACTCGTCCGCGAACAGGACGACCGAGGCGCCCTTGGGCGCGTAGCCATACTTGTGCAGGTCACAGGAGAGGGACGTGACACCGGGCACGGACAGGTCGAACGGCGGGACGTCCCGCCCGGCCTCCCTCAACCAAGGCAGGACCCAGCCGCCGACGCACGCGTCCACATGGCACCGGACGCCCGCGGACGCGGCAAGAGCCGCGATCTCCGGAATCGGATCCATGACGCCGTGCGGGTAGGACGGCGCGGACGCGACGACCAGCACGGTCCGTGGCGTCAGTGCGGCGGCGGTCGCAGCGGGGTCGGCGCGGAAGAACGCATCCACGGGGACGGGCACGACCTCCAGGCCCAGGTAGTGCGCGGCCTTGTGGAACGCCGGATGGGCCGTCGCCGGCAGGACGATCTGCGCCCGCCCGTCCACCGGGTGCGCGTCCCTGGCGGCCTTGACCGCCAGCATGATCGACTCGGTGCCGCCGCTGGTGAAAACACCTGAACCGCCGCCCAGCCGGGCGGCGACCGCGCCGACGATCTGGCGTTCGAGGGCGACGATGCTGGGGAACGCGGTCGGGTCCAGGCAGTTGACCTCCAGCATCTCCGCGAAGGCGGTGGCGGCGAGGTCGTGGACGGCCGCGCGTCCGGTGTCGTAGACGTAGGCGGTGACCTGACCGCCGCGCACGGGCAGGTCGGCGGCCCGGAGCCGGGCGAGTTCCGCGAGCAGTTCACCGGCCGGGCGGCCGGTCTCCGGGAGATGGTCAGACGGCATGTTCCGCTGTTTCCTCACTACGTTGGTGGACGGCGGCCAGCCGGCGGTACGCCAGCACCAGGGGGACGCTGAGCAGCAGGAGCAGCGCCGGGACGACCGTGAACCCGGCGGTCAGCCCGGTGAGCGCGGACCCCGGCTGGACCACGGGCTCATCAAGCTCGGACGACCGGAACGAGGAAACAGCCAGGATCAGCGCGAAAACACCGGGACCGAGGGCCAGCGCACCCGTCTCGGCGGCCGTCCACAGGCCGGTGAAGGCGCCCGACTGCGCGTGCCCGGTCCGTCCCGTGTCGGCGTGGACGGTCTCCGGCAGCAGCGACAGCGGCAGCAGCTGGACGGCCGCGTAGCACACCCCGATCAGCGCGCTGAGCGCCAGCACGCCCGCCGTCGACGTGATCGCCGGATACAGCGCGGCGGCCGTCACCGCGAACAGCCCGAGCCCGGCCGCATAGCAGTTGACCAGCCCGTACTTGCGCGACAGCCATCCCCACAGCGGCACCGCGAACGCGCTCGGCGCGACCATGCAGGCGAACATCGCGGCGGTGAGCCCGTAGTCGTCCAGCCGGTAGGTCGCCACGTACGGCGCGCCCGCCAGCATGATCGCGACGGCGAGCGTGTGCGCGACGTACGCGCCGAGCAGCACGAAGAACGGCCTGTTCCCACGCGCCGTGCGCAGCGCCGCGGCCAGGCCCAGCGGGCGCGGCCCGGGCCGCGAAGGTATCCACCGGTTCGCCAGCGTGCTCGCGACCATCGCGGCGCCCATGGCGAGCCCGATCACGGCTCCCATCAGCGCGTATCCGGCGCGCCCGCCCCCGCCCGCGTCCGCCACCACGGGAGCGAGGCCGCCCGCGAGCAGGATCCCGAGGGTCAGGCAGACGACCCGCCACGCCATCGCCCGCCCCCGCTCGGACGGCTCGTCCGACACCTCGGCGGGCAGCGCCACATACGGCACCTGGAAACAGGCGAAAGCGCTAGCGGCCAGCAGGAACATGACCCCGGCCCAGCCCGCCGCGAACCCCGGGGAGTCGACCGGCACGGCGAACATCGCGGCGAACAGGAACGGCAGCGTCACCGCGCCGAGCAGGAGCAGCCGGGTGCGGCGCCCGGTCCGCACGGCCTCCCGGTCGCTGGCCGCGCCGACGATCGGGTTGAGCAGAACGTCCCACGCCTTCGGCACCACCAGCACCACGCCCGCGATCGCGGCGGAAACACCGAGAACATCGGTCAGGTAGTAGAGGAGCAGCAGCCCGGGCACGGCCGAGAACACATCGGTCCCGACCGACCCGATGCCGTACCCGAGCAACCGCCGCCGGGACAGCGCGCCCGCCATCAGACGGCCTGGGCGGGCATGCCGATCGCGGAGGCGACGAGACGGCGTATGTGGGCGCGGAAGCGGGCCAGCTCGCGCCGGTCATCGCGGCCGTGGCGGTGCCCGTCGCCGTCCAGGACGCCGCCGCAGAAGAACCCGTGGGTGCACCAGACGACCGTCCACACCACGTATTCGAGGTCGACGTCGTCGGGCACGATCTTGCCGGCGACGTCGACGACCATGTCGGTCAGCGGCCGGACGTACTGCTCCTCAAGGTGCGCGACGTCGGAGGCGTCCGACAGCCAGCGATGCATCCACAGCGCGGGGATCTCCGGGTTGTCGACGCAGAAGTCGATGTAGCGGTCGACGAGGGTGAGCAGGCCCGCCGGGCTCAGGTCGACCTCCGCGAGGGCGTCCTCCAGGGCGGCCCGTTCCGCCAGGTGAGCGCGCTCCATGACGGCGAGGTACAGGTCGCGCTTCCCGCCGACGTGGTAGGCGACGGTCGCGACGTTGAGACCCGCCGCCTCGGCGATCATGCGGGTGGACGTGCCGTCGTAGCCGAGCGCGGCGAACAGCCGCCCGGCGGAGTCCAGGATGCGCTCGCGCCCGCCGGAATCGCTGCTGGTCATTCCCCACAAACTAGACGCTCCGCCACGAACCGGTCAATCGATTGATGGAGGGACGTTCAGGCGTCCCGCATCCCGCTGATCTCCCAGCCCGACCCGTCACGGACGACGGTGACCCGCAACGCGAGGTTGCCCCGCTCGGCCGAGCGGATCACAGTCATATAGCCCTCAGTAACAGACTCGGTGATGCCGAGGTTGAGGAAGACCAGCAGCTCCGCCGAGTCGCCGTCGCCGTCCTGCCGGATGATCCCGACATCCACCGCCTGCCCTTCCCGCGTTCCACCACGGGCGCCCGCACGCCCCCAGATCCGGTCACGGTCGGCGACAGCGGACCCGGTCAGCACGTCCCGCCCCTCACCTCTGGCCAGGGCGGTCATCATGCTGCGGGCGTCCTTGAGCATCAGAAACTCCCGCGACGGCGGTCCGTCGCCGGTTGTCGACGCCGCCAGCCACAGGACCCCGCCGCCCGGTGCCTCCATCAGGTCGGAAATGCGCCAACCCTGCGGGGTGAGCAGCATGAACACCCTGTATCTCCGCACCTTCTCCACCCGCGACCCGCCAGGCTTGGCGGAGGTGAGGCGCACCACGGCCATCAGGTGGGCCCGGCTCGGACCGGTGCCGTCGGGCCCACGCGCGGACGTCGGCACCACCGTCGACACCCGCGCCGCCGACAGCGTTTCCCGCTCCCGCAGGTACCGGGCGCGGGTGGCGGCACGGGCCCTACGGCGCCGATCCAGCTCCGAGGCGGTGGTGGCCTGCTCCCAGGCGTCCAGGTTCTGGTCGACGCGCGCGGGATCCATGGTGTTGAGCGTGACGAGTTGCCGCGCCGCCGCGTCGGCGACCACCGGACGCGCGGACGCCGCCAGCTCCCAGGCCGACGGCGCCGCTCCGCCGGTGGACGCCACATCCGGCCCGACCACACCCCAGGCGAGGGAACCGACCAGCACGAGCGCGATCGCGAGAGTGGACGCCTTCGACCACTCCTGCATCCCCTGCCAGCCCATTACGGTCCCCGTTCATCGACTCGACAAAGCGCTGATCCACGGCCCGCACCATGATCACCTAAGCGCCGACCCCACCACAGGCGATCGGAGAATCAGATCCGCTAGTACTCCAGCCTCACTCCGCGAGGAACCGCGTAGTGGCGTGAACGCCGACCAGAACCGCAACCACGGCAGGACACTGGAGAACAGGCTCAATAAGCCGAACCGGATAAGCCGAACCGGATCCTGCCGGCCCTCAAGGAAGGCGGCAGGTACATTCCCGGCGACCACTAGCCGACGCCACCTGACGCCACGCGGCCAGCGTCCCCACGGAACGATCGCGCGTACGCTGGCCGCTCACATGATCAGGAAGGAGAGATTCGCCGTGCACCCTCTCGCCAGCGCCCAAGGCGTCCTGCACGTCACCACGGACCAGTGGTACCGGATCTCCACCAGCGACAACCCGCCCGCAGTCCCTGACTTGACCATGCGCAGCCAGGGCACCCTCAGCACGTTCGCGGGGGACATGCTCGTCGACACCGGCACCACGACCAGCGTCGTCGACATCACCGCGGAAGACTGGGCCGCCGAACCCCCGCTGCACGTCGCGGGCGGCTCCTTCGCCGAAGTCGCCGAAGCCTCCGTCTCCTTCAGCACGGAACGGCTCCGCGTCCTGGCCGCCGACGGCTCAGAAGTGCTGGCCCTGGACCTGGGCGGCGGGACAGGCCACCGGCTGCGCCTGTACTCCCGCTACCTCACCCCCCGCCATCAGACGCACCTGCTGCGGTTCTGGCCCGTCCCGGCGGCGGCCCCGGCCTGGGACTACCAGCTTGACGACGACGGCCAGCCCATCGCCCGTCCCGACCGCAGCGCCACCGCAACCCTCGCCGTCACGATGACGGCCGAACAGGCCAACACCCTGTCCATCGAAGCGCAGGAAATGGCCTTCAGCGAGGTCCAGAACGGCGACATCGACGACATCGCCGAAGACTGCGAGCAGATCCGCGACATCATCGGCTACCAGGCCGAACCCGCCGGTGACGTGACGGTGGCACTGACACCCCGGCAATGGAAAGTCGCCCTCGCGACACTGGAGCATCGCAGCGGCACCGGCGAAGAAGACGATCACGCAGGAAGCATGCAGCGCATCGTGGAAACCATCCAGAGACAGGTCGGCGATCGCCTTCCTCCAGGACGCGTCTTCGGCTGCTGAACAGGAGCCCTAGTGAGGCGGGAGTGCTAGCCGCGGCGGGTGCTGGGGGCTGCGAAGACGGCGGCGGCGCCTAGGCCCAGGTAGATGAAGCCCGTCGCGTAGCGCTGGCGGCGCTGGAAGGCGGGGCGGGCGCGGAGCCACGCACCGATCGAGCCTGCCGCGGTCGCGTACACGATGTCGCTGCCCAGGCCGATCAGCGCGAGGACGGTCCCCATCGCGACGATCTGCAGCGGCACAGCGCCCGCGTTCTGGTCGACGAACTGCGGCAGGAACGCCAGGAAGAACAAGACGACCTTCGGGTTGAGGACGTTGACTAGCACCCCGTCCAGAAAGACCCGGCGAAGCGGCTGCGGCTCGAGCTCCATATCCCCCGCCCCATGCCGCCCGCGCAGTGTCCGGTAGGCGAGAAAGACCAGGTAGGCGGCGCCCGCGTAGCGCAGGAAACTGAACGCTGTCGCCGACGCGGCGATTACCGCGGACAGCCCCGCCCCCGCCGCCGCGATGTGGACGAGCGTCCCCGTCTCGACGCCGAGCGCGGACACGATCCCGGCCCGGCGCCCTTCGCCGATGCTGCGCGCCGTGATGTACAGGTGGTTCGGGCCGGGGATGGCGACGAGAGCCAGCGCGGCCAGCAGGAACAGCAGAGGGTTGGTCACCCGAGCACGCTATGAAGCGAATAGGTCCTTGCAACAGGGCCAATCGCTCTCACGTTGGCAGGACCAATTCAAGGGGCCGCGGCCGTGGTGAGGGCGCCCGCCAAGACGAGCCGGCCCGCCGTGCGGACCATCGCGGCGACCTCCTCGACCGGCTGGCGCAGCGACGCGAGGCTGACCAATGCGGCGAGCAGGACGTGCCCGAGCACGAGCTCGACGTCCTCCCGCTCGGGCACCGGGTCGCCGATCGCCGTGGACAGCCGGTCGCGCAGGAACAGGAACAGGACGGTGCGCGGCTCGTCCACGCTGGAGTCGTCCGAGGTCACCGCCTGGATGATGGCCGAGGTCAGCGTCGGCTCGTCCGCCGCGACGTACACGATGCGCTCCAGCAGCGCGGTCAGCCGTTCCAGCGGCGTGTCGCCGACCGCGAGCGCCTCGATGTCATCGGTGACCCGGTGCGCCCATGCCGCGGCGACCTCGGTGAGCAGGTGGTCCTTGGTGGCGAAGTAGCGGTAGACGGTCGCCCGCCCGACTCCGGCCCGGTCCGCGACGTCGTGCATGGTGACGGCCGGGTAGCCGCCCTCAAGCGCCAGCTCCCGCGCCGAGTCGATCAGCCGCTCCCGCCGCTCCCGCTGGTCCCTGTTCAGCGTCCGCGTGCCGGTGAACCGCTCGCCGTCGTTCAAAACACCTCCTGGCCGCGACCAAGCCCCATTCTTCCGTACATTCGCCCCGAACGTCTCCATCCCGGGCATCGCCCCGCAGCCGCCGTGCGGCTGATCACGATGACCAGCCGCTTGCACGGCCGGAAGGCCCGTGCCGCCGTGCGGGGGCCGGCGAGGCACGTCGCTCCGAGCCCGGTGCACTGACTCCCGCTCTCGGAACCTCTGATCAACCCGACGCATTATGCGGCCAAAAAAGAAGTAAGCGGAGTTTGCTCACCAACCGCCCGGGCAGGTCGGGATCGCCAATGAGCGAGGCCGGCGGCCAGGCGCTGATGAATGGGGGCGATGGATCATTTTTCAGGAATACAACTCCTACACGGCCGACGACCATGCGACGTGGGAAAGGCTCTATTCGCAGCAGCTCGATGCGCTGCGCGAGCGCGGGCATCCATCGCATGGCGCCGGACTGGAGGCCTTCGGCATATCCGACCGCATTCCCGAGCTCACCCGGCTCAACGAGCGGCTCCGGGCGGCGGTCGGGTGGACGGTCGAGCCGGTGACCGGGCAGGTGCCGGGCGAGGTGTTCAGCGAACTGCTGCGCAGCCGCCGGTTGCCGACGACCGTCCATATCCGTTCTGGCACGGAGTTGAAACACAGCAAGGTGCCCGACATGTTCCACGATATCTTCGGCCACGCTCCACTGCTGTCCATTGCCGCCTATCGCGAGTTCCTGGAGAGGTTCGGCGAGATATCGGGCAGGTTGCTGCACGACAAGGCCGCGTCGGCCCGGCTGGGGAACGGGTTCAAGTGGACGATCGAATACGGCCTGATTTCCGAGGACGGCGTCCGCGCCTACGGGGCCGGGCTGATGTCGTCGGCCGGCGAACTCGATCACGCGCTCGGCGCGGGCGTCCCGAAACCGCCGTTCGACCCGCGCGCCGCGGTGGACACCCCGCATACGCCGGCCGTGTACCAGCGCCAGTACTTCGTCATCGGCGGCTTCGCCGAACTCGGCGAGCACCTTGAGCACATGGCGCGCCATGCACAGGCTCCGGCCAAGGGAGGACGACGGTGACCGTGACCGGGCTGGAGTACTACCGCGACGGGATCGACGCGCTCGACGAGACGATCGTGCGCGCCCTCGCGCGCCGCGTCGCGATCTGCCGTGACGTGGCCGAGTTCAAGGCGCGTACCGAGACCCCGATGATGCAGCCGCAGCGGGTCGGCGTCGTGAAGCACCGCGCCGCGGACCTCGGCGAACGCTACGGCCTCGACCGTGCCTTCGTCGAACGCCTCTACGACCTCGTGATCGAGATGACCTGCCGGACGGAGGACGTGCTGATCGAGTCGCTGATGAGCGCCCCGCCGGCCCCTCCCCCGGTCTTCATCGGCGGCGAGAACCGTTCCGGCACCACGCTGGTGAGCCTCATGGTCGACTCCCACCCGGGCATGGTCGTCGGCCCCGAACTGGACTTCGCCGAGCCGCGGGATCTCGGACCGCATCTGCTCGAATGCTGCCGGCTGCTCCTCGCCGACGATCCGCGCGTCCGCGGCCACGGCGTGCGGACCGCCGATCCCGCCTACGAGGCGGGGGTGCAGTTCGCCCGCCAGGCGCAGCGCTGCGGCGTCCCGATCGCGGCGCTGTGCGGGCTGGTCGAGACGGCGATGCGCCGCAGCGGCAGCGACCTGGACACCTACGACCAGCGGCTGGCGCTGCTGGACGCGATCGGCCGCACCCGCCTGGCGGCGACCGGCAAGCGGCGCTGGGGCATCAAGATCCAGCGCGAGATCGCGCACGCCGACCGTTTCGTGCGGAGATGGCCCGGGGCACGCTTCGTGCATGTGGTGCGCGACGGCCGTGATGTGGCCGCCTCCCAGCGCAGCCAGCCCTGGGGGTACCGCTCGATCGCGGACGCGGCGGCGGGCTGGGCCGGACTCGTCAACGCGGTACGGGACGTCGTACCGCAAAAGGACTGCTACGAGCTTCGCTACGAAGATCTCGTGGCGGATCCGGAAGCGGTGCTGCGCCCGCTCTGCGCCTTCCTGGACGAGCCCTGGGACGCGCGCGTGCTCCGGCACGCCGACTCCGAGCACGCCCTGTCGGCCAACCCGTTCGAGCACCCGAGCGCCGAGGCGGCGGGCCGGCCGGTCAACGACGCGTCGGTCGGCCGCTACCGCCGCGAGCTCAGCGAGCGCGACATCGAGGACTTCGAGCGGATCGCGGGTGATGCCCTGCAGCGGCTCGGCTACCCGGCGGCGGTCCGGGCATGACCGGAATCCTGCTGGTGGACAACTACGACTCGTTCACCTACAACCTTCACCAGCTGCTCGCGCGGATCTCCGGTGACCTCCCCCTCGTGGTGCGCAACGACGCCCTGTCGCTGGAGGAGGTCCGGGACCTCGCCCCCGACGCGATCGTGCTGTCCCCAGGGCCGGGCCACCCCGGCGTCGCCCGTGATGTGGGCCTGTGCGCGCGGATCCTCGCCGAGCTGGACGTTCCCACGCTCGGCGTGTGCCTCGGGTACCAGGCCCTCGTCCACGCGGCGGGCGGGCGGGTCGATCGGATCGACCCGGTGCACGGGCGGGCGAGCGAGATCACGCACTGCGGCCGGGACCTCTTCGCGGGCGTGCCGCAGGGGTTCGAAGCGGTCCGCTACCACTCCCTGGCGGCGGTCGGCCGGCTCCCCGACGTCCTGGAACTGACCGCCTGGACGGCCGACGGGGTCCCGATGGCCGTGCGCCATCGGGAGCGCAGGGCCTGGGGGGTGCAGTTCCACCCCGAGTCGATCTGCACCGCGTACGGCGATCGGCTCGTCGCCAACTTCCTGGATCTGGCCGGGGTCAGTGTCCCGTCCGCGGCACCGCCCGGTGATGGAGGGCGCGCGGCCGTCCGGTCCCGTGTCCATCATCGTGTTCTGGCCACGTCCGCAGAGGCCGAGGACGTTTTCGTCGCGCTCTACGGTGACGCCGAGACCGCGTTCTGGCTCGACAGCAGCCGGGTCGAACGGGGGCAGTCGCGCTACAGCTTCGTCGGCGCGGCGCGCGAGGGCGGCTTGTGCCTGTCCTACGACGTCGAGCGCGGGCAGGTGACGCTGCGCCGGGGCGACCGGGAGGAACGGCGGCGCGCCTGCGTGTTCGACGTCCTGGCAGAGGAGCTCCAGCGTGTGGAGGCGGACGCGTCCCGGCTCACCCTCCCCTTCGTGGGCGGGTTCGTCGGCTACTTCGGGTACGAGGTCAAGGCCGACTGCGGCAGCGTCAACGCGCACCGCTCCGGCCTGCCGGACGCGCAGTGGATTCTGGCCGACCGGGTTCTCGCGTTCGACCACGAGCAGGGTGTCGTGCACGCCGTCGCCCTCGCCCACGAAACCGGCGACGCCGGCACCGGCGTCACCGAGGACCCCGACTCCGGCGATGACGCGTGCCGCGCGTGGCTGGACACCATCGAACGGGAGGTCCGCCGCGTCCGGCCCGCTCCACCACCGGCGCCGCCGCCGGAGGCGCTCGCCGATCCGCTCGTGCTCCGGCTCGATCGGGAACCGAGCGCCTATCTCCGCGACATCGACGCGTGCCTGGAGGCGATCCGTGCCGGAGAGAGCTACGAGCTGTGCCTGACCACGCAGGCGTCCACCGCGCCGATCACGGCGCCCCTGGATCTGTACCGCGTGCTTCGCCGGGAGAGCCCCGCCCCGTACGCCGCCTACCTGCGATTCGGGGACATGGCCATCCTCTGCTCCTCACCCGAGCGTTTCCTGCGCATCGACTCGGAGCGCTACGTCACGTCCAAGCCCATCAA
Source organism: Actinomadura sp. 3N508 (assembly GCF_044326375.1). Lineage (NCBI taxonomy): Bacteria > Bacillati > Actinomycetota > Actinomycetes > Streptosporangiales > Thermomonosporaceae > Actinomadura > Actinomadura sp. 3N508. The sequence continues at coordinate 636,724 of NZ_JBIRAX010000001.1, forward strand.
GGGCACCGAGGCGCGCCAGGCCGATCCGGTCGCCGACGAGCTGGCCCGTGACCTGCTGAGAGGCAGCGTCAAGGACCGCTCCGAGAACCTGATGATCGTCGACCTGCTGCGCAACGATCTGGGACGCGTCTGCGAGATCGGCACGGTGGACGTCCCCCTCCTGATGGACATCGAGTCGTACTCGACGGTGCACCAGATGGTGAGCACCGTACGCGGGCGGCTCGCCGACGGTCTCGGCGTCCTGGACTGCCTGCGCGCGGCGTTCCCCGGCGGCTCGATGACCGGGGCGCCCAAGCTGCGCAGCATGGAGATCCTCGACGGTCTCGAACGCGGCGCGCGCGGCGTCTACTCCGGATCGCTCGGCTACCTGTCCGCCGACGGCCGGGCAGATCTCAACATCGTGATCCGCACCGCCGTGGCGACGCCCGAGCGGACGAGCATCGGCATCGGCGGGGCGATCGTCGCGCTGTCGGATCCGCAGGCCGAGCTGGACGAGATCGTCCTCAAGGCGCAGGGGATCGTGCGTGCGCTGCTGGCCTGGCAGGAGCGGCCGTACTCGGAGAAGGCGTTCGTCATCGAGGGCCCGGCGGAGAAGGCCCATGTCTGAGCGCACGAGGCAGGGGGCGGGCCGCGATGACACCGCGACGGCACCGGCGCGGCGGCCGGGCGAGCTGCGCACCTGGCGGTACGGCGACATCGCGGTCCGCTACCGGGAGGAGCTGGACGGCGGCGGGACCCGCCTGACCCCGGCCTTCGTGGACTGCGTCGCGCGGCATTCGGTGAAACCGGTCTACGATCACGCGCTCGAATGGTGCGCCGGGCCGGGGTTCATCGGCTTCGCACTGCTGGCGGCGGGCCTCTGCCGGCGGCTGACGCTGTGCGACATCAACCCGGCGGCGAGCGCGTGCGCCGCGCTGACGGCCAGGGCGCACGGCCTGACCGACCGGGTCAGCCAGGCCACCGGCCCCGATCTGGCGCCGCTGGACCCGGCGGCGCGTTTCGACCTGGTCGTCGCGAACCCGCCCAACTTCGTCGCGCTCAACCCGCGGCACCCGACCACGCGGCGCCTGACGGACGACGACCTGCGCCCGCGCGATCCGCAATGGCGTGCGCACCGCGCGTTCTACGGCGGCATCGCGCGTTTCCTGACCCCCGACGCCCGACTGTTCATCTCAGAGGTGAACCCGTCCGACAGCCTCGTCTTCATCCCGCCCGAGGAGAGCGAGCCCTACGACGTCCGGGCACGCCCGGCGGCCGAGGACTTCCGCCGCATGATCCGCGACGGCGGGCTCAGGCTGCTCGGAACCCATCCGTACTTCACCGGCCGGGACGGGGCCCGGCTGGAGATGATGATCTCGGAGCCGGTGCGGTGAAGGTCGCCTTCCTGGTCAGCGCCGTCGCCGACGAAAAGGACATCTACACCACGACGGCGCTCGCACGCGAGGCCGCCCGGCGCGGTCACGACGTCGCCTTCGTCGACATCGACGGGCTCTCGGTGGCGCCGGACGGGCGGATGCACGCCGTCGCGCGGCACGTCAGGAGACCGCACGACGGCCCGGCCGACTTTCTGCGCGAGGTCGTCGCGACCGTGCCCGAGCCCCTGGCCGTCGAGAAGCTCGACGTGCTCATGCTGCGCAACACCCCCGCGTTCGACGCGCTACGCAGGCCGTGGGCGCAGCCGGTCGGCCACCTCTTCGGCGAGCTGGCGCGCCGGAGCGGCGTCGTCGTGCTCAGCGATCCGCGCGGCCTGGCCCTGGCCGGTCCCGACAAGCTCTACACGCTCCGGTTCCCCGAACGGCTCCGGCCGCGCACGCTGATCACCCGTGATGTGGACGCCGCGCGCGAGTTCGTCGGCGACCTGGCGGGAGACGCGATCGTCAAACCGCTGCACGGCTGCTGCGGCCAGGACGTGTTCCTGCTCGTCCGGGGGGACCCGAACGTGCGGCCGATATTCGAGGCCGTCGCCGCGCACGGGTATGCCGTCGTGCAGGAGTACCTGCCGGCGAACGAGCGCGGCTCCCTGCGGCTGTTCATGCTCGACGGCGAACCGCTGACGGCGGGCGGCAGCATCGCGGCGATGCGCCTTCTCCCGCGCGACGGCGAGATCCGCAGCAACTTCGGCGTGGCCGGAACGATCGCCGCACCGGATCCGGACGACGGCACGGCGGAGGTCCTCCACGAGATCGCCGAGGCCGCCGGGCCCGTCCTGGCCGCCGACGGCATGTTCCTGGCCGCGCTGGACATCGTCGGCGGCAAGATCCTTGAGGTGGGCCTCTGGTCCCCCGGCGGCCTGCGCGGCGCGCAGCGTCTCGCCGGCGCCGACTTCGTCGGCGCGGTGATCGACGCGGCGACGGGCAGGCTCGCCGCCGCCGGTGCGGAGGGCTGAGGCCATGTGCGGCTTGGCCGGGTGGCTGCGCTGGGACGGTGCTCCCGTGCCCGTGGAGGAACGGCGCGCGCTGCTGCACCGGATGGGAGCGCAGCTCGCGCGCCGCGGACCCGACGACGAAGGGATCTACGACGACGGGGTCCTGTCGTTCGTCTTCCGCAGGCTGGCCGTCAACGATCCCGCCGGAGGCCGCCAGCCGCTGTACGACGAGACAGGCACGATCGTCGCCGCCGTCAACGGGGAGATCTACAACCACGCAGCGCTGCGAGCCGGGCTGACCGGCCGCCACGCCTTCGCCGGCCGCTCGGACTGCGAGGTCGTCGTCCACCTGTACGAGGAGACCCGCGACGCGGCCTTCCTGGAGCGGCTCCGCGGCATGTACGCGCTGCTGGTGTGGGACCGTGAGCACCGCCGCGGCCTCATCGCCCGGGACCGGCTCGGCATCAAGCCGCTGTACTACGCCAGGCTCCGCGACGGCCTGCTGTTCGCGTCCGAGCTCACGGCGCTGCTCGCCCACCCAGACTGCCCGCGCGAGGTCGAGCCCGCCGACCTGGACTACGGCTACATCGGCGGCGAGAAGTACACGGCGGTCAACTACGAACGGGTGCCGACCTTCGTCCGCGGCGTCTCCATGCTCGGCGGCGGGGAGACGCTCGGCCTCAGCGCGACCGGTGCGGGGGCGCCTCGCCGCTACTGGTCGCTGCTCCCCGCCATCGCGCGCTCGCGCGAGACGGCGCCGCGCGCTCCCGGGACCTACGCGCGCGAGTACGCCGACCTTCTCGACGAGAGCATCCGGCTGCACCTCGAAGCCGACGCGCCCGCCGGCGTCTTCCTGAGCGGCGGCCTCGACTCCTCGCTGATCGCCGCCGCGGCGGCGCGGACCGCCAGGCCGCACTGCTTCTCGGTCTGCGAGGCCACCACGATCGCCACGGGTGACATGGAACGCGCGGCGGGGCTGACCCGCACCCTCGGCCTCCCGTTCCACCCGGTCCGCTACGACCGGGCGACCTTCGCCGACGAGCTGGACTTCTCGCTGGCGAGCCTCGAAGAGCTGGTCTGGACGATGGACGCGCCACGCTTCGCGCCCGAGCTGTTCTTCAAGTTCGAGCTGCATCGCTACGCCAAGACCGTCCAGCCCGGGCTCAAGGTGATCCTGGTCGGGCAGGGCGCCGACGAGTTCGCGGGAGGCTACTCGACCTCGTTCAGCTCGCCGCGCCGGGCCTGGCGGGACTACGTCGCCGACGCCCTCGAACCCCGGGTGCGCGCGGCCGCCGCGGCCGGGGAGCGGGCGCACGCGCCGTTCCACTGCGAGATGCTGGCCCGGCTGACGGCCCTGCAATCCCACAACCTGTGGAACGAGGACCGCGTCGCGGCCGCCTTCGGCGTCGAGACGCGGGTGCCGTACCTCGACCATCGCCTGGTCGAGTTCCTCGCGGCGATCCCGCCCGCCCTGCATCCGGAGCTGTTCTGGAACAAGCGCATCGTGCGCGACGCCGCCCGGCGGTGGCTTCCCCCGGACTTCACCGGCGCCCCGAAGGTGCTGTTCTGGCAGGCCGACGACACGTCGAGCGTGCACGCGATCATGGCCGCCTGCGCGCGGCGCGTGTACCCGGCGTTCCGCGAGTCGTACCTGGGCCGGGACTCGGCCACCACCGGCCGCTTCGACGCGCTCCACCGGCGCGTCGCGCGCGGCGGTCCCGCCGCGCGCGGACCCGCGCAGCGCCTGCTGGCCGACATGACGCTGATGATCTTCGAGCGGATGTGCGGAACGCTCCACGCGCTGGAGGTCCCCGTACCGCCCGCCGAGCCGTCCCGGCTCAGGCCGGACGCCGACTGGTCACCGGAGGGAACCGCGCCGATGAGCGGACACGACACCGCCCGAGCACGATCGACCGGAGGCCGCCGATGAGCGCGCCGTGCTTCCCGCGCGCCGTCGTGGCCGGGGCCGCGGGGGGATTCGGCCGGACGTTCCGCGCCCTGCTCGCCGCCCACGGCAGCGTGGTGACCGGTACCGACCGCGTGCCCCCGGAGGGTCCCGGGGACCGCTGGTTCGTCGCGGACGCCGCCGCCCCGCCGCCCGCGCTGCTCGCCGAGCTGTCCCGCACCGACGTGCTCGTCCTCTGCCTGCCGGAGGCGGCGCTGTACCCGGCCCTGGAACCGCTCGTCGGCGCCCTGCCGCCGGGGGCGCTGGTCGTCGACACGACGTCGGTGAAGTCGCGGTACGCCGCCGTCGCGTGCGCTGTCCGCCCGGACGTCGAACTGCTCAGCATCGAGCCGATGTTCGCTCCGGACGTCGGCTTCGCCGGGCAGCACGTCATCGCCATCCCCCTGCGCGACGGCCCGCGCTCGGCCGCGTTCCGCCCGCTCCTCCGGTCGACGGGCGCGCAGGTCACCGAACTCAGCGCCGACCAGCACGACCGGCACGCCGCCGCGACCCAGGTCGCCGTCCACGCGGCGCTGCTGGCCTACGCCGCCACGCTGCGGCGACTCGGCCACCACGGACCGGGCGGCCCGTCGACGCCGCCGCAGCGCGCCCTGATGGCACTGCTCGCCCGGATCGCGACCCGCGACCCGGGCACCTACTGGCACATCCAGCGCGACAACCCGTACGGCGCCGAGGCACGCGCGGTCGTCCGCGACGCCCTCATCGCCCTGGACGAGACGGTCGCCAGGAACGACCGCGGCGGCTTCGACGCCCTCCTGGCGGACACGGCCGCGGCGTTCGGCCCCGACCTGGCGCCGATGGTCGAACTCTCGGACGAGATCGTGCGGTCCGCGCGACCCCAAAAGGAGCTCTCCCAGGCGGCCGGAGACGCGCCATGACGCGGAGCGAGATCGACCAGAGAATCGAGCGGCTGGAGGGCCTTCTGCGGGCCCGCCCCAGGCTGAGGCTCCGCGTCTGCTGCCCGTCCCAGGAGTTCTCCCTCCTGGAGATGGAGCACGGCACCGGGCATTGGCTCTCGTGCGTGCGGAGCCTGTGGGAGTCGCTGAGCGTCGCCACGGAACCCGACCTGGCGCTGGTCATGCTCCAGGCGCCGAGGGTCCCGGCATCGGTGATCCAGCACCTGCTCAGGCTGCACCCGGCCACGGACTCCGTCCTCCGGGACCGCCACGACCGGCACGTGCTGATCGATCTGGACGACGCCTCCGAACGCCATCTCAGCGAGAAGTTCCTCGCCAGGCCGCTCCTGCTGCGCCGGATCCGCTCGGTGGTCGCCCTGGCCCGCCACCGCGGCCATATCGTGGAGCGCCTTTCCTGCTACCAGTCCAGTGCGCGGATGGACGAACTGGCCGAGGCGCTCGGCCTGGACTCCGCGGAGACTCCCAGCCGGACGCTCGCCCTGGGTACCAAGGCCGGAAGCCGGCGCGTCTTCCGGGACGCCCGGATCCCCCACCCGCCCGGGACCTACGAGGCCACCCGGGACATGAGCACCCTCGCCGACCGGCTGGCGGGCCTCACGTCCCACCACGGCTCCGGCCGGTGGCTGGTGAAGATCAACGAAGGCTGCGGTTCGGGCCACGGGAACGCGCTGGTCGACCTCGCCGGGGCGGATCCGGCCGAGATCCGGGCCCGCCTGCACCAGCGCCTCAGACCGCTGGCCGCCGACATCTCCCGCGCCGAGTACCTGCGGGGCGTCGCGGAGCACGGCGCCATCGTCGAGAAGTTCCTCGATGGGCCCGCGACGGGCCTGACGCGGTCACCGAGCGCGCTGCTCCTGATCCATCGCGGGGTGCGGCTGCTCGCGACCCACGATCAGGAGCTGGGGGACGCGTCCGAGGTCGTGGGCTGCAGGTTCCCCGCCGACTCCGCCTACCGGGAAACGGTCATCGGGCTGTCCCGGCGCGTCGCGGAACTGCTGCTCGACGCCGGGGTTCGCGGCCATGTCGGCGTGGACTTCGTCGCCCACCGGCCGACCGGGGCGCCCTGGGAGATCCACGCGACGGAGATCAACCTGCGGCAGACCGGCACCACCCACCCGCACCGGACCGTCCGGGCCCTCGTCCCCGGCACCTGGCATGACGACAGCCGCCTGACCCGTGGCGGCGCGGAGATCTGCTACACCGCCACGGACCGCCTGCTCTCCGACACCTACCGCGGGATCACACCGGAGAGGCTCATCCACCGTCTAGAGCGTCATCCCGGCGTCTCGTTCGACTTCCGCCGGGCCAGCGGCGTCATCCCGCACTACTGGACCGCCTTGGAACCCTTCGGACGGATCGGCGCGACTTTCATCCACACCTCCCAAGAGGGATGCGACAGCCTGCGAGAACAATTCACCGGACTACTGAACGAACTGTCACGGCGACCTGAGGAAAGGACCAGGAAGTCATGATCCCGGATATTGGGAGCAAGAACCACATACCCGGAAACGACCTTCGCCGCCAGGTCGAAGAACTGCGACTCAAACACCCGGAGATCTATGGCCGCATCGACCCCCGCCGGGTCGATCACTGCCTCGGTGAACCCGCACCCGGACGGGACGACTTCGCGGCGGAGACGGACGGCGGACGCGGCCCGAGCTACATCCGGGCGCAGTCGCTCAACATCGAGGCGCGCCTCCACGGAATCGAGCGGCTGCTGAACCTGGTCCGGCGGCCGAGCGGGCGGCAGACCGTCCTCGACCTGCTCGGCGGGGACGGCCTGCTGTCGCGGGTCAGCGAGCTGCTCGGCATCTCCGACGCCGAGATCATCACCTGTGACGCCTCCCCGCACATGGTGGAGGCGGCGTGGGCGACCGGCGTGCCCGCCCTCCTCCAGCGTGCCGAGCACCTGCTGTTCTGCTCGGAGTCGGTGGACGCGGTCCTGCTCGCCTACGGCACCCACCACATCGATCCGGCCGACCGGCTCCGCGTGGCCGAAGAGGCGTACCGGGTGCTGCGCCCAGGAGGGACGTTCGTCCTGCACGACTTTCCCGTCGGTTCACCGGTCGACCAATGGTTCGGCGAGGTGGTGGACCGGTACTCGCCGACCGGCCACCAGTACGCGCACTTCACCCACGACGAGATCCGCGACTACCTGGTCACCGCGGGGTTCGATTCCGTCGAGGTCAAGGAGATCGACGACCCCTACCTGGCCACCGGCGGCACCCCGGACGAGGCGGAACTGCGGCTCGGCGAATACCTGGTCGACATGTACGGGCTGCACGACACCCCGGAACCGCTCGCACCACCGGAGAAGTTCCGCTGGGCGGCCGAGCTGGCGAAGGCGATATTCCGCTACCCGAACGGAGACGGGACATCGCTGGAGAGCGTCACCGAATACGTCGACCACTCGTCCACCTGGCGCGTAGTGGTCCCCCGCCGCGCCCTAGTAGGAATAGGCAGGAAGTCCACGCACCCCCGCCAACACTTCACCACCAACCCTTAAACTGGCCGTCGTGGAACAAAGCGACTCCGTCCTGCCCCACCACCCGGCCAATCAGGTGCTGCTCGACTACCTCCGGACGGGAGCTCGTCGCCCCATCACACCCGAGGACCACGTCTACACCCTCGATGGATGGGTACTCCGCGCCCACCCCGACTTCGAGGCCCGGTTCAAAGAAATCGCCCCGGACGACGCCCCGATCATCCCGCTGTTCGGTGTTCCCGCCCTCGCAGCCAACGGAATCGCCGCCGCCACAGCTCTCGGAACCCACTTCCTAATGGTCAGGCTGCCGCAACTCCCCGACAACTTCAGAACCGAAAAGCCCGTACTCCCGCTGTCCGAGCACGGATGGCACGCTGTCGACGGCTGGCAGATGTCGACCGCATTGGACAAGCGGCGCCTTACCCACCTACTAAACGACGCGCTTCAGCACGCACGCACCCTCAACCCGTAGCGAGACGACGCTCCGGGCTATCCACCACACGCGCCCGTCAGCGCTCCTTGAGCACCTCAGCGAGCCGCCGGAAGTCGCGACGGCTCACAATGAGCTTCGGGCCCTGGGGGTCTTTGCTGTCTCGCAGCGCGACGCTGTCCGACGCAGCAGCGATTTCAACGCAGTTATCGTTCTGAACCGTGCTGCGCGAAGCCTTGCGCCAGACCGCCGCCTCACTTAAGTTCATGTTGCCTCACTATCGCCAATTCATCAGGATGATGAGCTATAGATTCTTGATCGTGTTCGCGAAGTGTCGAAAGGCAGCGCTACTGATGATGAGCTTGGGGCCGTCCGGGTCCTTGCTGTCACGGATGGCCACAGCCTTTATAACGCCAGCGATTTCGATACAATTATCACCAGACTCGTTGCTGCGCGACGACTTTCGCCAGGCTGCCTTGGTCAACTCCATCTTTCCTCAATGACCCTTCTTATCAGTTCTCGCGTGTCTCTGACGTTCAGCGCTTCGGCTTGCAGTGTAGCCATGGCTTTGTTGGCCTGTGCCACGTGAGGCGGACTACTCGATGTCTCCCCGCCATACGCTTTGGCCGTGTAGACCACCTGACGCTGATCCGGCAGCGTGGCGATGGTGAACGTTGCCCAGACGTCTCGGATGTAGCGAATCGGTGCCACCTGTAGATTCACGTTGTCCATCTCGGACAGTTCGAGGAGGCGCTCAAGCTGCTCCCGCATGATTGCCTTTCCGCCGACTTCCCGATAAAGAACCGTCTCATCCATGACCGCAGTGATGCTTGGGACAGGAACGCGATGCAGAATCTCCTGGCGCCTCATTCTGTTCTTGAGAGCGTCATCGTCGTTCAGCAGGAAGCGAGCATAAGCCTCGTTTTGGAACAGCCCATATACCACCCTGTCCTCGTAGGAGCGAAGCATATTCGCCGACTGCTCGGCCTTCGGGAAGTTGGCGAAGAACTCGGGGTACTTGTCGGACTTGATCGATTCTAGTAGCTCGTCCCAGGCTTCGACGAGGGTCGTGCCGGACTTGAGAGCCCGATCGAGCCGCAAGGCCGTCTCCCGGCGGCAACGGGTCCTGCCGGACTCGATCTGCGTGATGTAGCTGCGCGTCACGTTGATCAGGTCAGCAAGTTGCTGCTGGTTGAGACCAGCCGCCTTGCGAAGCCGCCGGACCTCGGCACCGAAGCTCAAGTACTCCGGCTTGACCCTGTTGCGCATCGACATGACGCCCCTTCACCCTCGTTATGAAGTGCGGCAGCAATTGTCAGTCTTTTGTTAGCACTCCCATGGTTCCCAGATATCGTAGCCGTTCCTGTGGCTGGATGGTGGTCGTTCGATCACACAGGGTGATTGCGGCGGGTACTTCCGGTTTGGCGGGTTGGCCCCGTTCGAGATCAGCCACCGTCCACGCTGGAAGGGGATCAGCGATGCCCGCAGTGCTACTCGCGCCCGAGTCGCCGCCGCTCGTGCTGGAGCCGTCCGACCGGGCGCCCGCGAAAGCGCGGCGCTACCTCACCGACCGGTTCCGCGAGCTGGGGCACGACGACGACTTCGTCGGGCGGCTCGTGGTCACCGAGTTGGTGACCAACTCCTACAAGCACGTCGGGGTCGGGCGCATCGTCGTCCGCGTCTTCCCGGACGGGTCCGAGCCCCTCACCGTCATCGAGGTCGAGGACCAGGGCACCGCCCTCCCGGTCGTCCGGGACGGGGGCGGCGACGCCGAGAGCGGGCGGGGCCTGCTGCTGATGGCGCAGATGGTCCACGACTGGGGTGTCCGGCGGCTCGGCGAGGAGGGAAAGCTCGTATGGGCTCGTTGCGCCCGCTGAACGTCCGGGCGGGCCGCCACCTGCTGTGGTGGCGGACCCGTCTCGGACGCGCCACGGCCATCCACTATCTGGACGAGCTGGCCATGACCGTCACGCCCATGGGTTACCGGTGCATCAAGCTCTACCAGGTCGATGAGTTCCCCAGGCGTCCCGTGCTCCTGTGGGTCCTCGCGTTCGGCCCGGACCGGCACGCCCGCGTCCCGGTGATCGTCCGCGCGACGCCGGGCGGGAACTGGGCCTACTACGACGCGGGGCGCGGCAGGCACGGCTACCTCTGCCCTTGCGGCGACGTCGAGCACGCGGCCGCCGAGCTGGACGGTCTCCTCAAGCACCGCATGTTCCCGTCCACCTGGTAGGCCGGTCGCTTGACTTCATGTGCACTTTAAGTCTCAGGATCGAGGACGTGAATCAGCAGCAGACGGCAGACATACCTGACACGCTCATCGCTCAGCTCGACGTCGCGGAGAACATTCCAGCGATGCGCAAGCTGCGCATACGTTCCTACGAGTTGCTCGGCCTCACACCGGACGCGACGGTGGTCGACGTCGGGTGCGGGGCCGGGCGCGCGGTCGCGGAGATGGACGAGCAGGGCGCGCGGGCGGTCGGGATCGACCCGGCCGAGCGGATGATCAATCTGGCCACGGAGCGCTGGCCCGGCGCGGACTTCCGGGTGGCGGACGCCTACGAGCTGCCCTTCGTGGACGCCGCGGTGCACGGCTACCGGGCCGACAAGGTGTACCACGCGCTGGACGACCCCGCCCGCGCGATCGGCGAGGCACGTCGCGTGCTCTCCCCCGGCGGACGCATCGTGCTCGTCGGGCAGGACTGGGACACCTTCCTCATCGATGCCGACGACCCCGCGCTCACCCGCACCATCGTGCACGCTCGCGCCGACATGATCTCCGCACCCCGTATCGTCCGGCGTCTCCGCCATCTCCTTCAGGAGGCCGGCTTCGCCGACGTCACCGTGGAGGTTCACGCCGCGGTCTCCACCGGCGCGACGATGCTGCCCGTGCTGGCCGACATCGCCGCCAAGGTGCAATCGGTGGGCGCGATCAGCGAAGCACAGGCCAAATCCTGGGTCGCCGAGCAGGAAGAACGCGCCCGCGACGACCGACTGTTCTTCGCCCTCCCGATGTTCATAACCGCGGCCACACGCCCCTGACCGGCCCGTTCGGTCCTCCAGGCTTTTGAGGGGCGTCGGGAGGACCGGACTGGCCGGCGCCGAGCCCCCTAGGAGGATCGGACCTGGCGGATGACGCGTACGGCGATGGGCAGAGCGAGCACGAGCGGGCGGAGCGAGTCGGAACAGTCCGGGGAGATCTCCAGCCACATGCGGCTGTCGTCGGCCTGGCTCTTCGTCCGCAGCGAGGCGGCCTCCCGGCCGGCGGTGTCCTCGACGGCGAAGCGGCCGCCGCGATCGCGGACGGTGCCCAGCCGCGTCCGGTCGGCCGAGCGCAAGGACAACGCTCTGCGCCCGCTGATTTGGCCGAGCCGCTTTCCATCGGCGTCGAGGACGGTCAAGCGCTCCTTGCCCCAGGTCCGGGCCAACCGGTTGATGATGAGGACGGTGCGCGCGTGGGGATCGCGCAGGGCGATGCTCCGGCTCGCCTTGTTGGGGTTGACGGAGAAGAAGCTCGCTCCGCCCGTCGACTTCTTCTTCAACCAGCCGCATGCCTGGGCGAGAAGGGCACCGCCGCGTTCGTTGCGGTAGCGGCCCGTGCCGTCCACGAGGATGCGCCCGGCGTCGAACAGGGCTCGCGGGGGCGGCTCGGGCACTTCCTGACCGCGGTCGTCCAGGACTCGCCAAGTGCCGCCCAGTATCTCGGTCGTCGCGTTGTGCGCCGCTTCGAGCCATCCGGCGGGCAGTGTCCGGTCCCGTAGCAGGGTCGCCGCCGCCTCCTCGGCATGCCGCCCGACCTTGGTCAGCGCGTCGATGCCGGACGGCGCCATCGCCGGGTCGTACCAGGTGGTCCAGACCGGGTCGGTGAGCGGCCAGGTGAGCCCGACCGCGTGCACCGCGCTTGACGGGATCGTCGCTTCGTCCTCGCGGCGGCGCAGCACGATGCCGTCCTCGCCGATGGTGACGATGAGGCGGTTCCGGAACATCCTGATCGCCCAGGCGATACCGGCCAGGCCGACCAGGAGGCCGATGCCACCGTAGAAGACGAGGGTTCTCGGGACCGCTTCCTTCGGGTAGTCGTTCGTGAACGCCGATGCGCTGATGAGCAGGCCGATCGCCGGACCGCCCACCGCCAAGCCGAACGGCCACCGGTAGGCCCGCGCGCCCAGGGTGATCTGGAGTTCGGGAGCGCCCTTCGTGCCCTGCTTGCGCTGGGGCACGCCCGCCTTGCCTCCCCATCGCCTGCGCCACCACATTCGGGCTCCCACCATGGCACCGATGGGGGCGGCCAGCATGGCGAGAGCGAGGAGGCTCCCCATGGTCATGGCATGGTCATGAGGTCACGGTCGGCCCATTCGGCCACGCCTTTTCGGGTTTGGTCGATCCGGGTCGTCATCACGGGGGAACTTTAGTGCATTGCGGGGAGGGTGGATGGCTTTCGGACATGCCGACGTCCGGTCCTCCCGGGTGGTGTTGGGAGGACCGGACGGACTTGTTCGGGTGGGTCAGGCCACGTCTAGTTCGCGGCGGCGCTCGGCCCATTGGAGGGAATGGCGGATGGCGTCCTCGATGGTGTATTCCGGTTTCCAGGCGAGCAATTCCCACGCCTTTGCCGGGTTGACGAAAGCGCCCACCACGTCGCCGGGGCGGGCCGGGGCGTCTTCGGCCTCGAAGGCGTCTCCTACCACCTCGCGGAATGCCTCCACCAGTTCGCGGACCGTCGTGCCGTCGCCGGTGCCCAGGTTGATGACCTCGTAGCCGGAGCCCTCCCCGCGCGGCGGAACGATCGAGTCGAAGCGGGCGGCGGCCTCGTAGAAGGCGCGGGCGATGTCCCAGACGTGGATGTAGTCGCGGATCGCGGTGCCGTCGCGGGTCTCCCAGTTCACGCCCGTGATCGTGAACGGTGCCCCGTGGGTGTGGCACTCGATCATCTTGCCCAGGGCGTGGGTCGGCTTGCTGTTCTGCAGTCCGGTGCGGAGCTGGGGGTCCGCGCCGATCGGGTTGAGATAGCGGAGGGAGATCACGCGAAGGCCGTAGGCCTTGCAGAAATCCTGGAGGAGGAGTTCGGCCATCATTTTGGAGCGCGTGTACGGGTTCTGGGGCTCCAGTGCCGACGTTTCGGTGACGGAGAGATCCGGCTCGGGACGGTACATTCCGGCGGTCGACGCGAAGATCATCCGGTCGCAGCCGTTGCGGACGAGATGTCCCGCGAGGTCGAGCGTCTTGGTGAGGTTGACGCGGTAATAGCGGAGCGGGTCCGCCATGGAGTCGGGTACGACGATCAGCGCCGCGCAATGGACCGTCGCGACGATCTCGGGATGGGCCTGGAAGATCTCGTCGACCAGGTCACCGTCCGCGATGTCGCCGCGGTAGAAGATCTTGCCGTCGGTGAATTCCGGCCGGCCCGTGACGAGGCTGTCGAGCACGACGGGCGTGACGCCGTGCTCGGCGAAGGCGGACGCGATCGTGCTGCCGATGAACCCGGCTCCCCCGGTGATCAGGACTTTCATGGACCATCCCCTGATTGCCTGTCGAATGACAGGCATCAGAATCAGCAGGCGACCGCGGCCGGTCAACGGCCCGCACTCCCGGTGACCGAGTCCGGACGGAAGTGAACCTCGGGCCGCGAATCGGCGTCCGCGCACGCGACTTTCTGCCGGGGCGGGCAGACGGCCGTGTCCGCTCCCGGCCGCCGCGGGGTCGAAGTACAGCGTTTGCAGGATCCGCCGGGCGCCGTCGCCGGTCATGGTCGGGACATGGAACCGATCCGCGTCCTCATCGTGGACGATCACGCGCTGTTCGCCGAGGCGCTCGCCGCCCGGCTGAGCCGCGAGCCCGATCTGGTGATCCTCCCGATCGCCGCCGACGTGCGGCGCGCCCTCGCGCTGACCGCCACCGAGCGCCCGCGGGTGGTCGTCCTCGACGTGACGCTCGGCGGGGAGAGCGGGCTGGAGGTGCTGGCCCGGATCCGCGAGTCCGATCCGGAGGTCCGGGTCGTGATGCTGACCGCGATGAGCGACCTCGACTCGATGGTGCGGGCCGTCCGGCGGGGCGCGGTGGGCTGGCTGGAGAAGACCGGGAGCGCCGACCTGGTCGCGCAGGTGATCCGGTCGGCGGCGTGGCGGGGCGGCTGGATCCCGCCGGACCTGCTGGGCGAGGTGCTCCGGCGGCTGCTGCGCGACGGCGGCGAGCAGGACCCGGGGGCGCGGCTGCTGGCCGGGCTGACGCCGCGGGAGCGGGAGGTCCTGCAGTGCATGGTGGACGGGCTCGGCCGCGCGGAGATCGCCGAGCGGCTCGGGCTGTCGGCGAACACCGTCCGCACGCACACGCAGAACCTGCTGGCGAAGCTCGACATGCATTCCGCGCTGGAGGCGATCACGCTCGCGATGCGCGCCGGAATGCGTCCTTCGGACGGGTGAGCGCGGGGCGCGGCTGCCTGATGCAAACGGCGTAGTCCGGGGTCGTCTTTTGCGCGATTGCTCCGGCGGGGCCCGTTCTTACGCTCGCCCAAAGGGAGCCGGAGGGATGATCATCGTGGAGATCGACGAAGTCGCGGCGCGGGTGGTTCGCAGCTACTGGGCGCTCCTGCTGGTCATGACGGTGCTCCCGGTCACGCTGGTGGCGCTGCTGATGAGCGGGCAGGAGCCGGCGTCGGTCGCGAAGTCGCGGCTGCAGGCGAGCAGCAAGGCGACCGACGCGGCGCCGGGGGACGCGGGCGTGAGCATCGTGGTCAGCCAGGTGAAGGCGTTCGCGACCGGCGAGACCCTGCTGACGCGGGTGCTGCGCGAGCAGCGCGTGGACCGGACGACCGTGAAGACCGCGAAGGCGATCGAGGTGACCGGGCTCGGGACCTCGACGGTCGTCGAGCTGTCGGTGAAGGACGCCGACCCGGTCGTCGCGCGGAAGCTGACCGACGCCATCGGGGCCGCGGTGGTCCGGGAGATCAACGCGTCCAACCAGGGCTCGATCAAGCAGCAGATGGACGAGATCGACAAGCGCGTCCGGGAACTGGAGCGCAAGCTCGGGCCGCTGTCGCGGCGCGCGGGCGCGCAGCCGAACCCGGACATCGGCGCGGCGAACGAGCGGGAGCGGGTGCAGGCGGAGCTGGCGGATCTGCGCTCGAACCGCTCCGACCTGCAGACTCAGCTCACGTCGGCGGGGACGGCGTCGGTGGTGCAACCGGCGGTGCTGGCGCCGAAGTCGGATCCGACGGTGATGATGTCGGCGATCGCCGGGCTGGTCGGGCTGATCGGCGGGATCCTGATCGCGGTCGTGATGGAGATGGTCCGGCCGACGATCCCGGGGCAGCGGCGGGTCGCGCGGCGGCTCGGCGCGCCCCTGCTCGGCTGGGCCGACCAGGGGCCGGCGCGGCTCGCGGACACCGGGCGGCGCGTCCGGCTGGCCGCGAGGAAGGAGGGCGTCGGGCGCGTCACGGTGGTCGGGGCGCCCGGTCCGCTGCCCGCCTCGCTCGTGTCGTCGGTGGCGTCGGCGGTGTACGGGGACGAGACCAAGCTCGTCTCCGCCAAGGCCGCCCAAGCCGCCAAGGCCGCGCAGGCCGCGAAGCCCCGGCCCGAGAGCGGGGCGCCGGACGACGAGCCCGGCGCGCCCGAGGGCGGCGGGCCATCGCTCAACAGCGGCGGGTCCGGCGGCAAGAAGAGCACGTCGGTGGTCCGCTCGGGCGGCACCGCCGTCATGGCGAAGAAGTCCGGCGAGGTGTCCCCGTCGGAGATCACCCAGCCGGTGCCGTTCCGCCAGCTGTGTCACGTGCACGCGTTCGAGGACATCGACCCGGGCGCGGGCGACCTGGTCGGCGTCGTCGTGGCGGTCGGGCCGGTGACGACGGTGGCGGGGCTGGAGACGGTCCGCGACCTGATCGCCGCGTCCGGCTGGCCGCTGCTCGGCGTCATCGCCACATCCCGCAAGATCACGAACCGGAAGCAGGGGTAGCGCATGAGTTCGTCCGTTCCGTTCACGATCCCGTCGCTCGCCGGCGAGGTGTCCGACGCCGTCGTCAAGGTCCTCGACTCGGGCTGGATCACGACCGGGCCGCAGACCGCCTCGTTCGAGCAGGAGTTCGCCGACTACCTGGGCGCGGCGCACGTGGTGAGCGTCGCGTCGTGCACGACCGCGCTGGAGCTGTGCCTGCGCGCGCTGGACCTGCCGCCCGGTTCGGCGGTGCTCACGCCGAGCCTGACGTTCTGCGGCGCGATCAACGCGATCCTGCACGCGGGGCACCGGCCGGTCCTCGTCGACATCGACGAGGACACGCTCGTGCCCAGCGCGGAGACCGTCGCCGCGGCGGCCGGGCGGTGCGAGGCGGCGGCGATGATCGTCCAGAACCAGGGCGGGTATCCGGTGGACGTCGCGGCGCTGGCCGAGGCGGCGGGGCTGGAGCGGGCGCGGGTCATCGAGGACGCGGCGCACGGGCCGGGCGCGGCGCGCGGCGGCAAGCCCGTCGGGTCGGAGTCGCACGCGGCCTGCTTCTCCTTCTACGCCACCAAGAACATGCCGATCGGCGAGGGCGGCGCGGTCGCGACGTGCGACGAGGAGTTCGCCGACCGGGTCCGCGCGATGCGGCTGCACGGGATGAGCAAGGACTCCTGGCGGCGGTACCTGCCGGGCGGGAGCTGGCGGTACGACGTGAAGACGGTCGGGCTGAAGGCGAACATGACCGACGTGCAGGCCGCGATCGGGCGGGCGCAGCTCGCCGCGCTGCCCGGCTGGCAGGAGCGGCGGGCCGAGATCGTCGCCGGGTACGACGCGGCGCTGGGCGGGCTGCCGGGGCTCGTGCTGCCGCAGCGGAATTTGGACGGCGTCCGGCACGCCTGGCACCTCTACCAGGTCCGCGTCCAGGACCGGGACGCGATCAGCGGCGAGCTGGAGGCGGCGGGCGTCGCGACGTCCGTGCACTTCATCCCGGCGAACCAGATGACCGCCTACCGGGAACTCCTCGGCGCGGACGAGTGCGCGCGGGTGCCGGTGACCGACCGGGTCGGCGAGGAGCTGCTGTCGCTGCCGCTGTACCCGGGGCTGACGGCCGACGGGCAGGACCGCGTCATCGCCGCGCTGACCGAGGCACTGCGGACCCGGGGCTGACCGTGCGACGGCTACTGCCGCGCCGCGACCCCGGCTGCGACCGGGACGTCGGCGTCCCCGCACCGGCCAGCCCGCTGGCCCTGCTCATGGGGCGCGACGAGGTGGACCTCGCCGGCCCGCGCGGGCGCGTGCTCGTGCGCGGCCGGCGGGTGCTGGTCACCGGCGCGTGCGGGGCCGTCGGGCGAGCCCTTTGCGACCAGCTCCAGCGGCTGGAGCCGGCGGAGCTGGTCGCCGTCACGGCCGCCGAGATGGACGTGCGCGACGCCGCCCGCGTCGACCGCGCCATCGCGGAGACCCGTCCCGACCTGCTGTTCCACACCGCGGCCCGGGACGGGCTCGCGGACGTGGAGGGCGACCCGTGCGGCGGCGTCGCCGACAACGTCCTCGCGACCCGGCATGTGATCGACGGCGCGGTGCGGCACGGGGTGCGGCGGCTGGTGTTCGTGTCCTCCGACCGGGCCGCCGTCCCGACCTCGGTGCTCGGCGCGACGATGCGGCTCGGCGAGCTGCTGCTGCGGACGGCGACGGGCGGCCCGACGTGCTTCGCGGCCGTCCGCGTCGGCAGCGTCATCGGCGCGGCCGGGCCGCCGCTGAGCGTGCTCGCCGACCTGATCGCGGCCGGGCAGGCCGTCATGATCACCCATCCGGAGGCGGCGCGGCACCTCATGACGGTGGAGGAGGCGGCCGGGCTGCTGATCGAGGCGGCGGCGATGGCGGAGGAGGCGGAGACGTTCGTCCTCGACATGGGCCGCCCCGTGCCCGTGATCGACCTCGTCCACCGGTACGCGCAGCAGCTCAGGCTGCCGGAGGTGACGATCAGGTTCAGCGGGCTCGGGCCCGGCGAGAAGCTCGCCGAGCAGGCCTTCGCCGACTCCGAGCGCCGGATCCGGACCGCGCACCCGAAGATCTGGGCGACCCGTCCCGCCGCACCGCCCGCCGGGCTCCCCCAGCTGCTGGACGCGCTGGAGGCGGCGGCCGGATCCGGCGACGCCGCCGCGGTGCGCCTCCTGCTCCGCCGGCTGCTGCCCGAATACCACCCGGTCAGGCGTCCCGGCCCGACCCTTCCGGCCCTGTGAGGTGTGCCCGTGAGTTCAACCAGGAAGCTCCGCGTCGCCACGGTGATCACCCGTTTCAACGGCGGCGCGGGCCAGGTCGCGCTGAACGGCGCGCTCGCCCTGCCCGCCGGTGAGTACGAGCGCGCGATCGTGACCGGTGGCGTCGGCATGGACAGCACCGCTGTGGCGGCCGGCGACGACGTCCGCTACGGGGACGACGCCGTCGCGAACGCCGCGCCCGGCGACCTCACCCCCCGCGCGCACGCCGCCGGGATGGAGATCGTGCAGGTCGGGCCGCTGGTGCCGCAGATCTCGCCGCGCGACGACATGGCCGCGCTGCGCACGCTGACGCGCGTCCTCGCGGAGGGGCGGTACGACGTCGTCCACACCCACAGCGCGAAGGGCGGCGTGATCGGACGCGTCGCGGCGGCCCGCGCGGGCGTGCCGCGGATCGTGCACACCTGGCACGGGTTCCCGTTCAACGAGTTCCAGTCGTGGGCGCGGCGACGCGTATACATACGGCTCGAAAAGATCGCGGCGAAGCGCACCGACGCGTTCCTCGCGATCGGGTCGGAGACGGTGACGACCGCGCTCCGCCTCGGCCTGACCACGCCGGAGCGGGTGCGGCTGTCGTGGCCCGCCGTGGACGTCGGCGCCTACGCCTCCGCGCCCGGGTCCCGCGCGCAGGCCCGCCGCCGCCTCGACCTGCCGCTCGGCGTGAAGGTCGTCGGGTCGATCGGGCGGCTGACGTTCCAGAAGGGCCCGGAGATCTTCGCGAAGGCCCTCGCGCGGCTGCCCGACGACGTGTTCGGCCTGTGGGTCGGCGGCGGCCCGATGGCCGACGAGCTGGAGCGGCTCACCGGCAGGCTCGGCATCGAGGAGCGGATGCGCTGGCTCGGGCACCGCGACGACGTCGCCGACGTGCTGCCCGCGTTCGACGTGATGGCGATGGCGAGCCGGTGGGAGGGCCTGCCGTGCGTGCTGGTCGAGGCGATCGGGGCGGGCATCCCGCTGATCGCGACGGCCGTCCCGTCCAACCAGGACCTGGTGCTCGCCGGTGAGACGGGGATGCTCGTCCGGCCGGAGGACCCGGCGGGGCTCGCCGGGGCGATCACGGCGCTGCTGGACGACCCGTCCGCCGCCGCGCGGATGGCGGAGCGGGCCCGGGAGCGGGTCGGCGACTGGTTCTCGCCCGCGCACCTCGGGACCGTCCTGGACGAGACCTACCGGGGGAGCTCGCAGCGCCCATGACAGCGACCATCGAGGCCCCGGCCAGGGCGCCTGCCGGTTCTCCGCCACCCCCGCTGAAGCGGCGGATGCGGTCGACGTCGGCCGTGCTGGTCGCGGGCATCGCCTCGCTGCCGATGCTGATGCCCGCCGGGCTCCCGCCCGGTCCGGGCAACACCGGGCTGCCCGATCTCGCGCTCGTCGGCGTCACCGTGGTGACGTTCCTGTGGGCGGGCACCCGGAAGCTGCCGATCCGGTGGCCGTTCCTGATCCCGACCCTCCTGACGATCATCGCGGGCGGTATCGCGGCCGTCGTCAACGACGCGGGCGCGCTCACCCTCGTCAAGGACCTGTTCGTGCTGCTGTGGGCGGTCAGCGTCGCCAACCTCGGCCGCGAGCCGGGACATCTGCGCCTCGCCCTCCGCGCGTTCGTCTGGATCGGCACGTTCTACGCGCTCGTGATGATCACCGGCTTCGTGCTGGGCCAGGACGCGCTGTCGGGCAAGCAGGTCGACGGCGAGCGCGCGATGTTCACCTTCGGCGACGCGAACTACGCGTCCAACTGGTTCATCTGCGTCTTCTTCATCGCCCGCGCGACGCGCTTCCCCGGCACGGCGTGGAAACGGTGGACGGTCTGCGGCGTCCTGCTGACCGCCGAGCTGCTGACCGGCTCCAACGGCGGCCTCCTCGCGCTCCTCATCGCGATCCTGCTCGGCTACCTGTTCCGGCTGTTCCGGGAAGGGAAGGCGCACCACGCGATCGCGGTCGCCTCGCTCGCGGTGTTCCTCGGAGGCGGCGGCGTCGCCGTCGTCACGACGGTCGACATCCAGCCGTTCCTGGACCGGGCCAGCGAGACGTCCCCCATCCTCCGCGACTCCATCGGCCGGACGACCGGCGAGAGCACCAACTCGCGCAGCACCGTCCTCGGCACCACGATCACCATGATCGAGGAGCAGACCCACCCGTGGGGCATCGGCGCCGGAGAGACCGAAGCGGCGATGCGGGTGCGGCAGGAGACATATGTGCGGGAGGCGCACAACGACTATGTCGCCGCCGTGCTGGAGCGCGGTTTCCTCGGCGGCGTCGCGCTGATCGTGCTGGTGTTCGTCCTGCTGCTGTACTGCGTGCGGATCGGGCGGCGGAACGCGCTGACCAGGGAGTACGCGCGGCTCGTGCCGCGCCCGGAACTGTTCGGCGCGCTCGTCGCCGTCTTCCTCATCTCGGGCCTGTTCTACGAGACGCTGCATTACCGGCATGGTTGGGCGTTCTTCGGCCTCATCGCCGCGCTCCATTTCTTCGGGCGTCGCGAACCCGTTCCTGATCGTGGGGTGACGCCCGGCAGCGCGTTGATCGCGCCACCTTCTCCGTCCAGGAAGAAGCGGTCCAAGAAGGAAGACCCGCCGCCCGACACCGCTGCGACGAGTGCGGCGCGGCTGCGACGGCGGCTGGTGGCGCTGGTGGCGGGGAACATGGCGGGACGGGTCGGGGCGCTCGCCTCGCTCGGGATCGCGACGATCATGGTGGCGCGGATCGGCGGGCCGCAGCTCGTTGGGGCGTTCACGCTGGTCAGGGTCCTGCCGGGGCTGCTGTGCCATCTGTCGAACGCCGGGCTGCCCGCCGCCGCGCCGTTCTTCCTCGCGCGCAAGGACTACGACCAGCGCCGGGTGCGGCCCACGCTCGCCTGGCTGACCGTGGTCGGCGCCTCCATCTCCGGTGTCGCCTGGCTGGCCCTCAGCCCGCTGTTCTTCCTGGTGTTCTTCAAGTCGTTCGGGATCTGGGTCACGCTCGCCGCCGCGATCCCGGCCTTCACGCAGGGCTTCGTGTCGGTCGGCAAGGGCCTGCTCCAGGGCACCGACGACCAGCCGGGCGCGAGCCTCGCCATCACGGTCGAGGAGTTCGTGTTCCTGCCGATCTACCTCGTCCTGCTGACCGGCTGGTACGGGCCCGGCGCGCTGATCGCCGGGCTGGTGCTCGCCGACCTCGCCGCCGCGGCGTGGATCGCGCGGCGGCTCGCCTGCCGCGGGTTCTTCTCCGGCTGGGGACGCCCCGACCGCAAGCTCGGCCGCACGATCACCGGCTACGGGTTCCGCGGCTACCTCGGCCAGCTCATCGACCTGCTGCAACTCCGGTTCGACATGGCGCTGCTCGGCGCGCTCGCCGGGCCGAAGGTCCTCGGCGTCTACACGGTCGCGAGCAAGTTCGCCGAGCTGGTGCAGCTGCCGGGGCTCGCGGTCAACTACGTCCTGTATCCCGACTTCGCCAAGGAGGACCGGGAGACCGCGACGAAACGGACGTCCCGCCTGATCCTCCCCGCGCTCGCCGTGTCGGTGCTCGCCGCGCTGCCGCTCGCGCTCATCGCCGGGACCGCGCTGCCGTGGGTCTTCGGCGACGTGTTCGACGACGCCGTCGTCCCCACCTACATCCGGCTCGCGGGCGTCGTCACGTTCGGCGTCACCGGGCTGATCATGGCCTACCTGTACGGGGTCGGCCGGCCCGGCGCCGCCTCCACCGGGCAGGGCATCGGCCTGGTCACCGTCGTCGTCCTCGGCGCCGTCCTGATCCCGGCGCACGGCGCGACCGGCGCCGCGGTCGCCACCTCGCTGTCCTTCGTCGCCACCACGGCCGCGCTGCTGGTCTGGTTCCAGCACGTCAAGAAGCTCTCCCTGACCAGCACCTCCGCCACCGATTCGCCGCGCACGACCAAGGGGTGACCATGTCCGACGACCATCCGGCGCTCGCGAGCCGTCCCATCGACCCGTCCGGCGGGGTCGCGCCGTCCCGGGGCCGCCGCGTCCTGGACGTCACGGGCGCGCTCGCCGGGCTGCTGCTGCTCAGCGTCCCGCTGCTGACGATCTACCTGCTGGTCCGGCTGACCAGCCGCGGTCCCGGCGTGTTCCGGCAGACGCGGGTCGGGCAGGGCGGGCGGCCGTTCGTCATGTACAAGTTCCGGACGATGCGGCAGGGCGTCGGCGGCCTCACCGTCACCGCCAACTGCGACCCGCGCCTCACCAAGGTCGGCAAACTGCTGCGGCAGTGGTCGCTGGACGAGCTGCCGCAGTTCGTCAACGTGCTGCGCGGGCAGATGACGCTCGTCGGGCCGCGTCCCGAGACCTACGACCTCGCCGTCCACTACGACGCGGACTCCCGGTGGATCTTCGACCACCGGCCGGGGCTGACGGGCGTCTCCGAGGTCCGGTTCCGCGACTTCGACGTCCTCGGGCCCGGCGAGGAGGTCGACCTCGTCAACTACATCGAACGGATCGTCCCGGCGCGGGTCGCGGTGGACGCCGTCTACCTGCGCGACCCGTCCCTGCGCGCCACATTCGGCGCACTGTGGGACACAGTCAAGCATGTCCTCGGCTTCACGCTGCCGCCGCTCAAGGACACTCAGCAGAAGCCGCAGGAGACCACGAGCGCGGCCCGCACCACGGCCGAGGAGCCCGGCTCCGCAGCCTGACCGAACATTCCGGGGAGCAAGCCATGGACGTCCAGGGTGTCCCGCGCAAGGTGTCGGCCATCACGGCCACGCTGCTGGCCGTGCTCGGTTTCCTCCTCTACCTGCGGGACCGGGCGGCCGACCACGAGCCCTACGACGGGCCGCTCGCCTCGCCCGGCGCGACCGGCGCCCGGTCCCCCGGCGGGACGCGCCGGATCGCGCTGAACACCGAGCCGTCCGACTATCCCCGGCTCAAGGAGCTCGGGTACGACCTGGTCGACGTGAAGGCCGACGCTTCGCTCGTCGCGGGCGTCCCCCAGGGCATGCAGGGGCTGCTGTGGGTCGGCAACTTCACCTGCGACGACTTCGAGCTCGGCTTCGAGGAGTTCCAGCGGGCCGTCCAGCGGTTCGGGCGCGACCCGAAGGTCTACGGCTGGTACCTGTCGGACGAGCCGAACCCCGGCGAATGCCCGGAGATCGCGAACGAGATCCGCCGCCGCGCCGCCTACGTCGAACGGCACGCGCCCGGCCAGATCTCGTTCATCTCGCTCACCGACTGGCCGATGAAGCCGCTCACCCCGGAACGCGTCGGCGTCGACCTGTACGGCCTGGACCCCTACCCCTGCCGCGGGTCGTCGAAGGCGCGCGAGCGCTGCGACATCGGCGCCATCGACCGGATGGTCCGGATGGCGGACACCGCCGGCATTCCGCGCGCCCGGGTAGCGCCCGTGCTACAGACTTTCGGGCAGAGTTGTTCCAGCGGCGACAAGCAGTATTGGCTCCCGACAGAGGACCAATTCCGCGAAATCCTCGCCCGCTGGGACCGTCTCGCGCCGCGTCCCCCGCTGGAGATCTCCTACTCCTGGGGCCGCCAGGACAAGTGGGCCTGTCCCACTCTCTCGGACGCCACCGGCGGCCCCCACCCCGATCTGCAGAGCCTCATGAAGGCCCGCAACCGGTCCCGCTGAGCGGGCTAATTCTCTCCCGATTTATCGGCCACGGCCGGATGGCCGGCCCCGGACGACGGGACGGGGAAGTCCATCGATCCGAGCTTCAGCGCCAGGACTTCCATCACACCGATGACAAGAACGAACGCGACGGCCAGCAGACCGAGCCGCGTCCGGCTCAAACCACGCACTCTTCAATCCCCCCAGACAAGCAGACCCGAAATCTAACACGAGGCGATGTTTAGCCCCATGTCAGACACGCCCTGCTTGCCCCTGGGGATTGCACGATCGGAGGTGATTCAGGTCACTTTCTTACTGGTGAGATTTGTGGCGCGGGCGTTGAGGCATTCACCGCTCGCCAGATCGAACGCGAAGTTGTGGGCCAGGCAGTGGATCTGGCCGTCGCGGACGACCGCGCCCACCGACAGGTCCTCCCCGGCGTGCGGGCAGTAGCGCGGGATGTCGTAGCGGGCGCCGTCGGAGGAGACGGTGATCCGCTCGGACTCGTCGCGTCCGGTCTCGTACTCCTCGACGGCCTCCAGCGCGGGCGCGTTGGCGTGCTTGAGCAGGCCGACCAGGTAGTCGTTGTAGACGTCGGGGTCGCGGTAGAGGCTGAGCCGGAACGAGATGAGCAGGTCCTCCCACGCCATCCGGCCGGCGATGACGCCCTCGATCCAGCGTCCGGCGGTGGTGATCCGGTAGTGCGGGCGGACGGCCTCGGACGCCACCGCGACGCGCACGCCGTCCGGGGTGAAGTCCACGTCCCAGACACCGCCGTTCGGGCCGGTGACCTCGAACCGCACCGTCATCGAGATCTGCCGCAGGAAATAGTCGCTGAGCCCGCCGAGATACTCGAAATGGGCGGCGAACCTGTCGAAAAGGCCGGGGCCCGGCTCCGGATTCATCGCCATCACCTCGGCGACGAAGGGCGCGCGGTCGGCCGCGTACCGCTTGAGGTAGCCGGCCCGGTCGGCGTCGGCGAAGGAGAACTCCGCCGAGACGGGATCGCGGGTGATCTCACCGGTGTCGAGGTCGATGGCGTCGCCGGGCTTGAACGCGTCCCAGCGCTGGTCCGGCAGGTGCTCGCGCAGCCATTCCATCGCCGCCTCGGGGTCGCAGAACGCGCCGTCCTGCTGGCCGAGCACCCAGTTCAGGTGGTCGACCTCCGCGTCCAGGAAGCAGGGCGGCCCGGCGAACGGGACCGCCAGCTCGGGCGCGGTCTGCCGGACGAGCCGCTGGATCGAGCGGAGCTTCGACACCCGCTTGTCCATGGAGATCTTCGCCATCTCCGCGGCCGGGTACTGGTAGCAGATCGGATGCCAGGACGCCCCGGACGCCTGCACGGCCATCAGGTCGAGCCGCCCGCCCGCGAGGTGCTTGGCGCGGCGGGCCTGCGCGGCGGTGAGCCGGGCGTCGTTGCCGTGCAGGATCCCGCGGCCGTCCGCGACGATGAGAAAGGCGGCGTCATGGCACATCGGGGAGAGTTCCGGAATCGCGGTGATCCAGGAACCCCGATTGTCCAGCGGGAATTTCTCCCAGGGCGTCAACTCGATTACCTGCCGGCCACCCGCGGCGGCGACCATGCGCTCGCGGAAGGCCGGTCCCGGATAGCGCGGAATGAGGATTCGGGTCCTGGCCGGAAGCCGGTCCAGCACCCACGGGTCGAAATGATCTAGGTGCTCGTGCGAGACGGCGAGCCAGTCCGCGTCCAGCAGCGGGACCGGATCCAGGTGATCGTTTCTCGGATACTGGTGCCAGGCTCCGAGAAAGGCCCCTGTTGGAGCGAGCCACGGGTCCGCGAGCAGGTGGAACGCGGACGCGTCCACCGCGACCCCCGCATGTCCGAGAAAAGTGACCTTCGGCATGTGCCGACTGTCCCTCCCGCGGGCCGCCGGCACACCCGCCGGAATGCGCAAAGCGGCTACGCCGTAGGCATGAAAGAAAAACGCCGGGACACGACAAGGAGAACTGACAATCCTGACCCGGACGCACTGTCAATCAGTAAAGTTCACCAGCTCCTGTGCGTGTCCGCTTCTGGACAGACAGTGGTCTGTTACGGCCATTTCCTGGACAGCATGCGTATCCGGGAGAGAACGTTTAGAACGGTGCATGAATAACGTACGGGGGGACCCATGGACATCGGGTGGTCTCGGTTTTCTCCGGCGGAACCTCCCGCGAGCGTGGGCACGCTCGCGGGCACAGGGCCTCGGAAACCAAGGCCCGGCGACGAGCTCCCCGCCGCCGGCGAAACAGCGAACGGCGAATCAGCGAACGGCGAATCGAAGAACGGCGGACCGCACGTCCTGTGGCGGCGGCGGCTCCGGCACGACATCCGCCACGAACTCGGCACGATCATCATGCTGGCCTCCGCCGTCGTCGTCGCGGAGGACGTCGGCCACACCAGCCGGGCCCGCATCGAGCAGCTGCTCGGCGAGACCCGGTGGCTCGACCACCTGCTGCGCCGCCTCGACGAGGACGCCGACGACGAGAGCGCCGACCGCCCGCCACCGACCCCGGAGCGGCTCCGGGTCGACGACCTCACCGCCGAGATCGTCACCGGGATGCGGCTCGCCACCCCGCACGAGTTCAGTTTCAGCGGCGGCGAGGCCTGGGCGCACATGGACCCCGTCGCCCTGTGGCGCGCGGTCCGCAACGTCCTCGACAACGCCTGCCGCGTCGCGGACGGGCGCGTCGACGTGCGGGTCGAGGCCGACCAGGGCTGGGTCGTCATCCAGGTCGACGACGACGGCCCCGGCTTCGGCGCGGGCTGGGGCACCGGGCCGCGCGGCCCGGAACGCGGCCCGGAACGCGGCCGGGGGTATGGGCGGCCGAAGCCCGCACGGCGCGGGCTCGCGTCGCTGGGGCTCGGGATCGTCCACGACCTGATCTCCGGGTACGGCGGCAGCCTGGAGATCCGCACCTGCGAGATGGGCGGGGCGCGCGTCCGGATCCTGCTCCCGGCGGCACCGCCCCCGGGAACGGCCGGCCTGCACGCCGATCCGCACGCCGACGACTGGCGGCCCCATCCATGAGAATGGTCATCTGCGACGACCACGCGGTCTTCGCCGAGTCGCTGTCGCTTGTCCTGGCGGACGCCGGGCACGCCATCGTCGGGGTGGTCTACTCCCCCGCGGACGCGATGCCGCTGCTCCGGATCAGGCAGCCCGACCTGTGCCTGATCGACCTGCAGTTCCCGTCCGGCACGGCCCTCGACTGGATGCCGAGGCTGCGCGCCGCGTCCCCGCACACCAGGTTCGTCGTCCTCACAGGCTTCCTTGAGCAGCCGGTGCTGGACGCGGGCATCAAGGCGGGCGTGCGCGGGTTCGCGCACAAGGGCCAGCAGGCCGGCGACATCCTCACCGTGCTGCGGCGCGTCGCGGACGGCGAGGTCGTCACCGACCAGCCCGTCCGGCACGGCGCGACGCGGCCCCGCAACCAGGCGCAGCGCGTCGCCCGGTTCCTCACCCCGCGCGAGCGGGAGGTCCTGACACGGCTCGCGCGCGGCGAGTCGACACAGGCGCTCGCCAAGGCGATGGGGGTGACGCGCAGCACCGCGCGCAGCCACGTGCAGAGCGTCCTCAGCAAGCTGGGCGTGCACTCGCAGCGGGAGGCGGTGATCGAGGCGGCCAGGCACGGTCTCGTCAGCGTGGAGACCGGGGAGTGGCTCGCGGGCTGACCCCCTCCGCAAGGGGTGCGTCTAACGGACGGCCGAATCCGGCCCTTTCAGGGTCCGGGCCGGACACGTTAGCGTCCGTCTTGCAGAGGAGGTTCCCATGCCTCAACGGCGAGGCGCGCTGCCCATCACCGACGCCGGGGTCGTCGACTGCGCGGACGCCTACGCGCGCGGCGTCCCGTTCGACCGGCTGGAACGGCTCCGGGCGAAGACCCCGGTCGTCTGGCTGGACGGCCGCATGGCCGACCGGCCCGGCTCCTGGGCCGTGCTGCGCTACGCCGACGTCCACCACGCCCTCACCCGCCCGGAGCTGTTCGCGCCGCAGGGCGACGGCATCCTGCACGGCCCCGTCACCGCCGACCTCCCGGACGCCGACGCCGCTCCCGACAAGCCCGCTCCGCCGCCCATCGACATGGACCCGCCCGCCCGGGCGATGCTCGCCCGCGTCCCGTACGGCGAGACGGTCGACTTCGTCGGCGAGGTCGTCCGCGACCTGCCCGAAACGCTGCGGAACACCCTCACCGGCGGCCTCTACGCGCTGCTCCGCCACCCCGCGCAGTACGCCCGGCTCCAGGAGGCGCGGTCGGACGAGCGGCTCCTCGACGGCGCGGTCGAGGAGATGCTGCGCTGGTGGACGCCCGTCCTCCAGGTCTGGCGGATCGTGCAGCGCGACACCGTGATCGGCGGCGTGCCGCTGCTCGCGGGCGAACGGGTCACGCTGTGGCTCGTCTCCGCGAACCACGACGACGAGGTGTTCCCCGACCCCGGGCAGTTCCTGCCGGACCGGTTCGTCCGGGGCGCCCGGTCCCATCTCTGCTTCGGCTTCGGGTTCCACGCCTGCCTGGGCGCGCGGCTGGCCCGCGTGCAGCTGCGGGCGCTCCTCGACGCGCTGCTGGAACGTCCGGGGCTGCCGCAGATCGTGGGCGAGCCGGTGATGCTGCGCTCCAACGCCCGCCACGGGTTCGAGCGCCTCCCCGTCCGATGGACCGGATAGGTGGCCGGTCCGCCCGCCGCGGGTACGTCCCGAGGAGTACGGACGCTCACTCCCCACGGCCGACGTGGGCCCTGACCTCGATGACTTAACGTGCAGACATGAGCACTTCAGCGCCCCGCGGCCCGGTCCGGTACCGCTGGCCGACCCCCGCCACGTGGCCGGTCTGGGTCGTCCCGGTGCTGCTGGCGTTCGTCCAGGTGTTCGGGTCGCTGGGCGCGCAGCACGGCGGCGGGCCGCGGGGGTCGGGACCGCCGTGGGCCGACGATCAGGGTGCCGGAGCGGGTTCCGGCGCCGGCCACGCCGACCTCGACCCGCTCGGGTTCGGCCTGCTGCTGGCGGGCCCGTCGCTGCTCCTGCTTCGCCGCCGGAACCCGGTGTTCACGCTGGCGGCGGTAGGGGCGGTGACCGCGCTGTACCTGCTGCGCGCCTACCCCTACGGGCCCGCGCCGTTCTCCCTGGGCGTCGCGATGATGGCCGCCGTCGTCGCCGGGCACCGGCTCGCCGCCTGGGCCGGGACGGCCCTGGGCCTGGCCGCCTTCTTCGGCCTGTCCGTGCTGATCGGCGTCCCGGCGGAGGAGCGCGGCAGCGGCTGGTTCACGCCCGAGAGGCCGACCCTCGTGGCCGCGACGTTCGTCACCGCCTGGGCGCTGGTCGTGCTCGTCACGTCCGAGCTGGTGCGGATGCGCGCCCAGCGGGCCGCCGAGACGGCCCGCACCCGCGCCGAGGAGGAGCGCCGCCAGGCCAGCGAGGAACGGCTGCGGATGGCCCGCGAGCTGCACGACGTCCTCGCCCACAACATCTCGATGATCAACGTGCAGGCGGGGGTGGCGCTGCACCTGATGGACGAGAACCCCGAGCAGGCCCGGACGGCGCTCGCCGCCATCAAGGAGGCCAGCAAGGAGGCCCTCACCGAGATGCGCGGCGTGATCGGCGCGCTGCGCTCGCAGGGCGAGACCGCGCCGCGCACGCCCACCGCGGGCCTCGGCGGGCTGGACGACCTGCTCGCCCGCGCCCGCTCCGCCGGGCTCCGGGTCGACGCCGAGATCACCGGGGACCGCCGCCCGCTGCACGCGGGCACCGACCTCGCCGCGTTCCGGATCGTCCAGGAGTCGCTGACGAACGTGAGCCGCCATGCCGGTCCGGGCCCGGTGACGGCGCGGGTCGGCATCGCCTACGGTAAGCACGAGATCGTGGTGCAGGTCGACGACGACGGCCAGGGGGTGTCCCTCCTGGACGACCCCGGCGGCAGCGGCAGCGGGATCAGCGGCATGCGGGAGCGGGCCGCGGCGCTCGGCGGCTCGTTCGAGGCGGGACCGCGGCCGGGCGGCGGGTTCCGCGTCCGCGCGACGCTCCCCCTGGAAGCGGCACCGGAGGCGGCGCCTGAACCGGACCGGCCGGAACCGGACGGTGCGTCCGCCGTGAGAGAGGACTGACCCGACATGCAGGTCTCTGGTGGCTCGCCGGACGCGCGAGACTCGATGATCAAAGTGCTGCTCGCCGATGACCAGGTGCTGGTCCGGGCCGGTTTCCGGGCACTGCTGGACGCGCAGCCCGACATCGAGGTCGTCGGCGAGGCGAGCGACGGCGAGGAGGCCGTCGCGCAGGCGAAGCGGCTGCGCCCGAGCGTCATCCTGATGGACATCCGCATGCCGGGGCTGGACGGCCTGGAGGCCACCCGGCGGATCGCCTCCGACGACCGGCTGGACGGCGTCAAGATCGTGATCCTCACCACGTTCGAGCTGGACGAGTACGTGTTCGAGGCGCTGCGCGGCGGCGCGAGCGGGTTCCTCGTCAAGGACACCGAGCCGGTCGAGCTGATCCACGCCGTCCGGGCCGTCGCGGCCGGGGACGCGCTGCTGTCACCGTCGGTGACCCGCCGCCTGATCGCCGAGTTCGCCGCGCGGGCCAAGGAGCCCGCGCCCTCGCCGCGGCTCAACGCACTGACCGAGCGGGAGCGGGAGGTCATGGCGCTGGTCGGCGAGGGCCTGTCGAACGAGGAGATCGCGGCCCGCCTCGTGGTCAGCCCAGCGACCGCGAAAACCCACGTCAGCCGGACGATGGTGAAGCTCAACGCGCGTGACCGGGCACAACTCGTGGTGTTCGCCTACGAATCCGGGCTGGTCAAACCCGGCTGGCTACCCTAGAAATCCTTGATGAACAATTTTCGTGCCCGGTGGTCGCACAGGTCACGGTCGGCGCGAACGGCCGGACGAAAACTGTTCAGTCTGGGATGATTCACTGTTGTCGTTCTTTCGGTCATGGCAGGGTGGACGGCATAGACCGTCGTTGACGTGAGGGAGTCCGGTGCCGAGCGACACGAGGATCCTGGCCGTCGACGACCGCGAGGAGAACCTGACCGCCCTCGCCGCCGTGCTCGACGCGCTGCCGGTGGAGGTCGTGCCCGTCATGTCCGGGCAGGCCGCGCTGAAGGAGCTGCTGAGCGACGACTTCGCGCTGATCCTGCTCGACGTCGTCATGCCCGAGATGGACGGGTTCGAGACCGCGGGCCACATCAAGTCCCGGCCCCGCACCCGCGACATCCCGATCATCTTCCTCACCGCGGGCGGCGAGGCGGGCGAGCAGGCGTTCCGCGGTTACGCGGCCGGCGCGGTCGACTACCTGACCAAGCCGTTCGACCCGTGGCTGCTGCGCGCGAAGGTGTCGGTGTTCGTGGAGCTGCACCGCCGGAACCTGCAGCTCAGGCGGCAGGCGCAGCTGCTGCGCCAGACCCTCGCCGAGGGCGACGGGGAGGCGGTGCTCGCGGGCGGCGGCGAGCGGCTGCTGTCGGCGCTCGACGAGCGCGTCAAGCTGATCGAGGAGGACGTGGCCCGGCTGCAGGCCGGCGAGCCCGCCGCCGACCTCGACGCGCACGTCGCCGACCTCCGCCTCGCCCTGGACGCCCTGTCCCCCGGCGGCTGACCCGGCTCAGCGGGCCGCCATCACCGCCGCAGCCGGAAGCGCCGCCGCGTAAGCCGCGGCGTCCGTCTGGAGCTTGCCGCGCAGGATGAACGCGCCCACCAGCACCGCCGCCACGACCAGGACCACCGCGATCGTCACGACCACCAGCGTCTTGCGGCGCTCCGCGTGCCCGGCGGCGTCCGCGGGCCCGCCCCGCAGGGACGGCGGAGGCGGCTGCTGCCAGTTCGCGTACTGCTGCGGCTGCTCCCACGGCGGAGGCGTCTGCGGCGGAAGGCCCGGCTGCCGGCCCTGCGGATGCGGCTGGGAGGGCGGCGGCGCCCATTCGGTCTCCGCGAACGTCCGCGCCTCGGGATCCGTCCCGGGACGGGGCGGCTGATAGTGCGTCCCGTTCTGCGACCGCCCCTGGCTAGGGTTCGGAGTTTGGCTCGGCTTCGGAGTTTGGCTCGGCTGCTGCCCCTGACTCGGACTCTGGCCCTGGCTCGGATTCGGTCTCAGGGGCCGGTTCGTGGGCTGGAACCGGCCGGGGTCGCGGCGGGTCGGCGGGTTCAGATCGTCCGGGTCGAGGACGGTCTCCGACGCGTCGTCCGTCCGGGTGGGCAGGAAGCGGCCGGACGGCTCGTCCGCCACCGTCTCGTCGGCCTGCGCCGCCGGCGGGGGCAGCATCGCCACCCGGGTGAGCAGCGGATGCGCCTGCGCGGCGGTCATCCGGTGCACCGGCTCGCGGGCCAGCAGGCCGTCCAGCACGTGCGCGAGCGGGCCCGCGTTGCGCGCCGGCGGGACCGGCTCGGTCAGCGCGGCCTGCAGCGACGCCATCGCGTCCGACCGCTCGTAGGGGGAGCGGCCCTCGACGGCCGCGTACAGCGTGGCGCCGAGCGCCCACAGGTCGGAGGCGGGCACCGCGCGCTCGCCCTGCGCCCGCTCCGGCGGGATGTAGGCGGGCGAGCCCATGACCAGGCCCGTCTGCGTGAGCGTCGTGTCGCCCTCCACCTGCGCGATGCCGAAGTCGGTGAGCACGACCCGCCCGGTGTCGGTGATCAGCACGTTGCTGGGCTTGACGTCGCGGTGCAGGATGCCCTTCTCGTGCGCGTGCCGGAGCGCCCCGAGCATCTGCAGCCCGATGTCGGCGACCCGGCGGTGCTCCATCGGCCCGCGTTCGAGGAGATCCTGGAGGGAGGGGGCGAGGACCAGCTCCATCACGATCCAGGGCCGGTCCGACTCCTCGACCACGTCGTGGACGGTCACGACCCCGGTATGGTTCAGCCGCGCCGACGCCCGCGCCTCCCGGAACGTCCGCTCGTACAGGACGCCCCGCTCGCTCTCGTTCAGCCCGGGCGGGAGCACGACCTCCTTGACGGCGACCTCGCGGTCCAGCATGACGTCGAAGGCGCGCCACACGGTGCCCATGCCGCCCCGCCCGACGACCGAGTCGAGCCGGTAGCGGTTACCGAGCAGACGTGGCTGTGCCATGGCTAGAGGGTCCCCCCACTGGTCATCCCACCCCTGAGGGACGGAACGTGTCGAGCACATTCTTCACGAGTGCCTCGTTCGCGTTCCACTGGGACGCGGGAACCGCAACCACAACAGCATAGGGGCGCCCATCGACGATCACACCGCGATCGCGCGCCCGGGTGATACCGCCATCGCGCCACCACGAGAACTCGATGTCTGCGGCGGGCACGCCACCGACGCTCGTCCGTTCGATCTCGCCGATCCGGCGGAAACCCGTCAGTTTCCCGTCGGCGATGGCCTCCCGCTCCCAGGTGACCCAGTGCTCGTAGGGGTCGCCGGACCATTGCGTCCGGTCGACCTGCACGTAGGCGCTGGAGTCGGGGTCGAGCCAGATGACGCTCTTGCCCTGCTCCGACCGCCGCCAGCCGGGCGGTACGCCGATCGTGAAACCGGGGCCGCTCGCCCGGACGAGCCCGTCCGGGAGCGGCGCGGCGCCCGTGCCGGGAGAGGGCGCAGGCGAGTTGGACGATGCGGGCGTCGTGGGCGAGTCCGGGACGGACTGCTCGGTCGCGGGCGGGGACTGCTGCGCCGCGGCCTGCCCGCCGCCGGACGGCCCGTCCGGCCAGATGAGGAACCCGGCGACGGCCAGGACCGCCGCCGCGGTGACGGCCCCCGCGAGGATCGGCAGCACGGGCGACCGCTTCCGCGCGGGGACGGGCGCCGTCCACTGCCCGCCAGGCTCCGGCACGGGCACAGGCACGGGCACAGGGACCGGGACGTGAGTCGTGTTCAGGCCGGTCGGCGCATCCGACAGGGTGTGGTGGGCGGTGGTGGCGAGC
Source organism: Actinomadura sp. 3N508 (assembly GCF_044326375.1). Classification (NCBI taxonomy): domain Bacteria; kingdom Bacillati; phylum Actinomycetota; class Actinomycetes; order Streptosporangiales; family Thermomonosporaceae; genus Actinomadura; species Actinomadura sp. 3N508. The sequence goes on from NZ_JBIRAX010000001.1 coordinate 670,522, forward strand.
GTCGCGGCCTGGCCGGAGGCGATCGCGGTGAGGGCCTCCTCGGCCTGGTCGCCGCTCATCCGCCGGACCGGGTCGCGTTCCAGCAGCCCGGTGAGGACGGGCGCGAGCGGCCCCGCGTTCCTCGGCGGCGGGACGTCCTGCGTCATCACCGCCGCGAGCACCGCCATCGGATCGCCGCGGTGGTGCGGCGCCCGCCCCTCCGTCGCGGCGTAGAGGGTGGCGCCGAGGGCCCACAGGTCGGACGCGGGGATCGCCGGGTCGCCGTTGACGCGCTCCGGTGACATGTACGCGGGCGACCCGATGAGCAGCCCGGTACCGGTGAGCGTCGCGTCCCCGGCCACCTGCGCGATGCCGAAGTCGGTGAGGACGGCGCGGTCGCCGTCAGCGACCAGCACGTTCGCGGGCTTGACGTCGCGGTGCAGGATGCCGATCGCGTGCGCGGCGCGCAGCGCGCCGGCGATCTGCCGCCCGATCGCGGCGGCGCGGGCGGGCGGGAGCGGGCCGTCCTCGTCCACGATCTCCTGGAGGGAGCGGGCCGGGACGAGCTCCATCACGATCCACGGCCGGTCGTCCTCGTCGACGACGTCGTGGACGGTCACGACGCCCGGATGGTTCAGCCGCGCGGAGGCGCGGGCCTCCCGCAGCGTCCGGCGGTGCCGGTTCGCCCGCTCGGTGTCGTCCAGCCCGGCGGGCAGGACGACCTCCTTGACCGCGACCTCCCGGTCGAGGGTCTCGTCGCGGGCCCGCCACACCGTGCCCATCCCGCCGCGTCCGACCACGGATTCGAGCCGGTACCGGCCCGCGAGAACGCGACCTGCCATCAGACGCGGGTCTCCTTCGGTCGTCGCCGGCCGTCGCCGGGTCGTCGTCAGTCGTCGGCGGGCTTGAAGAAGCGGTAGACGGGCTGGAGGTCGGCGTGGACCTTGGCCCAGTCCTTGGCGGGGGCGCAGAGGAGGATGGCGTAGCCCTTCCCGCTCTTGACGAACCCGCGGTTGAGGATGCGCATGCGGCCGCTCTTGCCGTCGTAGGTGAACTCCCAGTCGGCGGAGTCGTCGCCGTCGCCGGTGTCGGGGACGGGCGGCTGGTCGCCGGTCGGCGCGATCCTGATCTTCTCGTAGCCGGGGAAGCGCGGCCCGTTGCGCTCCTGCCGCTTCCAGTCGTCGATGGCGCTGTCGCTGGGGTCGTCGGTCTGGTCGATCTGGAGGTAGATCTTGCGGTCGGGCGAGTAGAAGAAGTCGCCGCCCGCCTTGCGCTCGGGGCCGCTCCAGCCGGCCGGGACGGGCACGGAGTAGCCGCTGCGGTCGTCGTGCATCCGGAAGCCGGCGGGGAGCCCGCCGCTAGGCGGGCCGCTGGGTTTCGCCGAGGTCGCCGGTGCGGACGGGCTCTTGGACGACGTGGTGGTCGCGCCCTGCTTGCGGGCCGGCTTCTTGCCGCCCTCGTCCCCGCCGCCGCTCGCCAGCGCGATGCTCGCGACGATCACGATGACGATCAGCGCGACCGCGGCGACGATCAGCACGTTGCGGTTGGAGGCGAGCGTGGGACGCCCGGCCGGATGCGTCGTCGGCGGGAAGTGCGTGGTCGTGTCGGCCGGTGGCCTGTCGCCGGACGGCGAACCGTGCTGGAGCGACCCGTGACCGGACGGCGCCGCGCCCGCCGTGGGCTGCGTGCGCTGCTGGCGGGAGCGCCAGGACAGGACGCGGTCGGGATCGGGCGTGGTCTCGCCGGGCCCCGCCTTCGCGCCCCGCCCGGCGCCGTCACCGCTCTTGCCGGTCCGGCCGGGCCGGGTGGCGGGCCCGGCGGTGCCCGCCGCGGCGGCCGGGATGTCGAAGCTGGTCAGCTGGTCGGGACGGGCGCCGGGGGTCTCGGGACGGGGCGCGCCGCCGCCCGGGTCGACGCTCGTCGCGCCGCCGGGGTCGTCCATCTCCGCCGGGATCGGCTCGTCGGGCGCGTACGTCTCGGGGTACGGCTCGGCGTAGGCCTCCGCGAACGCGTCGGAGGTCGTCATCTGGGAGCTCGGGAGCTCGTCTGCCGAGTACTCGACGGCCATCGTCCGCTGGTTGTCGACGGACTCCCGGCGGACGATCTCGTCCAGCAGCGCGCCCGCCTCGATCGCGCCCATCCGCTCGTCGGGGTTCTTGTGCAGCAGGCCGTCGATCACGGGGATGAGGCGGCCGCCCTTCTCCGGCGGGTCGGGCTCGTCGGAGATCACCGCGACCAGCGCGGCCATCGGCTCGGGCCGCTCGAACGGCGACTTGCCGTTCACCATCGCGTACAGGGTGACGCCGAGGGACCACAGGTCGGACGCGGGGCCGGCGACGCGGCCGCGGGCGCGCTCCGGCGCGATGTAGGCGGGCGAGCCCATGACCAGGCCCGTCTGGGTGAGGGTGGCGTCGCCGGAGGCGGTGGCGATACCGAAGTCGGTGAGCACGGCGCGCTCGCCCGTCCGCCCGGCGCCGGTGATCAGCACGTTGCTGGGCTTGACGTCGCGGTGCAGGACACCGGCCTGGTGCGCGGCGTGCAGCGCGGCGAGCATCTGGCGGCCGATCTCGGCGGCGCGGTGGACCTCCAGCGGCCCCTCCTGCTTGATCACCTGGTCGAGGGAGCGGGCCCGGATGAGCTCCATGATGATCCAGGGCCGGTCGTCCTCCTCGACGACGTCGTAGACGGTGACGACGCCGGGGTGGCCGAGCCGCGCGGCCGTGCGCGCCTCACGGAACGTGCGCTTATGGTGTACGGCGCGTTCCTCATCGGTGAGACCATGCGGGAGGATGACCTCCTTCACCGCGACGTCACGACCGAGGACCTCATCGTGCGCCTGCCAGACCGTCCCCATGCCGCCGCGGCCGACCTGGGTGACCAGGCGGTAACGGCGGGCGAGCAACCGCTCACCGGTGGGTTCACTTGGCATATCCGCGACCATATCGACTTTTGCTGACAACCTTGGACCGAGCTTGCAAGCCACATCCCCCTACCCGTACGACGCCCGGCTCTACCTGGAGGTTCGCCGCCCCGAAGGTCGCGACGCGGCGGTTCGCCGCCGCCGTCCCGGTCGCCCGGGAACGCCCGCACCGGACAGCGACCGACGAGACATCCGTGACCGGTAACCGGGGCGAGTGGCGGCGGCTGATCCAGGCCGCGCCGACCATCTTCTTCTGGTACACCCGTCTCTCCGGGATCCTGTCGCTGCTCGCGTGGGTCTCCTATGGTCTCATCCTTGAGATGGCCGACATCTGGGCGCTGCGCTGGATCGGCTACCTCGGCTGGTTCCCGAGCGTGCCCCTCGGGCTGCTGTGGATCCTGCTGTCGATGGGCGTCCGGCGGCGCAAGAAGGCCGCCTGGCGGATCCTCCTGCTGATCTTCTGCCTGCCGGCCGCGCTGGTGGTCACGGGCGTCCTGACGACGCTCCTCGACCCCGGCCGGCGCACGCCCCCCGGGCTGGTCGTCACCACCGGCGTCTATCTCGCGGTGCTCGTGCTGCTCGTCGCGGCGCGCGGGCAGTTCACCACGCTGCCCGACCGCGCCGACCGCCGCCTCGCCGGGCTGGTGTTCACCAACCTGCTGTTCGTGACCTGCGGCATCGGCACGTTCCTGGTCACCCTCACCGACCGCGACCACAGCGGCGGCCCGTGGACGCACCCGCTCTACGCGATCTCCCAGACCGTGCTCGGGCCGCGCGTCACGGGCAAGCCGATCGACGTGGACGTGCCGCTGTGGGTGGACGCGATCCTGTGGGTGCTCGGCACCGGGCTGCTGATCGCCACGTTCTGGGCGATGTTCAAACCGGGGCGCCGCGACCCCGTCCTGCGGCCGAAGGAGGAGCTCGCCGCGCGACGGCTGCTCGCCGAATACGGCGAGCAGGACTCGCTCGGCTACTTCGCGCTGCGCCGCGACAAGGACGTCATGGTCGCACCGAACGGTAAGGCGGCCATCGCCTACCGGGTCGAAGGTTCGGTCTCGCTGGCCAGCGGCGACCCGCTCGGCGACCCCGAGTCGTGGGACCAGGCGATCGAGGCGTGGCTGGAGGAGTGCCGCGCGCACGCCTGGATCCCCGGCGCGGTCAGCGTCGGCGAGCGCGGCGCGCACGTCTACCGGCGGCACGGGTTCGACGCGCTGGAGCTCGGCGACGAGGCCGTCATCGACCTCACCCGCTTCAACCTGGAAGGGCGGGAGATGCGGCAGGTCCGGCAGGCCGTCCGGCGGGTCGAGCGGGCCGGCTACCAGGTGCGGATCCGGCGGCACTCGCAGATTCCCGACTGGGAGATGGCCGAGCTGATCGGCAGCGCGGACGCCTGGCGCGGCGAGGACACCGAGCGCGGCTTCTCCATGGCGCTCGGCCGCCTCGGCGACCCGACCGACGGCCGCTGCGTCATGGTCGAGGCGTTCGACGCCGACGGGGAGCTGCGCGGGCTGCTCAGCTTCGTCCCGTGGGGGCGGGCGGGCCTGTCGCTGGACCTGATGCGCCGCGACCGCGCCGCCGAGAACGGCCTCAACGAGTACATGGTCGCCAAGCTCGCCGAGAAGGCCGCCGCCGTCGGCGCGCAGCAGCTCTCGCTGAACTTCGCGATGCTGCGGTCGGCGTTCGCGCGCGGCTCGCAGATCGGCGCGGGGCCCGTCGCTCGGCTGTACTACCGGTGCCTGTCGTTCGCGTCGAAGTTCTGGCAGCTCGAATCGCTGTACCTGGCGAACTCCAAATATCTGCCCGACTGGCGTCCGCGCTACATCTGCTACACGCAGAGCCGCGACCTCGTCCGGCTGGGCCTCGCCTACGCCCGCGCCGAGGGCTTCCTCCCGAACCTGAACCGGCCGAAGCTTGACCGGGCGGCGGCGATGGGCCCGGCCGGCGGGCTCGCGGAGCAGATCAAGGAGATCGAGGACGCCGCCGAAGCGGCCTGCGTGCCCCGGCGGCGGCTGTCGGAGCAGGAGCGGGTCAGGCACGCCAAGCTCGACCGGATCCGCGCCGCCGGGATGGAGCCCTACCCGCTCGGCTGCGAGCGCACCGACGTCGCCGCCGACATCCGCGCCCGCTTCCCCGCCCTGGCCCCCGACGTTCGCACCGGGACGCGCGTCGCGATCGCTGGACGGGTCGTCCTCGCCCGCGAGCACGGCCGGCTGATCTTCGTGACGCTGCGGGACGAGACCGCCGACCTCCAGGTCATGCTGACCGCCGACGCGCTCGGCGACGACTCGCTGCACAGCTGGAAGGCGCTCATCGACCTCGGCGACCAGGTCGCGGTGGACGGCGAGGTCGTCACGTCCCGGCGCGGCGAGCTGTCGGTGCTCGCCTCGTCGTGGACGCTCGCCGCGAAATGCCTGCGCCCGCTGCCGAACAAGCGGTCCGGGCTGTCGGACCCGGAGGCCCGCGTCCGGCAGCGGTACGTCGACTTCATCGTCAACGACGACGCCCGCCGCATGCTGCGGATGCGCGGCGACGCCGTCGCGGCCGTCCGCGACGCGCTGCGCGAGCGCGGGTACCTCGAAGTCGAGACGCCGATGCTGCAGCCCGTCCACGGCGGGGCCGCGGCCCGGCCGTTCAGCACGCAGATCAACGCCTACAACATGCAGCTCTACCTGCGGATCGCGCCCGAGCTGTACTTGAAGCGGCTGCTGGTCGGCGGTGTCGGCCGCGTGTTCGAGCTGAACCGCAACTTCCGCAACGAGGGCGTGTCGCAGAAGCACAATCCCGAGTTCACGATGCTGGAGGCGTACGAGCCGTACGGCGACTACGACACGATGGCCGCTCTGACCCGCTCCCTCGTCGTGGACGCGGCCCTCGCCGCGCTCGGCACGACGGTCGTCGTGCGGGACGGCATCGAGCACGACCTCGCGGAGCCGTGGCGGGAGATCACCGTCTACGGGTCGGTGTCCGAGGCCGTCGGCGAGGAGATCACCCCGGACACGGCGCTGGACGTCGTGCGCAAGCTCGCCGACCGGTTCGGGCTGGGGTTCGATCCACGGTGGGGGCAGGGGAAGCTCGTCCAGGAGCTGTTCGAGGCGCTCGTCGAGGAGGAGCTGGCGGCGCCGACGTTCGTCCGGGACTATCCGGCGGAGACCTCGCCGCTGACCCGCCCGCACCGCCGCGACCCGCGCCTCGCCGAGAAATGGGACCTGATCGTCTTCGGGCTGGAACTCGGCACCGCGTACTCGGAGCTGATCGACCCCGTCCTGCAGCGGCAGCGGCTCACCGAGCAGTCGCTGCAGGCCGCGGGCGGCGATCCCGAGGCGATGGAGCTGGACGAGGATTTCCTGCGCGCCCTCGAATACGCGATGCCGCCGGCGGGCGGCATGGGCATGGGCATCGACCGGCTGCTGATCACGCTGACGGGGCGCAGCATCCGCGAGACGATCCCGTTCCCTCTGGTGCGGCCAGGGGGCTAGAGGGTTCGCGGGCTGGGGCGGTAGCCCTGCCCGGCGAGCCATTGGCGTGCCGCGCCGCGCCTGGCGTCCTCCCCCTCCGGGAGGACGCCGGGCGGGATCGGCAGCCAGCGGCCGGGGTCGTGCGTCTCGTCCTGGGGAACCTCGCCGGCGGCCAGGACGTCGCCGCGCTCCAGGTCGAGGACGTGGAACCCGTCCTCCATGGCCGCCGCCACCGCCCCGAGGTCGGCGGGCAGCGGGAGCAGCGTCGTGGCCGGTCCGTGGCCGAGCGGGGCGGCCAGCTCGGCGGCCAGCTCCGCGTCCCCCGGCCGGTCGCGGTCGGCCAATAAGGCCCGGCAGTCGTTGGCGAGGCACGCGCCCTGGGCTCCCCCGTGCGCGAGGACCATGAGGGCCACGTCGCCCGCGTACTGGAGGACCGGCTCCAGCGGCCTGGCCTGCAGCAGGTCGAGCGCTGCGGCCCAGTCGCCGCCGTGCACGGCGGACCGCAATCGCGCCAGCGCCGCCACATCCCATTCGATCATGCCGACATTTGTACAGACTTCTCGGGATGTGGGGAGGCGATTCGGCCGGGACGCTCGGCCGCAGGGGCCTTCCGCGCGGGGCGGGCGCCGTACTCGTGCAGCGGTTGCACCGCCTGCGCGCCGCCGGGCCGTTGCTGGGTCTGCTGAGAATCGCCTGCGTCCCCCGCGCCGCGCGATTATGCACGACGGCACCGGCACTCGCCCACCTATTTGACGTCGGCGGCCCGGACCGTCGTCCCGTCGAAAATGGTTGTGGATGTTTCGCGGATTTCAGTACCGTGGGCGTTGTTCTGAACGGGGAAGGTGAAGAGACCGTGGCAAAGCTCAATCAGATCATCGCCATTGAGAAAGGCGTGAAGAGCCGCGCTCAGCGCGAGCTGGCCGACGTCCTGCGCGTGCTGCAGAAGCCGGCGCTGCTGTCGGGCATTTCGCGGGTCTACCGCCCCAAGGACGAGGAGGGCGAGACGCTGCCGCCGGAGTCCACCAAGGTCCAGGTGAAGTCGGAGGACGCGCTGCGCGACGTCGCCGCCGCCCTGACCCGGCTGTTCGACGTCGTCGCCACCAAGGACTGGGCGAACCGCGAGGCCCGCGCCGACGTCGTGGTCGACGGCCGCACGATCGTCGCGCAGGCGCCGGTCACCTACCTGCTGTTCCTGGAGAAGCAGCTGACCGAGCTGCTCGCGCTCATCGACAAGCTGCCCGTGCTGGACGCGGCCGAGTCGTGGAGCTACGACGAGAGCCAGGACGTGTGGCGCACCGACCCGGTCGAGACGTCCCGGACGAAGAAGGTGCCGCGTGCGCACGTCCTGTACGAGGCGACGGAGAAGCACCCGGCGCAGGTCGAGACGTTCACCGAGGACGTCATCGTCGGAACGTGGACGAAGGTGGCCTTCTCCGGGGCGCTGCCCGCGCGCCGGGTGAACGAGCTGCGCGACCGCGTCGACAAGCTGCAGGCCGCGGTGAAGTACGCGCGTGAGGAGGCCAACGCGGCGGAGGTCGACGACCGGCAGGTCGGCGAGGCCGTTTTCGCCTACCTGCTCGCCCGCTGAATTTCCGGGTCTTTCTCATCCGGCCGGCGACCGGCCGGATGAGGAGGGCCCGCCCGAGACTCCCCCGCTGGAGCGCGGGGGTCGCGCCCGCAAGGGCGCGGAAACTGAGGACGAGGCTCATTTCTCAGAGCGGTGACACTGGCGGTTCAAATCCGCCCCCGGGCACTCGCGCCCGGGTGGCCCAAGTCTGGCAGAGGCGGCCGCGTCAATCTCAGATTATCGCTCCAAAATCAGTATTCGCCGTTTACTTGCCCGCGAAGGCGACAGGTCTTTCCCGAGGTGGCAGTTCGAATCTGCCCCGCGGCTCTCGTGCCGCGGTAGCTCAACGGAAGAGCACGGGCAAGAAGCCTGATCTGCCGCCTCATCAGCGCAGGTGAGCGCATACAGCGGCATCCGGGCCCCGGGGCTGGGTAGCACCCCGGGGCCCACCGCCGTTCTTGGAATCGCGGCTTCGAGTCAGCCCGGCCAGGGTGTGATGCGGACGTCGTGGTCGGCGCCGGGGGCGGTGAACTCCAGGAGGCGGGCGGCTTCCTCTTCGACGGCCGGTTCGTCCGGGAGGGGCGCGAAGCGCTCGATGGTGAGGGTGGCGCTGCCGGCTTTTCTGTCGTGCTTGAGGGTCCAGAGGCCGTGGACGCGGCCGTCCACCAGGAGTGTGGGCCTGGTGATCGCGCCCACGCAGACGATCTTGCGATGCTCGTCGGTCATCAGCCGGGTGCGGTCGGCGTAGGCGAGGACCAGGTTGTCGAAGCCGGGCAGGAAGCGGACGGGCGCGGGCCCGTCGTCGGGGATCGGCAGGCCGGGCAGGTCGAACAGTTCCACGCCGTTCTCGTCCTTGTAGACGCGGAGGGTGGGGCGGAGTTCCTCGAAGGCGGCGTCCATGCGGCGCAGGCCGGACCACATCTGGAAGTCCTTGACGGACGCGGGCCCGAACGCTGCCAGGTAGCGGCGGATCAGGCGGGCGGGGACGTCCGCGTACAGCGGTTCGCCGATCCATTCCTCCGCGAGGGCGAACGGGGTGGCGCCGCCGACGTTCCAGGTCCCGCTGGGCGGCGGGTGGACGACGGACAGCACCGCCTGGGCCGACCAGCCGAGAGCCTGGACGTCCCGGTCGGGCCATCGTTCGGCGAGCGCGCGGGCGAGCTGGGGCCGGGTGAGGACCTGGCCGTCCAGGAGCAGCTTGCGGGCTTCGATGGCGAGCTCGTCCAGGTCCCAGCCCTGGGAGACGCGGCCGAACGCGGCCTGCCGCCCGCGGGTGAGGCATTCCTGGACGAGCGGGCGCAGCCACCGGTAGTCGTCGGCGAGGGCCATGTGCTGCGTGCCCCGGAGGATCGAGCCGCGCACGACTGAGCGGTCGTTCATGAGGTCGGTGAGTTCCTGCTGCTGGAAGGCGCTGAGCCTCGTCCACAGGCAGTAGTACGGCACGTTGTTCTCTTGCGCCTGGATCGCGACGAGGAGCGCGACCGCGTCCCGGACGGACATGTCCGAGCGTTTCAGGAGGAGCTGCCGGTCCAGGGCGGCCCGGTTCAGCGTCCGCCGGTCCAGTACGCGCATCGTCGACCCCGCTTCCAAGAGGAACGAACCATTCCGCTCCACTATATCAGAACGGAATGGTCTATTCCGATACGCTCGCTAGCCCGGGTCGGTCTGCTGCTCCCGGTACGCGCCGACCGCGTAGCGGAGCCGGGCACCCACCAGGAGGGCCTCGTCCTCCGGGCAGCCGAGCAGGCGGGTGACCAGCTCGACGAGCTGGTCGTCGGACAGGTCAGGCTCCCGTTCGGCGATGCGCCCGACGATCTCGATCAGCTCGGGACGCTTGTAGCTGACGATGGACCGTCCGCGCTTGACCTGCACGGGCGCCGGCGCCGAGTCGGCGGGCGGCGGTTGCTCGGGCGCAGGCCGCTCGGGTGGCGATTGCTCGGGCGCGGGCCGCTCGCTGGGTTCGGTGGGCTTGCTCAGGCGTGCCGGGGCGTCCAGGCGCCGGGGCGGCGGGGCCGGGCGGGGCGCGGGCGCGACCTCCGGCGGTGGCACGGCGCGCGGCGCGTCCAGGCGGCGCGGCGGTGGCTGCGGAGCCCGGACCGGCGGCGCCGGTGCAGGCGGAGCCGGAGCCGGAGGGGTCGGTGCAGGCGAGGCAGGGGCAGGGGCAGGCGGAGTCGGGGCCGGTGGGGCCGGAGCAGGCGGGGCGGGGCTCGGGCGCGGGGTCTGCGAGGCCCGGGGAGCCGCGTCGAGGCGGCGGGGCGGCACACTCGCGGGCGGCGGTGAGGGTTCGCTCTGCTCAGGAGGCGCGGCCACAGGACGGCGTTCCGGGGCCTTGGGGGGTTCGGGGGCCGTGGGAGGTTCGGGCGGTTGGGTGGTCAGCGCGGTGAAGAGGGCGGCCGTGGGCGTGATCGCGCCCTGGAGGTGCTGCGGGAGGAGCGTCGGCGGGGGCGGGCCCTCCAGGGGCGGGAGCTCCGGGCCGGGCGGGCCGACGAGGATGATCCGGGGGGCCAGCCAGAGGAGGAAGAGGGCCTCGGCGCCGGCCTCGTGCTCGCCGTCCACGATGGCGACGTCGAACGAGGTGGGCGCGGGCGGGAGCGCCTCCGGGATGCGCCACAGCGGCAGGATCCAGGCCGGGACGACCTCGGACGGCGTGCCCGGGTTCGAGGGCAGGTTCCGGCGGACGGCCGCCCAGGCGTAGGCGGCGGTGAGGTCGGCACGGACGGTGCTCAGCCGCTCCTCCGCCTCGGCCAGCTCCGCGCGGAGGAGCTCCTCGGCCGGGACGGTCTGCTCGGCGAGACGGCGGGCGGCGCCGCGCGCCCACGCCCATGCCTCGTCCCAGCGGCGGGTGCGGGCGTGCCACTCCTCGTCGCCGTCGGTGGCGATCATGAGGTTGGCGAGGTCGGGATGGACGGCCCGGACGCGGGCGAGCAGCTCCTCGCAGCGGATCTGGCGGGCGCGCTCGTGGCGGGCCTCGGCGAGGGCGCCGAGCGCGCGGCCGTAGGCGGCGGCGTCGCGGGCGCCGACGGCGGTCAGCGCGGCGCGGAGCTCGGGCGGGTCGCCCTTCTCGACGGGGCCGATCGAGTCGCGCAGCGCGTCGAGGTCGGCGGCGGCGCGGTTGACGCCGAGGCCGTCCAGCGCGTTGCGGAGGGCGGCGACGTAGCCGTGCCACTGGAGGGGATGGGCCAGCGGGACGGTGACGCCCGCGCGTTCGAGGAGGGCCTTGGTCTCGTCCACGGCGGACATGGCGTCCCGGATGCGGGCGAGGCGGGCGTGGGCGCGGACGAAGCGGGTGATGCGTTCGGCGGACGGCAGGTCGGCCGGGAAGGAGATCCCGGCGGCCTCCCACACGTACTGCAGCTCGCGGCAGGTGATCCGGACCAGCAGGTCGGTGCGGACGAGGTCGAGCAGCTCGGGCGTGGTGGGCACGGCGCCGTCCACCCGCACGGCGGTGAGCAGCGGCTCGGCCTGGCGCTGCACGGCGGAGCGGAGCGGCCCGCGCTTGAGGGCGCCGCCGGCGGCGAGGTGGGCGCGCAGGTCGTGCGCGGCGGCGGCGAGGGCGCGCAGGTCGGCGTCCGGGGGCAGGTCGATGCGGTGCCCGTACAGCTCGCCCAGGGCGTCCTCGGCCCACTGGGCGCGGGCCGCCATCTCCGCGACCCGGGACCAGATGAGCGGGCGGCGGCCCGCGAGCGCGTCGCCGAACGCGCCGACGGCCAGGTCGGCGGGGTTCCAGCCGCCGGGGTGACCGTCCAGGCCGAGATCGCGGAGCGCGGCGCCGACGACGGAGGCGTTGCCGTCGAGGCGGGCGAGGAGGGTGACGTCGGTGTCGCGCAGCCGCCGGGACAGGTCGGTCTTGGAGCGTTCTGCGCGTTCGGCCGCGGCGGCCTCGGCCTCGATCAGCGTCCGGACATAGGCGGCGCTGGGCAGCGCACCCGGGTCGACGTCGCGCTGCGCGGTGCGGGCCTTGCGCTCCGGGGTCTCCTCCGCGAGCAGGACGGCGAGCTCCGCGGCCTCGGACCGGGAGATCGGCGGGCCGGACGGCATGTTCGGGTGCAGCGGCATCCAGGCGAGCTCCGGCGCCTCGGCGCGGAGCCGTTCGTCGGGACGGCCCGCGCCGGGATCTTCGGCGACGCCGTCGCGGAGCCGTTCGCGGAGCCCGGCGACCTGCCGGGACGCGGCCTTCTCCTCGGCGGCGAGCGCGTCGAGGTCGGGGATGGGGCGGGTGCGGAGCGCGTCGGCGGTGCCCCCGGCGGTGGTCGGGTCGGCGACGGTGAGGTCGGCGAGGCCGGGCGGGAGGGCGGCGCGCAGCGCGGCCGACGCGGCGGCGCCGGACGTGGCGACCACGACCCGGTGGCCGCGGGCGAGCAGCCCGGTGAGCAGGTCGGGGACGGTCTCCGGCGTGCGTTCCGGCACGTGCATGACGTGCGGCCGCTTCGCCGGGGACGCCAGCCGCGCGAGCCCGTCCGGGACGCCGCGGGGCAGCAGGTCGAGCAGCCTGGAGTGGTAGTCGGCGACGGCGGTGCGGCCCGGCGGCCGGACGACCAGCGCCGGAGCGAACCGCACCCGCGGGATCGCCGGCGCGGCGCCCGCCTCCGCGCCCGGACCCGCGCCGGGCGTCCAGTCCTCGCGGTACTCGGCGCGGCCGGACAGCGCGACGGAGCACCATTTGCGCAGGACGTCGCCGACGGAGCCGGTCAGCCCGAAGCCCTGCCCGGCCTGGACGGCGTCCGACACCCAGTCGGCGGGCCGGTAGCCGGGGTGGCCGGTCAGCAGCTCCCGGTCGCGCAGCGTCGTGTGCCCGGCGAGGACGACGTCGATCCGTTCCGTGCGGTCGTCCACGACGATGCGGACGGGCGTGTTCAGCAGATGGTCGTGGACGGCCGGGCGCCAGGTGAGCAGCCCCGTGCCGAGCACCGCCTCCCGCCCGGCCAGCTCCCGCAGGACCCGGTACCAGTTGCGGAGCGCTAGCCAGCCGTCGAACTCGTCCAGCACCACCGGCGGCGTCAGCGGGATGACCGGCACGCTGAACAGCACGTCGCCGGGGCCCGCGTCGGTCTCCACGTAGACGTCGCCGGGCAGCTCGCACAGCCAGTGGACCTGGTCGTGCCCCGTCACATCCCGCGCCGGGCGGCGCCTGGCCCGCGCGAGGTCGCGGAGGTAGCGCAGCAGGCGGGCCGCGTGCTCGGCGTCACGCGCGGATTCTCCCGCCTCAGGCACCGCGGCTCCTCCCTCCCACGGGAATGGTGGTGCCACGATCTAACACCTCCGGGCGGGCCCGGCCAAGCGCTATCGGTGATCGGTGAGCGCGGGCTCAGTGGGTGCGGGCGAGGTAGCGGTCCTCGGTCGGCATCATCACCCAGAGGACGAGATAGACGACGAACTGCGGGCCGGGCAGCAGGCACGACAGCAGGAACAGCACCCGGACGGTCGTGGGCGTCATCCCGAACCGCCGCGCGAGCCCGGCGCAGACGCCGGCGATGAGCCGGCCGTGGCTTGGACGATATAGGCCGTTCATGGTTTTCTCTCTCCCCGATTCGTCGAGTTGTGAACGGTGAACGCGGTCTTCGCGGCCACGTTCTCCACGCTACGAACCGGACAGCCAACACCACATCGCCCGTTCGTCCTGTTCACCCCCATACTGCGGAATTAGGGGACGTCCCCTAGGGGTCACTCTCAGGCGGCGTTGTGGGCGGCGACGAGTTCGGGGAGGGCGGCGAGGTCGTCCAGGACGAACAGGCAATCGCGCAGCACTTCGTCGTCCTGCTGGATGTGGCCCCAGGGGCCGCGCCGCAGGAAGGCGGCCTGCATTCCGTAGGCGATGGCGGGCCGGACGTCGTTGTCGGCGCGGTCCCCGACGTAGAGGACGCGGTCGGGCAGCACGTCCGCGATCTGCGCGCAGCGCTCGAAGAACTCCTGCGACGGCTTCTGGATCCCCCACACGTCGGAGATCCCGACGACGTCGGCGTCCAGCCCGAGCGCGGCGATCTGCGCCGCCGCCTCCACCGGCTGGTTGCCCGCGATCCCGACATAGAGGCCCTGGTCACGAAGCCCGGACAGGCAGGCCCGCGCGTCCGGGTACAGGTCGTCGGGCCCGAACCCGTTGGGCACGCCCGCCTCCGCGCGGCGGCGCTGCTCCTCGGCCAGGTCGAACCCGGGCCGGAAGTACTCGAACAGGTCCATGTGGGTGCCGCCCGTCGCGAGCAGCGCGCCCAGCTTGGCGAGGAACGTGTGCCGCGGCACGCCCAGCCAGTCGGCCCAGCGCCCGTAGATCTCGCCCTCGTTGATCAGCGTCTCGCCGATGTCGAGAAAGACCGCCTGGACGGGCCGGGGTTCGGGGGGATGCGGAGGTCGGCTCATGCGGCGGCCAGGTCGACCGAAGTGCCGGGCGCGAGGCGCGTGAACTCCTTGCCGATCTCCTCGCCCGCCTTGGTGACGTGGGTCGTCATCACCTTGAGGCCGATGTCGTTCAGCAGCCCGTCATGGATGACGAATGCGCGCTCGGGCCCCACCTCGCGCGTGTACGCGTACACCTCGGGGATCTTCAGCCAGGGCGCGTTGCCGGGCAGGCACAGCGTCCGGACCGGCTCGGACGGGACGGTCAGCGCGTCACCCGGGTGGAAGACCTCCCCGTCGATCAGGAACCCGGTGTTCGGGATCGGCGGGACGTCCGGGTGCAGGATCTCGTGGTCCTCGCCGTAGACGTGGACGTCGAAGCCCGCGACCGTGACCGCGTCGCCGTGCCCGACCTGGTGAACGCGCCCGCCCAGGTCGGCGAGGTTCCCGGCGACGGTGCGGGACGTCCAGACCTCCAGGCCGGGACGCTCGGCCATCGCGGCGCGCAGCGCGTCGGCGTCGAAGTGGTCGAAGTGCTCGTGCGTGATGAGGACCGCGTCGGCGGCGGCGAGCGCACCGGCCGCGTCGCTGAACGAGCCGGGATCGATGACGATCGTCCGCTCGTCCTTGCTGAGCTGGACACAGGCGTGACCGAGTTTAGTGAGACGCATCAGACGAGTTTTTCATCTGGGAGACTGGCCCGCGTGACGACCCCGCCATCACCTGAGCCCCCGGATGCGGAAGAGCCGTCTCGGGAGGAGCTGGATCGGCAGGTGCGCGACCGCTACGGCACCTGGCGCGATCAGCCGCGCGGCCTGGGCTGCGCGGTCGTCGCCGCCTTCCTGGTCCTCACGACGGTGGCGTTCGTGCTCGCGGTCGTGGCCGTCGTCGCGGCCGCCCGCTGAACGCGCTGAAGCCGGGGCGCCGATGGGTTCGGCGTCCCGGCTTCAGAAGCTCGTGGTCAGGTCGGGGTGCCTTCGGACCCCTCCGCGATGGTGAACGCGACGTCGCCCTGTGGGTCGACCTGCGCGTCGAGTGTCTTGTCGTCCAGCATCTCGGCGACGCTGGGCTCCAGGTACACCTTGGCGCCCTCTTCCTCGACGACCTGGTCGCCGGCCTCCGGGGCGGGCGCGACCGAGAGCCGCAGGGCGTCCGAGCCGTCGAGCCCGGACTCGATGCGGATGCCGGTCTCCGGCGGAAGCTCCGGGTTGGCGGTCACAGTACGTATGACCTGGACGGCACCGCTGGTCAGCGTGAGCACGATCAGCTCCTCACGTCTCTTACTTGGATCGGATCTGCCCCACCCTCCCCGATCCTCACGTCCGTAAACATCGGAAGCACCAGGCGTTCGAGCGTGAAAGTCAACCGGCGGACGGCGCGAGGGCGCGGACGGCCTCGGCCGGGGACAGGCCGCCGCCGGGCAGGACCGCCAGGACGGGCGTGGTGAGCCCGTTGTCGACGTACTCGCGGATGCGGGCCCGGCACTCGGCCGGGGTGCCGTGGACGATCAGGTCGTCGACGACCTCGTCCGGGATGACCTCCAGGGCCTTCTGGCGGTCGCCGGCCGCCCACGCCTCGTTCATCGGGCGCAGCGCCTCGCCGCGTCCGAGCCACTCGTGGTAGGCGCGGTAGACGGGGACCGTCATGTACGCGGCGATCATCCAGCGGCCGATCGCGCGGGCCTCCGCCGCGTCGCCGGTCGGGCAGACGAACAGCCGCGCCAGCAGCTCGGGCTCGTCGCCGAGGACGCCGCGGACCGTCCGGACGTCCTTCGGGGCCAGCCAGTTGCTGATCGCGCCGTCCGCCTCGCGGGCGGCGAGCCGCAGCATGCCGGGGCGCAGCGCCGCCAGGACGATCGGCGGCGGCTCGGCAGGGGGCGTCTCCAGCTTGAAGCCCTTGACCGTGAAGGTCTCGTACTCCTCCTTCACCTTCTCCCCCGCGAGGGCCTTGCGGAGGAAGCGCAGCATGTCGCGGGCGCGCTTGTACGGCTCCTCGAGCGGGATGCCGTTCCAGCGCTCCACGATCGTGTCGGACGAGGTGCCGATGCCGAGCACGAACCGTCCGGGCGCGAGGTCGGCGAGCGTCGCGGCGTGCTGCGCCAGCAGGGCCGGGCCGCGGGTGTAGACGGGCACGATCGCGGGGCCGAGCCGTAGGGCGGGGGCCCACTGCGAGGCGAGCGCGAGCGGGGTGAACGCGTCTGCGCCGCTCACCTCCGCCGTCCAGGCGTCGGTGTAGCCGAGCGACGGCAGCTCGGCGACGATCTCGCGGTGCTCGGAAAGCGGGAGCCCGTGGAGCGGAAAGGTCAGTCCCCAGCGTGACATGCGTCCCCCTGTCTCAGGCGATCGAGGATCGGATGGTGACGCCGCCGTCGACGACGAGCGTCTGCCCGGTCATCCAGGACGAGGCGTCGCCCGCGAGGAAGACGGCGGCGTCGGCGATGTCCTCGGGCTCGCCGATGCGGCCGAGCGGGGTATGCCCGGCGATCTCTTCCTCGTTGTTCTCCCACAGCGCGCGGGCGAGATGCGTCTTGACCAGCCCGGGCGCGATGCAGTTGACTCGGACCTTCGGCGCCAGCTCCATCGCGAACTGGCGGCTGAGGTGGATGACGGCGGCCTTGGTGACGTTGTAGTAGCCGATCCCGATCTCGGTGACCAGCCCGCCGACGGACGCGATGTTGATGATGGAGCCGCCGCGCTCCGCCATCGACGCGCGCAGGGCGAGCCCCGTCCACTGGACGACGGCGAACTGGTTGACCTCGACGGTCTTCGCGGCGGCGGACGGCTCGATGTCGGCCATCGGGCCGAAGTAGGGGTTCGTCCCGGCGTTGTTGACCAGGACGTCGATTCCGCCGAACTCGGCGACGGCGGCGTCCACGCAGGCGGCGGCCGCGTCGGCGTCGCCCACGTGCGCGGCCTTCGCCAGGACGCCCGTACCCGGATGCGCGGCGGAGATCTCCTTGGCGGCCGCGTCCAGCCCCTCCTGCCTGCGCGAGGAGAGGACGACGTTGGCGCCCTCGGCGGCGAGCGCGGTGGCGATCGCCTTGCCGATCCCCCGGGAGGCCCCGGTGACCAGGGCCGTCTTCCCCTGAAGTCCAGTCCGCATCCGCACTCTCCCTACCTCTGGGCACGCCGGGCAGAATCCGGCTCGGTTCACTGTACCGACACGTTACTGACGCGTCAGTCAGCTATCCGCGGTCACTGGGCGGTGAAGCCGTCGCAGCCGATGTAGTAGGCGGCGCCGCTGGAGTGGACGTGCATCCAGACGACCGTCCACGTGCCGGGCCGCAGCCGCGTGTCCGCCCCGGCGCCCGAGCCGTCCCAGCGGAAGTCGGCCGGGAAGTTGAGGTCGAGCCAGGTGCCGTCGCTCGGGAGGAGGCGCGGTTTGCTGTACACCCAGCCCGGTCCGGCGCTGCCGTGCGGACCGGGCGGGCGGACCTGCGCGGTCACGTAGTAGTTCTCCGGCCACTCGTACTTGAAGCGCATGCCGAACTTCGTGGTCGCGCCGATGACGGGGGTGCGCGGCGCCGAGACCTGCAGCTGGCCGGAGAGGTTCCGGTCCTCCGCCGTGGGCAGCGGCAGGCAGACGCCGTCCCGCGGGGAGTACTCCACGGTCTGGAACTCCTTGGTGGGGAGCCGCACCTGGACCTCGTCCGGCGGGGGGCCGTTGGGGCCCGGGGCCTGCCCGGCGGGCGTGCCGCCGGGCGTCGTGGCGGGACCGCCGGGGCCCGGGCTCTGACCGCCCTGCGCCTGGTTCGCCCCCTTCCCACCGTCGTCGCCGTTCAGGACGGTCCGCGCGACGAACGCGCCGCCCAGGACGACCGCGACGACCCCGGCACCGGCGGCGATGACGGCGGCGCGCGAGCGGAGGGGCGTGCCGCCGCCGCCCGTGACGGTCGTCCGGGTGCGGTTCGGCGGGACGAGGCCGAACGCGGCGGCGTCCGCGACGCTGGCGGGCGCCTGCTGCGGGACGCCCACGATCCGCCGGTAGACGGGGTCGTCGGCGAGCGCGGCGGTGGATCCGGCGATCTCCAGGAGCCGCTCCAGCGAGATCCGCGAGCCGGGCTCCTTCTCCGCGCACGGCCGGACGAGCTCGGCGACGCGCGGGTCGGCGCCGTCGAGGTCGATGTCGCCGCTGAGGGTGCGGTGGATGATCGCCTCGATCCGGCCGCCGCCGAACGGCGGGCGTCCCGTCGCGGCGTAGGCGATGGTCCCGGCGAGCGAGAACACGTCGGACGCGGGCACGGGCTCCTGCTCGCGGACGACCTCGGGCGCCACGTAACCGGGGGTGCCGTTCCACGCGCCGGTCTGGGTGATCTGCGTCTGGTCCTCGCCGCGCGCGATGCCGAAGTCGATGAGGCGCGGCCCGTCCGGGGCGAGGATGACGTTGCCGGGCTTGAGGTCGCGGTGCTGGACGCCGTGCCGGTGGATCTCCAGCAGGCCCTGGGCGAGCGCGGCGAGGAGGCGCAGGCAGGTGTCGGGCGGCAGCGGGCCGTGCACGGCGACGGCCTGCCGGAGCGTCGGGCCCGGGACGTACTCGGTCGCGAGCCAGTAGGGCGGGGCGTCCAGCCCGGCGCCGACCATCGCGGCGGCGAACCGGCTGCGCACCCGCTCGACGGTCGCGACCTCGCGGCGGAACCGGGCGAGCGCCTGCGGGCCTTCGAAGTCCTCGCGGATCACCTTGAGGGCGATGTGCCGCCCGGCGCCGGTGAGTCCCAGATAGACCTGGCCCATGCCGCCGGCGCCGATGCGGGCGATCAGCGGGTACCCGCCGATCTCGGGAGGATCTTCGGGACGCAGCGGTTCCACGATCGGGGGTCGTCCTTTCATGCGCGCGACGCGCGCATGCTCTCACTTCGGGTGGCGACGCGGCGAACCGGGGCGAGCCGGGCGGGCCCGTTGTCCGAAATGTGGCGATGTGACCGAAGTCACCCTCCGAGTCCCGTGTGACCTGCCGCGTAGCGGTCAGGTGACAGATGTCGCCCTTGCGGCGGCACGAGTTCCGGGAACGGCCGCCCGCGGCCGGGGGGACCGCCGCGGCTGTTCCCGGACCAACTCCCCCCGGGCGTCCTAGGGGAGTTTCCTGATCTCCTCGATCACGCGGGGCATCGTCGCGTTGTTGTGGCGGATCCAGTCGAGCAGGAAGGCGATCTGCTCGTCGGTGTAGGTGTCGAGGCGCTCGCGGAAGACGCGGCCGATCGGCTCGAAGTAGCGGCCGAACCGGGCGACGTTCTCCTCGACCAGCTCGACGATCACGCGGCGGCGGTCGTCGGGGTCGCGGGTGCGCCGGACGTAGCCCGCCTTCTCCAGCCGGTCGATCACGGCCGTGATGGCGCCGCCGGTCGTGATGCCCATGAGCTGCGCGAGCTGGCCCGGCGTCTGCGGGCCGTCCAGCGAGAGCGCGTTCACGCACTGCGCGTCGGTCACGTTCATGCCCGCCTTGCTGGCGGTGGCGTGGTGCAGCAGCACCGTGAACATCGTGCTGCGCTGCATCGCCATCTGCAGCTCGCCCGCCATCCGTTCGCGCTCGGGGGTCGACACGGCCCCACCCTCCCCTAATTGCTCACATATAGAGAGGCTCATTTCAAGAGCGACTCTCCACGGGAGAGTCTAGTGGCCGGATCCGGACGGGACCAGCGGGCGCCGCGCCCCGCGCGCGGCGAACCGCCCTACCGAGCGTCGCCGGCCTCCGCCGCCACCTGTTTCGCCCAGCGGTAGTCGGCCTTACCCGCCGGGGAGCGCTTCATCTCGTCCACGAAGGCGTAGACGCGCGGCACCTTGTATCCCGACAGCTCTCTGCGGCAGTGCGCGTCCAGGTCGTCGGGCGACGGCGGCTCCGCTCCCCCGCCGGACGGCTGGATCACCGCCGCGACGCGGTTCCCCCAGCGCTCGTCCGGGATGCCGGTGACGACCGCGTCGTACACGGCCGGATGCCCCTTGAGGACGGCCTCGACCTCCTCCGGGAACACCTTCTCGCCGCCGGTGTTGATGGCCTGCGAGCCGCGCCCGTAGACGGCGATCGACCCGTCCTCCGCCACGGTCGCGATGTCGCCGGTGAGCAGCCAGCGCCGCCCGCCGACCTGGGGGAACGTCCGTGCGGTCTTGTCGGGGTCGTTGTAGTAGCCGAGCGCGATGTGGCCGGTGCGGGCGACCTGCCCGATGACGCCCGACCCCGGCTGGACGGGTCTGAGCGCGTCGTCGAGGACGGTCACGTCCGTCACATCGGGCGCGAACCGCAGGCCCTTCTCGGGGGTCGAGCCCGCGACCGCCTCGGCCGTGGAACCCGACTCCGTCGAGCCGAACCGGTCCATGATGATCGTGTTCGGGAGGAGGGCCTGGACGCGGTCGCGGACGGTCCCGGTGAAGATCGCGCCGGTCGAGACGAACGCCAGCAGCGACGAGGTGTCGTAGCCGCCGCGGGCCAGCTCGTCCGCCATCGGGACCGCCATCGCGTCACCGGTGATCGTCAGCGAGTTGACCTTCTCGCGCTCGATCGTCCGCCACACGTCGGCGGCGTCGAACCGGCGCGTGTAGACGAGCGTGGCGCCCATGAACCAGCAGATGAACGAGGCGACCTGCGCGGCACCGTGCATGAGCGGCGCGACCGGCATCATCAGCAGCGGGCCGCCGCTGCGCGCCAGCTCGACGACGTCCTCGGGCTTCGCGGGGCGCGGGAGCGTCGGGTTCCAGAACGCGAACAGCAGGTTCTCGGTTGTCCACAGGACGCCTTTCGGCATCCCGGTCGTCCCGCCGGTGTAGATGATGTAGAGGTCGTCGGCGGAGCGGGCGGGGAAGCCGGTGCGGGTTCCGTCGGCGGTCGCGAGCGCCTCGTCGTAGGCGACCGCACCGGGGATGGAGGGGGTGGTGCCGCCGACCGCGATGAGGTGTTTCAGCTTCGGCGCTTCCGGGGCGGTGGCGGCGACGCGGTCCTCGAACTCGACGTCGTACAGCAGCGCGACGCTGTCGGAGTCGCGGTACAGGTAGAGCAGCTCGCTTTCCACGTAGCGGTAGTTGACGTTGATCGGCACGGCCCGGATCTTCAGCGTCGCCAGCAGCGCCGCCGCGTACTCGATCCCGTTGTAGAGCTGGACGGCGACATGCTGCCCGGGGCTCACGCCCGCGTCCATGAGGTGGTGCGCGAGACGGTTCGCGTGCTCGTCCAGCTCCGCGTAGGTGAGCCGCCGGTCGCCGCAGATCAGGGCGACGCGCTCACCGACCGCGTCCGCGACTCCCTCGAACAGGTCAGCGTGGTTGTACTCCATCGGACGGCCCTTTCGGGGGTCTGGGGGTCGCCCCCCAGGGGGAAACGAGGGTCATCGCGCCTCTTGAAAGGGAATCAGGGTTTGTCGCTGCCGACGACCCACATCGCGAAGAACTGGGCGCCGCCGCCGTAGGCGTGACCGAGCGCGCGGCGCGCCCCGTCCACCTGGTGGTCGCCGGCCTGCCCGCGCACCTGGAGCGCCGCCTCCGCGAACCGGATCATCCCGGACGCGCCGATCGGGTTGGACGACAGCACCCCGCCGGACGGGTTCCAGGGGATGTCGCCGTCCATCGCCGTAGCGCCCGCCTCGGTGAGCTTCCAGCCCTCGTTCTCACCGCAGAACCCGAGGTTCTCCAGCCACATCGGCTCGTACCAGGAGAACGGGACGTACACCTCGGCGCAGTCGAGCTCGCTGCGCGGGTCGGTGATCCCGGCCTGGCGGTACACGTCCGCCGCCGCGTCCTTGCCGCCCTGCGGGCTGACGCTGTCGCGCCCGGCGAACATCATCGGCTCGGAGCGCATCGAGGTGCCGTGCACCCAGGCCGGTTTTCCTGGGGCTTTCCTTGCCGCGTCCTCCGAGGACAGCACCATCGCGCAGGCGCCGTCCGACGACGGGCAGGTCTCCAGGTAGCGGATCGGCTCCCACAGCATCGGCGTCGACTCGACCATCTCGCGGGAGATGCCGGGGATCTTCAGGTGCGCGTACTCGTTCCGCAGCGCGTTCTGCCGGTCCTTGACGGCGACGAGCGTGCCGATGTGGTCGGGGGCGCCCGCACGGCGCATGTAGGCGCGGATGTGCGGGGCGAAGTAGCCGCCCGCGCCCACGACCAGCGACGTCGTGAACGGGGAGTTCACCGTCAGCGCCCACGTCGCGTTCGACTCCGACTGCTTCTCCCACGCCACCGTGAGGACGCGCTCGTGCACGCCGCCCTGGATCAGCCCCGCCGCGACGATCGCCGTCGACCCGCCGACCGACCCGGCGGTGTGCACCCGCATGAGCGGCTTCCCGGCGGCGCCGAGCGCGTCCGCGAGGAACGTCTCCGGCATCATCACGCCCTCGAACAGGTCGGGGGCCTTGCCGACGACGACGGCGTCGATGTCCTTCCAGGTCAGCCCGGCGTCGTCGAGCGCCCGGCGGGCCGCCTCGCGCAGCAGGCCGGGCATCGAGACGTCCAGCCGCTTGGTCTTGTACGCGGTCTGCCCGACGCCGATGATCGCGCAGCGGTTAGCCATCGTTCTCTCCCGAGAGGACGCACACCAGGTTCTGCTGGAGGCAGGGGCCGGACGACGCGTGCGCCAGCGTCCGGGACGCCGTCCCGTCGTGGATGCGCGCCGCGGCCTCACCGATCCGGATCAGCCCGGCCGCCATCATGGGATTGGCCGACAGCGCGCCGCCGGACGGGTTGACCGTCACGTCGTCGCCCAGGCCGAGCGCCTCGCGCAGGATCAGCTCCTCGTGGCTGAACTGGGCATGCAGCTCGGCGACCTCGACGCCCGCCGCGCCCGCCTTCTCACCGGCGACGCGCGTCGCCTCCGAGCGGGTCAGGTCGCGGACGCCGGGCGAGTGCGGCTCGCTGCGATGGTCGATGCCCGTGATCCACGCGGGACGTTCGCACAGCTCCCGCGCCTTGTCCCCGGCGGCCAGGACGATCGCGGCCGCACCGTCGGTGATGGGCGCGACGTCGTACGGGCGCAGCGGCGCGACGTCGTACTCCTCTTCGCCGGGTTCCGCCAGGTGGAGCGCGTACGGGTTGTCGCGTCCGGACGCGCGGGACCGGGCCGCGACGGCGCGCAGGTCGTCCTCCTTCGCGCCCGAGCGTTCCATGTAGGCGCGGGCCTGAAGCGCGGCCAGCGACACCGAGTCGATGCCGAGCGGCGCCAGATGGTACGGGTCGAGCTGCTGGGTGAGGATCGAGCGCAGGTTCCCCTGGGACGACTTCCCGAACCCGTACACGAGCGCGGTGTCGATGTCGCCGTGCAGCAGTTTCACCCACGCCTCGTACAGGGCCCAGGCGGCGTCCATCTCGACGTGGCTTTCGGAGATCGGCGGCCATGCGCCGATCGCGTCCAGCGCCGACACGAACGAGAACGGCGCGCCCGCCAGGTAGTCGCATGACCCGGAGCAGGTGAAACCGAACTGCGCCAGGCCCGTCTTCTCCTTGATCTCGGTGATGACGGGGGCGAGCATCTCGATCTCCGCGAGCCCCTCGTCCTCGCCGCTGTGCCGGGTCTGCGCGAACGCGACCACGGCGATCTCCCGGCGCATCACAGGAAGTCCTTGATCTCGTCGAAGGGGACGTCGGGCTCGTCGAGCGGCTCGAACCACTTGATGTTGTTCATGCTCCGCTCCCATTCCTCGCGGGGGCGCCAGGCCGCCTTGACGCGCATGCCCATCCGGACCTGGTCCGCCGGGACGCCCGCGACGAGTGTGAGCATCGTGAGCCCGGCGCCGTCCAGCAGCACGTACGCGGACACGAACGGCACCTCGGGGGCGCGCGGGTCGGGGATGTTGTTGACGGCGAACGTGGTGACGGTGCCGCTGTCGGGCAGCTCCACCTCCTGCGTCGTCGGGACGCCGTCGCGCGGGCACAGGCCCTTCATCGGCACGATGACCTGCTCGCACACCGGGCACCGGTGCCCGAGGATGCGGCCCTCCGCGATGCCTTCGAGGAAGCGCCGCAGCGCCTTGCCGCCGCGCAGCTCGTACTCCAGCCGCGTCGGCGCGCCGATCAGGGTGACCTCGGGCTGGAAGCACTCGATGTCGCCGATCCCGCCGGTGCGCTCCGCCCGCCAGCGGGGCCTTACCCGCATCCCGGTCTTGAGGAATCGCGGCGGCTGCGCGCCCTCCTCGAAGACGCCCAGGTCGAGCGCGTGCAGCAGGGCCGTGTCGGCGCCGTCCGGGCGGATCAGCGCCCATGCGAACGGGCGGTCGAGCGGGTGCTCCTTCGCCGGGCGCGGCACCCATGACCAGGTCGTGACCGTCCCGGCCGGGCCGACGCCGACGAACTCGCCCGTCATGTCCTCGCCCGTGCCGGGGTCGTGCTCGGACGGCGGGACGAGCACCCGCCCGTCCGCCGTGCGGACGCCGACCAGCCGCCCGTCGCGCAGCTCGCTGAGGAACCGCCCGATGACCGGCCCGACCGAGCGCGTGTAGCCGCCCGGGAACTCCAGGACGTGATTGGGCTCAGATGGCCGCGCCTCAGATGACACGGGCGTGGTCCTTCCAGTACGGGTCTCTGAGCTTGCGCTTGAGGAGTTTGCCGTTGGGCTCGCGCGGCATCGTCTCGATGAAGTCGATGGTCTTCGGCCACTTCATCTTCGCGAGCCGGCCCTCCAGCGACGCGAGGATCTCGCCGGCGAGCGCGTCCCCGGGCTCGACGCCCTCGGCGGGCTCGACGACGGCCTTGATCTGCTCGCCCCACTCCTCGTCCGGGATGCCGAACACGGCCACGTCCGCGACCTTCGGATGCAGGATGATCTCGTTCTCGATCTCGGCCGGATAGATGTTCGCCCCGCCCGAGATGATCATGTCGGACTTGCGGTCGGACAGGAACAGGAACCCGTCCTCGGTCAGGTAGCCGATGTCACCGACGGTGAAGAAGTCGTCCAGACGGTTCTTCTGCGTCTTCTCCCTGTCGCCCTTGTACTCGAACTCCAGGCCCATCATCTTCATGTAGATCGTGCCGTGCGTCCCGGCGGGGACGGGCTCGCCGTCGTCGTCCACGATGAGCAGCTCGCTGATCGGCCACGCGTTGCCGACCGTCCCGGGGTGGGCGCGCCAGTCGGCGGGGCTGGCGATCGTCCCGCCGCCCTCGGTCGCCGCGTAGTACTCCCAGATGCAGTCGCCCCACCAGTCGAGCATCTGCTGCTTGATGGGCACCGGGCACGGCGCCGCCGCGTGGATCGCGTGCTTCATGCTGGACACGTCGTAGCGTTCCCGGACGTCCTGGGGCAGGGCCAGCAGCCGCTTGAAGTGCGTCGGCACCATGTGGGTGTTGCTGACGCGATGCTCCTGGATCATCCTCAGGGTGTCTTCGGCGTCCCACCTGTCCATGTAGACGAGCGTGTGCCCCATGTGCAGGGCGGTGCCGCCGAACTGGGTGACGGCCGTGTGGTAGTTCGGCGAGGTGATCAGATGCGCCTGCTGCGCGCCGCCCGCCGGACGTCCCGGCTCGATGCCGAACATGCCGAGCAGGAACGCCAGCAGCTCGGCGCTGTCGTCGGGATCGATGCCCATCAGCGCCCGCTTGACGCCCTTCGGCCGCCCGGTCGTCCCGGACGTGTAGTGCATCGTCGCGCCGTTGCTCCGGTCATCCGGCAGCGTGTCGGGCTGACCTTCGACGAGCTCCTCGTATGCACGGAACCCGTAAACGCTCCCGAACGCGAACCGCCGCCGCGCCTCGATCGCCTCACCGGCCCGCGCGCCCTCGGCCGCGTACCGCTCGTGGACGAAGAACGCCTTGGCCTCGCTGTCGGCGACGATGTAGCCGATCTCCGGCCCGGTCAGATGCCAGTTGATCGGCGTGTAGTACCACCCGGCCTGCAGCGCCGCCAGATACAGCACGAGCCCCTCGGAACCGTTCGGGACGAGCCCGCAGATCCCGTCGCCCTTCTCCAGCCCGAGCGCGCGAAGCCCGTGGACGAGCCGGTTCGCGCGGGCGAGCAGATCGCTCGCGGTGTGCTCCGTCCCGTCCGGATCGACGGACGCGATCCACCCGGGATCGGCCTGCGCCAGCCGCCAGAACCCCAACGACCCCATCGGCTCTCCCTCCACCGTCCGGAGCCCAAAGTAGATCACGTTCTCGTTTTCCATATCAAGCCCTACCAGCAAGGCGCGAGCTTAACTAGAATCTGTTCTCATTTCCTGGACGCTGGAGGACCCATGACGGAACGGCTGCCGATCAGCACCGAGCACTGCACCATCGAGCGCGACGGCCATGTCGTCACCGTCACGATGAACCGCCCGGAGGCGCGCAACGCGCTCAGCTCCGCCATGCTGGTGGGCCTCGCCGAGGCGTGGGCGTACATGTCCGAGACCCCGGAGGTCCGCGTCGGCATCCTCACCGGAGCCGAAGGGACGTTCTGCGCCGGAGCCGATCTGAAGGCCATGGGGACGCAGCCGTCCGACCCTCGCGTCCAGGAGCGGATGGCACGGATCCCCAACTTCCACTGGAAGGGGCTGCTGCGCGAGGGCCGGCCGACCAAGCCCCTGATCTGCGCGATCGAGGGCTATGCCGTCGCGGGCGGCACGGAACTCCTCGTCGGCACCGACCTGCGGGTCGTCGCCGAGGACGCGACCCTCGGGCTGTACGAGGCGAAGCGCGGGCTGTTCCCCATGGGCGGCTCCGCCATCCGCCTCCCCCGCCAGATCGGCTACGCCAACGCGATGGACATCCTCCTCACCGCCCGCGCGGTCACCCCCGCCGAAGCCCTGGCCATGGGGCTCATCAACAAGATCGTCCCGACCGGGACGGCGCTGGCCGCCGCCCGCGAGCTCGCCGGCCAGATCGCCGCCTGCGGGCCGCTCGCCGTCCAGGGCATCCTCCGCACCTACCGCGAGACCGAGCACCTCTCCGAGGAGGAGGCCCTCAAGATCTCCGACGAGATCGGCTGGCCCGTCATCGGGTCGGAGGACGCCAAGGAGGGCTCCCGCGCCTTCAAGGAGAAGCGGGCGCCTCTTTACCGGGGCGCGTGACCTCTTCATCGGGGCGGGTGACCTCGGCCTCCGCCGGAGACCCGGCTTCGGCGCCGATGGGCGGCAGCCCGCGCAGCAGCCACGCGGACAGCACGGCGAGCCCGACCAGCAGGACCGCGCTGACCGTTCCCACGACACCGAGCCCGGCGAGGAACGCGTCCCGGGCGCTGTCCAGGAGGGCGGCGGCGGAGGCGGGCGGGAGCTGCTCGGCCGCGGTGGCGGCCTCGCCGATCGACTCCCGCGCGGACGGCGGGGCGTCCGCCGGTGCCGAGATCACGGCGCTGAACACCGCGGTGCCGAGGCTGCCCATCGCGGCCACCCCGAAGGCGATGCCGAACTCGCCGGACGTCTCGGCCATCGCGGACGCGGCCCCGGCGCGCTCCGGCGGGGCCGACCCGGCGATGAGGGAGATGCCGAGGGCGCCGATGGGGGCCATCCCGAGGAAGCCCACCGTGACACCGATCATCAGGACGACGGTGTCCCCCGCCCACGTCGCCGTCAGGAAGCCGGCCGCCGCCGGGACCAGCCCGGCCGCGATCACCGTGCCGGGCCGCAGCCGGCGCGCGATGATCGGGGACAGGAGCGAGCCCGCGACCAGCGCCAGCGCGGGAACGGCGAGCCACAGCCCCGCGCGCAGCGGCGACAGCCCCTCGATCATCTGCAGGTACTGGCTGATGAACAGGTAGAGCCCGCCCTGGATGATCATTCCCGCCAGCAGGATCCCCAGGGCGGCGCTGAACGTCCGGCTGCGCAGCAGGCGCAGGTCCAGGAGCGGATCGGCCAGGGCGCGCTGGCGTCGCACGAACAGGATCCCGAACACGACCGCGACCGCCGCCGCGCCGTACGCCCACGGGCGCGCGGGGTCCTTCGCGAGTTCCTTGAGGGCGTAGACGGCGGGCAGGGCGGCGGCCAGGAACAGCGGCACGCTGGGGAGGTCGAGACGTCCCGCGCCGGCGGCGCGGGTCTCGGGGAGCAGCAGCGGCGCGGTGATCAGCAGCACGATCATGACGGGGACGCTGAGAAGGAAGACTGAACCCCACCAGTAGCGTTCGAGCAGCGCGCCCCCGATGACCGGCCCGAGCGCGCCGCCGCCCATGAAGCAGGCGGTGAACACGCCGATGGCCGCGGCGCGCTGCCGGGCGTCCTGGAACATCGTGGTGATCAGGGCCAGCGCGGACGGCATGAGGGCCGCGCCGGTGACGCCCAGCAGCGCCCGCGCGACGATCAGCATGACGGGGCCGTTGGCGTAGGCGGCGAGCACGGAGGCCGCGCCGAACGCCGCCGCTCCGTAGATCAGCAGCCTGCGGCGTCCGATCCGGTCGCCGAGCGCGCCCATCGTGACGAGGAAGCCCGCGATCATGAAGCCGTAGACGTCCATGATCCAGAGCAGTTCGGTGGGACCGGGGCGCAGGTCCTCGCCGAGGTGCGGGAGGGCGAGGAACAGGACGGTGTTGTCCAGGGCGAGCAGCAGGGTGGCCAGGGCGAGCACGGCCAGCCCTGCCCATTCCCGCGTCCCGGCCCGTGCCGCGACGGCGGCGGACTCGATGGTCGACATGGTTCGGTCGCCTCTTTCGCTGATCGAGAACCGATGCGTCCACCGTGCGGCCAGGGCGTTATGGAGGGGTTCGGACCGGGTTATGGTCCGGCTACGGTGGGGGCCATGCGCTTCGGGGTGCTGGGCCCGCTGGAGGTCAGGACGGACGACGGGCGCCCGGTTCCGATCCCGGAGCTGAAGGTGCGCCTGCTGCTGTCGGCGCTGCTGGCCGCGGGCGGGCGCCCGGTGTCGTCCGGCCGCCTGATCCAGGACCTGTGGGGCGACGAGCCACCGGGCAATCCCGCCGCCGCGCTGCGCGCCAAGGTCTCGCAACTGCGCCGGGCCCTCGACGTGGAGGACGGCGGCCGCGCCCTGATCCGATCCGAGCCGCCCGGCTACGGCCTCACGTCCGAGAACGTGGACGCGCGACACTTCCAAACGGCCGTCGCCCGCGCACACGGCACCACCGGCCCCGCCGCCAAGGCGTCCCTGCTCACCAACGCCCTGACGCTCTGGCGCGGCGCCCCCTTCGCGGACTTCGCCGACGAAGACTTCGCCCGCGGCCCCGCCACCCGCCTGGACGAGCAACGCCTGACCGCACTGGAAGACCTGGCAGACGCCCGCCTGGCGCTGGGCGAACACCACGCCCTGGTCGCCGAACTGACCGACCTGGCCGACCGGCATCCACTCCGCGAACGCGTGGCCGCCGCACTGATGCTGGCCCTCTACCGTTCGGGCCGCCAGCACGAGGCCCTGGACCACCACCGCCGCCTGCGCGACCGCCTGCGCGACGAACTGGGCCTGGACCCAGGCCCCGCACTCGCCGACCTGCACCAGGCGATCCTCCGGCAGGACCCGCACCTGCAAGCGCCCACCCCCGCACCGCCCCCACGCTCGAACCTGCCGGAACCGCTCACCGACCTGATCGGCCGCTCCACCACGCTGGACGAGGTCGTCGCACACATAGAACAGACAAGGCTGGTAACGCTCACCGGCCCGGCAGGCGTAGGCAAGACCACCCTGGCCCTGGAGGCGGCGCGACGGCTCCGCGACACCCACCCGGACGGCGTCTTCCTGATCGAGCTGGCCGAACTGCCCCGCGGAACCGTCTCGGCGGACAAGGTCTCCGAGGTCGTGGCCGAGGTCGTAGGCCTGCGCCAGGACACCCCGGCGGAACAACTCGGCGACCGCCGGGCCCTCCTCATCCTGGACAACTGCGAGCACGTGGCCGAACCGGTAGCCGAACTCGCCGCGCTGCTCCTGAAAACAGGCCCGGAACTGCGCATCCTCGCCACCGGACGGGAACCGCTAGGCATCCCCGGCGAGCAACTGTTCACCGTCCCACCACTAGAAGTCCCGCACCCGGACGAGAACGACCCCGCCGTCCTTGCGAACACAGCCTCGATCCAGTTGTTCACCACCCGCGCAACGGCCACCGCCCCCGGTTTCACACTCGACTCCACGAACTCCGCAGCCGTGGCCGCCATCTGCCGCCGCCTGGACGGCATACCGCTGGCCTTGGAACTGGCGGCGGCCCGCGTCCGCGCCCTCGGCACCGAAACGCTGGCCGCCCGCCTGGACGACCGCTTCCGGCTACTGCGATCACCGCACCGCGACGCGCCCTGGCGCCAGCGCACCCTCCGCGCCGCCATCGACTGGAGCTGGGAGCCGCTCGACGACACCGAACGCGCCGTCCTGCGCCGCCTGTCCGCGCATCCAGGCGGCTGCACGCTCGAAGCGGCCGAGCAGACCGCCTCAGGCAACGGCGTGGACGCCGCAGAGGTCATGGACGTGATCATCCGGCTGGTGGACAACTCGCTGGTCATGGCCTCGGACGGCCCCGGCGGCGTCCGCTACCGCCTCCTGGAATCGGTGGCGGCCTACGCCCAGGAGCGCCTGCGCGAGGCAGGCGAACAAGACGACACCGAGCAACGCCGCGACGAGTACTACGTCCTGCTAGCCGAATGCGCCGAGGCGTACCGCACCGGCCCCGCCCGCCAACACTGGCTGGCCCGCCTGGACACCGAAACCGCCAACCTGCGCCGCGCCCTGGAGAGCGCAGGCCGCCGCCACGACACAAAGCTCGCACTACGCCTGACGGCAGCACTCGCCTGGTACCGAATAGAACGCGGCCGCACCGGCCACCCCGGCCTCTGGCTAGGCGAGACCCTGGCCGAGACCGCCACCGCCCACCACCTGAACGCCCTGACCGCCGCGCAACAAGCCAACGACACCGCCGCAACCGCCGCCGCCCTGGAGGGCCTTGCCGGCGCGCAGATCCTGGCCGGCCAAGGCGCCCGCGCCGCACGCCTGCTAGGCGCAGCAGCAACAATCCGCCCCACCGAAACCCCAGACGGCGCCCGCATCCTCACAGCAACCCGAACGATGCTCGGCGACGACGCCTTCACCACCGCATTCCAGTCAGGCCGCACCCTGGGTCATGCCGAAATCCTCGGCGAGGCCGCTCCACCGCCATAGGCGGGGCGGTCAGTCTTGGGTGGTGATGGTGTTCAGGCGGTCTATTGCTTCTACGTATTCTTCGATCAGGTCGTAGATGACCTGGGCTGCCGGTTTTACCTGGTTCATTGAGCCGACTATCTGGCCTACCGGGAAGGTGACCAGTTCGCCGTCGCCGGAGCGGGCTATGCGGGGCAGGGCGTCGGCGATCAGCATGAACTGCATGGGCATCGGGAGGTAGCCCGGGGACTTCTCGCTCTCCCAGGCTTCCGTCCAGGCGGTTTTGAGGAAGCGGGCCGGTTTGCCCGTCCAGGCTCGGGAGCGGACGGTGTCGCGGGACGTGGCGCTGAGGAGTTTCGGGAGGGCGCGTTCCGGGGTGTCGGCCTCGTCCACCGTGAGCCAGATCGAGCCCGTCCAGACGCCGTCGGCGCCCAAGGCCATGCCCGCGGCCATCTGGCGGCCGCGGCCTATGCCGCCCGCGGCCAGGACGATCGTGTCGTCGCCCACGGCGTCCACGACCTCGGGGATCAGGACCATCGTGGCGACGTCGCCGGTGTGGCCGCCCGCTTCGGTGCCCTGCGCGACGATGATGTCGACGCCGACGTCCACCTGTTTGCGGGCGTGCCGGGCGTTGGACGCCAGGCCCGCGACCTTGACGCCATGGCGGTGCGCCTCCTCGACGACGTCCGCCGGGGGTGGGCCGAGGGCGTTGGCGAGTAGCGCGATGGGGTGTTTGAGCGCCACCTCGACCTGGGGGCGGGCTGTTACGTCCGTCCAGCCCAGGAGGGCCTTGCCCGCCTTTTCGGTGGGTGGGTCGACGCCGTGGTCGGCGAGGAGGTCTTCCAGGAACCGCTTGTGCTCGGCGGGGATCATGCCCTGGAGCTTGCCGAGCAGTTCCTCGGCGTCGCCCAGGTCGGCGCCCTCGTACTTGGCGGGCATGACGACGTCCACGCCGTAGGGCTTGCCGCCGACGTGCTCGTCGATCCACTTGAGCTCGAGTTCGAGTTCCTCGGGGGTGAAGTGCAGGGCGCCGAGGACGCCCATGCCGCCGGCGCGGCTCACCGCCGCGACCACGTCGCGGCAATGACTGAACGCGAAGATCGGGTACTCGATGCCGAATAGTTCGGTGACTCGTGTCCGCACATCACCGACCCTAGGTCGCGAAGCGGAAAACTGCAACAGGTTCTAGTTGCAGAAGGCGTGGCTGTGCTGCTTCGGGTACTCCTCTAGAACAGGTATCAGTGCGGGTCGTCGCCGAACTTGCCGTCGGGGCGGCGTGGGGGTGCGGGAGGTGGAGAGTCGCCGCCGGGGCGGGTGAGGGCCGTGTAGGCGCCGGCGGCCAGGAGGGCCAGGCCGAGGAGGATCGCGGCGCCGGGGATGTAGGTGCGCACGGCGTCGATCTGCAGCGCTTTGCCGTTGGCGCCGTCGACCAGGCTCCGCTGGTCCTTGCCGACGGTGATCAGGTCCGCCTGCGC
Organism: Actinomadura sp. 3N508; assembly: GCF_044326375.1. NCBI lineage: Bacteria > Bacillati > Actinomycetota > Actinomycetes > Streptosporangiales > Thermomonosporaceae > Actinomadura > Actinomadura sp. 3N508. Next base: position 703,188 of record NZ_JBIRAX010000001.1, read on the forward strand.
GATGATCATCGAGCCCTTGCCGTCCGGGGTGCGGAGGGTGCTGCGGACGTTCTTGCGGTGCTTGACGGGGATGCCGGTGCGCGGATCCACCCAGACGGTGTTGTAGGCCTCGGCATAGCGGTCGACCCTCTGCGCTCCGGCGTTCGCCGGGAGGCCCAGCATCTTGGCGGGCATCCTGACGTCGATCGCTTCGGTCTTGGTCAGGGGAACGGCCTGCGTGAAGCGGTACGTGGTGAGGCCGTGGACCTCTTCGACGGCGTTGAACCGCATCGGCGCCGTCTGCTTCGTCGTCATGTCGTAGAAGGGGTAGTCGCGCTTCTGTACGTTCGCGACGGGGAACAGCAGGCCGTATCCCGACATCCGCACGCCGCCGTCGCCGTCGACGTGAGAGCCGCAGCAGTTGACCAGCCTGGACGTCCTGCGGTCGAAGGCGATCCGGTAGCTCTGGATCTCGATGGGCTTGTCCGGGACGGCGGTGTCGTAAAGGTTCGTGGTGGAGTCCCAGACCGCGATGTCGTTGTCGTTCCCGTTCGCCCGGACGTCGCCGCGCACCGTGTTCTTGGCCAGGAGCGTGACGCCGGTCTTGAGCTTGAGCTGGGCCTGGTCGAAGTAGGTGGAGTTCTTCGACTCCAGCTGCGTCACCTCGTAGCGGTTCGGCGGCGCCACGATCACCCGGTCGGCCACGTAGAAGCGGACCAGCGGTGCGAGCGCGAGGAAGAAGGCCCCCACGCCGATCAGGATCAGGCCGGCCTGTCGCCGCATGAACACCTCCGGGGGGCCGCCGCCGACCGACCGGCGGGACCGTGTCCGGCACCTTACCGTTTCGCATACCGGCCGGTAAGATCCGCGTCACCCCCGTCCGAATGTGAGGTGGCCATGTCCCCGGCGCCGCAGATCTCCGGGCGCCAGCACACGCTGGACGGGATCAGGGCGGTCGCGGCGCTGGGCGTGCTGGTGTTCCACGTGGCGAGCGCGGCGGGTTCCATCAGCAATCCGGCCGGGGCGCGGTGGCTGTTCAACGGCGGCCAGGTCGGCGTGCCCATCTTCTTCATCCTGTCGGGGCTTTTGCTGTACCGGCCGTGGGCGGCCGCCGTGCTGGGTGGTGGGCCCACGCCGCGGGTGGGTGAATATCTGTGGAAGCGGTTCTTCCGCATCATGCCCGCGCTGTGGGTCGTGGTCGTGGTCTTCATGCTCACGGCGGGACGGGACCACATCGACGACCCGCTCACCTGGGGCACCCTGCTCACGCTCACGCAGACCTACGTGCCCGACCCGTGGTGGAACAGCGGCCTGGGTCCGGCGCATCTCGGGCAGCTGTGGAGCCTGGTGGTCGAGGTCGCCTGGTACGTCACGCTGCCGTTCACGGCGGCCGTCCTGGCGTGGTGGGCGCGGCGGGCCGGGAGTGATGACGTCGGGGTGCGGGCCAAGCGGCTCCTGGCGGGGATCGGCGCGTATGCGGGGATCTCGCTGGTCTACACGGTGTTCATGTTCGTCCCGCAATGGCATTCGCAGATGGGGCTGTGGCTGCCGCGGTTCTTCGTCTGGTTCGCGGTCGGGATGGCCCTCGCGGTGGTGACGGTCTGGGCGCGGCTGGACGAGCGCCGTCCCGTCGCGGCGATGTGCCGGGCCGTGTCCGACTCGTGGGCGGCGTGCTGGGTCGCGGCGGCGATGCTGTACGTGGTGTCGGCCACGCCCGCGACGGGTCCGATCGGCCTCCAGTACTCCGACTCGGCCTGGACGTCCGCGCTCCACATGATCGTGCACGGGCTGTGCGCGGCGGCGCTGGTCGCCCCGGTCGCGCTCGCCCCGCCGGACCATCCGGTCTTCGGCGCGGTGCTCGGAAACCGGATGATGCGGTTCCTCGGCCGGATCTCCTATGGCCTGTTCCTGTGGCAGTCGCTGATCATCGTCAGCTGGTACGCCGCGATGGACCGCGGCTTCCGGGGGAACGTCGCGACGGATCTGCCGCTGATGGCGGCGGCGACCATCGCAGTGGCGACGCTGAGCTACTACCTGGTCGAACGGCCGAGTCAGTGGGTGGCTCGGCGGGGTGGTCGTGGCCGTGGCCGTGCTCGTCCGGTTCCTGCTCCGGCGCGGCCCAGCTGAGCGCGATCCCTCCGGTGGAGCCGGTGGCGGACGGTTCGGGGTGCCACAGCTCGGCCGCGATGCGTCCGGCGACGGCCAGCCCGAGGAGCTGCGGCGCGATGTCGCCCAGGAGCCCGGACGGCGCGGACGGGTTTCCCATCGCGTTCAGCCATGCCCCGGCGGCCAGGCAGCCCGTCCCGGCGAGCATCGCGGTGGCGGCCGTCCACGGGGACGCGATCGTGCGGGCGGCGAGGGATGTGGGGCGGGTGCGGGCCCAGACGGAAATGGCTGCGATGGTGACGGTTACGGCCAGGCCGGGGGCTCCGGCTGTCCATCCGCCCAGTGCGGCGGCCAGACCGATGGCCGCCCATGCGGGCCAGCCCTTTCCAGGGGCGGGAGTGCGGCGTTCTTCTCGTTTTCTCGGTTTCCGGGGGCGGGCCGCTACGAGAAGCAGGAGGAGGAGCAGGCTCAGTCCCGCGATCACGGCGATGTGCTGCGCCCTGTCGGGGAGGTAGGTCAGCTCGACGTCGCCGCTGGTCCCCGCCGGGACGATCCAGCCCTGCTTCCATCCGTCCAGCCGGACGGGCCGCAGCTCGGTGCCGGCGATCGTGGCGCGCCAGCCGGTGTTGTGGTTCTCGTTCACGGTGAGGAACGAGGTCTTCGAGGCGTCCACCTTCAGGCGGCGGGAGCTCGCGTTCCAGCTGGTCACCTTCACCGGCTGGGGCTGGGTGGCGGCGGAGCCCCGCGCGCCCGGCTTGGTGCCGATGGTCACGGTGTCGACGCGGTACGGGTCGAACGGCGCTGACGTGAGGTGGTTCTCGCCGGGTCGCAGCGTCGCCTGCGTGCAGGCGGTGAAGCGGACCGAGTTGCCCGCGAGCAGATCGCCGAACGTGCCCTCGGCCCTCGTCGGGACCTCGGCCGTCCCGATCCGGAGCTTCGGGCCGAAGCCGCAGGCCAGGCGGAGCGGGGACGTCCGCACGTCCGGCATCGGTTTCACGCCGGGGACGACGAGGTCGGACACCTGGATCGGCTGGACGCGGCCCTCCCGGAAGAAGGTGAGCGTCAGCCGGTCGGTGATCATCGGGGCGAACGACAGCCTGCCGCGGTCGTCCGTCATCCCTTCGCGGGTCTGGCCGCCGGCGCCCGTGACCCGGATCCGGACCGGGCCCGCCGCGCCGGGCGGGCGCTGCACCGTGATCGCCGGCAGCCGCTTCGGGCCCTTCCACCGGACGCTGTACTTCGGCGCCGGATCGCCGCCGCCCGCGATCCAGGACGTCGCCGGATCGCCGTCGAAGCCGGATCTCGCCTGGTCGGCCGGGTGGCCGGACAGCGTCGAACTCGCCGCGACGGACGGCTGGCCCCGCACGGCCGTGAACCGCTCGATCAGCGGGCGGCTGGTCAGGGTCGCCGTCCCCGTCACGGGCGCTTTCACGGGCGTGGAGGTGGCGGAGGTGAACGTCCGGTCGAACCCGGCGCCCTCCTCGTCGGAGGAGCCCAGGGACGGCCGGCACACCCAGCGGCTGCTGCCCTTCATGCACGCGTCCATCGCGCCGGGCGTCCGGCTCATCACATAGGTGGCCGGGCCGTTGACGCCGGTGGGCGCGGGGAGCGTGTACGTGCGCGTCGGGGTCACGCCGCTGATCGACAGCTCCGCCACCGCCGCCTTCGCGAAGTCCGGCAGGACGGGCTTGGACGCCAGGTGGGTGATGCGCAGGCGCAGCCAGCGCGTCGGGCCGGCGGGGGCGCGGAGCGGCTGGGCCGCGGTCGTCTTCTGAACGTCCTGTTCGAGTCTCCCGCGCTCGGTCTCGACCGCTACGCGCGAGACGGGCGGGCCGTTCGACGCGTTCCCGGCGAAGGCGGCGGTCAGGCCCCGCACGTCCCGGGGGCCGTCGAAGTCGACGCGCAGCCACTCCCCGATCGGGCCGCGCCAGCCGCCCGTCTCCCAGGCGGTGAACGGGTTGCCGTCGAACGCGGCGAACGGGGTCGCGCCGGGCTCGCGGAGCAGCGGGACCACGTCGTCACCGGCCGCCGACGTGGACGCCGTGACATCGCGGACGCCCCCGCCATAGGTGACGTGCGTGGCGTACCGCTTCCAGCGTTCGTCCAGGACGTCACCGGCCTCGTCGCGGCGCGCGGCGGTCAGCGTCTGGGAGGTCTGGTGCAGTTCGCCGAAGTTGCGGCGGAGCAGCCGGGGCGAGTCGGTGACGACGGGGGTGCCCTTGAGGTCGGAGGCGTCATCGTCCAGGAGGACCGGACCGGCGGGCAGCGCGCCGTCGTCGGCCATGGTCAGCAGCGATTCCGGTCCGCCGTACACACGGACGGGATCGGTAGCGTCGGCGAGGCTCGCGACGCCCGCCGCGGCCTCGACCTCGTACACCTCCAGCGCGGGGCGCCTCTGGTCGACGGCAGACACGGCGTCCTCCGCGTCGCCGCCCACCGGCTCGCCGAACGCGGCGGCCCTGCTCAGGCCGGGCGAGCCGGCCAGCGCCTGGTGGAGGCGGGCGGGCCAGGCGCCGCGCAGCGTCTCCCGCCGCAGGTCGTTGCGGACCAGCAGGTACCGGACGCCCATCCGGCCGAGGAACGCGCTCAGCCCCGGCGACCCCTGGCCCGATCTGACCTGCTGGTCGATCGCGTCCAGGGCCCTGGTGTAGCCGGGCGACCCGGCCGGGACGAGCTGCCGGACGCCCCACCGCGCGGTCAGCAGCGGCTGGACGATGTCGTCCATCGGACGGCCCCACAGGTATTCGCCGAACGGCGCGCCGGGGACGGCGAGCACGCCCTGCCGCCCGGCCCGCTCGTTGATCCACGACGCCGCGTCCCGCCAGTACCCGGGCACGTCCCTGAACTCGCCGGGCCCGGAGAGCCCGTGCGAGGTGGCCGTGACGCCGATGCCGCCGATCGCGACGGCGGCGGCCACGGGCAGGCTGACCAGCGCTCTCACCGATCCGCCGAGCGCCGGGCGGGTGACCGTGCCGAGCAGGTGGGCGAGGCCCAGCGCCAGCGGCAGCCGGACGACCGCGTCGAACTTGTGCAGGTTCCGGATCGGCGCGAGCGGTCCGTTCAGCAGGTCGCGCAGCTGCGCGGCGAACGGGCCGGGGATGTCGCTGAGGTGCCCCATGGAGACGATCGCCAGCCCGGCCAGCAGGGTGAGCAGCAGGAACGACCGTTCCGGGAGCCGCCGTCCGCCGAGCAGGCCCGCGAGGCCGAGCGCGGCGACCACGCCCGTGCAGACGATCGGCACCGGGTTGACGGACAGGGCATGCCCGACCGGCCACCACACCTGGCCGTCCACGACCAGGTAGTTGACCCAGCGTTCGGCGCCGCGCAGCACGTTGATCAGGCCGGTCGGGCCGGTCGTCGTCTCCGCCTTCTCGGTGTAGGTCAGCCACGAGAACCCGTAGGTCCCGGTGAGCAGCAGCGGTACCAGCCACCAGGCCGCCGCCGCGCCCGCCGCGGCCGACCACCAGGTGAGCGTCCGCAGCCGGAACGAGCCGCGCGGACGCGTCACCACGTACACGACCGGGACGACCAGGACGGCGACGGTCGCGGTCGCGTTGATGCCGCCGCAGCACGCGATCGCCAGCCCCGACCGGGCCGCCGCCCGGATCCGCCCGGTCTCCCCCGCCGCCGCGCTGACCAGCGGCAGGACGATCCACGGCAGCATCGCGACCGGCAGGTACTCCGACGAGATCTGCCCGAGCGTCGCCAGCCCGTTGGGGGCGAGCGCGTAGGCCATCGCCCCGAACAGGCGCGTCCAGGGGCGGCCGACGCCGAGGCGTCCGGCCAGGCGCCACATGCCGGTGAAGGCCAGGCACATCAGCAGCGACAGCCAGAACCGCTGCGTGATCCACGCGGGCATCCCGATCAGGTCGCCGAACGCGAAGAACGGGCCCATCGGGAACAGGTAGCCGACGGCCTGGTTCTGGAGCTGGCCGAACTGCTCCGGGTCCCACAGGTGCAGCGCCCGGCCGAGGAACCCGAGCGGGTTCACCGCCATGTCGATCTTGGTGTCGGCGAGGATCGACCCGGGGCGCGTGCCGAACGCCAGCGCGGTCAGCGTCAGGCAGCACGCGAGGACGCGCAGCCCGTCCCGCAGCCGTTCCTGGAGCCGTTCGCCGGCATCCGCGTCCGGACCGTCCGCCATGCTCTCCTTCACCCGCGCCCGCGGCGGTCCCGGACGGCGGCGGTGACGAGGTCGCGCATCCGGGCGGCCGAGCGCGCCCAGTCGAACTCGCCCGCCCAGGCGCGGCAGGCGGCGGCGACCTCGGCGCGGCGGTCGGGGTCGTCGAGTTCCTTGAGCGCCCGTTCGACCACGTCCGCGTGGACTTCGCCGTCGCGGACGAGCCATCCGGTGATCTCGTCGCGGACGGCGTCGCGCAGGCCGTCGACGTCGGAGGCCACGGTCGGGACGCCGAGCGCGGCGGCCTCGATCACGCTGAGCCCCCACCCTTCGCCCTGCGACGTGCTCAGATGCAGGTCGGCGCGGGCGACCAGCGCCGCCTTGGTCTCCTCGTCCACGTAGCCGTGCGCGATGACGACGCCGTCCAGGCCCCGGGCGGCGATCCCGGATCTCAGCGCGGGTGCCTCTTGCCCTTCACCGATGACATGGAGTTTCAGGCGGGGGCGGGTCTCCGCGAGCCGTTGCGCGACGTCGAGCAGTATGTCCAACCGTTTGTGCGGGACGAGCCGTGTCACGCACACCAGATCCGGGCTGCCGGCGGGTTCCGACACCACGCCGATGGGTTCGGCGACCACTGTGCCGTTGGGCACGACATGGGTGCGTCCGGTCCAGGCGAGACGTTCCCTTACAGCGCACAAGGTGGACGGTGAGACGACCACGAGCGCATGACGCCGGTACGTCCAGCGGCTCACCGGGCCCTCCAGAAACCGTCCGATCCGGGCCAGCCACGCCGGGAAGAACAAGCCGAACTGAGCGTCGTGCACATGGTGGACGACGCAGAACACCGGTACGCGGCGGGGCAGCACCCACGGCGTGAAGAACGGGATGCCGTTCTGGCAGTCGATGACCGCGTCGAACGAACCGTTCCGCCGGAACCGGCGCGCCAGCATCCACAGCAGGACGAGCGGATACACGGTGAACCGGCCGCCGAGGCGCACGAAATCGACGCCCTCGACCCGGTTCCTGCGTTTCTGCCCGCGCGCCCTGCACGTCACGTACTGGACGTGGGCACCGGCCCCGGCGAATCGGCGTGCCATCTCCCAGGCGTAGCGTTCTGCCCCGCCCGTGGCGGGATGCCACGGGTCCCGCCAGTTGACGACGGCCAGCCGAAGGGTCACGGGAGTTCCATCGGGGTCCGCTGGGCTCCCGCTCATCCCGGCTTGACGGTCGGCGCCACCGGGCCGGTCACCGGCATCGAAACCGGAACCGCAACCGGAACGGCGGGGGTGCGGTTCACGCGACCGCGGACGCGGGCCAGGTCGAGGAGGCATTGCACGGAATGCCGCCGCACGGAGAACGTCGAGCCGGGACGGTCACGCCACACCACCGGAATGTCCGTCACGGACGCTCCCCGCCGGACGCAGTGGCCGAGGAGTTCGACGTCGAACGCGAACCCCTCCGTGCGCAGATCGGCGGCGGCGGCCCGTGCCAGCTGCCCGTCGAAGAACTTGAACCCGCACTGCGTGTCGGCGATGCCGCCCGCCAGATCCCGGACGGCCCGGTTGAAGGTGATCGCGCCGAGCCGCCTGACCGGCAGCGAGTATCCCTCGACGACCGACCGACCGTGGCGCCTTGACCCGACCACGACCGGGCGGCCCGCGCGCAGCAGGACGATGGCTTCGTCCAGCGCCGCGAGGTCTGTCGCCATATCGGCGTCCATGAATCCCACGTACGGGGCGCTCGTGGCCAGCAGACCCGCCCGGACCGCGGCTCCCTTGCCCCGCCGCCGGCACCGCACCAGCCGGACGGGAACGGGCTTCGCCTCCCACGCCAGGACGATCTCGTCCGTGCCGTCGGTGCTGGCGTTGTCGACGACGATGATCTCGGAGCGCACCGGGAACCCGGCGAGCTTGGCGGAGAGCAGGCCGAGGCCGGCCGGAAGCCGGCCCGCCTCGTTGTACGCGGGAATGACGATCTCCAGGACGGCGGGGCCGTCAGGTGAGGTGCCCATCAGGGCCTACACGTCAGCGGGCGCCGTAGTTGTACAGCGGCTTCACGACGGGATCGTCCTGGGAGGCGTTCACCAGCTGGACGGTGCCGAACGATGCTCCGGCGGCCACCAGGATGCCGATCAGGGCAGAGATGACGATGCGCATCAGGGAGTCCTTCGTCTCGAACCGCGGGGGTTGATACTCCCGAGTAACGGAGCGCTCAGAGTAATACCGGAGGGCGGAATTGACCAGATGACCACCACACTCGTGACAATCCAGGCAACAACTACGGCCACGACCGGAACCTCGTCCCCCGGCGCGGCACCGCTCCCGTCGATCCGGTAGACGGCCAGGTCACGGCCCCGCAGCACCTCGACGGCCGGACCAGACGGACGGTTGGCGGCCGGCTCGGCGTCCACCACGACATAGCGGATGCCCTGGTCACGCAGCGTATCCGCAGGTGGGGTTCCCGCTCTGGCGGCCGGTCCCAGCTCGACGGCGCGCGGATCTTCGGCAGGGATCGTCAAGTCGCCCACGGTGACGGCATCGTTCACGACGACTTTCCGGTGCAGGAACCGCGGCAGCGGGTCGAGGACGCGGCGGCCGTGATTCCACGCGTAGCTGCGATAGGACGCCCACGGCAGCACGAGCACGTCCCCGGCCACCGGGTCCGCATGGATGATTCGTCGGGCCTGTTGCCAATCATCGGGATAGCGGACAGCCCGCAAATCGCCCGCCGCGCCCCATGCCAGCGTCGGCAGGAGGACCACCGGCACGGCGATCGTCCCGGCGGCGGCTCCCGTCCACCGCGCCTCGGCCGCCCGGTCGGCCGCGACGCCGAGACCGGCCGCGATCACGACCGCGAGCGGCGCCACGAACTGCTGGCCGTCCCGGAAGACGGCGAACCCGGGCCACAGCCCGATCATCCACTCCAGCACCGGCGCGGCGACCGCGCCCAGCCCCGCCACCACGAACCCGGCGGCCGCCGCCGCGGCGGCGCCACGCCTCCAGCGCGGCTCCCGGCACCATTTCCAGTAGGCGGCGAGCGCGCCGGCCACGACGGCCAGCCAGATCGTCGCCGTCACCGGCGACCCGTATCCGGCCGGGACGGTCTCGCCGTTCCACACGCCGCCGAGCGCGAGCAGGCTCCCGAGCGTGCCGAACGGGGTGTCCGCGCGGGCGGCGAACAGGTCGACGGCCATCGTCCCGTCCGCCGGTAGCCCGGCGGGCCGGAGCAGGCCCGGCACCAGCCACGGAAGGCTCAGCACCGCGACGGCCCCGATCACCTGGACGGCATTGCGGGCACGGCCCGTCACCAGAGCGACGGTCAACGCCGTGAGGGCGGCGATCATGAGAGCGGCGAAACCGCCGATGGCGGCGGGTATCAGGGCTCGGACGAGGCGGCGGCCGCCGCGCGGCTCGTCCAGCCGGGACGCGGCGGCGACCACCCACGGCAGGGCCGCGTAGCCGAGGAGCAGCGCCCATTGGCCGAGCAGCAGCCGTTCCGCGACGAACGGGTTCCAGGCGTAGCAGACCCCGGCGGCCAGGCGCGGCGGCAGCCGCCGGGACGGCACCAGCGACGCCGCCGACGTGCACGCCATCACGAAGATCGCCAGCAGGATCAGCTTCTGCGCCAGATCCGCCGGGAGGACGGTGCCGAGCGCGGTCATGAACACGTCGCTCGGGACATGCCGCGGCACGACCCCGGTCAGCCCGAACGTCATGCGGGTGAACGCCGGATCGGGCACGAACACCATGTCGTAGGACAGCACGAAACCGGGCGCGAGCCCCGGCCCCAGCGCCGCCAGCCCGAGCCCCAGCCCGGTCAGCGCGGCCACCAGGTGCCGCGTCCGCTCCGCCGTCATGTGCGCCTGGACGCTACCTCACCTGTTCCCTGTGGGGGGACGACCCCCCACGCCCCCCGGCAACCGCGCAGGCTCCGGATCGCGGGGCAGCCCCAGGATGCGTTCGCCGATGACGTTCAGGTTGACCTCGGTGGTTCCGCCGCCGATCGTCATGGCGCGCGACGCGAGGAGGTACCGGGTCCAGCGGGCGCGCAGCGGCTCGTGCCAGCCGCCGGTCAGCGCGCCGTCCTCGCCGAGCAGCGTGAACCCGAACTCGGTGACCTGCTGGCCGTGTTCCATCGCCACCAGCTTCCGGACGTTCGCCGTCGCGCCCGGGTCGATCCCGGAGAGCTGCTTGAGGGTGGCGCGGAGGCCGAGGAGCGCGAAGGCGTGCTCGTCGCAGGCGAGGCGGCCGAGGCCGTCGCGGACGACCGGGTCGCCGTCCAGGCCCAGCTCGGCGGCGAGGTCGAGGAGCTTCGGCAGGTCGCCGCCGAGCTGGAACGTGCTGGTCAGGCCGACGCGCTCGTTGGCGAGGGTGTTGCGGGCGACGCGCCAGCCCGCGTCGACGGGCCCGACGACGAGGTCGTCGGGCACGAACACGCCGTCCAGGAACACCTCGTTGAAGACGGCGTCGCCGGTGCACTCGCGGAGCGGGCGGATGTCGATGCCAGGCGATTTCATGTCGACGAGGAAATAGGTGATGCCGTCGTGCTTGGGTCGGCCGGGGTCGGTGCGGGCGATGCAGATTCCCCAGTGCGCGTCGCGGGCGAGGGACGTCCAGATCTTCTGGCCGGTGATCGTCCAGCCGCCTTCGGCGCGTTCGGCGCGTGTCCTGAGCCCGGCGAGGTCGGAGCCCGCGCCCGGCTCGGAGAACAGCTGGCACCAGACGGTCTCGCCGCGCAGCGTCGGCGGCAGGAACCGTTCCTGCTGCTCGGGCGTGCCGTACTGGACCAGCGACGGGACGACCCACGCCGCGATCATCAGCGGCACCGGCCGCACCCCGGCCGCCTTCAGCTCCTGCTGGATGACGACCTGCTCCAGCGGCCCGGCGCCGCGTCCCCACGGTTCCGGCAGGTGAGGGGTGACCCAGCCGCCGTCCGCCATCGCGGCGCGCTGGTCGAGGGGCTCCATCGCGGCCAGCTCGGCGACGCGGGCGCGTATCTCCTCGCGGAGCGGTTCGGCGTCTTCGGCGAGCTCGACGCTCATGGGGCGGCGGACGCCCGCGATGGCGAGCGCGGCCACGTCCGCCCTGTGCTTGCTCGCCCGCCCGAGCAGCGCACGCAGCGTCAATGCCCTCCGGTAGAGAAGGTGCGCGTCGTGTTCGTAGGTGTAGCCGATTCCGCCGTGGACCTGGATGTTGCCTTCGGCGCAGAGGACGGCGGCGTCCGCGGCCAGGGTCGCGGCGACTCCGGCGGCGTAGGCGCGTTGTTCTGCTGGCTCGTCCAGGGCGCGGGCTGCGTCCCATACGGCAGCCCTGGCGCGCTCCACGGCGATGAGCATCCGGGCGCATTTGTGCTTGACGCCTTGGAACTGCCCGATCGGACGGCCGAACTGTTCGCGGAGCTTTGCGTAGGCGACGGCGTCGTCCAGCGCGCGTCCTGCGACGCCACATGCCTCGGCCCCCAGCAGCACGACGGCGAACGCGTGCGCGTCCACTCCGCTTAGGAAGCGTTCATCTGCGACGGTCACGCCGTCGACCGTGACCGTCCCGACAGGGCGTGTGATGTCGAGAGACTCCAGCGGCCCTACGGTGACGTCGTCCCGCTCTAGGACGACCCAACGCTCCCCGGCCGGAAGCAGGAAGAGGTCTGCCAGCGGCGCACCCAGCACGGGCTGCACCGTTCCGGAGACTGTGGAGCCGTCCACGTCCAGGCTCCCGGACAGGCCCACCGCCGCCTTGCGCGAGCCGTCCGCCAGGCCCGGCAGCAGTTTCTCGGCACCGGCAGAGCGCAGGATCGCGGACGCCAGGACGGTCGGCGTGTACGGGCCGGGCGCCATCGCACGGCCTAGTTCCTCCACCGCGACGGCCTGTTCCAGGAGGCCGAAGCCCTGGCCTCCCGCTTCTTCGGGGAGGTGCAGGCCGGGCAGCCCCTGCGCGGCGAGCGCGGGCCAGAAGCCGGTATCGGCGTCCCGGACGGTCCGCGACGTGATGTTCCGCTCGGCGAACCCGCGCACGGACGCCGCCAGCGCCTCGTGTTCCTCGGTCAGCCCGATCGCCATGACGCCCCACCTCTCCTCGAAGTGGGACAAAGACTATTAGAACGTCATTCGGCTGTCAGGACGCCGGCCGTCCACCGGGCGCGATCTTCAGCCCGGCGAAGAACGCGTTGACGTCCGGGTACATCCTCTTGTGCGTGTTCGGCATGGACACGAACACCACGGCGGGCGCCTGCCGGCCGGTGTCGATCACCGCCGTGGCGTAGATCTCGCCGGTCGCCCGGACTCCCTCCCGCTTGTAGGAGAGGTACGAGGCGATCAGCCAGCCCTGGTGGCCGTCCACGTTCAGCGGCTGCGACGCCAGCGGCGCCGACCGGTGCGGGAACCCGTAGTACTGCGCCTCGAACCCCTTCGCGACGAGCCCGGCGACGTTCTTGATGCTGCCCGGCCCCTGGTAGGCGCTCTGCAGGCTCGGCAGCAGCGTGCCGGTGAGCAGCTGGCCGTACCAGAGCCGGCCGCCGTTCTTCTCCGTCACCAGGATCTGCTGCCCGGACCATCCCGGCGTGCCCAGCCTGTTCCGCTTGGTGGGAACCTTCCACGGCGCGGCCAGCCGCGGGTACGACAGGCCCGAATGGACGTCCGCGACCCGCCCCAGCATCCTGCTCGGGCTGCCGGGGAACGCCTTGAGCCTCTTGTCCGGCGGCAGCTCGACCTGCGCGGCCTCCGACTGCTCCGCCGTCGCCGCCCGTCCGGCGTTGGCGCCCGAGTCCGACTTCGCGGGCTCGCCGTCGCCCCTGAGGAAGTAGACGGCACCGGCCGCGGCCACCGCGGCCACCAGCAGGACCACGCCGCCGATCAGCACGACGCGGGACCGGCCGGTGCCGTCGTCCAGGACGTCGCGCCGCGGCCTGTCGGCCGCGCCGAGCTTGGCGTCGGCGGCGGCCTCGTCCGCCATCCACTCGGGCATCTGCCAGTTGCCGCTGCTCGGCTTGCCGGGCTTCGCGGGTTGGCCGTGGCCGGTGGGGACGGCCGGGGTGTAGCGGTCGTCGCCGTCGCCGTCGTCCTCGCCGTCGGCCTCGTCGAACAGCGAGCCTTCCCAGTGCGGCGGCTCGTCCTCCCGGGCGGGCGCGACCTGCACGTCGCCGCCTTCCTCGCCCTCCTCAGCCTGCGCGTCCGCGGCCCACGGGCTCTCGTCCCGCGCAGCCGGGGGCTGCGTCTCGACCTTGCCCCAGACGTCGTGCGCCGGCGCGGGCTCGTCCGAGAATTCGGTGCGGCCGGCCCGGCCGGGCTCGCTCTCGCTCATGTCGGTCCAGCGCGCGCCGCGCTCCCCCTGATCGGACATGCGGGACACGTTACGCGAAGATCAGCGGCTCGGTTCCGGCCTGGAATCACGCTCCGGACACATCTTTCCAACGCCTCAGTCGTTCCACGCCGATCCGCCGTCGCCCGGTGTGACCAGTGCCTCTCTCGCCTGCGGCGGACCCGCGAGACGCTCCCTGGCCAGCAGCGTTCCGCCCGCCACCGCGCCCGGCATCGCCAGCACGGCGCCCAGCGGGATGAGGAAGACCAGGAACGTCGCGGCGCCGAACCCGATGGCCAGCGGGCGGTTGGCCTTCAGCCGCGCGAACCGCTCGGTGCGCCGGATCCCGCGCCGCTCCAGCGCGACCGACGTCAGCTCGCCCGCCAGGAAGTAGCCGGACACCACCGCCGCGACCAGGGGCACGACCGTCTGCCCGATCACCGGCAGGAAGCCGCACAGGAAGAACACGACGGCGAACGTCACCGCGATGACGCCGAGCAGCACCGCGTCCTTGATCGCCCGCCCGATCTGGACGAGCAGCGGGACGTCCGGCTCCGGCGGCGCACCGCCCTGCGACTCCTCGACGCGGACCGCGATGGCCTCGTAGAACGGGTCGCCGACCAGCAGCGTCACGGCGGTGAACGTGAGCACGGCGAGGAACAGCGAAGCCCCGTAGATCGCGGTTCCGGCGACGGCCCGGGCCCAGGTCCGCGCCGTGCCCGACCAGTCGTCGGCGAACCAGGTCACCCATCCGGCGAGGTCGTCGATCTGGAACGCCAGGAAGACCAGGCCCGTCACATAGCCGGCCAGCACGATCAGCGCGGGGATCAGCCCGAACAGCCACTGGGCGGGATGCCGCATCATCCACGCGATGCCGCGCAGCAGGTATCCGACACCGTTGAACAGGTCTTTGAGGCCGGACGGCTGTCCGGTGGGCGGCGTTTGCGCAGGGACGTACGGTTGGCTCACGCCCCCAGACCCTATAGGGCGGCAGGGAAGACCGAAGGAGTCGTCTTGCAGATCACCGCGGCCCTAGTCGAAGAGCGGGACGGCCCGTTCGTCCTCACGGAACTGGAGCTGGACGACCCCGGTCCCGGCGAGGTCCTGGTCCGGCTGACGGCCACCGGCATCTGCCACACCGACGGGCTGGCCCGGCACGGCGACCTGCCGTTCCCGCTGCCCGGCGTCCTCGGCCACGAGGGCGCGGGCACCGTCGCGGCGGTCGGGCCCGGCGTGACCGGCTACGCGGCGGGCGACCCGGTAGTGATCGGCTGGCCGTCGTGCGCGGCGTGCCGGAACTGCCGGGCCGGTGAGCCCCGGTACTGCCTGCGGCTCGCGGAGGCGCTGTGCGGCGGCGGGCGTCTCGACGGCGGCGGGACGGCGCTGCGCCGCCCCGGCGGCGAGCCCGTGTCCAGCCATTTCTTCGGGCAGTCGTCGTTCGCGACCCATTCGCTGACCACCGCGGCCGCGCTGGTGCCCGTGCCCCGGGACCTGCCCCTCGAACTGATGGGGCCGCTGGCCTGCGGGGTGTCCACGGGCGCGGGCGCCGTCTTCAACACCGTCCGGCCGTCGCCCGGGACGCAACTGGTGGTCTTCGGGGTGGGCACGGTCGGGCTGGCCGCGATCATGGCCGCGCGGAACTCGGCCGCGACCCGGATCATCGCCGTCGACCGGCACGCGTCCCGGCTGGACCTCGCGCGCGAGCTCGGCGCGACCGACACCGTCGACGCCGCGAAGGACGACGTCGTCGACGCCGTCCACGACCTGTGCGGCGGGCCCGCCGACTTCGCGCTGGAGTGCACCGGGGTGATCGACGTCGTCCGGCAGGCCGCCGACTCGGTCGGGATGCTGGGCACCTGCGTCCTCATCGGCGGCGCGCCGGCGGGCGCGGAGTTCGCGCTCGACCACCTGTCCACGCTGTGGGGCAAGCGGGTCGTCGGCGTGCTGGGCGGGAGCGGGCGCGGCGAGGAGCTGATCACCGCGATCATGGGCCTGTACGCGCAGGGCCGCTTCCCGTTCGACCGGCTCGTGGAGTACTTCGAGCTCGCCGACGTCCAGACCGCGCTGGACCGGTCCTACGCGGGCGAGGTCATCAAGCCGATCCTGCGGATGCCGTGAGGAGGTCGGCCGCCTTCTCCGCGATCATGATCGCGGGCGCGTTGGTGTTGCCGGTCGGGATCACCGGCATGACGGAGGCGTCCGCGACGCGCAGCCCCTCGACGCCGTGGACGCGCAGCTCCGGGTCGACGACCGCGGCGTCGTCCACGCCCATCGCGCAGGTTCCCGCCTGGTGGTGGTACGTGAGGACCGACCTGCGGATATAGGAGTGCAGCACGTCGGTGCTCTCCGCGAGACGCCCCGGGTACAGCTCGCGCGCTCCCCACGCGTCGCGAAGGTCGGGGGCGGCCACGATCTCCTGGCAGAGGCGGACGGCGGCGGCGAGCGCTTCGAGGTCGGCGCCGTCCGACAGCACGCGCGGGTCGATCAGCGGCTCGTCCCACGGGTCGGCGGCCAGGCGGATCTCGCCGCGGGACGCCGGGCGCACCAGCCCCGCCATGAGGGAGACGCCGTCCGGCGGCCCGTCCATCCACGGTTCGTAGAGCGGCACGCCGAAATGGATCGGCTGGAGGTCGGGCACCGGGAGGTCCGGCCGGCTGCGCCAGAACAGATGGCTCTGCGTGTGCGGCAGCCCCGGTGTGAACGCGGGCGGCCGGTCGACGGAGGCGATCACCGGCACGAGCCAGTGGTCCTGGAGGTTGCGGCCGACGCCCGGCAGGTGGACGGCGCCCG
Source organism: Actinomadura sp. 3N508 (assembly GCF_044326375.1). Lineage (NCBI taxonomy): Bacteria > Bacillati > Actinomycetota > Actinomycetes > Streptosporangiales > Thermomonosporaceae > Actinomadura > Actinomadura sp. 3N508. Next base: position 719,475 of record NZ_JBIRAX010000001.1, read on the forward strand.
TGCCGCCGCCGAGCGCGTGCGCGTCCCCGATCCCGGAGCGCATGAGCAGGACCGGTGACCCGATCGCGCCCGCGCACACCACCACCTCATCGGCGTAGGCGCGTTCCGCGACCCCGCCCCGATCCCATTCGACGCCCACGCACCGGCGGCCTTCCAGGAGCAGGCGCCGGACGTTCGCGTCCGGGACGAGCGTGACGCCGCGCCCTACGACCGGCGCCAGATATGCGCGCGCCGTCGTGAGGCGCTGCTGGTCCCGGATCGTGAACTGCATGAAGGAGACGCCGTCCTGCCGGACGCCGTTGTAGTCCACGTTGAACGGCACCCCGGCCTGCTGCGCCGCCGCGACGATCGAACGGTGCACCGGGTCCGGCGCGTATCCGGTGAGGACGTCGAGGGCTCCGGGCGCCTCGGTGCCGAGACCGTCGATCCGTGCGAACACCGGTTCGATTTCTCGCCATGACCAGCCCTTATTGCCGAGCGAGGCCCAATGGTCGTAATCCGCGGGATTGCCGCGCACCCAGATCATCGCGTTCAGCGCGTGCGATCCGCCGACGACGCGGCCGCGCGGCAGATGCAGCCGCCGACCCTGCGCGTGCTCCTGCGGAACGGTGCGGAAGGCCCAGTCGAGCGGCGAGTCCCACAGTTCGTGCATGCGGGACGGATCGTCCACCGCGGGCTCGTCCCGGTGCGGGCCCGCCTCGACGACCAGCACGTCGCGTCCCGCGTCGGCGAGCCGCCGCGCGAGGGCCGACCCCGCCGAGCCCGCGCCTACCACGATCACCTCGGCCCGGTGCCGACTTTCACCGCTCATGGATGACCTCCCGGGCGAATGCTCGCTGAAACGAACGGTACTGACGTGAACGGAGCGTACTTCGGGGGGATTTGTGTAAGATTCCGGAAATCGCAGGCCATGCCGCCAAAGACAAGGACTGTTCCGCCAGAGCCAAGAGCAGCGGCGAAGAAGGCGGTGGACTTTCCGGACCGTCCATCGGGGAGGAAGAAGGGAGCCGCCAGTGACCGCCCACCGGCAGTCCGATACCGGCGAAAAGGTCGAACCAGCTTCTGGGAGCTGGGGACACGCCGCATCGCTGACCCAGGCGAAGCTTCCCTCGCTCGCCGTCAGGGCCGGGCGTGGGGAGGCCACCAGCGTTCTGGTCGCGACCATTGGCCTGGTCGCGTTCATCAGCATCCTGCATCCGGAGTTCCTGCGGATGGGGCAGCTGCTGGACACCCTCCAGTCCGCCGTCTACGTGGGACTCCTCGCGTGCGGCATGGCATATCTGCTGTCGATGCGCGAGATCGACCTGTCGGTAGGTTCGACGTTCGGGCTCACGGTGGTCGCGACCGGGCTGATGATGAACGAGGGGCTGCCGCCGTGGCCGGCCGCGGTCCTCGGCATCGTGCTCGGCGGCTTCCTCGGTCTCGTCAACGCACTGATCGTGCACTTCGTGGGCATCCCGGCGATCGTGGCCACCCTCGCCACGCTGTCGGTGTTCCGCGGCCTGACGCTCGCGTTGAGCGACGGCAAGCAGGTCACGGGCCTGCCCTTGGAGAGCTCCTTCTTCACCCTGCTGGGCGGCAAGACGTTCGGGGTCCCGACGAGTGTGTGGGTCCTGATCCTGGTCGCCGTGTTGCTCACCCTCGTCCTGCGGTTCACGCCGTTCGGCTACCGGGTGCGCTCCATCGGGTCCAACCCCGACGCGGCGACGTTCTCCGGCATCTCCATCGCGAAGGTCCGCATGCAGGCGCTCGTGCTGATCGGCCTGCTGGCCGGTCTCTCGGGCGTGCTCGGCCTGGCGTTCTTCACCTCCGGCGACCCGAACATCGGCACCGGATTCGAACTCCAGGCGATCGCCGCCGCCATCATCGGCGGAACGCCGTTGCGCGGCGGCAGCGCCACCGTCATCGGCGCCTGTCTGGGCGCCGTGCTCCTCAGTGTGGTCACCAGTGGTCTGCAGTACTTCAACATTCCCGCCAACTGGAGCGCGTTCGCGACGGGTGGAGTCATTCTCGCCGCCGTCGCGCTGGACAGCCTGGTGCGCCGCCGCCGGCGGCGAGAGAGCGCCAAGCTCGGTCTATGACACCCCGCACCCCTAGGAGAACAAGTGAAGATCAGAGCTTTGACCCTGACCACAGTGCTGATCGGCTCGGTCGCGCTGGCCGGATGCGGATCCGGCTCGGGTGGCTCGGGCGAGAAGAAGTCCGGAAAGCTTAAGCTCGGATTCATTTACGCGACCACGACGCAGAACCCGTTCCAGGAAATGGCGTACGGCGCGAAGGCCGCCGCCAACGCCGACGGGAATGTGACGCTCAACGCGTCCGCGCCCACCGGTGTGAACGGGCCCGTCCAGACCCAGCTCTTCCGCTCGGCGATCCGCAGCTCGCCCGACGGGATCGGCCTGCAGGCGCTCGCGCCCGACCTGTTCCTGCGTCCGCTCAACCAGGCCGCGGAGAGCGACATCCCGACGGTCGCCGTGGACGCCGCCGCGCCGCCCGGGACGAAGACCAACCTTTTCGTCGGCAACAGCAACACCGAGGTCGGGCGCGCGCTCGGCGAGGAATTCGTCAAGAACGTCCCGGCGGGCACCAAGGGCGAGGTCGTCATCGGCCTCGCGATTCCGGGCCTGCGGCTTCTTGAGCAGCGCGTCGAGGGCCTCACCGCCGTCATCAAGAAGGAACGTCCCGAGCTGACGATCAAGGGCCCGTTCGACTCCAAGTCGGAGCCGACCGAGAACTTCAACGCCTGGAACTCGATCGTGAAGGCGAACCCGAAGGCCATCGCCTACCTGGGCGTCGGTGCCCAGGACGGTGTTTCGCTGCCGCTGATCCAGAAGCAGACCGGGCGCAAGTTCCTCGCGGGTTCCTGCGACCTCGACCCCGCCGCGTTGAAGGCCGTGAAGGACGGGTCGCTGTTCGCCCTGTCCTCTCCCGAGCACTGGCTGAAGGGCTACGTCGCGATCTCGCTGCTGATCCAGAGCAAGCGCGAGGGCAAGAAGCTGCCCGAGGGCTGGTGGAACCCCGGCACCCTCGTCGTCAACGCCGGCAACATCGACGAGGTCATGAAGCGCCAGGCCAACGAGCAGAGCCGCAACGCCTTCTTCAAGGCCGAGGCCGAGAAGCAGGTCAAGAACCCCGGCCAGTACCTCAAGCCGCTGAACCAGGCCAACTGATGGTGAAGGCCGACCGATGCTGAAGGCCGACTGATATGAGGGCCAGCTGAAATGACGGTGCTCCGCGCACAGAACATCACCAAGACCTACGGCGGCGTCACGGCGCTCGCCGACGGCGCGATGAGCGTCGAACCGGGCTCGGTGCATGCTCTTCTGGGCGAGAACGGGGCCGGGAAGTCGACCATGGTGAAGGTGCTCGCGGGGACGATCCGTCCCGACGCGGGCACCCTCACCATGGACGGCCGGCCCGTCGCCTTCCACAACACGGCGGACGCGGTCCGCCACGGCGTCGCGGTCGTGTCGCAGGAACTGAACCTGTTTCCGGACCTCGACATCATCGCCAACCTCTTTCCGCTCCGCGAGCCCAAGCGGGGCCCGTTCCTGAACCGCCGCGCGATGGTCGCCGCCGCCAAGCCGATCCTCACCAGGCTCGGCCTGGAGGTCGACCTGCGCACCCTCGTCCGCGAGCTGTCCCTCGGGCAGCGCCAGCTGGTCGAGATCGCCCGCGCCCTGCTGGCCGAGCCGCGCGTCCTCATCCTGGACGAGCCCACCTCGGCCCTGGACCGGGACGGCTCGGACCGCCTCCTCGGCATCCTTGAGGTGCTGCGGGAACGCCAGGTCGGCGTCGTCTTCGTGTCGCACATCCTCGAAGAGGTCATGCAGCTGTGCGACACGATCACGGTGCTGCGCGACGGCAAGACGGTCCTCAGCGGGGCCGACCGCGCCGACCTGCAGATCGACGACATCGTCTCGGCGATGCTCGGCCCCCAGTCCGAGCGGGAGGCGCCGCCGCCCGCCCCGCCGCGGGCGGCGAACGGCCCGGAGCTGCGCCTGGACAAGGTGTCGGTGGACGACGTCATGTCCGGCGTCGACCTCCGCGTGCACGCCGGCGAGATCATCGGCTTGACGGGGCTGGCCGGGGCGGGGCATCTGGCCGTCCTGGAGCTGGTCGCGGGGCTGCGGCGGCCGTCCAGCGGGAGCGTCCGGCTGCCCGGTGACCGCCCGGTCCCCCGCGGCCTCGGCCGCGCGATCGGCGCGGGCGTCGCGGTGGTGTCGGGCGACCGGCGCGGCCGCGGGCTGATGCTGGACCAGCCGATCTGGCAGAACATCGGCCAGGTCCGCTCCATCGGGCTGAGCCGCGACGGCCTGGTCGTCCGCAAGTCGGCGCTGCGCTCCAGGGCCCGCGGCCACGTGGACCGGCTGCGGATCCGCTGCCGGGACGTGGACCAGCGCGTCGGCCTGCTCTCCGGCGGCAACCAGCAGAAGGTCGTGCTGGCCAAGTGGCTGGACGCGTCGCCGACGGTGCTGCTGCTCGACGACCCGACCCGGGGCGTGGACGTCGGCGCCAAGGCCGAGATCCACGACCTGATCCGCAAGGCCGCGGCCGACGGCGCCGTGGTCCTGCTCGCCTCGACCGACCTGGAAGAGCTGGCGGAACTGTGCCACAGCGTCCTGGTCTTCTACCGGGGCGAGGTCGCCGCCCGCCTGTCGGGCACCGACCTCGACCAGCACACGATCGTCCGGGTCTCCAACACGGGCGAACACGGATAGCACGGAGCGCGCTCACACGGCCGCCGCGGGGATGACCGCGGCGGCCGTTTCATGTCTCGGGAGCGGCGCCGGACGGCCACGCCGAGTGATCATCCGTTCGGCTCCCGGCGCTCTTTTCGGGCGTCCCTTTCACCGGTCTAGTCCGCATGCTGGACCGGTTCCAACCGAATGGCTCGATGGAAATTTGACCCTTGCACACCTCTTGAAGTGCGGTTATGTTCCTCACAATTAGTATAGTTTCCTAATTATTGAAGGGAACTGAGATAGCCGTGCGCACCAGACCCCCCCTCCGGCGGATCGTCGCCGGAGTCACCGCGCTGCTCCTGATGTTCGGCCTCTCCGTGGCCATGACCACGCCCGCCAACGCCGCGGGCCCGACCGCGGCCTGCCGCACCGTCCAGGAATGGGGCGGCGGAGCCCAGTACACCTGCACGATCACCAACAGCGGCACCGGCGCCACATCGGGCTGGAAGCTGGAGTTCGACCTGGCCGCCACCGTCCGGATGGGCTCGTACTGGGATGCCTCCCTTGCCAGTTCGGGCACCCACCACACCTTCACCAACCGGAACTACAACGGCACGATCAGCCCGGGCGGCACCGCCTCCTTCGGCTTCCTGGTGTCCTTCACCGGGACGCTGAGCGGCCCGGAGAACTGCAAGCTCGACGGCCAGCCGTGCGACGGCGGCCCGTCCGACACCCCGCCGAGCCCGCCCGCCAACCTCCGGACGACCGAGGTCACCTCCACGTCGGTCTCCCTGGCCTGGGACACCGCGTCCGACGACCAGGGCATCAAGAACTACGACGTGCTGAACGGCAGCGCCGTCGCCGCCACCGTGACCGGCACCACCGCCAAGGTCACCGGGCTGACGGCGAACACGCGCTACACCTTCACCGTCCGCGCCCGCGACACCGCCGACCAGCTCTCCGAGGTCGGCACCCCCGTCACCTTCACCACCCCCGGCTCCGGCGAGGACGCTCCCCCGTCCCAGCCCGCCGAGCTGAAGGTCACCTCGACCGAGGGCGACACCGTCGAGCTCACCTGGAAGGCCGCGACCGACGACAACGGCGTGGCCGGATACGACGTGCTGCAGAACGGCTCGGTCGCCCAGTCCGTCACTGCCACGACCGCCAAGGTCTCCGGCCTCCGCCCGGGAAGCTACCGGTTCGCCGTCCGCGCCAAGGACTCGATCGGCCAGTTCTCCGAGCTGAGCAACGAGGTGACCGCCACCATCGGTGCCGGCACCGGCGGCTGCCGCCCTGACGGCCTCTACCAGACGCCGGGCGTCACCCCCGCGTACTGCGAGGTCTATGACGAGGACGGCCGCGAGAAGATGGGCGAGGGCCACCCCCGCCGCGCCATCGGCTACTTCACCAGCTGGCGGACCGGCAAGGACAAGAAGCCGCGCTACCTCGCCAACGACATCCCGTGGGACAAGGTCACCCACATCAACTACGCCTTCGCGCACGTCGACGACCAGAACAAGGTCTCGGTCGGCGGCGACAAGCCCACCAACCCGGCGATCGGGATGGAATGGCCCGAGGTCCCGGGTGCGGAAATGGACCCGAGCCTGCCGTACAAGGGCCACTTCAACCTGCTGAACAAGTACAAGAAGCAGCACCCGAACGTGAAGACGCTGATCTCGATCGGCGGCTGGGCGGAGTCGGGCGGCTACATCGACGACAACGGCAACCGTGTCGCCTCCGGCGGGTTCTACACGATGACCGACACCCAGGCGAAGATCAACACGTTCGCCGACTCCGTCGTCGAGTTCCTGCGCAAGTACGGATTCAACGGCGCTGACATCGACTACGAGTACGCCACCTCGATGCAGTACGCCGGGCACCCGGACGACTTCGGCTTCTCCAACCCGCGGCGCGCCAAGCTGATGGCCGGATACGTGGCCCTCATGAAGACGCTGCGCGAGAAGCTGGACGCGGCCGGCGCCGCCGACGGCAAGCACTACATGCTGACCGCCGCCGTCTCGGCGTCCGGCTGGATCCTGCGCGGGCACGACAGCTACCAGGTCGTCCCGTACCTGGACTACGCCAACATCATGTCCTACGACCTGCACGGAAGCTGGAACCACTTCGTCGGTCCGAACGCCGCCCTGTACGACGACGGCAAGGACAACGAACTCCAGGAGGGCGGCGTCTACAACGCCTACGGAATCGGGTACCTGAACACCGACTGGGCCTATCACTACTTCCGAGGCTCGATGCAGGCAGGCCGCATCAACATCGGTGTGCCCTTCTATACCCGCGGCTGGAAGAACGTCCAGGGCGGTACGAACGGGCTGTGGGGCAAGTCCGCCTTGCCCGACCAGAAGCAGTGCCCCAAGGGCACCGCGGGAGATGTCGGCTCCACGACGCCGTGCGGCGACGGCGGAAACGGCATCGACAACATCTGGCACGACCTGGAGAACGGCAAGGAAATGGCGTCGGGCAGCAACCCGATGTGGCACGCCAAGAACCTCGAAAAGGGACTCCAGGGCACCTACATCGGCGACTACGGCCTCGACCCGGCCACCGACCCCGACGACCGCCTCATCGGCACCTACACCCGCAACTACAACAGCACCATGAAGACGCCGTGGCTCTGGAACGCCACCGAGAAGGTCTTCCTGTCCACCGAGGACGAGGAGTCGCTCGCGGCCAAGGCCAAGTACGTGGCCGACAAGGGCATCGGCGGAATCATGATCTGGGAACTCTCCGGCGACTACGCCTGGGACCCGGCCCGCAATGAGGGCAAGGGCGAGTACTTCATGGGCAAGACGTTGATCAACGTGATCCACGACGGCCTGAAGAACGCCGCCCCCTACGGGAACCTCAAGTCCAGCACGACGATGCCCACCGAGGTCCTCGACGTGAAGGTCGACCTGGTCAACTTCCCCGTGGGCGACTCCAACTACCCGATCAGCCCGAAGATGCGCATCACCAACAAGTCGGGCCAGACCATCCCGGGTGGCGCCACCTTCAAGTTCGACTACGGCACGTCCGCCCCGGGCGACATGTCCCAGCAGACGGGCTGGACGCTCACCAACCAGCCCGGCCATACCGGCAACAACACCGGCGGCCTGAAGGGCGACTTCCACAAGGCCACCCTCACGGTGCCGACCTGGTCGAGCATCCCCAACGGCGGCTCCGCCGACATCGCCCTGAGCTACAAACTGCCCATCTCCACACCGTCCAACTTCGTCCTCACCTTCGGAGGCAAGTCCTACGTCCTGACCCAGGACAGCCCGAGAACCGCGTCGGTGGGCGGCCTCCGCTGACCGACTGACAGATCCACCCCAAGGCAGGGCGTGCGCCCCCAGCGCACGCCCTGCTCTTTTCTGCGTCCGGTGAGTGGGCGGCACCTGGCAGGCATGTGGAACAGGTTCTAGTATCCGGGCCATGAGGTTCACCTACGCCGAGGCGATGACGGATCCGTCGTTCTATCTGCCGCTGGCCCGGGCCGCCGAGGCGGCGGGGTACACGAGTATGTCGGTGGCCGACTCGCTCGTCTATCCGGAAGAGTCGGACTCGGTTTATCCCTACACCGCGGACGGCACCAGGGACTTCCTTGAGGACAAGCCCTTCATCGAGACGTTCACGCTGATCGCGGCGATGGGGGCGGTGACCAGCACGCTGCGGTTCACGCCGTTCGTGCTGAAGCTGCCGGTGCGGCCGCCGGTGCTGGTCGCCAAGCAGGCCACGTCCACCGCGTGCCTGACCGGCGGGCGGCTCGGGCTCGGGGTGGGGATCAGCCCGTGGCGGGAGGACTTCGCGGTGATGGGCGTGCCGTGGGAGCGGCGCGGGCGGCGGATGGACGAGGCCATCGACATCGTGCGGGGGCTGAGCGGCGGCGGGTACTTCGAGTTCCACGGCGAGTTCTTCGACATCCCGGCGATCAAGATGACGCCGGCGCTGCCGTTTCCGATCCTGGTCGGCGGGCACAGCGAGGCGGCGCTGCGGCGCGCGGCCGTCCGGGGGGACGGGTGGATGCACGCGGGCGGCGGCGACCTCGACGATCTGCTGACCAGGCTCGATCGGATTCGGGAGGCGGAGGGCAAGGCCGGTGAGCCGTTCGAGATTCACGTGATCTCGCCGGACGCCTATTCGCCCGACGGAGTGAAACGGCTGGAGGACAAGGGCGTCACCGATGTCATCGTCGGATTCCGGATGCCCTATGAGAAGGGGCCTGACAAAGAGCCACTGCACACGAAGATCGAGAATCTGGAGCGGTTCGCGGAGAGGGTCATCGCCCGGATATGAAACAGGAACACGTTATAGGCGAGGAGCATCCGGCGCGGCGGGCGGCGCGAGTCTCGATGGGCGCCGTCATGGCGGGGCGGAAAAGTGAATGGCTGGGGCTTTTCGCGCCGGACGCCCTGATCGAGGACCCCGTCGGTCCGTCGTTCCTCGATCCCGAAGGGCGCGGGCACCGGGGACGCGACGGCATCGAGGCGTTCTGGGACGGCTTCATCTCCACCATCGCGAACTTCGACTTCGCCGTCGCCGACTCGTTCGCGAACGGCGCCTGCTGCGCGAACGTCGTGACGATCACCACGACGACCGGCGACGGCGCCACGATGACCATCGACTGCGTCATCGTCTACACGGTGGACGACGACGGCCTCATCACGTCACTGCGCGCCCACTGGGAGCCGGACCGCGCCCTGGCCACGCTCACGAAGACTGCTCGGTGATGTCGGTGCCCTTCGGCACGATGGCGTAGACGGCCGCCGCCACGGCGATCATCATGAGGCCGCCGAGCAGCGACGTCGTCTGCATCGAGTCGGTGAACGCGGCGCTCGCCCTGGCCGCTAGGTCGGGCAGGCCCTGCCGGTCGGCGATCGCCACCGCCGAGCCGAGGGACTCGCGCGCAGCCGCCGCGGCCGGGGCGTCGAGCGGGCCGAGATCGTCGTCCAGGCCGGTGCGGTAGAGGAGCGCCGCGACGCTGCCGAGGACCGCCACGCCGAGGACGTTGCCCAGGTCGTAGCTGGTCTCCTCGATCGCGGCGGCGTTGCCCGCCTTGTCCCCGGGACTGCCCGACATGATCATCGCGGAGGCGATGGCGAGCGACCCGATGCCGGCGCCGACGAGGCTGAGGGCGATCAGGACGTGCCAGTACGCGAGATCGCCGGGGACGACGAACAGCACGAGCATGCCGGCGCCCGCGACGGCGAGCCCACCGGCGAGCACGCTTCTGGCGCCCGTCCGCCGGGCGAGCCAGGGCGCGAGCAGCGACGCGAGGGTGGCGGTCGCGGCGACCGGAAGCAGCCGGACGCCGGTCGCGATCGGGCCCAACCCCTCGACGAGCTGCATCCACTGGGCGAGCAGCAGCAGCGCGGCGGCCAGCGCGAACGTCGAGCCCAGCGCCGCGACGGTGCCCGCGGTGAAGCGCCGGCTGGTGAACAGGCGCATGTCGAGGAGCGGGTCGCGGCGGCGCAGGCTGCGGGTGACGAACCAGGTCAACGTCGCGAGCGCGGCGATCAGGGCGACCCACCCGGACGGGACGGCGAGGCTCTCCTCCTTCGCGAACCGCTTGAGCGACCACACCAGCAGGACCATGCCGGCCAGCGACAGCGCGGCGCCGGCACCGTCCCAGCGGCCGGGCCGCAGGCTGCGCGACTCGGGCAGGATCAGCGCCCCGGCGATCAGCGCTGCCACCATCAGCGGCACGTTCACGAGGAACGCGGCGTGCCAGGAGAAGTACTCCAGCAGGAGCCCGCCGACGACCGGCCCGACCGCCGCGCCGATCCCCGACACCGCGGCCCAGATCCCGAGCGCCGTCGCCCGCTCGGCCGGGTCGGTGAACACGGTGCGGATCAGCGACAGCGTCGCCGGCATGATCATCGCGCCGCCGAGGCCCAGCACGGCGCGCAGCGCGATCACCGCCTCGGCCGACCCGGCGAGCAGCACGAGCCCGGACGCGCCGCCGAACACGGCGTAGCCGGCCAGCAGCAGCCGCCTGCGCCCCCACCGGTCGCCGACCGCGCTCGCCGACACCAGCAGGCCCGCGAGGACGAGCGAGTACGCGTCGACGATCCACAGCAGCTGGTTCGACGTCGGCCGCAGGTCCGCCGACATCTCGGGGATCGCGATGTTGAGGACCGTCAGGTCCATGGTGATGACCAGCAGGCTCGCGGAGAGGACGACGACCGATGCCCAGCGGCGTCGCGCCCCCGGCGTCTTGTCCATGGCGACGCTCATCGGGGCTGCGTGAACAGTGCCGTGATGGCGTCGGTCAGGACGTCCAGGTCGAGGGGCTCCTCGTGGAGCACGGCGTGCCAGGTGGCGCCGTCCGCGAACACCGCCACCGCCGTCGCCCTGGCGGGCCCGATGTGCGCGGAAAGGATGGCGACCAGCTCGTCGAACCAGCGCAGCGACAGCGAGCGCAGCCGGGGATCGTGGACGGAGGCCCAGGTCAGGGCAGTGTCCGCCTGGACGAGACGCACGTCCCGCAGGTACTCGTGCAACGCGGACGCGAGCGCGGCGGGCGCGGAGGTCATGTCCTGCATGGCCTCGCGGACGACCGCGAGCCCGTCGTCGATCTCGTCCGCGAGGTGCTGCATCGCCGCCTCGCGGAGGTCGGCCAGCGTCGCGAAGTACTGCGTGGTGGAGCCGAGCGGCACCTCCGCCCGCGCGGCGACGAGCCGGTGCGTCAGCCCGTCCGTGCCCACCTCGGTGATCAGCTCGGCGGCGGCCTCGACGATCGCCCGCCGCCGCCCTTCGGGGTCACGCCGGCTGCGCGGCCGACCGCCCGTTCCGCTCTCGTCCGGCATGCTTCCCCACCCCTAATGTACGAATGTACATGTACGATAGTACACAAGGGTTCTGGGATCCGCTCGGGGGCGTGCGAGGTCAGGGGCCGGAGAAGGCCGAGGCTGCGATCAGGACGTCGTGCGCGACGGCCTGGTCGCCGCTGGTCTCGGCTTGGACGCACGCGGGGTCGCGGCGTCCGCCGGTGAGAAAACAGAATTCGAGGACGTCCATGCGCACCTGCGCGGACGGGCCGTCGCCGCCCGCCGTCTTGCCCAGCGGGATCGTCCACCGCCCGCCGCCCGGGCCGTCGAGGACCAGCCGCAGGATGCGGTCGGGATGGGCGCGGCCGGTCAGCGCGAGCCCGCTGGGCAGGCTCCGGGCGCCGAGGTCGGCGATCGGGTACAGGTGCTCGGGAAGCGGCGGCGGCAGATCGCGGCCCGTCGCCCGGGCGATGTCGTCGGCGTGGATCCAGGTCTCGAAGGCGCGTTGCGTGACGCGGTCGGCGAGGCGCGTCCGCAGGCCGCCCAGTTCGACCCGGCGGCCCGTGTCGGCCTCGGTCAGGCGGTCGCACAGGGCGTCCGCCTGGCGCCGCCACTCTTGGCGCGCGTTCTGGGGCGGGGGGCAGCGGCTGATCGCCTCGCGGGTCCGGTCGAGAACCTCGCCGGCGGACGAGCCGCGCCCGTCGAGCGCTTCGCGGAGCAGCCCGTCGGTGGCGGCCAGGTGCACGACCAGGTCGCGGACGTCCCACTCGTCGTAGGCCGCGACCACCAGCCACTCGGCGGCGCGCAGGTCGGACAGCAGGGCGTCGAGCATCGCGACGAACGCGGCGTAGGGCCGGGCGAAGCCGGGCGCCGGGCGGGCGGGCGCGCGGCGGGCCAGCGCCGCCCGGAGTGTGCGCGCACGCAGGTCCAGCGGAGGTTCGGTCATCGGGTGCTCCCTTCCTCGGCCAGGGTGTCGGCGATGCTGCGCAGCCCGGTGCGGATCCGCGACTTGACGGTGCCCTCCGGTAACCCCAACTCCGCGGCGGCCTGCCGGTAGGTCCGTCCGTGGTAGTAGGCGAGCTCGATCGCCTCGCGCAGCCGCTGCGGGAGGGCCGCCACCGCGTGCCGCACCCGCGCCCCCGTCTCGTCCGCGATGATCACGTCGATGATCGTCGCGGCCGGTTCCGGGTTGCCGACCGCGTCCAGCAGCCGCCGCCTGCGTTCCTCCTTGCGGACCCAGTCGACCGCGCGCCGGTGCGCGAGCAGCGCCAGCCACGTCCGCAGGCTCCCCCGGCCCGGGTCGAAGGCGTAAGGGTGCTCCCACAGGTGCACGAACACGTCCTGCGTGATCTCCTCGGCGGCCTCACGGCTCCGTGTGACCCGTAACGCCAGCCGGTAGACGAGGGACGAGCAACGGTCGTAGGTGTGCTGAAGGGCCGCGTCGTCTCCCGCTGCGAGACGCTGCCTGAGCGTGAAGTCCCCGTCCATCGAACCTTCTCCCTGCCTGACGACATGGTTGCCGCAAATGAGGTTCGTTCGCCCGAATGGCGGGGATGGATGGTGGCCGGGTCCGGCCGCCCGGACGGCGGTACCGCCGGCATGCGGCGGGTTGCTCCGTTCCACGCCGGCCCTCCATCGCACTCGTCGCCATGCCTTCGTACGGGCCGGACATCCGGATGAATTCCGGGCATGTGATCTGGCTCACAGCAGGTCAGGCGGTGTCGGCGGCCACCAGCGTCGCCATCGCGGCGATGTCGGGCGCGCGATTCGAGCACCGTCCTCAGCTCGGCCCGGAAGTCGCCCAGGTCGGGGACGGTCAGCGGCCCCACCCGCGACTCGGCCGCGGCGATGATCAGGTCCTGCCTGGTGGGCCGGCGGCGGTAGATGGCCGGCTTGCTGACCCCGGCCCGCTGGGCGACGGCGTCCATGGTGACCTGCGCGACGCCCGTTCGGCGACCAGCGCCACCACCGCGTCCAGCACGGCGGGCGCGACCCGCTCCTCGCGCGGCCGTCCCGGCCTGCGCCCCGGCCCCGACCCCGATGCCGGAACGCGGCCCCGCTCGGCTCGCCCCGCCTGCTTCTCGACCATGCTCGGAGAGTAGGGCCGCGACGCGTGGCGGCCGGCAGAAGGGACGCGCTCGCGCCCCACCTGCCGGCCGCCCGACGCCGCGTTACCGCGTTACCGCGTCACCGCGTCAGCAACGCTTCCAGGCAAGGTGGTAGTTCGCGTTGGCGTTGACGGATTCCACAGCGATGAAGCTGGGCTCCTCGGAACCGCCCGCGTTGACCCGCACTTCGGTGTTGATGTTCAGGTTGCGGTCCTCGCCGCACGCCTTGTAGACGAGCTCGTCCCGCGGGATCCGGTCGTTGAACCGCCAGGCGCGGTTGGACGGGCCCTCGATCGTGTGCGTCACCGCCCGCGTCTCGGAGCTGCCCTGGATGTAGTAGCTCGTCCGCCGGACGGCGGAGGCTCCTTCCTGCACGTGCGCGAAGCCGCGGGAGGAGATCCCGACGGGCGCCCACGTCCAGCCCTCGGGGGCGCCGACCTTGACGTTGAGCTGGCAGTTCTTCCGGAACTCCGTCGGCGGGGCGTCACCGCCGCCCCAGGCCATGTAGTTGTCGAAGGTGACGGTGAAGGCGCTGCCGCCGTTGGTCGGGGTGACCTTCGCCGTGCCGGCCGGGCAGCCCGAACCGAGGACGGTCGCGACCTCGAGGGTGGCGCCGCGAGGCGCCCAACCCTGCTCGGACTGGGTGCCTGCGTCGGGGGTGGTCTCGGAGGAGGAGGCGGCGGCGTAGGACACCGATGCCAGGGCGGGCAGGAGCACGACGGCGCCTACCAGGATCCCCACACGTCTGATCTTCATCATGGGTCGGGTCTCTCAGGAGGGGGTTGCCGCCGTCGTACGCGAATTCCACCGGCGGTGACCGGCGGACTACACGGACAATGGCGGCCGGGGCCGAATGGCGATCCTCACGGTTCGGAGAATCGTTTCGGAGAGTATTCTTTGTTCCTCTTACCCGTCAACACTTAGCGATTGACCATTTATTCACAATTCACATTGCCTTTGAATAGCTCTTTAAGGCCGCCTCCGGCGGCCGCGGCCGGGCGTGCTCGTGACCGGGCCCCCGGCCGGTCGGGGTGCGCACGGCGCTCGGCGGGGACCCGGGCCTGGGCGAGTCTGCGCTGATCAAGACGCTTTCAGCACGGAGATCGGCCGGCCGGGGGCCCCGTCTCCCGCCGCCATCGCCGCCGTTCCCGAAAATCGCCGATCACGGCGTGTGGCGAATGAAAGACCGCCCGCTACCCCCCACGACCGGCCGAAATAGGCCACGCCCACCCCCCGCCTGGCAAGCGGGAGGTGGGCGTGCGCCGTCATACCGTCCGTCAACCCATGGAGATGTTGAAAATGTGTAGTGCCGGGGCTCCCCGTACCGCGGACTCCGACACCGCCGGAACCGTCAGGGCCGTCACCGTCTTGCCGGGGTCGACCGGGATCCGCTGGTAGAAGAGCTGGGTGCGCCGTTCGGTGCGTCCCGTCGCGGAATTGTTCCGGTAGTTCATCGTGGCCAGCACCGTCGAACCGGAGGGCGGGGCGCTGGTCCAGTCGGGCGTGGAGAGCCGCACCTTCGTGGATGTGCCATCCGAATACCAGACCGTCCAATCGCCGGCGGCAGGCCCGTAGGACGCGACGGAAAGGACTCCGATTGTGCTGCCGGTTCCGTTCAGCGTGATGCTCTGACCGTTCGCGACCAGGTTGTTCGCCGTCGCGACGGGCACGTCCGGCCAGCGCACGGTGACGCCGCCCACCGTGAACGGCGTTCCCGGGACCACCCCGGCCTGGGCGAGCGCCTCGGCCGAGTAGGACGACCCGGCACCGTCAAAGCCATTGCCGAGACCCGGCGGGTTCACATTCCCATCGGTGGTGACACTGACGTTGTTGAATGCGTCGGACAGCGTGCCGTACGGCATCGTCACCACAAGGTCGGCCCCGCCGAGACGCACCGTCTCCCCCAGCGAGCGCGCCGTTACCGACAATGGCACCGTCGCATTTCCGGGCTCGGTGACCCCGCTGACTTTCACCGCGGCCGTGGCCTTGCCGCCGGCGGGCACGGTGATTCGTCCCGATGCGGGGGTCACGGTGACTCCGCCGGGGGCGTCCGCCGTCCACGTCACCTCCGCCGCCTCGGCCGAGGCGTTGGTGACGGTCAGCGTGCCGGACGCGGTCGCGCCCGGCTTCTGCAGGACGATCGCCGGGTCCACCGAGACGCCGAACTGGGCCGGGACCAGCGCGTCCTTCGCGTACGCCCGGATCTCGCGCAGCGAGTAGCCGTACTGGGTGCCCCGCTCGGTCATCGCGACCCGCAGGTACCGGCCCTGGCCGGTAACCGGCAGGACGTCGAGCCCGCCGTCGCCCGAGGTCGTCGAGTGCAGCGTGCGCCAGGTGCGCAGGTCGTTGGACGCGTCGACCGAGAACCCGCTCGCGAACGCGGTCTCCCAGGCGAGCGCCACCGTGCCGAGCTCGACCTGACGGCCCAGGTCGACGATGACCGACTGCGGCGCGGTCTTCGGGCCGCACCAGCGGGTCCGCTCGTCACCGTCCACCAGCATGGCCTCGTGGCAGTCCGGCCGCTCCCGCGCCGACGACCAGGTGAGCGCGCCCTGCGCCAGGTTCTGGGTCGAGCCCGCCAGCAGCCGCCACTGCGGTTCCTTGCCCACGGCGAACGCCCTGGCGGCCAGCGCGTCCCACCCTCCGGAGAGCGGGGACTCCCAGAGTTCCTGGCTCATCGCCCGCAGCGGCATGTCGAGACGTCCGGCCTCCTGTTCCTCGGTGGCGGCGGACGGGCTGTCGTTCCACACGTGCAATTGGCCGCCCAGGACGCCCTTGGCATGCGGCTGCGTGGTGTTCGGGCCGATCCAGTCGTGGTAGTCGGTCATGTTCCACGAGTCGTAGAGCTTCCGCGGGTCCACGTTGTTCCAGGTCGGGGTCATGCCGGGGACGTCGTACAGGAAGTCGCGGTTCGCGTTGATGATCTGGAAGCCCTGGTCGAGGAATTCCTGGGCGAGCACGCCGCCGTGCTGGGTGGACCAGTACTCCAGGACGATGTTCCGGTCGGCCTGCACCTTGACGCCGCCCTGGGCGCCGTCGTTCCAGATCCGCATGGTCTTGCCGTGCGATCTGACGATCGAGTTCAGGTGGTTGGTGAAGTCGAGCACCGCGTCCTGGGCGTTGGCGTCCGGTCCGTATTTCGCCTGGGCCCATTTGGTGAGCACCGGATACTTCGTCCAGTCGCCGGTGTACTCGTCGCCGCCGGTGTGGAAGGAGCGGCCGGGGAACAGCGGGATGAGCTCGTCCAGGATCTCCTTGGCGAACGTGCGCGCCGCGGGATTGGTCGGGTCGAGGTTGTTGGCGTTCCGGTTGCCGTTGGCGTCCACGATCTGCAGATCGGGGTGCGTGCGCAGCGCGTACTGCATGTGCCCGGGCATGTCGATTTCCGGGATGACCTCGATGTGGTACTTCTTCGCGTACGCGAGCAGGTCGCGCACTTCCCGCTTGGTCCAGTGCTCCGGCGAGACCACTTCGGGGTGGGAGACGCTCTGGATGCGGAATCCCGCGTTGTCGGCGATGTGCCAGCGGAACCGGTTGTACTTCAGGTAGCTCAGTTCCCGGATCTCGCGCTTGGCCCAGGCCGGGGTGAAGTACTTGCGGCCGTTGTCGACCATGAGGCTGCGCTCGCCGTAGCCCGGCCAGTCGTTCGCGACACCGCCCGGAATCCGGTCCCCCTGGCGGAGCATCTGCAGGACGCTCCGCGTCCCGGCGAACACCCCGTCGCTGGTCGGGCCGGAGATGGTGACGTCGCCGTCCACCGCGATCCGGCTGGACTCGAGCCCGCGCTCTGCGAGGGAACGTTCCAACGCCATCCTGATGACGCCGGGGCCCTTCCCTGGCCGGTCCGGCGTCACCCGCACGAGGACCTTGCGCCCGCTCAGCGCCTCCAGGTCTTCGGCGAACGTCCGGGCGTCGCCGGCGAGTTCATCGGCGTCGCGCGGGTCCACCTGGAGCTGGACGGTCCCGGGCTTGAGCACGAAGTCGCGGCCGCCGGGCCGCCACACCTGCAGAGCGGGAACCGTGACCGGCGCGGCGGCCGGGCCCGGTGGTCGCGGCGGCTGGTCGAGGGCGGCGGCGCCGGGCGCCGCGAGGAGAAGACCGACGGCACCGAACGCCAGAACGGCAGGCGTCGACCGAAGAAAATGGCTGAACATGACCGATCCCCGCCAAAAGTACGCAAAAACGGGCAGACAGCCGGGAATGTAACCGAGCGCTGTGGATCTTGGCAATAGCCCGCCGGTCGGTTGGCTCAGCAACCGAGACAACCGGCCGGTCGGCAGGTGACCGGAGGCGACCGCGCAGGTCGCGCGCACAGTTCCGTGGACCACCGCCAAGCCCCGCGGGCCGCTGCCGCAGGCCGGGCTCGCTGATGCATGGCCGGTTCGGCGGCACGTGGCCGGAGATCGCCACCATGGGCTTCCCGATTTCGTCGCCGAAGAGATCACGGAGCGGGCGGAACGGAACGCGGAGCCGTGGCGTCGAAAACTCAAGTCGTGATCACGTTCACGCGTGATGTGCCGTTCTTGGACGGGTTCGTCCATGGCTGAAGCGCAACGTTCATTTCCCACCTCCCAGCCGACGGTTCCGCAGGTCCGGGGGCCCTTCGGCCTGCGAGCACCGCGTCGCGGCATGTGCCCAAAGGTGAGCATTGCGTCAGCATCCAGGCAAATGGCGAGAGCACGCGGAGTGAAGGGGCGGTGCCGCCGCGAAACCCTCGAACATTTCGGCCGATCGGTCTATCTGAGGTGAATGATGAATGGCTACCGAGTTGTTGGAGTGCATCACGCCGGCACCCGCCCCTCGGTTAGGTTGTCCACGTTCGGCGCTGCCGACCGGGTTGATGAGGTGGACCATGAGTGAGTCTGGTGTGCTGTCGTCCGCCGGGGGTCAGGAAGGCCGGGACCGTTTCGCCGAGCGCCTCCGGCGGTTACGCGCGGAGGCGGGAAACCCGTCGTTCCGGGTCATGGCGGCCAAGTCGCGGTCGGTCAGCCACGCGACGCTGCACGAGGCGGCCAAGGGAACGCGGTTTCCGAGCTGGATCACGACGCAGGCCTTCGTCGAAGCGTGCGGAGGCGACGTCGAGGAGTGGCGCGAGTACTGGTGCGCCGCGCTCGGTTCGGACGACACCGCCGCCGCTGCCGCTGTCGCCGCCGCCGAACAAGCCGATGCCCCGCTGGTGCAGGCCGACACCGCTTCGCTCGGGGACGCCGAGGCGGCCCCGCTCGGAGATGCCGACACCGCGCCGATCGCCCGGATTCCCGGGGCGGCCGCCGGGGACGACCCTGCGGCGGTGGCCGAGCTGATCGCCGTGCCCGTGGCCCGGCGGAAGAGGCGGCGACGTGCCGTCGCGCTCGTCCTGGGCTGCGGGGCGCTGGGCGGCGCGGCGGTCGGCGTGTCCATGCTGCAGGACGACGGCGAGGGGAAGCCGAAGTCCGGTGCGAAGGCGGCCCCGCAACCGGTTGTGGCGAGCGGCCCGGTGGTCCCCGGCGACAGGAGCGTCTTCATCGCCGACGTGACGATTCCCGATGGCATGGTGGTGAACGCAGGGCAGCAATTCACCAAGACCTGGGAAATCGCCAACGCGGGCACCGTTCCGTGGCGCGGGCGCTTTCTGGCACGCGCCACGCTGCCCGCCGACAACGGCACGTGCATGACTCCGGGAAAGGTCCCGATTCCCGATACCGAGCCGGGCGCCCGGGTACGGGTCAGCGTTCGCGTCACCGCTCCGTCCTCTCCCGGATCGTGCTGGGTCGGCTGGAAGATGGTCGACGGCAGCGGGCGCCAGCTCCTGCCCGGCGCGCGTCCCATCTACTTCGTGGTGAACGTCCGCAGGTAGCGCGGCCGGCCGTGTAAGAGCATGTCAGAACCTGTCACACGGGGTACCTGACAGCCGCACCCCCTCGGCATGGTGGTCACTGCCCGCACTCCGGCGGGCAGTGACACGAGGGGGATGCGACGATGATGAGCATCGCCAAGGGGACGCTCGCCGCGCTTCTCGCGGTACCGGCGATGGTCGCGATTCCGGCCGTCGCACACGCCGAGACCCCACCCGGCTGCGGCAGCGCCGTCCAGATCGGATCGACCGCCCACATTCGTCACGATGGACAGACTTTCGCATCGGTGAAGCAGTTCAAGGGATGCGGAAAGAACTGGGCCTATCTCTTCGTCTGGGCCGGCTACCGCAGTTCGCACCGCACCTGGAACGCCTGCGTCGCGGTCGCCGACAATTCCAACCGCACCCTTCAGGGCACCCAGTGCCGGACCCAGAAAAAGGAGATCTGGTCCCTCGGTGCCAACACGCTGGCGCACTGCACCCAGGCGGCCGGCTGGATCCCGAACGGCCCCCGCGCCATGACCGGCGAGCGCTGCTGACGGCGGCGCGCGGCCGGGACGGCTGAGACCGTCCCGCCACGGCTCGATCCGCCCACCGCGGCGTTCCACCACCCATCACCCACCTGTCAGGCGGCGTACGCCCCTGGGCGGAAGCCTGCGCGGAAGCCCGCCCGACACCCCAGCAGAGACGGGAGAACGATGAAGCTGCCCGCATACGCCGGCGCCCTCGTGGCGACGGCACTGATCACCCCCTTGACCGTGGTGTCCGCGACGTCGGCGGCGCAGGCCGCGGCTCCGGCGGCCGGCGTCCGGGCCCTGCCGAGCGTGAACATGGAAGCGCTCGTCAAGGCCGCGCAGATCGACCCGCGCCGGCCGGACGACACGCTGACCCCCGGCGCCAAGGCCGGCGTGCTCCTCGTCGAGCAGGCGCTGCGCGACCGGAGGCTGCTCGACAAGAAGTGGGTGGACGGCTACTTCGGCACCACCACGGTCACCGCCTACGCGAAGTTCCAGAAGTCCCTCGGCTACACCGGCCTGGACGCCAACGGCATGCCGGGCAAGACCTCGCTCGCCAAGCTCGGCGCCGGCCGGTTCACCGTCACCCGCGTCATCACGCCGGGAAGCCGGGTGACCGTGGAGGGCGGCTTCGTCCTCAACACCCGCACCCGCAGCATGCTCGCCGAGGCGGAGCGGCTGCTCGGCCGCGACCTCGTGCTGGAGCAGGGCTCCTACAACCCCGGTGGCGACCCCACGTCCGCAGGCACCCACGACGGCGGGGGCGTCGTCGACATCTCGGTCAAGGGGATGAGCGCGGCCACCCGCGAGTCGGCCGCCCGCGCGCTGCGCCGCGTCGGTTTCGCGGCCTGGGTGCGCAGCCCCCGGCAGGGCGACTGGCCGTGGCACATCCACGCCGCCGCCATCAGCGACACCGACCTGTCCGCCCAGGCCCAGCACCAGACCGGCGACTACTACCTCGGCCTGAACGGGCTCGCCGGCCGCGGCCCGGACGACGGGCCGAAGGTGCCCATCCGCACCTGGGAGGAGTACCAGCGCCGCTGACCTGACCGATCCGGAAATCCAAGACCCCGCTGAGAAAAAGCAAGAGGAAAAGGAGCACGGCAATGGGAAAGCTCAACAAGGTCCTCACCGTGACGGCCGCCACGGCCGCGATCGGCGGGACGATGCTCGCCACCGTGTCGCCCGCTTCGGCGGCGGCCCGCGACGGCAAATGCGACAGCGGCGAGTTCTGCTACTACTACAACAGCGGCAACGCCGGGTCGATCTCGGACTTCACCAGTTCGGTCGCCGACTACGGCACCGAGCAGCCCTCCTGCTACGACTTCAAGGGCGCCGGCAACGGCAAGGGCAAATGCGTCAAGAACAATGCCGCGTCGGTCTGGAACCGCAGTAGCAAGACCGTCCGGGTGTACTTCAACAGCAACTACGGCGGCTCGTACCAGGACTTCAAGGCCGGGGCCAAGGGCAACCTGAACTCCACCCTGAAGAACCAGAACGCCTCGCACCGGTTCCTCACCGGGACGACGCAGTGCAAGACCGACGGCACGCACAGCAAGCTTCCCTCGTCGATCCTCGTGTACCGGGTGTCCGCCGGTCGCGTGGAGCGGGTGGCGTTCAAGACCTACGTCAAGAACGTCCTGCCCAACGAGTGGATCCCGAGCTGGCCGCGGGAGTCCCTGCGGGCCGGGGCGATGGCCGTGAAGAACTTCGGCTGGTACTGGGCCCTGCACTCGACGCGCAAGACGTCATGGGGCGCCTGCTTCGACGTCTACGACAGCACGTCGAGCCAGGTGTACAAGCCCGGCTCCGCGACCGCCGCGACGAGCGCCGCGGTGGACGCGACGTGGGGCACCCGCATGACCCGCGGCGGGAAGATCCTCGAGGCGCACTACTGCCAGAACACGACGGCGTGCGGCGCCTGGGTCGACGGCGACTGGATGTCGCAGTACGGCTCTCGCGACAAGGCCAACGCCGGCTGGACCTACTCCAGAATCCTGAAGCACTACTACAGGTCGATCGCTCTCCAGTCCTGACCCCGGAGAACGTCTGACCAGGGGTGTCCGGAGCGCGCGTTCACACCGTGACCGCCGCACCGGACACCCTTCTCGCTCGCCATGCGGACGGACCAGCCGGGGGAGCCACGTGAAGTCAGGGCCCCTCACCAGAGGTCTCGAACTGGATAACACCACCCCGATCGCCATACGTCGTTTAGCGGGTGGTCGCTGTGGCGTCCCGGGCCATACTCAAGGCGGCGACGAGGAGGCCGATATGGCAAGGCGAAGGCGGAACCTGCGTACCCGAGCAGCGGCCCTGGTGGCCGGAATCGGCGTCCTGACGGCGCCCGTGATCAGCGCGAACGGCGCCGCGCTCGGCGACACGGGCGATCGGGCTGCACCGGCCGGCATCGCCGAGTGGGTCGTGGAAATGGACGCCACCAAGTTACGCGGACTGCTGGCGAGCGGCCGGGTCACCTCGGTCCAGATGGTCAAGGCATACCAAGCACGCATCGATGCCTACGAGCGGGCGTACGCCGACCAGCCCGGTGTCAACGCGGTCATCCGCAGGGACCCGACGGCGGTCGCCGATGCCGCCCGGCTCGACGCCGAACGCCGGAAGGGCCGCGTCCGCGGGCCGCTGCACGGCATCCCGCTCCTGATCAAGGACAACTACGACACCGCGGACCTGCCCACGACCAACGGCTCGCTCGCGCTCAGGCACTGGCGCACCGCCGACGACGCCGAGCAGGTCGCGCGGCTGCGCGCGGCCGGGGCGATCGTCGTCGCCAAGACCAACCTGCACGAGTTCGCCTCCGGCGTCGAGACCATCAGCTCGCTCGGCGGGCAGACCCGCAACCCCTACGACCAGGCCCGCAACCCTGGCGGGTCCAGCGGCGGCACGGGCGCCGGTGTCGCGGCCGGTTTCGGCGCGGCCGGCCTCGGCTCGGACACCTGCGGCTCCATCCGCAGCCCGGCGGCGCACAACAGCCTGGTCGGGTTGCGGCCGAGCCAGGGCCTGTCCAGCCGGGACGGCATCGCGCCGCTCTCCGACACCCAGGACACCGGCGGCCCCATGGCCAAGTCGGTGAGCGACATCGCGCTGATCCTGGACGCCACCGCCGGGTACGACCCGGACGACCCGTCCACCAAGGCGTCCATCGGACGGATCCCCCGCACCTACACCACAGCTCTGAACGACACCGCCCTGGTCAACGCCCGCATCGGCGTGTTCACCGACTACCTGAGCACCTCGGCGCCCGCGCAGGCGACGACGGCGCTGGTCCGGGCGGCCACCAGGGACATGGCCTCGCAGGGCGCGACCATCGTCGATGTGCCCGCCCAACCCGCGCTGATGTCGGCGGTCGACGCCTCCTGGGTGTTCGTCGACGAGATGGAGCGCGACCTCAACCGCTACCTGGCGGCGCCGGGCTCACGATTCCCCCGCTCGCTGGCCCGGCTGGAGCCCCCGTCCGACATCGTGACGCTGGCCGACATCGTCACCTCCGGCCAGGTGACGCCCACCGTCCTGACGCGGCTCAAGGAACGGCTCGGCACCTCGACCGGCCCGCAGGACGCCTACCGCCAAAAGCTGGTCCGCCGCCTGGAGGCGCAACAGCTGCTCCACAACCTGATGAAGCACCACGATCTGGACGCACTGGTCTACCCGGCGGTCTCGCAGGAAGCCGCGCCGATCGGGCAGCCTCAGGTGGGCCTCAGGATCTGCGCCCTCGCCGCCAACACCGGGTTCCCCGCCCTGACGATCCCGGCCGGCTTCACACCCGGCGGCATGCCGGTAGGAGTCGAACTGCTGGGACGTCCGTTCAGCGAGCCGACACTGCTCGGGCTCGCCTTCGACTACCAGCAGGCGACACAGCACCGACGACCACCGGCAAGCACCCCGCCCCTGAACTGACCCACCGCCGAGTTGACCGAGTTGCCCACACCGAACAAAGCCGCGCGCTAGTTGCCGGGGCGGGTCGACGTGCGTCAGTCCAGGGTGATGTCGAAGGCGCGGAGGCGGCTCGGGGCTGCGGTGATGTCGATGGCGGTGATCGTGGAGCCGGTGAAGGTGAACTGGATGACCAGGGAGAGCCGGCCGAGCGGGGCCATGACCAGCGCCGGGCCGCCGTCCACCAGGGCCGGGACGGTGTAGCGCGCGCGGGCCGACGAGGCGACGGCGCTCTTGGCCACGACCAGGGCGCCTTGGAGGGTGAGAGGTCCGGCGGCGCCGGTGACCTCCGGACCGGCGCGCAACTCGACCTGGGGATCGAGCAGGGTCAGCAGCGCCTCGAAGTCTCCGGTCCGGGTCGCCGTCAGGTACGCCTGGACCGCTTGATGGCGGCGGGCCGCGTCCGCGGTCTCCGTTCCGGCGCCGCCCCGGACCTTGGCGCGGGCCCGGCTGGCCAGCTGCCGCACCGCGGCGGGGTTGCGCTCCATCATGTGCGCGATGTCGCCGAAGCCCACGTCGAACATGTCGTGCAGGACGAACGCGACCCGCTCCGCCGGGCTCAGCCGGTCGAGGACGACCAGCAGCGCCAGCCCGATCGAGTCGGCCAGCTCGGCTTCCTCCTGCGGGAGGCGGTCGTGGTCGACCGCGCCGAGCCAGTCGGAGGTGAAGCTCTCCAGCGACTCCTCGCGCCGGGTCTGCCGCGCCCGCAGCAGGTTGAGGCAGACCCGGGTGACCACCGTGGTCAGCCACGCGGCCAGGTTCTCCACCTGTGCCAGGTCGGTGCGGTCATACCGCAGCCAGACCTCCTGGACCGCGTCGTCGGCCTCGGCGGCGGAGCCCAGCATCCGGTAGGCCAGCGCCCGCAGCCGGGGACGCTCGGCCTCGAAGCCGTCCAACGCCGAAAAATCTTGGGTCACCCTGTCACATTCCTGCGTTTGCCCGGGTCGTAGCCCTGTTACAGCGTCAAACCTACAAGAGGGAGATCGACCAATGTCCTCCACCATCCTGGTCACCGGCGGCACGGGACTCCTGGGCGCGCAGGTGGTTCCGCTCCTGCGGCGGGCCGGGCACACGATCCGGGTGCTGAGCCGGCACGACCGCGAACCCGGGGACGGCGTGCAGTACGTCGCCGTCGACCTGATGACCGGCCAGGGCCTGGACGCGGCGCTCAACGGTGTGTCGACCGTGCTGCACCTGGCCGGAGGCCCCAAGGGCGATGACGTCAGCACCCGCAACCTGGTCCAGGCCGCCCAGCGCGCCGGCTCCGTGGAACACCTGCTGCTGATCTCGGTCGTCGGTGCCGACGCCGTACCGGTCGGCTACTTCGCCCGGAAGGCGGCGGCAGAGAAGATCGTGGCCGCCTCCGGCATCCCGTACACGATCCTGCGTGCCGCGCAGTTCCACGAGCTGACGCTGAAGACCGTGCGGGCGATGGCGAAGGCGCCGGTCCTGCCGGCGCCCGGCGGGATCCGCTGGCAGCCGGTCGCGTCCGGCGATGTGGCGGCCCGGCTGGCCGAGCTGACCCTGGGCGCTCCGTCGGGGCGCGTCCCCGACCTGGTCGGACCGCGCGTCTACACCCTGGAGGAGCTCCAGCGCGGCTACCTCGCCGCGGTGGGCAAGCGCCGGATGAGGCTCCCGGTCCGCGTCCCCGGCAAGATCGGCAAGGCCTACCGGTCGGGAGCCAACCTCAGCCTGGACGCGCCCGCCGGCAGCCACACCTGGGAGGAGTTCCTGGCCGCCCAGACCGCGGGCTCCTAGATGCCCGTCCGGGATGAAGCCGGCCACGCGACGTCGTCGATCGCGAGCCATGGCGCGCCGCCAGGTGTGGGCGACCTCCGGATCGACCGGGGGGCGACGAGGTGATGGCGGCCGGCGAGAGCCGGGACCAGCGGGCCCCAAGAGCCGCTCGACGCCCCCGACCCGTGGACGCGACTTGCTCATGCGAAGAACGATGCACCGGCGCCCGCCGAGACGGGGACCTCACCAGCGGGTCGCCGGTCCTGATCATGGAAGGCTGGACGCTTGGCAGGGGGCAGCGAACAGGGATGGACCGGATGTTGCACGGTGTCTCGCCGCATCTCACGCGGATGCTGCTTGAGGCGGGCCGGCGGTCGGGGGTGCACCGGTCACAGCTCGGCCGCGTCCCCGGCCTGACCGTGGTGGATGAGGAGCATGTCCGGATCCCCACGGCGACCCTCCTGCGCGTGTGGGAGGCGATCTCCGGGCCGATGGCGGAGGCGGGCGGTGGGGCGCGGGTGATGGAGCTGTGGCGGCCCGGCCGGCTCGGTGTGTGGGACTACCTGTTCACCGCCGCCGACACGCTCCACGACGCGTTGCACGCCTGTGGCCGCCATTTCGCGACCATCGCCGACCCAGCCGACTCCCTCGGCGTCACCCGCGACGGCGACGGCGTCACGGTCACCTGGCACGGGCCGTACCGGGAGCATCCGTCGTTCCCGCTGATCGCGGAGTTCGTGCCGGCCATGCTGCTCGGCGCGGCGGGCTCGGGCGCCGGACGCCGGCTGGTCCCGGTGCGGGTACGGCTGCCCCACCGCGCGCCGCCCCAGCACGACCTGCTGACCGACGTGTACGGGACCCGGCAGATCGAATTCGAGGCGGGCCCGCCGGCGGTGACGTTCTCGGAGGCCGACGCCGACGCGCCGCTCCCTGGGGCGGACCCGGCTCTGGCGGCGATCCTGGACGAGCACGCGCGGGTCACGGTCGCCACCGCCCGCCCGGTCCTGGACTGGCTCGGCCGGTTCCACCTCGCGCTGGAGGACGCGGTCGGAGCGGGACCACCCGAGCTGGCCGACGTGGCGCGACGGCTCGCGATGGGGCCGCGAACACTGCAACGCCGCCTCAGCGACGAGGGCACGAGCTGGCGCGACGAACTGGAACGGTTCCGGCGGCAGCGAGTGGAGCACCTGTTGCGGGAAACATCGATGACCCTGGAGGCGATCTCCGCACGGGCCGGCTACTCCGATCCGCGCGCACTGCGCCGGGCCGTCCACCGATGGTACGGCTTCGGCCCGGCCGCGCTCCGGACGTCGTCACGGGGCGACCGGGCCGGCCGAACCTGACGCGTTCGGTCCTCCCGGCGGCGTCCGCGGTCCTCCCGGCGGCCCTTGCCGCGCTCCTACCGTCCCAGGCATGGACGATAGACACGACAAGCCTGCGGCCAAGGCTGGTGCGCGGCAATGGCTGGGGCTCGCGGTGCTGCTCCTGCCGACCATGCTGCTCACCGCCGACCTCGGGGTGCTGTGGCTGGCGACGCCGGACCTCACCGCCGACCTGCGGCCGAGCGGGGCCGAACTCCTCTGGATCACCGACGTGTACGGGTTCATGACCGCCGGATTCCTGGTGGTCATGGGCACCCTGGGAGACCGCATCGGACGCCGCCGGCTGCTGCTGGCGGGTGCCGCGCTCTACCTGCTGGTGGAGTTCCTGATGCTGACGGCCGCGGCGGTGCGCAGCCCGGAGGTGCTCATCGGTTCCCGCGCCCTCCTCGGCGTCGCCGGAGCGGCGATCCTGCCCTCCACCCTGTCGTTGATCAGCGCCATGTTCACCGACCCGGGGCAGCGGACCCGGGCGATCTCGCTGTGGTCCACGGCGCTGGCGCTCGGCGTCGGGCTGGGACCCGTCTTCGGCGGGCTGCTGCTGTCGGAGCTGTGGTGGGGGTGGGTGTTCCTGCTGGGCGCCCCGGTCATGGTCGTGGTGCTCGCGGCGGGGCGGTCGGTGCTGCCGGAGTTCCGGGACGTCTCGGCCGGGCGGCTGGACGTCCCGAGCGTGCCGCTGTTCCTGCTGGCCGTCCTGCCGGTCGTGTACGCGATCAAGCGGATCGCCGAACACGGCTGGCACGCGCCCGTCGCCGCCGCCGGCGTCGCCGGAGTCCTGTTCGGGTGGCTGTTCGTCCGGCGGCAGCGGCGGCTCGCGGCCCCGCTGCTGGACCTGCGGCTGTTCGCCGACCGCACCTTCTCGGCCGCGCTGGCGATCCTGTTCCTGGGCATGATGGCGCTCAACAGCGTCGAATACCTGGTCCCGCCGTTCCTGCAGATGGTCGGCGGGCTGTCGCCGATGGCGGGCGGGCTCTGGCTGCTGCCCTCGGCCGCCGCGTTCCTGCTCGGCTCCCAGCTCACCCCGCCGCTGGTCCGGCGCGCCGGGCCCGCCCGCGTGCTGGTGGCCGGGACGCTGGTCTCCCTGGCCGGCTACGTCCTGGCGGCGCAGGCGGCGGGCCCGGTCGCCGCCGCCGCGGCGATCACGGTCATCATGTTCGGCATCGGCCCGATCAGCGTGCTCGGCACGGACCTGGCGGTCACCGCCGCGCCCGCCGAGAAGGCGGGTTCGGCCGCGGCGGCGGGGCAGACGGCGTACGACCTGGGCCTGGCCATGGGCATCGCGATCACCGGCAGCGTCGCCACGGCCGTCTACCGGGACCGGGTCGCCTCCCGCGTCCCGGCCGGAACACCGGCCGAAGCCGAGCAGGCCGCCCACGACACCCTCGGCGGCGCGATCTCGGCGGCCGAGAACCTTCCCGCACCGCTCGCCCACCGGCTGACCGACGCGGCCCGGGACGCGTTCGTCTCCGGCTTCCACGTCGCCGCGACGGTCGCCGCCGCGCTGGCGGTGGTCGTCCTCGCCGTCGCCCTGACGGCACTGCGGCGGCAAAGCCCGGTCGCCACAGGAGAGCCCCGCCCCGAAGCCCCAGACCATGCCGATACGGCTCCAGCCGTTCGATGACCCGTACCTGCCCTTAGACGAAGGAGAACAGCGATGGAGAACGAACTCTTCGACTACACCCCGATCGTCGGACGAGAGCCGATCCGATGGCCCGGCGGCGCCCGCGTCGCGTTCTACGTGGGATTGAACGTCGAGCATTTCCTCATCGACCGTCCCTCCACGAGCCTCAACGAGGCGACGGCGGCCCTGGCGCCCGATCCGCTGAACTACGGCTGGCGCGACTATGGGCCCCGCGTAGGTATATGGCGGCTGATGGAGATCTTCGACCGTCACGGGATCAGGCCCAGTGTCCTGCTCAACTCCGACGTCGCCGACCGCTACCCGCAGATCATCGAGGCGGGACGGAAACGGGACTGGGCCTGGCTCGCACATGGCAGGAACAACTCCATCCTGCAGACCGGCATGTCCGCCGACGAGGAACGCGCCTTCCTGACAGAGGTCGTCGGCACCATCGAGAACGCCACCGGCCACCGCCCCCGGGGCTGGCTCGGCCCGGCGCTCACCGAGACGTTCCAGACCCCGGCGCTCCTGGCCGAACTCGGCGTGCACTACCTGCTGGACTGGACCAACGACGACCAGCCGTACCGGCTGAACGTTCCCGGAATGCTGAGCGTGCCGTACTCCCTCGAACTGAACGACCTGTGCCTGTTCACCATGAACGGCCTCACCGGACCCGAGTTCCTCCAGACCGTCATCGACCAGTTCGACCAGCTCTATGCCGATTCCTCCGAAAGCGGGCGGGTCATGGCGCTGGCCCTCCACCCGTTCGTCACCGGACAGGCATTCCGTGCCAAGTACCTGGACCAGGCCCTCGAATACATCGCCGGCCATTCCAACGTATGGCTGACCACCAGCGACGAGATCGCCCGGCACTACGCCGCTCCACCGGCATGACCGTGCGGACCAAGGGCCCGCTCGCCCTGCTCGCCGCCACTCTGTCCTCCTCGCTGATCGGCCTGGACAGGATGATGACGCCCCTCACCCTCCCTGCGATCACCCAGGACTGCCGGATGGCAGCGTGAGCGAGGGGGTTTCGCGGGTGGGCGCCGCATCGGAGCCGGGCGGCGTTGGAGTTGGCGGTGCTGACCGGGATGCGGCTTCAGGAGTGGTCCACGATGCTGATGCCCGAGCTGGCGAAGGGGTGCGTCGGCGGGGACAGCCGGTGGAGTTCGAGCTGCAGAAGTGCGCGAAGTACAAAATGGCGCGCAAGGTCTAGGTTCCGCCGGCGACGCTGGCCATGGTCGAAACCCAATTGCTGCTGGAGCGGCAGGAACTGGTCGAGGCTTCGACGGCGTCGCTGGCTCGCCGCCGGAGCGAACTCTTCGTCGTCACCGAGATCTATCTGCGCTCGGGTGTGCCGTCACGGGTAGGGGTGGGGTAGGTAGTCGCCGGTGGGAGCGGACGGAGGTAAGGGGGTGCGGGCGCAGGATGAGCGGACCTCCATGTGGTGGAGGCCCGGCGCCACGACGCGCACGACCGATGGGCCGTCGTCTTCTCCGTCGAGTCTCACCCATGCCGCTGACATGCCGGGGGCGGCGGGGGGCGAGGCGACGCGGCCGCCGCCGCGCCCGCGGCCGTCGTCGTGAGTCAGGCGGTCGAGCAGGGCGAAGCGGTCGGGATTGCAGTAGTAGAGAAGATGGTCCTGGAACGTGGTGACGTCGTCCACCCGGCGGTTCCCGTACAGCGCGGCGAGCAGCCGTACCTGGACGGCCTCGGCCAGGGCGTGCCGCAGCCGCTGGGCCGGGTCGTCGTGGGCGCTGAAACCGATCCCGAACGAGTAGGTGGAGGGTCTGCGGGTGAGGACCGCGGCGACCGGTCGTCCGGTCAGGGCCGTGGTCTGGAGCGGCTCGGTGGTCCAGCCTAGCCGGGCGTCGCGTTCCAGGGCCTCGGCGATCTCCGGCGGGATGCCGTCGATCGGCGTGAAGTGGGCCTCGCCCGCCCAGACCCGCATCACGGCGTCGCGCTCCAGCAGTTCGGCGGTGGCATGGCGCACCGCCGACGCGGGGTCCCGCCCGGCGGCGAGGCCAATGGTGGTGATCTCGCTGAGCCGGCCATCGGACGGGACGTCACGGAGGGCGATCAGGGCTTCGGGGATCCAGACGGGCCGCCCGTCGTCCACCGCGGTTCCTCGCGTCCAGGTCAGCGGGCGGTCCGGGGTGTAGTCGGGAAAGGGCCATCGCGCGGGGAAGACGGGACGGCCGATCACGCCCGGCACGTCCAGGACCGGTTCCCCCGCGGCGGCCAGCTCGGCCGCGGTGGCCCGGACGCCGTCCGGGCGCCATCGGCGGGCGGCGACGCGTTCGACCAGCTCGCCGACGCATGCGGTGATCGCTTCGGCGGTGGACGTCGCGCATCCCGCGAACTCGATCGGGCGATCGCCGTCGTCGCGTTCGAGGCTGCCGAGGGCGAGGACGTGGCCGAGGAGCTCCGGGAGGGCGAAGTGGTGGCGCAGGTCGACATCGGCGGGAGGCCGCCACAGCGGGGCCCAGCGGCGGAACTGCTCGTCCAGCTCGGGCCGGACCGCGGCGAGTTGGGCGGGTGTCCCGAAAACGCGCAGCCTGAGGCGTTCCTGCATCGGCGCCCCGTCAGACCGCGGCCGTCACCAGGCCGCGGCCGGCCCAGTCGTCGAGTACGTCGGCCAGGTCTTCGCGGATCCGCGCCGCGTCCCCTTCGTACTCCGCGCCGCAGGCGGCGGCGAGGTCACCCAGCGACCGCGATCCGTCGATGAGCCGCCACAGCAGCGCGGCGGTGCCCTCGAGCACCAGGTACTTTCCGGACGGGGTGGTGAGCAGGATCTGCTCCCCGAGGTCGTTGCTCTCGACGTCACCGGCATGGGCGTAGACGGTCATGGGGTGGTTCCTCTACTGGTCTTCTGGAGAAGGCGGGAGGAGATGCGGAAGACGGCTTTCTGCACGAGCAGAAGGGGCAGGACGGCGAACCGGTCCGGCCGCCCTGCGCCCGTGACGGCGCGATCGGCCGCCGCGACGAGCCGTCCCGCGAGGTGAGCCGGCCGGGTCCCGAGGTCGACGGTGCGGCCGTGCGCCGTGCGCAGGCCGATGACAGTGCCCAGCACATCGTCGATCGAGACCCAGAAGTAGCAGAACGGGTTGTGCGGATCGTAGTTGTCGGCGAACTGGAGGATCTCGGTGCGGCCGTCGGGGGTCGTCCGGACGTCGGCGACCCGGTGCGCGGCGAGCAGGTCCTGGGGAAGCTGGAGGAGGACGACCCGGCCGCGCAGCCCCGCGCCGTGCGGCCGTCCCCAGCGGACGCGCACCCGCGTGCCCTCCTCGAACAGGGGATACATGCTGCGTGAGGTGTCCACGATGGGGACGTCGGTGATCCGTCCCTCGGCGGCGTACCGCTCTCGGAGGACGCGGCGCGCCGTATCACGGGCGGTGCGAACGGACGATGCGGCGGGGGGCGAGGAGTCCTGGCGGAGATAGGCCCAGCGGGTGGGGGCCGGTCCGGCGAAGTGCCGTTTCACCGGGTGCCGTGGGGCCGTCGACAGTACGGCGCCGTCCCAGGGAGCCAGGTCCTGGTGCGCCTCGGGTCCGGTGGAGATCGAGACGGGCCCGAGCAGTCGCGCGAACCCCTCTGCCGCCGTCTCGTACCGGCCGGGTTCAACGGTGCCGTGGAACACGAACTCCGTGGTGGTGCGCTGTTCGAGCATGCCGGGGCCGAGCAGCGAGCGGAGCGCTTTCGCCGGGACCGGGCCGTTCTCGCCGCGCACCGTCGTCACCAGCCGTCCGTGGACGCGTAGCAGCGGCAACGCGCGCCCGCAGGAGCAGGCGCCGGGTTCCTGGAGCGTACCGGCGTCGCCTATCCGGTAGCGCAGGATCGGCATCGCGGTGTTGACCAGATCGGTGACGACAATGGCCCCTGCCCTGCCGTACGGCCGCGGTGCCTCGTCAGGGCCGACGACCTCGACATGAACGAAGTCCGCGTTGACGTGCATGCCCGCGCACCCCGGATAGGAGAAGGCGATCGGCGTCGCCACCTCGGCCGCGCAGTACATCTCCGCCGTCGGCGGCGATGCCCCGTCCGTCGGCCAAGAGTGCGAGACCTCGAACGAGGAGGCCAGTACGCGCACGTCGTTCCAGTCGCGTACCCGGTCGCGGAGCAGCGCGAGAACGTCGGGGCTCGACAGCAGCAGGTCTCCGGCCCCGAGCCGGTGCTCCAGGCGGCGCAGGACGTCCCGGGCTCCCAGCTCGTGGTACCCCACCCGGAGGTCCCGTAGTGCCGCGTTGACCCGGCCGGTTCCGGGCCACGGGGTCACCGCGGTGAGGTCGAAGACGCGGGGCAGGCCGAGCCCGCTGTACCAGCGTGCCTCGCAGGCGCCCTGGTCGGACGGCACGTCGCGGGGACGGAGGATGTGGCTCGGTGCGCCGTTCGTCCCCGAGGTGAATGTCAGGTCCAGCTGCCCGGGATCGGCCGTGGACGCGGCGAGCCGCGCGGTGTGGTGGCGCAGTTCGTCGCGTTCGAGTACGGGCAGGCCGGTCAGGTCGGGCAGGTCGCGCAGCTCGGGGTCGGCGAGCCGGTCCCACCATGGTTCCCGCTGGTAGAACGGCGCCGTCCCGGCCGCGGTCAGGACGACGTCCAGCCGCCGCCGGGCCTCGGCGCGGACCGCGTCGGCGCACCATTGGCGCTGATCGGCGGCCTGCCGGTCGGCCTCGACGACGCGGGGCACGCGGCCGTCTCGGACCAGCGAGAACGCGGCACGCGAGACGAGACCGCCGTATCTGCGCCGGGCGTGACCCCGCCCGGCGCGGGTTCGCTCAAAGCGTTTCTGCGAAGACATCACGCAGCGGATCCCGGTACCGGTCGTCGGCGGGAACACCGAGCAGGAAGGTGCCGACGTGCCCTTCCCGCAACGGATCGATGTTCAATGCGCCGGCGATGAGGGCCTCGCTTCCTCCGCCGATGGCGCAGCCCCCGAGCCCGAGGGCGGTCGCCACCAGATAGAACGTCTGGTAAAGGGCCCCCACGTCCTGGTGCACGATCAGCAGACCGCCATTGTCGTACTTCCACATCGTTCGCCCAAAGACGCTGGTGACCACCAGAAGGACGGCGGGATCGCCTTCCATTAGTTCGGTATGCTCATGAAGGTTGCGCACCGTTTCGAAAAACGACTCGTCGGCCTTGTCGACCTGCTCCAGATGACGCAGGAAAGGGTCGTAACGGTAGACGGCAGGCTCAAGACCGGTGACGTTCAGCGGATATACGTAGGTTTCCAGGGGATGCCGCCCGCCGCCCGACGGATGGGGCCGCCACGACACCCCGCTGCCGAACTTCCGGGCGTCCTGCCGGACCGCGCAGGCCATCTCCAGAAAGCGTCCGAGCATTGCCGCGTCGATGGGCGTGTCACCGAATCTGCGGCATGATCTGCGCTCGGCCAGCACCTGGCTGAACGGGGGATCGTCCGCCGGCTCCGCCACGGGCAGCTCCAGGGACGGCCCCGCGGTGTCCTTGTCCGGTGGTTCCATCAGGTCCCGTGTGGCCTCGCGGTCGGCTACCGGTCGCGCCGTTCTCGTCGTACGCTGGACCACCAGTTCGGCCGCTGACCAGTAATGACGCTCGGGAACCCGGTCATGTGGCACCAGCAGCCGGGCGGCGATGAGGGCGACGACGACAGCGGGCTCGACCCCGGCGCGTACCGCCAGGTCGGCGGCCGTGGCGGGCGCTCCGGCCACGTCCAGGACGCGCAGCGCCTCGACGGTGACCGCGTGTCTGCGGCCGGTCGCCCCATCGGTGGCCACCAGCCGTTGTTCCCGCCATTCCACCACCACATGCGGGGTGCGCACAACGGTAGTCGACGCCACATCACGCTCCTTGGACGATGGCGGAGTAGGGGGCGGTGGGTCACGCCCGTCAACCGCCTATTCGGCGGTCGCGGTCATGCGAAGTCAGTGCAGAACGTGATGACGGCGAAGGCCATGTCAAGTTCGGCTATGCTCTCCAGCTCGGTGATGGACAGTTCACGAATCGTGGGCTTCTCCCAACGCTTCATGAGGCCTCCTTCTGACTACTCACTGTGCAGATGGTTCCGAAAATCCTCTGCCCCGCTACTCCACCGCGATCATAAAACGGAATCAGGTAAATCAGGGGTAAAATCCCGGCGTTCTCAAGTGTTCGCGACTACCGTCCCTGACGGGAGCGAAAATGGGAGGTCAGCGAGTGGTGACAGGAGATACGACCGCATGGCGGGGCGCGATGGTCGACGAACTCAAAGCGTCCGGGGCGGTGCGTTCCCAGTCCGTCGAGGAGGCGATGCGGCAGGTGCCGCGGGAACGGTTCCTGCCCACCGGCCTGCCGCCCGAGGACGCCTACGCCGACCGCGCCGTCACCCTCACCCAGGACGGCCACGGCTTTCCGGCCAGCACCGCGAGCCAGCCGACGATCGTGGCGCGGATGCTGGAGCAGTTGGACGTCCGGCCGGGGCACCGCGTCCTGGAGATCGGCACCGCCGGCGGCTACAACGCCGCGTTGCTGGCGCACCTGGCCGCCCGAGTGGTCTCGCTGGAGATCGATCCCGCGCTCGCCGAGCGGGCGGCGCGGCGGCTGGGCCCGGCGGTCGACGTGCGCGCGGTCGACGGCGCCGGCGGCGCGCCCGACGCCGCCCCGTTCGACCGCATCCAGGCGACCGTGGGCGTATGGGACCTGCCCACCGCCTGGTTCGAGCAGCTCGCGCCGGGCGGCCGGCTGGTCGTCCCGTTGTGGCTGCGACCGGGCCTGGAGGTGAGCGTCGCCTTCGAACGTCACGGCGACGTCCTGCGCGGCCTCAGCTGCGAGCCGTGCGCCTTCCTGCGGTTGCGGGGGGCGCACGCCGGTCCGGACGGCTACCGTCCGCTGGGCGACGGCCACTTCGTCACCGCCGACTTCCTCGACCCGTCGGGCACCGCGCGGCTGGGGCGGCTCCTGAACGAGAAGCCCACGGTCGAGGAGGCCGTGCCCGGCCTGGCGCGCGGCTGGTTCCCCTCGCTGGCGCTGGCGGACGAACGCGCGCTTCAGATCTTCTCCCTGCACCTCGGCCAAACGTCGTCCGGCCTGTACGACCAGCGGGCTGGGGCCCTGGCGGTGATCCGTGACGAGCGGCTCTTCGGATACGGCGACGCCGCCGCCCTATCCGCCGAACTCCGCACCCGCGCGCAGGCAGCTGAACCGCTCGACCCCGCCGACCTGCAGATAACGGCACGCCTGGCCGACACCTCACCGCGCGGGTCCGCCCGGTGGTCGTTGTCGCGCCCGCCCTTCCGGTACGACCTGCAAGTACGTGAGGCGGCACAGTAGGAACGGTCTGCACCCAGCACTCGCTCCGCTCAAACCGATCTGCGATTGCCCTCCCGGGCGAAAGCACTCCCTGCGCGCTAATCCCCACGGCCAGGAAGCAGAAGGCGCTGGTGTGGACCGCCCCTCGCGTCGACGCCTGGCGCAGGGGCCACCTGGAACGCCTCGCTGAGACCAAGCAGCGTGCCGGTCACCGTCCTGTCAATGTGTTCCGGATCCGCCGGACCCGCCAACCGGCCGAGCAAGTTCATGGTGTGGACACCGGAGCAGACCGGCCGGTTCCTGGATCGCATGTCGGGCGTACCAGCGGATGAGCCGCGCGGGATCGACGTCCTGGTCGCCGCGCACCGGTTCGACCACCAGGCGCAGCGGGACGCCCCAGGCGTCGGCGAGCGCGGTCACGTAGCGCCGCCTCAGCCAGGCCATGGTTGCGCACGTCGGGCGGCGTGCCGACCAGGTCGACGGTGACCGGCTCACCGGGGCCCGTCCAGACGAGACGCAGCTCGACATCTGGATGGACGGATTGAAGGTGGGTCACGTCATTGCGGAACCGATCATAGGTCGGCACGTGGGAACGATACCCGAATCGATCTCGGTCAACCGGTAGACCCAGCGGATACGTGCGCGAGTCCCGAACAAGTCCGGGGCTCGCACTGAAGGGTCGGAGGATGGTGGCGGAGCCGGCGTTGACCGAACTGGTGGCCGGCGGCTGCACCCGCCATCGCGGCCTCTGCACTCCCGGCGACGGCATTGGACACCGCATCGCCCAGATCACCGACCCGTTCGGCAACATCATCGGACTCGACGGCCCCCGACCCAGGTGAGGAGACCGTGCGGCACCGGCCCCTCACCCGCTCATCCACGCCGGTCCCGGCCCCACACGGTTGAAGTTCCGAGCGAGGATTTCCGGTCGGCACGCTTGCGCGCTGGTCCGTTGGCCGATTCGGCGATCAGGGAATGATGACCTCGGTTGAGGAGACGACACGAACTGACGTGACGAGGATCCCCTCGCGCTTGCAGCGCTCCAAGACGTAATCCCGCAGCGACGGGCTCAGATCCTCCAGGTGGTTTCGGCTCTCGACAGGGCCGTTCTTTGACGTACGCCGTCTCTTAGAAGTCAACTCGATGATCGCCTCAATGGCAGAAGAAGTAATCCGAACGCTGTCACGTAAAGTATCCGTGTACCTACGATGTCCCGGCCGATACATCGCGTCGTCCCACGTCACCCCAAGATACCCCAGCACGAACGGCCAGCTTGGCCGCCTTGCCTTGCCCAGTCACACTGCCTCCCCGCAGGGCCACCACAGTGTCGGACCCGAGTGAACTCCGCCAAGTCGAACGAGCTCGGCAAGCGGATGACAGAGCCAGGCCTCCGCACGACGGGGGATGCCTCGGTCCAGGCAGCGCCTGCTGGTAGGCGGCCTGCACGGCGGCCAGGTTCCCGCCAGATCTCCTTGCACACTGCACGACGCCGAACGGATCCGCGACATCGTCTCCGACCTGCTGGAACTGGCCCGGCTGGAGGCCAACACCCATTGCAACGCAGCGGGTCGACCTGGCGCAGCTCGTCTGGACCGAGATCGCCCGCCGCACCGAGGGCTACCGGCTCCCGGACGTGTCCGTCGCCGTCGACGCCAAGGCCGGCGTTACCGTGGACGCCTCATCCGTCCGGCTGACGCGCTTGTTGAACAATCTGCTCGACAACGCTGAACGCCACACCGGACCCGCATCCACGTCACGGTCCCCCGGGAACACGACTGCTGGCTGAATGTCCAGCTCACTTTCCCTGCTGAGGCTCGGCAACCCGCCTCCGCCCCCTCAACGAGCGCCTCGCTCTCGCACCGGGGTCATCCGTGCCGTTAGTGAACGCGCTGCTGACCGAGCGTCGCGGAAGACGAGAGCTCGATCATCTCTCGAAACGTCCAGGAAAGGCGGCAACCGATGTCCGGCCCACCTCCCGCACTACCCCCACCCAGAGCGCATGACGCTAACGCCCTCTCGATATGCGCAGGTGAACAGGGCCGTACCGACCATCTCCATGAGCATGAAAAGGGACGCCGAGGCCGTCGTGCCGTCCTATCCCCCTAAGGTCATGCAATCTTCGAGGGCACCAACCAGATCCAGCGTCTTGTCATCTCCCGCCACCTCGCCCGCTGAGCAGTCCGTCTACCCGGGCCCCGCCCGCAGCCGGCGGCTCGCCACAATGGGAGGCGCCGACCCATCTGCGGATCGCTTGCGGGCCGGGCGGCAGCGGTGTGCCTTGTGTCCGCAGAAGCTGTGTGCGGCCCGTCCCGTTCCCGATCGTCGAAAGCGAGGCACGGCATGCCGCGTGAATCCCTCCCGACACGTCATGTGGCACCTACGGCTTGGCCGGCGAGGTGATCGGCGATCCGGCCGGGGCCGCAGAGTCCGGCACCCTCGCGTAGTCGGGCAGCTCGACGCCGTTGATCGCGCGCCCGACCAGCTCGGTGAACCACTCGCCGGCGAAATCGGGGCGCGGCTCGGCGTCCGCCCCGGGGACGTCGCGGCTGCGGGCGTTCAACCGGCCGATCTCCTGGTTGGCCTCGACGAACGAGCGCATCCGCGCCTCGTAGCGGGCGAACCCGGCGGCGGGGTCCCATCCGGCGGCGGCCAGCTCTCCGGCCATCACGTAGGCGCCGACCAGCGCCAGCCCGGTGCCCTGCCCCGACATCGGCGAAGAGCTGAACGCCGCATCCCCCAGCAGCCCTACCCGTCCACTCGACCAGCGGTCCATCACCACCTGGGCGACCTGGTCGAGGTAGAAGTCCGGGGTGTCGTCCAGGCGCGCGAGGACGCCCGGGGTCAACCAGCCCAGGCCCGCCATCCGCTCACGCAGCAGAACCTTCTGAGCCGCGACGTCACGGTGGTCGACGTCGAAGTCGGCCGCGGCGAAGTAGAACATCGCCATCGCCCGGGTGGCGTCCTGGAAGGGCCGCAGGAGGACAGAGCGCCCGGACTCCGGGTCCTGGTGCTCCAGCAGCCAGCGGTCCAGCCCGAACTCGTTGGGCACACTGTAGAAGGCCAGCACGTGCCCGAGGTGGCGCAGGAAACGCTCATGCGGCCCGAAGACCATCGCTCGCAGCTCCGAGTGCAGCCCGTCGGCCCCGACCACCAGGTCGAAGCGCCGCCGGTCGCCGCCCGCGAAGACCACGCCGACCCCGTCCGCGTCCTGGACGAGCCCGGCGATCCGGTCGCCGAAGACGTACTCGACGCCGTCGCGGGTGTCGTCATAGAGCACCTGGGACAGGTCCCCGCGCAGGATCTCGATGTCCGCGATGAACCCGTCGCCGCCGTCGTCGTCGGCACGGAAGGTCTCCAGCACCTGCCCGTCCGCGTCCACGGTGTGCGCGCCTGCGGTGTCGGTGCACGCCGCGCGCACCGCCGCGTCCAGCCCCATGCGCCCGATGACCTCTCTGGCGACCCCGCGCGCGTCCACCGCCTGCCCACCGCGACGCAGCTCAGGAGCCCGCTCCACCACGGTCACCTCGGCCCCCCACCGGCGCAGCCAGTGGGCCAGCGCGGGTCCCGCGATGCTCGCCCCCGCCACCAACACCCGGGGACCACTCACCCGCGTACCCTGCTCGCCAGTCCGAATGGTGTGCTCCTGCTGGGAGTCGCCGCTCATCACTGCCTCCATGTGCATCCCCCCGCGCTGTCTCCAGCACAGGCCCAACGCTGTCGGTGTCCAGCCGTATCGACCACGTATCCCCACAAAACTCATCGGCACGACCGAAATCGTCCACGCTCCCGCACACACCCTGAACTCGGCATGAGCGGACGTTGTCACCCATCCACATGCGCACGTGCCCAGCCAGTGAGCTGTGCTAGTCGAGAGACCGACCACGTGGCGACTACGAGATCCAGCGCGCGGCGACTGCGGCACGGGTACCGCTCCCCATCCTCAGAATGACCGAGTTCCTGCGCAGATGCCTCACTCGAGGGCGGGCCAGGCGTGG
The DNA here is from genome assembly GCF_044326375.1 of Actinomadura sp. 3N508. NCBI lineage: Bacteria > Bacillati > Actinomycetota > Actinomycetes > Streptosporangiales > Thermomonosporaceae > Actinomadura > Actinomadura sp. 3N508. The sequence goes on from NZ_JBIRAX010000001.1 coordinate 759,326, forward strand.
GGGTGCGGTTGACCCGTCATCAAGTAGCGGAGTGCGCTCGGCTCACCGGACACCACCGCCCGCACGGGGACCGAGCACGCATACCGAAGTGAGCCGTGCCTTCGCTGGTGTGCGGCGTTGGTGAGCGGTGGGCTGGCGGAGCCGGGCGCCTCGGGCCTCAACAAGGTAGGGCATCGTGCCGCACATCGGGCGCCGTGTGCCTTCGTCGAGCGGCCCGAAGCGACGTACGGGCGCGACCGCGCCCAACGTGTCGAAGCCGGGCATCCCGAGCCCGACCTCGTCCAGACGACGGACGGGCGGTTCGTCCTCCTCGAGGACCGCGTCGACCTGCAGCCAGTCGCTGACCAGCAGTGTCACCGGGCGCGGGTGCTCCTGACAAGCGTTCATATCGACGTTTCTGCCCCGGGGCGGCCCCCACCGTAGTGCTGGAGGTCAACGCGACGAGCGTGCGCCTGAAGGGGAAAGGGACCTGTCTCCAGTTGCGCCCCAAAACCGAGGCGGGCTGGCGGGTGATCGCGCTCCCGCCGCACCTGGTGGAGCTGTGCCGACGCCGCATGGCGATGTCGTGGCCGCACGGCGACCGGCAGATCACGGTCATCGGCGAGGACGACGAGGAGACCCAGCGCCCTGCCGGGGACGACGAGCTACTGTTCCCGGGCCTGTTCGGCGGGATGCGGAATCCGTCCAACGCCAACCGGGACGTCAAGGAGGTACTCGCCCGCATCGACGCCGAGCGGTTCGGATGGGTCACTTCGCACACGTTCCGGAAGACCGTCGCCACCCGGCTCGACGAGGCCAGCCTGAGTGCCCGCGCGATCGCCGACCACCTCGGGGATGCCAAGCCGAGCATGACGCAGGACGTCTACATGGGGCGCGGCGTGGCTTCCGCCCGGGCGGCTGAGATCCTCGCCAGCGAACGCGCGTAAATCGGGAGTATTCGGGACTGCAACGCGGAAGCCGCCGACCAGAACTCGTCTGATCAGCGGCTTCGTATGCCGTGGAGGTGGCGGGAATCGAACCCGCGTCCTTCGGTGATGGGTCAGGGCTTCTCCGGGTGCAGCCTGCTTAGCGTTTTCTCAGTCCCGGCGCTCACGCAGGCGTGTCGCCGACGGACTCAGTCGCTGTTGGTTGTCCCTACCGGCCCCGCGACCGGGCCGGAAGGTGAAGTCTCCTTACGATGCCAGACCCCGGGGCGGAGACTCACCCGGGCTGACAGAGTTCACTCCTCGCTTAGGCGGCGAGGGCGAACTCGGACTGCTTCGTGTTGGCAGTTATTGGTTTGCTGTCACAGGATTTACGAGGTCACGACAGCAACCCTCGACCCGCTTCCCCTGGCTCTAACGACCGAAGTCGAAGCCGGTCACCCCCATGTTGAGTTGTCAAACGGCCGTCCGGGGACGTCCGCACGATGACGTTACAGGGATAACGCGTGGAAGGGCAACGTGATTCCCGTGGACCCCGGTGGGCGCGAACTGGTCGCGCCCACCGGGGTCGACCGGCAGGGTCGGGCCGGTCCAGACGACAGAGCCTCCCCCGAGACGAGGCTCTGGTCTCATCACGGCGACTGAGTCCGCAACCCCCCAAGCGGAGTCTCAGTCCACCCGTAAAGACGCGTGGGGGGCATGGGTTAGTTGCGCTCGGTGCTTAAAAGGATGACAAAGTCGTCAACCCTCAGCCGCGGCCTGTGGCAGAGCCGGTCAGGAACCTGGCGGCCAGCTGGGGGGTGTTGACGCGGCCCTCGACGGCGATGGCGAAGGCGCGGTCGTTGCTGGAGCCGACGAACCAGGAGACGGTCTTCGTGACGCCGTCCTGCTGGTAGGTGGCGAGCGCGGCGACGCCGACGACGTCGCCGGAGACGCGGGCCTCGCGGGCGTTGCCGACCTTGGCGTTGCGGCCGAGGAGCTTCTTGAGGCTGGCGATGGACTCTGGCCGCAGGTTCTGCGGAGGGGGCGGCGGGACGGCCTTGGGGACGTCCGAGAGGACGTAGGGCGGCCGCCAGGTGCCGTTGTGCGCGGCGGCGGCGACGAGGGCCATGGCGAGGGGGCTCACCTCGACCCTGCCCTCGCCGATCATCGCGGCGGCCTTCTCGCCGTCGTCGGCGGGGGTCGGGACGGAGCCGGCGAACGCCGGGACCTGGAGGCCCCAGTTCTGGCCCAGGCCGAGCTGCCCCGCCTCCTGGACGAGGGTCTGCGCGTCCAGCCTGCTGCTCAGCTGCGCGAAGGCCGTCTTGCAGGACATGGCGAAGTGGTTGGCGAAGGTGCTGGCGGAACGGGCCTTGTTGCTGAACGTCTGATTGCCGACGGTCACCTTGCCGGGGCAGGTCGTCCGCGACAGCTGGTTCATCCCGGCCTGGGAGAACAGGGCCTCGGCGGACACGATCCCGAACGTCAGCCCGGGAGGGTAGTGGCCCTCGAACGCGACGTTCTTGCCCTTCGTCCCGTGGTTGGAGACGGCCAGGACCTCGCCGGTGCTCGGGCGAACGGTGACCATGGACGCCGGGTACGGCAGCCCGGCGAGGGCGAAGTCGGCGCGGCGCTGGACGCCGGGGTCGAGGGTCGTCCGGACGCCCTGCGGCTCCTGGCCGGGCCAGGAGCGCAGCTCCTCGGTGTTCTTGCCGGTCTCGTCCTGCGCGACGACGCGGATGGTGGGTGTCCCGGCGAGGCGGCGCTGCTGGAGGAGCTGGATGCCGCTGACGCCGATGGTGTCGCCCGGCTGGTAGGGGGCGCCGACCTGCTGGAGGCGGTCGGCGGTGGCGGGGCCGAGGCCGCCGATCAGCTCGGGCGCGTACGCGGGCGCGATGGGGGCCTTGATGCCCTGGAACTGGATGCCCGGGACGCGGTTGAGCCGCTGGATCAGCTTGGTGTGCAGGGGGACCTCGAGGGTCAGCAGCGGCAGGAACTCCTGCGGCGGGGCCGACTGGACGCGGCCGAGGAGGCGTTCGGCGTCCAGCCGGCGGCCGCCGTCGATCTTCGTCTGCTTGGCGAGCAGGTCGAGCGTCTTCTGCGGGTCGGCGAGCTGCCCTGGGAACACGCCGACCATGTAGGCGTCGACCTCCCGCAGCATGGGGCGGCCCTGCGTGTCGGTGATGGGCGCCCGCTTGGGTACCTGCGTCACCACGGCGAGCCGCTGGCCGGGTTTCAGCCTCGTGTGGATGATGGACGGGCTCCAGACGACCTTCCACTTGCCGCCGACGCGCTTCAGGTGCATCAGCCCGGGATACTCCCACGGCTGGCCGTTCTCGCCGAGGTCGATCTTCACGGTGAAGCGCGCGTCGGCCTCGTCGCCCTTCTTGACGATCTGGTCGACGTCGCTCCCCTTGACCTGGGTTCCGAGCGACAGCCGCAGGGACGCGGCGTCCAACTGCCGGCGGACGCGGCCGAGCGCGTCCTCGACCTGCCGGCGGTCGATGCCGACGGTCTTGCCGGCGGCCGCCTCGTAGTTGCCGACCTGCCAGGCGATGAGGAAGTCGCGGACGGCGGGCATCGCCGACGGCTCGGCCCAGCAGCCCGTCGTCACGGACGCGACGAGCGCGCCGGAGACCGCGAGGGACGCCGCCCGGCGCCTGCGAGTACGCGCGCCCCGTACCGCGCGCGCGCGGCGCGCAATCCGCCTAGTCATCGGCACCCTTCACCGTCTCCTGAACCGGGCCGCCGTCGCCTTCTGCATCTCCCGCTCGGCTTCGCGTTTTGCGATGGCCTGGCGCTTGTCGTACGCCTTCTTACCACGGGCCAGTCCGATCTCGACCTTCGCCCGCCCGTCCTTGAAATAGAGGGACAGCGGGATCAGCGTCCAGCCCGGCTCCTCCGACTTGGCGATGATCTTCTGGATCTCGCGGCGGTGCAGCAGCAGCTTGCGGCGCCTGCGGGGGGCGTGGTTGGTCCAGGTGCCCTCGGTGTACTCGGGGATGTGGACGTTCTCCAGCCACACCTCCCCGTCCCGCACGTGGGCGAAGCCGTCGGCGAGGGAGGCGCGGCCGGCGCGCAGCGCCTTCACCTCGGTGCCCATCAGCACCATGCCCGCCTCCCACGTGTCGTCGACGTGGTAGTCGTAGCGGGCGCGCTTGTTCTGGGCGATGAGCCTGCGCCCGGTGTCCTTGTCCTTCTTGCGCCCCGTGTCCCGTGCCACGTTCTCAGTCCTCGTCGTTCTCATTGGGTTGCGCGGCGCGCAGGCCGCGCAGCACCGTCCGGGCCCGTCGCTCGGCCTCCTTGGGTGGACGGTCGGCGGAGACCGCCACATCGGGTTCGATCCCGACCCCGTCGAGGTTACGGCCGCTCGGGGTGCGGTAGCGACCGACGGTCAGCTCGATGACCGACCCGTCCGCCAGCCGGATGGGCTCCTGCACCGACCCCTTCCCGTACGTACGCGATCCTATGATCACCGCGCGGTCGCGGTCGCGCAGGGACCCCGCGACGATCTCCGCGGCGCTCGCGGTGCCCGCGTCGACCAGCACGACGAGCGGTGTGCGGCCGTCGCCGGGCAGGGTCACCACCCGGTTCTGGACGGGCCGCCCGCGCGGCTCGTAGGTCACGACGGGCCCGCCGGACAGGAACGCCGACGCCGTCTCGACGGCCTCGTCCAGCAGCCCGCCCGGATTGCCGCGCAGGTCGAGCAGGACACCGCCCGCCGCCGAGCGTCCGGCGGCGGCGCGGACCCGCTGCCCGGTGCCGCGCGTGAACGCGCCGATCCGGATCAGCCGCGCCTGCTCGGGGAGGTCGGTCACGGTGACGTCTCCTGCGGGAACCGGTGTGCGGACGAGGTGGAACCGCTTGGTTCGACGGTCGCGCTCGACGGTGAGTTCGACGGGCTGGTCCGGACGTCCCCGCAGCGCACCGGCGACCCGATCGGCGCCCCAGCCGGCCGTGGACGCGGTCCCGACACCGGTGATGACATCGCCGGGCAGCACCCCGGCGCGGGCGGCGGCGCTGCCCGGCTGGACGCTCGCGACCAGCACGCCCGAGCCCCCGGCAGGGACCTCGGAGTCGCCGCCGAGCCACAGGCCGACGCCGCTGTAGTGGCCGGTCAGGCGTCCTTCGACGTCGTCGTACTCGCGGGCGGAGTAGTACTGCGCCCACCTGTCGCCGAGCCCGCGCAGCATGCCCTCGATGGCGGCGCGGTCGAGTTCGGCGCGGCCGACCGGCTTCGCGGCCTGGCCGCTGATCTTCGCGGCGGCCTCGTCGAGGACGGACCCGCCGCCCGCGACGGCGGTGTGCCGCTCCGTCCCCGAGCCGCTCACCATCCCGAGCCCGTAGGCGCTGAGGATCGCGGCGGCGATGGCGGTGCCCCGCAGCAGCCGCCCGGTCTTCCTGGCATGGGAAGGCCTGTCACGGGGGGTTCGCCGGGGCCGCCCTCCCCGAAGCCCCAGGGACCTTTCCCGGGAGTGTGGGGGGTCGGCCCCCCACCAGAAGCGGGACCGGAGCATGCGGCAAGTGTAGGGCGGCGGACCATGCCGGACCCGGCGCTTCAGCCGGATCCGGTCACGCCGCCGGATCGGCCGCGTCAGATTCTCAAATATCTTCGCAAGGTGAGGAACGATGCGAGGGCACATAGCAGCACGCCGAAGCAGATCGACACGACTATGACGGCGATCACAATGCTCCAGCCGAGCTGGCTGACGAGCTGGACGTCTCCCGCCAATCTGTCGACCAGTAGTTTCTTGCTGAAGATGAGCAGGACGGACGCGAACAGTCCACCGATCAGCCCGGCGATCGCACCCTCCAGGATGAACGGCATCTGGATATAGGTGTTGGACGCGCCGACCAGCCGCATGATGCCCGTCTCCCGGCGCCGGTTGAACGCCGACAGCCGGACCGTGTTGCCGACCAGCATCACCGCCGCGACCACCTGGATCAACGCGATCGTCAGCGCGGCCACCTGGAGGCCGTTCAGGATCCTGAAGAACCGTTTCAGGATCTCCTGTTCATTGATCACGGAGTCGACCCCGGGTTGGCCGAGCATCGCCTGCGCGACCGCCTTGTACTCCTCGGGATTCTTCAGCTTCACCCGGAAGGAGTCGGGGATGTCACCCTCTTTGGTGCTCTGCACGAAGCCCGGCGCGCCGGCGAAGTTGTCCTTGAACCGGGTGTAGGCCTGCTGCTTGCTCTCGTACTCGACGTTCGAGACCTGCGGCATCTTCTCCAGCTGCGCCTTGAGGGTCTGCCGCTGCTGCTCGGTGACGTCCTGCTTCTGGCAGGCCTCGTTGTAGCTCGTCTTGGCGCACAGGAAGATCGAGACCTCGATCTTGTCGTACCAGAAGCTCTTGGACGCCCGGACCTGCTCGCGCAGGAGCAGCCCGGTACCGAAGAGCGCCATGGCGATGGCGACGGTGATGACGAGGGAGATCGTCATCGTCATGTTCCGGCGGAGACCGATCCAGATCTCCTGGAGAACGAACTGTACGCGCATGCCTCGCTGTCCTTGATCGCCTGTGACCCGCCGGAAGCCTGGGCCGTCTCCGTACCGTGGAACGCGGCCGTATGCGGGCGGTTCCTACCTGTGGGCCGACACCGTACTCGGTGTCGTACGACCCGGAAGGAATCGATGGTTCAGATGGATGTGCCGTGGAGGGTCAGTAGGCCTGCCCGTACACGCCGCGGGACTGGTCGCGGACGACACGGCCGTCCTCCAGCTCGACGACGCGCTTGCGGAACGCGTCGACGATCGCGGCGTCGTGGGTGGCCATCACGACGGTGGTGCCGGTCCGGTTGATACGGTCCAGCACCTTCATGATGCCGATCGAGGTCGCGGGGTCGATGTTCCCCGTCGGCTCGTCCGCCAGCAGGATCATCGGCCGGTTGACGAACGCCCGCGCGATCGCGACGCGCTGCTGCTCGCCGCCGGACAGCTCGTCCGGCATCCGGTGGGCCTTGCCCTCAAGGCCGACGAGGTCGATGACCTCGGGGACGACCTTGCCGATGAAACGCCGCGGCTTACCGATCACCTCGAGGGCGAAAGCGACGTTCTCGAAGACGTTCTTGTTGGGGAGAAGGCGGAAGTCCTGGAAGACGCAGCCGATCCTGCGGCGCAGGTGCGGCACCTTCCAGTTGCTCAGCCTGCTCAGGTCCTTGCCCGCCACGTGCACGTGACCCTGGGAAGGACGCTCCTCCTTCAGGATGAGTCGCAGGAAGGTCGACTTGCCGGAGCCGGAGGGCCCCACCAGGAACAGGAACTCGCCCTTCTCGATGGCGACGTTCACGTGCGCCAGGGCGGGCCGGTTCTGGCTCGGGTAGACCTTGGTGACGTTGTCGAAATGGATCACGGCTGCATCACGGCGGTTCAGTCTAGGGGTTGGGGAGCGGCCCGGACCGCGGCCGCGGGCTGCTCGCCCACGGTCTCCGGCCTGCGCCGCCCGGCTTCGCGACCGGGGAGGACGCGGAGCCTTCGAGCAGTGTAGAGGGGAGAGTCAACTGTCTCGTCCCACTCGACGTGGTACGAACGCGCAGGGCCGCCGCATCGCCCGATCAGGCTGCCTTGTCGGATCAGTGCCATGCGAACCGTCTCCCGACGTCCGGTCGTTTCGTACCGTCAAGCTCCCGGACTTGCCGGAACGACCATACAGTCCGGCTAGGCTGGATGATGGAGAAAGATACCTAATAGGTGAACGGACACCCGACAAGCTCGACGGACACCAGACACCTCGACGTTCCCCGCCATGGGGCCGGCGTCCCGTTCTCGGAGATTGGGGCCACGACATGAGCTGCGAACATCTGATCTGCGCTCGGTGCTCGAACCCGGTGGTGGAAGGGCGCTGCGCCACCTGCCGGGAGGCCCGGTCCGAACTGCACCGGCACGGCCCGTCCGTACCGCCCGCCATCGTCCTCGCGGGGCTCGTCGCGCTGCTCTTCGCCGCGCTCGTCCTCCAGCGGGTCTACGGCTAGGAGCGCTCCACACGAGCGAACCTCCTCGCCCGGTGCCCGTGGCTCCCTAGGGTTTCTTGAGCGGCGGGGTGGCGGCCTTGGAGATCGCCCCGTCGTCGGCGATCAGATGCGCCTTCGGCTGCGGCTCGCCCTTCTCGGCCCGCGCCGGGTCGTACGCCGCGAAATGCAGGGTCGTCGCCGTGGTGACCGTGTTGCCCTCGACGGTCCCGTCGAGCAGATGCTCCGCCTCCTCCGGGATCTCCGGCTTCGGCGTCTCCGGGTCTTCGGCGACGAGCGAGGTGTTGCGGAACAGCGAATAGATGATCAGGCCGCCGCCGGACTTCGTCCGCACCCCGAAGTACGGGAAGGGCGTCGCCGTGTAGACGACCTGGAGCGTGAGATCCTGCTGTCTGGCCTTCTTCTTGGCGCGCCTGGCCGCCTTGTAGTAGCCCGTGGTGACCGCGCCGGATTTCATGACCTTCGCGGCCACGCTCCGCCCGCCCTCCGCGGCCATCGTCGCCTGGATGCCGCCGACGTCGCGGGGACGGATCAGCACCGACCTGTCGTCGCTGCTCAGCGGGGTCGCGTAGCCGTCCTTGCCGATCAGGACCGCCGGTTCCTTCGCCTTCGGCTGCAGGAGGGTCGCGATCGTCAGCTTCCAGTCGTCGGACGGGCCGCGCAGCATGAACCCCATCAGCGCCCTGCGCTTGCTCTTTGCCTCGCCTACGACGGACCGGTCGACCGACACAAGGAACCACTGCGGGAAATGGGCGTCCTTCAGCTTCGGGACGTAGAGCTTGGGCTCGCCGTAGACGAAGCGCCGCACCGGGTCGCCGTCGTAGGCGGCCTTGCGGAACTCGGCGGCGGTGAGCAGGGACTGGCCGTCGGACGTCCACGTCAGCGCCAGCCGCTCGTCGCCGGCGGCCCTGGCGACGTCCTCGTCGGTGACGTAGGTACGGAACGCGCGCTCGGCGACCTCCGGCGTCAGCGGGACCGGCTCGGGCGGCGCCGTCGTGGGCATGGCGGCACTCGGCCGCGCCTTGGCCTTGCCCTCGGCGCAGCCCGCGGCCAGCGGCATGACGATGACCATCGCTGCCGCGATCACCCGCGAGAACCTGTGCACAGACCCGTCCCCCGGACCGAACTCCACGGCCCGCCGTCCTCGGCGGGCCTCCTCGGCCCGTGATTCTGCCATCACATGGTATTGGCCGGACGGGCCGGGCATTCCCCGCTGCCCCGGTGCGGAAGATCGGCCGCCCGGCCTCGGACGCCCGACCGGTGCCCGGACGGCGATAAGCTCGAAGGCGTGGCAGGCATCGAACCCGAAGAGCAGCTCAAGGAGCTCGGCTCGACTCTCGCCGGCATCGAGCAGGTGCTGGACCTCGACGCGATGCGGCGCGACATCGCCGAGCTGCGCGAGCAGTCGGCCGACCCTGACCTGTGGAACGACCAGGAGCGCGCCCAGTCGGTGACGCGCCGCCTGTCGTACCTGGAGAGCGAGCTGGGCAAGGTCGAGGGCCTGCGGCAGCGGCTGGACGACGCCGCGACCCTGTACGAGCTCGCCCAGGAGATGGACGACGCCGACACCCGCACCGAGGCCGACGCGGAGCTCGCGGCGCTGCACAAGTCGGTCCAGCAGCTCGAAGTCCGCACGCTGATGTCGGGTGAATACGACGCGCGCGAGGCGCTCGTCACGATCAACGCCCAGGCGGGCGGGGTCGACGCGGCCGACTGGGCCGAGCAGCTCCAGCGCATGTACCTGCGCTGGGCGGAGCGGCACAACTACCCCACCGAGATCTACGAGACGTCCTTCGCCGAAGAGGCGGGCATCAAGTCGACGACGTTCACCGTCAAGGCGCCCTACGCCTACGGGACGCTGCGCGGCGAGCACGGCACGCACCGGCTCGTCCGGATCTCCCCGTTCGACAACCAGGGCCGCCGCCAGACGTCGTTCGCGGGCCTGGACGTCGTCCCGGTGGTGGAGCAGAGCGACCACGTCGACATCGACGAGAACGACCTGCGCATCGACGTGTACCGGTCGTCCGGCCCTGGCGGGCAGGGCGTCAACACCACCGACTCGGCCGTGCGGATCACCCACCTCCCGTCCGGGATCGTCGTGTCCTGCCAGAACGAGCGCAGCCAGATCCAGAACAAGGCCACGGCGATGAACGTGCTGCAGGCCAAGCTGCTGGAGCGCAAGCGGCAGGAGGAGGCGGAGAAGATGTCCGCGCTGCGGGGCGAGGGCACCAGCAGCTGGGGCACGCAGATCCGCAACTACGTGCTGCACCCGTACCAGATCGTGAAGGACCTGCGCACCGGCATCGAGGCCGGCAACCCCTCCGCGGTGCTCGACGGCGACATCGACGAGTTCATCGAGGCCGAGATCCGCTGGCTGCGGCAGCAGGAGCAGTAGACCGCCTGACCTGGGCGTCCTTCGCCCGTCCCCACCAAGTTTTGCGCTGCGAGGTTTCGTGTTCATAGAGTGACTACGCGGTCACTCTGCGAGGATGGCGTGCGGTCCGGATCTCCGTCACCACTTTCGGGGGGCTTTTCGCAATGCCCGCACGCACGATCACCGTCGCTTCACTCTTCACGTCCTGCCTGCTCACGGCCGCCATGGGCACCGGCTGCTCGGGACGTTCGCCATCCTCGGCCGAGGCGGAGAAACGCTCCGCCGCGCCGGCGCTCAGCAAGGAGCAGGCCCAGCAGGTCATCGACTCCTACGCCGCCGGGGCCAACCAGCTGAGGCACAAGCTCGACCGCAGGGCCCTGGCCGCCATCGAGGCCGACCCGCAGCTGTCCATGGACGACGCCTCGCTCAAGCTCCGCCGCGTCATCAAGCGGCCGCCGCCGGAAGTGAGGTTCACCAACACCTCGTTCTACATCCCGCGGGTCAGCGGATACCCGCACTGGTTCGCCGCCGCCGCGGTCACCGGGCAGGGGAAGCGCTCGATGCGCCACGCGCTGCTGTTCACGCAGGAGAAGGCGGGGGCGCCCTGGCTGCTGACCGCCAACCCGTACCCGACGAGCGATGCGCTGAGCACCGTCGCGCTCGACTCGGAGGGCTACGCCACCACGGTCGACCCGGACGAGCGGAATGGCCTGGCCACCGCGCCCGGCAAGCTGCCCGAGGCGCACGCCGCGCTCCTCACCGACGGGCCCACCGCGCCGAAGGCGTCCCTCCTGGCGGACGGGGCGCAGACCAGCGAGACCTTCAAGGCACTGAAGCAGGGCGAGAAGTCCCTGGCCGGACGCGGCGTCACGCTCTCGTCCAGGTTCTCCCCCACCCAGTACCGGGTGTACGCGCTCCGCACCAAGGACAAGGGAGCCCTCGTCTGGTACGTCCTCAAGCAGAACGAGGCGTACTCCTCGGTCAAGCGGGGACGCTTGGCCGTGGGCGGTGACCTTCTCGGGCTCGCCCCGGTCAAGGCCGCCAGGACGCGCATGGACACGACCGTCCTCGTGCAGTACCTGGCCGCCGTCCCGCCGAAGGGCCGCGCCACGGTCACCGGGATGTACCGCAAGGCCGTCACCGCGCACGGCGCCTGATCTCCGTCGGGTGCCGGGCGGTCCCGCGCTTCTGACCGCTGCAGCGAGACCAGCCCGGCACTCGACGGTGCTTTATTCAGCAGATGGAAGAGAACTCGCCGTGACCAGGGTGCGGATCGCGCCCAGGGCTACGGAGAGTGTTGCCAGGTCGAAGCTGTCGCTTTCCCAGATCTCGCTGAGAGTCTGCTGGGCGCGCTGGACGGCCGGCTTGTTCTTGTCCGCCCACAGGACCATGCGCTCCTCGGGCTGGCCGCCCGGCTCGCTGGTGACGAGGACGTCCCTGGTCAGGGCCGCGTGCGCGGTGTAGAGGTCGTCGCGGAGCGCGGAGCGGGCCATGGAGCGCCACTTGTCGTCGCGGGGCAGCGCGATGATGCGTTCGCGCAGCCGGGACAGCTGGAGGCGGTCGGCCAGGTCGAAGTACACCTCCGCGACCTCCTCCACCGGACGGCCCGTGTCGTGCGCGATGCCGACCAGGTCGAAGGTGGAGAACGCGGGGACGAACGTCGCGCAGCGTTCGGCGAGCTCGTCGGGGACGCCGCGCTGGGCGAAGCCGTCGCGGCGCTGCTCGAACGCGGCGAGGTCCAGGCCGACGAGGAGCTTCGACAGGTGGGTGCTCAGCGTGGTGGCGCTGCCGATGAAGAAGTCGATCGTCTCGCGGATGTCGAACGGCGGGCGCCGGTTGTGCAGGAGCCAGCGGGCGCCGCGCTCGGTCAGCTTCCGGGCCTCCAGGAGCATCGCGATCTGTGTGGACTCGTCGACCTGGTGCGAGAGGGACTCGACCGAGCGCCAGAACTTCGGCATCTCGAACACGTCGCGGGCGACGAGGTAGGCGCGGGCGATGTCGGACGACGACGCCCCCGTCTCCTCGTTCATCCGGAACACGAACGTCGAGCCGCTCGCGTTGATCAGATCGTTCACCACGGCGGTGGTGATGATCTCGCGGCGCAGCGGGTGCCGGTCCATGTAGGGGCGGAACCGCTCGCGCAGCGGGGTCGGGAAGTAGTCGACCAGCCACGCCTCCAGGTACGGGTCGTCGGCCAGGTCGGACTCGACGAGATCGTGGTCGAGGGCGAGCTTGGCGTAGGCGAGCAGGACGGAGAACTCGGGGCTGGTGAGCCCGAGGCCCGCCTGGCGGCGCTCGGCGAGGGCCTTGTCGTCCGGGAGGAACTCGATGCGCCGCTGTAGACGGCCGTCGCGTTCGAGCTTGCGCAGGTAGCGGGCGTGGATGTGGAGCATCGCGGGCGCTTGGGCGCGGGCCCCGGCGAGGACGACGTTCTGCGCGTAGTTGTCGCGCAGGACGAGCCGTCCGACCTCGTCGGTCATCTCGTACAGCAGCCCGTCGCGCTGCTTGCCGGTCAGCTCGCCGTCCCGGACCGCCTGGTCGAGCAGGATCTTGATGTTGACCTCGTGGTCGGAGGTGTCGACGCCCGCCGAGTTGTCGATGAAGTCGGTGTTGATCAGGCCGCCGGTGCGGGCGAACTCGATCCGGCCGAGCTGGGTGACACCGAGGTTGCCGCCCTCGCCGACGACGCGGCAGCGCAGCTCGGCGCCGTCGATCCGGACGGAGTCGTTCGCCTTGTCGCCGACGTCGGCGTGGTTCTCGATGGACGACTTCACGTAGGTGCCGATCCCGCCGTTCCAGAGGAGGTCGACGGGCGCCTTCAGGATCGCCTTGATCAGGTCGAACGGGGTGAGCGCCTTCACCGCGTCGTCGATGCCGAGCGCGGCCCGCATCTGCGGGGTCACCGCGATCGACTTGGCGGTGCGCGGGAACACGCCGCCGCCCTTGGAGATCAGCGCGGTGTCGTAGTCCGCCCAGCTGCTGCGCGGCAGGTCGAACAGGCGGCGGCGCTCGGCGAACGAGGTCGCGGCGTCCGGATCGGGGTCGATGAAGATGTGCCGGTGGTCGAACGCGGCGACGAGCCGGGTGTGCTCGGACAGGAGCATGCCGTTGCCGAACACGTCGCCTGACATGTCGCCGATGCCGACGGCGGTGAAGTCCTCGTTCTGGACGTCCACGCCCAGGGAGCGGAAGTGGTACTTCACCGACTCCCAGGCGCCGCGGGCGGTGATGCCCATGCCCTTGTGGTCGTAGCCGACCGAGCCGCCGGACGCGAACGCGTCGCCGAGCCAGAAGCCGTACTCGGCGGCGACGCCGTTGGCGAGGTCGGAGAACGTCGCGGTGCCCTTGTCGGCGGCGACGACGAGGTAGGTGTCGTCGCCGTCGTGCCGGACGACGTTCGGCGGCGGCACGACCTTCCCGTCCACCAGGTTGTCGGTGATGTCGAGCAGGCCGGAGATGAAGTCCTTGTAGCAGGCGATCCCGGCCTGCTGCCAGGCCTCCCGGTCGGCGGACGGGTCGGGCAGCTGCTTGCCGACGAACCCGCCCTTCGCGCCCGCCGGGACGATCACGGTGTTCTTCACGGCCTGCGCCTTGACCAGCCCGAGGATCTCGGTGCGGAAGTCCTCGCGGCGGTCGGACCAGCGGAGCCCGCCGCGCGCGACCGTCCCGAACCGCAGGTGCACGCCCTCGACCTTCGGCGAGTAGACGAAGACCTCGTAGGTGGGGCGGGGTTCGGGCAGGTCGGGGATGGCGTGCGGGTCGAACTTCATCGACAGGTACGGCTTGCCCTGGTAGTGGTTGGTGCGCAGGGTGGCCTGGACGAGCGCGAGGTAGGCGCGGAGGATGCGGTCCTCGTCGAGGCTGGCGACGTCGTCCAGCTTGCCCTGGAGCTCCTCGGTGATGCCCGCGCTGCGCTCCTCCTCACCGCCCTGCAGGGTCGGGTCGAGGCGGCTCTCCCACAGCCGGACGATCAGCCGCGTGATGGAGGCGTTGCGCAGCAGCACCTGCTCGATGTAGCGCTTGGAGAACGTGGTGCCGGTCTGCCGCAGGTAGAGCGCGTAGGCGCGCAGGATCATCGCCTGCCACCAGTTCAGCCCGACGTGCAGGACGAGCGCGTTGAACCCGTCGTTCTCGATCTCGCCGCGCCACAGCCGGGTGAACGCGTCCTGGAACGGGCCCTTGATGGACTCGTCGGCGGCGCCGGGCGGCGGCTCGTACCGCAGGCCCAGGTCATAGATCCAGAAGCGGTGACCGTCGGCGGACCTGATCTCGTAGGGCCGCTCGTCGATCACCTCGACGCCCATGTTCTGCAGCAGCGGCAGCACCCGGGACAGCGAGATCGGCTCGCCCAGCCGGTAGATCTTGAAGCGGCGCTCGCCCGGCTCGGCGCTGTAGGGCTCGTACAGGTTGATGGAGGTGTCGTTGCCGGGGTCGGGGGTCAGGTCGTCCAGGCGGCGCAGGTCGGCGACGGCGGTGCGGGCGGGGAAGTCGGCCTTGTAGCCCTCGGGGAAGGCCTCCCCGAACCGGCGGACGAGGGCCCGGGCGCGCTCCTCGCCGCACTGCTCGACGATCGCGGAGCCGAGGTCGTCCTCCCAGGAGCGGATGGCGGCGGCGAGGCGTCCCTCCAGCTCGGGGACGTCCACGTCGGGCAGCGGACGGCCGCGCTCGCCGCGGACCACCACGTGCAGCCGCGCCAGCATCGACTCGGTCACGTTGGCGCTGTAGTCGACGCTGACGCCCTCGAACGCGTCCTTGAGCAGGTCCTGGATGCGGAGCCGGACCTTGGTGGTGTAGCGGTCGCGCGGCAGGTAGACCATGCAGGACATGTAGCGGCCGTACAGGTCCTTGCGCAGGAACAGCTTCAGCTGGCGGCGCTCGCGGAGCCGCAGCACGCCGAGCGAGATCGGGAGCAGGTCGTCGACGGAGATCTGGAACAGCTCGTCGCGCGGGTAGCTCTCCAGTATCTCGATGAGGTCCTGGCCGTCGTAGCTGTCGGGGGTGAACCCGGCGAGCTCCAGCACCTCCTCCAGCTTGCGCTTGAGGACGGGGATGTGCGACAGCGACTCGCTGTAGGCGACGTGCGTGAACAGGCCGAGGAAGCGGCGCTCGCCGATGACCGCGCCGGACTCGTCGAACTTCTTGACGCCGATGTAGTCGAGGTAGAGCGGGCGGTGGACGGTGGAGCGCGAGTTCGCCTTGGTGAGCACGAGCAGGCGCTTCTCCGTCGCCTTCTCGCGGACCTCCGGCGGCAGGGCCGCGAAGCTGTCGGACTCCTGCTTGTCGCTGCGCAGGATGCCGAGGCCGGTACCCGGCTCGGGCTTGAGCGCGGTGCCGCCCTCGGTGAGCGTGTAGTCGCGGTAGCCGAGGAAGGTGAAGTGGCCGTCCACCAGCCAGTCGAGCAGCTCGACGCCCTCGGCGAGCTCCTTGCCCGGCAGCGGCGGCGCGGACTCCTGGATCGCGGTGGCGATCTCCCCGGCGCGGGCGCGCATCTTCGGCTCGTCCTCGACGGCGACGCGGACGTCCTGCAGCACGCGGAGGAGGTCCTTCTCCAGCGCGTCCAGGACGGACCGGTCGCTGGTACGGTCCACTTCGATGTGCATCCACGACTCGTCGACGTCGTCGTCGCTGTCGAGCTTGCCGCGGAACGCCTTCAGGTGACCCGCGACGTCGCGGTCCACGCCGAGCAGCGGGTGGACGATCAGGTGCGTGGCGAGCTGGTGCCGGGTCAGCTCCATCGTGACCGAGTCGACCAGGAACGGCATGTCGTCGGTGACGACCTGCACGACCGTGTGGCCCGGGTCCCAGCCGAACTCCTCCAGCGACGGCGTGAAGACGCGCACCTTCGCGCGCCCCTGCGGCCGCTCCTCGCCGAGGGCCCGGTGCGCCATCGCGGGGCCGCAGATGTCGGCCGGGTCCCTGTCCAGCAGGTCCTCGCGGGCGACGTGCCGGTAGTACAGCCGGAGGTAGGTGAAGGCGTCCTCCACCTCCCCGCCGCGCGCCCCCGGGCGCTGCGCGCACGTCTCAGCCGCCCGCCTGAGAAGATCGTCCTTCGCTTGATCGAGCATGCCGCTCATCGACTACTCCCCTAGAGACCATTCGCCACCTCGTTGTGGCGCCGCTCACTGCGCCAGCGTAGCCAGGAATCGCCGCAAAGCCGACCTGCTCCACAGCGACGTGGACGTGGCTTTGCCCACCCTCCTGGCCGCTCGCCAGGCCACCATGGCAGGCGGCGCGGGGCCGTCCAGGGGGATCGCCGAACCCCGCGCGGCCGGGCCGGGCGGACACGCGCGGCGGTGGCCGGAACGCCGACCCGCCGCCGCTTCGGGCGCCGCCGCGCCCCTTCCGGGTACCGGTCTAGGTACCGGGCTGCGTGCCGGTGGACGGGTCGGGCGGGTCGGGCGAGCCGGACGGGTCCGGGGGCGGTGTGGTGCTCGTCGAGGCGGACGGCGTCGGGCTGCCGGTGTCGGTCGGGCTCTCGCTGGGGCTCTCGGACGGCGTCCAGGTGGGCGTCGTCGGCCGGTACGAGGGCGTGCGGGACCTGGTCGGCTCCTGGCTCGTCGTCGGGATGCTCGGCAGGACGTCCGCCGACCCGGGCGGCCCGCTCGGGTCGCTGACCTTCTGGCCCGCCTTGCCGTTGTCGCGGGAGCCGAGCGCGAGGACGGAGGAGACGACCACGATCGCCACGAACAGCGCGGCGACCCCGGCCAGCGCGGCCGAGCGGCCCGAGCCGGCGAGCACCCGCTGCAGTATGCCGCCGCTGCCGCGGTCGTCGTCATCGTCGGCGTAATCGTCGTCGCCGGGACGGACGGTGACGAGGTCGCGGGGCAGCGTGCTCTCGGCGGGCCAGCCGTCGCCGGCGCCGGACAGCCGCCCGTCGCCGGGCTCGTCGTGGAAGGCGGCCGGCTCGTCCTCGAAGAGGGGGGCGTCGTCGTCCGCGTCGGGCGGGAACAGCTCGCCGTCGTCGAGCTCGGCCGCGCGGACCGATCCGGCGGCGAGCATCGCGGTCTCGTCGGTGTCGGCGGCCGGGCGGGGCGCCGCCGCGGGCGCGTCCATCCGCGAGGTCCCCTCGTGGCCGAGCAGCCGCATCAGCACCTGCCGGGCGCTCGGCCGGCGCGCCGGGTCCTTCTCCAGGCAGTCGAGGACCAGCTCGCGCAGCTGCCCTTCGAGGTCGCCGACGTCGGGCTCCTCGTTCAGGATGCGGTTGATCACGGCGGGGATGGTGTCCTGGCCGAACGGGGGCTCCCCGGCGGCCGCGAACACCAGCGTCGCGGCCCAGCAGAACACGTCCGCGGGCGTCCCGACCTCGTCGCCGCTGATCTGCTCGGGCGCCATGTAGGACGGAGTGCCGATGACCCGGCTGGTGAGGGTGGTGCCGCCGCTAATCGCGCGGGCCACCCCGAAGTCGATGACGCGGGGGCCGTCCGGGCCGATCAGCACGTTGTGCGGCTTGAAGTCACGGTGGACGATCTTCGCCTGGTGGATCGCGGCGAGGGCCGTCGCGGTGCCGACGGCGAGCCGGTCGAGGGCCGCGCCGTCGAGCGGGCCCTGGCCCAGGACCTGCTGGTTCAGCGACGGGCCCGCGACGTACTCGCTGACGATGTAGGGCCGGTCGCCGTCCACGTCCGCGTCGATGACCTGGGCGGTGCAGAACGGGGCGACCTGCTTGGCGACCTCCAGCTCCCGCAGGAACCGGGCGCGGGCCTTCTCGTCGGACGTCAGGTCCGCGTGCAGCAGCTTGATCGCGACCTGGCGGCCGTCGTCGCCGACACCGAGGAACACGGCGCCCTGGCCACCCTCGCCCACCCGGCCGATCAGGGCGTACGACCCGAGCCGATCCGGGTCACCGGACCGCAGCGCCCCAACCTCCATGCGTGGAACCGTCCCTCTCTCGATCACGGGGCCCATGAGCAGGCCCGGATCACCCCTCCGACTGTGTGACGCCCGAGACCGAGGGGAAGTTCACCGGCCCTGAGACCATACGGCGTGATATGCCCTACACGCCGCCGATCGGAGGCGTTTGGACCGGAGCACCACCCTAATGCCGTCACGTCCGACAGCGGTACGGGTGAGCGAGCCGTCACCCAAGCGAAATCGAACGTCCGGTGAACAGGATCTACGGCGTGAAATGGGACAGGATTTCGGGGTTGGCCATCGAGTCGCGGTTGGCGGCCTCGTCCACCGGGGTGCCCTGCAGGATCTTGCGGACGGGGACCTCCAGCTTCTTGCCCGACAGCGTCCGCGGGATGCCGGGGACGGCGTGCACCTCGTCCGGGACGTGCCGCGGCGACAGCGCCGAGCGGATCTCGCGCTTCAGCCGTCCGAGCAGGTCGTCGGTGAGGGACGCGCCCTCCGCGAGCTGGACGTACAGCAGCAGCCGCCCCTCCTGGCCGAGCCGCCCGGTGTCGATGACGAGGCTGTCGGCGATCTCCTCGAACGCCTCGACGACGCGGTAGAAGTCGGACGTCCCCATCCGGACCCCGCCGCGGTTCAGCGTGGAGTCGGAGCGCCCGTAGATGACGCAGCCGCCGTCCGGGAGGATCTTCAACCAGTCGCCGTGCCGCCACACGCCGGGGTACATGTCGAAATAGGACTCGCGGTACCGCTCGCCGTCCTCGTCGTTCCAGAAGAAGACGGGCATGGACGGCATCGGCTCGGTGATGACCAGCTCGCCGACCTCGTCGATGACCGGCTTGCCGTCGTCGCCGAACGCCTCCACCTTGGCGCCGAGGCCGCGGCACTGGATGACGCCCGCGCGCAGTGCCAGCAGCGGCGAGGGGCCGACGAAGCCGGTGCACAGGTCGGTGCCGCCGGAGAACGAGCCGAGCAGCAGGTCGCCCGCGACCGCCTCGTACACCCAGGCGAACCCCTCGGGCGGCAGCGGCGAGCCGGTCGAGCCGATGCCGCGCAGCGCCGACAGGTCGTGTTCCGCGCCGGGCCGGCGGCCCTCCTTCGCGGACGCCGTGATGTACGGCGCGCCGACGCCCATGTAGGTGACGCCGTTCTCGGCGGCGAGCGTCCACAGGTCGAGGGGGGCGCCGTCGTACATGACGACGGTGGAGCCCACCAGCAGGCCGCCGATGAGGTAGTTCCACATCATCCAGCCGGTGGTGGTGAACCAGAAGAACACGTCGCCGGGGCCGAGGTCCTGGTGGAACGACAGCGCCTTGAGGTGCTCCAGGACGACGCCGCCGTGGCCGTGGACGATCGGCTTCGGCAGCCCGGTCGTCCCGGACGAGTAGACCACCCACAGCGGATGGTCGAACGGGACGTCCTCGAACCGCGGCTCGTCGTGGCCGGGCCGCGGCAGGTCGCCGTAGTGCATGCCGGCGCGCAGGCCGTCCGGGGTCGCGGCCGGGTCGAGGTAGGGGATCAGGATGGTCGCGGCGAGGGTCGGCAGCGCGGCCTCGATCTCCGCGACGACCGCGCGCCGGTCGAACCGCTTGCCGTTGTAGGCGTAGCCGTCCACGGCGAGCAGGACCTTCGGCTCGATCTGCGCGAACCGGTCGATGACCGAGGAGGAGCCGAAGTCCGGGGAGCACGACGACCAGATCGCGCCGAGCGACGCCGTGGCCAGGAAGCAGATCAGCGCCTCGGGGATGTTCGGGACGTACGCGGCGACCCGGTCGCCCTTGCCGACGCCCAGCTCGGCGAGGCCCGCGCGCACCTCGGCGACGTGCAGCGCCAGCTCGCGGTACGTGAGCACGCGGTGCCCGCCCGCCTCCGACCGGAAGATCACCGCTGTTTCGTCAGGGGTCTGCTCCGCCCGGCGAAGGGCGTTCGCCGCGTAGTTGAGGGTGGCGCCGGGGAACCATTTGAGGCCGTCCACCGGCATGGGGCCGCCCGTCCGGACCGGGCCGTCGCCGCGCTCGCCGACGACCTCGAAGTAGGACCAGATCGCGTCCCAGAACGCGTCGACCTCGGTGACCGACCAGCGCCAGAGGTCGTCGTAGGTCTCGGTGAGGACGCCCCGGTCCCACAGCCAGTGGACGAAGTGGGTCACCCGCGCGTTGGCGACGACCTCCTCCGACGGCTCCCACAGCGGCGAACCTTCGGCAACCTCACGGGACATCTCTCTCCCTCCCAGGCGCATGGCGATCCCAATATCCGTCCGGGCCGCACACGGCGCAAGCTCCCAGATCGGTCCCGAGCGTACGCGCCGCGGGTCGCCCGGTCAGATGCGGGTCAGGTCGGCGATGGCGCTGACCACGGCCTTGGTGTCGGCGAGCGTCGCGACGACGCGATCGGCGCCCGCGGCGCGCAGCTCGGCCTCGGTGGCGCTGCCGGTGGCCACGGCGATGATCGGGGACCCGGCGATGTGGGCGGCCTGGACGTCGCGCGGCGAGTCGGCGATGTAGACGGTGGCGGCCTCGGGGTAGCGGGCGCCGTGCCGTTCCCCGGCGCGGCTGCGGGCCAGCTCAAGGAGGGCGGCCTTGCTGTAGACGCCGTTCTCGTAGCCGCCCGCGTCCAGGTCGAGGTGGGGGGCGAGGCCCAGCTCGGTCACCTTCACGACGGCGTTCGGCTGGACGGACCCGGTAAGGACCGACTGGACGACGCCGGGCACATGGGACAGCGCCTCGACGGCCTCGCGTGCCCCGGCCAGGACGCGGCCGTGGGCGCGCACGTCGGCGCGGCGGGTCGCGAACGCCTCGGCGAGCGCGGTCATGAAGGCGGGCAGATGGTCGTCGGTGGTGACGACGTCGTTGAACGCGAGGGTCTCGAAGATGATCTCGGACTCGGTGCGGCCGGGGGTGGGCGCCAGCCGGACCAGGGGGCGCCCGATCGTGCGCTGGAACGCCTCGGCGTAGGCGTCCCGGGTGACCCGCGCGACGTCGACCAGGGTGTGATCGATGTTCCACAGCACCAGACGGTTCAGCGTCGACATCCCGTTCCCATGCGAGGTTGGACGAGCGTGGAGGGGCGGCGTCCCCGGCACCGGCCCGCCCCACCGGAGCGGCGGGGCGAGCTTATCGTCCGGCCTTCCGCGTGCCGTCCGCAACCATGTCGTTCAACGGGAGTCCGCCGCCGGGTCAGGGGCCCATGTGCGGGTAGCGGAAGTCGGTCGGCGGGACGTGCGTCTCCTTGATCGACCGGACGCTGGTCCAGCGGGTGAGGTTGAACACCGAGCCGGCCTTGTCGTTGGTGCCGGACGCGCGGGCGCCGCCGAACGGCTGCTGCCCGACGATCGACCCGGTCGGCTTGTCGTTGATGTAGAAGTTCCCGGCGGCGAACCGGAGCGTCTCGGTGGCGGCGGCGATCGCGGCACGGTCCTCGGCGATGATCGCGCCGGTCAGGCCGTACTGGGACACGCTCTCCATCTGGTGCAGGACGGCGTCGTAGTCGCCGTCGTCGTAGACGTGCACGCCGACGATCGGGCCGAAGTACTCGGTGGTGAAGATCTCGTCGGTGGGGTCGGCGGACTCCAGCACGGTCGGGCGGACGAAGTAGCCGCGCGAGTCGTCCAGCTCCCCGCCCGTGAGGATCTTGATGGTGTCGACGTCGCGGGCCCGTTCGATGGCGCGGCGGTGCTTGGCGAACGCGCGGTCGTCGATCACCGCGCCCATGAACAGCGAGAGGTCTTCGGCGACGTTGCCCATGGTGAGGGACTCGGTCTCGGCGAGGAAGTCGTCCCGCATCCGGCCCCAGAGGGAGCGCGGGATGTAGGCGCGGGACGCGGCGGAGCACTTCTGCCCCTGGTACTCGAACGCGCCGCGGACGAGCGCGGTCTTGAGGATCGCGGGATCGGCCGTCGGGTGGGCGACGATGAAGTCCTTGCCGCCGGTCTCGCCGACGATCCGCGGATAGCCCTTGTAGGCGGCGATGTGCTCGCCGATCGTCCGCCAGAGGGCCTGGAAGGTGGCGGCGGAGCCGGTGAAGTGCAGCCCGGCGAGGTCGGGGTGGCGCAGCGCGACGTTCGAGACGGCCTGCCCGTTGCCGGTGACGAGGTTGATCACGCCGGGCGGGAGCCCGGCGGCCTCCAGCAGCCGCATCGTGAAGTGCGCGGCGAGCTGCTGCGTCGGGGACGGCTTCCACACCACGACGTTGCCCATCAGCGCGGGCGAGGTCGGCAGGTTCCCGGCGATCGCGCTGAAGTTGAACGGCGTGATCGCGAGGACGAACCCCTCCAGCGGCCGGTATTCGAGCCGGTTCCACACGCCCGGGCTCGACAGCGGCTGGATCTCGTGGATCTGCTGCGCATAGCCGACGTTGAACCGCCAGAAGTCGATCAGCTCGCAGGCCGCGTCGATCTCGGCCTGCTGGACGGACTTGGACTGCCCGAGGATCGTGGCGGCGTTCACCGTCGACCGCCACGGCCCGGCGAGGAGGTCGGCGGCGCGGAGGAAGATCGCGGCGCGGTCCTCGAAGGCCATGGCACGCCAGGCGGGCGCCGCCTCGCGGGCGGCCGAGACCGCTTCGGCCACGTCCGGTTCGGTGGCGTCGCCCATCCGGCCGAGGACGTGGGCGTGGTTGTGCGGTTCGACGACGTCGATCGGCGTCCCGGCGCCCATGCGCTGCTCGCCGCCGATCGTCATGGTCAGCTCGGTCTGCGCGCCGCCGAGCTCCTTGATCCTGGCCTCCAGCGCGGCCCGCTCGCCGCTGCCGGGCGCGTAGGTCTTGACCGGTTCGTTCACCGGGATGGGCACAGTGGTGGCGGCGTCCATGGCGGCTCCCTGCGGTTCCGACGGCGTTGTCCGATGTGCCGGGACCTACCCGCCCAAATGCCGGTCAGTCGAGCGGAGCTCGTCCGTTGAACGGTGGTGGGCGGGGGCTGAAGGACGGTCAGTCGAGCGGAGCTCGTCCGTTGAATGGCGGTGGGCGGGGGCTGGAGGACGGTCAGTCGAGCGGAGCTCGTCCGTTGAATGGTGGTGGGCGGGGGCTGGAGGACGGTCAGTCGAGCAGGTGAGGGAGTTCCTGGGTGGCGTACCAGAGGAGTTCGTGGCCTTCGGCGCCGTCGACGGTGAAGCGGGCGTCGTCGTCGCCCGCGTCGGCGGCCGGGAGGGCGTCCACGGCCGCGGCGATGTCGGCGGCGGCGTTCGCGTCGTCCACATGGCCGGACGCGATCTTCTTCCACGGGACGGCTTCGGTCAGCGTCACCACGGCGCGGTCGTCGTTGCCGAGGGCTGCGTCGCCGCGCGGCCAGGTGACCAGCTGGTCGGGGACCTCCGCGGCGAGGACGACGCGGCGGCGCGGCACGGCGGGGTCGGCGGCGAGGAGGCGCAGGGAGGCGCGGGCGGCGGCGGACATCGCCGCGTACTCCAGCTCCTCCAGGTCGCCGCCCGCGTACCACTCGCGCAGCGCGGGCGTGACCGCGTGCGCCGCGACCGGCGCGGGGCCGATCTCCTGGGCGGCGTGGACGCCGGCGAGGAGCGTGAGCGTGGAGGGCAGGTAGACGCGCATGAGGTCAGCCAGTCTGCCAGACGGTCAGGGCAGGAGCTTCAACGCGCGCAGTTCGGCGATGGTGGTGTCGGGCCCGGTGTGGTGGATGCCGCGCAGCCCGAGGTCCTGCGCAGCGCGGACGTTGTGCTCGATGTCGTCGATGAAGACGCATTCGGCGGCGGCCAGGCCGAGGAGGTCGAGCGCGTGCCGGAAGATCCGCTCGTCGGGCTTGCGGAGGCCGACCTCGGAGGAGATGACGACGGCGTCGAAGACCTCGGCGAACAGGTCGCGCGGGTAGTCGTTGCCCCACGAGTTGGACAGGACGGCCGTACGGGCCCCGGCGGCGCGGGCCGCGCGGAGCGCGTCGTACATGGGCCGGACGGGGGTGAACGCCCCGAACATGCGGGCGATGAGCCCCGCCGCCGCGACCGGCTCACCGTCGGCGGTGAGCAGCTCGGCGGCGAGGAGGCGCTCGAACTCCTCGGTCGGGAGGCTGCCGTCCTCCAGCCCGTGGATGGGGTTGGTCCCGGCGCCGTCGTACGCCTGCTTCACCCAGGCGCGCATGACGTCCTTGTAGCGCTGGACGTCGATGCGCTCTGTGGTGAGCCACACGTCGATCGCCTCGGCGAGCGGGGAGGTCAGCACCCCGCCCCAGTCGGTGATGACGGCCTTCACCGGCACGGCCTTGACCTGCGCGCCCTTGACCTGCGCGCTCTTGACCTGCGCGCTCTTGACCTGCACGGCATGCACCGTCGCGCTTTCGTGAACTGGCACGGCCCGATCGTAGGCGATTCCGGACCAAACCCCCGAACCCCGTTCTGTCTTACGCCCCGTCGCTCTGCTTACACCCCGTCCGATCCCCCGTTCGGTCCCCGTCCGATCCCCGTCCGAAAGGCCGCCGGCCCCAACTACCGGCCGGCCCCCGGATCATCGATCAGGCTGATCTGAGCCGTTGAAGAGCCTCCCGCACGCCCCCATCGGTCTCTTCGAGAACCACCGACGCGCGTGCCGCGGGCACCTCACCGAGAAGTGAGACCAGTGCCACACGCGTGTTCCCTCCGGCTTCCGTCAGCGCGTTCTCGCAGGTCCGCGCGTCCATGCCCGTCGCCTCCGTGAGGATGCGGACGAGCCGGGCGCGCAGCTTGCCGTTCAGCGCGTTCACGCTGACCATCAGGTTGGAATAGGTCCGGCCCATCCTGATCATCAGTGTGGTGGAGAAGGAGTTGAGCACGAGCTTGGTCGCCGTGCCCGCCTTCATCCGGGTGGACCCGCTGATCACCTCCGGCCCCGTGGCGAGGCCGATGTGCACATCCACCTCGTCCCCGTAGGGGGTGTGCGGGTTGCAGCTGATCAGCGCGGTGCGGGCGCCGACGGCGCGGGCGGCGCGCAGCGCGCCCACCACATAGGGTGTGCGGCCGCTCGCCGCGATGCCGACGGCGATGTCGCCGGGCCGGACGTCGCGGGAGTCCCGGCGGCCGAGCTCGACGTCGTCCTCGACGTCGGAGATCGCCTGGGACAGCGCGCCCGGCCCACCGGCGTGGTGGGCGACCACCCGCCCCCAGATGCCGAAGGTGGGTGGCAGCTCGGCGGCGTCGATCACCGCGAGCCGTCCCGACGTGCCCGCGCCGAAGTAGTGCACGCGCCCTCCTGCGCGTAGCGACTCGACGGCGAGGTCCACCAGCCGGGCAACCTCCGGCAGGACGGACGCCACGGCCATCGGAACGGTCGCGTCCTCCGAGTTGATCAGGCGCAGCACCTCCAGGGTCGGCAGCGTGTCGACGTCGAGGGTGCGGGGGTTCCGCCCCTCGGTGGGGAGCTCGCAATCGATCACCGACGCCTCCGGTCGGGTCGCACGGTCCGGCCGCGAACCGCCTCGAATGTGGCTTCCAATGCCTTGCGGGTGGGCCCGTAGGTGCGCTGCGCCACTCCGACGAAGAGGCAGTCGACCACCGTGAGCTGGGCCAACCGGCTCGCGGTGGCGCCGGAGCGGAAGGTCGTCTCCCGGGCCGCCGTGGTCAGGATCAGGTCGGCCACCTCCGCGATCGGGGACTTGGGGAAATTGGTCAGCGCCACCGTCTTGGCGCCCCTGCTCTTGGCGACCTCCAGCGCGTCGATCGTCTCCACGGTCGAGCCCGTGTGCGAGATGCCGATCGCCACGCTCGTGGGGCCCAGGACGGCGGCGCTTGTGAGCATGATGTGGGCGTCCGCCCACGCGGAGCAGATGCGTCCGATGCGGTGCAGCTTCTGCTGGAAGTCGGCCGCGACGAACGCGCTGGCGCCCACGCCGTAGACGTCGACCCTGTCCGCGGCGACGACCGCGTCCACGACCTGTTCCAGCATCTTGATGTCGAGCTGTGAGGCGGTCTCCTCCACGGCCCGGGCATCGGCGAAGGTCACCTTCTCTACGATCTGCTCCAGGGAGTCGTCGGGACTGATGTCGCTGCCGATGACCCTGCCTCCGGCCGCGCTCTGCGCGCGTCCGGCCTCCGTGGCGAGGGTCAGCCGCAGCTCTGGGTACCCGTGGAACCCGATCGCCCGGCAGAACCGGATGACCGTGGTCTCGGAGGTACCGCACGTCTGCGCGAGTTCGGTGATGGTTGAATTGGCGACCCCTTCGGGGTCGTCGATGACGCGTTGCGCGACTCGCCGCTCCGCGGGGGGCAGCGAGGGAAGCAGCGAGCGGACCCGGACCACTGTGCTCAGCGGCGTGCTGTCCCGGTCCCGCTCCGGGGCCTGGCCCGCCGCCTCGTCCCGTGGTGGACCGGGCTCCCCCGCGATCCCCCGCTCGGGGCCCTGCTCGTGGCTCCGTTCGGAGCCGATGGGTTTCCTCATGATGGAAATTTTCTTACGCGCGAGATGTCACGTCAACGGTAGAAAAGGCTACGGTCGCCATGTGTTGACCCATTTGGCCGGTCCTTACGTGGTCGGTATCGACGCGGGTGGCACGAAGACCCGCTGCGTCGTGCTGACGCTGGGGGGTGCTCTGGCCGGTTCCGGCACCGGCCCGGGAGCAAATCCCAACTCTGGAGGCGACACCGCAGGGGCGCTGACCACCGCCCTGCGGGAGGCGCTCGGGGACCTTGACCGTACCCACATCCTCACCGGCGTGTTCGGCATCGCCGGCGCCGGCTCCGCCGGGCGGCCCGCGGCCGTCACGGCGGCGCGGCAGGCCTGGCAGGCCGTCGGCCTGCGCGGCTCGCCCGCGGTGGTGACCGATATCGCGGTGGCGTTCCACGCCGGAACCAGCGAGCCCAAGGGCATCGTGGTGTTCTCCGGCACGGGCGCCGGCGCGGCGGTCATCAACGACGGGACGATCGTGCAGCGCGCGGACGGCTACGGCTGGCTCGTCGGGGACGAGGGTTCGGCGGTATGGCTCGGGAAGGAGGCCGTCCGGGCCGCGCTCGCCGCCTACGACGGCCGCGGCTCCCCGACGCTGCTCACCGACTCGGTTCCCCGGGCGCTGCTGGGCGCCACCGTGGTCGCGGAGATCGACGCGGAACGGCGGAGACTCCGCCGGGCGCGGGCGCTGGCCATGGCCGGCGCCCCTGCGTCGACACCGGGCGCCCAGCTGCTGTCGCAGGCCGTCATGCTCTCCTCCGGAGCAGGCACCCCCCTCGGCCCCTCGTCCCTCAGGAGCGGCACGGCCACCGCCGTGCTGGTCCCCGACCCTCCTGGCCCGCCGCACGGCGACGGGCCGAGTCCGCCGCCCGGCAACGGGCGCTACCCGCCCACCGGGAACATGCCGCATCCGGCGTCCGGTGAGGGCCCGCCGGGTCCGCACCGCCCGCCCGGCGCGGCGGGCTCGCACGGCTCCCACGGTCCCGGCTCCCACGGGTCGCACGGACCGCCCGGCTCCCACGGGCCGCCGGGCCATCCGGGCACGCACGGGCCGCCGGGCCATCCCGGCGGCCACGGGCCGCGCGACGATCCGGGCGCGCACGGCCCGCGCGGGGATCCGGCACCGGCGGGCCACCCCGAGATGCCCGGAACCCCGCCCAACCCCCGCCTCGCCCAGGCGATCATCAAGGAGGTGTACGGCCGCCCGCCCGCGGCGCTGGGCCGGCTCGGCCCGGTCGTCGCCGCCGCCGCGGCCGCCGGTGACCCGGTGGCCAGGCGCATCACCGAAGAGGCCGCGCAGTGGCTGCTCCGCGACGTGGACGCGGTGCGCCCGGCCTTGTCCGATCCCTGCGCACCGGTCGTCATGCACGGCTCGGTGCTCCGTGAAGGCCCCGTCGCCGACGCGGTCCGCACCGGGCTGCGCGACCGCTTCGCCGCGGCGCCGCGCTGCGCGGGCGACGGAGCCGTCGGCGCGGCCGGGATGGCGCTGCGCCGCCTCGGCCACCCCCTCCCCGGCTGAGCCTCGCCCGGCCGGACCGGCCCCCGGGCTGTCCCGTTCCAGCCCCGGCCGATCCCGAGACGGACGGCATCCGTCCGTCAGGGTCCATCGCGATGGACCCCACAAGATCCACATCCGTGGTCCTGGGGTCCATCGTGATCGTGCTGTGACGCGGGGGGCGGCGGTGGAAGGGGAGTCCGCCGTTGCGCCCTGCCCGCCCCATTCGCCCCCGGCCCGCCGTTGCGCGGGCCGGGTCGACAGCGGGGACCGGGAGCGGTTAACGTCGCGACGGTCCGATGCGACCGATGAACCGAGACCATGTCGGGGGGCCTGGTCAGGTGCGTGCTACCCGTCCACTCGCGTTCGCGGCGGCGCTGACCCTGGCGGTCACCGCGGGCTGCGGCGGCGGAGACGACCGCGGCGACGGGCCGCGGGCCTCCGGCGCGCCCGGCTCGCGGGGCGCCCAGCCGAAGGACCCCTACGCCTGGATCCCCGGCCACGTCGCGAAGATGAGCGTGCAGGAGAAGGTCGGGCAGCTGTTCGTGACGCGGTTCTCCAGCCGCTCCGACGCCCTCACGAAGATCAGGAAGTACCACGTCGGCGGGCTGATCTACTTTCCCGGCAACTTCGGTGCCCCGGCGAAGACGGCCGCGCAGTCGAACGCGCTGCAGAAGGCGTCCAAGATCCCGCTGTTGCTCGGCGTGGACGAGGAGCAGGGCATCGTGTCACGCACGCCGTTCATCACCACGTTCCCCGGCAACATGGCGCTCGGCGCAACCGGCAACCCCGCCGACGCCCGCGCCGCCGCGCGGGTCACCGGCACGGAGCTGCGCGCGGTCGGGATCAACCTGGACTACGCGCCCGACGCCGACGTGAACGTGAACCCGCGCAACCCGGTGATCGGGCTGCGCTCGTTCGGCGCCGACCCGGGCCTGGTGGCGAAGCTGACGGCCGGGGCCGTCGAGGGCTACCAGGCCGCCGGGGTCGCCGCCGCGGCCAAGCACTTCCCCGGGCACGGCGACACCGCCACCGACAGCCACACCGGCCTGCCGGTGATCAAGCACACCCGGCCGATGTGGGACCGGCTGGACGCGCCCCCGTTCCGGGCCGCGATCGAGGCGGGCGTCGACATGGTCATGACCGCGCACATCGTCGTGCCGAAGCTCGACGGGTCCGGCGACCCGTCCACGCTGTCGCGGAACGTGCTGGTCAGGCTGCTGCGCGACGCGCTCGGCTACCGCGGCGTGATCACCACGGACTCGCTGGAGATGGCGGGCGTGCGGGAGAAGTACGGCGACGCGGCCGTGCCGGTCCGGGCGCTGGCGGCGGGCGCCGACCAGCTGCTGATGCCGCCGAACCTGCCGCGCGCCTACAAGGCGGTGCTGGCGGCCGTCCGGTCCGGGAAGATCCCGCAGGACCGGCTGGACGGCTCCGTCACGCGCATCCTCAAGCTCAAGCAGCGGCGCGGCCTGTTCCAGGACACCGCCTCCGACCCGGCCAAGGCCGACGCGGTGATCGGGACGCCCGCGCACAAGGCCATCGCGCGCCAGGTCGCCGAACGCGCGGTCACGCTCGTCCGCAACGACGGGAACGTGCTGCCGCTCAAGGGCAAGAAGGTCGCCGTCTCCGGGCCGGGCGCCGGGACGCTGCGCGCGTCGCTGCGCCGCCACGGGGTCACGGTGACCTCCGGCGGCTCGGCGGACGTCACCATACTGACCACGCTGAACGCGGGCCGGGCCACGGCCGCCAAGATCCGCGCGCTCGGCGCGAAACCGGTCGTCGTCGCGGCGCTGGGCCGTCCCTACGACCTCGACTCCGCCGGGGGCGCGGCGGCCGCACTGGCCACGTACTCCTCCAGCGCGGTGTCGGTCAACGCCCTCGGCCGGGTGCTGAGCGGCGACGTCAAGCCGGCGGGCCGGCTGCCGGTGCCCGTGGCCGGCAAGCGGGTCGGCCACGGCCTCGGCTACCGGTAGCCGGACCTACCGGTAGCCGAGCCCTCTCGCACACACCCGGCTCAGGAAGTCATACCCCCAGCTCCGCCAGGCCCGGCAGGTGGGCGCGGGCGGCCTCGCGGGCCTGCGCGGCGGTGCGCGCGGCGCGGGCGGCGGCAGCGGCCCGGCGGCACTCGTCCACCGTGTGCCGGACGAGCGCGGCCCGCACCAGCGGCAGCGACGGCGCGCTCATCGACAGCGACGTCACGCCGAGGCCGACCAGCACGCAGGCGAGCGCGGGGTCGCCGGCGGCCTCGCCGCAGACGCCGCACGAGACGCCCGCGCCGGCGGCCGGGGCGATCAGGTCGAGGACGGCGGGCTGCCACGGGTCCTGGAGATGCGCGAGACCGCCGATCTGCCGGTCGGCCGCGCACGCGTACTGCGTCAGGTCGTTGGTGCCGATGCTGAAGAACTCCACCTCCGGCGCGATGTCGCGGGCGCGGAGCGCGGCGGCGGGCACCTCGATCATGACGCCGGGATGCGCGATGCCCGCCTCGCGGCAGGCGGCGGTGAAGTAGGCGGCCTCCGCCGCGTCCGTCACCATCGGGGCCATGACCTGCAGCTTCGCGGTCAGCCCCGCGGCGGCGCGGGCGAGCGCGGCGAGCTGGGCGGCCAGGACCTCCGGGTAACGGCGCGACATGCGCAGGCCGCGCTCGCCGAGCGCGGGGTTCGGCTCCTCACCCGGCGGCGGCAGGAACGCGAGCGGCTTGTCGGCGCCCGCGTCCAGCGTCCGGACGACGACGCGGCCCTCCGGGAACGCCTCCAGGACGGCCCGGTACGCCGCCTCCTGCTCCTCGTCCGACGGCGCCTTCTGCCGGTCGAGGAAGAGGAACTCGGTGCGGTACAGGCCGACGCCCTCCGCACCGTTCGCCTTCGCGGCGTCGAGGTCCTTCGGGCCGCCGATGTTCGCCAGCAGCGGCACCCGGTGCCCGTCCTTGGTGGCGCCGGGCCCGGTGGAGTCGGCCAGGGCCGCGGCGCGGGCGGCGGCAGCGGCGCGGGCGGCGTCGATGTCGGCGTCGGACGGGTCGGGACGCACCGTCCCCGCGGCCCCGTCGACGAGGACGCGGGTGCCGTCCGCCAGCGACGTCGCGCCGGGCAGCGCCACCACGGCGGGGACGCCCATCGTCCGGGCGATGATCGCGGTGTGGCTGGTCGGCCCGCCCTCCTCGGTCACGAACGCGATGACCTGCGCCGGGTCGAGGACGGCGGTGTCGGCGGGCGCGAGATCGCGGGCGACCAGCACGAACGGCTCGTCCGACTCGGGGACGCCGGGCATCGGGAGGCCGAGCAGCCGGGCGAGCGCGCGGTCGCGGATGTCGTCCAGGTCGGTGACCCGGCCCGCCATGTACTCGCCGGCGCCGGCGAGGAGGTCCCGGTAGACGCCGAACGCCTCGAACACGGCGCGGGCCGCACCGGTGCCGCGGCCGATCCGGGCGCGGACGTCGTCGGCGAGGCCGGGGTCGCGGGCCATCAGCGCCTGCGCGCCCAGCACCTCCTCCCCAGTGGGGTTGCCGACCGCGGCGGCGCGGGTGCCGCGCTCCTCCAGCTCGGCGGCGACGGCCTCCAGCGCGGCGAGCGCCGTCGCGCGCTCGGCCTCGGCGTCGCCGCCGTGCCGGGACTCGGCGGGCGGCTCGGGAACGGCCCCGGCGATCGTCCGCACCGGACCGGCGCCGACACCCGGGCTGACCCCCGCGCCCTGCAGAACCTCCGGCACGGTCAGGACTCCTCGGACTCCGGCTCGGCAAGCAGCTTCTCAAGGTCGTCGAGCAACTCGTCCGCGCCCGCGCCCTCCGCGGACAGGACGATCTCCTCCCCGTGCCGGGCGTCCAAGCCGAGCACCGCGAGGATGCTCTTGGCGTTCACCGGGGTGCCGCCGGGCTTGGCCACGGTCACGTCCATCGGGGCCTTGGCCGCGGTCTGGACGAAAAGCGCGGCGGGCCGCGCATGCAGCCCCACCCTCGACTGGATCTTGACATTGCGCTCGGTCACGGCACACTCCTCTTTGGCTTAGTTCTGTCCAGATTGGCTTCGGCCATGCTGATCCGGCCGGCCATGCTCACCTGTCCGGCCCTGCTGATCCGGCCGGCTCTGCCTGAGGCCGGGCACCCGCAGCGCGGGGCCCGGCACGACGTCGACGTTCTCAAAGTCGGTGACCAGGTGGTCGGCCCCGGCCAGCGCGCCCGCCGGCTGCGTGGTGCCGACGCCCACGCACGTCATGCCGGCGGCCTTCACGGCCGCGACGCCCGCCGGGGTGTCCTCGAAACCGACCGCGTTCTCGGCCGGGACGCCGAGATCCCGCGCGGCGGCGAGATAGCCCTCCGGGTCGGGCTTGCCGGTGCCGACGTCCCCGGCGGTCACCACGAGGTCCAGCAGGCCGCGGACGCCCAGCTCGTCCAGCAGGCTCTCGGCGTACGAGCGTTCGGCCGACGTCACCACCGCGAGCGGGACGCCGCTCCCGGCGAGCGCCCGGACGAGCTCGACCGCGCCGGGGACGGGTTCGGAGACCGGCATCCCCGGCGCCTTCTGGTAGGAGACGACCTCTTCGAACAGCTCCTCGACCGTCCGGCCGGGGAAAAGGTGCGACAGCTCCCCGAGCACCTCGAGCCCGCGCCGCCCCGCGAACGAGGCGATCAGCGCGTCGTCGTGGGGGACGCCGTGCGCGCCGAACAGCCGCGACCACTGGGCCCGGCTGCGCGGCTCGGTGTCGATGAGGGTGCCGTCGAGGTCGAACACCGCGGCACCCAGCCCGATCACCGCCATCCGATCAGTTCCATGTGAACAGCTCGGTGCCCTTCGTCACCTCGCCCGACTCCACGATGTCGGTGAGGGCGTCGGCGTTGGCGTCCAGCGCCACGACCGCGCAGACCGGCGAGCGCCCGCCCGCCTCGATCAGCGCCGGGTCCCAGGCGACGACCGGCTGGCCGGAGGTCACCTCGTCGCCCTCGGCGGCGAGGAGCTCGAAGCCCTGCCCCTTGAGCTTGACGGTGTCGATGCCCAGGTGGACGAGGACGCCGTGGCCCTCGCCGTCCACGACGACGTAGGCGTGCGGATGCAGTTTGACGATCTTCCCGGTGACGGGCGCGATGGCATGGCCGGGGGCGCGCTCGGGGTCGACCGCCGTGCCCGGGCCCACCATGGCCTGGGCGAACACCGGGTCGGGCACGCCGGCAAGGCCGACCACCCGGCCGGAGACCGGTGACAGTACTCGGGTCATCAGCGGGGGTCTCCTTTAAGAGTCGGTCGAGTTGCGTCGAGTCTGGTGGAGGGGTTACTCGAGGATGTCCTCGATGTCGCTGGAGAGGGTGTCGGCCTCGGTGCCGACGACGACCTGGACGACGGTGCCGCTGCGCATGACGCCGAACGCGCCCGCCTTCTTCAGCGCGGCCTCGTCGACCTTGCCACCGTCCTTGACCTCGGTGCGCAGCCGGGTGGCGCAGGGCTCGATCTCGATGATGTTGTCCGCACCGCCCAGTCCGGCGATGATGGCCTCGGCCTTGTCCATGTTCCTTCTCCTGGTCCGGGGTGGGCCCGGTCCGGCTCTCGTCGCCCGGGCTTTTGCAGAGGGTATGTCTCAGTCTGTCTGGGTGACCTTGTTCAGCCCGCGGGGCACGTCCGGGTCGATGCCGAGCCGGCGGGCGAGGTTCTCGACCAGGATCTGGCCGGGAACGATGAGGCCGAGCGGGGCGGTCCACTCGGGGAGGGCGGGGCCGGGGAGCGCCGCCGAGCACGCCGCCGCGAGGTCGTCGCCGCCGCCGACGCCGAACGCGCGGGCGCCCGCGCCCTCGACCCGGCGGGCCAGCGCGACCGTGCCGGCCAGCGTCGGTCCCGAGTCGGCGGCGACGAGCAGCGCCGGGGTCTGGTCGTCGACGACGGCGATCGGCCCGTGCAGCAGGTCGGCATAGGAAAGGCCCATGGCGTGCAGGTAGCACGCCTCCTTGATCTTCAGTGCGAGCTCCAGCGCGGTGCCGAACGCGATACCGCGCCCGGACACGACCGTGCCGGGCACCTTCGCCAGCTCCTCGACGATCTCGGGGAGGGCGTCCGACGCCTCGGTCAGCTCGATCATCCGGACGACCTCGTCGGGGACCCGGCGCAGGTCATCCTCGGCGACGTCCGCGCCGAGCCCGATGCCCAGCACCGACAGCGCGGCGAGCTGGGTGGTGTAGGTCTTGGTGGCCGGGACGGCGATCTCGTCGCCCGCCTCCGTGAGCAGCGCGACCTCGGCGATCTCGGCCAGCGGGGAACCGGCGCCGTTGGTGACGGCGACCGTCCGGGCGCCGCAGTCCCCGGCCCAGCCGAGGGTCTCGACGATCTCCTCCGTCTTGCCGGACTGGCTGATCGCCACGGCCAGCACGCCGGAGAGGTCCAGCTTGCGCCTGTAGGTGGTCGCGATCGACGGCGCGGCGAGCGTGGCCAGCCGTCCGGCATGCGATTCCACCAGGTAGCGGCCGTACACCGCGGCGTTGTCGGACGACCCGCGCGCGATGAACAGCACCTGCCGCGTCTCGCGGGCGAGCGCCGCGAGGTCGGGGGTGCGCGGCAGCAGCGCGTCGATCGTCCGGCGCAGCGCTTCGGGCTGCTCACCGATCTCGGCGCGCATCTTGCTGAACATTTTCATCCGGCCTTTCCGTACGTGCGTGACCCTTTACGTCTCACCGAGGATGAAATCTGCTCATTAGTCATGATCCCCCTCCGAAGACTTTCTGCCCGTTGACCCAGGTCGTACGCGCCCGGTGGTCCGGCCCCAGCCAGACCAGGTCGGCGGCGGCGCCTGGGGCGATGCGGCCGAGATCGGGACGGCCGATCAGGTCGGCCGGGACCCGGGTCGCGGCGTCCACCGCGGTGACCGTGTCGATCCCGATGCGGACGGCGTTGCCGACCGCCTCGTCCAGCCGGAGGCCGGACCCGGCCAGCGTGCCGTCGGCGCGCAGCGGCGGGCCCTCCTCGGGCATGGTGATCGGCTCGCCGCCGAGCTCGTAGGTGCCGGGCGGCATCCCGGCGGACGAGGCCGCGTCGGTGACGAGCACGACCCGTCCCGGCGCGGCCCGGAACACCAGCTCGGCCACCTTCGGCGCGACGTGGTGCAGGTCGAGAATCAGGCCGGGGCTCAGCCGGTCGTCGATGAGCGCCTGGACGGCCACGCCCGGGTCCCGGTGGTGGACGCCGGTCTGCGCGTTGAAGATGTGGGTGACCTTGCGGGCCCCGGCGTCGGCGGCGGCGGCGACCTGGTCGGCGGTCGCGTCGCTGTGCCCGACGCTGACCACCACCCCGGCCTCGGTCAGCGTGCGGATCGCGTCGAGCGCGCCGTTCCGCTCGGGGGCCAGGGTGACGAGCTTGACCAGCCCGGTCTCCAGCAGCGTCTCGATCGCGCCGGGCTCCGGGTCGGTGAGGAATCCGGCGTTGTGCGCGCCCTTGCGCTTCTCCGACAGGAACGGTCCTTCGAGGTGGACGCCGAGGACGCGGGTCCCGTCGGGGAGGTTCGGGATGAGGTCGCGGGCGCGGCGCAGGGCGGCGGCCTGGACCTCGACGGGCGCGGTGATGA
Organism: Actinomadura sp. 3N508; assembly: GCF_044326375.1. Lineage (NCBI taxonomy): Bacteria > Bacillati > Actinomycetota > Actinomycetes > Streptosporangiales > Thermomonosporaceae > Actinomadura > Actinomadura sp. 3N508. The sequence goes on from NZ_JBIRAX010000001.1 coordinate 794,814, forward strand.
ACGTGGGCAGGAACGCGGTCACGCCGGTCTCGGGCAGGCGGGACACGACCGTGTGCCAGCCGGCCTCGTCGGCGTCCACCATGTCGTGGCCGAAGAACCCGTTGACCTGGATGTCGACCAGGCCGGGGGCCAGCAGCCCGTCCTGGAGGTCGACGTCGGGCGTGCCGAGCGTGGCCGGTGGACGGCCCCCGCCCGCCTCCGCGATCACCCCGTTCTCGACCCGGACGTATCCCGGGGAGAGGACGCGGGTAGGACTGCCCGCGGGGGTAATGATCATGTTGGAGGCCGTGAGCAGTAGTGATGCCATGAATGCGCACTCTCCGTGACACTACGGTCGCTGGTCGTTAACGCCCGGTCCAACTGGTCTAGTCCGGACTAGACCAGTACGCACCATACTCCACGAATCGGATGTAGATGAAGATGCAGCCCCGAACTCGTCCGGTATCGGCTGCCGGAAAAGCCGCCGGTCCGGAAGGTGATCAGTCATGAGCGCCGCGGCCACCGCCCACGGCGGCGGGGGCGGCGGGCGCGGCATCGGCGGCGCCTGGTCGGCGACGTTCGCGGTGCTACAGCGGATCGGCCGCAGCCTCATGCTGCCGATCGCCGTCCTGCCCGCCGCCGGGATCCTGCTCCGTCTCGGCCAGCCCGACCTGCTCGGCGTGGACGGTCTCGGCTGGGACCGCGTCGCCGAGGTCTTCGCCGCGGCGGGCGGCGCGCTGCTGGACAACCTGCCGATCCTGTTCGCGGTCGGCGTCGCCATCGGCTTCGCCAAGAAGTCCGACGGCTCCACCGCGCTCGCCGCCGTCGCCGCCTACCTGGTCTTCGACCGCGTCTCGAAGGTGATGTTCTCCCACACCAGCGAGCTGAAGGGGACGGTCGTCCAGAAGGTCCAGGCGGAGGACGGCAGCCTGGAGGAGACGGTCGCCTACGGGCTCACGAACCCGACACAGGTACTCGGCGGCATCGTCGTCGGGGTCATGGTCGCGCTGCTCTACCAGCGGTTCTACCGGGTGAAGCTGCCGTCCTGGCTGGCGTTCTTCGGCGGCCGCCGGTTCGTGCCGATCATCAGCGCCGCCGCCGCGCTGCTGCTCGGCGTGGTCTTCGGGTTCGTGTGGCCGACGCTCGGCGGCTGGATCGACAGCTTCGGCGACTGGATCACCGGCGCGGGCGCGTTCGGCGCGGGCGTCTACGGCGTCGCGAACCGGCTGCTGCTCCCGTTCGGGCTGCACCACATCCTGAACTCGCTGATCTGGTTCGTGTTCGGCACCTACGAGGGGCCGGACGGCGTCGTCCACGGCGAGATCAACCGCTACCTCGCCGGCGACCCGCACGCCGGGACGTTCCTCGCCGGGTTCTTCCCCGTCCTGATGTTCGGCCTGCCCGGCGCGGCCCTCGCCATCTGGCGCGCCGCTCCCCCGCACCGGCGCGGCGCGGTCGGCGGCCTGATGTTCTCGGCCGCGCTCACCGCGTTCGTCACCGGGGTGACCGAGCCGATCGAGTTCTCGTTCATGTTCGTCGCGCCCGTCCTGTACGGCATCCACGTCGTGCTGACGGGCGTGTCCCTGGGCCTGCTCGCGGCGGCGGACGCGCAGCTCGGCTTCAGCTTCTCCGCCGGGCTGATCGACATGCTGCTGAACGCGACCAAGAGCAACACCCGGCATCTGTGGATGGTGATCGCGCTGGGGCTGGTCTACTTCGTGCTGTATTACGCGATCTTCACTTTCGTGATCAAGCGCTTCAACCTGCCGACCCCGGGCCGGGAGCCGGAAGAGGACATGCCGCCGGAGGCCCGTCCCGACACGCCCTCCGAGCGGGCTCCCTGACCTGCGGGTACGTCGATCTTGGTCCCCTCCTGGCGTGACCCGGTCGTTACGAATTCGTGCATTGACATGCCTTTCGGTCCTGTGGTCTAGTCCGGCCTAGACCAGTCCGAACCAAATCCAATACCGTCCTCCATCCCTTACCCACCACCAACATCTGCAGGCCCACGAACCCCACCCCATCCGTCGAAACCCGGCGAATCCCATCGATCCGGCCCCCGGCCATCGAGGAAACCCCCGTGACGACCATCGACCCGCACAGTCCGGTACCGAAGTACTTCCAGCTCCGCGCGATCCTGCTCGACCTGATCGAAAGCGCGGAACTGCCCGTCGACGCCCCGATCCCATCGGAGCGCGAGCTGTGCGTCCGGTACGGGCTGTCCCGCATGACCGTGCGGCAAGGCGTCGACCAGCTCGTCTCCGAGGGCCGGCTGTACCGCGTCCCCGGCAAGGGCACCTTCGTGGCCCGGCCCAAGATCGAGATGCCGCTGCGGCTCGTCTCGTTCACCGAGGACATGCTGAGCCGCGGCCTGCGTCCCGGCGCGATAGACCTGGACCGGCGGACCGTCTACGCGGACGCCCGCCTCGCCCGGATCTTCGAAGTCGAACCGGGAACCGAAATCCATGTCATCGAACGTCTGCGAACCGCGGATGGCGAGCCGATGGCGCTGGAACGTGCCCACATCCTCGCGTCGCTCGCGCCCGACTTGCTCGATCGTCGCCTCGCGGATCGCTCTCTGTACGGCGTCCTCGAAGCGGTGTACGGTCTCGTCTTCGACGCGGGCGATCAGACAATCGACGCAAGTCTGGCCGATGCCGCGGATGCCAGGCATTTGCAAATTCCAAGGGGCAGCGCTGTGTTGCTCCTCCAACGCCGCTCGTACACCGGTGGTGTGTGTGCGGAGCTGGGCGTGTCGACCTACAGGGCGGACCGCTACCAGATCCACACGGCACTCGGAAATCCCCCGCCGCCCCAGTCATGATCCCCCAGCCCCCTACACCTGAGAACTCCTGAATCCCCTGAGGAGGAACCTCACGATGACCGCCACGACAGTGGATAACACACCACGCAGAGGGTCGAGCATCCTCGCACAGCTGCAGCGCATCGGCCGCAGCCTCATGCTGCCGATCGCCGTCCTGCCCGCCGCCGGTCTCCTGCTGCGTTTCGGACAGCCCGACATGCTCGGCAAGGACGGCCTGGAATGGAACCGGGTCGCCGAGGTCGTCGGCGAGGCCGGCAACGCGCTGTTCGCCGCGCTGCCCCTGCTCTTCGCCGTCGGCGTGGCGATCGGTTTCGCCAAGAAGTCCGACGGCTCCACCGCGCTCGCCGCGGTGGTCGGCTACCTGGTCTTCGACCGCGTCTCGAAGATCATGTTCTCGCACTCCGAAGAGCTCAAGGGCAATGTCACCATCGAGAAGGTGGTCGCCGGCCAGCCGACCCCGGTCATCGACTGGGGCGCCACGAACCCGACCCAGGTGCTCGGCGGCATCCTGATGGGCCTCACCGCCGCGCTGCTCTACCAGCGCTACTACCGGATCAAGCTGCCGACCTGGCTGGCCTTCTTCGGCGGCCGCCGGTTCGTCCCGATCATCACCGCCTTCGCGGGCCTGATCCTCGGCATCCTGATCGGCTTCCTCTGGCCGGTGCTCGGCAGCTGGCTCACCGAGTTCGGTGAGTGGATCACCGGTGCGGGCGCGGCGGGCGCCGGCATCTACGGCATGATCAACCGCCTGCTCATCCCGTTCGGCCTGCACCACATCCCGAACTCGCTCGTCTGGTTCGTGTTCGGCGAGTACCAGGGCCCCGACGGCGCCGTCAACGGCGAGATCAACCGCTACCTGGCCGGCGACCCGGACGCGGGCGGCTTCCTCGCCGGGTTCTTCCCGGTCCTGATGTTCGGCCTGCCCGGCGCGGCCCTCGCCATGTGGCGTGCCGCCCCCGCGCACCGTCGTCCCGCGGTCGGCGGCCTGATGTTCTCGGCCGCGCTCACCGCGTTCGTCACCGGCGTCACCGAGCCGATCGAGTTCTCGTTCATGTTCGTCGCGCCCGTCCTGTACGGGGTGCACGTCGTCCTCACCGGTATCTCGATGGCGGTGCTGGAGGCCGCCGGAGCCCAGCTCGGCTTCAGCTTCTCCGCAGGCGGTATCGACCTGCTGCTGAACGCGACGAAGGACAACACAGAGCAGCTACCGCTCATCCTCGGGTTGGGCGTCGTGTACTTCTTCGTCTACTACTTCGTCTTCAAGTTCCTGATCGAGAAGTTCAACTTCGCGACTCCGGGACGCGAGCCGGAAGGCGAGGAGACCGCGGCGGTCGACCCCGCGGCCGACCCGGAGATGGCCGGCGACAGGAAGGGCGACGCGCAGGCCGCAGGCGCCTGACCCTCATGGGGGCGCCGCGAGCCCCTCACTAGCGCGGCGCCCCACCCCGGGCCGGTCCAGCCCCCCGGCCCGGCTCCCGAGAGTCCCGGATCAACCCCGCACCCTCGCCCGGGACTCGCTCCCGAAGGCGGCGGGACGCCCAGCGTCCCGCCGCCTTCCCCTTTCCGGCCCTTTGTGGCTGTTGGGCCGCATGTGGTCAGAATGTATTTTCTGCGCCTTCCGTGACTCCTGTCGTTAAACGAGACAGGAGGTCTTTTCATGCAAGGGCGTACGGGGAAGTCAGGTGCGGCGCGATTCGTCCGGTACCGTCCGGCGCCGGCCAGCCGGGGAGCGCTGGCGCTGCAACCGGCGGCGGCTCCCGTACAGCCGCCCGGCCTGCGGTTGGTCCGGCCGGAGGACGGCGTGGACGCCGAGGTCCGGGCCGTCGCGAACGCCACCGTCCGGCTCGTCGCGGAGATCCTGGCGGGCGCCCGCCCACCACACCAGCTCTCGCTGGTGGCCGTCCCGGCGGTATGCCGAGCAGTCCTCCACCACCTACAGGCGCGCAGCATTCCGGCGAGCCGTGGCGGACGGATCGTCCCGCCCAAGGTGCTGTCCACCCGGTTGCAGCGCCCCGCACCGACCGTGGCGGAGACGGTGGCGGTGGTGATCGTGGCCGGACGCGTCCACGCCCTGGCCCTGCGCCTGGAGCACACCCGCGGCCGCTGGCGCTGCACGGCCCTGGAAACGACCGCCCCCTGAACCCGCAAGGGCTCTCACATGCGGAAGCGGCCTCCCGGTAAGCCGGGAGGCCGCTTTCGTGTTGCTCGCCGCTTGTTACTTGGCCTTGCTGCGCGGGTCGCCGTGGCAGCGCTTGAACTTCTTGCCCGAGCCGCAGGGGCACGGGTCGTTGCGGTTCACGCCCGCGTACTCGTCCTTCGTCTCCTCGCTGTGGTGCTCGACGCCGCCGTCACCGTCAACGGTCGGGGCCGAGTACTCCAGCTTGGACGGACGCTTCGGCGCGTCGAGACCCTTCGCCTTGATCGCCGGGGCCTCGTCGGCCTCCTCGATCTCGTCGGCGGGGGCGTCTTCCGCGTCCGGGGCCGTCTTGGCGACCGAGACGGGCGCGGCGCCGACCGTCGGCGCCGACGGCTGCTCCTCCACCTCGACCTCAAGGTGGAACAGGTAGCCGACCGACTCCTCCTTGATGCCGTCGAGCATCGCGTTGAACATGTCGTAGCCCTCGCGCTGGTACTCCACCAGCGGGTCGCGCTGCGCCATGGCCCGCAGGCCGATGCCCTCCTGGAGGTAGTCCATCTCGTAGAGGTGCTCGCGCCACTTGCGGTCGAGGACGTTCAGCACCACGCGGCGCTCCAGCTCCCGCATGACCTCGGCGCCGAGTTCCTCGTCGCGCTTGTCGTAGGCGGCCTGGGCGTCCTCGCGGATCTTCGCGGCGAGGGTCTCGGCGTCGAGGCCGGAGATGTCGCCGTCCGCGGCGTCCTCGATCAGCTCGTCCACCGTGATCGAGATCGGGTAGAGCTGCTGGAACGCCTTCCACAGCTTGTCGAGGTCCCACTCCTCGGCGAAGCCCTCGCCGGTGGCGCCCGCGACATAGCCCGCGACGACCTCGTCGATCATGCCGCGGACCTGCTCGTTCAGGTCTTCACCTTCGAGGACCTTGCGGCGCTCGGCGTAGATGACCTTGCGCTGCCGGTTCAGGACCTCGTCGTACTTCAAGACGTTCTTGCGCATCTCGAAGTTCTGCTGCTCGACCTGGCTCTGCGCCGACTTGATCGCATTGCTGACGATCTTGGACTCGATCGGCTGCTCGTCCGGGATGTTCAGCCGGTTCATGATCGACTCGACGCGGGCGGAGTTGAACAGCCGCATCAGGTCGTCCTCGAGCGACAGGTAGAACCGGGACTCGCCCGGGTCGCCCTGCCGGCCGGACCGGCCGCGCAGCTGGTTGTCGATGCGCCGCGACTCGTGCCGCTCGGTCGCGAGGACGTAGAGACCGCCGAGGTCGACGACCTCCTCGTGCTCGCCCTTCACGTCCTCCTTGGCCTTCTCCAGCGCCTCGGGCCACGCCGCCTCGTACTCGTCCGGCGTCTCCAGCGGGGACAGGCCGCGCTGGTGCAGCTCCAGGTCGGCGCGGAAGTCGGGGTTGCCGCCGAGCATGATGTCGGTGCCGCGCCCGGCCATGTTCGTCGCGACGGTGACGCCGCCCTTGCGGCCCGCCTCCGCGACGATCGCCGACTCGTGCTCGTGGTTCTTGGCGTTCAGCACCTGGTGCGGGATGCCGCGCCGCTTGAGCATCTTGCTCAGCTTCTCGGACTTCTCCACCGACGTCGTGCCGACGAGGACGGGCTGGCCCTTCTCGTGCCGCTCGGCGATGTCGTCGACGCACGCCTCGAACTTGGCCTGCTCGGTCTTGTAGACGACGTCGGCGACGTCCTCGCGGATCATCGGCTTGTTCGTCGGGATCGGCACGACGCCGATCTTGTAGGTCTTGTTGAACTCGGCCGCCTCGGTCTCGGCCGTACCGGTCATGCCGGACAGCTTGGAGTAGAGGCGGAAGTAGTTCTGCAGGGTGATCGTGGCGAGCGTCTGGTTCTCGTCCTTGATCGCCACGCCCTCCTTGGCCTCGATGGCCTGGTGCATGCCCTCGTTGTAGCGGCGGCCGTGGAGGATGCGGCCGGTGAACTCGTCCACGATCAGGACCTCGCCGTTCATGACGACGTAGTCCTTGTCGCGCTTGTAGAGCTCCTTGGCCTTGAGCGCGTTGTTGAGGAAGCTCACCAGCGGCGTGTTGACCGAGTCGTAGAGGTTGTCGATGCCGAGCCAGTCCTCGACCTTCTCGACACCGGCCTCGGTGATGCCGACCGTGCGCTTCTTCTCGTTGACCTCGTAGTCGCCGGGGCCGTACTCGTCGACCTGCCCGGCGGTGCTGACCAGCTCGGCCCGCTTCAGCCGCGGGACGATCTTGGCGAACTCCGAGTACCACTTGGAGTTCTGCTCGGCCGGACCCGAGATGATCAGCGGGGTACGGGCCTCGTCGATGAGGATCGAGTCGACCTCGTCCACGATCGCGAAGTTGTGGCCGCGCTGGACGCACTCGTCCAGGGTCCAGGCCATGTTGTCGCGCAGGTAGTCGAACCCGAACTCGTTGTTGGTCCCGTAGGTGATGTCGGCGTTGTAGGCGGCGCGACGCTCCTCGGGAGTCATCTGCGCGAGGACGACACCGACCTCGAGGCCGAGGAACTGGTGGATGCGGCCCATCCACTCGGCGTCGCGCTTGGCCAGGTAGTCGTTCACCGTGACGATATGGACGCCGTCGCCCGACAGGGCGTTGAGATAGGCCGGCAGCACCGCGGTCAGGGTCTTGCCCTCACCGGTCTTCATCTCGGCGATGTTGCCCAGGTGGAGGGCGGCGCCGCCCATGATCTGGACGTCGAAATGGCGCTGGCCGAGGACGCGCTTGGCGGCCTCGCGGGCGGTCGCGAAGGCTTCGGGGAGCAGGTCGTCCAGGGTCTCGCCGTCGGCGAGCCGCTCCCGGTACTTGTCGGTCAGCTCGCGCAACTCGGCGTCGCTCATCTCGAGGAAGTCCTCCTCGATCGAGTTGACCTGATCCGCGAGCTTCTTGAGCTTGCGCAGGATTTTGCCCTCGCCCGCACGAAGGATCTTGTCGATGACTGGCGGCACTCTCGGAGGCTCCTTGCAGATCGTGGTTCACCGCTCCAGGCGGCGCGCACACCACACGTACGATGCCATCGTAGGCGAGACCCAGAATGGTCTAGGTCACTCTGGAGCGCAATCCACAGCGCGCCCCGTTTGATTTTCCGGCTCCCGGAGAGGATGTCCACAGCATCCGGAGGGAGGCCCGGTGTCGGAACAGTCGCACCCCGAAGAGCGGCCGGCAGAGCCGCAAGCTGACCACGCGCACGGATCGCACGCCGGACGGCCGGGATCGTGGTTCGCGGTCACCATCATCTTCGTCGGCTTCGTGGTAGGCGGCGTGGCGCTCTGCCTGGGGCCCACGTGGATCCTGTTCTGGGTGGGCGCCGGGATCATCGTCCTCGGCATGATCATCAGCGGTTTCGTGCACCTGTTCGCCGACGTCGTCGTGGACGCGCCCAGGGTCATCCCCGAGATCGTCGACTACTCGCTGTTCGGCACCCGCACCGCCAAACGCCGCGGCGGCGAGGCGGGCGAGGCCCTGGATCGTCCGGTCGCCACCGACCCGGAGCAGACCCCGCACGGCTGACACGCCCAATTCACGGCCTTCGCCACGGGACGCTGAACGCCCGCAATGCCACTGAATCAGGACAGCGGCAACTACGAATAACAACAAGGCCGAAACCCCGTCCATTCCGGCCGTCCACCTTGAACCCTGAGTGAAAACCGGGTCGCACGGCGTGGCCAATTCCCGCAGGCGAACCGCGATTCACGGGCACCACAACAAGCCGTGCACGCGGCACCGGGTTGCCGGAGAGCCGTGAGGCAGCCCGAGCACCAAACCCCACGCCATCGGCTAGGCGGGCCTATGCGGGTTGTTGGCGTGCGGTGGCTCGGGGCGGCGGTGGCTCGGGGCGTGCGGTCGATCAGGCCGGGGTGGCGGTTTTGATGGCCGATTCGAGGAGGGGCCTGGGCAGGTCGGTTCGTTCGATGCGGACGTCGTCGCAGCCGACCCAGGCGGCGGCGCGCCAGAGGGCGGTGGCCAGCGCGGTGGCCGAGGTCTCCATGCGTGCGGAGGTGCGGGTGGCCCACGGCTCCAGGGACGCCTGGCGGGCGACAAGGGTGCGGCCTTCTCTGGCGGGGTCGACGCGTCCGAGCAGGCGGCCTCCGGCGAGGAGGGGCATCGCGAAGTAGCCGTGGACGCGCTTGGCCTTCGGGACGTACGCCTCCAGGCGGTGGTCGAAACCGAAGACGCGGGACGCGCGGGCCCGGTCCCAGACGAGGGAGTCGAACGGTGAGAGCAGGGTCGTGGCGTGCCTGCCGCGCGGCGTTGCGGCCAGGGCTTCGGGGTCGGCCCAGGCCCGCTGGGGCCAGCCGGCGACCGTGGCGGGGACGAGCCCGGTCGCCTCGATGACCTGGTCGACCTGGTCCTGCCTGATCCGGTAGTAGTCGGCGAGGTCGCCGCGCGTCGCGACGCCGAGGGCCCGCCCGGCGCAGGCGACGAGCGCGGTCAGGCAGGCGTCGTCGTCCGGTTCGTGGGAGTGGAGCTCGGCCGGGACGGCCCGTTCTGCCAGGTCGTACACGCGCCGCCAGCCGACGCGCTCGACGCAGACGACCTCGCCGACGTCCAGCAGCCACTCGATGCCGATCTTGTGGTCGCTCCAGTCCCACCATTCGGCGCTGGCCTTGGCGCCGCCGAGCTCCTTGGTGGTCAGCGGGCCGTCCGCCTTCAGGCGGGCGCGGACCTCGTCGCAGACGCCCTCGGGCACCTTGTGCCAGCGCCAGCCACGGCGCTGGTAGGCGCGCCGGCGGAACGCGAAGAGCGGCCAGTCGGCCATGGGGAGGATCGACGCGGCATGCGCCCAGTACTCGAACGCCCTGTACCCGCCGCCCTTGGCCGGGGTGCCGCCCTTGCGTTGGGCGTCGCCCTTGCGGTGGCCGTTCACGCTGCCCCAGTAGGCGGCCTCGACCGCGCCGCGCCCGACCGGGCCGAGCCGGGCGTAGGGGACCAGCTCGTGAGAGCGGGCGAGGACGGAGATCGTGTCGAGCTGGACGGCGCCTAGCCGCTCCAGCATCGCCGGCACGCCGCCTCTGGGCTGTGCGCCCAGGAAACCCTGAGCGCGCAGCTGGAGCCGGCGCGCCTCGTCCGCGCCGAGTTCCACCGCCGGTGCCGTGCCGTCCGCCGTGCTGCCTGCTGCGCCGTCTGCTGTGCCAACCACGCCCGCGATGCTACGACACAACACCGACAAAACCGGATTGCCGGTCGCGCCGGGTCAGGTGATCTCCAGGAGTTTCTCGCGGACGGCGTAGACGACGGCCTCCATCCGGGAGTGGAGCTGGAGCTTCTCCAGGATGTTGCGGACGTGGTTCTTCACGGTGTTCTCGGAGATGAACAGCTCGCGGGCGATCTCCCGGTTGCCGAGGCCGCGGGCGACGAGCCGCAGGACCTCCATCTCGCGATCGGTGAGGCGCGGCGCGGGGACCTGCTGGGTGCGCTCCTCGCTGCGCTTGGCCAGCGCCGCGAACTCGGTGATGAGCTTGGACGCCATCGACGGGCTGATCAGCGACTGCCCGCCGTGCACCGCCCGCACGGCCTGCGGCACCTCGTCGATCGAGATCTCCTTGAGCAGGTAGCCGCTGGCCCCGGCCTTGATCGCCTCGAAGAGGTCCTCCTCCTCGTCGCTGATGGTCAGCATGACGATCTTCGCGCTGGGGGCCGCGTCCTTGATCGCGGTGCAGGCCTCGATGCCGCTGCGGCGCGGCATCCGGATGTCCATCAGGACGACGTCGGGCAGCAGATCGCCGGCCATCTCGACGGCCTCGTGACCGTCGCCGCCCTCGCCGATGACCTCGATGTCGTCCTCCCCCTGGAGGACCATCTCCAGACCCCTGCGGAACAGCGCATGGTCGTCGACGATGAGCACGCGGATCGGGTCGGCCGTCCCGGCCGGCCGGGCCGCCTCCCGGCCGGCGGGGGCGGCACCGGCCTGGCGGGGTACCGCCGCGGCGTCGCGAGCCTCGGGATTCTCGCTCACCAGAGTCGCGGCGTGGGAAGACGCCGCTTCCCCCCTTCACTATTCAGCGATCTGGAACCACCGGAGGGGTGCTCTCCGGCGGGTCGTCCTCGGGAAGATACGGGTTCCGGGGGCGGACCCGGGGGATTTCGGGCCGGGGTGTCCCCCGGTGAACTGCTGTGCGTCCCGGGAGGTTCCCGGGTGGGCCGCTGCGGGGCCCGCGAATCGTGCGACCCGCGGGACCACCGCCGCGGCGCGGTGACCGGTCGGATCCGGGGCGGCCGGCTGTGCGGCTCCGCACCGGATTCCCCCCGGACCACCGCGTCCGCGGATCGGCTGGAACGCCTTTTCAGATCATGACACGGTTCGGACGGTGACGTGACGCGAGTGCCGCATCACGGAACGGTCTCATCTTCGTAGGTCTGCGCAGGCCACGCCCGCACGGACGGGCCGGTTGAAGAACGGTCACTCTTCGATGAGCCTGATCACTCCGTAATCCCAGCCTCTTCTCCGGTATACGACCGAGGGATGCCCGGTGGCCTTGTCGCGGTACAGGAAAAAGTCGTGGCCGACGAGTTCCATCTCGAAGAGGGCCTGCTCGATGCCCATGGGCTCGGCCTTATGGAACTTCTCGCGTACGACGAGGGGGCCGTCTCCGTCCATGGGGATCGGGACGAGGTTCTCGTCCGGCGAGACCTTCACCGGCTCGGCCTCGGATTCGTCCCTCGCGGGCGGTGGCGGTTCTGCGGCTTGCGGCGGTTCGGGGAGTGCTTCGGGGAGTGTCTCCATCGTCGCGAGCTTGGCACGGCCCTTGCCGCCGTGGCCCTTGCGTCGTTCTGCGCCCCGGCGCATCCGTGACTCCAGCTTGTCCAGCGCCAGGTCGAGTGCGCCGTAACGGTCGTCGGCGGCGGCCTCGGCCCGGATCACCGGGCCACGGGAGCGGATCGTCAGCTCGACCCGTTCGCGCTGGTCGGCCTGCCGTGGGTTGCGTTCCTCGGACACCTCCACATCAACGCGGATGACCTTCTGGTCGAGCCGCTCGATCTTGGTGAGTTTGTTGTCGACGTGGCGTCGGAATCGCTCGTTGACGTCGGTGTGCCGGCCCCTCACGGTGATGTTCACGCGGGACCCCCCTTCTCCCGGTTGTGATCCGGCCCTGCCCGGGACGCCTGATCGAAACACCTTTCATCGTCGGCGGAGAACTGTGCACTGCCCCGGACGGACACCACAGGACGGTGGGTCGCACCCGCCCGGCCGACCTGGTCTTCGTCCCCACATCCGCCTGCCGAGGGGCTCGCGGCGCTTTCGCCACTACTGCCCTTCTCCCTGTTCGGGGGATGTCGGATCCCCCGGCGGGGCAGGACTTACCTCTAAGGCGCACCGTGATCGGTCGACGAGAAGTCGCCTTACGTGGGCCGTTTCGCCTGCGCCTGGCATCGGCTAGCCGGACCGGCTGTCGTACTCCTGACGAGCACTGCGATCCGACGCAACCACGGACCCGGGCGGGTGCCATGTCAGGAACGCTAACCCCTTACGCCTCGAATGTCAGGGGGGTGCGCCGAGGAATTGCTCACTGAACGTCATCACACCCTGCCCCAGCGGGTACCCCACCCTCCTCGCGAACGCCCCAGCACATGCCGCAAGCCCCGGCACGCACGCGCGTTGCGCGCCTCAAGCTCGCCCAGGTCAGCCGAGACTGACCTCCCAGTGAGTTTTGGAAATCTCTACCCCCACATCACACGATGCGACCCGAATCACCTCACCCCCAACCACCCGATCCGGCTACGGAAGGTGACGACCTACCGTGTAATCGAAGTTGAAGAAAGTTCTCAACACCCGCCCCAATGCAGACGAAGCGAAGCGAGCCCCACGCCTGCCGTTCAGCAACCGCCGTCGGCGAGGCCGAGCGGAGGAGGGCCGAGACGACGGCGGACGTGCAGGTGAGGGAGGGCGAGCGGTGGGCGGGTTAGCGAGGGTGGCGGGTTAGCGAGGGTGGCGGCGGGGGGTTGCGGCGATGGTGGCGGTGGCTGCGGGGGTGGCGCCTGCGGCGCGTAGGGCGCGGGCCGCCTCGGCTAAGGAGGCGCCGGTGGTGACGACGTCGTCCACCAGGATCACCTGGCGGCCGGCTAGGTCGGGTTTTGTCGCTTCGAGGGCGCCGTCGAGGTTGGTTAGGCGTTGTGCGGCTGTTAGGCCTGCCTGGTCGTCTACCCGTCTTCGTTGGCTGAGGGCGTTGAGGGCGGTTACCGGTAGGCCGTTGACGCGTAGGCGGTGCAGGGCGACGGCGACTGTTCCGCGTAAGGGGTCGTGGCCCCGGCGCTTGGCTGAACCGCGTCTTGAGGGGACCCAGACCACTGTTTGTGGTGGGTCCAGGCCCGTCAGCGCGGCTTGGATGGCTGTTGCCAGGGCCTCGCCAAGTGGGACGGCTAGGGCTGTTCGGCCGCGTTCCTTGTAGGCGGACAGGATCGCGCGTAAGAGGCCGTCGTAGGTGGCGACCGTCCATGGGGGCGGGAGGCCGTGCGGGGCCGTTTCCGCGGGTCTGGCGGGGCCTTGGAGGGGGATCGCGCAGGCGTCGCAGAGCAGGACGGGCTCCCCGCCGCATCCGGCGCAGCGTTCGGGAAGCAGCAGGTCGATCAGGTCGGCGAGCAGGTTCATGTGGTCGACGATGCCTGTGCCGGGGCGTGCTCGTCCCGGCTTTCGACGTCTGTGGATAACCCTCGAAAAAGCGCGGGTCAGCCGGGGTAGTTGGGGTCCTTTGCCGGGGTCGGGCAGATCCACGGGCTGTAGGAGTTGCTCGGGGCGCGCTGGCGGCAGACCTGGTCCTTCCCGGACGAGCGGGTGCCGATCAGGATCGGGGCGCCGGGGGCGGCGGCGATCGTGCGGGGCTCGCCGAGGGAGCCGACGCCGAGGGACGTGATGGCGCTGCCGCTGATCGGCATCAGGAACGGGAGGGTCTGCGAGTCGCGCTTGGCGCGTCCGAGGACGGCGAAGGTGTTGTAGTCACGCCAGGCGAGGTCGACGGCGTCCTGGAGTTCGGAGCTCACGGGCAGGAAGGAGCCGACGTCCAGGGACCCGTCGGGCGCGTAGGCGATGCGGCCCAGCTGCACCTGGGGGCGGCCGTCGATGTGGGCGATGACGGCGGCGCGGACCCCGTCTCGGGCCACGCGGAAGGCGCGGACCTCGCGGCCGCCCAGCCCCCAGTGCGCGGCGCGGACGGGTGGCTTGCCACGCCGGCGCACCCAGAGCCACGATTCGTCCTTCCTGGTTTCCACGACCCACAGGGTGCCGTCGCGGCTCCAGGTGGGGGCGGTGAAGCGGGCACCTTCCTGCGCGTTGAGCACCACGCGCGGGGTCGGCGTGCCGGTGAGGGGTGTGCCCACCAGAACCTGGTCTGCCGAAGGGCTGAGACCGGCGAACTCCCGGTAGTCGGGAGCCACGGCGGGACGGGAGAGGCGTCCGGCGGCACCGGTCACGACGGGCTGGGCACGGTCGCTCTCCAGGGTGCCGAGGAAGCCTGACGGGCCGACCACGTAAGCGTTCTGGTGGGACTCCCCATGCGGAACCTGACCGTCGGGCGAGTTGGCCTCCCAGGCGTGCACCGGCTGGGTGGATTCCATGCCCTCGGCAGTGACGGTCTCTCCGTCGATCCTCAGCCGCCAGCGCTTGATTTCCGAAAGCTGCCGGATCGTCCAGCTGAGCTGTGCCGACATCTGGTCGACGTTGCCCGCGCGGGCCTCCTTGGTGAGGTCGACCGTGGCGACCTCCTTGTCGACATGGACGCCGTGCCGCAGCTTCGTCCCGGCCGGGAAGGCGGTGCGGACGGCGCCGTTGAGCCAGGACGTCGGGCCGTCCAGCAGAGCCTGGACGAGCTGCGTCGGCAGCGTCTGCCGGTTCACCACGGGCAGGAAGATGCCGTTGGGGACGAGGGTCTGCCGGTCGGGTGCGAAGAAGAACAGGTTGACGGTGCGCATGGCGCGCTCTACGTCGTCCTGGGAGAGCAACAGTCCTGTCTTGTCGTCGCCGGGCACTCCTGTGATGCGCCAGACGCCCTGCGGCGTCTTGGTGAGCTGGAAGGTGGCCTCCAGGCTCTTCGGCGACGCGGTGTACTGGCCGTCGGTGGAAATGGTGCCGAGCTCTTCCCCGGTGACCTTCACCGTCGCCTGGTTCGCGGACGCCTTGACGACCTGCGGCTCGGTGATACGGCTGGTCAGGACGGTCACGGACGGCCGGAACCCCGGATTCCAGGAGCTCCGGCCGCTGAGATACATCCGGGCGACCTCGTGGCCGTCGTCGAAGCTCGCGGAGGCGGCGAGGAACCCGGAGACGATCTGGGCCGGCCCCCACTCTGGACGCGGCTTCACCGGAATCAGCCGGACGTAGGGGTCGTCGACGCGTTCGGCCCGTTCGGCGGGTTTGCCGGTGATGACCTGGCCGCCGCTGGGCACGGACGCGCACCCCGCCCCGCCGAGGAGGAGGGCGACGGCTGCCGCCACCCGGAAGGCCGCCCGTCCCGGCCCGGCGGGGGCGCGGGGGGTCACTCGCCGGCCTCCAGTTCGGCGAACAGCGGGCGGGCGTCACCGGCCCCTGGAGGGACGAGCGGGAGGGGGGAGCCCCTCAGTTCGGCCCCGGCCGTGCGAGGCAGCGAGAGGCGGAACTGGGAGCCCGCACCGGGCTCTCCCCACGCCTGCAGCCACCCGCCGTGCAACTGCGCGTCCTCGCGGGAGATCGACAGGCCGAGGCCGGTGCCGCCGGTGGTGCGGGCGCGGGCGGGGTCGGCGCGCCAGAAGCGGTCGAAGACCATCTGGCCCTCCCCCGGCTTGAGCCCCACGCCGTGGTCGCGGACGGCGACGGCGACGGCGTCCCGGTCGGCGGCGACGGACACGATGATGTCCTCGCCCTCGCCATGCTCGACGGCGTTGACGAGCAGGTTGCGCAGGATGCGCTCGACCCGGCGGCGGTCGACCTCCGCCATGCAGGGCTCGCCCGGTAGTTGCAGGACGACTTTGCTGCCCTTGCGTTCGGACAGCCCCTGGATGTCGCCCACGACGCGCAGGACGAGGTCGCGCATGTCGAGGGACTCGACGTCCAGCGTCGCAGCGCCCGCGTCGTGGCGGCTGATCTCCAGCAGGTCTGCCAGTAGCGACTCGAACCGCTCCAGCTGGCTTTGCAACAGCTCCGCAGACCGCCCCACTGCGGGATCGTCGAAAGTATCTCGGTTCTCGTAGAGCATGTCTGCCGCGATCCTGATGGTGGTCAGGGGCGTGCGTAGCTCATGGGAGACGTCCGAGACGAACTGGCGTTGCACCTGTGACAGGTCTTCCAGTTCGCCGATCTTCTCCTGAAGGTTCGCGGCCATGTCGTTGAACGAGCGGGCGAGGCGGGCCAGGTCGTCCTCACCGCGGACCCTCATGCGCTCTTCGAGCCGTCCGGCCGCCAGCCTCTGCGCACCCTGGGCGGCCAGCCGCACCGGAATGACGACCTGCCGCGTGACCAGCGAGGCGATCGCGGCCAAGAGCAGCACCAGGACGATGCCCACCCCGGCCATGGAGCGCCCCACGTTGGTCAGCGTCCGCTGCTCCTCCTCAAGCCGGAACAGGTAGTACAGCTCGAACTGGCCGGTCTTGCCGCCGACGATGAGGCCGCTCTCAGACGGACGGTCATCGACGTAGGAGAGCTTGCCGTAGGTGTAGGCCCGTGCGCCCGCGGGAGCCTTCTTCAGTTCCTCCCGCAGCCGCCGTGGGACGCTCTCCTGCCGCAGCTCGTTGGTCGTGTACCCGTCGAAGTACTGCTCCGTGGTGTCGCGGATGTAGACCTCGTACAACCCGGACGGGCCGCTACGGGACTTCAGCCGCTCGATGGTCGAATTGAGCCTGCTGCCGTCACCGGGCGAGTTCCCCAAGTCGCGCTGTACCTGCGCCAGGCCGTCGTCGAGCTGGAGGCGTGCCGCCTTGACCTTCCCGTCCATGAGCGCGGACGACACCTGCTGCATCAGGAACGCGCCCAGGATCGCCACGACGATCGCAGAAATGAACAGGGTCGAGGTGACGATGCGTACCTGGATCGAACGGCGCCACCTCGTGTACCCCGTACGGGCGGCGGTGCGCAGCACGCGCTGGACCGCTCGCAGACCACGCCGGGCGGGCCGAAGCGCCCTCTTCATGTCGGCTCTCATGGCACCGGGACGCCGCCAGGTCAGGCGGGCCCGGCCTTGTAGCCGACACCGCGCACGGTGACGACGATCTCGGGACGTTCAGGATCCTTCTCGATTTTGGCCCTGAGGCGCTGCACGTGGACGTTCACCAGCCGCGTGTCGGCGGCGTGGCGGTAGCCCCAGACCTGCTCCAGCAGCACCTCACGGGTGAACACCTGGCGGGGCTTGCGGGCCAGCGCCACCAGGAGGTCGAACTCCAGCGGCGTCAGCGGGATGTGCCTGTCGCCGCGCTTGACCGAGTGGCCGGCCACGTCGATGGTGATGTCGCCGATCTGGAGGGTCTCCGGGGCGGGCTCGTCGGTGCGCCGCAGGCGTGCGCGGACGCGCGCCACCAGCTCCTTCGGCTTGAACGGCTTGACGATGTAGTCGTCGGCGCCGGACTCCAGGCCGAGGACGACGTCGACGGTGTCGCTCTTGGCCGTCAGCATGACGATCGGCACGCCGGACTCGGCGCGGATCTGGCGGCACACGTCGATGCCGTCGGCCCCGGGCAGCATCAGATCGAGCAGCACGAGGTCCGGCCGGGTCTCCCGGAACGCCTCGAGCGCCTTGTCGCCGTCGTGGACGAACGACGGCTCGAAGCCCTCGCCCCTCAGCACGATGCCCAGCATCTCGGCGAGCGCGAGGTCGTCGTCGACGACCAGTACACGTCCTCTCATGGCCCTCATCGTCACAAAGTCGGGGTTCGGTGGACTGAGCGCTTTCCGCCCTCGCCGGGGCCGGCGGATGCCGGCTCATGCGTGTCGTCGGGTGAAAAGTTCTCCGCGGCGCTATGCTCCGGCCCCACCTCGCCAGGGAGAGATATGCCTTGGCGTGCAAGGTTACCCGCGTTTGCGTGGTACATGGCTCCCCTGGGATCCGGTGCGCGGCACGGAATTGTAGAGGTGACTCCCGAAACGCGCGCGAGGTTGACCGGGATCGGCAGATTCCGGCGGCGCGGCGACCGCCGGAGCGTGCGGATCGCCACCCGTCAGGGCGGTGACGGCAATCGCGGCACTTCGCCCGTGACAGGATGACCTGACCGGTGGACGTCACGGGTCGCAAGAAACCCGGCGGGCGCGCGCGCCGGGCGGGGGGCGCCAGAAAAACCCGCAGAAAGATTTGCCGGAGATCGCGAGATCGCAGGGAGCCACGAGATGCCGGGACCGGACGGCTGGGACGACGACGCGGACGTCGACGCGCAGGGCGTTCCGTTCCGTCCCATGTCCATCTCGGAGATGCTGGACGGCGCGATCGCCGGGATCAGGCGGCGTCCGCGTACGTCCCTGGGCCTGTCCGTGGCGTTCAGCACGGTGATCCAGGTGGCGAGTTCGGTCGCCGCGTATTTCTTCATCGGCGACGAGGCCCGCGGCGAGGTCACCCCTGACGTGCTGATGGAGTCGCTCGGGGCGCAGCTGACGCTGACGGTGATGGGCCTTGTGCTGTCGGCGTACGGGATTCTGCTTCTGTCCGGGCTGCTCGCGCCGATCCTCGGCCGGGAGCTGGTGGGCATGCCGATCGCGCCCAGGCAGGCTTGGCGGGACGCCAGGCCGCGCCTAGGCCGGTTGGCCGCTACCGCTGCGGCCGTCATGGGGATCTCGCTCATCGCGCTGGTCGTGCCGATCCTGCCGTTCGCCCTGCTGATCGCCGCCGAGGCGCATCCGGGGCTGATCGTGCTCGCCGGGATCCTGGGCTTCTCCATAGGCATAGGGCTGATGGTGTGGCTCTATCTGCTGTTCGTGTTGGGTGTCCCCGCGGTCGTCTTGGAACGGCAGACGGTGGTGGGTGCGCTTCGCAGGTCGGTGACACTGTCCAAGGGCCGCTGGTTCCGGACGTGCGGGACGCTTCTGCTGGCGCTGCTCGTGACGGTGTTCATGGGTTTCTTCGCGCTGCGCATCCCGTTCCTGTTCGTGCAGCTGATTTTCTTCGGCGACTCTTCTGGCAGCGATTCGACGATGGCTGCGCTCGCCGTGGACACGCTCGGCCGGATCGTGAGCTGGTCTGTCGTGCTGCCGTTCGACGCCGGTGTCATCGCCTTGCTCTACATGGACAGGCGGATGCGCCGCGAAGGCTTCGACCTTGAGCTGCGTATGCGCGGACGCTCCGCCACCGCGATCTCGGCCCCCACTGTCTCCGCCGCCGCCATCTCGGCCACCCCGGACGGCGGCGTCGGCACCGGCACCGAAACCGACCAGGGCGATCAGGAGGAAGGGTTCATCGACCTGTGGCGAACCGGCCCGTCGAGCAGAGCTCGTCCGTTGAATGGTGGCGGGTGGGGGCTGGAGGACGGTCCGCAGCCGGCGCGTCCGGGGACGGGAGCGAACCCATGACGCGCATGCGAACGTTGCTCGATTCCGCTGCTCTCGACCCTGTCGGTAGGGACGAAGCACGCGAGATGGCCCGCCGCGAGCTGGAGAAGCAGGTCTACCAGCGCGACAAGCCGTCCTGGCTGGAGCGCACCTGGGACGACTTCTCCGAATGGTTGCAGAACCTGTTCAGAGGGGCCCCGTCACCGGAATCCCAAGGGAGCGGCAGCGGCTGGTTGTCGATCGTCGTCATCGTCGCCGTGGCGCTCACCGCGGTGGCGCTGATCGGGTGGCTGATGCGGGGCCGCCGCAACCTGCGTTCCAGAAACGAGCCACTGCTGGGGGACGAGACGTCCACCGCGCTTGACCACAGGGACGCGGCAGAACGTCACGCGGCGGCCGGGCAGTGGGCGGAGGCCATCCGGGAACGGCTCCGCGCGGTAGCCCGCGACCTGGAGGAACGGGCCGTGCTGGCCGCGCGCCCTGGGCGCACCGCGGACGAACTGGCGCAGGAGACGGGCGAGGCCGTGCCGGAACTGGCCGGCGACCTGCGCGTCGCCGTGCGGATCTTCGACGACGTCTGGTACGGCGACCGTCCGGGAACCGCGGAGGGATACGCGCAGGTCAAGGGCGTGGACGAGAAGCTGCGGGCGGCGAAGCCGAAGCCGCTGGAGGCCGATGACCTGACGCCGGCCGGTGCCGGCGAGGACGGAGGCCCGCGATGGTGACGCGGACACCCCCGCAGAGCGGGCAGGGCGCGCCTGCGGGCGCGGAGCCGTCCGCGCGGCAGGTCGCGGGGCGCCGCTGGCGGTCGGCCCGCGGCGTCGTCGCGGTGCTCCTCGCCATGATCGTGATCGCGATCATCCTGGCCGCGCTGCGTCCCTCGACGTCGGCGCAGGCGCTCGACCCCGAGTCCCCCAAGCAGGACGGCAGCCGCGCCCTGGCGGAGATCCTCCGGCAG
Source organism: Actinomadura sp. 3N508 (assembly GCF_044326375.1). Classification (NCBI taxonomy): domain Bacteria; kingdom Bacillati; phylum Actinomycetota; class Actinomycetes; order Streptosporangiales; family Thermomonosporaceae; genus Actinomadura; species Actinomadura sp. 3N508. The sequence goes on from NZ_JBIRAX010000001.1 coordinate 815,138, forward strand.
AACGGGGCGCAGGTGACCGTGGCCAGGCACGCGGACGACGCCGTCAAGGCGGCCGGTCCCGGGACGACCATGGTGGTGACCCGTACAGAGCGGCTCACCAACGAGGACCTGTTCCTGCTGAGCGGCGCGCAGAGTGATCTGCTGCTCGTCCGGCCCACGTCGTTCGCGCTGGCCGACCTTGCCCCGAACATACGCAAGGACGGCGCGACGTTCGAGGACGCCGACGACCCGGGCTGCTCCCTCCAGGCGGCGACCCTCGCGGGTCCGGTCGCGTTCCACGAGTCGGAGACGTACGAGGTCCAGGGCGGCTCGGCCGCGCAGTGCTACAAGACCGAGTACGGCAGTCCACGGGTCGTCCAGGTGCAGAACGGCTCGCACACCATCACCGTGCTCGGTTCCGCCTCGCCGCTGACGAACCGCCGTCTCACCGAAGCGGGCAACGCCGCGCTGGGCATGAACCTGGCGGGCGCGGCCACGGGATCCTCCGTGGTGTGGCTCGTCCCGGACCTGCCCGAGGCCGGGACTGGCGCGGGGCAGCAGTCGCTCACCGATCTGCTGCCGTTCGGCGTCAAGCTGTTCTTCCTCGAACTTCTGGTCGCGGTGGTCCTGGTCGCGCTGTGGCGGTCCCGCCGCTTGGGCCCGGTCGTCGCGGAGGCGCTGCCGGTCGTCGTCCGCTCTGCGGAGACGGTCGAAGGACGCGCCCGCCTGTATCGTGCCGGGCGCGCCCGTGACCGCGCGTCCGACGCGCTGCGATCGGGTGCCCGTGAACGTCTCGTCCCGTTGCTCGGCCTCCCCCGCAGCCGCGCGCAGGACCCCTCCGCCGTGCAGGAGATCGTCTCGGCGGTCGCGCGGCGCACGACGTACGACGAGACGTACGTCGGCGCGGCCCTGTACGGTCCTGAACCCGTGGACGACGCGGAGCTCATCGCCTTGAGCGACGTCCTCGACGACCTGGAAAGGCAGGTACGGCAGTCTTGAACCGCCCAGTAGAGCTCGGGAAGGACGACGTGCCCGGCATGGGGATCGAGAGCGATACTCCGCCGGGGATGTCCGCGGAGACGCAGCGCCAGGCCGAGATCGCCCGCGCGGCACTGACGGCCCTGCGCGGCGAGGTCGCCAAGACCGTCGTCGGCCAGGACTCCGTGGTGACCGGCCTGGTCATAGCGTTGCTCTGCCGCGGCCACGTGCTGCTGGAAGGCGTCCCAGGGACGGCGAAGACGCTTCTCATCAAGACGCTGTCTCGCGCCCTCGACCTGGACTTCAAGCGCGTCCAGTTCACCCCTGACCTGATGCCGGGCGACGTGACCGGGTCCCTGGTGTACGACAACCGGACGGCGGAGTTCGAGTACCGCGAGGGTCCCGTCTTCACCAACCTCCTCCTCGCCGACGAGATCAACCGGACGCCGCCGAAGACGCAGGCGTCCCTCCTGGAGGCCATGGAGGAGCGGCAGGTCTCCGTGGAGGGCTCCGCGCGCGCTCTGCCCGACCCGTTCGTGGTGTGCGCGACGCAGAACCCGATCGAGTACGAGGGCACCTATCCTCTGCCCGAGGCCCAGCTCGACCGGTTCCTGGTCAAGCTGACCGTGCCCGTGCCCACGCGCGACGAAGAAATCGCCATGCTCCAGCGGCACGCGGCAGGCTTCGACCCCCGTGACCTGTCGGCGGTGCAGGCGGTCGCGGGCGCGAGCGAACTTGCCGCTGGACGGGCCGCGGTAAGGGCCGTCCACCTCGATCCCAAGGTCGCGGCCTACGTCGTGGACCTGTGCAGGGCGACCCGCCAGTCGCCGTCACTCCAGCTCGGCGTGTCCCCGCGTGGCGCGACGGCGCTGCTGGCCACGTCCCGCGCGTGGGCGTGGCTGTCGGGCCGCGACTACGTGACGCCGGACGACGTGAAGGCGCTGGCCCGCCCGACGCTGCGGCACCGCGTCCAGCTCCGTCCAGAGGCGGAGCTTGAGGGCGCGACGGCCGACGGCGTGCTGGAGGGCATCCTCGCCCACGTCCCCGCCCCGCGCTGATGGCGCTGACCGGACGCCTCGCGCTCCTGGCGCTGCTCAGCGCGGCGATCCCGCTGTTCGCGCCGAGCTGGTGGACGCTGTTCATCGTCTGGGGCGTCCTGCTGCTCGGCGTCGTCGTCGACCTGGCCCTGGCCGGGAACGTGCGCGCGCTGCGCTTCCACCGCTCCGGCGACACGAACGTCCGCCTCGGCGGGACGGCCCAGGTGTCGCTGACCGTGGAGAACCTCGGACGGCGACGCCTCAAGGCCCGCCTGCGCGACGTATGGCCGCCCAGCGCCGGAGCGACGCCACGCAGCGTCAAGGTGGACGTGCCCGCCGGTGAACGGCGACGCGTCGAAATGACGCTGACGCCCACACGGCGCGGCGACAGGAAAGCCGTCACCGTCGTCGTCCGCTCTGTCGGACCGCTCGGGCTGGCCTCGCGGCAGCTTTCACGCGCCGCGCCCTGGACGGTCCGTGCCCTACCGGCGTTTCCGTCCCGCCGCCACCTCCCGGCCAAACTCGCACGGCTGCGCGAACTCACCGGGGCGCACGTCGCCCTCATCCGTGGGCAGGGCACAGAGTTCGACTCGCTGCGCGAGTACGTGGACGGCGACGACGTCCGCTCCATCGACTGGCGCGCCACCGCCCGCCGTAACGACGTCGTCGTCCGCACCTGGCGTCCCGAACGCGACCGGCGCATCTACCTCGTGCTCGACACGGGCCGCACGTCCGCGGGCCGTGTCGGCGACATTCCCAGGCTCGACTGCTCGATGGACGCGGCGATGCTCCTCGGCGCCCTGGCCTCCCGCGCGGGCGACCGCGTCGACCTGCTCGCCTACGACAGGCGCGTCCGTACCCGCGTCGAAGGCGCGTCCAGGACGGACCTGCTGCCCGCGATGGTGCACGCCCTGGCGCCGCTGGAGCCGGAGCTCATTGAGTGCGACGCCGCCGGGATGGTGTCGACGCTGATGGCCCGCGTCCGGCAGCGGTGCCTCGTCGTGCTGCTCACCGAGCTGAACACGGCCGCGATCGAGGAGGGCCTGCTGCCGCTGCTGCCGCAGCTCACCGCCCGCCACCTCGTCATGATCGCCGCGGTGTCCGACCCGCGGGTCGGCGAGATGGCCGCCGCCCGAGGCGACCTCGCCTCCGTCTACGACGCCGCAGCCGCGGAACGCGCGCGCGCCGAACGCCGCCGCCTCACCGCAGAACTACGCGGCCACGGCGTAGAGGTAGTGGACGCGCCCCCCGAGGAAATAGCCCCCGCCCTAGCCGACGCCTACCTGGCCCTGAAGGCGGCCGGCCGCCTCTAGCCCATGGGCTATCCGGAGACTGGGGCTACGTCGGGGCGGAGGTCGGCGTCGCCGGTTTCGCCCTGGCGGACGGCGCGGCGCCCTAGGACGATCACGTAGGCGAGGAAGGCGATCTCGGCGACGACGCCGATGGAGATGCGCAGCCAGGTGATGTGCACCCACCCGGTGACGAAGCCTTCGATGAGGCCCGACACGAGCAGGACGGCGATCAGGCCGATGGCGATGCTGACGGCGGCACGGCCCTCCTCTGCGAGGGCCTGGCCGCGGCGGCGACGGCCGGGGTCGATGACCGTCCAGCCGAGTTTGAGGCCGCCGGCGCAGGCCAGGTAGACGGCGGTGAGCTCCAGGAGGCCGTGCGGGAGGATCAGCCCGAAGAACACGTCGCCCTTGCCGTAGGCGAACATCAACCCGCCGGTCAGGCCGAGATTGACCTGGTTCACCACCAGGACGTACACGGTGGGGATGCCGAGCATGATGCCGAATATCAGCGCGATCGCCGAGACCCACGCGTTGTTGACCCACACCTGGAACGCGAACGACGACGCCGAATGCTCGGTGTAGTAGTTCGCGAAGTCGTGCTCGACGAGCTCACGGATCTCGTCCGGCGGCGCGATGCTCGCCTGGACGTCCGGGCTGTGCACGACCCAGATCGCCAGGGCCAGGGCCAGCAGGTTGCCCAGGACGGCGTTGCCGAGCCACCACCACTTCATCCTGTACGCGGCGGCCGGGAACGACACCGTCGCAAAGCGAGTAACGTCTCGCCAGAGAGGGGCCTGCGCGCCCGCCACGGCGGCCCTGGCTCGGGCGACGAGGGAGGACAACCGGCCTACGAGCTGAGGGTCGGGAGAGCTCGAACGGACGACGGACAGGTGCGTGGCGGTCCGCTGGTAGAGCTCGACCAGTTCGTCGGCTTCTGCGCCGGTCAGCCTGCGGCCGCGGTTGATGAGCCACTCCAGGCGCTGCCAGTCGGCGTTGTGCGCGGCCACATAGGCGTCGACGTCCACCCGAGGGAGACTAACGCCTCGCTCCGTCCAACCGGCAAAATGGACCGGACCCCAGCCCATTGGAGGATCAGGACATGGCCGAACTCGTCACCGGCGAGGCCGTCGCGCTCGACATCCGGGTCGCGCGCCTGGCCAGCCGTGGCTGCGCCATTCTGCTCGACCTGATCTTCCAGATGGTGCTGCTGAACATCGCCATCTACTTCACGGCGATGACGTCGCTCATCGCGGACGATGCGTGGACGATCGGGCTGACGCTCGTCGCCGTCGTGGCCATCCTGGTGGGGTATCCGTGCGCGTTCGAGACGCTGTCGCGTGGACGGACGCTGGGCAAGATGGCCGTGGGCCTCCGCGTCGTCGCAGACGACGGCGGGCCGATCCGTTTCCGGCAGGCCCTCGTGCGCGCGCTTGCGGGCTTCATAGAGTTCTGGACGTTCTACGGCTCGCCCGCGCTCATCACCTCGTTCTGCAACCGGCGGGGCAAGCGGCTGGGCGACCTGTTCGCCGGGACGATCGTCATCCAGGAGCGGGGCGCGGCGTCGACGTTCTTCGGCCCCGTCGCCGTGATGCCGCCGCAGCTCGCCTGGTGGGGCCGCTCCCTGGAGCTGTCGCAGCTGTCGGACGAGCTGGCGATGACGGCCCGGCAGTACCTGTCGCGCTTCTGGGAGCTGCTGCCGGAGGTCCGCGACTCGCTGGGGCAGCGCATCGCGTCGGAGGTCGTCGCGGTGGTGAGCCCGCCCCCGCCGCCCGGTGTCCGGCCAGAGATTCTGCTTTCGGCCGTCCTCGCCGAGCGCCGGCACCGCGAGGAGCAGCGGCTCGCGCAGCGCCGCGCCCGCCGCATGCAGCGCCTCGGCTGGACGGCATGGGCCCAGCAGCCCGCGCCCGCCATGGCGATGGCCGGGGGCCCGCCGTCCGGCCCGCCGTGGCAGGGCCCTCCGGCGCCGCCGCCGTTCAGCGCTCCCGGGGCGGGGCAGCCGCAGTTCCTCCCGCCGCCCAACTATGGCGCCGGGCCGTACCAGGACGTCCTGAACGCTCCTCGTCCGCCCGCTCAGGGCCCGTACCCGCCGGAGGGCCACCCGGCCACCGGCCCGGGCCCCAACGGCCCGTACCCGCCTCCTGAGGCGGCGCCGCCGCAGGGTCCGGCCGCGCCTCCGCCGCACGGGCCGTATCCGCCCGCACGCTGACACGACCACCTCGCGCGTTTCCGGGTCCGGCACGGGCCCGGGAACGGCGACGGCCTGCCCAAGCACCCGTCGCATTCTTTCCCCGAGCAATTCTCAATTGATTTAGGGCAGCCTATCCTAATTAAGGATAGGCAATCCTTAGAATGGCTCGGACGCCCTTCTGTTAAAGCCATCTTTTTCGCTCGATTGAAGGCGCGCCCGCCCGGCGGTCCACGAATACGGTACGGCAGGCGCAATGACCTGCGGACCGATCCGGCCCGTCAGTCCGACATCGGCCACTTGGCGTTCCCACCGGGCATCCCGGCGGCGCTGACCTCCGAGATCTCCGCCCGAGAGCGCGCGGCCCGATCTCCGCAGGTAGCGCGATGAATTCGCGGCAAGAAGGAAATTAAAGTCGAATTTTCTACGCTGGAAGGCGACCGCCGGCCGTGTCAGCGTAAACGGCATGGAAGGCGACAGAGAGATCATCGGGCTGCTCAACGAGCAGCTCACCTCGGAACTCACGGCGGTCAACCAGTTCTTCCTGCACGCGAAGATGCAGCAGGACTGGGGCTATGTCCGACTCGCCAAGAAGTCACGCGAGGAAGCGCACGAAGAGCGGGAGCACGCCTCCCGGCTCACCGAACGGATCCTTTTCCTGGAGGGAACGCCGAACTACCAGGACATCAACCCGCTGCGCATCGGGCAGGACGTCCCCGCGCAGCTCAGGGCGGATCTCGCCCTGGAGATGGAGGTCGTGGGCCGGCTGCGTCCCGCCATCGCGCTGATGCGCGAGCGCGGTGACATCACCTCCGCCCGGATCTTCGAGGAGATCCTCGCCGACGAGGAAGAGCACATCGACTACCTGGAGACCGAGCTGGGCCTCCTCGACTCCCTCGGTGCGCTCAACTACCTGCAGCGTCTCACCGACGCGCCCGGAGAGGACTTCACCGAACCCGTCTGAGTCCCTGACCCGCCCGAGCCCTGACCGGCCCGAGCCCTGACCCGCCCGAGCCCCACGCCGACCGGCCTCACCCGTGACCCCGGCCACCCGGCGCCCTACCCCCACGACCACCCCACGCGCGTACCGGGCGCCGAGGGTCGATCCCAAGCTGGATCGGACGCCCCTCTGCCGCCCGGTGCGCGCCCTACCACCTGACCGAACCGACAAGGAGCACGACCGTGACCGAGACTAGAAACGCCGAGGACGCGCTCAGCGAGACCGATGTCGGCACGGGCAACGCCGACCTCGCGGAGCGGCTCGTCCTGCAGATGTGGCGGACGCCCGTCTACCAGGCCGACTGCACAGGCGCCGCCGAGCATCTCCCGCACCTCAGGGACCTCATCCTTGAGGCGGAGGAAGCCGACCGGCAGGCCGCCGCCGCGGGCCGCGCCCGCCCGATCAAGTCGTCCCAGATCATGCTGACCTGGCGGCACCCCTCGATCGACTGGCTGCGTCGCCAGATCGGCATCGCGGGCGACGCGCTGGCCCACGCGGTGCTGGGCGAGGCGGCCGACGAGATCCGCGACGACGACGTCAGCGTCGAGGCGTGGGCGCTGGTCTGCCGCCCCGGCGACCCGCTGCGCCCGCACACCCGCCACGACTCGGCCTGGTCGGGCCTGCTGTCCGTCGACGCGGAGCCCCGCGGCGACAGCGACGCCGGCCACCTGCGGCTGCTCGACCCGCGCCCGGCCGCCGTGCAGCGGACGTCCTCCCCCGGGCCGGTCGGCCACACCCCGGTCCCCGGCCGGATGATCGCCTTCCCGGGCTGGCAGGCCCACTGGATGAGGGCGACCGCCGCCGACACCCGGCTGCGGATCGCGATCGCCTGGAACATCGCCTACCACGAACGCTGGAGCCGAGTGTCATGACGATCACCACCACCCCGCTCCCCGTCCCCTCGCCGGTCCCGTCGTCCGGCCATGCCCGGCGCGGCTGCGGCACCGCCGTGTCGCCGGTTCAGCAGCACTGGGGGACGCCCGTCGCCTTCGCCACGCTCGACCCGGCGGGGCTGCTGTCCCCGTCCGCCGCCGAGATCGGGCCCGAGGGGCCCGCGCAGGAGTCCCTGCCGCCCGGCGAGGTCGTCACCGACCTGGAGGCGCTGGCGGCGCGGTTCCATCGCTCGTTCGACGCGCTCGTGGACGCCCACCGGCCCGGCCTCGCGCCTCCCGTCGGCGGTGTCGCGATCGACGTGCAGGTCTGGCGGCACGGCTACGACCGCCCGGCCGCGAGGCACGCCGCCGACCTCGTCGCGTGGTGGGTGCTGGCCGCAGGCACCGCCCACGCACCCACCGGATCGGGCGCCATCGCCCTGGCAGACCCCCGGTCCGGCTTCCCGCCGGCCGCCCGGACGGCCATACCCGGACAGCCATGGGGACGCCACCTCATGGTGCGTCCCTCGCCCGGCGCCCATGTCGCCGTGCCCGGCTGGGTCGCGTCCTCGGTCGTCCCTCTGGAACGTGGCCAGTACGTCCTTGTGGCCGTTGCCTCAAGCCTCCGATGACGACCGGGCTAGCCCAGCAGGTTGGGCGGCGACTCCAGGTCGGTTAGCTCGATCCCAGGGGCGGCGAGAACGACATCGCCCGCCAGGTGGACGGATTCGACTTCCCCTGTGGAGAGGTCCGTGACCTCGTATTGCGAGACCGGCAGCGGTTCCGTTTCGGTTTCGTGGACGGACGTTCCCGCTCGCCGCCAGCGCCAGAGGGTCGTGAGCGGCGAGAGGGACGGACCGCCCAACTGGACGAGACGGACGTCGGCCTCCGCGTTCTCGTCCAGACCCAACGAGCGGGCGACCGCGATGAGGAAACCGGGCGAGTCGGCTATGAAGCCGGCCGCCCGTTCGGCGTGTTCGGTGCCTGTCTCTTCCGCCGCGCGCACCCAGGCGACCTCCGGCCCGGTGACACCGCCCCGGACCCACCACGTAGGGGTGACGAGTTCGACGCGGATCTGGCGCCATCGTGCGTCCACGACCAGATCCGTACGGAGGCCGTCCGGACGCTGGGAGGTGTAACGCCAGCCTCCAGGGCCCGGCGCGCACTTGAAGCGCTCCTCCAGGCCCTCGCCTGTGTGCAGATACGTCCCGGACGGCACGGGCTAGGACCCGAGTCGCCAGGAGTGCAGATAGTCCTCCTGGTCCTGGGTGAGCTGGTCGATGGAGATGGACATCGACGCCAGCTTGAGACGGGCGACCTCCGTGTCGATGTCCTTCGGGACGTCGTGGACGGCCGGGTCCAGCGTCGAGTGGGCGGTCGCCAGCCACGCGCACGTGAGCGCCTGGTCGGCGAACGACATGTCCATCACGGCGGCCGGGTGGCCCTCGGCGGCCGCCAGGTTGACGAGGCGGCCCTCGGCCAGCAGGACGAGACGCCGCCCATCGGCCATGACGTACTCGGCGGTCTGCGGACGGCTGCCACTATGCACCTCGACGGCCATCTCTCCCAGTGCGCGGACGTCGATCTCGACGTCGAAGTGCCCCGAGTTGGCAAGGATCGCGCCGTCTTTCATGACGGCGAGGTGCTCGCCGTTGACGACGTCACGGTTTCCCGTGACGGTGATGAACACGTCGCCGTTCACGGCCGCCTCGGCCATGGGCTGGACGGCGAACCCCTGCAACGCCGCGTCGAGCGCCTTCACAGGATCGATTTCGGTGATGACGACCCGGGCGCCTAGGCCGCGAGCCCGTTCGGCCAGGCCCCGCCCACAGAAACCGAAGCCGGCGATGACGACCGTCTTGCCCGCCAGGAGCGTGTTGGTCGCGCGGATGATCCCGTCCAGCGTGGACTGGCCCGTCCCGTAGCGGTTGTCGAACATGTGCTTGGTGTCGGTGTCGTTCACCGCGACCATGGGGAACCGGAGCGCGCCTTCGAGCGCCATCTGGTGCAGCCGGATGACACCGGTCGTCGTCTGCTCGCAGCCCGCCTTGACCGTTCCAAGCAGATCCGTGCGGTCGATGTGCAGCGTGTTGACGAGGTCGCAGCCGTCGTCCAGGACGAGGTCGGGCCCCGTCTCCAACGCCTGGTGAATGTGCGCGTAATAGCCCTCGCGGTCGATCCCGGCGCGGGCGAACACCTCCGCGCCGTACTCCTGGACGAGCGCCGCCGCAGTGTCGTCCTGCGTCGAGAGGGGATTGGACGCCGCGAGCGCGACACTCGCACCGCCCGCCTGAAGCGTTCGGATGAGTCCCGCCGTCTCGGTCGTGATGTGCATGCACGCGGCGACCTTCAGGCCGTCCAGAGGACGCTCCTTAGCGAACCGCTCCCGGATCTGCCGCAGCACGGGCATGCTCCGGTCGGCCCACTCGATCCGCTTGACGCCCTCATACGCCAGCGAAGCGTCCGCAATATCACTCATCGCTCCCCTAAAAGGCCGCTGCCGGGCAGGTCGGTCCCCACCCGGCAGCACCCACGTGTGCACTCACCCCCGCCACCGCCGCGACCACGCGACGACCTCGATCACCGCGATCGCGTGCGAAGCCGGTTTCAAGCGAAGCGAGAAACCGATCGCGCAGCGAGCCGCCAGGCGAGTCGAAGCGATGCTAGCGATCGCCGCGTTTCTCGACGATGGAGGCCCGCCAGGGCCGAAGGAGGAGAGAAATGCAATGAACTCAGTAACGGTAGTGGTCGGGCTTGTAGGGCCCCTCGACGTGGACGCCGATGTAGGCGGCCTGCTCCTTGGTCAGCTCGGTGAGCTTGACGCCGAGGGCGTCGAGGTGGAGGCGGGCGACCTTCTCGTCCAGGTGCTTCGGCAGGACGTACACGCCGACCGGGTACTCCTCGGTCTTGGTGAACAGCTCGATCTGCGCGATGACCTGGTTGGTGAACGAGTTGGACATGACGAACGACGGGTGGCCGGTGGCGCAGCCGAGGTTCATCAGGCGGCCCTCGGCCAGCACGATGATGGAGTGGCCGTCCGGGAAGCGCCACTCGGCGACCTGCGGCTTGACCTCGATCTTCTCGATGCCGGGCGTCTTGGCGAGGCCCGCCATGTCGATCTCGTTGTCGAAGTGCCCGATGTTGGACACGATCGCCTGGTGCTTCATCCGGGCCATGTGGTCGGCCGTGATGATGTTGAAGTTGCCGGTGGTGGTGACGAAGATGTCGGCGGTCTCGACGACGTCGTCCAGGGTGGTGACCTGGAAGCCGTCCATCGCGGCCTGCAGCGCGCAGATCGGGTCGATCTCGGTGACGATCACGCGGGCGCCCTGGCCGCGCAGCGCGTCCGAGCAGCCCTTGCCGACGTCGCCGTAGCCGCAGACGACCGCGACCTTGCCGCCGATCAGCACGTCGGTGGCGCGGTTCAGGCCGTCGATCACGCTGTGCCGGCAGCCGTACTTGTTGTCGAACTTCGACTTGGTGACCGAGTCGTTGACGTTGATCGCCGGGAACGCGAGGGTGCCGGCCTTCGCCATCTCGTAGAGGCGGTGGACGCCGGTCGTGGTCTCCTCGGTGACGCCCTTGATCGCGGCGGCCGTCTCCGTCCAGCGGCCTGGCCGCTCCGCGATGGTGCGGCGGAGGGTGTCGAGGACGATGCCCAGCTCCTCGGGGTCGTCCTCCGTCGCGGTGGGGACGACGCCGGTCTTCTCGTACTCGGCGCCCTTGTGGACGAGGAGGGTCGCGTCGCCGCCGTCGTCCAGGATCATGTTCGGGCCGGTGCCGTCCGGCCACTGGAGGGCCTGGTCGGTGCACCACCAGTACTCTTCGAGCGTCTCGCCCTTCCAGGCGAACACCGGGACGCCCTTCAGGTCGTCCACGGTGCCGTCCTTGCCGACGACGACCGCGGCGGCCGCGTGGTCCTGGGTGGAGAAGATGTTGCAGGACACCCAGCGGACGTCGGCGCCCAGCTCCACCAGCGTCTCGATCAGCACGGCGGTCTGGATCGTCATGTGCAGCGAGCCCATGATCTTGGCGCCGCGCAGCGGCTTGGCGGCGGAGTACTCCTCGCGCACCGCCATCAGGCCCGGCATCTCGTGCTCGGCGAGCCGGATCTCCCGGCGCCCGAAATCGGCCAGCGAAAGGTCGGCGACCTTGTAGTCCATGCTTCCGTTGCTCCTTGGTCCGCGGGTGCGCGGGTAGGCGAATCGGTACGCGAGGTTCGGGGTTGACGCGGGGTGTGCGCCTGCGTCACGTCCGCGAGTCTAAGGGCGGCGACCGGCCGCGGGCACGGTCGGAGGCGACTTTCTAACACAGATTTGTCAGAATCGGCTCATGCGCATCACGGAGGCCGCCCGGCGGCTCGGCACCTCGCCCCGCATGCTCCGCTACCGCGAGGCCCTCGGGCTGCTGCCCGTCACCCGGGAGGCGTCAATCGCCAGGCGCGGCGGCGGGCACCGCCGGTTCGGCGATGCCGAGCTGCGGGCGGTCGCGCTCGCCCTCGCGCTGGAGAAGCGCTACGACATCGGCCCGGCGGAGCTGGCGTTCGGGCTGCGCGTCCTGGCCGAGCCGCAGGTGCAGGCCCATGTGCGCGAGCTGGGCGAGCGCATCGGGCGGCTGTCCGCGCCGCCGACCCGCGCGCTCGACTTCGAGAAGGAGAAGGCGATGCGCCTGCTCCGCCGCCGGTGACGGGTCAGGTGGCGTTCTCGCCCGGGACGACGACACCCGACTCGTAGGCGAGCATGACCGCCTGCGCCCGGTCGCGCAGGCCGAGCTTGGTGAAGACGCGGGCCACGTGCGTCTTGACGGTGTGCTCGCTGACGACGAGCTGCGCCGCGATCTCCCCGTTGGACAGGCCGCCCGCGATCAGGACGAGCACCTCCGTCTCCCGCGCCGTCAGCGTGGCCAGCTCGGAGGGCGCCTGCGGCCGGTTGCGGCGCTGCTTGGTGAACTCGCGGATGAGGCGTCCGGTGACCTGCGGGGCGAGGAGCGAGTCGCCGCGCGCCACGACCCGGACGGCCGACACCAGCTCGTCGGCGGTGGCGTCCTTCAGCAGGAAGCCGCTGGCGCCAACGGCGAGCGCGTCGTAGACGTACTCGTCCACGTCGAACGTGGTCAGTACCAGCACCCGGACGTTCTCCGAGCCTGGCAGGGACAGGATGCGCTTGGTGGCCTCGATGCCGTCCATGCCGGGCATCCGGATGTCCATGACGACGACGTCGGGTCGGCTGCGCTCGGCGATCCGGACCGCCTCGCGCCCGTCGCCGGCCTCGCCGATCACGGTGATGTCGTCCTGGGCGGCGAGCAGGGCCGCGAACCCGGCCCGGACGATCGTCTGGTCGTCGACGATCAGCACGTTGATCACCGCTGCCGCCCCGCGGGCGCGGCGACGGCGGCGATGACGGGGTCAGGCGCCGCCGGGAGGCGCCTCGGAGCCGTGTCCACGGGTGGAATTCCCTTCCCTCGTCAGCGGAAGCTCGGCCTCCACCAGGAACCCGCCCTGTGCGGCCGGGCCGGCGGAGAACCGCCCGCCCAGCATGGTCGCACGTTCCCGCATCCCGACGAGGCCATGTCCGCCACCCGACCCGTCTAGGCCACCTTGCTCTTGGGAGGCATCCGGCTGCGGCGTCTCCAGGCGGGTGCGCCCGACGTCCACTGAGGTGGGGCCTGCGGGGTCGTCGCGGTGCAGGACTTTGGTCTGGGACGGTCCAGGCCCGGACGCCCCGCTGTCATGGACGCGCACGGCCAGCCGGTCCGGCAAGAACGTCAGATCGACGCGGACCCCAGCCCCCGGCGCGTGGCGGCGCGCGTTCGTCAGCGCCTCCTGGACGATCCGGTACGCCGACAGCTCGACCGTCGTCGACAGCATGCGCGGGTCGCCGTGCACGGCGAGGTCGACGTGCCCGCCCGCGCCGCGATGCTGCTCGATGAGGTCGGGCAGCCGGTCCAGGCGCGGCTGCGGGGAGGTGGCCGCGTCCGGTTCCGGTTTCGCGTCGGCGCGCAGCACGCTGAGCAGCCGCCGCATCTCCACCAGCGCCTCCCGCGCCGTCTTGGCGATCTCGGTGTATCCGGCGCGCGCCTCGGGCGACAGGTTCTCCATCGTGTACGGGGCCGTCTCCGCCTGCACCGCGATCATGGAGACGGAGTGCGCGACGACGTCGTGCAGCTCCCGGGCGATCCGGGCGCGCTCCCGCATCACCGCCTGCTCCCGCTGGACGACGGTGAGCCGGGTCAGGGTCTCGTTGGTGCGCTCGGCCGCCTCCGCCTCGGTCTGGCTGGCGGACTCCACGACGCGGCGCGCGTCGCCGAGCCCGATGGCGGCCAGCACCGCGATGAACACGGCGGGCCAGGGAACGTCGTCCAGCGTGGAGGTGGCCAGGTAGACGACCGCGAGCGTGACCACGCTGCCGACCGCGAGGACGCCGGTCGACTGGCGGGGCAGCTGCCGGCCCAGCGCGTACAGCGTGTACAGGGCCGCGAAACCGGTGGTGACCAGCAGGGTCTCCCCGGTGAGCAGGGTCGCGGCGACCGCGCCGAGCACGATGGCCGCGACCGGGCGCAGGTTCTCCCGGCGCCAGCCGAGCGGGAGCGTGGACGCGACCGCGAACCCGCCCGCGAGGCTCAGCGGCGAGTCGGCGCGCGGCGCCAGCTCGGCGAGCGCGGCGATGGTGAGGGCCACGCCGGTCAGCGGCGCGAAGTACCAGGAGCCGACGACCTCGCGCCAGGTGTTGATCCAGCGGGGCAGCGGCGCGGTCGCCCCGTCCGCGACGGGCATGCCCCCGGGACCCGGCCGGCGTCCGGCGCCGCCGTTCAGCCGCGCGACGAGGCGCACCGCCAGCGGACGCAGCAGGGTGCCGATCCCCGTGAGGATCCACAGCAGCAGCTGCCCGACCCCCGCCACGATCCGGCCGGACAGCCGCCACGCGTGCGTCGCGACGGCAGGGCCGAACCCCGCGGGGCCGGGTCCGGTCCGGGCCTTGTCATCGGTGCTCACGACTCAATACTGACCGCTGAGGCGTGCTCTCACCTCACCACGCGGATGTATGCGGGCGGCCGGGCTCCGTCTGGAGTACCACCCGTTTTCCCTCCTTGAGGGGGACGTGCCGGAGACCGCCGCGAACGTAGTGTTCTAACCGTGACCGCGACGGCGGCGGCTCCGGCGTAGGGGGTTCGGGGCGGCTGCCGCGGTCACACCAGAACCGCCCGGTGTTCAGGGGTCCGGGCGGGGAGGCATGGGAAAGCACCTCGCCGGACGGCCGTGGTTCGCGCCTCTTCGGAGGCACACGCCGGTCTAGCCTGGGCTGGGGTCGGCCGGCACGGCATCGGCCGTCCGGCGAGGGGTCCCATGTTCCTCCGGCCCCGCGCGGCCGGCTAGTCAGGATCATGACCGGTCGGGATCACGACCGCGGTCAGCGCGACGCGGGGCTCCGAGGCGTCGGATCAGTCCTTCTCCAGAGTCGGGGACGCCGTGCCCGCGACGGTCTTGCCGGCGGGCTCGTCCAGTGCCGGCTCCAGGTAGATCAGCTTCGCCTCCGGGAACCGCTCCCGGATCTTGGCCTCGGCGGCGTCGATGCCGCGGGCCACGTCCGCGGCCGTGTCGTCGTGGCTGACGGCGATCTTGGCGGCGATGAGGAGCTCGTCCGGGCCGAGGTACTCCGTGCGCATGTGGATGAGGTGGTCGACCTGCTCGACCGACTCCAGCGCCTCGACGATCGCCCGCTCGTGCTCGGGCGTGACGCCCTCGCCGATCAGCAGGCTCTTGGTCTCGATCGCCAGGATCGTCGCGACCACGGCGAGCAGCACGCCGATCGCCACGGTGCCGATGCCGTCCCACACGCCGTCGCCGGTCGCCACGGCCATCGAGACGCCGAACAGCGCGAGGAGCAGGCCGACGAGGGCGGCGAGGTCTTCCAGCAGGACGACGGGCAGCTCGGGCGCCTTGGCGCGGCGGATGAACGACCACCAGGACTGGTCGCCGCGCACCCGGTTCGACTCGACGATCGCGGTGCGGAACGAGAAGATCTCCATGATGATCGCGACGATCAGCACCCCGAACGCCCAGCCCGGTGCCTTGACCTCCTCCGGGTGGGAGATCTTGTGGTAGCCCTCGTACAGCGAGAAGACCGCGCCGACGGTGAACAGCACGACCGCGACGACGAACGCGTAGAAGTAGCGCTCGCGGCCGTAGCCGAACTGGTGCTGCTGCGTCCGCTCGCGCCTGGAGCGCTTGCCGCCGAGGAGCAGCAGTCCCTGGTTCCCCGAGTCGGCCATCGAGTGGATCGACTCGGCGAGCATCGACGACGAACCGGTGAACGCGAACGCGACCATCTTCGAGACCGCGATCCCGAGGTTGGCGGCCAACGCGGCGACGATGGCCTTGGTTCCGCCCTCAGCACTCATCTCTAAGCAATCCTCGCTTTTAGCTCTTGAATGGCAGGCACCGGAGTGGGATCCACACCCAGCGCGATAGCCAAGTAAACCGTGACATAGTCAGCCAGCGCGATCAGAGTCGCGATTCTCTCCAGCGGATGCTCGCCCTCGGCCCCGATCTCGGTGACCGCCACGCCCCGGTCGCGGGCGATCCGGACGGACGCGTCGCACCGCTTGCGGATCTGCGGATGCTCCTCCACGTCCCGCATCAGGACGAGGTGCAGGCCGTGCTCGGGGTCGTCCGCCCGGTCACGGAAGAAGTCGTCGGGGTCGGAGGAGCCAGAGGAAGCTACGCCGCCGCCGCGCCCGAAGTGGCCGTCGAACACCATCACCTGGTTGTGGCCCGCCTCCGGGACCTCGCCGAACACGCCCGGGTACTTGGCGTTCTCGTTGAGCTGGCAGCACAGCCGGTACGCCGCCGTCGCCGCCAGCGGGGACGACCCCCAGACGAGGGGCACGTCGCCCGCGATTTCGAGCGCCATCCGCTTGGCCGGGTTGAGGAACGGTTCGCTGGACGGGCGGCACCGGTGCGCGATGTCCTCCAGCAGCGCGGCCGTCGACTCGAAGACCATCTCGGGCACGTCCGCCAGCCCCAGCGTGCGCGCCGCGACCACCAGCGGGATCGTGAGACCCCACAGCGTCGAACGCGGCTGCCCCACCGAACGCACTGGGACGAACACGCCGCGGCTTCTGCCGGACAACTCCGCGAGCGGCGAATCCGGCCCGCCGACGAACAGCAGCCTGCATCCACGGCGGGCCGCCTCTGCGGCGACCTCAAGGGTCTCTTCGGTCGTCCCAGAGCAGGAGACCGCGATGACGAGGTCGGCGGCGCCGACCCAGCCGGGCAGCCGGTAGCCGCGCACCGTCGTCACCGGGACCGCGCAGCCCACACCGCACACCGCGGCGAGGACGTCGCCGGAGATGCCCGAGCCGCCCATGCCGGCGATCACGATCGCGCGGGGCCTGCCGTCCTCGGCGAGCCGGGCGATGCCGGCCTCGGCCGCCGCGCGCTGCGCCTCCCGCACCTGTGCCGCCGACGAGGCGACCTGCCGGAGCATCCCCCCGGGATCGGCTTCCTCGGCCTTCGCCGCGTCGTCCAGCCGCGCCGGATCGAGACCCGAGATCACGGAGCGGGGGTCCTGGCCTCGTCGACCAGCAGGACGGGGATGTCGTCGCGGACGGGGTAGGCGTAGCGGCACGAACCGGTGCACACCAGCTCGCCGGCCTCCTCGTCGGCGCGCAGGTCGCCGCCGCAGTTGGGGCAGGCGAGGATCTCCAGCAGCCAGGAGTCGAGCTTCATTGTCATGGCAGCGTCACTTCTCCCTCTCGGTGACTTCTCGCGCGGCCCGTCGCTTCTTCGCGGCCGGTCACTTCTTCCGGACCAGGGCGAGGACTTCGTCGCGGATCGCCGCCATGGTCGCGTCGTCGGCAGCCTCCGCGTTGAGGCGCAGCAGCGGCTCGGTGTTGGACGGCCGCAGGTTGAACCACCATCCGGCGGCGTCGTCGCGCACGGTGAGGCCGTCGAGCTCGTCGATCGCGATCCCGGGCCGTCCGGCGAAGGCGGCGCGGACGTTGCCGGCGGCGGCGTCCTGGTCGGCGACCTCGCTGTTGATCTCGCCGGACGCGACGTAGCGCGTGTACTCGCCGAGCAGCTCCGACAGCGGCCCGTCCTGCTCCCCGAGCGCGGCGAGGACGTGCAGGGCGGCCAGCATGCCGGAGTCGGCGAACCAGAAGTCGCGGAAGTAGAAGTGCGCCGAGTGCTCGCCGCCGAACACCGCGCCCGTCTCCGCCATCGTCTGCTTGATGAACGAGTGCCCGACCCGCGTCCGGACCGGCGTCCCGCCGTGCTCGGCGATGATCTCCGGGACGGCCTTCGACGTGATCAGGTTGTGCACGATCGAGGAGCCGGGGTGCTTGGCCAGCTCTCGCGTCGCGACCAGCGCGGTGATCGCGGACGGGGCGACGATCTCGCCGCGCTCGTCCACGACGAAGCAGCGGTCGGCGTCGCCGTCGAAGGCCAGCCCGATGTCGGCGCCCGTCTCGCGGACCTTGGCCTGCAGGTCGCGCAGGTTCTCCGGCTCGATCGGGTTGGCTTCGTGGTTGGGGAAGGTGCCGTCGAGCTCGAAGTACAGCGGCACCAGGTCGATCGGCAGGCCCTCGAACACGGACGGGACGGTGTGGCCGCCCATGCCGTTGCCGGCGTCCACGACGACCTTGAGCGGGCGGATCGACGACAGGTCGACCAGCGTCTTCAGATGGTCGGCGTAGCCCTTGAGGATGTCGCGGCGCGAGACCGTCCCCGGCGCGCCGTCGTAGGCCGGGACGCCGCCCGCGATCATGTCGCGGATCTCGGTGAGGCCGGTGTCGCGGCCGACCGGGCGGGCACCCGAGCGGCACAGCTTCAGCCCGTTGTACCGGGCGGGGTTGTGGCTCGCGGTGAACATCGCGCCGGGCAGGTCGAGGCTGCCGCTGGCGTAGTACAGCATGTCGGTGGAGCCGAGGCCCGCCTCGATCACGTCCGCGCCCTGGGACGTCGCGCCGCGCGCGAACGCCTCCGCGAGCGGGACGGACGACTCCCGCATGTCGTGGGCGGTGACGACGGCGTCCGCGCCCGTCACCCGCACGAACGCCGCACCGGCCGCCTCCGCGACGGCGGGGTCGAGTTCGTCCGGTACGACGCCGCGGATGTCGTACGCCTTGAAGATCTTGGCGAGGTCGCCCACTCCTGCTCCCTGTTCGCTGAGCCCGGTCCCAAAGAAACGGGGTTCACGAGCCTACCGGGAAGCCCGGACGCGACCCGCCGCGACGTCGCCGGCGATCCCGGGCGAAGGTGGCGGTCACTCCTGGCCGGGCTGGGTTCCCGCGGGTTCCGAGCGCAGCACCCGCAGATGGCCGCGGCGGCCGACCTCCGTGCCCTGCCCGACCGGCTCGTGGCCGGTGCCGGGGGCGGGCCGCGCGGCCTCGCGGACGGCGTCGGCGAGGGCCTCCAGGTCGTCGGCGCTCGGCTCGGTCTCCTCCTCGACGGGGAGCCGCACCAGTTCCCAGCCCATCGGGGCGGTGAGCCGCTCCGAATGCTCCGCGCACAGGTCATAGCAGTGCGGCTCGGCGTACGTGGCGAGCGGACCCAGTACCGCGGTGGAATCGCGGTAGACGTACGTGAGCGTGAACACTGCGGGCGCCTTGCAGGCGGTACGAGAGCAGGTGCGGACGGGGCTCACGATGGCTGACCGTACCTCCCTCCCACCGGCTCCGCCACCACCGGGCCGAACGTGTCGCCGTTACCGGTGGATTTACGGGACAACGGCTACATTCCGTGTGGGAGCGAACCCATACCGTGCGGCCCTCCGCATCTGTGTTCGGGGAGGTGGAGAGGTACGCTTGTGGCGTGCGATCCCGTGTGGCAGGCGTACGGCGCCGCGATCGGCACGGCCGTGGCGTACGTGGTCCTCTGACGCCCCCGCAGGCTCCGGTCTCACGCACCCGCGCGGAACGGTTCGACGACCTCGTCGACGACGAGGTGCGGCGGCTCGGCGGCCGCTGGGGCCGCGAGCTGGCCCGGGTGCGGTTCACGGTCGAGGAGGTGCCGAGCGTCGAGCCGTGGTTCGACGGCCCGGTCCCGCTCGGCCGGACGATTCCGGGGGAGGGCAAGCGTCCGGTCCGGATCACCGTGTATCGGCGTCCGGTGGAGGCGCGGGCGAAGGGCGAGGCCGAGCAGGCCCGCCTGATCCGCGATCTGCTGGTCGAGGAGGTCGCCGATCTCCTCGGCCTGTCCCCCGAGTCCGTCGACCCGAGCTACGACTCCCCGGACGACTAGCCCTAGCCCGGGATCAGCGCGCCCTGGGAGCCGGCGGTGTCGGGCAGGTGGACGATCGTCGCGGCGGGCATGATCGGCAGGACGGTGAACAGGTAGTCGTCGTCCTTGCCCCTGGCGAGCGTCCGCGACGCGTGGACGGGCCCTGAACCCGGCTTCGGGATGATCACGACGCCGTAGGCGGTGTCGTCCTTCGCGCCCCCGTTCGGGACGGCGAGCGCGGTCTCGACGCTGCGTCCCGCCGGGATCCTGACCTCCTGCGGGGCGCTCCTGCCCGTGGCGTTCATGGTCGTGACCTCGACGGTCGCCGCGCCGGACGGGGCCGTCAGGACGAGCGAGGAGTCGAACCGGTTGCCGGCCACGATGCCGGGCCCCGATGCGCTCAGCGGCGGCGTGGCCGCCCCGTAGGCGATGTCCGCGCCGCGCTCGGCGGCGAAGCCCGCGACGATCGGGCGGTCCGCGACGAGCCGGACGGCCCCGGCCTTGGCCACCAGAGCGCCGTCGATGGCCAGGGACGTGACGGTCTTGGCGGGCGCGTCGAGGACGTCCTGGCCCTGCGGGGCGAACGCGCCGTCCTTCGTGATCACCTGCATCCTGATCCGGGCGTCCGCCTCGCCGGGCACGGAGACCAGCAGCCGGCGCTTCCCGGACCCGCCCGGCACGCCGGGCACGACGAGCGACGACGCGGGCGCGGGCGCGCTCGGCAGCCACTCGATGCCCTTCTCCTCCCCGGCGCGGACGCGCACGGACGCGGCGACCCGCCCGCCGTTGGTCCGGACGCGCAGCGCGAGGTCGGCGGCCGGCTTCACGATGTCGCCGAGCCCCTCCGCCGAGCCGCCGAGCTTCACGACCCGGGTGGTGTAGGGGTCGACGCGGGTGCCGCGGCCGTCGGTCGTGTCGAGCGGGCCCTCGCCGGACAGGGCGGTGAGGTCCACGGACGCGGGCTGGGAGTCGACGTTGGTGAGGTAGAGGTCGATCTCGTCGGCGGCGACCGGGCCGGGGCCGATGAACCACTGGTCGGTGGTGGGCGCGGCGCAGCGGGCGCCCGCGAGACCGCGGTCGTCGCCCTCGTCCTCGTAGGTGGTCTGCTCGGCCGCCAGCCCGGCCGCCATGGCGCCGGTCGCGCGGAGGGTGTAGGAGTCGTCGCCGGACTTGGTGTCCTTCTCCCAGCCCTGCCCCGGCGCCGTCATGGAACCGATCGCGGCGCCGCCCTTCGTCGGCGCCATGTCCACGCGGCCGCCCCTCCCAGGAGCGGGGAGGGACTGGACGGCGAGCCGCCCGCCCTCGTGGCCGGGGCAGACCAGCACCGCGGACGTGACCGGGGCGTCGTGGCCGTTCGCCGAGGCGTCCCCAGGACGGGAGAAGGTCGCGGCCCCGTACAGCGCGGCGACGCCGACGAGCATGAGCGCGGCGGTCGCGTACCGCATGCCGATGACGCGCAGCAGCCGGTCCCTGTCCATGAGCTCGTCCGTGCTGACGAGCTTGCGCGCGTCCGCGAGCCTGCGCGGGTTCAGCGTGCCCAGGAGCTTCCGCGGGTTCACGAGACCTCCTCCGGCTTCGGCTCCTCCGCGGAGGACGGCGGCTCGTGCTCGACGCGGACGTGGTTCCCGCGGCCGCGCCCGCGCCGCCCGCCGCGCCGTCCACCGCCTCCGCCGCGCCGTCCCCGGCGCCGTTCGCGCTCGCTGGTGAACATGAGGGTGTCCGCCTGCGCGCCGGGCAGGGCGAGGACGGCGACGAGCAGCACGGCGACGCCCTGGACGACGAGCCAGGTGTGCCGCATCGTCATGGACCTGGTCAGCTCGAACTCGCCTCCGGCGGCGGGAATGACGTAGCCCTGCGCCCAGCCGTCCACTTCACGTTCCTTGAGTTCCTTGCCGTTCAGGGTGGCGTCCCAGCCACCGTCGGCCGGTTCGGCAAGGAGGAGGGTGCGGGTGCCGTTTCCGGGCGGGATCTGCATGCGGGCGTCGATCCGTCCGGCGGGGAGGGGGGTGACGGTGGGTCCGTCCAGAAGCATCATGCGGGCGGACGGCGATTGGAGGCGCCACACCGCGAACGTTTCCGTGCGGCTGAGGCGCGTCAGTTCGGGAGCCGCGTCGAGGACGCCCGTGACGGGGTCCTTCTTGGGGTGCGGCACAAGGATGTACTGGACGCCCATACGGGTCAGTGCGGACCCGTCGTCGCCTTCGCGTCCGGCTGCCAGTCCGGCTACTAGGTCGTCCAGGCGGTCGTGGGCTTCGCTGTCGTCCGCGACTTCGGATTCGCCGATCCGTGGACGGGCGTCCCTGAGCAGGGTGTAGGAAACGCGTCCGCTCGGCTCCTTGTGCAGGACGAGTGTCCTCACCCCACCCCCGTGGACGAACGCGGGAACGGCGTCCGGGTCGATCTTCCCCAGCGGCCCGCCCGCGCCGCCCGCCACCCAGAACCCGGCGGCCAGCAGGGGCGCGGAGAGCGCGGCGAGCACGACGACCGCGCCGCCCGCCTTCGCGATCAGCCGGTCGCTCGCCAGCACCTCCGTCCCGCGCTGGACGGCCGCCGTCGCAGCGAGCAGCACCCCGCCGCCCGCGAAGATCAGCGCGACGCCGGGCCAGCCGGGTGCCTCGTCCGCGCCCTTGGCGACGGTCGCGGCGCTGATCAGGATCGCGACGAGCAGCCCGAAGACGCCGAGCAGCCAGCCCGCCAGCACGGCGTAGCGGCGGCCGCGCAGCGGCAGCGCGCACACGGCCAGGGCGAGGAGCCCGGCGAGCGCCCACGGCTCGGGCGTGCCGGGCCCGCCCGGGACGAGCGCGAGCAGTTCGGCCGCGGTGGCGGGCTCGAACCGGCGGTGCAGGCCCGCCTCGACGAGGAAGCGCGACGGGTTCAGCAGCAGGCCGGCCGTCCACGGGAGCATCAGCAGCGGCGGCACGCCGAGCGCGATCGCGACGTTGCGGCGCGCCCGCCCCCGGGGCCGGTCGAACAGCGCCCACCCGGTCGCGGCGGCGATCACGGCGATCAGCCAGGTGAGCGGGACGAACGCCATCGCGACGGCGAGCAGCAGCGCCGCCGCCCAGGCCGCCCGGCCCGCGCGCTTGCGCCGCGTCCGGACGTCGAGCGCGGCGGCCTCCGAGCGCGGCAGCCCGTACACGCGGGCGATGTTCACGGCGATCAGCGGGAGCAGCACGAGAACGACGGCGGTACCGAGCCGCCCGCCCGCGATGGCGCCGGTCGCGGCGGGCAGCAGCGCGTACCCGGCGGCGAACCAGGCCCGGACGGCGGTGGCCGGGACGCGGCGGACCTTCGCGGGCGCGCGGCGTCCCTTCCGCGGTTTCCGGGATGGCTCGGGCATCGGCGCGTCCGTCACCAGCAGCCGGGACGCGCGGTAGGCGGTGAGGCCCGCGAGCGGCACGCTGCCGAGCAGCAGGATCGACACCGCCAGCCACGGCTTGCCGAGCGTCACCGTCGACAGGACGGCGAGGACCCCGACATACGGCGGGCTGCCCGCGTCGCTGCCGAGCCCGACCGGATGCCAGCCGGACAGGTACTGCGCCCACAGGTCGCTCGCGCCGCCCCACGCGGGGACGAGCGCGCCGCCGCCGAGCCGTCCGCCGGCGGTGAGCAGGGAACGTTCCGCGGCGACCGTCACCGCCGCCAGCGCCAGGACGATCATGACGCCGGGCCGGGCGAGGAGGCGGCGGATCGGGCCCGGCTCCGCGTCGGACGGGGTCTCCTCCTCCTCGCGGTTCTCGCGTTCGCGTTCCCGTTCGTGGGCGGCGAGGTACTCGGAGATCGCCTCGAACGTCCGGCGCATCACGACCCATCTGGGCTGGAAGCGCCGGACGGTGCGGTACACGCGTTTGCGGCCGTCCGCGCGGGCCGCCCGCGCCGCCCGGATCCGGCCCGGGTCGCGCAGGACGTCGCCGATCGCCCGGAGCTCCTCCCGGGCCGCGACCGGCTGCTTGGTGGCCGCCAGGAACAGCGCGTGCGCGAGGGACGCCCACACGTTGCGCAGCAGCGACCGCAGCATCGCGCCGAGCGGCAGGTTGGCGAGCAGCGTATGGACGGCGTTGCGGCGGTCGCGGCGGGCCGGATGCTCGGCGGTCATGCCGATCTCGCGGAGCCCGCGCCGGGACGCCTCCGCGTGGTACACGACCGCGTCCGTCGCGGTCACGACCCGGTGGCCGGCGGCGTGCACCCGCCAGCAGAAGTCGAGGTCGTCGCAGAAGATCCCGTAGTCGGCGTCGAAGCCGCCGAGCCCGTCCCACACGTCGCGGCGGACCAGCATCCCGGCGCTGCCGACCGACAGCACGTCCCGGACGCCGTCGTGCTGCCCCTGGTCGAACTCGTGCCGGTCCAGGCCCGTCTCGCGGCGCCCGGCGGCGTCGGCGGTGACACCGACCTCCCGCAGGACGCGCCGGTCGTCCCAGTCGCGGACCTTCGGGCCGAGGACCGCGATGCTCGGGTCTGTGTCCGCGGTCCGCAGCAGCTGGGCGAGCGCGTCGTGGGCGGGCGTGGAGTCGTCGTGCAGCAGCCAGATCCACTCGGTGCGGGGCTGGCCGGCGGCGCCCGGATCGTCGTCGGGGACGGGCGCGGACGCGGCGTCCTGCTGGAGCGCCTCCGCGACGGCCTCCCCGTACCCGGTGGTGCGGGGCAGCGTGAGTATCTTCTCCGCGCCGACGACCTCGGCGAGGACGGCCGGCCCGCGGTCGCGGCTTCCGGTGTCCACGGTCACGACGCGCTGCGCGGGACGCGACTGCGTCAGCAGCGCCTTGAGCGTCTCCGGAAGCCACCGCGCACCGTCGTGCGCGACGAGGACGGCCGTGACGATGTGGCGATCGAGAGTGAACATTTTTCATCCGGCCTGTCCGCAGGGGGGCGACCGGTCCGTGCCAACCGAGGAGGAAAAGTGTTCATTGGGGGGCAAGGATCGCTCGATCTGTGGGACGACAGGTTCAGCTCTGATTCATCAGCAAGCCGTGCCGGCCCTGGGGCCGACACGGCTGATAACTGTACGCGCGGCCGCATGGGACACGCCTCGTATCTCGCAGATCCGCGGGGTCGTGACCGGGTCTCCCCTACCCGGCCCCTCCCCACCGATTTCCGCCGATTCCCTTCCCGCCGCTGCCCGGCGACGGCGTCAGACGGCCTGGCGCTTCAGCTTGCGACGTTCCCGCTCGGAGAGCCCTCCCCAGATGCCGAAACGTTCATCGTGCTGCAGCGCGTACTCCAAGCACTCCGTACGCACCTCGCACGCCCGGCACACCTTCTTGGCCTCGCGAGTGGAGCCGCCCTTCTCCGGAAAGAACGCCTCCGGGTCCGTCTGCGCGCACAGGGCGCGCTCCTGCCAGCCCATCTCTTCGCCGTCTGTGCCGTGCGCCAGCGGGATGACCACCTCGCTCACAGCGCACCTCCCTGCCCGTGGAACCCCCTGGTCAACGCCTTCCCTTCGGTACTTCCCCCGAGAAGACGTTGAAACTACACCGACGAAATTACACGCGTGTAGCGCCGTCCCCGTCAAGCCGATAGAGCTTTCCGGGGCGACAAAGCGGGTTATGCCGGGATGGGCCGGGACGGCTTGATCACAAAATCCGGGACAGGATCACTGGGGCGGCGGGGGACGGTTGTCCCGGTACCAGTCGCCGCCGTCCTGCTCGCCGGCGCCCGGCTGGGGCGGTGCGGGCTGCGTGCCCTGCGGCCCCTGCTCCTGACCGCCGCCGCTGCCGCCGTACGCGCGGGTCCACTCGCCCATCTCTTCCTGCTCGGTGGGCTGCTGACCCTGCTGGTAGCCGTACTGCTGCTGCTGGTAGTCCTGCTGCTGGCCCTGGCCGTACGCCTGCTGGTCGTACTGCTGCTGCCCGTACTGCTGTTGCTGGCCGTACTGCTGCTCCTGGCCGTACTGCTGCTGCTGCTCGTACTGCTGCTGCTCGTACTGCTGCTGCTCGTAGCCCTGCTGCGGCGCCTGCTGGCCTTCCGCGCCCGGCTGCTGCTGGCCGTACTGCTGATACTGCTGGTACTGCTGCTGGCCGTACGCCTGCTGGCCGTAGCCCTGCTGCTGCCCCGGCGGCACGGCCTGGCCGGGCTGGCCGGGCTGGCCGGGCTGGCCCTGCTGGTATCCGAATTCGCCGTAGCCCGGCTGCATGGGCGTCTGCGGGCGCGCCGGCTGCAGACCCTGGAACACCGTGTAGACGTACCATCCGCCGACGGCCACGACCGCGATCTTCCCGGCGCCCACCAGGAACACCGACAATTTCGTGAGTGCTCTCGTGGTGTCGGAGTCGGCGAGCATTCCGGCGAGCCAGCAGATGACGCCGAACAGCGCGATACCGCCGAGAACGCCGAGCGCGCCCATGACGATCGTCCGGGCCTGCGGCGTGGGCGTCTCGCCCCACGTCACCAGCAGGACCGCCAGGACGAGCAGGCCGACCGTCCCGAACTGGAGGAACACCCCGTCGCGGGTCTCGATCAGCGCGCTGAGCGTGAAGGGGCCGTCGTCGCCGAGAAGCAGGATGATCCCCGCCAGCAATTGCAAACCCGCCGCGGCGAGCAGACCCCAGGCGGCCGGTTCGCGCAGGCGCTGGACGGCTTCCTTGTTCACGGTGAATTCTCCCAGACCGAGGCAATCCGATTACACGGCAAAGCTTTGCACACCTTATCCCCCCGGGGGGCGACCCCCTGGAACCCCCGTCGCGGTCGGCGAACCGTTTCCCGAGCCGCTGGCGCGTCTCGTGAAACGGCCCGCCGACCGTCGGGTCGTGCGACCTCCGGGCGCTGGGCGCCCTCCGGCCGCACGACCCGTAATCCCGGCTGAGGTCCTGGCCAAGAGGGATGTCCCCCTGGGCTAATACAGTTCTTCCTATGAAGATCGTGGCATTGGCGGGCGGGATCGGGGGGGCCCGGTTTCTGCGTGGGCTCCGGGGGGCGGTGCCCGCGGCCGAGATCACCGTGATCGGGAACACCGGGGACGACATCTCCCTGTTCGGGCTGCGGGTCTGCCCCGATCTGGACACCGTGATGTACACGCTCGGCGGCGGCATCAACGAGGAGCAGGGCTGGGGACGGGCCGGCGAGACGTTCACCGTCAAGGAGGAGCTCGGCGCGTACGGGGTCGGGCCGGGCTGGTTCGGGCTGGGCGACCGCGATTTCGCGACGCACATCGTCCGGACGCAGATGCTCGCCGCCGGATACAAGCTGTCGGCGGTGACCGAGGCATTGTGCGACCGGTGGAAGCCGGGCGTGCGGCTGATCCCGATGACCGACGACCAGGTCGAGACGCACGTGGTGATCGAGGACGAGCGCGGGCGGCGCGCGATCCATTTCCAGGAATGGTGGGTGCGGCTGCGGGCGTCGGTCCCGGCGCTGTCGATCGCGGCGGTGGGGGCGGAGGAGTCCAAGCCCGCGCCGGGGGTTTTGGAGGCGATCGGGGCCGCTGATTTCGTGCTGCTTCCGCCGTCCAATCCGGTGGTGAGCATCGGGACGATCCTGGCCGTGCCCGGGATCCGGGACGCGATCGCGGCCAAGACCGTCGTCGGGGTCTCGCCGATCATCGGGGGCGCGCCCGTGCGCGGGATGGCGGACGCCTGCCTGACCGCGATCGGCGTGGAGACGTCGGCCCGCGCGGTCGCCGAGCTGTACGGGCTCGGGCTGCTGGACGGCTGGCTCGTCGACGAGGCCGACGCGGACGTGCGGGTGGAGGGCATCGAGGTCCGGTCGCGGCCGCTGCTGATGAGCGACCCGGACGCCACGGCGGCGATCGGGCAGGCCGCCGTCGATCTCGCCATGGAGCTGAAGCGGGCGGAGGAGGCCGGATGAGGCTGGAGATCTTCGGAGTCGGTGGGCTGCCGGAGGTCGCGGCCGGTGACGACATCGCGGCGCTGCTCCCGGATGGGACGCTGGCAGATGGTGACGTGCTCGTCGTGACGTCCAAGATCGTCAGCAAGGCGGAGGGGCGGGTCCTGGTCGCGGACGACCGGGAGAAGGCCATCGACGCCGAGACCGTGCGGGTCGTGGCGCGGCGTTCCCATGCGCGGGGCGAGACGCGGATCGTGGAGACGCGGCAGGGGCTCGTGCTGGCGGCGGCCGGGGTGGACTCGTCCAACACGGCGGCGGGGACCGTGCTGCTGCTGCCCGAAGACCCGGACGCTTCTGCACGCCGTATCCGCGCGGGCGTGCGGGAGAAGGCCGGGGTGGACGTCGCCGTGATCGTGTCCGACACGCTCGGGCGGCCCTGGCGGAACGGGCTGACGGACGCGGCGATCGGCATCGCGGGCCTGGAGCCGCTGCACGACCTGCGCGGCCAGGACGACGCGCACGGGAACCGGCTCGAAGCCACGATCACCGCGGTCGCCGACGAGATCGCGGCCGCGGCGGAGCTGGTGAAGGGGAAGCTCGACGGGGTGCCGGTCGCGGTCGTGCGCGGGCTGGCGGGGCTGGTGACGCGGGAGGACGGGCCGGGCGCGCGGGCACTGGTACGCCCGGCCGGGGAGGACATGTTCCGGTGGGGGCCGTCGGAGGTGCTCGGGGCGCGGCGGACCATTCGCGAGTTCACGGGTGCGCCCGTCGACCCGGCGGCGGTGCGGCGCGCGGTCGCCGCCGCGATCACCGCTCCGGCGCCGCACCACACGACGCCGTGGCGGTTCGTCCTGCTGGAGTCGATGGAGTCACGGACGCGGCTCCTGGACGCGATGCGCGACGCCTGGGAGGCCGACCTGCGCCGCGACGGCTTCTCCGAGGAGTCGATCACCAAGCGGCTGCGGCGCGGCGAGGTGCTGCGGCGTGCCCCGTACCTGGTCGTGCCGTGCCTGGTCATGGACGGTTCGCACGACTATCCGGACGAGCGCCGGTCGCGGGCCGAGCGCGAGATGTTCGTCGTCGCGGCCGGTGCGGGCGTGGAGAACCTGCTGGTCGCGCTGGCGGTGGAAGGGCTCGGCTCGTGCTGGGTGTCGAGCACGATGTTCTGCCGCGACGTCGTCCGCGCATCGCTGGGCCTGCCGGACGATTGGGACCCGATGGGTGCGGTAGGGGTCGGACATCCGGCCGCTCCGCCGCGTGAGCGGCCGCCGCGGAGCCCGGACGATTTCATCGAGATCCGCTGAGTGGGGAATAGGCGGCGGGTGGTCCGGGCTGAGTCAGGTGTTCGATGGTCCGGGCCGATGGCCAATATGACGGTTGGCATAGAGTGCCCGCATGGACGCCATGAGCTCCGCGCTTCGCCGGGCGCTGGCCCGCGCGCGTGACGGCAAGACCCTGGACCGATCCGAGGCCACGACACTGCTGGGCGCCCGCGGGGCGGCGCTCGACGAACTGCTCGCGCACGCGGCCCGCACCCGGGACGCCGGTCTGGACGCCGCCGGGCGTCCGGGCGTCATCACCTACAGCCGCAAGGTCTTCATCCCGCTGACCCGCCTGTGCCGGGACCGCTGCGGGTACTGCACGTTCGCGACCGTCCCGCACAGGCTGGACGCGCCCTACCTGAGCCCGGACGAGGTGCTGGAGATCGCGCGGCGGGGCGCGGAAATGGGCTGCAAGGAGGCCCTGTTCACGCTCGGCGACCGTCCCGAGGACCGGTGGAAGCAGGCCCGCGAGTGGCTGGACGCGCACGGCTACGACGACACGCTCTCCTACGTCCGGGCGATGGCGATCCGGGTGCTGGAGGAGACGGGGCTGCTGCCGCACCTGAATCCGGGCGTGCTGACCTGGCGTGACTTCCAGCGGCTGAAGCCGGTCGCGCCGTCCATGGGGATGATGCTGGAGACGACGGCGACGCGGCTGTTCAGCGAGCGCGGCGGGCCGCATTTCGGGTCGCCGGACAAGGACCCGGCCGTCCGGCTGCGGGTCCTGGAGGACGCGGGCCGCACCAACGTGCCGTTCACGACGGGCATCCTGATCGGGATCGGCGAGACGGCCGAGGAGCGCGCGGACGCAATCTTCGAGATCCGGCGGACGATGCGGGAGTACGGCGCGATCCAGGAGGTGATCGTGCAGAACTTCCGCGCCAAGCCCGACACGAAGATGCGCGACACCCCGGACGCCGAGCTGGCGGAGCTGGCCGCGACGATCGCGGTGACGCGGCTCGTCCTCGGGCCGAAGGCGCGGGTGCAGGCGCCGCCGAATCTCGTAGCGGACCAGTTCGCGCTGATGCTGCGGGCCGGCATCGATGACTGGGGCGGCGTGTCCCCGCTGACGCCCGACCATGTGAACCCGGAGCGGCCGTGGCCGCAGATCGACGAGCTGGCGGCGCGGACCGCCGACGCGGGGTTCGAGCTGCGCGAGCGGCTGACGATCTATCCCGAGTACGTGCGGCGCGGCGAGCCGTGGCTCGATCCGCGGCTGGCGGGGCATGTCGCCGCGCTCGCCGACCCGGCGACCGGTCTTGCGCTGGAGGACGCCGTTCTTGAGGGACGTCCCTGGCAGGAGCCCGATGGCGGCTTCGTGGCCTCTGGGCGGACCGAGTTGCACACCGAGATCGATACGGCCGGGCGTAGCAGCGACCGGCGCGACGACTTCGACGAGGTGTACGGCGACTGGGACGCGCTACGCGACCGCATGTCCGCGCCACAGCGTTTCGATGCGGATGTCAAGGCTGCTCTTGCGCGGGCCGAGCAGAACCCCGCGGGGCTGTCGGACGATGAGGCGCTGGCTCTGCTGCACGCTGACGGCGCGGAGCTGGACGCGCTTGCCAGGCTCGCCGACGACCTGCGGCGGGACGCGGTCGGCGATGACGTCACCTATGTCGTCACCCGGAACATCAATTTCACGAACGTCTGCTACACCGGCTGCCGATTCTGCGCGTTCGCGCAGCGCCGCACGGACGCCGACGCCTACACGCTTTCCCTGAGCCAGGTCGGCGACCGAGTGGACGAGGCATGGAGCGCGGGCGCCACCGAAGTCTGCATGCAGGGCGGAATCCATCCCGACCTGCCGGGCACCGCCTATTTCGACCTCGCCCGCGAGGTGAAGCGCCGGGCCCCCGGCATCCATCTGCATTCCTACAGCCCGATGGAGGTCGTGAACGGCGCGTCCCGCACCGATCTGTCGATCCGGGAATGGCTGGAGGCGGCGCGGGAGGCCGGTGTCGACTCGCTTCCCGGGACGGCCGCCGAGATCCTGGACGACGACGTCCGGTGGGTGCTGACCAAGGGGAAACTGCCCTCCGACCAGTGGATCGAGGTCGTCACCACCGCGCACGAGATCGGCATTCCGACGACGTCCACGATGATGTACGGGCACGTCGACACCCCGTCGCACTGGGTGGCGCACATCAAGCTGCTCCGCTCGATCCAGGACCGGACGGGCGGGTTCAGCGAATTCGTGCTGCTGCCGTTCGTCCACCACAACTCGCCCATCTATCTGGCGGGGCTGGCGCGTCCGGGGCCGACGGTCCGGGAGAACGTGGCCGTCCACGCATTGGCGCGCATACTGCTGCACGGCTCGATCTCGAACATCCAGACGTCGTGGGTGAAGCTGGGCGACGAACTGTGCACGCGCGTCCTGCGAGGAGGGGTCAACGACCTGGGCGGGACGCTGATGGAAGAGACCATCAGCCGTATGGCGGGGTCGGAGAACGGGTCCTTCAAGCCCATCAGCGAATTGGAGGCGATTGCGGCGAGCGCGGGCCGTCCCGCCAAACAGCGCACCACGCTCTATGGCGAGGTGCCCGCCGAACGGCTGGAGGCGTCTCGGCGCACGGACGGCATCGGCGATTTCGGGAGGCGCCTGCCGCTCGTCGGGACGTGATCAGCGCACGCCCCGGATGCAGCTGGGGCGGCGCTCGACCAGCTCGTCCGCCGAACGGCGAAGCTCCTCCAGGACGGCGCTGACCGACGGCCGGACGTCCGCGCCGACCCGCGTCCACAGGACCATGCGGCGGTCGACGCGGGCCTCGGCCACGTCCCGGACGACGATGCCCTCCTCCTGCTCGGCGAGCGCCAGGTCGGGGACGAGGCAGACGGCGCCGCCCTGCGCGACCATCGAGAAGATGACCATGAGGTCGTTGGAGCGGTACCGGACGTCCGGCCGGAAGCCGCCGAACTCGACGCAGGTCCGTTCGAGCAGGTCGCCGTGGTTGGTGCCGACATGGCCCGTCGCCCACCGGCAGCCGGCGAGGTCGACCATCCGCACCGGGCCGCCGTCCTGCGCGAGCGGGTGGTCCTCCGGCAGCCCGACCCGCATGACCTCGGTGATGAGCACCTCCGCCGCCAGCTCGGGACGCCGTGGGCGCGGCAGGTGGGAGTACTCGTCGGTCAGCACCACGTCGATCTCCTGAAGCACCAGGGCCTGGAGGACGCGGTGGAACTCCTCGTCCAGGACGTCGACCACAAGCTCCGGATACGCGTCCGCCAGCCGGGGCAGCGCGGGCGCCAGGACGTGCAGCAATGCCGTCTGGAACCCGACCAGCCGGACGACCCCCGCGACCCGCCCGCTCGCCGCGAGCGCCGCCTCCTCCGCGCGCTTCGCCTCCGCCAGCAGCACGTCCGCGTGCTCGGCGAGCACCTCGCCCGCCTGGGTCAGCCGCAGCCGCCGCCCAGCCCGCTCGACCACCGGGACGCCGACGTCTCGCTGCAACTGGGCGAGCTGCTGCGACACGGCGGATGGCGTGTAGCCGAGCGCGTCGGCCACCGCTCCGAGCGTCCCGCGCAGCTTGAGCTCCCGAAGCACGCGCAACCTACCGAGATCCAGCATAGTGAAGAGATTCTTACACAATCCCTCCAGAAACAGTCGCTAGACCTGAACGTTAGACGGAGTCAAACTGATGGTGCGACCGAGAAGGACGGAGACCCCGGCCCACCGATCGCCCCGCGCGGGAACGCTCAGACACTGCGATCCCAAAGGACAGACGATGCTGTACGTACTCGGCCTCATCACCGCACTCGCGATCCTCGGGCCCCTGTTCGGCGCCGACGGCCGCGACGGCCTCGACTGGACCCCGAACAACTTCTGGCTGCGGCGCCGCCCGGCCCCGAAGCAGGTCAGAACGACCGGTAGTCCCGGACGGGCAGCCGGGGGCCGCGCCTCGGCGGACGCCGGCCGGACGATTCCAGCAGCCGGGTGACCCGGTACCGATGACCGGCGTAGGGCTCCAGAAGTTCGAGCATCCCGGCGTCGTCGACCTTGCGGCCCACCAGCGCCCAGCCCACCAGGCCGGGCAGGTGGTAGTCGCCGACGGAGACGGCGTCGGGATCGCCGAGCGCCCGCTGCCTGATCTCGGCGGCCGTCCAGACCCCGATGCCCGGCAGCGACCGCAGCCGCGCCTCCCCCGCGTCCTCCTCCAGCCGTCCCGCGACGCGCGCCGCGCCGATGATCGTCCGGGCCCGGACGGCCTCCAGCCCGGACCGGTGCCACTCCCACGAGGGAATCCGGACCCACACCCCGGGCGGCGGCGGAACCCGCAGGTGGGGCGCGCCGGGCGCGGGCTCCCCGAACCTGCGCAGCAGATATCCCCAGGCCCGCCAGGCCTCCTGCCCGAGCACCTTCTGCTCCATGACCGCCGGGACGAGCGCCTCGAAGACCCGCCGCGTCCGCCCGATCCGCAGCCCCGGCCGCTTCAGCAGCTGCTCCCGGACCACGTCGTGCAGCGGGACGAACCCGTCCGGCTCGTCGGCGGCGCCGAGTAGCTCGGGCACCCCGTCCAGCAGCCACTCCGCCCCCGGGCCCCAAGCCGTGGCCTGGACGGCGACGCCGTCCAGGCAGAGCCGGAGCGTCCCAGGCCCTTCCGGCGTGAAGGACGCTCGCCACACCGACCCGTCCCGCTCGACGCGGGATGCCGGATCGCCCCCGCCCCGCCGATGCGGTGACAGCACGTCGAGCAAGTCGACCGGCCACGGCGGCCGCCACTCCCGGACCCGGCCGGGGAGACGCCCAGCGGTCTTCTCCCCGGCCACACCGGACGAGGGAACTGATGCATCGGGCAAGGTGCGGCTCACAAGGGGGTCAGGCGTCGGTGGAGAAGCGGATGGCTGTCGGCGGGAGTTCGACGCCTGGCCAGACGCGGACGCCGGGGAGCAGTTCGTTGCCGGGGCCGACGACCGCGCCGTCGCCGAGAACGACGCCGTCCAGGACGGCCCCGGGCCCGACCCGGGCACTGCGGCCCAGCACGGAATCGCGGACGGTCGCGCCCTCGGCGACGAAGGCGTCGTCGAGCAGGACGCTGCCCATCACCGTGGCGCCGGACTCGATCACCGCGTTCCGCCCCACGGTGGTGCCGCCGCGCACCACGGCGCCCGCCGCGACGGCCGCGCCGGAGAGGGCGAGGTGCTCGCCTGGTTCGCCGGGCATCGCGGGCGAGGCGAGCGCGCCCATGACGAGGTCGCGGGAACCCTGGACGAACGCCTCCGGGGTGCCGACGTCCAGCCAGTAGGCCGACTCCACGTGGCCCATCACCGTGGCGCCCGACGAGATGAGCGAAGGGAACGTCTCGCGCTCGACGGAGACGACCTCGCCCTCGGGGATCGTGTCGATGGTGGAACGGCGGAACACGTAGCAGCCCGCGTTGATCTGGTTCGTCACCGGATGGGGTGTCTTCTCCAGGAAGGCGGTGACGCGGCCGCCGGAGTCGGTGGGCACGCAGCCGAAGCGGGACGGGTCGTCGACCTCGGTGAGATGGAGCGTGACCGCCGCACCGGACTCCTCGTGCAGCTTGATCTGGGCGCGCACGTCATGGCCGGACAGGATGTCGCCGTTCAGGATCAGGACCGGGTCGTCCGGGCCGCAGGTGAGGGCGGCGGAGGCGTTGCGGATGGCGCCGCCGGTGCCGAGCGGCTCGTCCTCGCTGACGTAGGCGAGGTCGACGCCGTGGGCGTGGTCGCCGAAGGCGGCCTGGAACATCTCGGCCCGGTAGGACGTGGCGAATACGATGCGCTCGACGCCCGCCGCGTGGGCGCGGGCGAGCTGGTGGGCGAGGAACGCCACCCCGGCCGTGGGGAGCAGCGGCTTGGGGGTGGAGATGGTCAGGGGGCGCAGGCGGGTGCCCTGCCCTCCCACCAGGAGGATCGCTTCCACTCGGTTCCTTTCTCGGCTGTGCGCGAGCCTAGCGGGAGGTGTCTGCGGCCCGCTGGTAGGAGGCCATGTGCTCCTTCGCGGACGCCGACCAGGAGAACTGCTGCGCGCGGACGTGCGCGGCGTCGGCCAGCTCGGCGCGGCGGGACGGGTCGTCGATGAGGCCGCCGAGCGCGGCGCCGATCTCGGTCGGGTCCGTCTCGGTGTAGGCGACGGCGTCGCCGCCGACCTCGGGCAGCGGACCACGGCGCGTGGTGAGGACGGGCGCGCCGCACGACATGGCCTCCAGGACGGGCAGGCCGAACCCCTCGCCCCGGGACGGGTGGGCGACGACCACGGCGCCGCCGAAGAAGCCGGGAAGCGCCGACCACGGCAGGTAGCCGGGGCGCAGGACGCGCAGCTCCAGGGGGACGGTGGCGAGGGCCGCGTCGACCTCGTCGTCCCAGCCGCCGCTGCCCGCGAGGACGAGCGCGGGCGGGTCGGACCGGTCCTTGCAGGCCAGCACCCAGCCCCTGATCAGGTTCGGGACGTTCTTGCGCGGTTCGAGCGCGCCCAGGTAGGCGACGTAGGGGCGGCCGTGGAGGCCGAGGCGGTCGGAGACGTACTTGATCTCCGCCTCGGACGGCCGGTGGAACACCTCGTGGTCGACGCCGTGGTAGGCCACGTCGATGTGGTCCGGGTCGGCGGACAGGACGCGGACCAGCTCGTCGCGGGTCGCGTGGGACGGGGCGATCAGGCGGGTGGCGCGGCGCGCGGCGGTGCGGGTCGCGGACTTGATGTAGCTGGTCCGGACGGGATCGTGCACCTCCGGCTCGGCGAACAGCGTCACGTCATGGAGCGTGACCACCGTCGGCAGGACCGCGCTGACCGGCATCGTGTAGGTCGGCAGGTGGATGACGTCGGCCTCGACGAGTTCGGCCACGCGGGGCAGGCCCGACTGTTCCCAGGCCAGGCGGGTCGCGCGGTGTACGAGGGTCGCCGGGCCCGCCACGACGCGGGCGCCGGGGATGAGGCCCTCGTAGCGTTCCTCGTCGGCGCGCTGGCACGCGACGGCGAGATCGGCGCCCTGCTCGTGCAGGCCGACCAGCAGGCCGTCGACGTATCGGCCGAGCCCGCCGCGGTCGGCCGGCACGGCGGTGGCGTCGAGCAGAATCCGAGGCGCCACGGTCCACTCCCCCATCCAGCGCGGTGGCGTAGATCACCCTTTACGGTCCGAGCCTACGCCCGCGGATGCCCGCTTTGCGGGACCTCATTCAGCGATTCAATGTGGGGGCCCGACCCCCACACCCCCGGGAACTACCTCTTGCGCGCCCGAACCAGAACGATGCTTCCCCGCTCGTTCGGGGCCTTGCGGTCGGCCAGGGCGACCAGCGGCGTCAGCGGCGCGGCCGCGTTGAAACCGACCTTGCCGCCGTACGTGGAAAGCGACAGGTACAGGCGCTCGGTCGCCGCCGTGCGGAACTGGTAGCTGTGCCTGACCAGGTCGAGGCCGCGTTCGTCCATCAGCTTGCGCAGGCTGTCGTGCGTGTAGGTGTGCTGGACGTGGTACTTCGCCTTGTGGGCGTCGCGCAGCTTCGGCCAGGCGTCGGCGCGGCTCAGCACGTCGGCGGACATGAAGATCTCACCGCCGGGCTTGAGAACGCGTGCCATCTCGTCCAGTGATTTTCCGCCGTCATCGAAGTGCTCGATCGCGCAGACGGACAGGATCGCGTCGAACGAGCCGTCGCCGAACGGGAGCCGCAGCGCGTCGCATTCGATCAGCGCGGGCGCGTGCGCGAGCGTCCGGCCGTACTCCATCTTGCCGCGGTGCAGGTCGATCGAGACGGCGTCGGCGCCGCGCCTGCGGGCCTGGCCGGCCCAGTAGCCGTCGCCGCCGGCGACGTCGAGAACTCGCTTGCCGTGCAGGTCGCGGCCCATCCAGGCGAGGAGCGTCCCCGCCTCGCGGTACCGGCACACGTGCACCTGGTGGCCCATGAAGGCGACCACATCCGAAATCTTCATCGTCCCCAACTGTAAGGCGAGCGGCGGGCCGCGCGGCCACGTTCGCCTACGCTGGGCGCGTGAAGATGAAGGTCGTCGCGGTGCGGGTACTGCGCGTGCTGCTGGTCATGCTCGCGCTGGCCTTCTGCGCCTACAGCGTCGCGTCGCAGTGGGACGCGACCGTGGAGGCGTTCCGGCAGATGTCGTGGGCGACGCTCGCCGGGGCGCTGGCCGTGGGCCTGGCGGGGCTCTTCGTCTGGATGCTGGGCTGGCGGGAGTTCCTCGGCGGGCTCGGCTCGCCGCTGCCGGTCCGGGCGATCTTCCGGATCTCGGGGATCTCCCAGCTCGGCAAGTACGTGCCGGGCAAGGTGTGGGCGCTGGTCACGCAGATCGAGATGACGCGCGAGCACAAGGTGCCGCCGGAGCGCAGCTTCGGGTCGACGCTGCTGGCGGTGGCGACGTCCGTGGCGTGCGGGCTGGCGGTCGCGGCGGTGACGCTGCCGCTGACGTCCACGACGGCGCGCGACACCTACTGGCCGCTGTTCCTGCTGGCGCCCATCCTGCTGGTGCTGCTGCATCCGAAGGTCGTGACGTGGTGCCTGGGGCTGATGCTCAAGATCATCCGGCGTCCGCCGCTGGAGCGTCCGGTGAGCCTCGGCGTGACGCTGAAGGCCGTCGGATGGACGGTTCTGGGCTGGGCTCTCTTCGGCGTCCACACGTGGCTGCTCTGCCTGGCGGTGGGCGGTGACGGGGCGGGGCTCCCGTTCGTCGCGACGGGCGCGTACGCGCTGGCGTTCGTCGCGGGGTTCCTGGTGTTCATCGCGCCGGGCGGCATCGGGGCACGGGAGGCGGCGCTGACGGTGGTGCTGACGCCGGTGCTCCCGGCGGGCGCGCCGGTCGTGGTCGCGATCGCGTCCCGGGTGCTGCTGACCGCCGCCGATCTCATCATCGCCGGGATCGCGTTCCTCCTGGGTAGGACCACACCGGACGAGGGCCCGGACACCGGGAATGAACAGCCCTCCAAAGAGCTTGTGAGGGATACGCAGCCTACGAAGGAGGGACCGTGACGGCCCCCATCACCGTGACCGACGCGACGTTCGCGGACGAGGTCCTCAGCAGCGACACCCCGGTACTGGTCGACTTCTGGGCCGACTGGTGCGGGCCCTGCCGCATGATCGCCCCCGTGCTCGAGCAGATCGCGGCGGAGCAGGACGGCAAGATCAAGATCGCGAAGCTGGACTACGACGCGAACCCCGAGACGCCGAACAAGTTCGGCGTGATGGGCCTGCCGACCCTCCTGCTCTTCAAGAAGGGCGAGGTCGTGGAGCAGGTCGTCGGCGCGAAGCCGAAGCGGGCCCTGCTGAAGGTCATCGAACCCCACCTGTAAGCCCCGTGAGGGCGTCGAGATAGGCGGCCCACAGCGGGCCGTGGTCGACCGGGCGGACGCCGGAGCGCAGGCGCTCCGGCTCCCCCGGCGAATAGAAGCGGCGCAGGGCCGCGGCCAGGGACGGGGCATCGTCGGGCGTGCAGATCAGGCCGTCCACACCGTCGCGGATCTGCCCGGCGAAACCGCCCACATCGGTGGCGATGACCGGGAGCCCGTGCTCGTAGGCCATCCAGACGTTCTGTGACGCGGTGGCCGTCCGGTACGGGAGGACGAGCGCGTCGGCGGCGGCGAACAGGCCCGGAACGTCGGCGGCCGGAACATACCCGGGACGCAGTTCCACGCGGGACGTCAGATCGAGTGACGTGATCAGCTCGCGCGTGTCGTCCAGGCCGCCCCAGAACTCGCCCGCGACGGTCAGCGCGACATCGTCCGGGCCTTCCGCGAGGGCGCGGAGCAGCACGTCCAGGCCCTTGTAGGGGCGGACGATCCCGAAGAACAGCAACCGGCGCCTGACCTTGGCATCGTGCTCAAGCGGCGTCTCGGACGTCGGCAGGTGGGCGGGCATCTCCGCGACGCTCACCGGGCGTGTCGTGAGCCCCCGCGCCAGGTCGGCCTGCGCCTCGGAGTGGACGAGGACCCCGTCGACGCCGCGCAGCAGGCGTTTCATCAGCGGCTCGTCGTACGGCTTGCGCTCGTGCGGCAGGACGTTGTGGCACAGCGCCACCACAGGCGCCCGGTGCCGGAGCCCGGCGAGAATCCCCAGGTAGGACGGAACCTGGATCGGGGTCAGCACCGCCAGCACGACCAGGTCGCGGGAGCGCAGCGCGCGGCCGGTGCGCCACCAGCCGTCCGGGCGGCGCCAGTCGAGCGTGCGGTGCGTGCCGGGGAACGGCTCGCCCTCCGGCTCGGAGATCGTCTGCTGCCCGGGATACAGGAACCCGGGGTACTGGGCCCGCCACGACTCGATGACCACGTCGTGCCCGGCGGCGGCCAGCCGGTGCGCCAGCTCGGTGGTGTGGTGGGCGCCGCCGCCCTTGTAGGGGAAGGCCGGGCCGACGATGGCGATGCGCATCCCGGCGGCCGCTAGACGTCGCCGCGGGAACGGACGATCAGGTCCGCGAGCAGCGCCAGCGACGCGATGATCAACCCCGTCACGAAGATCATGATGGTGTTGTTGGCGAAGTAGCCGAAGTGCACCACCATGTCGAACACGCCCTTGAGCAGCCCGATCACGATCAGCCACAGCGCGGGCGGCATCAGCACCTTGAGCGGGTTGAAGTACATCACCATCCGCAGGACCTGCAGGATGTAGCGGTAGGCGTCCTTGGTGAAGTGGAACTTCGACTTCCCGGCCCGCTTGGCGTAGTCGATCGGCAGGTACCGGACCGGATGCTGGTTCGACAGGAACGCGATCGTGATCGTCGTCACGCAGGAGAACCCGGGCGGCAGCAGCCGCAGGTACGGCAGCGACACCTCGCGGCGGAACGCGCGCAGCCCCGAGTTCAGGTCGGGGATCTTGGTGTTGGTGAGCCGCTCGGCGACCTTCCGGATGAACCACTTCGCGGGGACGCGCAGCGCCTTGTGCGAGCCCTCCTCGCTGGTGCGCGCCCCGACGACCTGGTCGATTGAGGGGTCGGAGTCGAGGACGTCCACGAGCTCGGGGATCCGCTCGTTGGGGTAGGACATGTCGGCGTCCGTCCACACGACGATCTCGCCGCGGGCCTGCTGCGACCCGATCCGCCGCACCGTGCCCGACCCGCTGTTGTGCTGGAACGCCATGATCCGCATGTTCGGGAAGCGCGGCGCGGCCTCCTCCAGCCGGGCGAGCGTGGCGTCGGTGGAGCAGTCGTCGACGGCGAGCAGCTCGTAGGTCTTGCCGCTGTTGTCCATCGCCTTGCAGATGCGCTCGACCTCGTCGATCACGTGGTCCTGCTCGTTGTAGCAGGGCAGGACGATCGTGACGTGGACGGGCCCGGACTCCGGATCCGCGGGCCGCTTGGGCACGGCCTCGGTCTGGGGCACGCGCGCGGCCTCGGGCACGTGCGCGGGCACGTGCGCGGGCACGTGCGCGGGCGGCGGTTCCGTCGCGGGCTCGGGAGCGGGCTGGTGCGTCGGCTCGGCAGACTGGGTGCTCACGCAGCGCGAGGATACTCGCCCGGGCGGGACTCTTCCGCCTTAACGTCCGCGTTGACGCCCGCCGGGCGCCCGCCTAACGCCGTCCCGGCTCGGTGATCCACACCTCCACGGTGAGGCCCCACGTCCCGCCGGGCGGGTTCACGAGGGTGCGCCCGTCCTGCCGGGTCGTCAGGTGGACGACCCGCTCCGGCGTCCCGTACGGCGCGACCTGTTCCCGCTTCGCCGCCATGATCACGGGGCGCCGTCCGGCGGCGGTGACGGCGGCGGTGACGCGCCGCACGTCGGCGGGCGTGGCGGTGCTCGAGGTGCGCGCGGCGGGCAGCCCGCACATGCCCCGGACGACCTGGAGGAGCCGGTCGGCGGTCGAGCGTTCCACGACCACGACGGAGGCGCGCGGCGGCAGCGCGTCGCACATGCCCTCGACGGCGGCGACCTCGTGCTGCTCGGTCTTCGTCACCAGGAAGCCGCCGGACGTCACCACGATCGGGACCAGCATCCCCACGACGCCGAGGACCGCGCCCGTCCGCACGATCCGGCGGCTGTAGCCGAGGCGGCGGACGCGCTTGGCCGTCCAGGCCGCCGCGAACACGGTGAACAGCAGCAGGCCGGGGATGACCAGCCCGATCAGCCGCCGCGACGCCCACGGATGGTCGGGCGTGATGCCGGGCCTGATCAGCACCTGCGTGGCCGTCCAGACGATCATGGCGTAGGGCAGCAGCCACTCCGGCGCGTGCCCGCGCATGAGCCGCCGGGTCAGCAGTGCCGCGCCGAGCGTCGCGAACAGCAGCGCGGGGATGCCGATGTACCAGGACACCCAGTACAGCGTCTGCTCCGAGTACTGGCGGGTGCCGTCCACCGGGAGGTGCTGGATCTTCTGGACGGTCTCGATGAACTGGACGTTCAGCTCGTCGTCGCGCGTGGCCGGCTCCCGCCGCACGGTCTGCACCAGCGGCCGGAGCGCGAACCCCAGCATCACCAGCAGGGCGAGGACGGCGGCGGCGCC
This sequence comes from Actinomadura sp. 3N508, assembly GCF_044326375.1. Taxonomy (NCBI): domain Bacteria; kingdom Bacillati; phylum Actinomycetota; class Actinomycetes; order Streptosporangiales; family Thermomonosporaceae; genus Actinomadura; species Actinomadura sp. 3N508. Next base: position 856,189 of record NZ_JBIRAX010000001.1, read on the forward strand.
CGGCGCCCGGCCGCGCGCGACGGCCGCCCCGGCGCGGCGCAGCCGCAGCGCCGTCGGCTGCCAGCGCAGCAGCACCACCATGAGCACCGTCGCGATGGCGACCGCCGCCGCGATCGCCAGCAGCGGTCGCAGCGACGCGCCCAGGTACGTCAGGTACGGCCGCGACATCGTGAAGCCCTGCACCAGCCCCGCGCCGGCGCCCAGCAGGAGCCCGCCGCCCGTCCAGTAACCGATGCCGCGCCGCTGCGCCACGTAGAGCCCTGCGAAGACGAGGACCGGGAGGACGTCCCGGAGCCCGTCGATGCGGACGAGCACGATGAGCCCGAGCGCCAGGCCACCCAGGAACGCCTTCAGATCGGCGACCCGGCCGTCCGCCCGGCGGGCGTCGTATATCAACGACAGCCCGCCCAGCAGCAGGACGATCGCGGGCAGTTCGCTGAAGGTGCTGCGGGAGACGTAGAGCATCGGCAGCGTCAGCGCCAGCAGCAGCGCTCCGGCGGGTGCCCAGCGCGGGCCGACGAGCCGCGCCACCAGCCCGGCGAACGCGAGCACGCAGCACGCGCCGAGCAGCGGCGCCATCAGCAGCATGCCGTGCATGCCGCCGAGCCAGCCGCCGAGCGTCAGCACCAGCGGCAATCCCGCCATGAACTGCGGGACGATCGCGCCGCCGTCCTGGTAGAACGCGGGGCTCTCGTAGTACAGCGCCCGGTCGTGGCCGCCGAACGCCCGCTCCATCAGCGGGATCGGCAGCGACCCTTCGTTCTTCAGCCAGACGGCGTACTGCACGTAGGACGCGGGGTCGCGGCGGACGATGATCTGCTCCGAGCACATCACCACCTGGAGCACCAGGAACGCGACCGTGATCCCGAGGACGGCGATGACCGGGCCCCAGGTCGCGTCGCGGAACGCGTCGTCGATCCGGCCGCGGAGCCCGAGCCACAGCGTGACCGCCGCGACCGGCACGAACAGCGCGATCGCCGGGACGGGACGGAACACGCCCGCCATCAGCAGCGGCAGCGAGACGGCCAGCCACGCCGCGATGAGCAGTGCCGGGGCCACCGTGACCCGCACGAGCAGCCGACCCGCGTCCATGCACCCCGCCCCGTGGAAGACTCCCTGTTCCGTGCGGGAGCGTAGCGGCACCGGCCGGGTCATGGCTCCGGCGCGATCATGCGGGCATACGCTCTGACCCATGAGCGCACACGCCGGGGCCGCGGCCGGGCCCGCCGAGCTGCTGCGGCGGCGGGTGGCGGACGACCCGTCCAGCCCGCTGGTGACCTTCTACGACGACGCCTCGGGCGAGCGCGTCGAGCTGTCCGCCCGGACGTTCGACAACTGGGTCGCCAAGACGGCGAACTTCCTGGTGGACGGTCTCGCCGCCGAGCCGGGGACGCGGGTCGTGCTCGTCCTGCCGCCGCACTGGCAGACGGCCGTGTGGCTGATGGCGTGCTGGTCAGCGGGCCTGGTCGCGGAGCCCGTCGACCCGGAAGCGGTACGAAACGGCGCGTCCGCCGAACCGTCCGGCACCTCCGGCCCGTACATCCTGGCGGCGGCACAGGAGGTGCTGGACGTGATCGCGGACGGGGCGGCGGCGGGCGGGGCCGAGGAGTTCGTCGGCCTGTCGCTGCACGCGCTGGGCGGCCCGCTCGCGGACTGCCCGCCCGGCGTCACCGACTACGCCGTGGAAGTGCGCGCCTACGGAGACAGGTTCGTTCCAGGCCCGCAATTGCCGCCCGAGACGCCCGCATTGAGTGTGACAAAGGCCACATTCAGCGCGGGGGACCTGGTCGGAGCGGCCCGGGACGCGGCCGAAAAATGGCATCTAGACGCGCGGGACCGTCTTCTGGTTGACATGCCGTTCACCACATTGGACGGGGTACTGACCGGCTTGCTCGCACCACTAGCCTCGGGTGCTTCCGTCATAATCCAACGAAACTTCGACAAAGCCGTACTAGAGCGACGCGTGACCCTGGAACATGTGACGGTGGTGGCCGGACCGCCCGGACGGAATGAACCATCCGGGTCCCCGCGGCGGCTCGCCTGACCTACGCTTCCCCTTGCCCAACGACGCCCCGTGCCCACCAGACGTCCTGCCCGTCAGACGTCTTGCCCACCAGACGCCCATCCAGACCCCCGAAAGCGGGCCGCACCCGGACTCCGGAGCCGATGAACAGCAACCCGATGTACATGGAGTACGTCGACGACGCCGATCCGCGGCAGCAGCAGCCGGCGGCGTCCCGACGCGGCTGGCGCATCCTCGGATGGGTGTGCATCGGGCTGTCGGCGGTCATGGTGGCCGGCTCCCTCACCGCCTACGGCCTCTACCGCCGGGCGTTCGGGAACATCGCGCACGAGGACGTCAACGCCCAGCTCGGCCCGAACCGGCCGAAGAAGCTGAACAGCGCGCTGAACATCCTGCTGCTCGGGTCCGACACCCGTGAGGGCGCCAACGCCAAGTACGGCCGCTCGATGAAGAACGAGGCGCCCCGCTCGGACACGATGATCCTGCTGCACCTGTCCCCCGGCGGCGGCCAGGCGATGGGCATCAGCTTCCCCCGCGACCTCATGGTCCGGATGCCGTCCTGCAAGGCCAGGAACGGGCGGACGATCCCGCCGCAGAGCCGCGCGCAGATCAACTCGGCGTTCACCAACGGCGGCGCGACCTGCGTCATCAAGACGATCGAGAGCATCTCCAACATCCGCGTCGACCACTTCATGCAGGTCGACTTCAACGGGTTCAAGGCGATCACGAACGCGGTCGGCGGCGTCCCGGTGTGCCTGCCGAAGGCCGTCAACGACCCGAAGTCGAAGCTCAAGCTCAGCAAGGGCAAGCACAACATCAAGGGCGAGCAGGCGCTGGCGTACGTGCGCGTCCGGCACGGCCTCGGGGACGGCTCCGACCTCGACCGCATCAAGCGGCAGCAGAAGTTCATGGGCGCGCTCGCCAACAAGGCGATGAGCGCGGGCGTGCTGAGCAACCCCAAGAAGCTCATCGAGCTGATGAACGCGGTCACCAAGTCGCTCACCACCGACAAAGAGCTGACGCCGCAGGTCATGATGGACATCGCCAAAGAGATGCAGGGCATGACCTCCGGCAAGCTGCGGTTCGTGACCGTCCCGTCCGGGCCCGACCCGCAGGACCCGAACCGGGTGGCGCTCAACGCCGGCGCGCAGCCGTTCTTCACCGCCGTCCGCAACGACAAGACCATCCCGAAGGAAGAGAAGCCCGGCTCCGTGAAGATCCCGCCGAGCCAGATCCGGGTGCGGGTCTTCAACGGCAGCGGCATCGACGGCCAGGCCGGGCGCGTCGCCGACGACCTGGAGTCGCAGGGCTTCCATGTCACGGTCGGCGGAAACGCGCCGTCCCCCACATCCGCCACCAAGGTGATGTACGGTTCCGGTGCCGACCAGCAGGCCCGGTCGCTGGCCGCGCTGATCCCGAGCGGGCCGCAGCCGGCCGCCCGGACCGGCGGCGCCAAGCCCGGCGTCGTGGACCTGATCGTCGGCAGCGACTGGACGAGCCTGAAGAACGCGGGCGGCGGCATCCCCGAGCAGCAGGGCGAGATCCGCGCCAGCGACAACATCTGCAAGGAGACGTGACCGGCACCCCGTATGAGTTACACCACCAGGCCCTCCCGGGCCGAGACGGCAGAGACCTTTGACCGTCCTCCAGCCCCCACCCGCCGCCATTCAACGGACGAGCTTCGCTCGGCAGACCGAAGGCTCATCGAGGACCCTGCGGCGGGTCCGGTCCCGGGGGCACCGGGAACCTTCCCGGACGGGCCGGGCGGCGTCCCTCAGGCACGGGGCCCGGGGCAGGGCCCGCAGGCCGGCCCGCGCAAGCAGCGCGACCCGTTCTTCGACAACGCGAAGTACTTCGCGATCCTCCTGGTGGTGGCGGGGCATTCCCTGGCCAACCTGCTGAACGTCCCGCTGGCGAAGGGCCTGTACCTCTTCGTCTACATGTTCCACATGCCGTTGTTCATCGTGATCACCGGCTACTTCTCGCGGAACTGGACGTTCGCCGGCGGCAAGGCCCGAAAGCTGATCACCAATGTCGGCGTTCCTTACGTGGTGTTCGAATTCGCCTACTCGGTGTACATGTGGCTGGCGGGCGGCAATAAGCTCGAGATCAGCCTCCTGAGCCCGTACTACCTGACGTGGTTCCTCTGCGCGCTGTTCCTGTGGCGGCTCTCCACCCCGGTCTGGCAGCAGATCCGCTGGCCGCTCGCGGTCTCGGTGGGTTTCGCGCTGCTGTCGTACATGAGCGATCTAGGTGGAACGTTCGACATTCACCGGGTGCTGGGATTGCTGCCGTTCTATGTCCTCGGGCTCACGCTGAAGCCGCACCACTTCGAGTTGCTGAAGAAACCGGCCGCGCGGCCGGTCGGCGCGATCGTGCTCGCCGCAGGGCTCGGCGGCGCCTACCTCGCCATGGATCGCATGACGCTGGACTGGATCTTCTGGAAGCACCCGCACGGCGACCTGGGCGTCGGAAACTTCACCGGCACGCTGATGCGGCTCGCGATGTTCGCGTGCGCGACCGTCCTCGTCGCCGCGTTCCTCACCCAGATCCCGCGCCGCCGGTACTGGTTCACCCGGCTCGGCGCGGCGACGCTGTACGCCTACCTGCTGCACGGGTTCGTCATCCGGCTGCTGACCTTCACCGGCTGGTGGGACACGGCGTGGATGCACACCGTGCCCGGCGTCGTCATCGTGGTCGGCGGCGCGGTCGCGGTCGGGACGGCGCTGTGCTCCAAGCCCGTCGTCCGGACCATGAGCTGGGCGCTGGAACCCAAGATGACCTGGGTCTTCACCCCCCTGCGCAAACCCGGGGGCCAGATGCGCTAGCGTGCCGCCTCACGACATCAGGCCACGGCTCCCCCCGATCGGCGACTAGAGTCGCCGTGCTCCCACCTGCACGTACCCGATGAGACCTCCGGAGACATGACCGGCATCCTCCGACCACCCCACCACCCGCCGCCGTCGGGCGACGGGCCCCCCGCCCTGCCGGACGCAGTGCCGGACGCCAGGCCGGACGCGGTGGCTCCCGGCGCGCCCGCGGCACCCGCCCCCGCCGCCACCCCCCGCCAGCGCGACGCGTATTTCGACAACGTCAAGTTCTTCCTGATCATGCTGGTGGTGCTCGGCCACTTCTGGGAGGTGTTCCGGAAGGACAGCGGCGCGGCGAACGCGGCCTACACCGTCGTGTACGCGTTCCACATGCCGGTGTTCGTGTTCGTCGCCGGTTATTTCTCCCGCGGCTTCATGCGCTCGACGGACAAATTCCGCGGCATTTTCCCGACGCTGGTCGTGCCGTTCGTCATTTTCAATGCCCTGTACCGGCTGCTGACTTTCTTCAATGTCGATGATTTTCAGCTGATGGGGGCATTCCGTCCGCAATACCTGATGTGGTTTCTTGTCGCGCTCGTGCTGTGGCGGCTGAGCGCGCCGCTGTGGTCGCATTTGCGGTATCCGGTCGGCACGGCGGTGGTATTGAGCTTGATCGCCGGCACCTGGAGTTTCAATTCCGATCCGACGCTGTGCCGCGCTGCCGGACTGCTGCCGTTCTTCGTGCTGGGCCTGACCATCCGCACGGGAGGCGACCGGGAAGGCAGCCGGCGAGGCTACCGGCCGGGGCCCGTGCAGGCCCTGCGGGACCGCGGCTGGACGCGCTGGCCGGGCATGTTCGTCCTGCTGGCCGCGCTGCCGGTGGCCTACGTCTGGGAGCGCGGGACGATCGTCCCGAAGATCGAGCACGGCGTCCGGCTGTGGAACCGCGGCTACGAGCACATGGGCTTCAGCCTGCAAGAAGGCATCTCGTACCGGGCGCTGGCGATGGTGTTCGCCCTTGTTCTAGGCGTGGCGTTCCTCGCGGCCGTCCCGCGCGGGCGGGCCTGGTACACGCGGCTCGGGACGCGGACGATGTACGTCTACCTGCTGCACGGCCTCGTGGTGAAGTCGCTGGACTACGGCGGCGTCCTCGACGGCCGCTTCTTCCAGACCCCGGCCGGGCTCGTCCTCGTCACCGCGGGCGCTCTCGCGCTCGGCGTGGTCCTCGCCACGCCCCCTGTGGTGCGCCTGACCCGATGGGCCATTGAGCCCCAAGGCCGTTGGCTTCTGAAGCCATCACAAGGCACGACATAAGTTTTTGCCTACACTTGCGGGTATAGTCCAGATTCACCGAGTAGTCGATTGGCCAACGCGTGAGCAGTGACCAGACCATCTCCTTGAGCGTCATCGTGCCCGTGCACAAAGTGCAGGGGTACATCCGGCAGTGCCTCGATTCCATCCTCGACCCGGACATTCCGAACCTAGAGGTCATAGCGGTCGATGATCATTCGCCGGACGGCTGCGGGGAGATTCTCGACGAGTTCGCCGAGCGCGACCCGCGCGTCCGGGTGCGGCACCTGGAGGAGAACGTCGGGCTCGGTCACGCCCGCAACATCGGCCTCGACATGGCCACCGGCGACTACGTCTGGTTCTTCGACAGCGACGACTACGCCACCGAGGGCGCCGTCCGCGCGATCTACGACCGGCTCGCCGAGACCCGTCCCGACGTGCTCGTCTTCGACTACGCGCGCTCGTACTGGAACGGCAAGGTCAAGCGCAGCATCATCAACCACCTGTTCCGCGAGCCGCCCGCGCCGGACGTGTTCACCCTCGAAGAGCGCCCGAGCGTCCTCGAAATGATGATGACGGCGTGGAACAAGGCGATCCGCCGGGAGTTCCTGCTCGACCTCGGGCTGCGGTTCAGCGGCGGCTACTACGAGGACGTCAACGTCACCTACCCGATCCTGATGGCCGCCGAGCGGCTCAGCCTCCTCGACCGGGTCTGCTACATCTACCGGCAGCGCCGCCACGGCGCGATCACCAAGACCACCGGCGCCAAGCACTTCGACGCGTTCGCGCAGTACGACCGCATCTTCGAGTTCATGGACGGGATGGGCCCCGCCGCCGACCCGTTCCGCAACCTGATGTTCGACCGGACGATCTGGCACCTGCTCGTCATCATCGAGCGGGAAGATCGCGTCCACGAGTCGGAGAAGCCGCGGTTCTTCGCCGAGATGTCGGCCACCTACCACCGGCACGAGCCGGACGGGCACGTCCCGCCCGAGCCCGAGGACAAACCGCACCTCGCCGACAAGCACCGGGCGATCAAGGCGAACGACTACAAGGCCTTCGAGCGCGTCCGGGCGAACGAGTCCAGGGTGAAGACGGCCAAGCGGCGCACGCGCAAGGTCGGCCGGCTCGGCAAGCGCGGCGTGCGCGCCTCGAAGGACCTCGCCAAGGACCGCTACTACCAGATGCAGCGCAAGCTGCCGGTCGACGAGAACCTCGCCGTGTTCGCCGCGTACTGGTACCGCGGGTACGCGTGCAACCCGGCGGCGATCTACGAGAAGGTCCGCGAGCTGGCCCCGCACATCACCCCCGTCTGGCTGGTGAAGCCGGGCGCTCGCTCGACCATGCCGGACGGCGTCGACTACGTCGTGACCGGCTCGGCCGACTACTACCGGACGCTCGCCCGCGCGAAGTACTTCGTCAACAACGTCAACTTCCCCGACTTCTACGTGAAGCGGCCCGAGCAGGTCCATCTGATGACCCAGCACGGCACGCCGCTGAAGAAGATGGGCCTCGACCAGATGGAGTATCCGGTCGGCGCGAACGACATGGACTTCAAGGCCCTGATCACGCGGTCCGACCGGTGGGACTTCCTCATCTCGTCCAACCCGCTGTCGACGGAGGCGTGGCAGCGCGGGTTCCCGTGCGGCTACGAGATGCTGGAGATCGGCTACCCCCGCAACGACCGGCTGGTCACCGCCCGCGACGACGCGGAGCAGCGCGCCCGGCTGCGCGACGAGCTCGCCGTCCCCGACGGCGCGACCGCGATCCTGTACGCGCCGACCCACCGCGACTACCAGCGCCGCTACAGCCCCATGTTCGACATCGGCCGGGTCATGGAGCAGCTCGGCGACGATCACGTACTGCTGCTCCGCGCGCACTACTACTACAAGATCAAGAACATGGCGGCGGACATGGGCTGGCCGGAGGACCGCGTCATCGACGTGTCCCGGCACCCGTCCGTCGAAGACCTGATGCTCGCCTCGGACGTGCTGCTCACCGACTACTCGTCGGTCATGTTCGACTACGCGAACCTCGACCGGCCGATCGTGATCTACGCCAACGACTGGGAGACCTACCGGCTCACCCGCGGCGTCAACTTCGACCTGACGGAGACCCCGCCGGGCGTCGTCGCCACGACGGAGGACGAGCTGGTCGACGCGTTCGTGTCCCGGGCCGCGTGGAGCGACGCCGCCGCCAAGGACCGCGCCGACTTCAAGGCCCGGTTCTGCCCGTGGGACGACGGGCACGCGGCCGAGCGCGCCGTCCGGCGGATGTTCCTCGGCGAGAAGGTCCCGAACCCGCCGCAGTGACCTGTGGTGAGGTGCCGCGTGTGCCGCGCGGACCCGCCGCGCGCCCCGTCGTCTTCCGGGCCGGCAGCGTCGCCGGTCCGGCCGAGTGATCGAAGGAGTGGGCCGCTTTGCCCGCCAGCAGGATCAGCGTGATCGTGCTCTCCCATGGAGCCGGGGACTCCCTGGACGCGACGCTGGAGTCGCTCGCGGCCCAGTCGCACACCGGGCTCGAGGTGCTCGTCATGGACGACGGCGCGGGCGCCACCGCCGAGACGGCCGTTCCCGACGACCGGTTCCGCATCGTCCGGCGGGGCGCGCCGAGCCGGGGCGCCGCGCGCAACCTCGGCGTCGAGGAGAGCGACGGCGAGTTCCTGCTGTTCGTCGACGGCGGCGACGAGCTCCCGGCGGACGCCGTCGCGACGCTCGCGGCTGCGCTGGAGCACTCCGGATCCGACATCGCCGTGGGGCGGGACGCCGTCCGCGCCTGGACGGGCCAGGTGTCGCAGTGGCAGCCCCGCGATCCGGTCATCGAGCCGGTCACCGAAACCGACCTGCGCCACAGCCCCGACCTGATCCGCGACCGGACGGCGTCCGGAAAGCTGTTCCGGCGCTCCTTCTGGACGGTGAGCGAGCTGGCGTTCCCCGACATCGGCCGCTACGACGACCTGCCCGCCACGATCCAGGCCCTGCATCTGGCCGCGTCGATCGACGTGCTCCCGGACGTCGTCCTGCACCGCCACACCGACCGGCTCGCGCCGACGACGCAGGCGCAGGAGATCGCGGACGGCTTCGGCGCCGCCACCCTCGCCACCGCCTGGCTGGAGGAGATGGGGCACACCAGGTCACGGCAGCGGTTCCAGCTCCTCGCCGTCGACGAAGACCTGCGCGTGTTCCTGGACGCGCTGCCCGACGTGCCCGCCGCCGAACGCGACCAGGTCGTCGCGCAGGCCGCCGCGTACGCGGCCGGGATCGCGGCGAAGGTGCTCGCGGGCGCGCCCGCGCTGACCCGGCTGAAGTGGCATCTCGCGACGACCGGGCACACGACCGAGCTGGTGAAGGTCGTCCGGTACGAGCGGGGGAAGGCGTCGCCGTCGATCGTCCGCGACCCGCTGCGCCGGTACGTCGTGTACCCGTACTGGAAGGACGCCAAGCTCGGCGTCCCCCGCGACGTCTACCGGGCCCGCGACGAGGTCCGGATGCGGGGCCGCGTCCACGCGGTGGCCTGGGAGGGCGACCGGCTCACCGTGACCGGCGAGGCGTACATCAACTCCGTCAGCAACCGGCGCCGCTGGACGTCGGTGAAGACGATGACGCTGCGGTCGGGCAGGCGGAAGGTCGTGCTGCACGCCCGGCAGATCCCGAAGCCGGGGAAGAAGTCCGGGTTCTCCGGGTTCGAGGTCGGGTTCGACGCGGGCCGGCTCCGCGACCACGGCCGGTGGGTCGAGGGCGACTGGGACGTCGAGGCGTCGGTGTTCAACGCGGGCGTGTTCCGGCGGGGCCCGCTGCGCGGCGGCAGCTCCGGAAGCGGCGCGCACCCGCCCTACCGCTACGTCGCCGATGACGTCCGCGTCGTCCCGCTGATCGAGGACGGCCGCCTCGTCATCAAGGTCGAGAAGGTCCGCGTGAAGGCGACCGCGCTGCGCTGGGACGGCGACGCCCTGGTCATCGAGGTGGCGGCGGCCGGGGAGGCGCCGCGCGAGCTGGAGCTGACGCTCGGCGACGACCACATTCCCGTCCCGGTCACCGCGACCGGCGGCCGGCTCACCGCCCGCGTCGACGCCGCCGTCCTCGACGGCTCCCCGATCCCCGCCGACCGGATCGACGACACCCGCGACTGGACGGTCTCCACCGGCGGCCGCCCGCTGGTCCTCGCCGAGGGCGTCGAGGACGTCGAGCGGACGTTCGGCACGCTGGAGCTCGGCGCGGGCCGCGGCCCGAGCGGCTACCTGCGCATCCGCCGCACCTCCACCCGCCTCGTCGTGGACGACTGCACCTGGCGCCCGGACGGCACGCTGACCCTCACCGCGACGCACACCGCCCACGACGCCGGGCAGATCGTGCTGCGCGGCCGGGGCCGCCGCAAGGACTACGCGTTCGACCTCGCCGCCGACCCGTCGTCGGGCGTCCTGCGCGCGGAGGTCCCGGTGGCGGCGGTGCCGGGCGTCGCGGGCGTGCTGCCGCTGCGCCCCGGCCGCTGGGACGTGCTGTTCCGCCCGCCGGGCGGCCGGGCGCTGACCGTCCGGCTGTCCGGGCCCGCGCAGAAGAACCTGCCGGAGCCGCTGGAGGTGGCGCGGCGCGGCTACGAGCTGGAGGGCAGCGACGGGCGGCTCGCCGTGTCGGTGACCGGCGACGTGTCCCAGGAGGAGAAGAGCGAGGGCGCGCGGCACCGCGAGGAGGCCCGCCGCCGCGTCGACCGCGACGGCCTCCGCGACGCCGTCGTGTTCTCCTGCTTCAACGGGCGCCAGTACTCCGACAGCCCGAAGGCCGTCCACCAGGAACTGCTGCGCCGCGGCAGCGGCCTGGAACAGCTGTGGGTGGTCAACGACGCGCAGGTCGAGCTGCCGAGCAGCCTGCGGGGCGTCCGGCTGAACGGCAGGGAGTGGCATGAGGCGCTCGCCACGTCCCGCTACATCGTGACGAACCACCGGCTCGGCGACGCGTTCCAGCGGCATCCGGACCAGATCGTCCTGCAGACCTGGCACGGCACCCCGCTGAAGAAGATCGGCAAGGACATCAAGGAGGTGCACTTCGCGTACACGCCGGGGATGAAGAAGGCGTTGCAGCCGAAGTCCGCCGGCCCCGCCGTGCCGGAGTGGAGCCATCTGCTGTCGCCGAACCCGTTCAGCACGGAGATCTTCCGGCGCGCGTTCTCGTTCAAGGGCGAGATGCTGGAGGTCGGATACCCGCGCAACGACCTGCTGCACAGCCCGGCGGCCGACGCGGTCGCCGCGCAGGTCAGGGAACGTCTCGGCATCCCGGAGGGCAAGCGCGTCGTGCTGTACGCGCCGACGTGGCGCGACGACCAGTACTACAGCCGCGGCCGGTACAAGTTCGACATGCGCCTCGACCTGGAACGCGCGCGGGCGGCGCTGGGCGACGACCACGTCCTGCTCGTCCGGCTGCACACCAACGTGGTGGACGGCGTCGCCGAAGACGAGCACGGCTTCGTCCGGGACGTGTCCCTGTACCCCGACATCACCGAGCTGTACCTGATCTCCGACGTGATGGTCAGCGACTACTCGTCGGTGATGTTCGACTACGCCAACACGGGCCGGCCCATGCTGTTCTTCACCTACGACCTGGCCGACTACCGGGACCGGCTCCGCGGCTTCTACTTCGACTTCGAGGCCGAGGCCCCCGGCCCGCTGGTGGAGACGTCCGACGACCTGATCGACGCGATCCGGGACGTCGAGTCCGCCACGGCCGGGCACCAGGACCGCTACCGGGACTTCGTCGCCCGCTTCTGCCCGCTGGACGACGGCAAGGCCGCGTCCCGGACCGTCGACCGCGTGTTCGGCGGGTCCGGCTGAGGCGGCGGGAGCACCGCCAGCCCGAACGCGATGCACGCGAACGGGATGGCGGGCAGCACGTACCGGTAGTCGAAGTCGGCCGTCGCCGCCGGGATCACGAGCAGCGCCAGGCTCGTCCCCCAGGGGAGGAGCGGGCCCGTCCCCCAGTGCCAGGCGGCACGCCGCGGACGCCACCGCCCGTCGGCCCGCGCATACAGCAGACCCCCACCCAGCGAGCCCACCAGCAGGACACCCAGCACCGTCCCGGGCAGCACCACACTGTCCTGATATTTCAGCATCCACCCGGCCCACGGCTCCACGACCCGCGTCCTGCCGCCACCTCCCGGGTCGTACCGCACCGCGATCTCCGCCTGCTCATCCGCCCACGCCTCGCCCTCGGGGAACTCGTACTGCCGCCACGTCCACGGCGTCGGATACGGCCGCCGCTCCCACTCGAACGCCCGGAGCGTGTCGTGGACGACCACCTTCGCGTAGTCGGCGGGCTGCGCCTTGATGGCCTCCCGCGAGAACTCGCCCGCGAGCCTGTTGCCCTGCTCCCCGTAGATCCAGCCGGGGATGTCGCGGAAGGCGGAGTCGGCCGTCCACAGGGCGGCGAACGGCCGCGAGATCCGCGGGTTGCTGCGCTCCGGGCACATGATCCGCAGCTCGGGACGCGGCTTGATGACGTCGCAGTCGGCGAACGTCGCGGTCCGCCCGTACAGCCAGACCTGCTCGGCCTTGGCCATCTTGTACTCGCCGTACACCGAATGGAACCAGACCGTGTAGCCGACGACCGGGACCGCGAACGCCGCCACGACCGCGCCGCAGGCACGCCACCCCGCCCGCCGCAGCGCCATCGCGACGAGGATCAGCGCGATCAGCGGCAGCCCCGCCGTCCTGGTGATCGCCGCGAGGCCGGCGAACAGCCCGGCCAGCGCGCCCAGCCACCACGTTGTCCTTCGCCGCCACAGCACCGCCGCCACCGCCGCGAGCAGCAGGAACGCGAAGAAGGAGTCAGACATGAGCATGTGCTCAAGGGCGACCTGATGCACCGGCAGGAGCACCGGAACCGTCAGCACGGCCCCGAGAACCCCGACCACCCAGCCCTTGCCGTCCGGCCAGGCGGCCCGCCCGGCCCGCCAGACCAACACATAAACGAGCACACCGACCAGCACCCCGATGACATGCTGCACGGCCACCATCAACGTGAAGCTATGGAACGGCTTGAGCGCCCACAGCAGCAGCGAGTACCCCGACGGCCGCGTCTTGCTGGGCGTCAGCTCGATGGCCGCCGTCAGGTATCCGGGCGAATCACCGAACCACATCGGCGACGGATATCCGAGCACGGCGACGACTCGAACAACGATCGCCACCCCCAGCACGCAGGCAAAAGGCAGATGAAACAGGGCAGGCCGGACAAGCATCACCAGAAGCTACCCACGGCCCGAGTGATCATCCGTACGCACAATCACGACTCGGAGACAATGCCCGGGACCACAACCGGACAGCCGATAGCATCGGACGGCTTCCGACGACGAAAGGGCACTCCACATGGCGAACTTCACGCTCGACGACGTTCGGCAACGGACGTACAAGGCGCGTGACGCCTGGTGGACCGTACTCCTGGTCGACCCGCTCGCGTCCAGGCTGGTCAAGCTGACCGCCAACCGGACCCGCGTGACCCCGAACCAGCTCACCGTCGGCGCCCTCGTCCTCGGCCTCGCCGCCGGCGCCTGCTTCGCGATGGCATCCTGGCCCTGGCTCCTCGCCGGCGCCCTGCTGTACCACCTGTCGTTCACGCTCGACTGCATGGACGGCAAGATCGCCCGCCTGAAGGGCACCGGCTCGGTGTTCGGCGCCTGGCTCGACTACATCTTCGACCGCGTCCGCGTCCTCGCCTGCGCGATCGCCCTGATGGGCGGCCAGTACCACGCCACCGGCAACGAGGCCTACATCTGGACGGCCCTCGCCGTCGTGTTCCTCGACATGCTCCGCTACATGGACGCGCTGGAGATCTACAAGGTCCGCTCCCAGATGCGCGACACCCTCGCCGCGACCCGCGAGGAGGCGCTCTCCCTGGAGGCGGCGGCCCAGCGCGCCAACGGCCAGGTCGACGAGGACCTCCGCTCCGCCGAAGGCGCCTTCGCCGACGACCCCGAGGCCGACATGGAGGACCGCGTCGTCGGCGACGACCCCGCCAACGCCGCCCTGCAGAGCGGCTTCTACCGCCGCTTCCCCTGGTACATCCGCGTCCGCAACGTCCTGATGGCCGGCCGCATCCGCCCGCACCTGTTCAGCGGCATCGAGTTCCAGATGGGCGTCTTCATCGTCGCCCCCATCGCCGCCGCGATCATCTCCGGCGCCATCATCCCGGTGGTGGCCGCCAGCGGAGCCGGCCTCCTCACCTTCGAACTGATCATCATCTACAAGTTCTGGCTCGCGGCCCGCGACTACAGCCGCAACCTCACCAAGCTGAACGCCAAGATCGAGGAACACCGAGACCAGCTCCCGGAGAGCCCCGACCTCCCCACCGCAACCCCCGCCACCACCAGCTCCGGCTGACCCGGCCCCCGTCGCCCGCGGCGGCCGGCGTCGAACTCGATCAAACGGTGAGGGGTGCGTTCTACCTTTCGCCGAAGGTGATGCCGGTTCTCGCCAGCACCGCCCGTACCGCACTCTCCAGGTCCGGCGCGCCCGACACGCGCAGCGCACGCACCAGGTCTTCCGGATCGCTGATCCGCTCAAGGCCGAGCTGCCGCACCTCGTCCCAGACCTTCCGTCCGGCGACCCGTGCGACGGCGATGATCGTGGCGATGCCGAGAACGACCGACTCCGGATCCCGCTGGCACTCCACTGAGCACCAGTGGGGCCACACGTCCTCATCGTCCTCGTCGGCGTACTGCTCCTCGATCTCCGTCTCCGCGATCAACACCCACACGGTGGCGTCGATCCCGTCGAGGTGAAAGGAGACATGTTCCGTCTCGCCCGGGAAGGGGCCGTGCGCGGCAGCCATTCTCTCGGGCGCCAGTTCCGCTCCACGACGCTCCGGCGTATCCGATTCGGTGGCCGACACCGCGAGGGCGTTATCCAGCCCCAGCAGTTCCGCCAGGACCGACTCCGTCGCGGAACGCACCGACTCCAGGGTGAACGCACGTTCGATCCGGACGTCCCACTCAATCGCCACTATGTCCACCTCTGAAGTGACCGGTACGGCCATTCTCGACGTCACCGATCATCACAGACCCTCGACCCCAACGTAGAACATTTCTTCGAGCGTCCCGGCCTGGCCGCTTCGTTCCTTGTCGTGGCGCTGGTGCTGAAACCCGGCCTGAGCCGCGGAGACGGCTCGGCCGGGTCCCAGTTCTCGACGTGTGCGGCCCCCGACTACCCCACTACCGGCTTCGGCTGGCCCGGGGTGGGTCAGTTGGGGGTTCGGTGGGCCGTTAGGAGGAGGTATTCCCAGTTCAGGGTGTAGGGGGTGGTGGATTGGGTGTGGTCTTGGGCCAAGGTGCTCAGGGCCTGGTCCAGGGCTAGGACCTTTTCTGGGTCTTCGGCTATGTGGCGGTATGTGGCGATGGTGGGGCCGTAGTACGCCTTGAAGTAGTCGCGGAAGTCTTCGGGTTTGCCGAACGCGTCGACCCGGAGCATGCGGCGCTCGGTGGTGATGCCGGTGACCCGGTCGCCCAGCAGGTTCTGGACGTGGTCGGGGTCGCCCCAGAGCGGTGGGGGCTGCGCGCCCGGAGGGGGCGGCGGGGCGTAGGGGCGCATGGTGGCGAACATCTGGCCGATGAAGCCCTCCGGCGTCCAGTTGAGCAGGCCGATCGTGCCTCCCGGGCGGCAGACGCGCAGGAGTTCGTCCGCGGCGGCCTGGTGGTGCGGGGCGAACATGATGCCCACGCAGGACAGGACGACGTCGAACTCACCGTCGCCGAACGGAAGCGCCTCGGCGTCGGCCTCGCGCCATTCCAGGTGCGCGTCGCGGCGTGCCGCCTCCTTGCGCCCGGCTTCCAGGAGCTCGGGTGTCAGGTCGCTCGCGACGACGTCCGCGCCGGTCAGCGCGGCGTTGATCGCGGCGTTGCCGGAGCCGGCGGCGATGTCCAGGACGCGGTCGCCCGGTTCCACCCCGGACGCCTGGACGAGCACCCGGCCGAGTTCCGGGATGACGTCGGCGGCCAGCGCCGGATAGTCGCCGAGCGCCCACGTCTTGCGGTGGCCGGCCTTGATCTTGTCGTTCATTTCCCCCATGACTGCTCCCCTCGTGTTCGTGGTGGCCACGCTATGGAGCGGCTTGGTACGTCTCCAGTACAGGATCTGTACCGGAGCGCGGCGGAGGCGTAGCCTGCGGCGATGGGGGCCTCTTATTACCAGTTCTGCCCCGTCGCCAAGGCGATGGAACTGCTGGACGAACGCTGGACGCTGCTGATCGTCCGGGAGCTGATGTCCGGGAGCGAGCGGTTCAACGAGGTGCGGCGCGGCGTGCCGCGCATGTCGCCCACGCTGCTGTCGAAGCGGCTGAGCCAGCTCGTGCGGGCTGGCATCGTGACGAGGGGGGCGGACGGCGACAGGTACGTCCTGACCCCGGCCGGTGAGGAGCTGCGGCCGGTGGTCGAGGCGCTCGCCTTCTGGGGCATCCGGTGGATCGGGGAGCTGGGAGATCACGACCTCGACCCGAAGCTGCTCCTGTGGGACATGCGGCGCAACATCGATCATTCCGCCGTGCCCGAGGGGCGGACGGTCGTCCTGTTCGGCTTCCCGGACGTTCCCGTGCGCGAGCGTCACTGGTGGCTCGTGCTCGGAGCGGGCGACGCGGACGTCTGCGATGTGGATCCCGGCTTCGAGGTGTCGGTGACGGTCACCGGCGACCTGCGGAACATGGTCCGGATCTGGCGCGGTGATCTGCGGTGGGAGGACGCGCTGCGGTCGGGGGAGGTGACGGTGCGGGGACCCGAGTCGCTCCGCCGGGCGGTGCCCGGGTGGTTCGTCCTGCCGCCGTTCGCGTCGGCGCCCCGGCCCGCGTAGCGCTCGTGGCCGGATCGCGACACTAGGTGAACGGCGCCCGCATGCCGGCCGTCCCACTCACGCCCTCCGCCGTGGACTGACCGGTCAACGACGGGAGCCTCATGTATTCACCGCCTCCTCCCCCATCTCCTCGGCACCGCATTCCCGCGGTCGGCGTCTTGGTGATCGCCGGTGCGTGCCTGCTGTTCGGGTGCGTCGCGGGCGTCGGGATCGGCGGGGCGGAGACCGCCAAGCCCGTGGCGGCGCCGTCTTCGGTCGCGCCTACGGTGACCGTCACCGAGACGGCGACCGTGCGGCCCGTCGAGGCGACGCCGAGCGAGCCGGTCGTCACGCCAAGCCCGCGGCCGACGCAGAAGGCCAAGCCGACGCCACGGCCCAAGCCGCGGAAGACGGCTCGGCCGGCGCCTCGGACGGATCCTCGGTTCCCGACGTGCACGGCGGCCAAGGCGGCCGGTTACGGGCACTATCGCGTGGGCGAGCCGGAGTACTCGTGGTACGAGGACCGAGACAGGGACGGCGTGGTGTGCGAATGAGCTACTGGGCCAGGACGTCTGTCCATAGGTTGCAGACGTCGGTTAGGGAGTAGGCGTTCCGGACTTGGGCTCGGGCCAGTTCGGCTTCGGCTTTCCAGCGGCCTTCCGAAACCGTGGCCGCTATCGAGGCGGCCATCGCGGACGGGGTCTCGTGAATCCAGCGGCGGTCGTAGATGGTGTCGGCGCCGGGCCACGGGAGCAGGGCCGGGACGGCGCCGGACGCCATTCCTTCGGCGGGGGCCAAGTGGAAGCTCTCGTCGTCGCTGGTTGAGAGCACGAAGCCGATGCGGCGCAGCCAGGACGCCACGTCGCGGCCGTAGGAGTCGAAGACCACGCCGCCGGAAAGGTGCTTCGAGCGGCGGATGCGGCGGAACAGCTTTTCGTAATGGTCGCGTTCGTCGTCCTTCTGCCAGATCCACCAGTACTCCCAGGGGAGCTTGGATTTGACGAAGAGGGTGAAGCGCGGGTCGTCGCGGCGGAGCTGTTCCACGACGTCCAGGGCCAGGTCGAGGCGTTTGCGCGACGGTGCTATGCCGATCATGCCGAGGTGGTGTTCGGCGCCCTGGAGTTTGGGGCGGCCGAGTTGGTCGACGTCCACCCAGTTGGGGACGGTGACGACCTTGTCCGCAGGCCAGCCGGTGATTTCGCGGGTGAGGTCGTTGTAGTGGGGGCTGACGCAGATGACCTGGTCGACGGCGCCGATGTTCAGCTTCTTCGGCCACGCGGCGTAGAGCTCGAAACGGTGCAGGCGGACTACGAGACGTTGGTCAGGACGTTTCCGGTCGGCGTACCAGAGGGCGTTGGGGCCGCACCATTCGCAGATGATCACGTCCGCCCAGTCGATGAGGTCCTGGCTGCGCTTCTCGTCGTGGGCTTTCAGCGCCGACCAGTGGTCTACGCGGATTTCCATGTCGGGGCGGGAGCGCAGGTAGTCGAGGAGGCGGGTGAAGAATTTGAGGTCATGGCTCACTACGCCTACGCGCAGGCGCCGCTCTTTTACGGCCAGGACGCTTTCGGACGGCTCCGGAAACGCCTGGGACAGGTAGCTGCGGAGGCGGTCGGCGGCGGCGTCGAGCGTGAAGTCCGCGGCGGCGGAGCGGCAGCGGTCGACGGCGAGGGTGAAGACGTCGGGGTTCTTGCCGATGAGGGTCAGCGCGTCCAGGACGTCGTCCTCGGTGGCGGCGAAGAGCGGGTAGTCGGCGCCGAGGAGCCGTTCGTGCATGGGTGTGCGGTTCAGGACCACCGGGACGCCCAGCGTTCCGCATTCGAGCACCTTCGTGGACAGTTCGAGGCTCGCGTCCATCTCCGGGTGCCGCCAGGAAAGGCCCACGTCGCAGGCGGCCGTCAGCCGCATCGCCTCTGCGCGAGGGTGTCCGCCGTGCCAGACGACGCCCTCGCCCGACTCCAGCGCGGTCTTCATCCGGGTCGCGAACGCCGGGTCGGCCGGATCGTCGTGGATCTTGTCGCCGACCATGTGGAGCTCGGCGTCCACGCCCCTGATCGCGAGGAGGCGCGGGAGGGACGTCATCTCGTAGGTGTTCCAGCGCGGCGCGAACTTGCCCGTGTAGACGAGGCGGAGCGCGCGGTCCTCGGGCGTTCCGGGTGCGCGGGGCTCCAGTCCGTCCGGCAGGACGACGACCGGTGGGAACAGCACGCTCTTGCCCGCGGCGGCGGGGACGGCGCTCTCCAGGAAGCCGCGCAGCTCCTCGGTCTGGCAGAGCAGGAGGCGGGAGGCGTCCGCGATCCGGCGCAGCTCCGCCTTCGCCACCGTGTCGAACTCGGCGGCGGACTGCGGGACGTCGGTCAGGTACGTCCAGAGGCGTCCGGCCAGGGGGCCCGCGGCGAGCTTGGCCGCGAGGCGGCGGCCGCGGACGATCACGAGGTCGTGCGGGTTCTCGGCGTCGACGCGGCCGAGGACCTGGGCCGCGTGCTTGGCGGACATGCCGCGGGACCCGTCGAACAGGCCCTCGGCGTGCGGGCTGCGGACGGTCACGGCGGGCAGGTCGCGGAGCGGGTCGACGAGGCGCCCGGTCCGGACGGGGGCCTTGAGCACCAGGGTCACCTCGCAGCCGGCGCGGGCGAGGGCCTGGACCATGCCCTGGGCCCAGATCGCCGAGCCGTCGATCATGTTCAGATCGACGTCGCCGTAGACGAGGGCACGTGGTCGCACACTGGTTCCTTTCAACGCGCCGGCTCCAGCAGTTCGGTGAGCCGGCCGGGAGCGGTCGCGGCCTCCGTGACCCTGGCGTCCCAGGTCAGGCAGGCCAGGGTGGCGGGCGGCGCGGCGCCGTACAGGACGAGCGGCAGCGCGCGGGCGGCGGCGATCCGGCGGAGCTCGTGCAGTGCGAGATCCCGGTCGTACATGCCGGGGACGCCCAGGTAGGCCCAGGGGCCGCCGGGTTCGCCGGCCGCCGCGTCCACGACGACCGCGTCCACGTCGGCCGAGCGGAGGACGGTCGCGGCGTCGTGCGGGTACAGCGGGACGACCTTGGCGTGCTCGCCGAGCAGCTCCGCGGTGCCCGGCCCGAACACCCCGGCGATGATCATCGTGTCGCAGGGCCCGGCGACCAGCAGCCGGTCCTCGGGACGGTCGACGCGCTCGGGCTGGACGCCGCCGCCCGCGGACGTCCCGGACGCCGGTACCGGGCTGTGCCGCCTGCGCCAGAGCCGGTACAGGTCCTTGGGGAGCCGCCTGCCGCTCTTGGGGTTCCGCGCGGCGCCCGCGACGAGCCGCCCGAACTGCACGGCCGTCGAGCTCTCCAGCGTGGCGAGGCGCTTCTCCAGCTCGGCGACCCGCGCCTCGCGCTCCCGCAGCGTGGACTTCAGCCGGCCGAGCTGCTCGTACGCCTTGGCGGACTTGTCGTCGTCAGTCACCCAGATACCCCATGATCACTTCTGCGATGCGGGGTCCGGCGTTGCCGTCCCACAGCGGCGGGCGCCGGTCGCCGCCCTGCCCGCCCGTCTCCAGGATCTTGCGGACTCCCGGCACCAGCTCCTCGAACGTCACCAGCCGGTTCGTGCCGTGGGTGATCGTGATCGGCCGCTCGGTGTTGGGACGGACGGTCAGGCACGGCACGCCGAGGATCGTCGTCTCCTCCTGGAGGCCGCCCGAGTCCGTGACGACCGCCGCCGCGCCCCGCACGGCCGCGATGAAGTCGATGTAGCCCAGCGGTTCCAGGACGTGCACGCCGTCGTGGTCGCCGAGCCCGGCGGCGAGGAGGTTCGCCCGGCCGCGCGGGTGGACGGGGATCACCAGGTCGGCGAGGTCGGCGATGCCGTGCAGGTGCCGGACGAGCGCCGCCGCCGTCTCGGGCGCGTCGACGTTCGCGGGCCGGTGCATGGTCGCCAGGACGTACCGTTCCGGCAGGTCGTGGTCGCGGCGGACGGCCTCGGTGTCGAAGGAGTCCAGGTTCGCCAGCAGCGTGTCGATCATCGGGTTGCCGACGAGGTGCGCCCGCTCCACCGGGACGCCCTCGTTCGCCAGGTGCCCGACCGCCTCCGGGCTCGTGACCAGGCACAGCGTGGAGAGCTGGTCGGTGAGCCTGCGGTTGACCTCCTCGGGCATGGACATGTCGAAGCTGCGCAGCCCGGCCTCCACATGCGCGACCGGGATGTGCAGCTTGGCCGCGACCAGTGCGGCGGCGATCGTCGAGTTCACGTCGCCGTACACGATGACGAGTGCCGGTGAACGGCTCGTGAACTCCTGCTCCAGCCCGATCATGAGCGCGGCGGTCTGCTCGGCGTGCCCGCCGGAGCCGACGCCGAGGTTGACGTCGGGCTCGGGCAGGCCCAGCTCTTCGAAGAAGATCTCCGACATCCGGGCGTCGTAGTGCTGGCCGGTGTGGACCACCGCCTGCTCGGCGCCCGCGGCCCGCAGCGCGCCGATCACCGGCGCGGCCTTGACGAAGTTCGGCCGCGCCCCGAGGACGTGCACGATCGGTCCCAACACAATTTCCCTTCTGTTCATCGGGGTTGCCTACGCTCGCCCGCCGTGCCCCTGAAAAAGCCCGTCTACCTGCTGGGACTCGCCTGGCGGCAGCTCCGTGACGATCCGGGACGAGCGTCCCGGCTCGCGGTCCGGCTGCTCGCCAGGACGCCCGCCGGCGCCCGGCTGCGGCGTTCCCCGATCACCGTCCCGAAACCGCGGGACGTGCGGCGCGAGACGTCCGACCTGCGCCGCCTGCTCGACCATGCTCCCGCTTCCGCCCGCGCCCGCGTCCAGAGGCCGCCCGCCCGGCCGACGGTGCTGAAGTTCGTGACGAACGCGCTGCCGTGCACGAACGCCGGGTACACCGTCCGGACGCACCGGCTCGCGCTCGCCCAGCGGGAGATGGGGTTCGGTACGCACGTGGTGACGCGCCTCGGGTACCCGCTCAGCCAGGGCATCGGCGACGCGCGGGCCCGGGTGAACGTCGACGGCGTCCCCTACCACCGGCTGCTGCCGTGGCGGCCGCCCGCCGACCCGCTGCGGGCCGTCGAGAAGGGCGCCGACCTGGCCGGGCGGCTCGTCGAGGAGCTGCGGCCCGACGTCCTGCACGCGGTCAGCAACCATCTGAACGCCGCCGTCGCGCTGGAGGCGGGCAGGCGGCACGGGCTGCCGGTCGTGTACGAGGTGCGCGGCTTCCTGGAGGACTCCTGGCTGTCGCGCGACCCGGCGCACAGCGAGTCGGACGACTTCTACCGGCTGACGCGCGAGCTGGAGACCCGCCGGATGTCCGAGGCGGACGCGGTGGTGACGCTCGGCGAGGCGATGCGCGCGGAGATCGCGTCCCGCGGCGTCCCCGCGGAGAAGATCTTCACGGTGCCGAACGGGGTGGACGAGGCGTTCCTCGAACCGCTCCCCGATCCCGGCGACCTGCGTGAGCGGCTCGGCATCGAGGGCGGGGCCACGGTCGTCGGGCTCACGTCGTCGTTCTACGGCTACGAGGGCATCGACACGCTGATCGACGCCGCCGCGCTGCTCCGCGACCGGGCCGCGCCCGTCACGCTGCTGCTGGTCGGCGACGGGCCCGAGCGCGGGGCGCTCGAACGGCGCGCGGCGGAGCACGGCGTTCATGCCGTGTTCACCGGCCGGGTGCCGATGGAATCCGTTCGCCGATACCACGCAATCCTCGATGTCTTCGCGGTTCCGCGCCGTGCGGACCGGGTCTGCCAACTGGTGACGCCCCTGAAGCCGATCGAGGCGATGGCAGGGGGAATCCCCGTCATTGCCAGTGATGTCAGGGCACTTCGCGAAATCGTGGAATCAGGAGTTACCGGGGAGTTAACAGTTCCGGAAGACGCGGAAGCATGGGCGAATTGCCTGGAAGATCTGGCTTACAGTCCCGAAAGAAGGCACAAAATAGGGCGTGCGGGACGGGAATGGGTCCGTGCGGAACGCACCTGGCGCGCCGTCGCGGACGGTTATCGGGCCGCATACGCCATCGCATAGATGCTGAAGGGAGCCACCGGCGTGGATCTGGTGGTCATCGGACTCGGCTACGTGGGACTGCCGCTCGTGCGGGAGGCGTGCCGGGCCGGCCTGCGGGTCGCCGGGCTCGACCGCGACGCGCGCGTGGTCGCCGGGCTCAAGGCCGGGCTGTCGCACATCGACGACGTCTCGCCCGCCGAGGTGGAGGAGATGCTGGAGGCCGGGTTCGTGCCGAGCCTCCAGGAGGACGTCCTGGACGGCGCCCGCACCGTGGTCATCTGCGTGCCGACGCCGCTGTCGCCCGAGGGCGGCCCCGACCTCACCGCCGTGCGCGGCGCCGCCGGCACCGTCTCCCGGCACCTGGAGCCCGGGATGCTCGTGGTCCTGGAGTCGACGACCTACCCCGGCACGACGGAGGAGGTCGTCCGGCCGATCCTGGAGACGTCCGGGCTCGTCGCGGGCGAGGAGTTCCATCTGGCGTTCTCGCCGGAGCGGATCGACCCGGGCAACCCGGTGTACGGGGTGCGCAACACGCCGAAGATCGTCGGGGGGATGAGCGCGGCGTGCGCGTCGGCCGCGTCGGCGTTCTACGGCAAGTTCGTCGAGCAGGTGGTGCAGGCCAAAGGCACCCGCGAGGCGGAGATGGCCAAGCTGCTGGAGAACACCTACCGGCACGTCAACATCGCGCTGGTCAACGAGATGGCGGTGTTCTGCAACGAGCTCGGCATCGACCTGTGGGACGCGATCGACTGCGCGGCCACCAAGCCGTTCGGGTTCCAGGCGTTCCGGCCGGGGCCCGGCGTCGGCGGGCACTGCATCCCGATCGACCCGAACTACCTGTCGTACAAGGTCCGCTCGCTGGGCTACCCGTTCCGGTTCGTGGAGCTGGCCCAGGAGATCAACGACCGGATGCCGCGCTACGTCGCCGAACGCGCGCAGCTGCTGCTCAACCGGGAGGGACGCGCGCTGAAGGGCGCGAAGGTCCTGCTCCTCGGCGTCACCTACAAGGCCGACATCGCCGACCAGCGCGAGTCGCCGGCCCGCCCGGTGGCGCGGCGGCTGGCCCGGCTCGGCGCCGACCTGTCCTTCCACGACCCGTTCGTGGAGTCCTGGGAGGTCGACGGGGCGGCCGTCCCGAACGCCGGGGCGGACCTGCGCGCGGCGCTGGAGGCGGCCGATCTGGCGATCGTGCTGGCCGACCACGCCGCCTACGACGCGGCGACGCTGACCCGGCACGCGCCGCTGCTGTTCGACACCCGCGGCCGGACGCGGAACGCGCCCGCGGACACCGTGGAACTGCTCTGATCGCGCCCGCCGCCGGACATGGCGCGCGAACCGGCCTTAACACGCGGGACGGATTCGCCCGGCATCGTCCACGCCATGGTAAGCGGGAATTCATCGGCAATTTCCATCGACGCCCAAGGATCGGCCGTAGGCCATGAATATCCGGCGTCAGCGGAGTGGGTGAGAATGCGGGTCTGTGTTTGCACGGTCGTGCACCATCCCGAGGACGCGCGCATTCTGCACCGGCAGATACGCGCGCTCCTCGACGCCGGCCATGAAGTCACATATATCGCTCCATTTCGGGCATGTAATGCGACCCCGTGGCGGGAGATCAGCCCGGTGGACGTCCCGCGTGCCACCGGACGGCGCCGCATCCGCGCCCTGCGCGCCGCCCACCGGGCCCTCACCGAGCACGCCGCCTACGCCGACGTGATCCTGCTGCACGACCCCGAGCTGCTGGTGTCCCTCCCCCGCGAGGTGCGCAGCCGCACCGTGGTGTGGGACGTCCACGAGGACACCGCCGCCGCGCTCAGCGCCAAGGGCTGGGTGCCGGGCCCGGCGCGTCCCGTGCTGCGGCCCGCCGTCCGGCACCTGGAGCGGCGCAGCGAGCGGCGGCACCGGCTGCTGCTCGCCGAGGACGGCTACCGGGTCCGGTTCAGCCAGGAGCACCCCGTCGTCCCCAACACCACCTACGTCTCCGACCGGCAGCCCCCGCCGCCGGACGGCCGCCGCGCCGTGTACGTCGGGCAGCTGTCCCGGGCGCGCGGCGCGCTCGACATGATCGAGATGGCCCGGCCGCTGGCCGCCGAGGGCGTGCTGGTCGAGCTGATCGGGGCGGCGGACGCCGACGTCCGCGACCCGCTGCGGGCCGCGCAGCGCGAGGGGATCCTGCGCTGGTACGGGTTCGTCCCGAACGACCGGGCGCTGCGCATCGCCGAGGGCGCGATGGCCGGGCTGGCGCTGCTGCACGACGAGCCGAACTACCGGCACTCGATGCCGACCAAGGTCGTGGAGTACATGGCCCATGGCGTCCCGGTGATCACCACCCCGAACCCGCCGGCCGTCGACATCGTCGAGCCCGCCGACTGCGGGCTGGTCGTCCCGTTCGGCGACCCCGGATCGGCCGCGAAGGCCGTCCTGCGGCTCCGCGACGACCCAGACCTGCGCACCGGGCTCGGCCAGCGCGGCTACCGGGCCGCCCGGGCGCGGTTCCACTGGCCCGTCCACGCGCAGCGGTTCGTCGCCCAGCTCGAGGCGTGGGCCGGACGCTCGCCCGCGCAGGTGACCGAACACGAACCCGAACCGGAACCCGAGCAGGGGCCCGCGGAGCCGGGCCCGAAGCCCGTCCCCGAGTACTGACCGCCCGCCGCGCCCGCTCCTCCGCTCAGGACGGGTTGTTCAGCCGGTAGGCGATGGACCGGGCCAGCCGCGCCGCCGCGCCCGCCGGCCGTTCCGCCTCCACCACGACCACGTACCGGCGGACGCGCAACGCGATCATCCCGGCGGTCGGGCCGATCTCGTACGCCTCGTCGGCGCGGATGTCGCGCCGCTTCCGCGCCTGCGCCTGCGTGGCCTGCAAGGCGTCCAGCATCCGCGAGGCGGCGTGGTCGGTCCGGGCGACCCAGCGGACGCTGACGCTGATGCTCCCCACCGCCGTGTCGGGCCCGGTCGTGCCCGCCGGTCCGGACGCGCTCGGCGTCGCGGACACCGAGACGGTAGGCGAAACCGACCCCGGCGACCCGCTCGGTGCCGGTTCAGGCGACTCTCGCCGATTCCCCTCCGGATCCTTCGGCTCGTCCTTGCCCTTGCCCTTGCGCTCCTTCTTGGGCGGTTTGTACGTGCAGGACACCGCTCGCGGAAGTCGCAACGTTCCAGCACCGGCCCGGACGGGTTCGGCGACGTGCCCCGCCATGTGCGCCGCCGCCAGGTCGGCCTTCTCCAGCAGGGAGCAGGCGTCGGGCCAGTCGGCGACGGGGACGCCGCCGAGCTCGGCCGGTCCGGCGCCGGTGAGCCCGCCGCGGAGCGCGACCAGCCGTGCGGCGCCGTCCGGGCGCGGCGCGGCCTGCGGGACGGCCGCGTACAGCAGCCCGCCCGCCGCCGCCAGCCACGGCCGCGCGCCCGGCAGGTCGGTGTTCAGCGAGAACGGCGCGGGCGCGGTCGTGGTGCGCCCGTCGCCGGGCTCGACGATGTCGACGCCCGCGGGCAGCAGCCGCTCCGACAGCCGGGGACGCAGCGCGAACACGCGGCCGCCCGCCTGCGCGAGCGCCGCGTAGGCGGGCACGTCCCGCTCCCAGTCGACCTTCCCCGACG
This sequence comes from Actinomadura sp. 3N508, assembly GCF_044326375.1. Taxonomy (NCBI): domain Bacteria; kingdom Bacillati; phylum Actinomycetota; class Actinomycetes; order Streptosporangiales; family Thermomonosporaceae; genus Actinomadura; species Actinomadura sp. 3N508. The sequence continues at coordinate 882,668 of NZ_JBIRAX010000001.1, forward strand.
AGAGCCGCCGCGCCTCCATGCGGGTCACGCCGCGTTTCTCCCCGTCCGGGTGGTGGACGATCACGAGCCGTCCGGCGGCCAGCACGGCCTGGCACATCGCGTCGCCGCACACGCTGTCGCCCTTCCACACGGCGAAGTGCTCGCCGCGGTCGTTGAAGGCGCGCAGCGCCGTGCCGTCGGACGCCAGCGTCACGCCGTCCAGCATCGACACCTCGGGCGACTCCGGGGAGCCGAGCGCCCGGTTCCAGCGGACGGCGCCGGTCGCCGGGTCGACCGCGAGGAGCCGGCTGTCGCGGTCGCCGCCCGCGCACTCCAGGGCCAGCGCCGCGAGGGACTCCCGCCCGTCGGACGGGCGCGCGCCGCCCTCGAACAGCCGGCAGCCGCGCGGCAGCGGCACCCGCCACACCCGGTTTCCGGTCACCGCCGAGAGCCCGAACAGCGTGCGGCGGGGCTCGTCGGTGGCGAGCAGCACGTCCGACCCGGCGGGCCAGCGCAGCGTGGTCCGCGACACCGCCGCCGGGCGCTCGCCCTCGCGCCGCCACAGCAGCCCGCCCGACAGCGCGTCGAACGCGACGAGCAGCCGGTCGGTGCGGTCGCCGTCGCGCTGGAAGTGGGCGATCAGCCGGGACCGGGTGGAGGTCCAGCCGAGCAGCGTCCAGCCGGAGCGGCGGTAGCTCCAGCGGGGCGCGCCGGTGCGCGCGTCGCGGACGTCGAGACCGCGCCCGGACGCCGTCACGACCTGCCCCTGCGCGACCGCGTACGCGACGCCGTCATGCCCGGCGACGGACCCGGGGTGCGCGCTCGTCGTCTGCTCCCAGCCCACGGCGAGCGGGCCGGGCGGCGGCCCCGTCTCGCTCAGCGGCGTGACGGGCTCGGCGGTCACGGTGTGCCGGACCTGCCACCATTCGGCGCCCAGCACGAACCGGTCGACGAGGACGGCGCACAGCGCGATGGCCACCGCGGCGGAGACCAGGCCGAGAGCGACGCGGGCACCGCCCACGGACTCCGGCCGTCCACCGGGCCGCTGCCGGCTCGCGACCACGACCGCGCCGCCTCCCTCCGCGTACTGTGCCTGCAAGACGACACCCACCATGCCCTGAACCGGGCGTCAGCGCGACAGATCGGAGCGGAACGTGAAGGTCTTCACCCATTGGCGAACCTGGGACGAGGCCAGAACCGCCCTCTCCGGAACCGAGATCGACGTGGACGCCCTGGCGAAGGCCGCCGCCGCCGCGCAGCGCTGGCACGGCGACCAGCTCCGGCCGACCGGCGACCCGTACGTCGAGCACCTGCTGGAGGCCCTGGAGGTGCTGGTCAGCGGAGCGGGTGTGACCGATGCCGACGTCCTGTCCGCCGCGCTCCTGCACGACGTGGTCGAGGACACTCCGGCCACCCTCACCGACATCGAGGCCGAGTTCGGCCCGGTGGTGACGGAGCTGGTGGACTGGGTCACCAAACCACCGGCCACCGGTACGGGCCGCCAGGCGAAACGCGCCGCGCGAGCCGCCTACCTGCGCCGTCTCGGCGAGGCGCCGCGCGAGGCCGTGCTGGTGAAGCTCGCCGACCGCGCGAGCAACGTCCAGACCCTCGACCGGATGCCGCCCGACTTCCAGCGCCGCTACTACGCCGAGACCGTCACCTACATCATCCCGCTGGCCGAGTCGGACCCCTGGTTCAAGGACTGGTACGCGACCTGGCGCCGCCACTTCGCCCACCTGATGTGACCGGACGGTCATAGGGTGGGAGAATTCCGTTCATGGAGCGGGAATGGGTCGTTGAGGAGAGCGTGGCGATCGAGGCGGACGCCCGGACCGTGTACGCGGCGGTCGCCGACCTGCGCCGGATGCGCGAGTGGAGCCCGGAGGTGTTCGCCACCTGGATCCGCGGCCGGAAGATCGTGCCCGGCGTGAAGTTCGTCGGCTTCAACCGGATCGGCTGGCGCCTGTGGTTCACCACCTGCGAGGTGACGGTCGCGGTGCCCGGTGAGGCGTTCGCTTTCCGCGTGTCGACGTTCGGGATGCCGGTCGCCATCTGGGGCTACCGCATCGAGGCCATCGCGGACGACCCGGACGCCCCGGACACCTCATCCGCGCCCCGCACGCGCCTCACCGAGTACTGGGAGGACCTGCGGCGCGACGGCCGGAGCACCACGTTCACCTCCCTGCTCGGGAAGGTCTTCACCGGCGTCCCCGCCGAGCGCCGCGCCGCGGTGAACCGCGAGGGCATGCGCGCGACCCTCGCAAGGATCGGAACGGCCGTCGAGATCGGACGGCGATGAACACCGAATAGGCTGTTTCCTTCGGCCCTTCGGGGCGCCGGGGGACGTCCCCGGAGTGACATACGTGCGAGGAGCAGCCTGCATGTCGTCCCAGGTCCAGGGGCTCTCGACCGGTTCCGGCGGCACGGTGAAGGATCAGGAGATCGCCGCCGAGCAGCGCTATGTCGACCTCGCGTACGCGCGGCTTGAGGAGATGCGCGCGGACGCCCAGGCCATGATCCGCGAGGGCTACCGGCAGTCGCTCGCGGGCACCAAGGGCTCGCTCGTGGACCGGGACGCGATGGTCCACCAGGCGGCACTGCGCGCCCGCGCGCTGGACATCGCCGACGACGGCCTGGTCTTCGGCCGTCTCGACCTCTCCCCCTCGGAACAGGCGCCGGGCGAGACCCGGTACATCGGGCGGGTCGGCGTCCGGACCAGCGAGCACGACTCCCTGGTGATCGACTGGCGGGCGCCCGCCGCCGAAGACTTCTACCGCGCCACGCCGGAAGACCCGCGCGGGGTCGTCCGGCGGCGCGTGCTGCACTCGCGCGGGCACACGGTGGTCGACCTGGAGGACGACCTCCTCGACCCGGACGCGGCCGACGGCATGACCGTCGTCGGCGACGGCGCGTTCCTCGCCTCCCTCGCCCGCACCCGCGAGGGCGCGATGCGCGACATCGTCGCGACGATCCAGCGCGAGCAGGACGAGGTGATCCGCGCGCCCGCCGACGGGACGATCCTGGTCCGCGGCGCCCCCGGCACGGGCAAGACGGCGGTCGCGCTGCACCGGGTCGCGTACCTGCTGTTCCGGCACCGGCGCCGGTTCGGGTCCCGTGGCGTGCTGGTCATCGGGCCGAACCGCCGCTTCACCGCCTACATCGAGCGGGTGCTGCCGTCGCTCGGCGAGGGGTCGGCGACGCTGCGCTCGCTCGGCGACCTGGTCGACGGCGTGACCGCGACCGTCCACGACCCGCCGCGCCTCGCCCGGCTCAAGGGCGCGGAGGAGATGGCGGGCCTGCTCCGCCGCGCCGTGACCGACCACGCGCCCGGCGCCCCCGACGAGCTGCGCGTGGTGTTCAAGGGCGTCGTCGTGCGGCTCGACCGGGCCGGGCTCGACCGGATCAGGAACGAGGTCCACCGGCGCAGCCGCGGCAGCGTCAACGCGGCCCGGGGCCGCGCCGCCGAACTGCTCCTGGACGCCCTCTGGGAACGTTTCACCGACGTCGGCGGCCAGGAGGCGGCCGAGGCGGCGGAGGGCGCCGAGGCGGGCCTGTGGAACGCGATCCTCGCCGCGGACGGCCTCGCCGAGCTCGACGAACCCCTCGACCAGGGCCGCGGAAACGGGCGCGCCAACGGCGACGGGGGCGGTGACCCGAACCGCACCCGGTTCGAGACGCGCGTCCGCGAGCAGCGCGCGTTCACCGACTTCCTCGTCGCCTGGTGGCCGCTCCGCCGCCCGCTGGACGTGCTGCGCTCGCTCGGCGACCCCGCCCGGCTGCGCCGCGCCGCCGGACGCGACCTCGACCGCGCCGACCTCGACGCCCTCGCCGCCTCCTGGAAGGGCGAGGACGCGCCGCTCAGCTACCAGGACGTCGCGCTGCTGGACGAGATCGACGCCCTGCTCGGCTCACCGCCCCGCCCGTCCCGCCGCAGGCCCGCCCCTTCCGAAGACGACCCGTTCGTCGTGGACGGCGTCAACATCCTCACCGGCGAGGACGTCGTGGACGACACGTGGGAGCCGGAGATGCAGGAGCTCTCGACGTCCATGGAGCGGCTGGAGCGGTCACGGCGCGTGGACGACGGCGTGGTCGAGGAGCGTCCCGAGTACGCGCACATCGTGGTGGACGAGGCGCAGGACCTCTCCCCCATGCAGTGGCGGATGCTCGGCCGCCGCGGCCGCCAGGCCAGCTGGACCATCGTCGAAGACCCGGCCCAGAGCGCCTGGGAAGACCTCGACGCCGCCCGGCAGGCCATGGAAATCGCACTCGGCGCCGAGCGTCCGGCATCGAGATCCCGGGGCCGCCGCGGGCGGCGTGCCCCGGCCCGCAAGCCCGCGCCCGCCCGCCAACGGCACGAATACGAGCTCACCACCAACTACCGCAACTCGACCGAGATCGCGGCCGTGTCCGCGCGGGTGCTGGCCGTCGCGCTGCCCGAGGCCCGCCCGGCCCGCGCCGTCCGCACGTCCGGTATCGAGCCGGTCGGACGGGTCGTCCCGGAGCCGGGCCTGCCCGCCGCCGCGCGGGACGCGGCCAAGGAACTGCTCGGCCAGGTCGAGGGCACGATCGGCGTGATCGTCCCGCAGTCGCTCGACGAGTCCGGCGGGCAGGCGTCCCTGTTCGACGAGCCCGCCACCGCCTGGACGGCCGCCGACCGCGACCGGCTCGCCGCGGGCCTGCCGGACCGCGTCCAGGTCCTGGACGTCCTGGAGGCCAAGGGCCTGGAGTTCGACGCGGCGGTGATCGTCGCACCGGAGACGGTGGCGGCGCAGTCGCCGCGCGGCCTGCGCGTCCTGTACGTGGCCGTGTCCCGGGCGACGCAGCGCCTGACCGTCCTGACCGCCGACCCGCGATGGCGCGACCGCCTCTTCACGGACTGAGCCCTCCCGCACCCGGGTTAGGCTGACGCTGCCTCATTCGCACGGGTGGATGGAGATCGATGAGCGGTCGGAATCCCGCGCCCAGGCGGAGCTACGGCGGGCGGTCCGCGGAAGAGCGGCGTGCCGAGCGGCGGGAGCGGCTGCTGGCGGCCGGGCTCGACCTGTTCGGCACGCGCGGGTACGCCGCCACGTCCATCGAGCGGCTGTGCGCGACCGCGAGCGTGTCGACCCGCAACTTCTACGAGGAGTTCTCCGGGCGCGAGGAACTGCTCATCGCCCTGCACCGCGCCATCAACGAGCGCGCCTCGCACGCGCTCGCCACCGCGTACGCGGAGGCGGCGAGCGTCGGCTTCGCGACCCGGGTGGAGCGGGCGGTGCGCGCGTTCGTCACCGTCACCGCCAGCGACCCGCGCTGGGCCCGGATCGCGTTCGTCGAGGTCATCGGCGTGAGCGCGGGCATGGAGCGGCACCGGCTGAGCTGGCACGGCCAGTGGGAGGACGCGCTGCTCGCGATGATCGGCGAGGCCGTCCGGCGGGGCGAGGCCGTCGACCGCGACTACCGGCTCACCGTGATCGCGATCATCGGTGCCGTCACCAACCTCGTCCACCACTGGTCCGCCCGCGACCAGGACATCCCGCTCGACGAGATCACCGCGGAGCTGACCAGGCTGATCCTCGCCGCCCTCACCCGCTAGATGATCGGGGGCCGTCCCGTGCGGGTCATGCGCCACGCGGTGCGGTAGGAGATGGGGCGGCGCGGGCCCGCGGCTTTGCGCCAGCCTTCGACGAAGCCCTTGAACCAGGGCCTGAGCGCGCTCGGCTTGCGTTCGCGGAGCAGGGTCATGCCGACCCACACCGCGAGGTAGGTGAGGGCGAGGGGCCACGGGAGGTTGCGGCGGGCCAGCCAGACGCGGTTGCGGGCGTTGTAGCGGTAGAACATGTCGTGCCGCGTCGGCAGGACGGCCGGGTGGAACATGATCGCGGACGCGTCGTAGACGATCCGGTACCCGGCGTTGAGGATCTGCCAGGCGAGGTCGGTCTCCTCGTGCGCGTAGAAGAAGTCTTCGGGGAGGCCGCCGCCGGCGTCGAACGCGGTGCGGCGGATCGCGCAGGCGCCGCCGAGGAACGTCGTGACGGCGGAGGACCGCTCCGGGTCACCGGCGCGGAGCCGCGGCACGTGGCGGCGCTCGCCGCGCCCGCCCTCCGGGTCGCGGACGCGGAAGGAGATCACGCCGAGGTCGGGTTCGGCGGAGAACCGGTCACGGAGGTAGGTGCCGAGGCGGGTGGAGCGGTACCAGCCGTCGTCGTCCAGGAACAGGACGACGTCGCCGGAGGACGCCGCCACGCCCCGGTTCCGTCCGGCGGGGATGCCGACGTTCTTCGGGAGGGCGAGGGTCTTGATGCGCTCGTCGTCGAACGGCGCGACGTCCGCGTGCTCGCCGACGGGGTCGACGCCGTTGCCGACGAGGACGACCTCGACGTCAACGTGCTCCTGCTCCAGGGCGCTGCGGACGGCGCGGGCCAGCTCGTCCGGACGGTTGCCCATGGTCAGCACGACGACGGACAGTTTCACTTCAGCCTCCGCGAGGCCAGGATGCTGACCAGGTGCAGCGCGGTCTGCAGGACGGCGACCGCGGCGACGGCGACCATCAGGACGCGCACCACGACGGGCCCGTCGGTACTGAAGAGGGTGTCGAGGACGGCGGCGGCGAGGATCAGCAGCGACAGCTCGACCGCGCCGATGATGCGGTGGAAGCGCAGCGTGGACGCGGCCTGCCTGGCGAGGGCCATGCGGGTGGAGCGGGGGCGCAGCGCGCGGTCGCCGCCGGACGGGTCGGCGGGCAGCCCCGACTTGGCCCGCGCGACGACGACGTTGTCGGTCTCCGCCTTGATCAGCGCGGCGCCGAGCGCGGCGACGAGCCCGAGCTCGACCCAGCCGCCGTTCTCCCAGCCGCCCTGCGCCATGAACCCGAGCCCGATGAGCAGCGACACCTCGGACAGGTAGTGGCCGATGCGGTCGAGGAACACCCCGCCCACGGACGTCTGCTTCAGGTAGCGGGCGACCTCGCCGTCCACGCAGTCGAGCAGCAGGTAGATCTGGATGAGGACGGCGCCGGCGAGGGCCGTCCACAGGGGGGACGCGGGCAGCGACACCACGACACCGGCGACGACGCCGCTCAGCATCATCAGGTAGGTGAGCTGGTTGGGGCTGAACCCGAGGCGCAGCGAGATCCACGCGATGTACGGGGACAGGTCGCGCATGTAGAGGCGTCCGGCCCAGTGCTCCTCGTTGCGCCGGTCCTTCAGGCCGGGCGGCTGCCCGTACCGCCGGATGTCGGCGACCGAGGCGCCCTTGCGGTCCGGACGGCGGTCGGCGCCCGCCGGTTCGCCGCCGGAGGGCTCGCCGCCAGGGGGCTGAGCGTCGCCGGGGGGTTCCGGGGAGCGGCTCCGGCCGGGGATCTCAGCCTCCATGGGCCTGGACATACTCTTCCACCGCCTTGCGAATCGCGCCCTTGTCGAGGCCGAGATATTCCAAGATCGTATAGCGGCCGGGCCGGGTCTGCGGGGCGTATGCGACGGCCTCGGCGAACTGGTCGATCGACAGCCCGATGTCGCCGGGGAACCGCGGCAGGCCGTGCCGGCCCAGGCACGTGAGGATCTCGGCCAGGCGGTCGGCGCCGGAGCCGAGATGGGTGGCGCGCAGGTGGTAGCAGAACGCGGCGCCGATCCCGGCCAGCTCGCCGTGGTTGGCGGTGCCGGGGAAGAGCTGGTCGATGGCGTGCAGGATCTCGTGGTCGCCGCCGCTCGCCGGGCGGGAGTCGCCGGCGAACGCCATCGCCATCCCGGACAGGACGAGCCCCTCCGCGAGGACGGTCAGGAACCGGTCCGACTCGATCGAGGCGGGCTGGTGCAGCAGCGCCTCCGCGGCGGTGCGCGCCACGGTGAGCGCCATCCGGTCGACGCGCTCGCCGCATTCGTCGGCGGCGAGGAGCCAGTCGTCGACGGCGGAGAAGTTGCTGATCACGTCGCCGATCCCCGCGCGGACGAGGCGGGGCGGCGCGGCGTGCACGTAGTCGAGGTCGACGATCATCGCCAGCGGCATCACGACGCCGAACGAGCCCTTGCCCTTGTCGTGGACGAGCGAGGCGACCGGGGAGCAGATCCCGTCGTGGGACAGGTTCGTCGCGACCGACACCATCGGGATGCCGGACAGCGTCGCCGCGTACTTGGTGGCGTCGATCGTCCGGCCGCCGCCGATCCCGACGACGGCCTCGTAGGACCCGGCGCGTAGCCGGGCGCCCAGGCCGACGGCGGCGTCGACGCTGCCGTCCGCGACCCGGTACACCTCGCAGGCCGACAGGGTCTCGCGGACGTGCTCGGCGATCTGGTCGCCCTGCCCGGGGCCGACCGCGATCGCGACCCGCCCCTCGGTGACGATCCGCCTGTCGGCGAGCAGTTCGCCGAGGCCGGCGACGGCGCCGCGCCGCACGTCGATGGACAGCGGCGCGTTCAGCATCCGCGTCAGCAGGGGCATGAGCCTCCTCGCTCGGGTCGCGCTTGCGGTCAGTAGCTCTTGGCGATCCGGCGGGCCTTCTCCAGGTCGTCGTGGTTGTCGACCTCGACCCATTCGACGTCGCCGATCGGGGCGACGGCGATGCGCCCGCCCCGGTTGACGTGCTCCTGGTAGCCGTCCTCGTAGTAGAGGTCGGGGTCGCGCTCCCAGGTGGCCTTGAGGGCGTCGGCGAGCGGCTCGGCGGCGGCGGGCTCGATGAGGGTGGCGCCGATGTACTCGCCGTTGGCGGTGGCCGGGTCCATCAGCTTGGTGATGGTCCGCAGGTGGCCCTCGGCGTCGAGGATGACCTTCATCTCCTCGTCGGCCAGAGTTTTCACATCGTCCACGGCGAGGAGGATGTCAGGCCCGCGGTTGGCCAATAGTGTCTTTTCGACGCTCACCGGATGGACCGTGTCCCCGTTCACCATGAGGACGCCCTTGGAGAAGTGTTCCCGAGCCAGCCACATGGAGTAGGCGTTGTTCCACTCCTCGGCCTTGTCGTTGTGGACGAGCGTGATGGACACGCCGTACCGCTCCTCAAGCCCGGCCTTGCGCTCCTCGACCGCGCTCGCGCGGTAGCCGACGACGATGACGACGTCGGTCAGCCCGACCTCGGCGAAGTTGCGGAGCGCGATGTCGAGGACGGTCGTCGCGCCGCCGGCGTTCTCGACCACGGGGACAAGGGCCTTGGGGAGGGTGTCGGTGTACGGCCGCAGCCTCCGGCCCGCGCCCGCCGCCAGCACCATGCCGATCATGCTTTGCCTCTCTCCAGGTCGATGATCACACCGATGTCGCGGCCGCGCCGCGCCCACGTGAGGACGCATTCACTGCCGAACAACACGCCAACGTAGGCGGCCAGCGCCGCGTACGCGAACGGGAGGAACCCGGACAGGCCCGCGAGGGCCACGAGCAGCGTCCGGCCCTCCCAGCCGAGCCCGGCCAGGACGACCCACTCCTGCGGCCGGGCCCCCCGGCGGACACGGCACATGGTGTCGTAGTGATGGAGCGCGAGCACCGCGATCAGCACGTAGACGAGCGGTGCCGACACGGAGTGCGCGAACCCCAACACGGCCAGGTAACCATACTCGATCCCGCGGTAGATGGGCGGTGCGAGCCAGTCCAGCCGCCCGCTGTGCGGGTGCGCGGCGGACGGCCCGGTCAGCAGCAGGACGACGACCGGGGCGAAGAACGCGGGGACCGGTCCGCCGTCCGCGCGCAGGGTCAGCAGGAAGCCCGTCGCGGCGGCGGCGAGGAGGGCGGCGGGCAGCGGCGGGAGCCGTCCGGCGGCCATCCGGCCGAGCGCGCGGGACGCGGGGCCGTCGTCCCGGAGGGCCCACAGCGTCCTGGTGGTCTGGGCGGCCCTCATCGCACGAGGGACCTTGCCGTGCGTCCGGCCAGGGTGACGGTGGCGGCGGCCGAGCCCCACGCGAGGAGCACGGCGAACGTCGGCCGGGCCCCGGCGACGGCCGCCGTGACCGAGACCAGCGCGAGCCGCTCACCGGGCGGCAGCCCGAGCCCCTTCCCGACCCGCCGCAGCACGCCGCTTGAGCGAGGGGTGTTCTGGCAGGTCGCCGCGTACGAGGCGTCCATCGTGTCCCGGACGGACAGCAGCGCCACCGCGCCCGCCGCCGCCCACCACAGGCTCACGCCGGGGAGGGCGGCCCCGGCCGCGCCCGCCGTCAGGCCCGCGTACACCGTGAACTCGCCGGCCCGGTCGAGGACGCCGTCCGGCCGGAAGGTTCCGAGGACGAGCGACGCGCACAGCAGCAGCGCCCCGGCGATGAGGCCGCCGCGGGTGCCGTCCGAGAACCACACCGCGGCGAGCACCGCGAAGGCCAGCGAGATCGCCGACACGGTGTCGGGCGCGAGGCCGTCGTCCACGGCTTCGACCGCCTCTCGCCGGTTGATCGCCGGATGGTCCACTACCTTTAGCGTGACCGGCCGACAGCGCAGCGGCGCCAGGAGCATCGGGCCTCCGGCCGGTCGGAAGAGCTAGGACAGGGTGCACAGCGTAGTGGCCCGATGACCAGGTGTTGTGGAAAATCGAGGAGAGATGGCGACGCGGACGGTTGCGGTGGTGCTCGCGGGCGGGGTCGGCGCGCGCATGGGCGCCGGGCGCCCCAAGCAGCTCGTGGAGGTCGGCGGGCGGCCGATCCTGGCGCATGCGGTCGGCGCGTTCGACGCGCATCCCGGCATCGGCGAGGTGGTGGTCGTGATGGCGGCCGGGCACCTGCGGGCGGCGGCCGCGATCACCGCGCCGTTCCGGAAGGCGGGGGCCGTGATCGAGGGCGGCGACACCCGCACCGCGTCGACGGTCGCGGCGCTGCGCGTGCTGGACGACCGTCCCGACGACACCCGGGTCCTGTTCCACGACGCGGCCCGCCCGTTCGTGGACGCCCCGGTCATCGACCGCGTCCTGGACGCGCTGGACGCCCATGACGCCGTCGCGGTGGGCGTGCCCTCGCCCGACACGATCGTGGTCGTCGAGGACGGCCTGGTCGTCTCCATGCCGCCGCGCGAGACGATGAGCCGGTTCCAGACGCCGCAGGGGTTCCGGCTCGGCACGATCCGCAAGGCGTACGAGCTGGCGCTCGCCGACCCGGAGCTGCGCGCCACCGACGACTGCGGGATCGTGCACCGCTACCTGCCGGACGTCCCGATCCGGGTCGTCGCGGGCAGCGAGCGCAACCTCAAGGTCACCCAGCCCCTCGACGCCGTCGTCGCCGAGCATCTCGCCACCGGGCGTCTCAGCACGGGAGACCTTCCTTGATCTTTGAGCGCACGCCCACGGTCATCGGCCACCGCGGCCACGGGTCGGGCGAGGTCACGCCGCCGGGCGCGGCGACGCCCGTCGCGGAGAACACGGTGCCGTCGCTGCTCGCCGCCGTGGCGGCGGGGCTGAGCTGGGTCGAGATCGACGTGACGCGGACGGCCGACGACGATCTCGTCCTGCGGCACGACCCGACGACGCCCGAGGGCGACCACGTGGTCGATCTGGCGGCCACGGCGAGCGGGCTGCCCCGCCTCGCGGACGTCTTCGACGCGCTGCCCCCGGACGTCGCCGTCGACGTGGACGTCAAGACCGTCCTGGAGGACGCGGTGGACGCTCCGTCCCGCCGCACTGGCGCGCTGCTGCTGCCGGTGCTGAAGCGGGAGGCGGAGCGGCGCAGGCTGCTCGTCACGTCGTTCGACCCGTCGCTGCTGGCGTTCCTGCGGGACGAGCTGCCCGGCGTCCCGCTGGGGCTGCTGACGTGGCTGCGGTTCCCGCTGTGGCACGCCGTCCCGGCCGCGGCGGGCCTCGGGCTGGACGCCGTCGGCGTGCACACCGCGTCGTGCGGCATCGAGCATCCGGACACGCGGCTGCGCCCGCTGGAGCACTGCGTGGACGTCGCACACAAGGCCGGGCTGGAGACCGTCGTCTGGTGCCCCACCGCGGAGACCGCGCCGGGCTACGCGGCGGCCGGGTTCGACGCGATGGTCGTCAACGACGTCCCCGGCGTGCTCGCGGCGCTCTGAATCTCAGCGGTTGCCGCCGTACATGCGCGTCCAGTCGCCCGGCTCGTCGTCATCGTCCGACCCGCTCCTGGAGGACGGCCTGGGACTCTCGGACGCGGGCGACGCAGACGATGCGGGCGGCGCGGCCGGTAGCGGTGGCGGGTTGGACGCGGCGGGCGCCTGGCCGTACTGGGGCGTCCCCTGCCAGGGCGGCGAACTCTGCCCAGGAGCCTGCGGCGGCTGCGACCCTCCGATGACCGGCGGGACACCGTGCATGGGGGGCGGCCCCATCGGCGCGGGCGGCGGCGAACCGTACCGGGGCGCGGCCCCCGTGCGGGCCTGCCACCGGGACGGGAACACCGACGCCGCGATGAGCAGTACACCGAGCAACAGGAAAATGCCGAACATCCCAAGCGTCGTGTAGGGGAGGAACAGCCTGCTGGGGATGAAGTCCCAGGTGGGGTACCGCACCGCCCAGCTCGGGTCCACGAGCCAGAGGATGCCGATCCCGGTGAAGGTGACGCCCGGGATCAGCGAGGCGAGCGGGGAGAGCCGTGACGCCGTCACCAGTCCGAGCGCGATCGCGACCGCCAGGAGGAGCGCCGCGCCGCCCCATTTGTCGGCCGGATCGGCGGACCCGCCGAGAGAGGCCACGTCCCGCTGTACGGACAGCCGCATGCGGTCGACCCCGTACGCCATGCCCACGGCGACCAGCGGCGTCACAATCAGACCGAGCACCACGCCGATCACGTGGCGTGCTCCGTTGGACATGGTCACCTCCAGAACCGGGATCGGCGGCGAGATCCCGCCAAACCTATCCCTGAGACGTGCGGAATGGCACGGGGGTTCGGAGGTGGAATTGCGTTTTGCCCGCTACTGGACGGATTCGCCGGGTTTGACCGGAGCGGGCTGGCCCAGCCGCGGCGGGCTCGTCAGGAAGCCGACGCCCCAGGTCACGTGCATGGTCGCGAACACCAGCGGCAGGCGCACCCAGGCGGACGGCGGCAGCCCGCGCCCCTCCACCGCCGCCCCGGCGATCATCGCGGCGGCGTACCCGCCGGGCACGATCCAGCCGGGCCAGAAGCCGAACGCGCCGGCGATCGCACCGGCGGTCATCGCGACCACGGCGATGGGCGGCGCCAGGTAGCGGAAGTTCAGCGTGCCCTGGTGCTCGCGCCCGACGACGCGCCGCCAGCGGCCCGTGTGGAAGTACTGCTTGGCGAGGGCCCGCAGGTTGGGGCGCGGACGGTAGGTCACCCGCATCCGCGGCGTGAAGAACACCCGGCCGCCGGTCTGCCGGATTCGGTGGTTCATCTCCCAGTCCTGCGCGCGGGTGAACGTCTCGTCGTAGCCGCCGACGCGGTCGAGGGCGCTGCGGCGGAACGTGCCGAGGTAGACGGTCTCGACGTCGCCCGCCTCGCCGCCGGTGTGGAAGCGGGCGTTCCCGACGCCCAGCTTGGACGTCATCGCCCGCGCGACGGCCTTCTCGAAACCGGTGACGCCCTCGGCCGCCATGATCCCGCCGACGTTGTCGGCCCCGGTCTCCTCCATGGTCTCGACCCCGGCGCGGACGTAGTCGGCCGGGAGCAGCGAGTGCCCGTCCACCCGGACGATGATCGAGTACTGCGACGCCTTGATCGCGATGTTGAGGCCCTGCGGGGTGCGGCCGGTCGGGTTCGCGACGACGAGGACACGCGGGTCTTCGGCGGCGAGCTTGCGGGCGATCTCCTCGGTCCGGTCGCGGGACGGCCCGACCGCGAGGACGAGCTCGAGCTCGCCCGGGTAGTCCTGGGTCAGGATGCCGCGGACGGCGTCGGCCAGATGCCGCTGCTCGTTGAGGACCGGCATCACCACCGACACCGCCGGCCAGGTCCGTTCACCGGAATCGCTGCGGGGTTTCACTGCGTGCTGTGTTTCCTGCTTCGTTTCCTGCTGCGTGGCGCTCTGGGCATGGGGAGACGGGTTCATATGTGCTCGCGGGGCGCGGTGTGGGCAAGACGGCGCCACGTTACTGCACGGACACGATGTCCAGGTAGCGAACGGACGGGTGTCCCCCACTTTAGAGTGGTGGGGATTCGCGGCAGAACGACGTCTTCGGGAGGCGGCGGGCGGCATGGCAGACGGGTACGACTCGGGTCGCGGTGCGGGCGACCCGCCGGACGCCGATCCGCTGGAGCGCTATTTCCGGCCCCGTCCGGGCGGGCCGGGGGCGGGCCCGGCGGCCGGTTCCCCGGCCGACGCGGACGGCGACATCGAGGGCGTGACCATCGAGGGGATGCCCGCGCCGCGCGTCTCGGTGGAGGGCCCGCGCGGCCCGCGCCGGCCGGGCCGGGGGCTGAGCCCGCGGGCGGCGATGAGCGCGCGGCGGCAGAAGCGGTTCCTGACGCTGACCGGGGCGATGTCGGCGGTCGTCCTGCTGACCTCGGGCGGCGCGTGGGCGTTCCAGAACTACGTCACCGGGCTGATCGACGAGGTGTCGGTCGGCGGGCTCGGCCGTGGCAAGGACGCCCCGAAGGGCGCGATGACGATCCTGGTCGCCGGGGTCGACCGGCGCGACGGGCTGACGAAGGCGCAGCAGAAGGCGGCCAAGCTCGGGCACCAGCCGGGCGAGCGGTCCGACACGATGATGCTGGTGCACATCTCCCGCGACCACGACAGCGTGTCGGTGGTGAACCTCCCGCGCGACTCCTACGTCATGATCCCGGCGCACAAGTCGAACGGGTCGGAGGGCGCGAAGGGGGCGCGGATCCCGTCCCGTCCGGGCAAGCTGACCTGGGCGTACCAGTTCGGCGGGCCCGACCTCACGGTCAGCACCGTCAAGCGCGCGACGGGCGTTTCCATCGACCACTACGTCGAGGTGAACTTCTACGGGTTCGTGCGCATGGTCGACGCGCTCGGCGGCGTGGACGTGTGCACCGAGAAGCCGGTCAACGACCCGAAGAGCGGGCTCCGGCTCCCCGCCGGGAAGTCGCACGTGGACGGCCTGCAGGCGCTCTCGTTCACCCGCGCCCGCTACACGCTGTCGGACGGCAGCGACCTCGGCCGCATCGACCGGCAGCAGCAGTTCATGGCGTCGATGATGAAGCAGGCGCTGTCGACGCGGACGCTCAGCGACCCGGTGAAGTCGACGCGGTTCCTGAAGGCGTCGCTGAAGTCGCTGCGCGTCGACTCGGAACTGGCCGACAACCTGCCGAAACTCGCCGAGCAGATGAAGGACCTGAAGACCGACGACCTGACGTTCGCGAAGATCCCGCTCGCGAATCCCGGGTACAACGCCGTGCTGTGGAACACGCCGGCGCCGCAGTCGGTCGTCCAGTGGGACCAGGGCAAGGCGCGCGACCTGTTCACCAAGATCCGGCGGGACCAGCCGCTCGACGAGCACACGAAGAAGCCGAGCGCGCCGCCGACGACGCAGAAGCCCGAGGACCGGCTGACGGTTCCGCCGGACGACATCTCCGTCCGCGTCCTGAACGCGATCGGCACGCGGGGCCTGGCGACGAGGGCGGGCGGGGAGCTGCGGGAGCTGGGCTTCCGCACCACGGTCGTGCCCGGCGTGGCGCGCCGCGGCCTGCAGACGACGCAGATCCAGTACGGCCCGGAGGGCGCGGAGGCCGCGAAGACCCTGGCCGCCGCGATCCCGAACGCCAAGCTGAAGCGGATCGACGCGCTCGGGTCGAGGCTCCAGGTCATGGTCGGCGCGAACTGGTCCGGTGTGGAGAAGGTCGAGGCGGGCGGCGGCGGTGCGTCGCCGAGCGCGTCCCCCGACGACGGCATCGACACCGACACCGCCACCCAGAAACTCTGCGGATGACCCTGATCTAGAATGGTTTTCTAGATCAGGAGGGAGCCCCATGAGCGAAGCGCCCGGCGGCAGGCCGCCCGCCGAGACGTTCTACGAGCCGCTCGGCGGCGGACGGTTCGCCAGCACCCCGGCGACGGCGGGCCCGTGGTCCCCCGACCTCCAGCACGGCGGACCGGTGTCGGGCCTGATGGGGAGGGCCTTCGAGCGGCACGAGCCCGTCCCCGGGACGCGGGTCGCGCGGGTGACGGTCGAGATCCTCAACCCCGTCCCGGTGGCGACGCTGGAGGTCGCGGTCCGCGTCGTCCGGCCAGGCAGGCGCATCGCGTATCTCGAAGGGGAGCTGAGCCACGAGGGCCGCACGGTCGTGCGCGCGAGCGCCTGGCGGATCATGGGCGCGCCGTCCCATCTGGAGCCCGTCGTCCACGCGCCCCCGCCGCCGCCCGTTCCGGAGCTCACTCCCCCGTTCGAGGAGTGGCACGGCCTGCACGTCCACGGCTACCTCGCGGCGATGGAATGGCGTCCGGTCGCCGGCTCCTTCGGCGAGCCCGGCCCCGGCACGACCTGGGCGCGGTCCCGGATCCCGCTGGTCGCCGGGGAGCCGGACACGCCGCTGGTGCGCGCGCTGACGCTGGCCGACAGCGCGTCCGGCGTCGGCAGCCAGCTCGACCTCGGCAAATGGCTGATCATCAACACGGACCTGACGGTGGCCCTGCACCGCGACCCCGTCGGCGAGTGGCTGTGCCTGGACGCGTCGCTGGACGCGAGCCCCGACGGAAGCGCGCTGTGCGGCGCGACGATGGCCGATTCGTCCGGGGAATTCGGGCGCGTCCTGCAAACACTTCTTGTCGACGAACGTCCATTTGCGTAGAAAACCCGCGGCGACACGCCGCAGCACTCCGTGTTCTTGATCGAACACTGTGGGTAACAATCGATGTTGACAGAGAGTAGTCACTCGTCAGGAGCTCACAGAATGTCGACAAGGAAATTCGGACTGCTCACGACGACCGCCGCGCTGGCGCTCACCGCCTCCATAGGCACCGCAAGCGCCGCCCTCGCCGCACCGCCGCCGTCCCCGCCGGACGCGGGGAACGCGTCCAACTCCGAGCCCGCGCCGGATGCGGAAGCGCCAGCACCAGACGCGCATGCACAACCGACCGACCAAAGTCCGCCGGCAGCGCAAACACCGCCGGAAGCCCAGAACCAGCCCGGGGCCCAGAACCAGCCCGGGGCGGAGAACCAGCCCGGGGCGGAGAACCAGCCGAACGCGCACAACCAGCCTGCGGCGCAGAACCAGCCGAACGCCCAGAACAAGCCGCAGGCACAGGACCAGCCGAACACGGAGGCCGCGCCGAACCTGGACGAAGCCGCGCCGGGCAGGCCGGCCGCCCAGCCCGCCAAGCCCCGCACCGAGCCCGCCGCCAAGCCCGCGGCGGAGCCGGCCGCCAAGCCCGTCGCCAAGGACGGCACCAATCTCGAGGCGTGCGCGGACGCGCGGTGCGAGGTCCAGGTCAAGGACGGCCAGGAGATCGCGCTCGACCGGAAGTTCGGCATGGGCCCGATCCGCATCGACGTCCAGGGCAGCCAGGTGACCTTCACCACGACGCGGGGCAAGTCGCAGACGCGGACGTCCGCCGACGCGTCCCAGCCGGGGTCGATGGCGTCCTACAACGGCCTGATCCTGAGCCCGCGCATGGCGAAGGACGGCAGCATCGTCCTCAACATCTCCCACGCCTGACCGGAGAGACAGAGGAAGCAACACGACGGGGTGGTGGCCGCGGGCCACCACCCCGTCTGCTGTCGCCGTACCATTCGGGCAGGTGCACCGCTCCCGTTTACCGGTCAGTACACTGCCGCGGTCGATGTACTGACCCGCCCGCAGTGGGCACCTGTTCAGAGAGGCCGCTAGTCGGCGACAGCGAAACGCGAGAGGAGCAGGCCCTTGTCCTACCGGCTGACGGTCATCGGAACCGGGTACCTCGGCGCCACCCACGCGGCCTGCATGGCCGACCTCGGCTTCGAGGTGCTTGGGCTCGACGTGGACGAGGAGCGCATCGCCCGCCTCGCGGCCGGTGACCTGCCGTTCTACGAGCCCGGGCTGGAGCCGGTGCTGCGCCGGGGGCTGGCGAGCGGGCGGCTGCGGTTCACCTCGTCGTACGCGGAGGCGGCGGAGTTCGGCGACGTCCACTTCCTGTGCGTCGGCACCCCGCAGAAGGCCGGGGAGTACGCGGCCGACCTCTCCTACGTCGACGCCGCGATCTCCTCGCTGGCGCCGCTGCTGCACCGGCCGTGCCTGATCGTCGGCAAGTCGACGGTGCCGGTCGGGACGGCCGCGCGGCTCGCCGAGACGCTCGCGAAGACGGCCCCTGCCGGGGGCGACGCCGTCCTGGCGTGGAATCCCGAGTTCCTGCGGGAGGGCTTCGCCGTCCAGGACACCCTGCACCCGGACCGGATCGTCGCCGGGCTGCCCGGCGACCAGGGCGCCGCCGAGCACGCCGAGAAGGCGCTGCGCGAGATCTACCGGACGATGATCGCCGCCGGTACCCCGTTCATCACCAGCGACTACGCGACCGCGGAGCTGGTCAAGGTGTCGGCCAACGCGTTCCTCGCCACCAAGATCTCCTTCATCAACGCGATGGCGGAGGTGTGCGAGGCCGCGCACGCCGATGTGACGAAGCTTTCGGAGGCGCTGTCCTACGACGACCGGATCGGCGGCAAGTTCCTCGGGCCGGGCCTCGGGTTCGGCGGCGGCTGCCTGCCGAAGGACATCCGCGCGTTCATGGCCCGCGCCGGTGAGCTCGGCGCCGACCAGGCGCTCACGTTCCTGCGCGAGGTCGACGAGATCAACATCCGGCGCCGGATCCGGATGGTGGACCTCGCCCGCCGGCTGCTCGGCGGCTCGTTCGCCGGACGGACGGTCGGCGTCCTCGGCGCCGCGTTCAAGCCGAACTCCGACGACGTCCGCGACTCGCCCGCCCTCGACGTGGCCGCGTCGATCCGCGCCCAGGGCGCGCGGGTGACGGTGTACGACCCGCAGGCGATGCGGAACGCGCGCCAGGCGCAGCCGTCCCTGGAGTACGGCGAGTCCGCCCTGTCCGCGGCGCGCGACGCCCATGTCGTGCTGCTGCTGACCGAGTGGGAAGAGTTCCGGGAGATGGCCCCGTCCGCGCTCGCCGAGGTCGTCGCCGAGCGCAACATCGTGGACGGGCGCAACGCGCTCGACCCCGAGCGGTGGCGCGCCGCAGGCTGGAACTACCGGGCCCTGGGACGTCCCTGAAGCCCCAGAAGGGAAGCAAAGGGACGCAAAAGCGGTTGTCGTGGACATGGTTGATGCCTTCGCCGACCAGGACGTGATCCGGCGGCTGCTGAACGAGTCGAAGACGTGGGCGTTCGTCGGGCTCGGCGACAATCCCGAACGCGAGGTCTACACCCAGGCGCGGCTGCTGCAGGAGCGCGGCAAGCGGATCATTCCCGTCCACCCGGCGGCGCGGGAGGTGCACGGCGAGCGCGGGTACGCGTCGCTGGCCGAGGTCCCGGACGCCTCGCAGGTGGACGTCGTCGGCGTCTACCGGCGCGCCGAGCATGCCGGGCAGGTGGTGGACGAGGCGATCGCGGCGGGCGCGAAGGCGGTGTGGCTGCCGCTCCAGGTGATCGACGAGGCGGCGGCGCGGCGGGCCAAGGACGCCGGGCTGGACGTCGTGATGAACCGGTGCCCGGCCGTCGAGTGGGCCCTGCGCCGCTGACCTGCACACCTATGACACGGGTGCTGCTCCGCGGCGCTCAGATCCTGTCTCGGAGCCGCGCGCCCTTCGCCTTGGCCTGCCCGTAGAGATCTCGCTGGAAGACCGCCATCTTGGCGCGCAGATCCTCGTCGGAGGCGGCCAGGATGCGGACGGCGAGCAGCCCGGCGTTGCGGGCGCCGCCGACCGAGACGGTCGCGACCGGCACCCCGGCGGGCATCTGGACGATCGACAGCAGCGAGTCCATCCCGTCGAGGTACTTCAGCGGGACGGGCACGCCGATCACCGGCAGCGGCGTCACCGCGGCGAGCATGCCCGGCAGGTGCGCCGCGCCGCCCGCGCCCGCGATGATCACGCGCAGCCCGCGGGCCGCCGCGTCCTCCCCGTAGGCGATCATGTCGCGCGGCATCCGGTGCGCGGACACGACGTCGGCCTCGTGGGGGACGCCGAACTCGTCGAGCGCCGCGGCCGCGTCCTGCATCACCGGCCAGTCCGAGTCGCTGCCCATCACCACGCCGACCAGCGGCTCCGGCTCCGTCATGACCGTCCCTCCCGCTCCTTCATCCGGGTGCCCCACCGCAGGTAGGCGGCGGCGTGGCGGGCGCGCTCGCGGACGTCCGCGAGATCGTCGCCGAGCGCGGTCACATGGCCGATCTTGCGGCCGGGACGCGACTTCTTGCCGTACATGTGCACCTTGACGGCCGGGTCGTGCGCCATCACGTGGATGTAGCGGGCGTAGACGTCAGGGTCGTCGCCGCCGAGCACGTTGGCCATGACCGTGTACGGGGCGGTGGGCTCGGTGGATCCGAGCGGCAGGTCGAGGACGGCGCGCAGATGCTGCTCGAACTGCGAGGTCCGGGCGCCCTCGATCGTCCAGTGCCCGGAGTTGTGCGGGCGCATCGCCAGCTCGTTGACGAGCAGGCCCTCCGGGGTCTCGAACAGCTCGACCGCGAGGAGGCCGACGACGTCGAGCTCGGCGGCGATGGCCAGCGCGAGGCGCTGCGCCTCGGCGGCCACATCGCCGGGCAGGCCGGGCGCGGGCGAGATCACCTCGACGCAGATCCCGCCCTCCTGGACGGTCTCCACGATCGGGTAGGCGGCGCCCTGCCCGTACGGGGAGCGCGCGACGAGCGCGGCCAGCTCCCGCGTGAACGGCACGTGCTCCTCGACCATCAGGTCGACGCCCTGGGACAGCAGCTCGCCGATCAGCTCGGTGCCCGCGGCGTCGAGGGCGTCCAGCACCCAGACGCCCTTGCCGTCGTAGCCGCCGCGGGTGGCTTTGATCACAAGGGGGAAGCCGTGGTCGCGGGCGAAGCCCTCCAGCGTCTCCAGCGCCGCGGACCTCGGCACGTGCGCGTACGCGGGGCACGGGACGTCCATGGCGGTGAGCCGCTCGCGCATGACGAGCTTGTCCTGCGCGTGGGCCAGCGCGGCGGATCCGGGACGGCACGGCACCCCGGACGACTCCAACTTCTGGATGTGCGGGCCCGGGACGTGCTCATGGTCGAAGGTCACGACGTCGCAGCCCTGGGCGAACGATAGAAGATCGTCGATGGACCGGTCGTCGCCGATCCGGGCGCCGGAGACGACCTTGGCCGCCGAATCGTCGGCCGACCCGGCGAGCACGCGCAGCGACACGCCGAGGCCGATCGCGGCCTGCTGCGTCATCCGGGCCAGCTGGCCGCCGCCCGCCATCCCTACCATGGGCCCCACCACGGGTTTGGCTGGATTCGTCACGTCAGAAGGCTATCGGCCGGACGGCGCGAACGAACCGCCCGGCCCCCGCGTCAAATGCGGTGTGTGTGGAGGTCGGGGTTATGGGCATGGAACGCTCGGACGGCGTGAAACGTTCATGTTCCGACGTCCCACGGGCCGCATGCGTCTATCCTCGTGATGCTCCCGCAGTAGCCGCCGCGCAGGCCGCGGCGCACAGACGAAGTCCGGAAGGACGGTTCCCTTTCGTGAGCCTGGTCGCCAAGATCCATCGGCAGTTCGCGCACCTCGTGCGGGAGCTGGCCAAGTTCGGCAGCGTGGGCGCGATCGCGTTCGTCATCACCGTCGTGATCGGAAACGCCCTGCACACCGGGCTCGGGGTGGGGCCGCTGACGTCCAACGGCGTGGCGACGATCGTCGCGACGACGTTCTCCTACCTCGCCAACCGCTACTGGACGTTCCGGCACCGCGACCGCACCGGGCTCGGCCGCGAGTACATCCTGTTCTTCGGCCTGAACGGCGTCGGGCTGGTCATCACGGAGCTGTTCATCGGGTTCACGCACTACGTCCTGAAGCTGGACGGCCCGATCTCCTACAACGCCTCCCTCGTCGTCGGGACGGGCGTGGCGACGCTGTTCCGCTTCTGGTCGTACAAGAAGTGGGTGTTCCTGCCGGCGACCGCGCCGCAGGTCGACCCGGCGTCCGGGCTCCCGGAGGCACCGCCCGCCGACCCGGCCGACCCCGCCGCCGAGCCCGCCCCGGAGGGCCCGGGCGCGCACCGCGCGAGCGGCGACCGCCCGGCGCCGTCCCCGCGGCTCGGCCACCCCCTCGACCAGACCGCCGAGGACTACGCCGAGATCTAGGCGGCCCCGCGCTCAGGCGGCCCCGGCGGCCCCGGCGGCCCCCGCTCAGGCGGGCCCCATCACCACCCGTTCCGCCGCGAGGCGGGCCTCGGCGGCCTGGCGGAGGAAGACGCCGAACACGGCGGGGCGCGACTGGATCAGTTCGAGCCGCCCGCCGTCCACGATCGCGAGCGAGCGGGCCAGGTAGAGCCCGAGCCCGGTGCCGCGGCCGCCGCTGACGCTCCGCTCGAAGATCCGCGGCTCCAGCTCGGGCGGGATCCCGGCGCCCTCGTCGCCGACCTCGACGACCACCCCGCTCGCGCCCGGCTTGGTGTGGATGGTCACCGTCCCGGCGCCGTGCATCAGCGAGTTGTCCAGCAGCGTCGCGACGATCTGGGACAGGCCCTCGGGGTTGGTCATCCCGACGAGGCCCTGCTCGCCGACGATCCGCACGTCGCGCCCGTCCCGCCGGAAGATCGGCCGCCACTCCTCGACCTGCTGCGCGATGATCTCGTCGATGGGCGAGGCGACCGCGCCGCCGGTGCGGTCGTGCCGGGCGCGGGCGAGCAGCTGCTCGACGACCGCGACGAGCCGTTCGGCCTGCGTGACGGCGGCGGCGCCCTCCTCCCGGACGACGTCGGGATAGTCGGCCGCCTCGATCATCTCCTCCAGCCGCATGGACAGCGCGGTCAGCGGCGTGCGGAGCTGGTGGCTGGCGTCGGAGGCGAACTCGCGGCTGGACGCGACCAGATCGGCGATGCGGACCGCGCTGCGGTCTAACACCTCCGCGACCCGGTCGACCTCCGGGACGCCGTAGCGGCGGCGGCGCGGCCGGGCGTTGCCGGTGCCGAGCCGGTCGGCGGTCTCGGCGAGGTCGATCAGCGGCAGCGTCAGCTTGCGGGCCTGGACCATCGCCAGGCCGACGGTGACGGCGACGCCGAGCAGCGCGAGGCTGGCGATGAGCAGCATCAGCCGCAGCGCGTCGGCGCGGACCTCCGCCTCCGGCCGCGACACCCGGACGCGGACCGCGCCCTCCGCCTGCGTGGCGGTGAGGACGTGCCCGCGCCGCGGCGGTCCCGCGGTGAGCGTCCGGCCGTCCGGCAGCGTGATCGAGATGTGCCGGCCCGGGTACTCCCGCGCGATCATCTCGCCGGTGATCGGCCGGCGGGTCTCCAGGCTGAAGCCGACACCGCCGGCGATGGAGGCAGCCTCGCGGTACAGCGACCGGCCGGCCTCCTCGTAGACGAGCTTGTGTGCGGCGTAGGCGAGGGGTATGCCGAGCGACAGGATCGCGACCACCGCCACCGCGAGCGTCGACAGGAGGAGTCGGCGCCTCATCAGGGGCTCCTTCGAGGGTGGGGCCGCGGACCGTGCGGCACGTCACCCCGGGGGCCTCTCGGGAAGGCCCCCGGCGTGCCGCACGCCCGCGGCGGCCGGTGCTAGTCGCCGCGCTCGAACCGGAAGCCGACGCCCCGCACCGTCGTGATGTAGCGGGGGCTGCCGGCGTCGTCGCCGAGCTTGCGGCGCAGCCAGGAAATGTGCATGTCGAGCGTCTTGGTGGAACCCCACCAGTTGGTGTCCCACACTTCGCGCATGATCTGCTCGCGGGTCACGACCTTGCCCGCGTCGCGGACGAGGACGCGCAGCAGGTCGAACTCCTTGGTGGTGAGCTGCAGCTCCTGTTCGCCCATCCAGGCGCGGCGCGACTCGGCGTCGATCCGCACCCCCTGGACGATCGGTGTCTCGGTGCTGCCCCGGCGCAGCAGCGCACGCACCCGCGCGAGCAGCTCGGCCAGCCGGAACGGCTTGGTCACGTAGTCGTCGGCGCCCGCGTCAAGACCGACGACGGTGTCGACCTCGTCGGCACGGGCGGTCAGGATCAGGATGGGCACGCCGTGCCCCTCGGCCCGCACCCTGCGGGCCACCTCAAGGCCGTCCAGCTCGGGAAGGCCGAGATCAAGGACGATCAGGTCAACCCCGCCGCCGAGCGCCCGCTCCAGCGCCTGCGGGCCGTCCGGGCTGACTTCGACGGTGTACCCCTCGCGACGCAGCGCGCGGGCGAGAGGCTCGGAGATGGACGTGTCGTCCTCGGCGAGCAGTACTGAGGTCATGAACCGATCGTATGACCATTCTTGAACATTGCCCCGCTGCCGCCGCGCTCTTGACCTGCGGTTTGCCACTCATAGTACATCCACGAATACCGCATATCCGGCATAATCCGGATGCTCCCGACATTTGGCCGCCCGGGCGTGGCGCGAGGTCAGCCGAAGATCGCGGCCGACGCGCCCGGGAGCTCGACGAATATCATTTCAGAATCGCCGAATTTGTCGGCATCGAGGCGAATACCCGGATCTGAGGAGAGCAGCAGGCGGGGCGGAGTGGCCGGCGGGAACGCTCCGGGCGGGGCGGCGGGGAGCACGACGGGAAGCTTGCCGAGGTTCGCCGCGACGCACACCCGGCCGCGCCGCATCGTCAGCCATCGGGCGGTGTCGTCCACCTCGACGGCCGTCTCGGTGAGGCGGGGTTCGTTCAGCTCGGGCCAGGCCCGGCGGAGAGCGAGGAGCGCCCGGTGCCAGTCGAGGAGATCGCGATGGTGCGGGCGGTCAGGTTCGGACCAGTCGAGGACGGAGCGCCGGAAGGTTTCCACAGCCTGTGGATCGGGGACCGGGCCGGACCAGCCGTCGCGGGCGAATTCGCGGCGGCGCCCCTCGCTGACGGCGCGCGCCAGGTCCGCGTCCTGGTGGTCGGTGAAATAGCACCACGGGGTGGACGCGCCCCATTCCTCGCCCATGAACAGCATCGGCGTGAACGGCGCGAGCAGGACGAGCGCCGCGCCCACCTTGAGCATCGACGGGGATATCCCGGACGATTCCAGGACGGTTCCGATCCGCTCGCCCGCCGCCCGATTCCCCACCTGGTCGTGGTTCTGCAGGAAGCCGAGGAACCGGTGCGCGGGCGTCTTCTGGACGTCGACCGGGCGCCCATGGCGCCGCCCCCTGTAATCCGACCAGTTCCCGTCGTGGACGAAGACGTTCGTCAACGCTTTCTTCAGCGTCTCCAGGGGCCCGAAGTCGCAGTAGTAGCCCTGGCGTTCGCCGGTCAGCGCGGCGTGCAGCGCATGGTGGAAATCGTCGCTCCACTGGGCGTCCAGCCCGTATCCGCCCGCCTCCCTGGACGTCACCAGGCGCGGGTCGTTCAGGCCGGATTCGGCGATGAGGAACAGTTCCCGCCCAAGGTGCGCCGACAGGCACGCCACGGCGCACGACAGGTCTTCCAGAATGTGGACGGCGCCGAGGTCGGTGATGGCATGGACGGCGTCCAGGCGGAGCCCGTCGACGTGGTAGTCGCGCAGCCACATCAGCGCGTTCTGCACGACGAAGTCGCGGACCTCGTCCGAGCCCTCCTGGTCGAAATTCACGGCGGCGCCCCAGGGGGTCGGGTGGACGTCGGTGAAATACGGGCCGTAGGAGGCGAGGCGGTTACCGTCCGGGCCGAGGTGGTTGTAGACGACGTCCAGGACGACGGCGAGACCGCGCGCATGGGCGGCGTCCACAAAACGCTTCAACCCGTCGGGACCGCCATACGGTTCGTGCGGCGCCCACAGGTGAACACCGTCGTAGCCCCATCCGTGGTGGCCGGGAAATGCGGCGACGGGGAGAAGCTCAACGGCGTCTATGCCGAGCGCGACGAGATGGTCTAACTGCTCTGCCGCCGCGTCGAACGTCCCTTCTGGAGTGAACGTGCCCACGTGCATTTCGTAGAGGACGCTTCCGGGGAGCGGCCGTCCGTGCCAGTGCTGGTCCGTCCAGGCGAACCGCTGGTGGTCGTAGACGCGGCTCGGCCCATGGACGCCGTCCGGCTGCCATGGGGAACGCGGATCGGGGAGCACTTCGTCGCCGCCGTCGAGGGCGAAGCCGTAGTCCGTTCCGTGTGCGGCGTCCGGGATTTCGGTGCGCCACCAGCCGGAATCGGAGCCGTCCATGGGGTGGCGCACAGAATCGCCGGTCACGACGTCCACGCGGTCGGCGCGAGGGGCCCACACCTCGAACCGGGTGCTCACCGGTTCATCTCCCTGGGAACGAGCAGCGCGACGGGCAGGTGCTCGAAGACGCGGGCGGCGTCCAGCAGCGGGCCCATGTGCGTGCAGCCTGTGAGGACGTCGCGCCAGCCCTGGCGGCGGACGTCCACCCGCGTCCCGCGCTCCCAGCCGCCGCGCCGCTCCAGGCCGACGGGCAGGCGGGTGGCGAGCGCGACCGCGTCGCCGCGGGCGAACCCGACGACATGCTCGGCGGCGGGCCCCCGCGAGGCGATCGGCTCGTGCCCGGCGCCCGGCCCGAACCAGCCGGGGTGCGAGCGGCGCAGGCGCAGCGTCCGCGACGTCACCAGCAGCTTCTCGTCGTCGACCTCCTTCGGCAGCCGCCCGGTGTCGAGGCGGAAGAGGTGCTCGCGGCGGCGCCCGAAGTCGACCGGCCGCCGGTTGTCGGGGTCGACCAGCGCCAGCCCCGTCAGCTCGCAGCCCTGGTACACGTCCGGGACGCCCGGCATCGCCAGCTGGACGAGCTTCTGCCCGAGCGTGTTCACGCGCGCGTAGGGGGCGAGCCTCCGGACGAACGAGGTCATGTCGGTGACCAGGTCGGGATCGGCGAGAACGCCCCGCGCGTACTCCAGGACGGCCTCCTCGTAGGCGAGGTCTGCGTCGAGCCAGGAGGTGCGGGTCTTGGCCTCGCGCATCGCCTTGATGAGGAACTCTTCCAGCCGTCCTGAGGTGAGGGGCCAGGCGCCGACGAGCGTCTGCCAGAGGAGGTATTCGAGGTCCGGCTCCAGCGGGGATGGGGTGGAACCCCAGTTTCGCCAGCGTTCCACTGCCTCCGTCCACTCGCCGGGCAGTTCCGACAGCACGGACAGCCAGGCCCGTACGTCCTCCTCCCGTTTCGTGTCGTGCGTGGACAGCGTCGTCATCGTGGACGGCCAGTCGCGAGCGAGCCTTCTGCAATGCGCGTGGAATTCCTCTGGGCTGACGGAGAACCGGTCTGGGGAGCCGCCGACCTCGTTCAGCGCGGCCATCCGGTTCCACCGGTAGAACGCCGTGTCCTCGACGCCCTTGGCAGCGAGCGGGGCCGAAGTCTGCTGGAAGCGCACGATGAACTCGGCATCGGTGCGCTCGCCGCGCCCGAGGGCCAGGTCGAGGACCGTCTCCAGGTCTGCGTGCAGTTCCTCTGGCAGATGCGCGCGTGCACGGCGAGCGGCCTCGTTCAGGACGTTCACGGCCTGCTGCGACGAGTCCTCCCCAGGGATGACATACGCGCGATAGACGGGCATGGCGACGAGCAGTTCGACCAATGCCCGTTCCAGGCCGGGCCTCTGCTCACCGCCCACGACCCGCCGCAGGACGCGCACCAGCCGGTCGATCTCCGGTTTCAGGCCGTGCGAGGCGACATGGCGGCGGGAGTCGTGCTCGACCTGGTCGAAGTCGCGCGGGCCGCCCGTCAGCGACACGTAGTACTCGGTGAGCGGCTTCTCGCCCGCCGGGTCGACGAACAGGCCGCCGATCATGCCGAGCGAGTCGTAGCCGGTGGTGCCCGCGCACGGCCAGTCCGGCGGCAGCCGCTCCTCCCCCGCGGTGATCTTCTCGACCAGCAGCCAGGCGTCCGGGGCCGCGTCCGCCAGCCGCCGCAGGTAGCCGCGCGGGTCGGCGAGGCCGTCCGGATGGTCGACGCGCAGGCCGTCCACCAGGCCCTCCTCGACCAGGCTCAGCAGCAGCGCGTGCGTGCGCTCGAACACCTCCGGGTCCTCCTGGCGGAGCCCGATGAGCCCGTCGATGTCGAAGAACCGCCGGTAGTTGGGCTCGGCTTCGCCGCCGTCCGGCAGGACGATCCGGCCGCCGCCCGCCGCCCAGTCGACGTCGAACCACTTCGCGAACGGCGACCCGGCTCCGTCCGGGCCCTCCGCGAGGACGGCGGCGAGCGGCAGGTTCAGGTCGGGCGGTGCAGGGATCGCCATGTGGTTCGGGACGACGTCCACCAGCACCCTCAGCCCGTGCGCCCGGAAGCGGGCCGCCATCGCGCCGAACGCCTCGGACCCGCCGAGCTCGTCCGACAGCCGGGAATGGTCGATCACGTCGTAGCCGTGCGCGGACCCGGGCGCCGCCTGCAGGATCGGCGACAGGTACACGTGCGACACGCCGAGGGACGCCAGGTAGGGGGCCAGAGCGGCGGCCTCGGCGAATCCGAACCGCCCTTCCGGCGTCCCGCGGAGCTGGAGCCGGTACGTCCCGGACGGCGGCGCGGCGATCTCCTCCCCCGCCGGGACGGCACTGTCGTCTGCGGTCAGGTTCTGTTCGTCCAGGTGGTCCTCGGACACGGTCTCCTCATCGGGGGGTTCGTCGCCGGGGAGCGGTTCCTCGGGAGCGGGTTCGGCGGACATGGAGTCGATCGGTAGGGCGGGCATGGGCTCAGCCGCGGCGCAGGACCTGGATCGAGCGGGCGCCGACCCGGACGGTCTCGCGGGCCTTCACGGCGGGCGACTCCGCCTCGGTGAGCAGGGGGTCGGCGGTGTCGAGGGCCTTCGTCCACGGCTCTCCGTAGGGGGCGGGCGGCAGCATGAACGTCAGGTCGCCGTCGTGGGCGTTGAAGAGGAGCAGGAACGAGTCGTCCGCGACCCGCCGGCCGCGCCGGTCGGGCTCGGAGATCGCGTCGCCGTTCAGGAACACGGTCAGGGACTTGTTGAACCCGGCCGACCAGTCCGTGCCCGCCATCTCCTCCCCGCCCGGGGTGAACCAGACGAGGTCGGGCAGCTCCTCCGATCTCGCGGTGGCACGGGACGTCTGTGCCGGCCGGTCCTGCGTCCGCTGGTCGCCGCTGAAGAAGCGCCGCCGCCGGAACACCGGGTGCTCGGTGCGGAGCCTGGACAGCCGCCGGACGAAGTCGAGCAGCGTGCCGCCTCCGGCGAGCGCCGGGTCGGTCCAGTCGACCCATGAGAGTTCGTTGTCCTGGCAGTAGGCGTTGTTGTTGCCGCGCTGCGTCCGGCCGAGCTCGTCGCCGTGCAGCAGCATCGGGACGCCCTGCGACAGGAACAGCGTGGTCAGGAGGTTGCGTTTCTGCCGTTCGCGCAGCGCGATGACCTCCCGGTCACCGGTCGGGCCCTCGTACCCGCAGTTCCACGAACGGTTGTCGTCGGTTCCGTCCGCGCCGCCCTCGCCGTTGGCGTCGTTGTGCTTGCGGTCGTAGGAGACGAGATCGTTCAACGTGAAACCGTCGTGGCACGTCACGAAGTTGATCGACGCGCTCGGGCGGCGGCCGTCGTCGGCGTACAGGTCGGCCGACCCCGTCAGCCTGGACGCGAACTCGGGCATCGCGCCCGGCTCGCCGCGCCAGTAGTCGCGCATCGTGTCGCGGTACTTGCCGTTCCACTCCGTCCACAGCGGCGGGAAGTTGCCGACCTGGTAGCCGCCCTCCCCGACGTCCCACGGCTCGGCGATCAGCTTCACCTGGGAGACGACCGGGTCCTGCTGGACGAGGTCGAAGAACGCCGACAGCCGGTCCACCTCGTGCAGGTCGCGGGCCAGGGCGGCGGCGAGGTCGAAGCGGAACCCGTCGACGTGCATGTCCGTCACCCAGTACCGCAGCGAGTCCATGATCAGCTGCAGGACGTGCGGGCTGCGCATCAGCAGGCTGTTCCCCGTGCCGGTCGTGTCGGCGTAGAAGCGGGCGTCGTCGTCGGCGAGCCGGTAGTAGGCGCGGTTGTCGATGCCGCGGAACGACAGCGTCGGCCCGCGGTGGTCGCCCTCGGCGGTGTGGTTGTAGACGACGTCCAGGATGACCTCGATGCCCGCCTGGTGCAGGGCGCGGACCATCGCCTTGAACTCCAGCACCTGCTCGCCCCGCCGCCCGGACGAGGCGTACCCGTCGTGCGGCGCGAAGAAGCCGATCGTGTTGTAGCCCCAGTAGTTGCGCAGGCCACGGCCCACCAGCGCGTGATCGTGGACGAACTGGTGCACGGGCATCAGCTCCACCGCCGTCACCCCGAGCGACCGCAGATGATCGATGATCACCGGATGGGCGAGGCCCGCGTACGTGCCGCGCAGCGCCGGCGGGACCTCCGGATGCCGCGCGGTGAGGCCCTTCACATGCGCCTCGTAGATCACCGTCTCGTGGTACGGGATCCGCGGCGGCCGGTCGTCGCCCCAGTCGAAGTAGGGGCTGACGACCACCGACCGCATCGTGTGAGCGGCGGAATCGGCGTCGTTGCGGAACGCCGGATCACTCAACTCATAGCCGAAGCAGGACTCGTCCCAGTCGACGGCGCCCTCGACGGCCAGCGCGTACGGGTCGAGGAGCAGTTTCGCCGGGTTGCAGCGCAGCCCGCGGCGCGGCTCGTACGGGCCGTGCACCCGGAACCCGTAGCGGTGCCCCGGCATGACGCCGGGCAGGTACCCGTGCCAGACGAAGCCGTCCACCTCGGGGAGCGTGACCCTGGTCTCGACGGTGCCGCCGTCATGCGCGGGGCCGTCGAACAGGCACAACTCGACCCGCTCGGCGGCCTCGGAGTAGACGGCGACGTTCGTGCCCGCCCCGTCGAACCGGGCGCCGAGAGGGTAGGCGTCGCCCGGCCAAACCTGAGCCACTGTCCCGCCCTCCGTTCCTGCGGCCCGCGAGTCTCATGCGACGCGCGAGCCCGCACCGCGGAGCGCGCGTGGGAAGCCCTTCCCCGTGAGGGGTGGATCACACCGATCGGGAGAGCTCTGGCCAGAACGGACAAACCTGAGCTACTTTAGGGGAGCCTAACCTTAATGAGGGTGCCCTAAGCTCTCCTGGTCAGACGGGTGAGGGGGCGCGCGAACCGCACGAAGGGGTCCATCGGCCGAATGTACGTCTGCATCTGCAACGCCGTCACGGAGGACGACGTTAACGGCTGCATGGCGAGCGGTTGCCGTACGGCCAAGGAGGTCAAGGCCGCCTGCGGCTTCAAGCCGGCGTGCGGGACGTGCACCAAGCGCATCCACACCATGGTCAGCGAGTACCGGACCGCGAGCGAGCTCGCGGACGCCCTGACCGGCGGCCCGGCCGACCTCACGGCCGTCCCCGACCAGGGCCCCGAACCGATCGTCGCCGAAACCGCCGAGACCCTCGAAGGGGGCGCCGCTTCACAGACCGCGGCCTGAGCCTTCCGGGCCCCCGCACGGCCCGCCCGCGACGGGCGGACACACGCCTTGCGGGGGGTTAGTGCTGTCCTGAAACCACCCATCATGGAAGCATGGGGGTCATGGAAGGCGACAGGGAAATCATCGCGCTGCTGAACGAGCAGCTCACCGCGGAACTTACGGCGATCAACCAGTACTTCCTGCATTCGAAGATGCAGGCGAACTGGGGCTACACCCGCATCGCCGAGCACACCCGCGACGAGTCCTTCGACGAGATGAAGCACGCGGAGCGGCTGACCGACCGGATCCTGTTCCTGGAAGGTCTGCCGAACTACCAGAAGCTCGGCACCCTGCGGATCGGGCAGACCGTCTTCGAGCAGCTTGAGGCGGACCTCGCCGTCGAGCTGGAGGCCGTGGCCCGGCTGCGGCCCGGCATCGAGCTGATGCGCTCGCGCGGCGACGTGACGTCCGCGCGGATCTTCGAGGACATCCTCGCCGACGAGGAGGAGCACATCGACTACCTGGAGACCGAGCTGAGCCTCGTCCAGGCGCTCGGCGAGCAGAACTACCTGCAGCGCCTCACCGACGCCCCCGGCGAGGACTCGATCAAGCCCGTCTGAACCGCGCCGGGCCCCGGCCGGCGGGTCGGGCCCGGCCAGGCCCCGCCGAGCTTCGGCTAGACGGCGTCGAGCGTCACGGGCCCGGCGCCCGTGCCCGTTCCGGTGGCGCGACGCAGCACGTACGGCTGGATGATGCCGAGCCCCTGGACCGGACGGCGCACCAGCCGCGTCACCTCGTACGCCCGGCTCGGTTCCAGCCGCGCGGCCAGCTCTCCGTCGATCATGACGGAGCCGGGCCGGGCCATGGACGTGAGCCGGGCCGCGAGGTTCACCGTCGTGCCGAACAGGTCGCCCATCACCGGCACGACGGGCCCGTGCGCGACGCCGACCCGCACGTCGGGGACCTCGGTCTCGTCCTGGATGGCGGCCGCGACCGTCAGCGCGATCTCCGCGCCGATCTCCGGCGTCTCCGCGCTGAACAGGACCTCGTCGCCGAGCGTCTTCACCAGCCGGCCGCCGCAGGAGGCGATGATGTCGGCGGCGGTCTCCTCGAACCACTCCACGATCCGGGCCAGCTCGATCTCCTCCAGCTCCCGGCTGACCTGCGTGAACGAAACCATGTCCGCGAACCCGACGGTGGCCGGGGTACGGCCCGCCGGGTCGCCGTTGTCGCGGGTCGCGGCGGCGGCGAGGGCGCGCGTCCCGGCCGCGGCGAGCTGCCGCCGCCAGGCGTGCACGACCAGCGGCTCGAACTCGCCGATGTGCTTCTCGGCGACGTCCACGATCGTCTGGACGGCCTCGGCGGACGGCGTGTCGTGCGGGTCCTGCGTCAGCATGCTGTGCAGCAGGCTGACCTGCCATTCCGCGAGCCGGGTCATGGTCTGCCCGAACGCCCGGACGAGCCGGATCACGCCCTCCTCGTCGAGGACGCCGTCGTCCATCAGGCGGCGGATGCGGTCCAGGGCGGCGATGTCGCCCTCGGTGTAGGCGACCGTCTCGTCCGGCATCGACGGGTAGCCGAACGCGCGCCACACCCGTCCGGAGAACTCCCGGGAGACCCCGGCCAGGCGCACGGCGTCGACGCGGTTGTACCGCAGCTCGCCCCCCAGCAGGAGCTCTTCGATCTCCTTCGGATCCGGCATTCCGGCCGCCATCTTCCGCCCCTCAGTCGGCCGCCGCCATGGGCCGCGGCGACGGCGTCGTGACTCGGTATCCGGACATATCGTCGCAGATCAGCAACCGCTTCATTGCGTCGACCGCCGATGCTCTTCGCCTGTTCACCGGACGTGCACCACGTCACCGGCGCTGATCGTCCGCTCTCCCCCTGGTCCGGCGATGACGAGCCTCCCCGCACCGTCAACGTCTCGCGCCGTCCCGGTCAGGGACTCGTCACCGGGCAGCTCCACCCGAACCTCCCTGCCGAGGGTGGTGCACAGGTCCTTGTAGGCGGTGCGGAGCCCGCTGGTCTCCGGATCGCCGTCGAGCGCCGTCCACTCCTGGTACCAGGTCGAGAACTCCCGCAGGATCGCCCGCAGCAGCGGCGCCCGATCACTGAGCGGCGCCCCCTCGATCGCGAGGGACGTGGCCGTCTCCACGGGCAGCTCGTCCTTCCGCAGCCCCACGTTCAGCCCGACGCCGACAACGACCCCGTCCCCGGCCTTCTCCACGAGGATCCCGGCCAGCTTCCGGTCACCGGCGAGCAGGTCGTTGGGCCACTTGAGCCGGACGTCGATGGCCACGTCGCCGCCCTGCCCGTCCGCGCCCTCGCCGAGGAAGCGCTCCCCGCTCTCCGACCAGGCCGTCATCCGGTGGACGGCGGTCGCGACGGCGACACCGGTCAGCAGCGGCGTCCAGCCCAGCATCGGCACGGGCACCCGCGGGCGCAGCAGCATCGAGAACGTCAGCCCGGACCGTGCCGGGGCCGTCCAGGCCCGGCCGAGCCGGCCGCGGCCCGCCGTCTGCAGCTCGGTGACCAGGACGCTGCCCTCCGGCGCCCCCTCCGCGGCCCGCGCCGCGAGGTCGGCGTTGGTGGAGCCCGTCTCGGCCACGACCCGCACGTCCTGCCACAGCCCGCCGTCCCGGACGAGCGCGCGCCGCAGCGCCGCCTCATGCAGGGGCGGCCGGTCGAGATCGCCATATGGTGAGTCGCTCACCCGACCCATCCAACCCCACGACCACGACGATCGTTAGGGTGCCCACTATGGATGGTGTGACGTTGCGGCGCGACGGGCACGTCGCGGAGATCGTGCTGGACCGGCCCGAGGCGCTCAACGCCCTGTCCACGGCAATGGCGCGGCGGCTCGCCGGGGTCTGCGCGGAGGTGGCGGCGGACGCGTCCGTCCGGGCGGTGGTGCTGAGCGCGGCCGGGGAGAAGGCGTTCTGCGTCGGCGCCGACCTCAAGGAACGCAACGGGATGACCGACGCCGAGATCGCGGCGCAGCGGCCGGTGCTGCGGGCCGCGTTCAGCGGCGTCCTGGGCCTGCCGCAGCCGGTCGTCGCGGCCGTGCACGGGTACGCGCTCGGCGGCGGCTGCGAGCTCGCGCTGTCCGCCGACATGATCGTCGCGGACGAGACGGCCGTGTTCGGCCTGCCGGAGGTGAGCGTCGGGCTCGTCCCCGGCGGCGGCGGGACACAGCTCGCGCTGCGCCGCCTCGGCCCCGGCAAGGCCGCCGACCTGGTGTTCACCGGCCGCCGCCTCGGGATCGACGAGGCCGTGGAGTACGGCCTCGCCGACCGCAAGGTGCCCGCCGGGACGGCCCGCGAGGAGGCCCGCACGCTCGCGGGCGTGATCGCCGGGAACTCCCCGGTGGCCGTCCGGGCGGCCAAGCGCGCCATGCGCCTCGGCGGCGGCGTGAGCCTGGAGGCGGGCCTCGACCTGGAGGAGAACGCCTGGCGGACCGTCGCGCTCTCCGCCGACCGCCGCGAGGGCATCGCGGCGTTCAACGAGAAACGCAAGCCCGTCTGGCCCTCCTAGGCGGGGTTCCCGAGGCCCTCGCGCGGGCGCAGCCCGAACCAGACCAGGGCGACGGTCACGAACGTCACGGCCACGATCACGCCGAGCGCGAGGTGGATGCCGGGCAGCCCCGTCCCCTGCGTCGCGGCTACCGCGCCCATGATCGGGATGCCGACGGTCAGCGCCACCTGCTGGGTCATCGAGGTCAGGCCCGTCGCCAGGCCCTGCTGCTCGTCCGGCAGGCCCGACGTCGCGGTCACCGTGAACGCGACGATGGCGCTGACATGCCCGAAGAACCCGATGAACAAGGCGGGGATCAGGACGGCCAATGCCAGCCGGTCCGCGCCGAGGAAGATCAGCGGGACGGTCGCCAGCCCCTGCACCGCCAGCCCCACGGCGAGGACCGTGCGGCTGCCGAGGCGCCCGACGACCCGTCCGGCGATCACCCCGGCGGCCACCGACGCCAGCCCGGGGACACCGAAGATCAGCCCGGTGACCAGCGGCGAGAAGTCGAGGTGCCGCTGCAGGTAGAGCGTCATCAGGAAGATCATCGCGGGTTCCAGAGCGAAGATCATGAACCCGGCGTAGTTGCCCCATTTCACGGTGGCCCGCTTGAGGATGTGCACCGGCGCGAGCGGCGCGGGCGAGCGAAGCTCGATCATCCAGAACGCGCCCAGGAGCAGCACACCGGCCACGGCGGCCGGGACGCTCCGCTCGATGACCGCGTAGATCACGGCCAGCAGGCCACCGGACACGGTGACCGCCCCGGGCAGGTCGAGCCGCGTCCGTCCGGCCGCCTTGCTCTCCCTGATCAGGATGGGCGTCGCCACCAGGATGACCACGGCGACGGGGACGTTCACGAAGAACGCCGCCCGCCAGCCCAGCAGCCCGACGAGGGTCCCGCCGACCAGCGCGCCGACGGTGAACCCGCCGGACAGCAGCGCCCCGTTCAGGCCGAGGACGCGCTCGCGCAGCGCGCCCTCGGTGAACGTGGTGGTGAGCAGCGACAGCGTCGCGGGGATCGACATCGCGGTGGCGAACCCCTGCAGCGCCCGCGCGGTCAGCAGCATCTCCGGGTTGACGGCGAAGCCGCCGAGCAGCGAGGACCCGACGAGCAGGGCCATCCCGGCGACGAACAGCCTGCGGCGCCCGAACAGGTCCGCCAGGCGGCCGAACACCAGCGCGAAACCCGCGGCGGGCAGCGCGTACGCCGAGGTGATCCAGGGCAGGCCGGTCAGCCCCAGCCCGACGCCCGCGCCGACCTCCGGCAGCGCGACGTTCAGGATCGAGAAGTCGACGGCCATCGTGAATCCCGCGCCCAGCAGGACGAGCAACACCATCCGCTGCCTGCCGGTAAAGCGTGGTGGCGCGAGCCTCGTGCCGGCGACGCCACCCGTCAGAGCGCCGCTCGTCTCGGCGGCGGTCATCAGGCGGAGCCCAGGTCGTCGGAGTACCCGGCCGCCAGACGGGGCCACTGCGACGCGGGACGTCCGTCGATGCGGAAGAACCCGCCGTCGATCGAGCCGTCGTGCGGCCAGCCCTCGGGCGAGTCCTCCCACTCCTCCTGGCGCCCGTAGACGGTCATGTCCATGAGCGGATAGCTGTTGTCGAGGGCTTCGACGCCGCGGCCGTTCGTCCAGTAGGTCTCGAAGACGCGGTCGCCGTCGCGGAGGTAGGCGACCAGGTGGAACATGCCGACCTGGCGTCCGACCAGCAGGGTCTCGGCGGAGTCCTGGGCGGAGTACCAGGGCATCGTCCAGCCCATGAAGTCCCGGTACCGGACGCTTTCCTCGTACGGTCCCTGGCAGAGCGTGGCGTAGGTGATTCCCGCGGCGTGCAGGTAGGACAGCTCGCGGACCTTGCCGTTGTAGTACGTGCAGCCCTCACACTGCTCGGCGGCGGGACGGCCCTCATACCACATCATGTAGTAGGCGATCAGCATTCGACGCCCCTCGAACGCGTCCAGCAGCGTGACGGGCCCGTCCGGGCCGACCAGCGGCGTGGTGGCGTCCACCTCGACCATGGGCAGCCGGCGCCGGGCCGCCGCGATCGCGTCGCCCGCGCGCGTGTGCGCCTTCTCCCGGACCCGCAGCTCGTCCAGCCTTGCCTGGAAGGTGGCACGGTCGGTGATCTCGGGCATCGGCGGTGTCTTGTCGGTGCTCATCAGGGTTCCCTCCCTCTCGGTTGGACTTTCGCCCCACCGACGAAGGACACCCGCCCGACATCGACATCCCCGGCAAAGAAATGTTCAGAGTTCGCGGAGCCGCCCGGCGAGGTAGCGCCGGTCGGCCTCGGTAGGCGCGAGCTTCAGCGCCTCCTCATACGCCGCCTTGGCCTCCGCGACCCGCCCATCCCGGCGAAGCAGATCGGCGCGGGTCGCGGGAAGCAGGTGGTAGCCCTCCAGCCGCCCGGACGCCGACAGCTCGTCGACCAGCTTGAGACCGGCCGGGATGCCGTCCGCCATGGCAACCGCCACGGCACGGTTCAGCTCCACAACGGGAGACGGCGCCACCCGCCCCAGTTCCCCGTACAGGTTCGCGATCTGCGTCCAGTCCGTGCTCGCCACGTCCGGCGCGGTGGCATGACAGCCGGCGATGGCGGCCTGCAACTGGTACGGCCCGGCACGCCGCGCCGCCAGCGCGCGGTCGAGCACCGCGACCCCCTCGGCGATCAGCTCCCGGTCCCACCGCGTCCGGTCCTGGTGTTCCAGCGTGACCAGCACACCACCGTCCATACGCGTCGCGCGCCGGGCCTCGTGCAGCAACATCAACGCGAGCAGCCCGCCCGGCTCCGGCTCTCCGGGCATCAGCCGGACGAGAACGCGAGCCAGCCTGATGGCCTCGGCCGTCAGCGCCCGCCGCTCGTCCTCCTCGTCGTAGCCCTCGTTGAAGATCAGGTAGAGCACCGCGAGGACGGCGGCGAGCCGCTGCGGCAGCAGATCGGCGGGCGGCACCCGGTACGGAATCCCCGCCTCCTTGATCTTGCGTTTGGCCCGGACGAGCCGCTGCGCCATCGCAGGTTCCGCGGTCAGGAAGGCCCTGGCGATCTCGGCGGTGCTCAACCCGGCCAGCGTGCGCAAGGTGAGAGCGACCCTCGCCGGGAACGGCAGCGCCGGATGGCAGCAGGTGAAGATCAGCCGCAGCCGCTCGTCCGGGATGTCGGTCTCGGGCCCCTGGTCCGGGTCGCGGGCGAGCACGGCGAGCTGCCGCAGCTTCGCCGCACCCGCCGCGTCCCGCCGCAGCCGATCGATCGCCCGGTTACGAGCAGCCGTCGTCAGCCAAGCGCCCGGCCTCCGCGGCACACCGTCGCGCTCCCAGCTCGCCAGCGCGAGGGCGAACGCGTCCTGCGCGCAGTCCTCGGCGAGGTCCCAGTCGCCCGTCATGCCGATCAGCGTCGCGACGACCTGGCCCCACTCGTCCCGGTAGGCGGCGTCGACCGCGTCCCGGACGGCGTCGTCGCTCATTCCCAGACAGGACGGATCTCGACCCCGCCCCGGCGCGCGTAGGGATGGCCGGCCGCGATCTCGATGGCCTCGTCCAGGTTCTCGCAGTCCACGATCACGACGCCGCCGACGAAGTCCTTGGTCTCGGCGAACGGCCCGTCCGACACGAGGGTCTCCCCCTCGCGAACGGTCACCGTGGTCGCGTCCACCACCGGCCGCAGCCGCATCCCGACGATCTCGGCCCCGCGCCGCCTCAGGTCGGCCTCCCACGCCCGGTGCACCGGATCGGCCGCGAGCTCCTCGTTGCTCGGCGCGTCCACCTCGTCATCGCAGATCAGCAGCACATACCTCATGCCTCCGATTCTCCCCGACTCAACGCCGCGGATCCCGACCTTCGGGCGTTGCGTGCGGGGGTCCACCAGGCGGCGGTGCCGAGCAGGGTCATCACGGCGGGGACGAGCATGGCGCGCAGCACGAGGGCGTCCACGGCGATGGCGCCCGCGAGCCCGGCGCCGACCAGCATTCCCTCCATATCGCCGCTCAGCACGAACGCGCCGAACACCGAGATCATGATGAGCGCGGCCGAGATGATCACGCCTCCGGCGCGGACCAGCCCGGCGTGCGCCGCCTGCCGCGCGTCCCCGGTCCGCAGCCATTCCTCGCGCATCCGGCCGGTCAGGAACACCTGGTAGTCCATGGCCAGGCCGAAGAGCATCGCGATCATGATCACCGGCAGGAACGAGGTGATTGGAACCGGCTTGCCGATGCCGAGCACGCCGGTGCCCCAGCCCCATTGGAACAGCGCCACCGTGAT
The DNA here is from genome assembly GCF_044326375.1 of Actinomadura sp. 3N508. NCBI lineage: Bacteria > Bacillati > Actinomycetota > Actinomycetes > Streptosporangiales > Thermomonosporaceae > Actinomadura > Actinomadura sp. 3N508. Next base: position 921,577 of record NZ_JBIRAX010000001.1, read on the forward strand.
GCCCAGCGCGGTGCCCGTCGCCGCCACGTTCAGCACCGCGGCCAGCAGCGGCACCGCCAGGCTGCGGAAGGCCACCAGGAGCAGGACCGAGCCGAGCGCGACGATCGCGCCGAGGAAGAGCGGCAGCCGGGAGGTCAGCGCCGTGGCCAGGTCCTTGTTGAGCGCCGTGCCGCCGCCCACCAGCACTTCCAGCGAGCCGTCGCGCACAGCGGGGCCGGTGCGGAGCCGGTCGATCAACGCGTCGGTCTTGGCGTCCTGCGGGGAGGTGGTAGGTATCACCTGCACCACCGCCATCCGCGACGCACCACCGCCCTGGCCGGGGAGCGGCATCGCGGTGGCCTTCGCCACGCCAGGTGTCGCGCCGACGCCGTCGACGAGCCGTTGCAGCGCGTCCGGCGGCACCTCCGTGGCCTCGCCGCGCGGGCGCACCACCAGTTGCAGCGGGCCGTTGAAGCCCGGCCCGAACGCGTCGGCCAGCATGTCGTAGGCGCGGCGCGCGGTGTTGGACTCCGGCAGCGTGCCCTGGTCGCTCATGCCGAGCCGTAGCGCGAACGCGGGCAGCGACAGCACGGCGACCAGCACCAGCGCGGCGGCCGCGAAGGTCTTCGGACGGCGCTGCACGGTGTCGGCCCATCGCACGGCGAACCCGCGCACGGCGCTCTGCCCGTCCGCCCCGCCGCCCTCGGGGGCGGCGAGCAGGCTGCGGCGCTGGCGACGGTTCAGCACGCGCGTCCCGAGCAGTCCGAGCAGGGCGGGCAGCAGCGTCAGCGCGGCGACGACGCTCAGCAGGACGGTCAGGCTGGTGGCGACGGCGACGCCGTTCAGGAAGTCCAGCTTCATCGCGAACATGCCGAGCAGCGAGACGCAGACGATGGCCCCGGCGAACAGGACGGACCGTCCCGAGGTGCGCGCGGCGGCGATCGCGGCCTCCTCCGGCGCCAGCCCCTCACGGAGACCGGCCCGGTGCCGGGAGACGATGAACAGGGCGTAGTCGATGCCGACCCCGAGCCCGATGAGGGTGCTGAGCAGCAGTGCCGCGTCCGGGACGTCCATGGCGTGGCTGAGCAGCCCGACGCCGAGCAGCCCGAGCCCCACGCCGAACAGCGCGGTGACGAGCGGCAGCAGCATCGCCAGGAACGACCCGAAGGCCAGGAAGAGCACGAGCGCGGCGGCGGCGAGCCCGACGAACTCCGCCAGATGGGACGGCGGCTGGCCGGTGGTTCCCGCGGCCGGCCCGCCCACCTCGACCCGAAGCCCCGCCGCCGCCGCCGACGTGGCGGTGTCCACGACCTGCTCGACCCGGTCCGCGGCGAGGTCCTCGGCCGAACGGGTGTAGGTGATCTGGGCGTAGGCGGTGCGCCCATCGGAGCTGATCTGCCCGGCGCCGTCCGTCCCGTAGGGGCTCACCACCTGGCCGACGTCCGGCAGCGCGGCGATCCGGTCAAGGGCGGACTGCACGCGGTCGCTTACGGCCGCGTCCTTGACGGTGCCCGCACCGTCGACCTGCCAGACGACGACGTCGGTATCGCCGGACTGCTCGGGAAAGGCCGCCTGCATCAGCTCCGCGGCCCGGACGGACTCGGAGGCGGGCAGCTTGAACTCGCTGGAGTAGTCGCTGCCCGCCAGCCGTCCGGCCAGGACGGCGCCACCGAGCGCGACGACCCAGAGCAGCAGAACAACGAGGCGATGCCGGAAGCACCAGCGCGCCAGAAGGACCACGGGAAGGCTCCTGTCATGTTCGTCAGAGAACTGGACGGGCCTCAGCTTCGACCGCCGCCCACGCGTCCGGCCATGGCCTGGCGGGTCTTCACAACCGATTCTCAAGATCCTCCGAAGCCGCTCGCAGGCTGCGGAAACGTTGCCTGCCCGATACTGAGGAGGGCAGCGGGAACCGAAGGGGGACATCGTTGGAAGCACCGACCGTGCTCGTGGTCGAGGACGAGCCGAGCCTGGCCGACATCCTGCGCATCACCCTGGAGTTCCACGGTTTCCGGGTGCTGCGCGCGGCGACCGGGGCGCGAGCGGTCGAGATGGCCCGCAAACACCACCCAGATCTCCTGCTCCTGGACGTGATGCTCCCGGACGGCAACGGCTGGCAGGTGTGCCGGACCGTCCGCAACGAACGCGAGGACGTCCCGGTGGTCTTCCTGACCGCCCGGGACGCCCCGGCCGACATCGTCGGCGGTCTCGCGCTGGGCGGCGACGACTACATCACCAAGCCGTTCAACATCGACGAGGTGGTGGCCCGGGTACGCGCGGTGCTGCGCCGCACCCGCCGCCAGAGCCCACCACCGTCAACACTGCGGCACGGCGACGTGGAGATGGAGGAGGCGACCTACACGGTGCGACGCGCAGGCACCCTAGTGGATCTCACGCCAACCGAGTACGCGCTGCTGCGCTACCTGTTGCTCAACTCAGAGCGTGTCGTCACCAAGGAGGAGATCCTGCGCGAGGTGTGGAAGTACGGCTTCTCCGGAGAGTCCACCGTGGTCGAGACCTACATCGGCTACCTGCGACGCAAGCTGGACCCGCTGGGAACACCGCTGATCGTGACGAGGCGCGGCCTCGGCTATCAACTGCGGGCGGTGGAATGAGCCGGACGCGTCCACGCTCGCTGCGCGCGCAGCTCACAACCGCCAACGTGCTGCTGTTCGCGGTGGGACTGGCGCTCTTCTGCGTGGCGAGCCTGGAAGGGCTGGAACGCTTCCTCGTGAACGCCGTCGACGACGACCTACGCGACGCGCGAGGCGCCGTCCAAGCCGTGAACACCAACATGGCCGCCATCCAGCGTTACGCGGACCTCGGCGCCCCGATCTCGGCGGCGACACCGCCCACGGACCGAGACCTGCTCTTCATCCCGCTCTCCCGCACCGGCCAGGCGCAGCCGCTCCACCGTCCCCCCGACGAGCGCCAGCAGGCTCTCGCGCGAGCACTAGGCGCCCCGTCTCGCCACGACGAACCGGCGACGGTCAGGAGCAAGGGCGTCGCCTACCGGGTCACGACTATGCGGCTGTCGGACGGCAACTACGTGCTGCTCGCGCTGTCGCTGGAGCCGGTGGAACGCGCCGGGCGGCGCCTGCTCCTGCTGAACGTGTGCGCGGGCGGCGTCCTGCTGCTGGTCCTGGCCGCGGTGTCCCAGCTGGAGTCGCGGCGGAGGCTGCGCCCGCTCGGTGACATGGTCGAGACCGCGTCGGCGATCGCCGAGGGCGACCTGACACGCCGCGTCACGGCCCGAGCACCGGCCAGCGCCGAAGTGGTGGAACTGCGCAGCGCACTGAACACGATGCTGCACCAGATCGAATCGGCCTTCGAGATACGCGAACGCAGCGGGACACAGCTGCGCCGCTTCGTCGCCGACGCCTCGCACGAACTCCGCACCCCGCTCGCCGCGATCCGCGGCTACCTCCAGCTGTCGGACAAGGGCATGCTGGACGGCCCGCAGCGGGACCGGGCGATGGCCCGCATGACCGCCGAGACCGACCGGATGGCCCGCCTCGTGGACGACCTGCTCGCTCTCGCCCGCCTAGACCAGACCCCCGAAATGCACGCCACCCCGGTGGACCTGACCCGCGTGGTACGCGACGCCGCCGCAGACCTGCACGCCGTCCAGCCCACACGCCCCATAGATGTGGACGTACACGACCTCACGATCGAGGGCGACGAGGCCCTGCTGACACAGATCGTCACGAACCTCCTGGCCAACGTCCGCGCCCACACCCCCCAGGACGCCGCCGTAAAGATCACCCTCCGCCAGGAGCCCGACCAAGCAGTCCTGGAAGTCGCCGACGAAGGCCCAGGCATGGCCCCCGACGACGCCGAGCACGTATTCGACCGCTTCTTCCGCGCAGCCAGAACCAGGCATGGCAGCGGCCTGGGCATGTCCATCGTCCAGGCAGCGGTCGAAGCCCACGGCGGCACAGTAACCGTGGACACCGCCCCGACCAGCGGCTTCACCGCCACCGTCCATCTGCCCCAACCGACAACCAACGCCTGAACAACGCGACCAGGCGAGAGGCACAGTTCCGCTCTTGAACTCCAGTGAGGAGCGGAACGCACGCACGCTCCCCCAACAAAAATGCCCCGACCACACCGGGCCGGGGCACGCTCGTGGGGGTCAGAAATCCAGCTCGTCCCGCTTCACGCGGGCTACAAGGCGGGCGAAGCTCTCGACGGACAGCATCAGGTGCCCAGCGGCAGGAGCCTTGCTGTCGCGCACGGCGATGCTCTCGGCCAAGTCGGCCACCTCGACACAGTCCCCAGTTCCCCCGCTGTAGCTGCTCTTCCGCCACTTCGCATTAGCCAGGTCTGTACGCATATGGGCTCCTTCCTGTGTCTAGATCGTATCCGCCACGAGTGCGCTGATCAGGTCCCGGCTGTCCCTTGGAGACAGCGCCGCCGCGCGGATGTGGTCGAAGGCATCGCTGTAGGTCTCTAGATCGTGCGGCTTCTCAAGGATCAAGGCGCTGTTCATGGTCTCGATGTAGACCGCCCCGGTCTCGTCCTCGGCCGGAAAGGTGAAGATCGAGAAGGAGCCGACCATGGCCGGGTGCTCTCCGGCGGCGAATGGAAGGACCTGGACCACAACGTTGAGCCGGTCGCGCTCGTCGGTCAGGCTTCGGAGTTGAGCCGCCATGGTTGCTGGACTCCCCACCACCTACCGAATGGCTCCCTCGTTGATCACGACCCAGAGTTGCGGGGTCTCCTTCTCCTCAAGGAGGCTTTGACGAGCGAGCCGTACCTCTACACGCTCGTTGATGATTTCTTGCGAGTCGGTGGGGCGCGTCGCGCGAATCACGGCGCGGGCGTAGTCGGGAGTCTGGAGCAGGCCAGGGATGAGGGCCTGCTGGTAGGTGCGGATCATGGAGGCTTCCGCCTCGATACCGATCATGGTTCGAGTCTCTGTCGGCAGGGTCGTGCCGTACGACTCCCACCATCCGCGCTCTTTGGCCCTGCGCGCCATCTCCACCAGGCGACGCACCTGCTGAGGGTCTTCCACGCCGAACAGGTCGAGGAGCTTTCGGACATCTGCGGTGCTGACCCCGATCTGCCGGTTCTCGATCCGGGAGAGCTTCGACCCCTGCCAGCCGAGCTGCGCCACCACCTCCGTTATCGACATCCCCGCGTCCGTCCGCATTCGTCGCAGCTCCGCCGCCAGACGTCGTCGCCGCATGGTCGGAGATCCCGTCATAACCGTCTCCCGTGAAGGCAAATTGTTCTTGTCGAGCATATTGCATAGCCAGCGCAACGGGTGCATGCTGTGTCACACAGAGTGCCACCGCGTGACCACGTGGCGCAGGAAAAGAACGGCCCTGGGCCGGTGCTTACCTCACCGGCCCAGGGCCTTGCCCGACTGGAAGGAGTCGGACCAGTGAACGATGGTACGGGCACGCCGTTGGAGGAGCTGGCGGCGCAGCTCACGCGACGAGGCGTCCGCGTGGACGCGCGCAAGGGGCCGCTCGTGGCGAGGTGGTCGTGATGGACTGCGAACGCGCCACCGTCGGCTTCGGCACCGGGCTCGACGTGAGGATCCCGGCGGCGCAGACGGCTCCGGGGCAGGTCCGGACGCTCGTGGAGTCACGACTCGTCTCGTGGGGGCTGGGGGTACTGCGCGACGACGTCACGTTGATCGCCAGTGAGCTGGTCACGAACGCGATCCGGCACACGTCCGGGCCGGAGATCCGCGTCCGGTTCACGCGCGAGGCGCGCGGCGTGCTCCTGGAGGTGTGGGATTCCTCGGACGTCCCGCCCATCCCGAAGCGGACGGCGGAGAACCTCGCCGGTGACATCGCCCCGGACACCGAGGCATTGGAATGCGAGGACGGGTCGGGCGGCCGGGGTCTGCCGATCGTGGGCCTGCTGTCGTCGGAGTACGGAGTGAAGGCGACCAATCCGGCCGGGAAATGGGTCTGGTCGCGCGTGAGCGCGTGACGGTCGCGGATGAGTGGAGGGCCGAAACTCGTGGGAAGGTGCCCGAAGATGGGTGTGCGTCAGGCGGTGGGACGCTGGCAGGCCGTGCTTCGGTGGCGGACGTTATTGGGCGACGAAGCGGCCGTCCAAAACCTGGAACTGCTCGCGGTCGCGCTGAAGCCCAAGGGCTGGCGGTGCGTGGAACTGTACGAGAAGGCGGAATTCGGGTTCCCGGTCCCACTGCTGTGGGCGTACGCGAGCGGCGCGGCAGAGGACGTCGGAGCCGTGGTGACCGTCCGGGCGACGCCGGGCGGCACCTGGAGCTACTTCGAGGCCGGAAAGGGACGCGGCGGCTACCTCTCCCCTTGCGGCGACGCGGCGAAGGCGGCCGACCGCGTCGACCGCCTTCTGAAGTACCGCATGTTCCCCAACGAAGAATGGACCTGCGCCCCGCCGAACCCGTCCGCCTGACGCGTCAGTCGAGGCCCTCGATGATGCGGAAGTCGCGCTCGAAGCCGTCGGGGAGTTCGGCCAGCGCCTCCTGGTAGGCCGCGCTCGCGCGTGCGGCGACCGCCTGTTCGAAGCTGTCGAACTCGATCAGGACGACGCGCTCGGCGATTCCGGCTTCGTATGCGTCGACCCGGCCGCCGATGCTGGCGAGCACCCGCCCGCCTGCGGCCGCGACGGCTAGACCTGCCAGTTCGTTGTAGACATCAAGCCTCTCGGGGTCCTCGATGGTGGGGTAGACGCTGACCCAGTAGCCCTTGGGCATGGAACCTCCAGTGTTGGAATGAGTCCGTGTGACTTACGGGTTGGTCTCGGGTGAGCGTCGGCGGGCGAGGGCGAGGCTGGTCATCGTCGTGATCGCCATCGCGGCGACACCGACCAGCGCCGCGGTCGTGTAGGCGTCGTCGTCCGGGAAGAGACGGCCCGTGGCGGTACCGGCGGCCAGAACCAGACCGCCGATGGCGCTGCCCAGGGAGTACCCGACGCTGCGGACGACGTAGTTGAAGCTCATGGCGCTCGACGTCTCGCTCTTGGGGGTGCCGGCCAGGATGACGCCGGGCATGGCGGCCGAGAAACTGCCGACGCCGAAGCCCAGCAGGCCCATGGCCGCGAGCAGTTCGGCCAGGTTGGACCGGGCGGTGGCGAACAGGACGAACCCGCCGCCGACGATGGCGGCGCTGCCTGCCAGGAGCAGGGGGCCGTCGATCCGTTCGCGGACCCGCGGCGTGAGCTTGCCGGCGACGAACCCCAGCACGGAGAACGGGACGAGGACCAGCCCCGCCACGGAGGTGGTCAGCCCGAAGCCGTAGCCGGCGCCGTGCGGCGTCTGCGCGTAGCGGGTGATGAGCGTGAGCAGGAGGTACATGCCGCTCCCGCCGACGAGCATGGCGATGTTCGCCCCGGCGACCGCCGGGTGCCGTACCGCCCGGACGTCGACCAAGGGCGTCTTGGTTCGCAGTTCGGAAACTGTCCAGACGCAGAGCAGGAGTACGGCGGCGACGGCGAGGGCGACCGCCCCGGCGAGGTGTCGGCTCCACAGGCTCCTCTCGCCCGCCAGGAACAGGACGAGGAGCAGTCCACCCGCCAGGAGGAACGCACCGGCCGCGTTCACGTGCGCGGAGCGGCCTTCGGGAGCTGCGGGCATGGAGCGCCACGCGGTCACGAAGGCGATGGCGGTGACGAGCAGGCCGAGGCCGTAGGCGGCCCGCAGTCCGCCGAACTCGGCGAGCAGCGCGGCCAGCGGGTAGCCGACGCTGGCTCCGATGATGGAGACCACTGAGATCAGGGCGATCGTGGCCGCGCCGCGCTCCTCGGGAAGATGGTCGCGGGCCACGCCCATCATCAGCGCCGTGAGACCGAGTCCGACGCCCTGGGCCGCTCTGCCCGCGAGCAGCCAGGCGAACGGCAGCGGCAGCACGGTGAGCGCGCTGCCGGCGACGACGATCGCCAGCGTGGCGAGAATCGTGGCCCGCCGGTGCGGACCGGCTCCGAGCCGGCCGAGGACGGGTGTGGCGACGGCGCCGCTGAGCAGGGCGATGGTCAGCGTCCACTGCGCGCTGTCGAGGGAGACGTGGAACGTGGTCGCCACGCTGGTGATGAGCGGCGTCCCGAGGCTGGCGACCGCCGCCACGACCAGGGCGATGAACATCAGGGCCGGGACCAGCAGGCGTGCCTCGGAACGCATCAGGGCGGTGCTCATGGGCCGGTCATGCCCCTGGGCCGCGGTCACCGGTCCGGCTCCTGTCGGCGTGGCTTTCGAGCTCCGCCAGACGCAGCAGCGCCGGAAGGGCCGCTGCCAGTGCCTCGACCTCGTCATCGGTGAGTTCGTCGATCAACCGTGCGTAGGCGTCGACGCCCGCCTGGCGCCGCGTCCGGACGTACGACGCGCCCGCCTCGGTCAGGCACACCAGCGTGACCCGCTTGTCGGAGGGATCGCCCTTCCGCTCGACCAGCCCGGATTCCTCCATCACCCGGACCAGGACGGTCATCGCGGGCTGGGTGACGCCCTCGGCCACCGCCAGATCGGTGATCCGTCGCGGGCCGGTCTTGTCCAGGGTGGCCAAGGTGGCGGCGGACGTCAGGCTCATGTCGCGGGGAAGGCGTCTCACGGCCCTGGTGGCCAGACCGTAGAGGGCTGCCCCGATGGCATCGGAAGCGCGGTGCGCGGCGTCTCGGCGACTCACGCTCGAAGCATAGCAGCTTTATATTAATCCTTTATGTATCTCTGGGTGTGCTGGGGCGGCGGGCTTGCGCACGCAGGTGGTCGAGCAGCACCGGTTGGCCGGGCGGTCGGCCAGTCCGGACTCGTCCATGGTCCCGGGGGTTAGGCGAGGGACTTCTGCATGTGGACGATGGTGCGGCCGTTGATTTCCTCGCGGGACGTTTCGTGGTAGCCGAGGGACGCGTACAGCGCGATGTTCTTCGTCATTAGCTTGTTGGTGTAGAGGCGCAGGCTCGGGAGGGCTAGCGCGCGGGCGCGGTCTTCGGCGAAGGAGAGAAGGGCGTGGCCTATGCCCTTGCCGTGGTGGGCGGGGGCTACGGCGACGTTCTCGATCAGGAGCGTGCCGTCCTCGGGGATTAGGACTATTAGGCCGTCCGGTCCCTCGCCGGTCACGAACACGTGGCCGGACTCGATGAAGGCGGCGTAGTCGGCGTCCATGGGGATGGGGCGGGCGCCGATCAGTTCCGCCCACGGGGTGTAGGCGGCTTCGACTATCTCTTCTATGCGCGCTTGGTCGGGTGGGGTGGCTGGTCTGATCATGGTCAGCCCGTGTTCTGGAGGCCGGCGGCTACGCCGTTGACGGAGAGGAGGAGAAGGGCCTCCAGGTGGGTGCGTTCCTCGTCGTTCGCCACACCCTTGCGGAGGGCCTTTAGGGCTCTTAGCTGTAGGTGGGAGAGGGCGTCCACGTACGGGTTTCGGAGTTCTACGGCTCTGGAGAGGACGCGGCGGTTCTCCAGGAGGCGTTCGTGGCCTGTGACCGCTAGGACCAGGCGGCGTGTGCGGTCGTATTCGGCGAGGACAGTTTCCGTGAGTTCGGGACGTTCGCCTAGGGCCAGGTAACGCTCGGCTATTGCGCGGTCTGACTTGGCCAAGCTCATCTCAGCGTTGTCGAGGAGGGTGTTGAAGAGCGGCCAGGTTTCGTAGGCGTCGCGGAGTTCGGTCAGGTCGGCGCCGCCGGCGGAGACGGCTGCCAGGCCGCTGCCCAGGCCGTACCAGCCGGGGAGATTCACGCGGGTCTGCGTCCAGGCGAAGACCCACGGGATGGCGCGCAGGTCTTCCAGGCCGCGGGCGGCCTTGCGGCGGGCCGGGCGGGAGCCTATGCGCAGTTCGGCGATCTCCTCTAGGGGGCTTACCTGGGCGAACCAGATGGCGAATTCGGGGGTTTCGATCAGGGAGCGGAAGGCCGTCCGGGCTGCTTCGCTGATCTTGCCCGCTAGGGGGCGGAAGCGGGCGGCTGCCTGGCGGGCTCGGTCTTGGACTGCGTCTGTGGACGCCAGGAGGATGGCGCTTGTCACCTGTTCCACGTGGCGTTTTGCGATCTCGCCGTGGCCGTAGCGGGCGAAGATGACCTCGCCCTGCTCGGTGACCTTGAAGCGGCCCGCGACCGAGCCGGGGGCCTGGGCGAGGATGGCGCGGTTGGCGGGGCCGCCGCCTCGGCCTAGCGAGCCGCCTCGGCCGTGGAACAGGGTGAGCTTGATGTCGTGGCGGGCCGCCCAGGCCGCTAGAGCTTCCTGGGTGTCGTAGAGGCGGAGGGTCGCGCTGGTGGGGCCTAGCTGCTTCGCCGAGTCCGAGTAGCCGAGCATGACCTCCAGGCGGCGGTCTGTGTCGGCCAGGCGCTGCTGGACGGCGGGTATGTGAAGCATGCCGTCCAGGACGGAGGGCGCCCGTTCCAGGTCTTCGCCTGTTTCGAAGAGCGGGATCACGTCGAGGGTGGGGGCCGACTCGCCTAGGGAGGCTGACAAGGCGTGGACGTTCGCGATGTCTTCGGCGGAGCGGGTGAACGAGACGATGTAGCGGTGGCAGGCGCGGACGCCGAAGCGCTGCTGGATCCAGGCCACGACGCGGAGCGTCTCCAGGATCTCTTCTGTCATCTCGGAGAGTGGGCCGCCTGCCCTCAGCTCTTGCAGGGCTTGCTGGTGGAGTTCCGAGTGCTGGCGGATCTCCAGTTCGGCCAGGTGGAAGCCGAACGTCTCGACCTGCCAGATCAGGTTTTGGACGCGTCCGTACGCCTGGCGGGGCGCGCCTGCGCCTGCCAGGGACTCCTGGACGAGGCGGAGGTCGGTCAGGAGGTCGTCTGCCGTGGCGTAGGCCAGGTCGGCGTCTCGGTCGCGGGTCGCGGCGATTCGGGTCGCGATGTGGAGGAGGAACTGGCGGTGCGGTTCGCCGGGCGAGCGCTTGGCGATCTCGCCTAGCTGGGTGGGGTGCGCGGTGCGGGCGGCGGCCAGGGCGGTGCGGAGGTCCGCCGACGCGGGCGTGGTGTCCTCATGGACGGTCAACTCGCGGCCTATGCGCAGGCAGGCGGCCTCCAGGGCGCGGAGGACGTGGTCGGCCTGGATCATGATCGCGTCTCGGGTCACCTGCGCGGTCACGTACGGGTTGCCGTCGCGGTCGCCGCCTATCCAGCTGCCGAAGCGCAGGTACGGGCGGGCCTTCGGAGGGTGCGTGCCGGAGTTCCCCAGGGCGCGGTCCAGGGCTCGGTAGACGTGTGGGACGGCCCTGAAGATCGTCTCATCGAAGGCCGCCATCGCGGTGCGGACCTCGTCCAGCGGGTCCATCTGGGCGGCTCGGCGCAGGGCCGTTCGCCAGAGGAGGTCGATCTCCTCGCGGAGGCTCCGCTCGATCTCCTCGCGCTCGGTCGCGCCGGGGGTGCCGTTGAGGCGGGTCATCAGGTCGCTGATCCGCTGGATGGCGGTGACGACGGCGCGGCGGCGGGCCTCGGTGGGGTGGGCGGTGAAGACGGGGCGGAACTCCAGGCCGTCGACCAGGTCGTCCACGCGGCCGTTGCTCGCCTGGACCTGCTGGACGGCCGCCGCCACCGAGCCGGGGACCGTTTCGCCGGTGTCGCGGTCGCGGAGGGTGCGGATGCGGTGGTGCTCCTCCGCCAGGTTCGTCAGGTGGAAGTAGACCGTGAACGCGCGGGCCACCTGCTCGGCACGTTCCAGCGTCCAGCCGTCGACCAGGGCCGCGACGTCGTCGACGGCGGTCTCGCCGCGGCGGGCCGCGATCACCGCGTGCCGGAGGCGTTCGACGTCGTCCAGCAGGCCGGGGCCGCCGTACTCCACCAGGCCGTCGCCGAGCATCGCGCCGAGCAGGCGGACGTCGCGCCGGAGCAGTTCGGGCATGTCCTGCCGAAACGTGTCGCGTGTCTTCGTGGCCACGCGCCCAGCGTAACGACTCCCCCGGTCACGGACGGCGGGGTGGCGGGCGGTTACCCTGGCGCGCATGGCCACGCAAGCCCCTGAACCCCCGGTGGGGTACGACGTCCACACCACGGCCGGGAAGATCGCCGACCTGGAGCGCCGCCGGTACGAGGCGGTGCACGCCGGATCGGCGCGCGCGGTCGAGAAGCAGCACGCCAAGGGCAAGATGACGGCCCGGGAGCGGATCGACGCGCTGCTCGACCCGGGGTCGTTCGTCGAGTTCGACGAGCTGGCGCGGCACCGGTCCACGAACTTCGGGATGGAGAAGAACCGGCCCTACGGGGACGGCGTCGTCACCGGGTACGGGACGGTCGACGGGCGTCCCGTGGCGGTGTTCAGCCAGGACTTCACCGTCTCCGGCGGATCGCTCGGCGAGGTGTTCGGCGAGAAGATCTGCAAGGTCATGGACCACGCGATCACGACGGGCTGCCCGGTCATCGGGATCAACGACTCCGGCGGCGCGCGGATCCAGGAGGGCGTCGTCGCGCTCGGCCTGTACGCGGAGATCTTCAAGCGGAACGTGCACGCGTCCGGAGTGATCCCGCAGATCTCGCTGGTCATGGGGCCCTGCGCGGGCGGCGCCGTGTACTCCCCGGCGATCACCGACTTCATCGTCATGGTCGACCAGACCTCGCACATGTTCATCACCGGGCCCGACGTGATCAAGACGGTCACCGGCGAAGAGGTGACGATGGAGGAGCTGGGCGGGGCGCACTCGCACAACTCCAAGTCGGGCGTGGCGCACTACCAGGGATCGGACGAGGACGACGCGATCGAGTACGTCAAGGCGCTGCTGTCCTACCTGCCGTCCAACAACCTTTCGGACGCGCCGGCATTCCCGGCGGATGTCGATCCGGAAGAGCTCGTTGGGGAGCTCGACACTCTCATCCCCGACTCGCCCAACCAGCCTTACGACATGCACACCGCCATCGAGCACGTGGTGGACGACGGCGAGTTCCTCGAAGTGCAGGAGCAGTTCGCGCCGAACATCATCGTCGGATTCGGGCGCGTTGAGGGCCACTCGGTGGGCATCGTCGCGAACCAGCCGATGCAGTTCGCCGGGACGCTCGACATCGGCGCGTCCGAGAAGGCGGCCCGGTTCGTCCGGACGTGCGACGCGTTCAACATCCCGGTGCTGACGTTCGTGGACGTCCCCGGCTTCCTGCCCGGCACCGACCAGGAGTGGAACGGGATCATCCGGCGGGGCGCGAAGCTGCTGTACGCGTACGCGGAGGCGACCGTCCCGCTGGTCACGGTGATCACGCGGAAGGCGTACGGCGGCGCGTACGACGTCATGGGGTCCAAGCACCTCGGCGCCGACGTCAACCTGGCGTGGCCGACCGCGCAGATCGCGGTGATGGGCGCGCAGGGCGCGGTGAACATCCTGTACCGGCGCGAGCTGGCCGCCGCCGACGACCCGGACGCCCGCCGCGCAGAGCTGATCACCGAGTACGAGGACACCCTCGCCAACCCGTACGTGGCGGCCGAGCGCGGGTATGTCGACAACGTGATCAAGCCGTCCGAGACGCGGGGGCAGGTCGTGCGGGCGCTGCGGGCGCTGCGGGAGAAGCGCAAGACGCTTCCACCTAAGAAGCATGGAAACATCCCGCTTTGAGCCCGACGCTCCCAGTGCGTGAGGAGATCTGGTGACCGCTGAGGACAAGCCGTTCCTTCAGGTCGTCCGCGGCGACGCGGGACCCGATGAGATCGCGGCGCTCGTGGCGGTGCTGGCCGCTCGTGCGCAGGCCGCCGCCGCGCCGCAAGGGTCCGAAGCGGCGAGGCCGTCCCGGTGGGCCGACCGGTCTCGGCTGGTGCGCGGCTCGTTCGCGGCGGAACCGCGGCCGCGCGGGCCCGGAGCGTGGCGGGCGAGCGCCCTTCCCCGGTGACGGACGCGTGATGACCCGGTGACGGACAACCGCGGTTCGCTCCCAGCGACCGCCCGTCACGAATAAGGTGGAAGGCCATGGCCACCTCGGAGTTCGTCCCACAGCCCGCGCGCTACGCGATTTTCGTCGACGCGGGGTACCTTTACGCGGCCTCCGGGGCGCTGCTCCTGAGTTGCGGTTCCCGGCGCGAGTACCGCGTCGCGGCCGAAAAGTTGATCAAGGCGTTGACCGATCATGCCGACGAGCAGCGGCGTGGCGAGCTGCTGCGGGTGTACTGGTTCGACGCCGCGCCGAAGCGGCAGCCGACGGTCGATCAGCGCGTCATCGCGAACCTGCCGCTGGTGAAGCTGCGGCTCGGGAACCTGAACGCGCAGGGCCAGCAGAAGGGCGTGGACGCCCAGCTCCGCGCCGACCTTGAGGCCCTGGCAAGGCACCGCGCCATCACCGACGCGGTGCTTCTGGCGGGCGACGAGGACATGTTGCCCGCCGTCGAGGCGGCGCAGCGGTATGGCGTCCGGGTCCATCTGTGGGGGGTCGAGCCGACGCACGGGTCCAACCAGGCCGAGTGGCTGGTGTGGGAGTCCGACACCGTTGAAGTGCTGCCGGCTGATTTCCTGCGTCCTTACTTCACTAAAGCCAAGTTGCTGCCCGCGCCTGCGCCCGGCACGGCCGCGGCCGTCCGGGACGCGGCCGACGCGGCCGCCGCGGCGAAGGGGACGAGCCCCGTGCCGTCGCCGTCGCAGGTGTTCGCGGGACGGCCCCCGGCGATCAAGCCGACGCCCGCCACCGTCCGCACGAGCGTCCCGGTCCCGGCGGGCGCGGGCGCCGGTGCGACGCCCGCGACGGTCGCCGCGTCGATGAACTCCGCCGCCGCGGCCGCGCAGGACGGCAAGCTCGGGCCCGAGCGCGACCACATGCTGGAGATCGGCGAGCACGTCGCGCAGAAGTGGATCTTCGAGCGGGGGCGGGACAACATCCGTGACCTGCTCCCCGGCCCGATCCTGCCGCCCGTCATCGACAAGGAACTGCTGATCGAGGCGGAGAAGGAACTGGGCTCGTCGCTGCGTCCGTACCAGGAGGCCCGCACGTGGCTGCGGGACGGCTTCTGGGAGCGCGTCTACCGCGAGTTCGGCATCGGTATCGGCAAGTCCGACTGACGTTTCCCCTCGCGCGGGCAGCGAACGCGAACACGTTTGGCAATTGGTCGGACACTCAGTGTCGTCCCTCGGTATGGTCCCCGCGTTGACGGGGGGAGACCGCGCATGGGAGCTCACGAGGGACGATCACGGGCCGCCGCCGTCCCGCTCGCCGCGGCCCTGGTGCTGACCGGCGGCGGGCTCGCCGGGTGCGAGTCGCCCGTCCCGTTCTACCGGCCTGGCGAGGGCGCCCCGGGCCGCCCGGTGATCGGGCTCGGCGGGCCTGCGCCGTATTCGAGCGTGCGTCCTGGTACCGGGCCTGCTGCTCCGGAGGAGGCCGTTCCGTTGGGCGCCCGTCCTGCGGCCGGACGCGTGTACGCGGCCACCGGGGCGGGCATGATCGCGCCGAGCGTCCACGGGGTGCCCGAGCGGCTGTACGTCGCGAACGGGCAGGCCGTCGACATGCTCGACCCTCGCTCGCTTCGCCCCGTCGGGCGCCTCCACACGGGGGCGGCGGCGTCGCGGGTGGTGCCGTCGTGGGATCTGCGGCGGCTGTGGGCCGCCGGGCGCGTGAACGGGGTCCTCGTCTCGGTCGGCGTGCGCAGCGGGAGGCTGGGCCTGCCGGTGAACGTGACCGGCGCGGCCGGGCTCTACTTCACCCCGGACGGGCAGGACGCGCTGGTCCTGGCTCGCCGGCCGCGCCGCATCGACGTCCGCGACCCGCAGACGATGCTGCTGAAGGCGTCGGTGCCGATGCCCTGCACCCCCGGGCACGCCGACTTCACCCTGGACGGGGCGTCGCTCGTCACGACCTGCGCGTCCGGAGCCGGGATCGGCCGCGTGCACCTCGCCGGGCGCCGCATCACCGGGACGATCCGGCTGCCGCACGGGGCGCGTCCCGGCGACCTGCGGCTGTCCCCGGACGGCGCCGCGTTCTACGTGACCGACTCCGTCAACGGCGGGGTGTGGCTCGTCGACGCCCGCCGGTTCATCCTGACCAGGTTCGTGCCGACCGCGCCGGGCGCGCGGGGGCTCGCGGTCAGCCGGGACGCGCGGCGGCTCTTCGTCGTCGGCGGCGGTGTCGTCGCAGCGATCGACTTCGCGACCCGGCGCGTCACGTCCCAGTGGCCGCTGCCGGGCGGCGGCTCCCCCGCGGTCGGCGGGGTGTCCTCGGACGGGACGGCGCTGTGGCTCGCCGACCCCACCGGTCTCGTCTATGCCGTGGACACCCAGACGGGACGCGTCCTGCGGAAGGCCACGGTCGAGGGGCGTCCGGTGGGGCTGTCCGTCCACCCGCAGCCGGGACGGTTCTCGCTGGGCGGTACCGGCCTTTACCGGTGAAGCCGGGCGTGCCCGGCGCCGTTCAGCGGGTGCTGACGCCGTGCCATTCGGGGAGGAGTTCCTCCATCAGCGCTTCCGTCTGCGGCTGGAGCCGGTCGTAGAGCGGGTCGCGGGCGATGCGTCCGCGCAGCTCGTTCACGACGACCTGCACCTGCGCGACATCGCCGGTGGCGTGGGTCGCGCGGAGCAGGTCGCGCCACAGGCCCTCGTCCTCGGGCGCGAGCCGCAGCCCAGCCCGTGCCGCGCTGACCGCGCCGCGCGCGTCGCCCTCGTCCAGCCGGAGCACGACGAGCCGGTGCGCGACGTCGATGACCCGCGCGGACGCCTCGTACTCCAGGTCGTGGTCGGCGAGCCACGCGTACCGGCCGCGCGGGCGCCCGGCGAGCAGCGGGCCGCGGACGAGGTCGAGCGCGTACGCCATGTAGGCGGCCTCGGACGCGGGCTCCGCCGCCGACCGCCACACCAGCCAGCGGAACACGTCGAGGTCGACGCGGACCTCCGAGCCGAGCCTGATCCGGCCGCGGTCGTCGTAGTACAGGTTCGGGCGGCCGCGTGCGTCGCGGCCCAGCCAGTCCGACACGCGCGCCACGGAGGCGTCGCGGACGGCCGCGCTCACACCGCGCGGCCAGATCGCCCCGGACAGCACCGTCGGGTGGACGCCCTCCGGATGCGCCGCCAGGTAGACGAGCAGCTCGGTGCAGAGTTCGCGGCGGCTCTCGTCCATCGGTCCCGGCGCCTCGACCTCGATCGGGCCGAGCAGCCGGAGGTCGACCGACGACTGCTGCGAGGTCGGCGGCTCCGGGCCGCCGGTCAGGCCGGGCAGCTCGACGGAGTCGAGCCGGTTCGCGGCCCGGAACAGCTGGAACACGCGGCGGCAGGCGTCGTCGGGGACGAGCTGCGCGTCGACGTCGAAGCCGAGCACGCCCGCCTGGAGGCGTCCGGTGGCGTCGACGTCCCACGTCCAGGTGGCGCCCTGCACGTCGCCGGGGACCAGGTACCCGGCGGCCATGCGGGTGCCGGTGCGGGCGAGCGCGACGAGCCGGTCCGCGTCCCGCTCGGACGGCTGGTCCGCCATGATCAGGTAGTGCGGCATCCAGGCCTCGCCGAACACGCCGCGGCAGCGTCCGGTGAGGACCGAGTCGACCCCGGACGCGGCGAGCGCCTGCCGGACCTCCTCGCTGCGTCCCTCCAGTTCCGGCAGCGCGTCCGCGAGCGTCGAGACGGACCGCACCCGGTCCGGCGCGATCTCCGCCAGGCCCTCGCCCAGCTCGGCGCCGAACCCGACGAGCGTGATCCGCATGTGGTCGGACCAGCGGTTGGTGGCCAGCTCGATCGCGATCGCCGACAGCGCCGCCCGCCGCACGTCCTCGGGGCCGCGCAGCGCGATCAGCCCGTGCGCGGCCTCCAGGTCGACGAGGATCCGGCCGCTCTCGTTCGTGCCGATCGACACCAGGCCGGGGTACGGGGCGAGGACGTCGCCGAGGTCGGACGCCTCGAGCCCGGCGAGCGCTTCGCCGTGCAGCCGCCAGACCTGGCCGTCGTCGTAGGCCTGCCAGGGCGCGGGCGGGTTCCTGTCGGCGGGCGCGATCCACAGGTCGAGGCTCTGCGACCCGCCGATGTGCACGCCGTACACGGTCGGCAGCGCGCGGCCGCCCGCCGCCATCGACTTCGACAGGAACCGCAGCCCGAGGTCGAGGAGCCGGGTCGCGTCGTCGTCGGCGCCGAGCCGCAGCGCCCGCTCCGCCTCCGCCGCCTCACCCTCCGGGCGGACGATCATGTTCCCGGCCGCGCGGTCCCACATCTGGGCGCGGCGGCGCCGTCCGAGCACGACCAGCAGCCCGGCGCCGAGCAGCGCGCCCGCCGCGAGGCTGTGCGGCCAGCCGATGCCGAGCCCTTCGCCGGGCTCGTCCTTCTGTTCGTCCTGCTGCTGGTCGGAGCCCTGGCCGGGGACCGACGCGCCGCCGTTGCCCGCGGTCCCGTCCATCTCCCCCGACGGTCCCGGCTGCTGCGACTGCTGCGGCTGCGGCTGCTGCTCCGGCGCGGGAGGTTGCGCGGTCGGCGGCGCCTGCGAGGCCGGGGGTGGTGAGGCCGGTGCTTGGGTCGTTGGCGGCGGGGCCGGCGCGGGCGGCGCGGGCGGGGCCGGTTGTTGCGGTTTCGGGTCGGGGGCCGGGGTGGTCGGGGCGGTCGGGGCCGACTCGCGGGGCTGCTCCGGCTGCGCGGGCTTCTCCGGCTGGACGGGCCGCTCCGGCGTGGCGGGCCGTTCCGGCTTCTTGGGCTTGTCGGGGACGGCGTGGCCGTAGCGGTAGTAGTCCTTGAGGTCCTTGGCGGGGATGGTCTTCGTGCCCTTGGCGTCCGATGGCATCTCCAGGACCCAGCCCGGACGGATCAGGCTGGCGATGGTGAGCCGCGTCCCGTCCGGCTGGATGTGGTTCTTGTTGAGCGCGAAGATCTCCTTGTACCGGCGTCCCTCGCCCAGGCACTTCTCGGCGATCTCCCAGAGGCTCTCGTGGTGGCGTCCCTCCGGCGGCTGCACCCGGTAGATCTTGGTGGTGGCCGACTGGTCGATCATGGTCTCGGCGACGGGCGTCACCGACCGGTCGGTGATGTTCGTGTCCTGCGGCGCGGCGGGCGGGGGCGGCGGCTGGAACTCCTGCGCCTGCGTCTGCGCCGGGGGCCGCTGCGACAGCCCGGCGCCGCCCGAGAACGCGGGCACGATCACCGAGGTGGCGGAGAACAGCAGCAGCGCGGCGACGACGAGGCGATGTACGAGCGACTGCGTCCCGCCCGCCAGCGGCACCCGCGCCGGGACGCCGACACCGCGCACCCCCGCGTACACCTCGACGGCCACGCACGCCGCGAACTGGATCCAGGCGAGCCACACCAGCGCGACCAGAATGTGGATGAGCGCGCCCGGCCCCACCCTGTTCGTCAGGTCGGACGCGGCCGGCAGGTCGTCCGGCAGCGGTGACCCGAACAGGGTCAGCAGCGCGATCGGGATGCCCGCCACCAGCACCGCCAGCGCGAGGAGCGCGAGGACACCGGCCAGCACATCGCCCGCGCTGCGCTGCCGCTTCACCTTGACTGGGGGCCGCTGCCCTTGCCTTGTCACCATCGCGCCCCTGCCGTTCGCCGGTCGCCGCCTGCCGTGCGCTTGGACGTCGCACTCATCGTAGGTCTGTTCGGGCCGCCGCTCACGGGTCGATTCCTCCCGGATCGGGGCCTCCCGTCACGGGATGCGCTGTCGCACCCGACGTCATCTGGAACTCGCTGAAGCCGGGGAGGATCCCGAGCAGCTGCGGCCGGACGGTGATCTGCACGGTCACGGCCACCTCCTCCTCGTCGGCGTCGCACTGGGAGGCGGTGACCTCGTCGCGGTAGGCGGCGAGCAGGTCGCACGCGGCGGCGCGGGCGCGGCCGGGATCGAGGACGGGTTCGCCCGTCCGCCGGAGCTCGTCGGTGTCGATCTGGTTGGCGCCCGCGCGGGCGGCCTGCTCGGCCATGTCGGCGGCGCGCTGGCGTGCGTGGATGGCGAGGCCGCCGTCCACCAGCAGCCCGGCCAGGAGAAGGACGATCGGGGTGAACAGGACCGTGTACAGCGCGATCGTCCCCCGGTCCCGTCCGGCGCGGTCAAAGCGCGCGAGCAGGCGTTTCATTCGCCGTCTCCGGGTTCCGCGCCGCGGAACGTGAAGGTGTCTATGGGGGCGATCGCGTCGCCCTGGAGGCGTTTGGTGCCGGGGAGCCCGATGAAGGACAGGTCGCCGAGGTCGACGTCGCAGGTGATCGTCACGCCGACCCGGCCGCCGGGGCGCCAGTCGGACACGTCGGTCACGACGCTCGGGCCTCCGGCGCACCATTTGCTGCCCCTGAGCCCGGCGGCTGCGGTGTCGGCGGCGAAGGCCTGCGCGGACCCGGCGCTGCGGGCGATGGACGCGGCGCGCACCGCGTCCCGTGCGGCTCCGTCGACCTGGCTCTGCGCGTCGACCATGCGGCCGGCGGCGGCGAGGAAGAGCAGGAACGCGACGAAGATGGGCGTGACCAGCACCATCTCCAGGGACATCGACCCGCGATCGGGGAGTCCCATGGCCGCCCTCACGGCCCGGCCCCCCGCTCGCACGCGGTGCCGTCGCCGACGTCCGGGCGGAAGCATTCGATCGGTCCCTGCGAGCGTTGCGAGACATGGAACTTCATGAACGGGATGACGGACACCGCCGTCCCGCTGACCTCGACCCAGCGCTCGTCTCCGGCCTCGCCCGTCCGGACGTCGAGGCCGTCCAGCAGTTCGGGGCCGATGGCGCGCGCGTCGGTCGTGGCCTTCGCGGCGGCGGCGCCCTCCCAGCCGCCACCGACGGGCGAGGTCCGCGCGACGCGGGCGCCGGACTGCGCCGCCGCGAGCGCGACATGGCGGGCGTGGAACACCATCGCGAACTGGACGACGATGAGCATCAACAGGATGAGGAGGGGCGTGAGCAGCGCCCACTCCATCGACGACACGCCGTCATCGGCGCGGAGCCCGTCGCGGAGGAAACGCCTCAGCCCGTGTTGATCGTGTTCGCCTTGTCCGTGACCTTCTTGGTGATCACCGCGCCGATCGTGATGGCGAGCAGCGCCAGGATCGCGGTGATGATCGCCCATTCGATCGCGGACGCGCCCTTGCTGCGCTCCTCCTCGGAGCGGAGCCGGGCGAGCCGCGCGCTCGCCATCGCGCGCAGATAGGCGACGAACGGATCGTTGAAAGGGTTGTGCTGACTCATCGGGGCACCTCCAGTGGGCCGTCTCGGCGGTGTCGGGACTCTCGGGGGCGGCGTCGGCCATCTCGGGGGCGGGCGTCATGAGGCGAGCACCCGGATCAGGGCCGGGTAGGCCAGGAAGATCAGGAAGCCGGCGCACAGGAACAGCTGCGCGACCAGCATCGACTGGGAGCGCTCGCCCGCCTTGCCCTCCAGCTCCGACAGCTCGCGGCTGCGCATCGACGCGGCGCGGGCGGCGAGGGACTTGCGGATCTGCGCGCCGTCGTCGGCGACGAGCGCGAGCGCGCCGGCGAGGTCGCGCAGCTCGGCGATGTCGAGCTCCTCGCCGAGGCGGCCGAGCGACTGCCACGGCGTCTGCCCGGTGATGCGGGCGTTGGACAGGGCGTCGCGGAGGCGGTGCATCGCCCAGCCCTCGCCGATGTTCGAGGCGGTCATCAGGGCCTCGGGGACGCCGCGCCCGCCCGCCAGGTTCATCGAGACCAGGTCGAGGAACGCGCCGACGACGTGCCGGAAGTCCTGCCTGCGGGCCTGCGCCTCCTGGCGGAGCTGCATGTCGGGAAAGAAGAAGAAGATCGCGGCGAACAGCACGCAGATCCAGACCGGGACGGCGACGGACGTGCCCAGCCCGAGCAGCGTGAAGTACGCGACGATCAACGGGATGAACAGCAGCGCTCCGGCGGGCAGCAGGAACTTCGTCGCGAGGAACCCCTCCAGCGACCGCTCGGTGATGGCGAGGTCTGCGCGGACGCCGCGCAGCCGCCAGCCGCGCGCCTCGCAGAGCCGCGCCAGTTCCCGGCCGATCCTGGCGCGGACGCCGCCGACCTTCTCCAGCGTCGGGGAGAGCCGTCCGGCCTGCTGCTCCTCCAGGTCGCGGCGGCGGCGGGTGGCGTCGAGCGCGGCCATCCGGGCGGCGAGTCCGGGACGCTGCGGGAACAGCGCCCGGACGAGGACGTAGAGGCCGAGTCCGGCGACCGCGCCTGCGATCATGGCGGCGTTCAGGCCGTTCACGGGGTGCCACCGCCTCCCGCGTCCATGGTGTGGCGTCCGCGGAGGGGAAGTTCCTGCGGGCCCGCGCCGTCGCCCTGCCAGCCGGCGACCGTGCTCGGCACCTCGCCCGGGACGCCCGGCTGGCCGGTCCCGCGCGGCTCGCTGAGGAAGCGGCCCGGCAGCTCGTACTTCGACAGCCGCCGCAGCCACAGGAACGCGGCCCCGTACAGCGCGACGACGATGCACAGGACGAGCTGCCCGAGCAGGTCGTCGTACGGCTCGACGTAGGAGTGGTTGAACACGGCGAGGGCGAGGGCCGTCCCGACGGAGACGGCGACGACGATCCGGACGCTGCGCCGGGTGGAGCGGCGGTCGGCCTCGACACGGCGCCGCATGTCCAGCTCGGCGCGG
Source organism: Actinomadura sp. 3N508 (assembly GCF_044326375.1). Lineage (NCBI taxonomy): Bacteria > Bacillati > Actinomycetota > Actinomycetes > Streptosporangiales > Thermomonosporaceae > Actinomadura > Actinomadura sp. 3N508. Next base: position 943,921 of record NZ_JBIRAX010000001.1, read on the forward strand.
GCGGAGTTCGCGAGCGCGCTGAGCATGTCGCGCAGGCCGGGGCCGCGGAGCTTGGAGTTCAGGATCAGCGCGGCGATCACCAGGTCGGCGGACGGGTCGTTCAGGTCGTCGGCGAAGCGGCGCAGCGCGTCCGGCATCGGGACGCGGGTGTGCAGCCGGTCGACGAGGTTGCGCAGCGGCTGCTGCAGCGCGGGCGCGGCGGCGCGCTGCGAGGCGGGGATGGCCTGTTCGAGGCCGACGGCCCCGGCGATGGTGTCGCGGAGCGACTCCGTCCAGGCAGCAAGGCCCTCCAGGCGCGCCATCGACCTGCGCTCCTCGGCGGCGCCGCCCGCGAGGCCGTTCCAGGCGAGGACGAGCGCGCCGGTCCCGGCGGCGGCGATCGGCCAGCGCGTCACGATCAGCACGACCACGCCGACGATGACGGCTACGGCGGTGCGGGTCGTGAACGTCCGGACGAGGTCCTCGCGGCTGCGCCCGCGGACCGGGCCCGACCGCACCGGCATCCCGCGCAGCGCCGCGACCAGCAGGATCAGCCCGCCGCCCGCCACCGCGCCCGCGACGATCGCGAGCAGCACGTCCGGCGTGTACATCACCAGGCTCCGGCGGACGGGTCGTAGCCGTGCTGGGCGAGGTCGGCGATGCACGAGATCGGCGCGGACGGCACCGCGTACCCGGCGGACCCGAGCGCGAACACCTCCGACGACAGCACCCGGCCGTCCACGCCGGTGACCTCCCGGACGCTGGACACGTACCGGCGCAGCCGCCCGCCGGAGGCGTAGTCGTTGCGCTTCTCGATGAACACGACGAAGTCGATCGCGCCCGCGATCAGCATGTGGGTCGCCTCGACCGGCAGCCGCTCGTCCGACTGGATCGCGTAGGTGGCGATGCGGTTGAACACCTCGACCGACGAGTTCGCGTGGATGGTGGACAGCGACCCGTCGTTGCCCTGCGTCATCGCGTTCAGCATCGTGACGATCTCGTCGCCGAGCACCTCGCCGACGATCACCCGGGACGGGTTCATCCGCAACGACCGGCGGACCAGCTCCGCCATCGTGATCGCGCCCTGCCCCTCGGAGTTCGGCAGCCGCTGCTCGAACGCGACGCAGTTCGGGTGCAGCTCGGGGAAGGCGTCCAGGCCGAGCTCCAGGGCCCGCTCGACGGTGATGAGCCGCTCGTGCGCCGGGATCTCGTTGGCGACGGCGCGCAGCAGCGTCGTCTTCCCCGCGTTGGTCGCCCCGGCGATCATGATGTTCTTGCGGGCGAGCACGGCGGCGCGGAAGAAGTGCCCGATCTCCTGCGAGAACGTGCCGTTGCCGACCAGGTCGGCGAGGAACACCTTGCCGAGCCTGGCGCGCCGGATCGACAGCGCGGGACGGACCGTCACGTCCATGATCGCGGAGAGCCGGGAGCCGTCCGGCAGCCGCAGGTCGAGCTGCGGGTTCGCGGTGTCGAACGGGCGCGACGACAGGCCGCTGTAGGCGGCGAGGATCTGGATCAGCTCGACCAGCTCCTCGTCGCTCTCCGCGACGGGCTCGCCCATCACCTCGCGGCCGTCGGCGTAACCGATGAACACCCGGTCGCAGCCGTTGACGTCGATGTTCTCGACCTCGGGGTCTTCGAGGAGGGGCTGGAGGCGGCCGACGCCGAACAGCGCGGCGTGCACCCCGGCGGCGAGCGCCTCCTCCTCTTCGGCGTTCGGCGGGCGGCGCCCGGAGGTGATCTCGCCGCGCGCGAACTCCTCCAGCACCTGGCCGATGAGCGCGCGGGCGAACTGCCGCTCGTCCTCCCCGGACATCGGCGGCAGCGCGTTCGAGGCGTCCAGGCGGCGCTGCCGCGCGAGGCGGTCGCCGACCTCCTGCCGGAGCCGTTTGACGAGACCGTGGTCCATCTAACGCCTCCCTTCGGCCGGTGCCGGTGACGGTATTTGTGGCTGTGGCTGTGGCTGGGCGGGTGGTGCCGCGGGCGCGGATGGTGCGGCCTGCGCTGGCGGCGGCGGCAGGGCTAACGGCCTGCCGGCCGACGGGATGCGGCCGACGAGATCGCCCGCGACCTCGCGGGCGGAGCGGATCAGCAGCGAACGGTCCAGCCGCCCGCCCCAGCGGCCGGAGAGCAGCTCGGCGCCCTTGGGGTCGAGGGCGAGGCCGCCGAGGACGGTCACGTCGGGCGGCGGCGGGCCCTGCGCCGGGTCGTGGGCGGTGCCGCGGTGCCTGGCGCCCGCGAGGATGCGGTCGACCTCGGCGATCGAGCCGCGGAAGTCGCGCGGGTCGGCGAGGACGAGCACCCCGATGGGCGGGCCGCCGCGCAGCTCCGCCGTCAGCGCCGCGACGCGTTCGCGCAGGTGCGCGACCTGCTCCAGGGTGGCGCGGGTGAGCAGCACGACCAGGTCGGCCTCGTGCATCAGGCCGAGCAGCGGGGTGTCCGCGCCGAGCCGCCCGCAGTCGGCGATCACGTCGACGGGCGCGAGGCCGGCGAACGCGCGGCCGAGCGGGCCCCACAGCCAGGTCATCGCCTGCGCCTGCTCGGCGTTGGTGATCCCGACGAGCACGTCGAGGCCGCCGACGAGCCGCTGGCAGTGCTCGGCGATCTGGTCGGGCCGCAGCCCGCGGCGGGCGGTGGCGGCGAGGCTGAGCAGCCCGCGGGACGGGTTGAGCATCCCGCCGTCGCCGGCGCCGTCGTCCGGGGCCGCGACGGGCAGCCGGTACACGAGGTCGCCGCCCGCCTGGTCGCACTCGGCGACCAGCACGGGACGCGGCCACACGGCGCCGAGGGCGACGGCGGCCGTCGTGACGCCCGGCGCCCCCTTGTCGGCAGCGAGCGCGATGAGTGCCACCGTCAGTTACCGCCCGTGCCTGGTCCCTGCGCGCCGCCGCCCTGGGGGACGGGCACGGTGCCGCCGGGGCTCTCCGTTCCGCCGGGGGTCTGGCCGCCGCCCGAGGGCGGGGTCTGCTGCTGCCCGGGCTTCGCGGGCGCGGGCGCGACGGGAGGCGGGGCGTTCGACCCGGCGGGGATCAGCGCGAGCGCGATCGTCCCGGCGGAGGCGGCCTGCGTGACCAGCGGCGCGTCCGAGGGCGGGACGGCGACGCTCACGATCGTCTGCTCGGAGCGCAGCCGGGCGCCGCCGAGGCCGCCGCTGCCGCCGTCCTCGCCGCTCATGCCGACGACGATCGCGTCCTGGGACAGGACCGTTCCTGGACGCGGCCCGCCGTTCGTCGCGCCGCCGACCGCGTAGAGCATGACGTGCCTGCCGACGCTGACACCGGCGTCGCCGCCGCCGGAGGGGAACTGGCCCGGCTTCAGCGCGAGGCCGACGATCAGGCGTCCGCTCGACGGGGCGTCCGCCGGGCTGATCATGCCGTTGGTCAGCAGCGCGCCCCTGACCAGCGGGACGGCCGCGATGTGGCGGGTCACCTTCGCCCGTTCCGTCCAGGCGAGGTACTGGATGCCGGTGTCGCCGACCTGGACCTCTTCGAGCGCGCTCGCCGGGATCGGCTGCCCGGCCGCGACCGGCTGGGCGATCCGGATCGCCGACACGCGCTCGCCGCTCGCCATCACCAGGTACGCGCTGGCGAGGGCGCCGCCGAGGATGAGCAGCAGCGCGAGCGCCGCCAGCGCCGGTTTGCGTTCGCGCGGGGACGAGGGGAGCCGCTGCCCGCCGGACGTGCCGAGCCCGCTGCCACCGAGCCCCGCCGCCGCACCGCCGGAGATGGTCGCCTGGTTGGACTTCATCGCGCTCTGCCCTTCTGGGGGGCGACCCCCAGACCCCCGAGAGGTCGGCTCGAAGATCCTCGCTTCGCTCCGGTCATCGAGCCTCCACGCGCTCCCTTCCGCCCTCCCGCTGGACCCCGTCTCACGGGGCCCGCGCATCACCGAGCGATCCATGCTTGCGGGGGCGGCAAGGTCACGTCAATGGATTCGGTGAACGTGTACCGCAACGTGCTGCGGCATATAGCGGTGACCTGCGGAGTCTTCGGTCACTTGGGTTCTTACCATCAGTCACTTCCGTCACTGACCCCATTGTGGACGGCCCTGGAACGCCCGCAGGTCAGGGTTTCAGGCCGATGAGGCGTCCGAGGAGCGACATGGTGTGGTCGAAGTAGCCGGCGCGTGCCGGTTCGTCGATCAGGTTGTCGTACTGGCCGAAGACCTCGAAGCTGACCGTCCCGTAGAGGCCCGCCCAGGCGGTGAGGGCGCGCGCGATCACGTCGTCGGGGACGTCCATGTGGACGATGACGCGCACGCGGTCCAGCCCCTCCGCGATCGAGGGCGGCGGGGGCGGATACGGCGGGCTTCCCGGCGGCGCCCCGCCGTCCGGGTCGACGGCCCCGGCGGCGTGCGCCTCGGTGAGGATGCGGGCGAAGACGACCGTGTCGCGGACGGCGGCGGTGACGGTGTCCTCCGGGGCCTGGTAGCCGGGGACGGGTGACCCGTAGAGCAGGGCGTACTCGTGCGGGTGGGCGAGGGCCCAGTCCCGGACGGCCCTGCACACGGCGAGCCATCGTCCGCTGAAGTCGTCGGCGTCGGCCTTGACGGAGCGGGCGTCGGCGCGCTCGACCGCCTCGCCGATCGCGTTGTAGCCGTCGATGATCAGCGCGGTGAGCAGGTCGTCGCGGCTTGCGACGTACCGGTAGATCGCCGAGGACACCATGCCCATCTCGCGGGCGACCGCGCGCAGCGACAGCCCGGCCGCGCCCTCGACGGCCAGCTGCCGTCTGGCGGTCTCCGTGATCTCGCGGATCAGCTCCGCCCGGACCCGTTCCCGTGCCGTACGACCTGCGCTCATGCGCCGATGCTAGCAGAGCGTCGCACCGAAACGAGAGCACTGCTCTTGACATCACCGCTCTAAAGCGAGAGCATTGCTCTCGAAGCAGAGCACCGAACACAAGGGAGCGAACCATGGGCAAGCACGTGATCGTCGGAGCTGGGCAGGTCGGCGCGCACCTGGCGGGTCGGCTCGCCGGGCGCGGGCACGACGTCACCGTCGTGACCCGGTCCGGCTCGGGGCCGGACGGCGTCCGGAAGGTCGCCGCCGACGTCGCCGACCAGGCCCGGCTGACCGAGATCGCCAAGGGCGCGGACGCGCTCTACAACTGCGTCAACCCCCGCTATCACCGCTGGACACAGGACTGGCCGCCGATGGCGTCGTCCCTCCTGGGCACGGCCGAGGCCACCGGCGCCGTCCTGGTGACGCTGAGCTGCCTGTACGGATACGGGCCGGTCGACGGCCCCATGACCGAAGACCTCCCGCTCGCCACGACCGGGACCAAGGGGCGGGTGCGCGTCAAGATGTGGCGGGACGCGCTCGCCGCGCACCAGGCGGGCCGCGCCCGGGTGACCGAGCTGCGCGGGTCCGACTACTACGGGCCCGGGAGCACCGACCAGGCCTACGTCGGCGAGGAGCGGTTCGTGAAGCCGCTGCTGGCGGGCAAGCGGGTGCCGTACTTCAGCGACCCGTCCGTCCCGCACGCGTGGACGTACCTGCCGGACGTCGCCGAGGCCCTCGCCATCGCCGGGACGGACGAGCGCGCCTGGGGACGGGCCTGGCACGTCCCGACCGGCCCGGCCGTCTCGACGCTCGCGGTCGCCGAGCGGCTGTGCGAGATCGCCGGTGCCCCGGCCCCGCGCGTCCACGAGGTGCCGCGGCCCGTCTTCAACGCGCTCGGCCTGTTCTCGCCGATGCTGAAGGAGCTGCGGGAAACCCGATACCAGTTCGACAGGCCCTACATCGTCGACTCCTCCGCCTTCGAGTCCACGTTCGGCATGGCGCCCACCCCGCTGGACGACGCCCTCAAAACGATCATCGCCGCGCACCGCGAGCGGACGCCCGCGGGTAATTAAGCTGAGCCCCTGTCCCGCGGGCGTCGGAGGGGTAACTCGGATGCGGATCTCGTTCACGGCACTCACCGGCGCAGGGCCGCGCGATGTCGTGATGGACGTCGGCGACGAGGCCACCGTGGACGCCGTCGCCCAGTCGCTCACCGCCCTCCTCGACGTCCGGGCACCGCAGGTCGCGGACGTCGGCGGGCGGTCGGGGCGGCCGTGGCGGGCCCTGTGGATGGACGGGCGGATGCTCGACCCGCAGGCCCTCGCCGTCAAGGAGCTGCGGGACGGCGCGGTCGTCGCGGTGGAGCGCCGCGGCGCGGCCGCCACCGTGGTCGCCGAGCCGACCGGGCTGGTCGAGGTGCGCGTCGTCGGCGGCCCGGCGGCCGGGTCGGTGCACCGGCTCGGCATCGGGGTCAGCACGATCGGGTCCGGCCGGGACGTGGACGTCGCGCTGGACGATCCGTCCGTGCCGGCGCGCTCCCTGCGGCTCACGGTCGGGCGGGAGACCGTCGAGGTGGAGGCGTCCGAGCTGACGATGCGCGGCGCCGCCGCCCTCGACGGGACGCCGCTCGCCGCGAAGACGATGTGGCCGGTGGGCGGGCTGCTGCGGGTGGGGTCCAGCGTCCTGGCGCTAGGGCCGAGCACCGCACCCGACGCGCACCTGGAGCCCCTGCCGGAGGGCGGCCTCGCGTTCGACCGGCCGCCCCGCGCCGCCCCCGTGCGCCACGTCAGGACGCTGCACGTCCCGCAGTCTCCCGAGCAGGGGCCGCTGGATCGGCTCCGGGTGTTCGGGCGCAGGTCCTCGAAGGAGTTCGAGCGCAGGTCCGCCGAGTTCGACGCCGAGCTGGAGCGGCTGCGCCGCGAGGACGAGGCCGAACGGCGCGCCCTGCATCCCGACCCGGCCGAGGTGCTGCTCACCGCGACCGGGCCCCGGCGGCGGCTGTGGGAGCGCCGCCCCGGCGACCCCGACGTCCTGCAACTGCGGATCGGCCTCGCCGACCTACCGGCCCGTATCGATCTCACCGGCGACACCGCAATTCATGAGCGACAGCGAACCGGGGGGCGTGGGGGGTCGTCCCCCCACAATGAGCGGATTCCGTCCGTGACCGCGCGGATGGTGCCGGTGACGGTGCCGCTGACCGAGTCGGGCGTCGTCGGGGTGGCGGGGCCGCGGCGGGCGTCCCGGGCGCTGGCCCGGTGGCTGGTCGCGCAGGCCGCCGCGCTGCACAGCCCCCGTGACCTGGCCATCGTCGTCCTGTCCGCCGACCGGGACGCCGGGGAGGAGTGGAACTGGGTGCGGTGGCTGCCGCACTGCGTGCCCCGCGAGGGCGAGGACTGTGTCGCGCTCGTCGGCACCGACCCCGAATCGGCCGCGCGCCGCGTCACCGAGCTGGCGATCCGCCTCACCGAACGGCGCCGCGCCGCCGCCCAGGCCGAACCGATCCCCTACAACATCCTGATCGTGCTGGACGGGGCGCGCACCCTCCGCCGCATCCCCGGCATGCCGATGCTGCTGTCGCGCGGCGCCGAGTTCGGCCTCTACGGCATCTGCGTGGACGACGAGGAACGCCTGCTCCCCGAGGAGTGCCGCGCCGCCGCCGTGTGCGACCCGCAGCGCCCCGCGACCGTCCGTTTCCGGGGCCCGGGATACGACTTCCCCGTCCTGGCCGACCAGGTCTCCCCCACCTGGACCGACCGGGTGGCGCGGGCGCTGGCCCCCGTCCGGGACGCGCCGCGCCAGGCCGCCGGTGATCCGATTCCGGCGGAGGTGCGGCTGCTGGACGTCCTCGACATGCCGGAGCCCACCGCCGACCACGTCCTGCGGTCGTGGACGCGCTCGGGAGGACGGACGGCACGCGTCCCCATCGGCGCCGGCGCCGCACGCCGCCCCCCCGAGATCGACCTGCGCGCGGACGGGCCGCACGCCCTCGTCGCGGGCACCGCCGGGGCGGGCACGTCCGAGCTGCTGCGCACGCTCGTCGCGTCCCTGGCCGTCGCGAACCGGCCGGACGAGATGGCGTTCGTCCTGATCGGTGCCGAGGACGCCGCGCGGTTCCGGGAATGCGCCCGCCTCCCCCACACGGTCGGCGTCGTCACCGGCCTGGACGACCACACCGCCGAACGCACCCTGGAGGCGCTCGCCGCCGAACTCCGCCACCGCGAGGACGTCCTGCTCGACGCGGGCGCCAAGGACATCGACGCCTACGACGGCCTGCGTCCCGGAAGGCCCGATCTGCCGCCCGTGCCGCGCCTCGTGCTGGTCGTGGACGAGCTCGCCGAGATCCCCGCCTTCGTGTCCGGGCTGCTCGACGTCGGGCGGCGCGGGCGCCCCCTCGGCGTCCACCTGGTGCTCGCCACCCGGCATCCCGCCGGGGCCGTCACCGACGGCATCCGCGACACCACCGGCCTCCGGATCGCGCTCCGCGTCGCCACCCCGGCCGAATCCACCGAGATCCTCGGTTCACCGGGCGCCGCGCACATCTCCAAGTCCACGCCCGGCCGCTGCTACATCCGCTCCGGCGATTCGGCGCCGCCTTCCGTGCAGGTGGCGCAGGTCGGGGGCCGCCATCCGAGGGCCGGGTCCACAGGGGGCGGGGCCACCGTCGTCCCGCTGCCCTGGCAGAGTCTCGGCCACCCGCTGCCCGACCCCCGCAAGGCCCTCCCGGGAGCGGACGACGACGCCACCGACCTCGGCGTGCTCGTCCAGGCGATCGACGAGGCCGCCCGCCGCGCGGGCATCGGCCGGGACCCGTCGCCCTGGCTGAACCCGCTGCCGGACCAGCTCACGCTGACGACCCGGAACGCCGCGGGCGGCTCCGTCGTGGACGTCCCGCCGATCCCGTTCGGCGTGACCGACCTGCCCGCCGTCCAGTCCCGCGAAGACCTCGCGCTGGATCTCGCGTCCGGCGGCCACCTGTACATCGCCGGGTCTGCCCGGTCGGGCCGCTCCACCGCGCTGCGGACCATCGCCGGGTCCCTCGCCGCCGCCTGCTCCCCCTACGACGCGCACCTGTACGCCATCGACTGCGGCGCGAACGCGCTGCTCCCGCTGACCTCGCTCCCGCACTGCGGCGCGGTCGTCGCCCGCGACGACCTCGACCGCTGCGAACGGCTCCTCACCGCGCTCACCGCCGAGATCGAGCGCCGCCGGAACATCCTCGCCGAGGCGGGTTTCGCGTCGCTCGCCGAGCAGCGCGCCTCCGTCGCCGCCACCGACCGCCTCCCCTGGATGGTCCTGCTCCTCGACGGCTGGGAGGGGTTCCTCGACGCGTTCGAGCACCACGACCAGGGCCGCCTCGTCGACCGGACGATCCGGCTCCTGGACGACGGCGCCGCCGTGGGCCTGCGCGCCGTCGTCACCGGCGACCGCTCCGGCCTGGGCGGGCAGATCTCGGCCGCCTTCGCCCGCCGCCTCCTCCTCCGCATGGACGACCCGGACGACTACGGCTACGGCGGCCTCGGCGACCGGCGGGTCCCCGCCGCGATGCCGCCCGGCCGCGCCCTCGAACCGGCGGAGCCGGGAGCCGCGCCGCACGAGTCGCAGATCGCGCTGCTGGGGGACGACCCGTCCGGCGCCGCGCAGGCCGCCGCGCTCCAGGAGATCGCCCGCACCTGCGTGTCCCGCTACGGCCGCCTGCCGCGCCGCCGCCGCCCGCTGCGCGTGGACGAGCTGCCCGACCGCGTCACCTACCGCGAGGCGATGTCCCTCGATCGCGAGTTCCTGGCCCCGTCCGCGCTGTGGGCGCTGGTCGGCGTCGGCGGCGACACCCTCGCGCCCGTGGGCGTCGACCTGCGCGGCGAAGGTCCGGGCTTCACCGTCGCGGGCCCGGCCCGCTCCGGGCGCTCCACCACGCTCCGGACGATCGTGCACTCGCTCCTCGACCCCGCGGTCGGCGGCGGTCTCGTGCCCGTCGTGCTGGTCACGCCCCGCCGGTCGCCGCTGCGGCTGCTGTCGGGGCATCCGGGCGTTCTCGGCCTGCTGACGTCGGGTTCCGGCACCGCCGATCTCCTCGCCGCGATCGGCGACGAGCACCGTTTCGCCGTGGTCGTGGACGACGCCGAACTCCTCGACCGGACCGCCTTGGACGACGCCCTCCGCGACGTCATACGCACCGCCCGCGACGGCGCGCACGCCGTGGTCATCGGCGGCACCACCGCCGACCTGGGCACCGGCCGCCGCGGCTTCCTCTCCGAGGCGCGCCGCTCCCGCTCCGGCGTCCTGCTGTCGGTCGACTCCCCGGACGACGGCGCCCTCTTCGGCCTGACCCTGCCCCGCAACGCCCCGCTCGGCGGCCCCACCGGGCGCGGCCTGTTCGTCGCGATGGGCGCCACCACCCAGATCCAGGTGGCACTTCCGCCCCCGGCCGGCACCGACTGATCGCGCGGGGGCTCGGGACGGGCTGGCGGGTGCGGGTCCCGGCCTCGGGGGGATGGGCCGGGACCCGCGGTCCGTGGAGGCGTCGACCGGCGCAGGCCTCGATCGTTGCCAGGGCATGCGAAGGTGCCCCGACCTTTCGTCTCGCAACGCTGGAACGTTTCCAGGCGGCGCCGAAAGAATGGCGACAGCCTACGCCCAGCCGATCACCTTGATCCAGTGCCGGATGACGGATCGGCCTGCGTTCGGGGGGCTTTCGTCCCCCGAACGCGTGTCCGGATGTGGCCACGCACACCTCGTGACGCCCATAATTACTGCTCGTCAAGGGGATTTCATGGCCCCCGATCGCGGCCGCCATTCCGGAAATGGGGCCGTCCGGTCGTCCGCCGGGTCAGCCGGTCTCGATCTCCAGTGCGGCGACGCGCGACCTGGCCTGTGCCATCGCCTCGTGGTAACGGGTCTCCCAATCCGGGTCGCCGTCCGGGATGGACGCGACCGTCTGGCGGGCGACCTCGGCGAGCACGTCCCCGGCGGCGTTGCGGGACACCTGCCGGACGACGACCGTTGTGACGCCGCCGGACGACTCGGTGTGCGTCTCCCACCGGGCGTCCCGCTCCAGCCGGGCCCGGCCCGCGGAGCTGCGCCCGGCGAACGCGTACAGCAGCAGGACGACCGCCACGGCCACCACCGCCAGCGCCACCAGCACGATCACGAATCGCACGTCCGCCTCCTCTGCACCATGACGGGCCCCTGCACCGTCACCGGCCCCGCAGGAGCGAGCCGTTCGGGTTGCCGGGCGCGTAGACGGTGATGCCCTGCGGGAGCGCCTTCAGTTCCTCGATCCTCGCGCAGGTCGGGCACTTGTTGTAGCCGTCCTGGCGGGCCTGGTTGGCCGCGGCCTCGGCCCGCGCCGTGGCGACCTTCGCCTGCGCCTCGCTGACCTGGGCGAACGCGGCCTGCGCGCGATCCACCGCTTCCTGCACCCGGGTCGGCAGCGTGACCCGGACCAGGTTGAAGTGGATGTTGGTGAAGAACTTGCCGCCGAGCGTCTGCTCCAGGTCCGTGGCGAGGCTGGTGTTGATCGCGTTCTGCACCTTGGCGATGTTGGCGTTGTTGCTCTGCGCCTGCCCCGTGGCCGACCCGTTCCTCGGCTGGCTGCCGGCGTTCTGCACGAGCGCGCAGGACGAGACCAGCTCGGAGCACCGGAAGCTGTTGATCTGGCTGCGCAGGTCGTTGTCGATCACCGGCCGGACGATCTGGTCGAGGAACGCGGACCAGCCGTCGTCGCCGTCGTAGACGTTGCGCATCTCGCCGTCCACGCCGCGGAACTTGCGGGTGCCGTACTTGTCATCGAAATTCTTGAGTGCCTCGTGGTCCTGGGTGAGGGTGAAGTACAGCGTCCCCTCCAGGCCCATGTTGACGCCGTCCGAGCTGGGCACGGTGACGACGTCCACACCGGTCCTGTCGCTCTTCTTCGCGTCCGAGGTGATCGTGTAGAAGCGCTGCTGGGCGGGGTACTTGTGGGTCTGCGAGTACAGGCCGATCCAGACCCGGCCCGATCCGGGGTCGATGACCTGCCGGATCTTGTTGTTGTCGAAGAACCCGCCGTTGCGGATCACGGCGATCTCACCGCCGCTCGTCCGCTCGTAGCCGCCGAACAGCGCGCTGAGCAGCGGGATGCCCACGACGACGAGCAGGACGGCCGTGACGATCGCGGTCCCCTTGCGCGGCGCCCTCAGCTCGGGCCGAGCGCTCCCCGCCCCGCCGGTCGACTCCTTCTTGGCCACGGCCACTCCTCTCATACGCCGTACCGGTGGGCACGGGTTCGCTGACTGAGACGGAGATGATTCTTACGAGGATCCTCCGGTACCGGTCTATTTCTGCCGACATCTTCTGCTTTCTGGGAAAAGGAGCCGATGTGGGAGGGGCTCGCGAAGCCCGCGAACGGCGATTATCTAGACTGCGTGAGGTTGTGAGGGAGGAGACCCACGTGCGCAAGGTCCTGATCGCCAACCGCGGTGAGATCGCGGTCCGTATAGCCCGTGCCTGCCGCGATGCCGGGTTGGCGAGCGTCGCGGTGTACGCGGAGCCCGATCTGGACGCGCTGCACGTGCGGGTCGCCGACGAGGCGTTCACCCTCGGCGGGCAGACCGCCGCCGACAGCTATCTGAGCATCGAGAAGCTGCTGAAGGTCGCCGCCGACTCGGGCGCGGACGCCGTCCACCCCGGCTACGGGTTCCTCGCCGAGAACGCCGACTTCGCCAGGGCCGTGCAGGACGCCGGGCTCACCTGGATCGGCCCGCCGCCCGCCGCGATCATCGCGCTGGGCGACAAGGTCCAGGCCCGGCACATCGCGCAGAAGGTCGGCGCGCCGCTGGTCGCCGGGACCAAGGACCCGGTGTCGGGTGCGGACGAGGTCGTCGCGTTCGCCGAGGAGCACGGCCTGCCGATCGCGATCAAGGCCGCGTACGGCGGCGGCGGGCGCGGCCTGAAGGTGGCGCGGACGCTGGACGAGGTCCCCGACATGTACGAGTCCGCCGTCCGCGAGGCGATCGGCGCGTTCGGGCGCGGCGAGTGCTTCGTGGAGCGGTACCTCGACAAGCCGCGCCATGTGGAGACGCAGTGCCTCGCCGACCAGCACGGCAACGTGGTCGTCGTGTCGACCCGCGACTGCTCGCTCCAGCGGCGGCACCAGAAGCTCGTGGAGGAGGCCCCGGCGCCGTACCTGTCGGACGAGCAGGTCGAGCTGCTGTACAGCTCGTCCAAGGCCATCCTCAAAGAGGCCGGGTACGTCGGTGCGGGAACGTGCGAATTCCTCGTCGGCCAGGACGGGACGATCTCCTTCCTTGAGGTCAACACCCGCCTCCAGGTCGAGCACCCCGTCACCGAAGAGGTCGCCGGGGTGGACCTCGTCCGGGAGATGTTCCGCATCGCCGACGGCGAGGAACTCGGCTACGGCGACCCCGAGCTGCGCGGCCACTCGATCGAGTTCCGGCTGAACGCCGAGGACGCGGGCCGCGGGTTCCTGCCCGCCGTCGGGACGCTCACCGCCTGGGAGCCGCCGACCGGCCCAGGCGTCCGCCTCGACACCGGCTACGGCGCGGGGCAGACCGTCCCGCAGGCGTTCGACTCGCTGATCGCCAAGCTGATCGTGACGGGCGCGACACGGCGGCAGGCCGTCGAGCGGGCGCGCCGCGCGCTGGCCGAGTTCGTGATCGACGGGATGCCGACCGTGCTGCCGTTCCACCGCGCCGTCCTGGACGACCCGGCGTTCGTCCCCGCCGGCGACGCGACGCCGTTCTCCGTCCACACCCGGTGGATCGAGACCGAGTTCGACAACCAGATCCCGCCGTACGAGACGCCCGCCGCAGGAGAAGAGGCCGAGCCCGGGGAGCGGGAGCGCGTGACCGTCGAGGTCGGCGGGCGGCGCATCGAGGTCGTCCTGCCCGCGGGCCTGGGCGCCCGGCCGGGCGGGGACGCCGGGACGGCGCAGCCCGCGCGGCGGCGCGGCGCGAAGAAGGGCGGCGGCGCGCAGGCGTCCGGAGACTCCCTCGTCAGCCCCATGCAGGGCACCATCGTCAAGATCGTCGTCGCCGAGGGCGCGACGGTCGCGGCCGGGGACACCGTCGTCGTCCTGGAGGCCATGAAGATGGAGCAGCCGATCGCGGCGCACAAGGCCGGGACGCTCACCGGATTGTCCGCCGAGGTCGGCCAGACCGTCTCCGCCGGGGCCGTCATCTGCGAGATCAAGGACAGCTGACACCCACGGCGGGCCGCGCGAAATCCGTCCGCCGGAGGACGCATTCCGGCATCGCGTGGGCAGACTGGAGGCATGAGCGAAGCGAACCGGGGGGTGCGGGGGGTCGTCCCCCCACGAGGAGCACGCATGAGCACCGACAACCGGGCCATCCGGGCGGTACGCCGGGGCACCGTCTCGGCGATCGTCGCCGCCGTCGCCCTGCCGGCGTTCGCCTTCACCTCCCCGGCACAGGCCGCCCCGGCACAGCCCGCCGCAGCGCACATCACGACCGCAGCGCACATCACGACCACACGGACCACCGCGCCCGCCGACAACGTCGGGCAGATCGCCAGGGGCCTGATCGACTCGCGGCTCTACGTGACGAGCGAGGCCGGGAACGCGCTGGCCCAGGCCGACCGGAACGCGATCACCTCGGCCCTCGGCGGTGACCGGGACGCCGACATCCGCGCCGTCGTCGTCCGCAACGACATCACCCCGGCCGAGGTCCGGCAGCTGCTCCCGGCCGTCGCGGAGCGGGTCGGCAAGGGCGAGACCTACGTCGCCGTCACCGCCGACGGCCGCCGCATGACCGGGATGTCCAAGAAGCTCGACCGGCAGGAGATCAACCAGCTCGTCACCCGCACCAACGGCACCCCGCTGAAGGACCGGCTGATCCAGTTCGGCGACCTCGCGGAGCAGAAGGTCGACGACAAGGCCCGGTCCAGCACGATCGGCACGTACGTGACGCTCGGCGTCCTGCTCATGGTCGTCGCGGCGGCGGCGGGCGGGTTCCTCGTCGTCCGCAAGCGGCGCCTCGACCGCGAGGCCCGGCAGATGGCCGACCTCAAGGCCGGTGTCGAGGAGGATGTGACACTCCTCGGCGAGGACATCGCGCGCCTCGACCTCGACGTCATGGACAAGGGCCTCGATCCCGACACCCGCGCCGACTACGAGCGCGCCATGAACTCCTACGACCAGGCCAAGCGGGAGACGGCGCACGCCGCCATACCGCAGGACATGCAGGCCGTCACGACCGCCCTGGAAGACGGCCGCTACTACATGACCGCGACGCGCGCCCGCCTCGCCAACGAGCCCGTCCCGGAGCGGCGTGCGCCGTGCTTCTTCAACCCGCAGCACGGGCCGTCCGTCGAGGACGTCCTGTGGGCGCCGCCCGGCGGTGTCGAGCGTTCCGTCCCGGCGTGCGCGGCCGACGCGGAGGCCGTCCTCAAGGGGACGGCCCCGGACGTCCGCATGGTGCCGTCCGGCGGCGCCCGCCGCCCCTACTGGGACGCGGGCCCCGCCTACGGGCCGTACGCCGGCGGCTACTACTACGGCTACGGCGGGATCGACCTGCTCAGCGGGATGATGATCGGCACCATGCTCGGCTCGATGATGAGCGGCGGCTGGGGCGGCTACGGCGGTGACGCCGGCGCCGGCATGGAGGGCGACATCGGCGGCGGCTGGGACTTCGGCGGCGGCGACTTCGGCGGCGGGTTCGGCGGGGGCGACTTCGGCGGCTTCTGACCGGCGTTCCCGCGCGCATGCCGGTCCCGCACGACGGGGATCGTCGCGTCGACGATGGCGACCAGCCCGGCGACGATCCCCCATGGCCGCACCGCCCGGTTGACGTGCCCGACCAGGTCGGGATCGTCGCTGGTATCGAGCAGCGCGGGCAGGTCCGCCAGGTCCCGGGCGGCGATCACGTCGCGCAGCGAGACCTGGATGAGCGCCTGCGCGGCCGAGGACGGCGAGTCCGGCGCCTGCGCGTACCGGACGGGGTCGGCCACCCGCATCGTCGCCAGCGCCTTGCCCTGGACGGCGACGCCGTCCCTGGTCATGGCCTTGAACCAGACGTGGTGCGGCGGCAGGTCCAGAGGGACGCGGACGCCCGTGTCGGCGAGCGGCAGCAGGTACCGCAGCCCAGGACCGCGGACCTCGGGCGTCCCACCGAACCGCTGGACGACGAGCCGCTCGGACGCCCCGACCCGCCGCACCCCCGACACCGCCAAGACGACCGCCCCCACCCCCAGGACCACGAGGATCGCGGAGAGAACGCCCACCTGACCCACCCACCTCCGGCTCGGAAACGGCTGCGCTCCCTCCACCATCGGCGACGGAACGAGGCACCGACATCGGCCCGGATGCCCATTACGTCCCGGTCCCACCCTGCACAAACGCGCAAGGGGCCATGCACCCGCGCCCGGGGTGTCACGCATGGACAAGACATGACGTCATGCGGTGACGTGGACCCATGAGCAGGACACCCGCGTCGGCGCTGTACTGGCGCATCCTCGGAATCAACGGGCTGATCTTCGCGGCGGGGACGGTGGCGCTGGCGGTGGCGCCCGTGACCGTGTCGTCGTTCGTCCTGCTGCGGGAGCTGCCCGTGCTGGTGGTCGGGCTCGCGGTGATGATGGCGGCGAACGCGGTCCTGCTGCGCGCCAGCCTGGCGCCGCTGGAGGGGCTCACCGCGCTGGTGACGCGGCTCGACTCGCTGCGCTCGGGCGACCGGCTGGCGACCGGCCGGAGCGGCGACCTGTTCCATCTGGTCGACCAGTTCAACGCGATGCTGGACCGGCTGGAGGCCGACCGCAGCACCAGCACCGCCGTGGTCCTGGACGCCCAGGAGGCCGAGCGCCGCCGCATCGCGCAGGAGCTGCACGACGAGATCGGCCAGAGTCTCACCGTCGTGCTGCTTGAGCTGAAGTCGGTGGTGAACAAGGCGCCGGATGACGTGGCGGAGGAGCTGCGGGGCGTGCAGGAGACCGTCCGGTCGAGCCTGGACGAGGTCCGCCAGGTGGCGCGGCGGCTGCGGCCGGGCGTCCTGGACGACCTCGGCCTGACCAGCGCGCTCACCGCCCTCGCCGCGGACTTCTCCGAGGCGGGCGGGCCGCGCGTGACCCGCCGCGTCCAGACCGGCCTGGTGGGCCTCGGCCCGGACGCCGAGCTGGTGATCTACCGGATCGCGCAGGAGGGACTGACGAACGTGTGGCGCCATTCCGGCGCCCGGAACGCCGAGCTGTCCCTGACCCAGGACGATGACGGCCGCGTCGTCCTGCGGGTGGTCGACGACGGCTCGGGCCCGCCCACCGAGATGGGCGCCGGAATCCACGGGATGCGGGAGCGGGCGATGCTCATCGGCGCCCAGCTCACCGTCGGCCCGGCCGGCGAAGAGGGCGGCGGCACCGAGATCAGGCTGGTCATCCCGCCATCGGGCGCACGCCGGACGGCGGCGCCCTAGGTCAGGGTTCGACGAGGCCGACGCGGATCGCGTACTTGGTCAGCTCCAGCCGGTCGCGCATGCCGAGCTTGCCGAGGATGTTCGCGCGGTGCCGGTCGACCGTCTTGACGCTGATCGTGAGCGTCTCCGCGATCCGCCGGGACGAGTACCCCTCCGCGACCAGCTTGATGATCTCCTCCTCGCGCGGGGTGAGGACGCTGTCGGGGGCGTCGCCGTCCCGGTCGCGGGCCAGGTACTCGCGGATCAGCGCGGTGATGGCGGCCGGGTACAGGAACGGCTCGTCGCGCATCGCGGAGCGGACGGCGTTGAGCAGGTCCCGGTCGGCGACGGACTTCAGCACGTACCCGGACGCGCCCGCCTTCAGCGCCTCGAACAGGTACTGCTCGTTGTCGTACATCGACAGGATCAGCGTCCGCACGGACGGGAACCGCCGCGAGATCTCCCGCGCGGCCTGAAGGCCCGTCATCCGCGGCATCGCGATGTCGAGGATCGCGAGGTCGACGTCGCCGCCCGCGCACGCGTCGATCGCCTCCGCGCCGTCGGCGGCCTCGGCGACCACGGTCAGGTCGGGTTCGGCGTCCAGGATCAGGCGGAGCCCGCGGCGCACCAGCGCGTGGTCGTCGGCCAGCAGAATCCGGGTGGCGGACTCGCGCGTGTGCACCCCGATCACCTCCGGTCTCGTCCTCATCCTAGGCTCGGGACCTCACGGGAGATCCCCGCCACCTGCAGATACATGATTCCTCCCGGCCGATATGGGGGCCGGACCCGATATCGGCCCGGACCGTCGCCGCAAAGACTGGACAGCGTACGCAGAAAGGGGCGGACGCATGTCTCAACGGTTCAGCGGCGCACGCCGTCCCCCGGCCACCGGGCGACGGCGGCCGTCCTGCGACGGGCCGTTCCCCGGCGTCAGGAGGAGGGATCTATCAGCACGAGGGACAAGGCTCTCCGGGAGCCGGAAGGACACCACCAGGATGCAAGCGCGGGACATCGCCGTACAGGTGCCGACCGTGACGTTGGGCGACCCCATCGCCCACGCGATCCAGGTCATGGCGCTCGGCCGCCTGCCCGGGCTGATCGTGATCGACGCGGAGCAGCGGCCCCGGGTCGTCCTGCCGGGGACGCAGGTGCTGCGGCTCGCGGTGCCCGCCGCCTACCAGGAGGATCCGGCGCTGACCCGGGCCGTGGACGAGGCGCACGCCGACGTCTTCTGGCACGAGCTCCGCGACAGGACGGTCGGCGACTGCCTCGGAACGCACATTCCCCGCCCGGTGATCGTGAAGGCGTCCGCGACGCTGCTGGAGCTCGCCACGCTGATGGCGCGGCAGCGCTGCCCCGTCGTCGCCGTGGTGGACGACGCCGGGCTGCTGGCCGGCGCGATCACGCTCGACCGGCTGCTGTCCGCGCTGGCGCTGGCCAGACCCGACGACGCCTGACTCGACGACGCCCGACCCGGCGGTCCCGTGCGCCCAGGGGCGTGCGGTGAGCGCTGGCGTAGCGCTCGGGATCTTCGTCGTCGCGTTCTTCTTCATCGCGACGGAGCGTGTCGACAAGGTCAAGGTCGTCCTGATCGCGGCCGGTGCGATGACCGTGCTCGGGCTGACCTCCGGCGCGGACGTCTTCTTCTCCGAGCACGAGGGCATCGACTGGAACGTCATCTTCCTGCTGCTCGGCATGATGATCGTCGTCGGCGTGATCAAGGGCACCGGGCTGTTCGAGTACCTGGCGATCTGGGCGGCGAAGCGCTCCAAGGGCAGGCCGTACCGGCTGCTGGTGATGCTGATGGCGATCACCGCCGTGGCGTCGCCGTTCCTGGACAACGTCACCACGATCATGCTGGTGGCGCCGGTGACGGTCGTGGTCTGCAACCGGCTGCGCATCCCGGCGCAGCCGTATCTGATCGCCGAGTTGCTGGCGTCCAACATCGGCGGCGCGGCGACCCTGATCGGCGACCCGCCGAACATCATCATCGGCAGCCGCGCGGGGCTGACGTTCAACGACTTCCTCGCGCACATGACGCCGATCGTGGTGATCATCTTCGCCACGTTCGTGGTGATGTCGCGGTGGATCTTCCGCAAGTCGTTCACCTACGACGAGCGGTACGTGGACGAGGTGATGGCGCTGGACGAGCGCAGGGCCATCACCGACCACAGGCTGCTGGTGCGCTGCCTGGTCGTGCTCGGGCTGATCATCGTCGGGTTCTCGCTGCACTCGGTGCTGCACGTGGAGCCGTCGATCGTGGCCCTCGTCGGCGCGGGCGTCATGCTGCTGGTCACGAAGGTCGAGGTCGCGGACGTCCTCAAGGAGGTCGAGTGGGGCGTCCTGGTGTTCTTCATGGGCCTGTTCGTGATGGTCGCGGGCCTCGGGCACACCGGCGTCATCGAGAACATCGGCACCTGGTCGGCGGACGCGATCGGCGACAACTACTTCGCCGCCGCGACCGCCCTGGTGTTCGGGTCCGCCGTGCTGGGCGCGTTCTTCGACAACATCCCGTACACGGCGACGATGGCGCCGATCGTGGAGGGGATGGCCGCCGGGGCCGACCCGCAGACGGCGGACGCGCTGTGGTGGTCGTTCGCGCTCGGCGCCGACTTCGGCGGGAACGGGACGGCGGTCGCCGCGAGCGCCAACGTCGTCGCGATCGGCATCGCCGCCAGGACCGGTCACCCGATCAGTTTCTGGCAGTTCACCCGCTACGGGATCGGCATCACGCTGGTGAGCACCTTCATGGCGTGGGCGTACGTCGCCCTGCGCTACTTCTGACGGTTCGGTGGCCGGGCGCGCCTAGTAGGCGTGCTCGGCCATCAGCCGCCGGGACGCCTCAGTGATGCTGCCCGACAGCGACGGGTACACCGCGAACGTCTGCGCCACCTGGTTGACGGTCAGGTGCTGCTGGACGGCCATCGACACGCCCAGGATCAGCTCGCTCGCCCGCGGCGCCACGATCACGCCACCCAGCACGATCCCCGTGGCCGGACGGCAGAACAGCTTCACGAAACCGTCCTCGAAGCCCTGCATCTTGGCCCGCGCGTTGGTGAACAGCGGCAGCATGACCGTCCGGGCGTTGACCTCACCCGAGTCGACCATGTGCTGCGTCACGCCGACCGCCGCGACCTCCGGGTCGGTGAAGATGTTGGACGCGACCCAGCCGAGCTTCAGCGGCTGCACCGCCTCCCCCAGCGCGTGCCACATCGCGATACGGCCCTGCATGCCCGCGACCGACGCCAGCATCAGCACGCCGGTGCAGTCGCCGGACGCGTAGATGTGCGGGACGGACGTCCGCGACACCTTGTCGACCTCGACGAAGCCGCGCGAGTCGCAGCGGACGCCGACGTCCTCCAGGCCCATGCCGGCGGTGTTCGGGATCATGCCGACGGTCATGAGGCAGTGGCTGCCCTCGACCTTCGTCCCGTCCTCCAGCGTGACGATCACGCCGTTCCCCGACCGCTCCACGGCCGCCGCCCGCGACCGCGACATGACCTTCATCCCGCGGCGCAGGAACACCTCCTGCAGCACGGCGGCGGCGTCGGCGTCCTCGGTCGGCAGGATCCGGTCGCGCGAGGACACCAGCGTCACCTTCGACCCGAGCGACAGGTACGCCCCGGCGAACTCGGCGCCGGTCACGCCGGAGCCGACGACGATCAGGTCTTCGGGCAGGTCGGGCAGGTCGTAGAGCTGGCGCCAGTTCAGGATGCGCTCGCCGTCCGGCTCAGCGCCGGGCAGCACGCGCGGTGTCGCGCCCGTCGCGATCAGCACGTTGTCGGCCTGGATCCGCTGGTCGCCGACCTCGACGACATGCGGCTCCACCAGCCGCGCCTCACCCCGGACGATCTTGACGTCCTCGTAGGCGAGCCGCTCGGCGACGTCGAACGACTGGGCGCGGGCGAGGTCCTTCACGCGCTTGTTGACGGTGACCATGTCGGCCTCCAGCGCGCCGACGACACCGTCCGGGCCGCCGTTGAAGCGCACGCCGAGGCGGTCCGACTCCGTCATGACCGCGATGCGGGTCGAGGTGGCGATGAGCGTCTTGGAGGGCACGCAGTCGGTGAGCACGCAGGCACCGCCCGGACCGTCCCGTTCGACGACGGTCACGTCGGCACCGAGCTGCGCCGCGACCAGCGCGGCCTCGTAGCCCCCCGGCCCTCCTCCGATGATCACGATTCGGGTCACATCTTCCATTGTTTCCTACTCACGGGAGTGAAAAGTCCTGGAGCGAACCGGTTTCGCCGGGCGCGCCGAGCCGGTTCCGCGGCGCGCACCGATACCGATGCGGGCTTCCTCCCGGCCGGCCGGCACATGTGGCGTAACCTTGGCCAACGTGGCACTGTACGCGGCGTACGCCTCCAACATGGATCCCGACCAGATGGCGAGCCGGGCTCCGCACTCGCCGATGCGCGGCACCGGCTGGCTGGCCGGCTGGCGGCTGACCTTCGGGGGGCAGGACAAGGGCTGGGACGGCGCTCTCGCGACCGTCGTCGAGGACGACTCCGAGCAGGTGTTCGTCGTCTACTACGACGTGCCCGCCTGGGACGAGAAGGAGCTCGACGCCTGGGAGGGCGCGGCGCTCGGCGTCTACCGCAAGATCAGGGTCCGGGTGCAGACGCTCGACGGCGACGTGCTGTGCTGGATGTACGTCCTGGACGACTACGAGGGCGGGCTCCCGTCCGCGCGCTACCTGGGCATCCTCGCCGACGCGGCGGAGAAGGCCGGCGCGCCCGACGACTACGTGAAGGACCTGCGGACCCGTCCGTGCAAGTCCCTGGGCGACCAGCCCTAGCCGTCCGGCGTCCTGATCCGCGCCGGTATCGTCGGCGAGGTGAGCAACGACGCTTTTGCATTGGCGCGAGCTGCCGCGGATGAGTTGCGCGCTCGCGCGTCCGTGGACTCCTTCGACGTCGCTTTGGTGATGGGTTCGGGCTGGGTCCCGGCCGCCGACGCGCTCGGCACCCCGTCCGCCGACCTGCTGGTCACCGAGCTGCCGGGCTTCGCGCCCCCGGCCGCCGAAGGGCACGCGGGACGCGTCCGGGTCGTGGACGTCGCCGGGCGCCGCACCCTGGTGTTCCTGGGCCGGACGCACCTGTACGAGGGGCACGGCGTCGACGCGGTCGTCCATCCGGTCCGGACGGCGCTGGCCGCCGGGGTGCCGACGATGGTGCTCACCAACGCGGCGGGCGGGCTGCGGCCCGAGCACCAGAAGGTCGGCGAGCCGGTGCTGATCTCCGACCACCTGAACCTGTCGGGCGCGAACCCGCTGACCGGCGCGACGTTCCTGGACCTGACCGAGGCGTACTCGGGACGGCTCAGGACCCTCGCGAGGGAGGTCGACCCGACGCTGTCGGAGGGGGTGTACGCGGCGTTGCGGGGCCCGACGTACGAGACGCCCGCCGAGATCCGGATGCTCCGCACGCTGGGCGCGGACCTGATCGGCATGTCGACCGTCCTGGAGACGATCGAGGCCCGCCGCGGCGGCGCCGACGTCCTCGGGATCTCCCTGGTCACCAACATCGCGGCCGGTCTGTCGGAGGAGCCCCTCGACCACGAGGAGGTCCTGGCGGCGGGACGCGCGTCCGCCGGCCGGATGGGGTCCCTCCTCGCGACCGTCCTGGCGAAGCTGTGAGCGATGCCGTGAGCGATGCCGTGAGCGACCTGCGCCGGGACGCCGAGGAGTGGCTGGCGCAGGACCCGGACCCGGAGACCCGCACCGAACTCCGCGCGATCCTGGACGGCGGCGACGACCGGGCCCTCGCCGCGCGGTTCGGCGCGCGGCTGGAGTTCGGCACGGCCGGGCTGCGCGGCGAACTCGGCGCCGGGCCGAACCGGATGAACCGGGTCACGGTGCTGCGCGCGGCGGCCGGGCTCGCCGCCTGCCTGCCGCCCGGCGGCCGGGTGATCATCGGTTTCGACGCCCGGCACGGCTCGCGGCGGTTCGCCGACGACACGGCGGCGGTGCTGAGCGGGGCGGGCCTGCGGCCCGAGGTGTTCGCCGACCCGGTCCCCACCCCCGTCCTCGCGCATTTCACCCGCGCTCACGGTGACGTGGTGGCGGGGGTGATGGTGACGGCCAGCCACAACCCGCCCCGCGACAACGGTTACAAGGTGTACTGGTCGGACGGGGCACAGATCGTCCCGCCCACGGACGCGGAGATCTCCGCCGCGATCGACGCCGTCGGCCGCGTGGACGAGCTGCCCCTGGGCACCGGCTGGCCCGTCCACACCGACGTCGGCCTCTACCTGGACGCGGTTTCGTCCCTGGACCTCGGCTTCACCGGCGGCGATCTGTCGATCGTCTACACGCCGATGCACGGGGTAGGGCGCGACGTCCTCCTCGCGGCCTTCGACCGCGCCGGATTCCCGGTGCCTGCCGTCGTCGCCGAGCAGGCCGACCCCGATCCCGATTTCCCGACCGTCGCGTTCCCGAATCCCGAAGAACCAGGCGCACTCGACCTGGCCCTCGCGCTCGCCGACGCGCGCGGCGCCGACCTGGTGATCGCCAACGATCCGGATGCCGACCGCTGCGCCGTCGCCGTCCCGGGGAGCGACGGGGGCTGGCGCGTCCTGACCGGGGACGAGCTCGGCGGGCTGCTCGCCGAGCACGTCCTGCGCCACACCAGCGGCGACGACCGGCTGGTCGTGACGACGATCGTGTCGTCGTCGCTGCTGCGCTCGATCGCGGCGGCGCACGGCGTCCGGTTCGCGGAGTCGCTGACCGGCTTCAAATGGATCATGAGGGCGGGCGGGCGGTCCGACCGGCTGGTGTTCGGCTACGAGGAGGCCCTCGGGTACAGCGTCGGCGACGACCGGGGCGTCCTCGTCAACGACAAGGACGGGATCTCCGCCGCCCTCGCCGTCGCCGCCCTCGCCACCGAGGCGCGCCGGAACGGCCGCACCCTGCTCGACCTCCTCGACGACCAGGCCCGCGCGCACGGCCTGCACGCCACCTCGCAGCTCTCCGTCCGGGTGGACGACCCGTCCCTGATCACCGCCGCGATGACCCGGCTCCGCGCCGCTCCCCCGTCCGGCCTGGCCGGACGCGCGGTCGAGTCGTTCGACGACCTCGCCGCCCCCTCCGACGGCCTGCCGCCCACCGACGGGTTGCGGTTCCGGCTGGCCGGAGGCTCGCGAGTGATCATCCGCCCGTCCGGGACGGAACCGAAGCTCAAGTGCTACCTGGAGGTCGTCCAACCGGTCGGCGACGGCGGCGACGTCGCGGCGGCACGCGCCCGCGCCGCCGCCGAGCTGGACGCCCTCCGCGAGGCCGTCTCCGCCGCGCTCAGCTGACCGCGCCCACGACCAGGACCACGACCAGCAGCACCAGCGGGACGCCCAGCCCCGCCAGCGCAGGGATCGACCAGGTCACGGTCCCCCGCGCCGCCTCATCGGCCGCCTGCTTCTCGGCGGCGGCCCGGTCCGGCGCGCCCGACTCGGTCCGGGGCCGCTGCCGGTCGCGGATCTCGGTCAGCTGCTGCGCCGCGTAGGCGGCCGGGGTCCGGCCGCGCAGGTCGAACTCCTGCTGCCTGCTCGCTTCCTTCCGCGCCCGCGCCTCCGCCTTCGCCTGCGCGCGCGGCGACGTCTGGTGCACCCAGGCGCGCGTCTCCGCCTCCGCCCCGTCCGGGCCGGTGAACCGCACCGCCACCGCGTTCGTGCCCTCGATCCGGCGGACCGCGGCCCACGGCGCCCGGACGTCCCGCAGCGGGTTGCGGATCGTGACGGCGTCGTCGTCCCCGAGGATCGCGGGCCGCAGCCCGACCGCGTACGCGATCCCGCAGCCGAGCAGGAGCAGCGCGCCGATGCCGAACGTCATCGGCGAGTAGCTCGCGTCGCCGGTGATGCCGAACAGCAGGTCGGCGATGTTGAGCGCGGCGAACACCAGCCACGCGTACGCCGCGACGCGCCCGCCGGTGGAACGAATGGTCAGCATGGCTCGATCATGCCAGGGGCCGGGCGCCGCTCCACTTGAGCTGCGCGAAACCGGGCTTGATCACCCCGTTGATCAGTTCGAGCCGCTCGGTGAACGGCGCGAACGCCGACTTCATCGCGTTCACGGTGAACCACTGCAGGTCGTCCCAGCCGTAGCCGAACGCCTCGGCGAGCTTCGCGAACTCGTTGGACAGGGTCGTCCCGCTCATCAGCCGGTTGTCGGTGTTCACGGTGACGCGGAAGCTCAGCCGCCGCAGCAGCCCGATCGGATGCTCCGCGATCGACTTCGCCGCACCCGTCTGGATGTTGGACGTGGGGCACATCTCCAGCGGGATCCGCTTGTCCCGGACGTAGTCGGCGAGCCGCCCGAGCTTCGCCTCGTCGCCGTTCACCTCGATGTCGTCGATGATCCGCACGCCGTGGCCGAGCCGGTCGGCGCCGCACCACTGGATGGCCTGCCAGATCGACGGGAGCCCGAACCCCTCGCCCGCGTGGATGGTGAAGTGCGCGTTCTCCCGCTGGAGGTACTCGAACGCGTCCAGGTGCCGGGTGGGCGGGTATCCGGCCTCGGCGCCCGCGATGTCGAACCCGACGACGCCCGCGTCCCGGTACCGGACGGCCAGCTCCGCGATCTCCATGGACCGCGCCTGGTGCCGCATCGCCGTGACGAGCGTCCCGACCCGGATGCCGTGGTCGCGGCCGCCCTGCGCGAAGCCGTCCAGGACGGCCTCGACGACCTGCTCCAGCGACAGCCCGTCCCGCAGATGCTGCTCGGGCGCGTACCGGACCTCCGCGTAGACGACGCCGTCCTTCGCGAGGTCTTCCGCGCACTCGTAGGCGACCCGCGTCAGCGCCTCGACGGACTGCATCACCCCGACGGTGTGCGAGAACGTCTCCAGGTACCGCTCCAGCGACCCCGAGTTGGCCGACTCCTCGAACCAGGTGCCCAGGTTGCCGGCGTCCGTGCTCGGCAGTTCCGCGTACCCGGACTCCCGCGCCAGATCCACCACGGTCCCGGGCCGCACCCCACCATCGAGATGGTCGTGCAGCAACACCTTCGGCGCGCGCCGAATGTCCTCAAGAGTCGGCCGAACGTTCATCACTTGAACCTACCCCTCCGGTCTCAGGCAAGCGTCAGGAACTGCCGCGTCGTCTCCACCGCCGCGGTGACGGCCCCGGCGAGCACGGCGGCGGAATCCACGACCCCGGCCTCGGCCATCATGGCGAGCCGTCCCGTCCGCAGGTCGAACCCGTTGACGCCCGGCATCGACCGGAGCATCGAAAAGGCCCGGTCGGTGCTGGGGCCGCAGGCGGCCATGAAAAGAGCGAGGGGGGCCGTGAGTCCCGCGTAAAGGACGTCCGTGGCCGGGTCAATGCGCGAGCCCGAGAAGTGGTCAGCCGCGGCGTGCAGGGCCGCTCCACCGCCGTCCACGCCTCCGTGCTTCACGAGCGTGGGCAGGACGTTCCGGGCGCGCACGAACGTCTCCACACGTTCCGGGCGAGGACCCGGCTCGCCGGGTACGCCCACCAGAACGGTGGCGACACCCGTGGCGGCCCGGCTCAGGCGCCGCTCAAGGGCAGCGCGGGCGGCTGGAGACTCCGCTTCGTCGATCCGCGAGCGCAACCGGGCGACGAGCTGGGCCACGCGATGATCGCTGGACCGGTCATTGTGGACGATGTGGAGACCGTTGCGGTCGACCGTGGCCTTGGGGATCTTCGCGCGGTACCGGGACTCCGTGCCCGGAACTGGTTCCGCCCCGGTCAGGTCGATGATGTCGGTCAGCGTGTCGAGCCGGAACTCGTCCGGCAGGAACGCCTTCACGGGCCCGGTGATGCTCCTGACCTCCATGGCGATTCCGCCCGGGGCGGGACGCAGCACGATGGGCGATTCCCACTCCCTCTCAGGGAGCAGGTCGCCGGACGACGGCTCGTTCTCCACCAGGAGGACCGCCTCCAGCATGCCGTGGCCGAGAAGGCGCTCGCCGTCGGACGGGTCCACGGGCAGGAAGTACTCGTAGGGCTCGTAGCGCATGGATACGCCCGGTTCGGCGCTGTTCCCCTGCACGACGATGACGCCGTCCCTGCCCACGGCGTCGGCCGCTTCGGCGAGCTTCGCGGCGCCGGACGGGTCTCCCGTCATGGTCGTCATGGCCTCGACGAGCCGTTCCCTGGTCCCGATCTCGAAGGAACTGTGGCGCACGAGGTCCGCGGCCGGGTCGCCGAAGCTGTTCAGCTCGGCCGCGAGCCGGGTGGGGGACGCGGCGCCGTCGCGGATCAGGACGAACGCCCTTCGGATCATCGCCTCGGCCATCACGACCGCGGTGGCGGCACCGTCCGACCATTCGGCGCGCATCCGGTGCACCAGCGCACGGACCAGTTCGGCGCCGAACTGGGCCTCCATCCCGATGGCGGCGCCGAACTGGGCCTCCAGCTCGGTGGCGGTGGTGATCTCGCAGATCACCGCGGGGTCGGTGGTGGTGATGAGGTAGCCGTCCGAATGGGCGTAGACCGTGGCGGGGGACGGGCCGAGCGTGCCGGCGATCTTGGAGGCGAGCAGCGCGGCACCCTGATGGACGGCCCCCCACGGGTCCTGAGCGGCGGGCGGGCCGGGCGGCGATGGTGGCGGCGACGGTTCGGGATCGGCGGTCCGGTTCGCGTTGCGGACCAGGGCTATGCGGGCGCCGGCATTGCGGTTGCGTTGCTGCGGGAGTGGTCGCGAGCGTGCGGACAGGCGGGTGTGGAGTTGCCGGTAGACGGTCTCCATGTCCAGGAAGTCGGGGCCGCCGGGGAGACCCTCCGACAGTGTCGAGATCAGCTCGCCGGTGAACGCCGTGTATCGCTCGCCCGGCGGGGCCAGTGCCTTGCGGGTTTCGGCGGACGCGGTCAGCAGGTACGTGCCGTCCACCACCGCCTGGTCGGCGACCCGGGAGCTCGCGCTCATGCCGCCGACCAGGGCGCGGCCGCTGTAGCAGCAGTCCAGGATCACCACCTTGCGGCGGGCCCGGCCACCGGCGCCCAGGATCACGCGGCGCAGGGACTCGTACGGAAGGGCCGTGTAAGGACGTTCCGGGTCGGAGTCGGGAAGGGCGAGGCACAGCTCGTCCGTGTGCGGGTCGGTCAGGCCGTGCCCGGCGTAGTAGACGATCAGTGCGTCGGTGGCCTGCGCGGCGGTCTCCCACACGGTGTCGAGGACCGTCCGGGCCGTGGGCGGCTGCGGGGCCAGGACGCAGTTGCCCTCCGGCAGGCCCCACAGCGCCGGGTCGGTGAACACGTCACGGAGGCCCGTCAGGTTCTGCTCGACGGCGGGGAGGTCATCGAGCGTCTCGTACCCGTGGACGCCGATGAGCACCGCGCGTGAGGCGTCCGCGTCCGGGAGGCCCGTCACTCAGCGTCGCCCCGCTCCCCGCCGTCCAGCGTGCCACCGCCCAGGGCGCGCAGGACGTCCTGGGCCGCGTCAGGGGAGTCGGCGTCGATGGTGACCGAGACGCCGTCGTACTCGATCCGCACCACCGGACGGGACGATCGCCGTGTCCCGACCCACGACACCACGGCGACGACGAGGCTGCTGAGCGCGATGCCGTTGCTCAGCACGACGTTCACCAGTTCGAGCCCGCCGCCCATGTCGCCGGGCTGCGAAGGTGCGGGGACGACCGTCACCTTCGCGTCCCGGCGGAGTTCCGCGTCCTGCGACAGCCACCGGTACAGGGAGGCCGGCTCGTCCCCGTCCGGCGATCCCCCCACACTGAGCCAAGCCTGCACGCCGCCCCGCCTCTCCCCTGTCGGCCACTACATCACCGACGTGCAGGCTCGGTCACAGGTTCACAGGTTCCGGCGCCTCAACGGCCGAGGCGCTGGTAGCGGCGGACGGCGAGCGGAAGGAAGATCGCCGTGACGACGATCGGCCAGACGATCGACATCAGCAGGGCGTGCTGCTCGATCCAGGTGTCGCCGACGGCGGCCGGGTTGCCGAACAGCTCGCGGGACGCGGTCACGGTCGAGGAGACCGGGTTCCACATCGCGATCGTGCCGAGCCAGTCCGGCATCAGCGACGGCGCCACGAACGCGCTGGAGATCATCGAGAACGGGAACGCGACCGCGAACAGGCTTCCGGCGGCCTCCTCGTTCGGTATCAGCAACCCCAGCAGGACGCCGATCCAGATCAGCGCGAAGCGCAGCAGCAGGAGCAGCCCGAACGCGGCGAGGGTGTCGAACAGGCCGCCGCTGGAGCGCCAGCCGATCGCGAGCGCCGTCAGCGCCAGGACGACGAGGTCGAGGGACGCGCCGATCAGGTCGCCGACGCCGCGTCCGGTGACGACGGCGGACGGCGACATCGGCATCGACCGGAACCGGTCGGTGACGCCGCGCGAGCTGTCGTAGACGACGGTGTACGCGGTGTTCATGAAGCCCATCGCCATCGTCATGCCGAACATGCCCGGCATCAGGAACTCGCGGTAGTCGCCGCCGCCCGGGACGGACATCGCGCTGCCGAACACGTACCCGAACAGCAGGACGGAGACGATCGGGAACCCGAGCTGCCAGGCGATGTTGCTCGGCTGCCGGACGTAGTGGGTCAGGCCGCGCAGGACGACCGTCCAGCAGTCGGCCGCCGCCCAGTAGAGCCGCGCGCCGAGCCCTTCGTCGTCGGCGGTGGTGGTCTGCGCCTGGACGCTCACGATGTCACCTTCTCCTTCTTCTTCTCCGGGGCGCCGTCCGAAGGCTCGCTCTCGGCGCGGTGGCCGGTGAGGCGCAGGAACACCTCGTCGAGGGTGGGGCGGCGCAGCGCGATGTCCTCGACGCCGATGCCGTCGTCCTGGAGCGTGCGGGCGACCTCGGTCAGCGCGGCCACCCGTTCGGTGACCGGCGCGTGCACCCGCGCCGCCGCCTCCTCGACCTCCGGTTCGGCGGACGCGACCCGGGCGAC
This sequence comes from Actinomadura sp. 3N508, assembly GCF_044326375.1. NCBI lineage: Bacteria > Bacillati > Actinomycetota > Actinomycetes > Streptosporangiales > Thermomonosporaceae > Actinomadura > Actinomadura sp. 3N508. Next base: position 973,934 of record NZ_JBIRAX010000001.1, read on the forward strand.
GATCGCCGCCGCGGCGGCCAGGTTCGCCGGGTCGCTGACGACGACCTCGATCCGGTCGCCGCCGATGAGGCGTTTCAGCGACTCGGGCGGGCCGTCCGCGATGACCTTGCCCCGGTCGAGGACGGCGATCCGCCCGGCGAGCTGGTCGGCCTCCTCCAGGTACTGCGTGGTCAGCAGGACGGTCGTGCCCTGCGCGACGAGCGAGCGGACCGAGTCCCAGACCTCGTTGCGGCCGCGCGGGTCGAGGCCGGTGGTCGGCTCGTCCAGGAACAGGACGTCCGGCGCGAGGATCATGCTGGCCGCGAGGTCGAGGCGGCGGCGCATCCCGCCGCTGTACTCCTTGATGCCCTTGTCGGCCGCGTCCAGCAGGTCGAAGCGGGCCAGCAGTTCTTCGGCGCGCTCGGCGGCGCGCTTCTTGCCCAGGTGGAACAGGCGGCCGAACATGCGCAGGTTCTGCCGTCCGGTCAGGACCTCGTCCAGCGCCGCGTGCTGCCCCGCCAGCCCGATCCGGCGGCGCACCTGCCGGGGCCGGGTGGCGACGTCCAGCCCGGCGACCTCGGCCCGGCCGCCGTCCAGCCGGACGAGCGTGGTCAGGATGCGCACCGCGGTCGTCTTCCCCGCCCCGTTCGGGCCGAGCAGGCCGTAGACCATGCCGCTCGGCACGGCGAGGTCGAAGCCGTCCAGTGCCCGTTTGTCTCCATAGTTCTTGCGGACCCCCTCGGCGAGGATCGCGTTGTCCGGCATGCCGCCTCCTATTTCGCGTATGCCCTACGCAAATTAGCGTACACTATACTCGAAGTCGAGCAGGGCCCACGCGATAGCGTCATGTCCCGGAGCGCGGCGGGCGGCGCCGCGGACGGGAAGAGCGGGACGCACGATGGCAAGGGAGCACGGCGGCGACGACCGCGACCTCGGACTCAGCCTGAAGCTGCTGTGGGGTGGCCGGGTCCGGCCGGCGCGCGGCCGTCCGCCCGCGCTCAGCCTCGACCGGATCGTCGCGGCGGCCGTCGAGGTCGCCGACGCGATCGCCCTCACCGAGGGGCTCGAAGCGCTGTCGATGCGCCGCGTCGCGACCCATCTGGGCGTCGGGACGATGTCGCTGTACCGCTACGTCCCGGGCAAGAGCGAGCTGCTCGACCTCATGCTCGACCACGTCGTCACCCCCACCGAGGAGGTATGCGGGGACGGGAGCGTGGACGAGACGCTCGGCTGGCGGGAGATCATGGCCGCCGACGCGCGCGGCCACTGGCGGCTCTGCATGGACCACCCGTGGTACCCGTTCGTGGACCAGAGCCGTCCGCTCCTCGGCCCCAACACCCTGCGCGGGCTCGACGGGTTCCTCGGCCGGATGCGCGCCTTCGGCACCGACGACCGGACGCTGATGATGATGATCGGCGTCCAGTACGACCTCGTCCACGCCATGGCGCGCAGCCACATCAGCGAGCTGCGCGCCGAGGCGCGGACGGGCGTCAGCAGCGAGGAGTTCTGGGCGCAGCAGTCACCGACGCTGGAGAAGGCCCTGGGCAGCGGCGCCTTCCCGACCATGGCCTCCCTCGACGAGAAGACCTTCGACTTCTCCTACGAGCAGCTCTTCGAGTTCGGCCTGGCGCGCCTCCACGACGGCTTCGCGCCCCTCCTGGACACGCCCGCGAAGTAGGGCCCGGCTCAGCCCGGGACGGGGAACGCGACGGGGCTGCGGTGCCCGTCGCGGTCGACGGCGCGGACGCCGAAGAACGCGTTGTCCTTGGACAGGTCGATCCTGACCCCGGTGACGTTCCCGACGGGGATGACGTGCGTCCAGTCGGGGCTGGTCGTCTCCCGCCACACGACCTCGTACCCTTCGAGGTCGGGTTCGGTGCCGCGGTCCCAGACCAGCTCGGTGTCGTTGGTCAGCTCGCTGGTGCGGACGCGGGCGTTCTTCGGCGTCCCGGGCGCCTGGGCCAGCGACCACAGCGCGGCGGCGTTCACTCTGGCGACGCGGGCGATGTACCCGAAGTCGCAGAACTCGGGCAGGTCGCCGTACTGCTTGCCGTCCTCGACGCGGACGTCCTGGTGCTGGTGGGCGAAGTCCTCGTGGGGCTCGGTGAAGCGGGCGGCCGGGTAGTCCTGCTCCAGGTAGCCGATGTGGTCGCCGCCGCGCAGGTAGCGGTCGCGGCGGTAGATGATCCGGACGCGCATGCCGGTCGCGTCGTTGTCGGCGACGGACGACACGAACCGGGCGAGCTGCCGGGACGGGGAGTCGTTCTCGCCGCCGACCGCCCGCCGCACATCTCCCTCGCCCGGGGACTCGGCCGTGGGCACGCCCTCGGCGAACAGGCGCAGCGAGCGGGGGTCGCGGGTGCCGTCGTCGGCGGTGCTGCTGCCGACGATGTCGTTGGTGAACATGCCCTGCACGTCGGCGTTGGCCGCCTTGTACTGCTTCGCCTGGTACCTGGCCCCGTAGAGGCCCTGCTCCTCGCCCGCGACGGCGGTGAACACGATCGTGGCCTCCGGACGGCGCTTCGCCATCACCCGGGCCACCTCCATGACGACCGCCACGCCGGACGCGTCGTCGTCGGCCCCGGGCGCGTCCGACGTGGCGTCCATGACGTCGGTGACGCGCGAGTCGTAGTGGCCGGACACCACGTAGATCCGGTCCGGGCTCCCCGAGCCGCGCAGCGTCGCGACCACGTTGGTGATGCGGGTGGCGACCGGGATGCGCGGCCCCGGCTCCTGCACGTAGGACTGGAGCTCGGCCGTCATCCGCCCGCCCGACGCGGCGGCGTACCGCTTCATCTCCGCGAGGATCCAGTCGCGGGCGGCTCCGATGCCGCGGGCGGGATCGTCCTGGACCGACAGCGTGTGCCGGGTGCCGAAGCTCACCAGCTTCCGGATGTTCGCCTCCACGCGGCCCGGGTCGATCTCGCGGAGCAGGGCGCGCAGCTCGGCGTCCGGCCGCTGGCCGGTGACGGGCCTGCCGGGCCCGTCCGGCCAGGTCCGCTCCTTCGGCGCCGCCGCCGCGGGCGCACCGGTCAGCGCGACACCGGCCCCGGCGCTCGCGGTGACGGCGGCGGCCGCGGTGGACAGGGAGAGGAACGTCCTGCGGCTGGACGTGACGGACGCGCTGGACGTAGCGGGCGTCGGATCGGCGGGAGTGGGGCTGCCGGCGGGGGATGCGTTAGTGACCACGCATCGATCCTTCTCCGAATCCCGGCGGTGTCCAGGCCCAGACGCGACAGTCATCGCCTCGCCAGGGTGTGGACAATTGCGATGATCACCGGCGGGATAGATTCGGCGCCATGGCCTTCATCCACAAGACCACGATGACGCCCGGCAAGCTGGAGCTGCTCACGGCGTGGCTGCCCGCGCGGCCCTGGTACACGGGCTCGCCGGACGGCCCCGAGCTGTCCAAGGCCGGCGGTTTCCGGCTCGACGACCCGGACGGCGAGGTCGGGATCGAGTTCATGGTGGTCACGGACGTCTCCGGCGGCGCCCCCGTCGCCTACCACGTCCCGGTCACCTACCGGGGTGCGCCGCGCGACGGAGCCGAGGCGGCGCTCATCGGCACGTCCGAGCACGGCGTGCTCGGACGCCGCTGGGTGTACGACGCCGCGCACGACCCGGTCGCCGTCGGACAGCTCCTAGCCCTTCTCCAAGGCCAGGCCGAACCGCAGCACCAGAGCCAGAGCGACACGCCTGACCCGTCCGTCATCAGCGACTTCACGGCCGGCAAAACCGCAGCCATTACCGAGGTGACCTCCATCGAGGACACCCCGAACGGCACCGACATCGCGGTGCAGACCGAGCCCCTCGGCGCACTGACGATCCGAATTGTGCGCGTTCTCCGCAGGGATCAGGAGACGACGCCCAACGCATTGGGTTCCGTCACGGCCGAATGGCACTCACCGAACGGCGACCAGAACCGCGGCCCGTTCGCCGTCCTCAATCCCTGATACCCACTGGATCAGTGGGTGTCGGCCTTCGCGTATTCGCCGATGCCGCCCCCGAAGTCGAACGCGATGCACGGCTCGTCCCCAACGACCCACGCGTCATGGCCGGGTGAGACGACGAACACGTCGCCGGGGCCGACCTCTCCTTCGGCTCCGTCCTCCGTGCGAATGCGCATCCGGCCCTGGACGACATAGCCGTTGTGGTGCACCTGGCAGAGGTCCGTGCCGGCGATCGGCTTGACGGACTCCGTCCAGCGCCAGCCGGGCTCGAACGTCGCCTTGCCGAACACCAGCCCGGACAGGTTGACGAGTTCGAGGTGCGCCCTCGGCATGTCGCGCCGGTCGTCCGGCTTCTCGATGCTCTTGATCTCCAACATGATGGGTCCCCCTTCACCATCATTTCCACGCTCGCACCACCCCTGACCTGCGTCAAGACGCGTCGGCAACCGGGTGTGGCGATTGGTACGATTCAACGTGGAGTATTTCTTCTACTGCCGTGACCGGCCGGGCAGCGCCCCCCTCCGTGCGGAACTGATCGAAGATCACTGGTCGTTCATGGACCGCTATGCCGAGACGATGATCGCGCGCGGCCCCACCCTCACCCCGGACGGCGAGGAGGCGACCGGCAGCCTGCACATCGCCGGCCTGCCCGATCCGGCGGCGGCGCGGGAATTCGCGTTCGACGAGCCCAACTACAAGGCCGGTGTCTACCGTGAGGTCCTCATCCGCCGCTGGCGGAACGTCCTCGGCCGCACGATGTGGCAGTTCACCGGCGCGGTTCCCGGGTACCAGCGTTTCCTGATCCTCGCGCACGCCAAGCCGGAGGCGGCCGCGTCCCGCGATTCGCTGGACGAGGCGCACCACGAATACCTCGACCGCGGCTACCGCGACCGCCTCATCGGCTACGGCCCGCTCTTCTCCGAGGACGGCACCGAATGGGCGGGCACCGCCCTGTTGGTCGAGCTCCCGGACCGGACCGCCGCCGAGACCCTGATGGCGGACGAACCCTACGCCAGGAACGGCCTCTACGAGACCGTCGAGATCCACCACTGGGAATTCGGCGGCCGCAGGTGATCCTGGCGACACCGGCGCCGAAACCGGCTCATCCGCGACGTATCGTCGCATCGTGATGCTGCTCTCGGTCAACATCGGCAAGCCCCGGGCCAATCCCGCGCAGAAGGCCTCGACGACGGGCATCGACAAGCGGCCGGTCGACGGCCCGATCATGGTCGCCGCTCCGGAACCCACCGCGCCGGGAGCGGTCGGCCTGGCCGGCGACAGGACGTTCAGCGCCGGACACGGCGGCCCCGACCAGGCCGTCTACGCCTACGCGCGCGAGGATCTCGACTTCTGGCAGGACGAACTCGGCAGGACCCTGCCCGACGGCGTCTTCGGCGAGAACCTCACCACGACCGGAATCGACGTCAACGGCGCCCTGATCGGCGAGAGGTGGCGGCTGGGGTCCGCGGTCGTCCTGGAGGTGAGTTGCCCGCGGATTCCCTGCCGCACCTTCCAGGGATGGCTGGACGAAGAGGACTGGATCAAACGGTTCACCCAGACGGCTCGTCCCGGCGCCTACCTGCGCGTGATCGAGCCGGGCGCGATCCGCCCGGGTGACACCGTCGAGAAGGTGTACCGGCCCCGGCACGACGTGACCGCGGCCGTCGCCTTCCGTGCCCTGACCGCCGAACCCGATCTGCTGCCGCGACTGCTGCCGATCGAAGCCCTGCCGGCGCATTTGAAGGACAGGGCCCGCCGGCGCATCGCCTGACCAGCGCGGGTCGCCGCCGGACGGTCTCAGTTCTTGGTGAAGTCGTCGAACTGGCCGGGCTCGTACGCACCGCCCTTCATGCGCGTGATCACACCCGTCCGGTTGGCCGCGTTGACCAGGGCGATCAGGGACACCAGCGCGGCGACCTGATCGTCGTCGTAGTGCTTGCACACCTCGGCCCAGGTCTCGTCGGACACGCCCTGGTGGGCGTCCGCGAGCCGGGTGCCCTCCTCTGCGAGCGCCAGCGCGGCCCGCTCCGCCTCGGTGAACACGGCGGACTCGCGCCAGGCGGCGACCAGGTTGAGCCGGACCGCGGTCTCGCCGCCCGCCGCCGCCTCCTTGGTGTGGAGGTCGACGCAGAAGCCGCAGCCGTTGATCTGGCTGGTGCGCAGCGACACCAGCTCCTGCGTGGACCTCGGCAGCGCCGACTGGTGGACCAGCAGCCCGGCGGCGGCGAACCGCTTGGAGAACTTGGCGCCGAACTCGTTGCTCATCAGGTCGATACGGGTTTCCATGGCTTCTCCTCGTTCACGAGTTGAACGCCCGCGCCGATCGTCGGCGCGGCGTCCTGACGCCATGGAGATGCCGCCCGCCCGATCCCTGTGACGTCCCAGGTCACGTGACGTGGATCACCGGCTGCGCATGTCACAGCGCGGCGGGAACCGGCGTCTTGTGCGCGTGGGACGACCGAGATCGAACGGGAAGGAGCCGTCCATGAGCGAGCCCGCCGAACCGCCCGCCGCCGGCGACGGCCGTCCGGACGCTGCCACCGAGGCGTTCATCGCCCACCGCAACCTGCTCTTCACCGTGGCCTACGAGCTGCTCGGGTCGGCCGCGGACGCGGAGGACGTCCTCCAGGAGACCTGGCTCCGCTGGACGACCGTCGACCTCGCCACGGTGCGGGATCCGCGCGCCTACCTGGTCCGGATCACCACCCGGCAGGCGCTCACCCGGCTGCGGACGCTCGGCCGCCGCAAGGAGACCTATGTCGGCTCCTGGCTGCCCGAGCCGCTGCTGACCTCGCCCGACGTGGCGGAGGACGTCGAGCTCGCCGAGAGCGTCTCGATGGCGATGATGCTGGTGCTGGAGACGCTCACGCCGCTGGAGCGGGCGGTGTTCGTGCTCCGCGAGGTGTTCGCCTTCGACTACGACGAGATCGCGAAGGCCGTGGAGAAGAACCCGGCCGCCGTCCGGCAGATCGCCCACCGGGCGCGGGCGCACGTCGCCGCGCGCCGCCCGCGCGGGGCGACCTCGCCGGACGAGACCCGGGACGCGTTCGAGGCGTTCCAGCGGGCGGTCGAGACGGGCGACGTGCAGAGCCTGCTCGACGTCCTCGCGCCGGACGTGGTCGTGGTCGGGGACGGCGGCGGGGTCAAGCAGGCGGTGCTGAAGCCCGTCGTGGGGGCGGACAAGGTCGCCCGCCTGTTCGCCGCGGGCCTCACCAGGGTCGGCGCGGTCATGACGGTCGAGCCGGTGCAGATCAACGGCGGCCCGGCCCTGCTCGTCCGGCTGGACGGGGAGATCGACGGCGTGCTTGCCGTCCGGTTCGACGACGGCCTGGTCAGCGGGTGCTACTACGTGCGCAATCCCGAGAAGCTGTCGCGGGTGCGGCAGGAGACGCCGGTGACCCGCTGAGTCCTCGTCTCCGGCTCGCCCCTGCCGCCGAGGCCCGGGGACCTGACTCGGCCCCCGGGCACGTGCCGGTCGGCGGCTACGCGGGGACTTCCCTGATCACGCGCGAGCCCCAGGGGCACCAGGTCAGGCCGGGCAGGAACGCGCCGCCCGCCTCATCGAGGTGCTCCTCGACGTAGGCGATGGACGCGTCACAGACCTCGGTGGCCATCTCGAAGAACTGGATCGTCGCTGGGTCGAGGTGGTAGCTCCAGCCCGGGTTGTACGGCGCCGGCTGCTTGACGATCTTCCCCATGACCTGGGGATCGTGGGTGGCGGACCCGCTGATCAGGTCGCGGGCGTGCTGGATCTCGGCGGGGTCGGTGAGCTCGATGACGGCCTCGTCGTCACTCGCCATGTCGGTGAAGACGAAGTAGGCGGCGGTCGTCGGAGCGGCGTCGGCCGGACGGATGGCGGTGGCCATGACCAGCAGCCCGGCTAAGGCCACCGCCACGGCTCCTACGATCGCTCGCGGGCCCTTGATCGTCGTCTGTCGCATGATGTACCTCCGGTAAGTCGTGAAGGGATCACGGGGTGCCACGACTTGATCATCACATGACCGGCGGCGGACCACCACGGGAGGAACGCGAAAATCACTCGCCGGGCAGGGCGGCGAACGCCCAGGGGCCTGACCTGCAGGGCCCCTGGGCGAGTGGGTGCTATACCGCGCCGGGAACGGTTACGGCGCGGGGATCTCCCTGATCAGGCGGGACGTCCAGGGGCACCACATGAGACCGGGCAGGAACGCGCCGCCCGCCTCGTCCAGGTGATCCTCAACGTAGGGAATGGTGGCGTCGCAGACCTCGATGGCGTAGTCGAAGAAGTCGACCGTGTACGGGTCGTAGTGGTAGCTCCAGCGCGGGTTGTAGTCCGCCTGGCGCTTGATGATCCGGCCGAAGACGTGCGGCCGGTCAACGGTCTCGCCGCTGACCAGTTCCCGGGCGTGCTGGATCTTGGCCGGGTCGGTGAGCTTGAGGACGGCCTGCTGGTTGGTGATGTCGGTGAACACGAAGTAGGCCGCGGGGTCGGCGCTGGCGGGCGTGGCGGTGGCGACCGTCAGCGGCGCGACGACGGCCACCGCGACGGCCGCGGCGAGCGCCCTGACACGGGTCCTCGCCTTCCGCAGGGCGCTGAGAGCGGTGAACTGGTGCACGTTCCCTCCGTTGGGTCCGATGGGCCGCAGTGGCGCGACCCGACCGCTACTTACCCAATGAAATCGGTTAACTACTGTCCGTGCCCATTTGTGGCCACGCGGGGGGTTGAGTCCACGGCGCCACTGGACATACTCGGGGCACGCGCACTCTCGCCTGACAGCAGGAGGTGCCAAGCCCCCGATGAAACCCGACGCCAAGCTGACCACAGGATTAGGCGTCGTCGTCGCCGCCCTGCCCGTCCTGGCCCCTCTCCCCGCGTCCGCGGCCCAGCCGCGCGACACCCCCACGATCGAGATCGCGACCGTCAACGGGTCGGGCTGCCGCCGCGAGACCGTGACGGTAACCCCCGGGCCCGGCGGCTTCACCGTCCACTACCGCGACTACTCGGCGAAGATCGGCGGCGACGCCCTCCCCACCGACTTCCGGAAGAACTGCCAGCTCAACCTGCGGATCATCCCCCCGGAGGGAGTCACATACGCGGTGACGTACGTCGACCATTACGGGTCGGCCCAACTGGCACCCGATGCGACCGCTGCTTTCAGGGCGTCGCACTACTACGCGGGCCTCCCGGCCCGGCACTCGGGCTTTTCCTCGCTCAAGGGGCCCTACTCGGGCGAGTGGCTGGTCTTCAAGGAGTTCGACCCCCGCGAGTTCATCTACGTGCCGTGCGGCGAGGACCGCAATCTGACCCTCAACACGGAACTGCGTCTCACCGCCTCCGCCCGGACGAAGACGAGCACCATCGACATGAACTCCGACCGCGGAAGCACCTACCTCTTCGCCTGGAGGACCTGCCCGCCCGGCTGAGAACGCCAGAACTCACCTGGACAAAGGGCCCGTCACACGGCCCCCTTCTTCGGCTCGTAACGCATCGCCACGGCCCCCGAGCTGAACTCCTGCCGGTCCACGAGCTTCAGGTCAAGGACCTTCGACAGCCCCGCGAACGGCGTCGGCCCGTGACCCGCCAGCCTGGGCACCACCACGAACTCGTACTCGTCGATCAATCCCAGCTCCGCCAGCGCCAGCGGGAGCTTCACACCTCCCGTATAAAGCCCTTCGCCCGATTCCCGCTTGAGCCGCTGGACGGTCTCCTCCAAATCCCCGCGCACGAGTTCGGCATTCCAGTCGACCCGCTCAAGGGTGTTCGAAACGACGTACTTCTTTGTCGCGTCGATCGTCCGGGCGAAGGGTTCCATCCAGTCGGGCCTGGCTTCCGCAGGCGCCGGCGGCCGCCACGCCTCCTCCATCATCTGGTAGATGACCCTGCCGAAGATGAGGGCATCGGCCCTGGCGATGGTCTCGGTCGCGTGCTGATGCAATTCCTCGTCCGTGAATATCTCACGGTGATCGCAGCACCCGTCCAATGTGACGTGGATGGAATACCTCAAAGGTCGCATCGCGCAAGCGTACCCCTAGAGCAACCGGGGAAGAAGGACGAAGCCGAACGCACGGCTCGTTTTGCGGGTAAGCGTGACCTCGCATTTGACCCGGCGCGCGACCGCACTCCTGCTTAGCGCGAGCCCCCGCCCGATCAACCGATCCGGCCGGAGCGGGACGGGAGCCTCGAACGCGACCTCGACGCACACCGGCCAGTCCGCGTCCAGCGGCGGCACTTCCGGAGTATCCAGGTACCACGCACCGTCCCAGTCCAGGGTGAAGCGGTTGCGGCGCGCGACCTGCGGGTCCAGAAGCACCCGCTCGACAAGACGCGGGTCGTTGTCCTCAAAGGCACGCAGCCGATCGACCGAGCGCACCGGAACACGCTCATGAACCGCGACCTTCGTCGTCGCCCCACAACGAACGCAGTCGACGAGCAGCCACACGTCCAGGAGCTTCTTGTTGGCGTTGACGCGGAACATCCGCCGTTCGGCCGTGGCGGTCGTCGCCCCGCACTCCAGGCACCGCAAGGACAACAGGGGCAGGCGGACGCACCGCACCGCCCAGGACAGCACGGAACAATCTCTATTGGGTTGTGAAGACACGATCTCTCTAAGCCCTGATACAAGGCCGCGCTCAGCCGGCCAGGAACGCTAAAGAGCCGGGGACAGCCCGGCAGAGGCCCACAGGCCTACGAAGCGCTGGTGATACGGGTCAGAGAGAAATAGCGGGCGTGTTCACGCGCGTGTCCTCACGATCTACGACGACGAACGCACCGTACCCACACGCCCACCCCCACCGTCAAACCGTTTTCCGGCGGGACCTGCGTCCACCAAGCCCAAGTCTCCGGAGGATCCCGACGACGTGAAAAAGTTGAAGAGGACAGAATGTCAATTAACATTGACATTCTTATTGATCGAGAATTAGGCTAACGGAGCATTTCCGGGCCCGCCAGGATCACCGCAGCAATGCCGCGCCGCATGCACGGCATTCACTCTCCCCGTTCTGGAAGGCTGCCCAAGATGAAACCCGGACGCTCAGTGCTCACGGCGATGGCCGCCACAATCGCTCTGCACGCCCTGACCTCCACCGCCGCAGTCGCCGATCCCCCACCGAAGGGGGTGACCATCGAGATAGCGACAATCAACGGCACAGGCTGCCCAATCGGGACGGCATCGGTCGCCCTTTCGCACGACTCCAGCACCTTCACCATTACCCGAAGCGACATGCGCGCCGACGCAGGTGGCGCCTCAAACCCGGCGGACGCTCGGAAGAACTGCCAGATCAACATGAGGATCCACGTCCCGCAGGGCTACACCTACGGCATCAAGTCGTACGGATACAGCGGCACCGCGCACCTGGAGCCCGGCGCCTCGGGCACCGTGGCGGTATCGGCCTACTTCCAGGGCGCACCGAAACCGGAAGCGAAGACCGTAACGCTCAATGGCCCGTTCTCCGGCCCCTGGCAGACGTCCATCATCGACGAAGACCCGATGTACAGCCCGTGCGGCGAGCAGCGCAACTTCAACATCTCCGCCAGCGTGCGCGTCGACCTCGGCACCTCCGACCCGTCCAAGCCCAGCTACATGACCATGGGCGAAAAAGAGGTCTACGAATTCTCCTGGAAACGCTGCCCCACCACATAAGCCCCCTCAGGGCTTCCACAACTGCAGGCCGCACGGTTCCGGTCGGATCAGTGGTACGTGAGCTTGCCGTTTCTGATGGAGGCACATTCGTAGGGGCCTTCAATGCCCACGTAGGGGCACGAGGCAGCGCCCTCGCGGAGGGTGAGGGCGGAGTCTCCGGGGACGATCCAGAGCAGGCGGCCCGAGGCGAGCCAAGGGCGGAGGTCGAAGTCCCAGTCATCGGCTTGGGGCGTGTGCTCTGACCAGCCCTTCCATTCGCCGTTGTCGTCGTAGACGTAGTATTCGTGGCCGCCCCATTCGTTCTCCAGCGGGACGCTCGGAAGGGGGCCGAAGTAGGCGACGGCCCAGCCGGTGTGGCGCCCGACCGGGACCTCGGAGATGACGGCACGCACGTCCGGCGCCTCCAGAATGCGCGGGACGACGTAGGGAGCGCCGGGACCGGGCTCACAGGTGAACGGCGCATAGGTCACGGGTTCGGAGATCCGCATGGCACCGGTCAGCGTGAGCCACAGCCGTGGAAGCCGTACGGGAACGCGGCGGACGGGCGCCTCATGGTTCCAGAACCAGCCGTCAAGATCGACCGGGTCGAGCGGCCAGTGAAGAGCGGCGCCGGAATGCGGGTCACGGGTCAGCGGAATCTCGGGCAGCCACTCCCGGTAGCGACGCCACAGCTCGTCGCGCCGCCGGTAGCCCTCGGAGAGCGCGGGGTTGTGCTGCACGTTGCCCGGCGTCAACAGCCTGCCCAGCTTCAGCAGCTCGGCGCGAACGGCGAGACTCTCAGCGTCCAGCCTCCCCACCGCCGTCATATCGGTAGACAACCACAGGCAACCGGGCCAAGTCTGGTGGTCTCGCGCGCCGCCAGATCGAGCCGCGGGGCCCGGGCCGATCACCACTCGAGGAAGTCCTTCATGTCGTACTGATTGCCGTGGACCGATGTCTGGTCCAGCGAGATGATGCCTTTGTGATTGTCCTTCGCAATGGTCCGCTGGCAGTTGAGGTGTGACGTTCCGGCCGTTGCCCGGCGACAGCGCGCTAGAACATGCGGTCTTCGCCAGCGCTAAGAAGGCCGTCTACACGACGCGGCGACCGGAAAGCCACTCGCGCACGCGGATCTGAAGACGGCTGGACACGGCGCGCAACTGTTACCCCACCTGTCGGACGGCCACGTCCTGCTGGACGTCGGCGAGGGCCAGGACGGCTCGATCATCTACCGCGCGACACTGACCACCGGCGGGCTCGCCCTCGACCGCTACCCCTGGGACGACCGATGCCTCATCGACCTCACTCCCGATGGAAACCGGTTCCTGACGGTCCATCACGAGCAGCCCCGGACACCGCGATCGTCGTCTTGGTAGGAGAGAACGAGGACGACTCGGAGTGGTCCCGCAGCTACCGCATCGACCTGCGTTCCGGCCGGTTCAATCGCGGTTCGACGGCCACAACGAGAACTCCTACGACCTCCAGCCTCTCGGCGACGGCTCCTGGCTCACCACTGATCCATCCGGCCACCCGATCCGCTGGACAGCGCAATAGGCCGCTCGACCCATGAGAGTGGTCCCCAGGCCAGCACTCGTCAGCTGTCGGGATGGACGTTATTGATCACGACGCTGTCGCCCGTGACGAGATAGTAGACGGTGACATCGTCGCGGGTGAGCGTGTAGTGGGTGTACTCCAACCCCTCGATTCCGAGTGGCTTGGCGTCGGGCGGTACCGGATCACTCAACAAAGACATGATCACCAGCTGAACCGCCGTGCGGTAGTGGGGCGCCATACCAGCGATCAGGAGCCGGAGGCTGCGGGGGACGACGAGATGATCAGGCAAGCCAGTCACCAGAGGCAACTTGTTCGCGGGTGTAAACCTCGTAGCCAGGTGGGGTCTCACCGGCGTCCAGATATGGCTGGATGCGGCTCGCCTCCTGGTCTGCATGCAGGGCGGCACGCTCGCGACGGAGCTGTTGAAGTTCCTGCCATTCCTGCTCAGTGACCAGCACCACAGGATCCCGGCCATTCTTGGTGATCCGAGGGTGAGACCGGCCGTGAACCACGGCGGCGTGCATGTCTCCAAGGCGCTTCCGCGCCTCCTTGATCGGATAGGACTCCATACCGAGACTCTAGTGCACACAACGCTACATGTGTACATGGTGTACACCTGTGCCGCGTTTGCTTGATTACTCTCGGTGCCCATTCGTGGCTATGCGTTGGGTTGAGCCCCCGGCGCCACTGGACACAATCGGGGCACGCCCGCTTCTCCCACGTCAGCAGGAGGCGCCATGTCCGTCCGCCGGGTCATGCCCGACATCCGATCAGAGGCCATCGACGAGAGCCGGGACTTCTACGGCCGCCTGGGGTTCGAGGAGGTCATGGACCACGGCTGGGTCGTGACGCTCGCCTCCCCGTCCAACCCCACCGCGCAGGTCACCTTCATGACTCACGACAAGACCGCGCCCGTCGTGCCCGACCTGAGCGTGGAGGTGGACGACGTGGACGCGGCCTACGCGCTGATGCGGGAGGCCGGCGCGGAGATCGTCCACCCGTTGCAGGACGAGGAGTGGGGCGTGCGCCGGTTCTTCGTCCGCGACCCCAACGGCCGCGTGGTCAACGTGCTGACCCACCGATGACATGGCCCGGTCAACGCACGCTCATTTACCAAACACCACGAATGCGGCGCCCGGGATTAGCAGGGCGTTTCCGCACCCTCCGTGACTAGGTCGAACTCGTCCGACCTGACACGACGCGTGAATGCCCGCCATGCCGCACGGCCGAACGCCAGCCTGGGGCCGTCCGGGTTCTTGGAGTCCCGCACCGCGATCACAGGGGCGAGGTCCGCGACCTCCACACAGTCCCCGCCTTGGCCGCCACTGTGGCTGCACTTGCGCCACTGGACGTCGGCCGACCCCATGATTAACGCTCCGGGTCGAACTCGTTTGCCTTCACCCGGACGGCAAACACACGCCAGGCCGCGCGACCGAACGCAAGGCTGGGACCGTCGAGGTCCTTGGAATCCCGCACCGCGACCGTGTCATCCAGGCTCGCGACCTCCACGCAGGCACCGCCCTGGCCGCCGCTGCGGCTACTCTTGCGCCAACGGTCGTCCGAGGCGCCCATGGCTAGCCCTCCAGGTCGTACTTGCTCGCCTTCACCTGCTCGGCAAACACACGCCAGGCCACACGACCGAACGCCAGCCTGGGCCCGTCCGGGTTCTTGGAATCCCGCACCACGATCATGGGGGTAGCATCCGCGAGCTCCACGCAGTTGCCGCCCTGGCCGCCGCTACGGCTGCTCTTACGCCACTGAAGGTCCCACTGACCCGGAGTGCTCATTCGTAATCCTCCAGCGCTCTCTTAACCAACTTGAGAGACGCGCTCGCCGGCAACGCCTCTCCCATGACGAGCTGAAAGCGTACCGATGTTGCTTCGACTCTACTCGGCTCGTGGGTCAGCACTCCCGACCCGGGATACTCCAGGTAAGCGGCCTTATGCCCATCCGGCAACTCGAGAATCTCGAAGGAGCCATCGAGGCCAGCCCATGTGATCGACTCGAAGGGAAGCACCCGAACCTGAGTGTTCGGGGACTCGGTCATCACCTTGAGCAGGTAAGACAACTGCTCACGCATCGCGTCCTTCCCACCTGCTGGCCTTAAGAGGACCGATTCGTCGATCACGAACCACGCCCGGGGTGGCCGGGCCGTCTCGAGGATCGCCTGTCTGCCAATCCGCGCTTCAACCAGACCGTCTAGCTCATCCTGAGGCTGCCCAGCGTCCATGATTGCCCGAGCGTACGCCTCCCTTTGGAGGAGCCCCGGGATGACTTGGGCCTCGAAGCCGTAAATCGACGTTGCCTTGGCTTCTTGCTCCACAAAACCCGCGAAGCCCGGAGGGAAAGCCAGGTGCTTGCCCATCCGTTCGATGTCTTCCGCGATGTTCTGGAAGGTCTTGGTCGGGATCTTGAAGTAGGTGTCCAGGTCGATGGCGGCTGGGATGGACGGCTTGGTGCCGGTCTCCATTTTCTCGATCCAGGCGGCCGTACATCCGAGCGCGTCGGCCAGTTGAGGGCGGGACAACCCTGCGGCCTCGCGATAACCGCGCAGGACCACGCCGAAGGTACGGATCAGAGGGTCGCGCGTGTGGGTGCCTATCTCGGCGGTCATGGGGGTGTTCCTCGGATCGGCGGCGATCTTGGTTGGTGCTTGGTTGTGGTTGCTCTGTAGCAGAGCGTAATCCAATTGCGTGACGCTGGTCACAGGAAACGGACAGGCCGAAGGACCAGGGGTTTCGGGATGGACACGCGAGTGCGGGACGACGAGCGGGAATTGGGGCGGCTGCGGGACGACTTCCGCGGGTGGCGGATCTGGCGGGCCGTGAAGCAGGACGGGCGGTTGGGCGAATGGGTGGCCAGCCTCCATGACCCCAACGTCGGGGTCGAGCCGACGCTGATGTTCCCCACCGCGCCACTTCTGCGGGAGGCGCTGGTCCAGCAGGCGCAGCGGGCGCGGGTCCGGAGTCTGTGATCACGGCGGCCGGGTGGCCGCCGTTCTCAAGCGCGGTGCGGCCGGTGGGCGTCCCCCCGAGTTCGCCGGCCGCGCCGCTTCACAGGGAGGTGAGAGGTGTGAGCGTTGGACAGCAGGGCGTTCTTACCAACGAGCGGGTCGCGAACCTGCACGTGCTGCGGGACGCGGTGGAGGCGCGGCGGGAGCTGGCGTGCGGGCTGATCGAGCGGCGCGGGGTCTCGTGGGTGAGCGTCGTCCGGGTCGGTGGGTCGGGGCGGCTGGTCGAGGTCGGGTGCGACTTCGTCCGGGAGGCGTGGTGGTTCACCTGGAGCGATGGGCGGCCGATCGCGCGGGACGTCGACGGTGTCATCGGCGCGCTCGTGCGGGAGCTGGAATGAGCCTGGGGCAGATGACGCTGCAGATCCTCGTTTTCGGGGGTGCTTGCGGAGTGGCTGGATGGTTCTTCGGGTTTCTGGCCGGGAGTCGGTGAAAAGGGAACGGCCCCGCCGAATGGGCGGGGCCGTTCTTTCTGGCTTCTAGCGGGTCAGGGGGAGGGTGAGGGTGCTTCCTCGTAGGTCGACGTCGACCTTGGTGCCCGCCGGGTAGCGGAGCGTGTAGGCGTGGTCGGTCGCGACGATCATCAGGCCGATGCGGTGGCCCTTCTTGAAGACGTAGTCGTAGGGCTGCATCGGCCAGGAGAACGTGTACTCCTTGCCGGGCTTGACCGGGGTGCTGTGCCAGATGGAGTTGCGGTTGCGGATGTCCATCCAGCCGCGCGTCACGATCTTGAAGGGGCTGACCTCGGTGGTGTACTTGCGGACGGCACGGCAGCCCTGGTCGGTGGGGATCGAGTCGCCGTAGCACCAGGTGTCGGACGTCCGGACGTAGCCGGAGATGCGCTCGTCGGTGCCGTAGTCGACCAGGATCGCCGACAGGTACGGCGACTTGCCGTTGATGGCGGCGCGGAGCTTGATTTCGGCGGTGCCGCTGAGCTTCACCGATTCCTTCAGCTCGGGCGTCAGGTAGATCAGGCGGTTGGGGTCGGACTCGTCCGGCTTGGCGGCCAGTTCCTCGGCCTTGCGGGACGGGTCGTCGACGAGGTGCTGGGTGCCGTAGCCGGGCTTGCCCAGGCCGGTGGAGTTCAGGCCCAGCCGGACGGGGCGGGCGTCGGGCGCGGGCCAGTCGCGGTGCGTTTCCCAGGTGCCCGGGGTGCGTTCCAGGTCGACCTTCGGCTGGCGCATGATGTCGTTGCGGACGCCGTAGAGCTCGTGCGCGAACCAGAGGTTCAGCGCTTCGAGCCATGCGCCTTGGCGGACGTCGAGGGGCTCGTCATGGGCGGCCTGGTGAATCCAGAGTTTCCGGTCCACGCCCGCCTTCTTCAGACCGTCCCAGAGAAGGGACATCTGGAGCGGCTTGACGTTCCAGTCGGCGAGGCCGCTGGTCATGAAGACGCTGGCGCGGAAATGCCGCGCCTGCTTGGCGAAGTTCCGGTCGTCCCAGGTGCGGTTGTAGTCGCCGGTGACGCGGTCCATCTTCTTCGCGAGGTCGTGCATGACGGGCGCGCAGATGGCGGGGTTCTTGCGGGACAGGACGACCTTGGCGTGCAGGTCCAGGTCTTCGCCCGCCCAGCCGTCGGGGGCGACCACGCCGCCGTTGGCGCGGTATTCGTCGTACCAGTTGGAGACGCCGGAAATGGACACGACTGTCTTGAGACCCTTGACGCGGGTCGCGGCGGCGGCGAGCGGCAGCGTCCCGTCGTAGGACTTGCCCGCCATTGCGGCGTTGCCGGTCGACCAGTTCGCCTCTACCTTCTTTCCGTTCGCGTCGTAGGCGACGGCGTCGCCGGTGAGCCATTCGACGACGGATTTCATGCCCTGGGCCTCGTTCGGGCCGACGGCGGTCGGGCAGCCGTCGGAGTCGCCCGTCCCGAGGGTGTCGGCGGCGAGGAACGCGTAGCCGCGGGAGACGAAATAGTTGTCGTAATAGGGGAACGCGTAATTCGGCGCGCCGGGCGGGCCCGGCGGGGGCGTCCACGGGGCGAGGCGCGGGTAGTCGGTGACGTCGGCCGGGTGGTAAGGCGTGTCGTGCAGGCCGCCGTAATAGGGGCTGCCCTCGATGATGGACGCGACCTTCAGGCCCTCGTTCGTCTCCTTCGGACGGGTGAGGTACACGGACACGCGGTCGCGTTTCCCGTCCCCGTCGCTGTCCACCTTGGTCTCGACGAAAATCTTTTCGCGAATGGCGTCCTTGTAGGAGAACACGGGTTGCGTCTTGCCGTCCTTCACGACGATGTGAGGACGTGCCGTCTCGGCATGGGCGGGCAACGACAAGGCGCCTACCGCCAAGGTCGCCGTGCCCACGAGTGCCGCGACGGGCAGGAGTGAGGGTCTCAACTTCCGCTCCCTGATCATTGAAAGAAACCTGATCAGCTTTCCAGAGCCGCGCGGACCTGCGTCAACGGTGATTGTTCACAAAGCGGAGGGCCGGGCCGGTGGCGGCTCGTAGTCGAGTCCGAGCAGTCCGGCCAGGTCCTTGAGACATTCCTCGAAAATGGGTTCCACGTCGGTGTAGATGTAGTCGAGCTGGTTCAGGACCTCCATGCAGAGCAGCCCATAGAGCCTGATCCAGCAGGTCGTGGTCACGTAGACGGCCTCGACGGGCAGCTTGACGCCCAGCTTGCCGACGTAGGCGCTCAGCTGCTCGCGGACGGCGGGCGGCAGGTCGTCCGGGACGGGGAACGGGGCCGTCTCCCACAGCGTCGCGATCTCCTCCTGGAAGACGAGCTCGAAGTCGCGTCCGGCCAGGTTGCGGGCGGAGTCGGCGCTGCGGGTGACCGTCGGCGGGACGTGGCTGGTGAAGATCCAGCCGAACTCGGCGGGGTGCGCGATCGCCCAGCCCCGCATGACGCGGCAGGTCGCCAGCAGGCGGGCGGAGACGCTTCCGTCGGCGCCGTGGGCGTCGCGGGCGGCGCGCATCTCGGCAGCCAGTTCCGCGAAGAAGTCGGCGGTCACGGCCTGGACGAGCTCGTCGTGCCCGGAGAAGTAGTGGTAGAGCGCGGGGCCGCTCATCCCGACCTCCCGCGCGACGGCGTTGATCGTCACGGCGGCGGTGCCCCGCGTGGTGAGGAGCGTGCGGGCCGCCTCGCGGATCTCCGCCAGGGTCTCCTGCCGGAGGCGGTCACGGCGGCTGGGGCTCATGAGTGTCCTTCCCGGGGTTCGTGGACGGGGCGTTGACAGTCTAGGGCTTCTATGTTTCCTTAATACCTCTAAATCAATCTAGAGGGGATAAGGAGTCATGGCCCGTAACCCGCTGAACCGGCTGGTCGGCAAGTACGCGATGGAGGCGGCGATCACCGAGGTCGGGGACGTCACGCCGACGATGAAGCGCATCCGGCTGGTCACCGAGGCGCCGATCGAGTTCCGCTACACGCCCGGGCAGCACGTCCGGATCCAGATCAACGACCCGCTCTCGCTCCACGGGCTGCTGCGTCCGGTGGAGACCCTCCGCAGCTACACCATCTGGGAGTTCGACCGGGACGCGCGGGAGCTGGAGCTCCGGGCCCACCTCTACGACGGCGACGGCATCGGGCTCCGGTGGGCGCGGGACGCGAAGCCCGGCGACGCGGTGACGTTCTGGTGGCCGCAGGGGGACTTCGCCGTCCGGGACGCCGACTACCACGTGTTCGCCGGGGACGAGACGGCGTCCGTCGCGTTCGGGCCGATGCTGCGGGAGCTGGACGCGTCCGCCCGGGTCTACGGGGTGCTGGAGAGCGAGACCCCGGAGGTCGACCCTCCGCTGCCCGGCCCGCACCGGCTGCGGCGCGTCCACCGGGAAGGGTCACCCGCGGCGTCGTCGAAGGTCATGCTCGACGCCGTGGCACGGCTCGACCTCCCCACGGCGCCGGGTGCCGCCTATGTGGCCGGGGAGGCCAGGACGTGCCAGATGGTCCGCGATCACCTGGTGCGCGAGCGTGGATGGCCGCGCACGTCCGTCAAGGTCAAACCCTTCTGGACGCCCGGCAAGCGCGGTCTGCACTGAGCGGCTAGGAGATCCGGTCGATGATCAAGGGGTGCAGGGCCGGGGTTCCGTCTTCCCTGATCTCGTACGCGCCTTCCAGGGATTCCAGGGCGCGGGGCAGGCGGGTCTCGTCGTCGGTGTGGAGGGTGAGGAGGGGCTGGCCTTCGGTCACCGTGTCGCCCGGTTTGGCGTGGCACATGATGCCCGCGGCGAACGAGACCGGGTCCTCCTTGCGGGCCCGGCCCGCGCCCAGGCGCCAGGCCGCCACGCCCACGCCGTAGGCGTCCAGGCTCGTCAGGACGCCGGAGGACGGGGCCGTGACCGTGTGGGTCTCGCGGGCGGACGGGAGCGGCGCGTCCGGGTCGCCGCCCTGGGCGGTGATCATGCGGCGCCAGACGTCCATTGCGGAGCCGTCCTTGAGCGCGTCGGCCGGGTCCTTGTCCGTGAGCCCGGCGGCGGCCAGCATTTCGCGGGCGAGGGTCAGCGTCAGCTCGACGACGTCGGCCGGGCCTCCGCCGGCCAGCACCTCCACCGACTCCGCGACCTCTACCGCGTTGCCGACCGCGTTGCCCAGCGGGCGGTCCATCGCGGTGAGGAGGGCGGTGGTGCGCAGGCCGTTGTCCGTGCCGATCGCGACCATGGTCTCGGCCAGCTCGCGGGCGTTCTCCACCGTCTTCATGAACG
Organism: Actinomadura sp. 3N508; assembly: GCF_044326375.1. Lineage (NCBI taxonomy): Bacteria > Bacillati > Actinomycetota > Actinomycetes > Streptosporangiales > Thermomonosporaceae > Actinomadura > Actinomadura sp. 3N508. The sequence goes on from NZ_JBIRAX010000001.1 coordinate 994,669, forward strand.
CGCCGGAGCCGACCTTCACGTCCAGGACGAGCGCCCCGGTCCCCTCCGCGATCTTCTTCGACATGATCGAGGAGGCGATCAGCGGGATCGACTCCACGGTGCCGGTCACGTCGCGGAGCGCGTAGAGCTTGCGGTCGGCGGGGGCCAGGCCGCCGCCCGCCGCGCAGACCACCGCTCCGGCGGTGCGCAGCACGTCCAGCATCTCGGTGTTCGACAGCGACGCCCGCCAGCCCGGGATCGACTCCAGCTTGTCGAGCGTCCCGCCGGTGTGGCCGAGGCCGCGGCCGGACAGCTGCGGGACCGCCGCGCCGCACGCGGCCACGAGCGGTGCCAGCGGAAGGGTGATCTTGTCGCCGACGCCGCCGGTGGAGTGCTTGTCGGTGGTCGGACGGTCCAGCGACGACCAGTCCATCCGCTCGCCGGAGCGGATCATCGCGTCCGTCCAGCGGGCCACCTCGGCGCGGGTCATGCCGTTCAGCAGGATCGCCATGGCCAGCGCGGCCATCTGCTCCTCGGCGATCGTGCCGCGCGTGTAGGCGTCGACGGCCCAGTCGATCTGGCCCGGGGTCAGCGTGCCGCCGTCGCGCTTGGCGCGGATGACGTCGATGGCGTCCAACCGATCACGCCCTCTCGATCAGGTCGTCGGGACCGAACGCGTCCGGCAGCACGGCCGACATGGGCAGGATGCCCTCCGTCGTCTCGATCAGGATCGACGCGCCGCCGTGCTCCCAGAGGAGCTGGCGGCAGCGGCCGCACGGCATCAGCGTGTTGCCGTGCCCGTCGACGACCACGACCGCGACCAGGCGCGGGTTCTCCCCCTTGCCGGGGCCGTGCAGCGCCGACACGACGCCGCACTCCGCGCACAGGGCGACCCCGTACGCGGCGTTCTCGACGTTGCATCCGCTGATGACGCGGCCGTCGTCCACCAGGGCGGCGGCGCCGACGGGGAAACCGGAGTAGGGGCAGTAGGCGCGCTTCATCGCCTCCCGCGCGGCGTCGCGCAGGGCAGGCCAGTCGATCTCCATCTCGCTATCGTGCCTCACCGCGCCGATACCGGAGCCCGTTCGCGGTGGGCATCCGGAGGCGCTGGCTCGCCAGGGCCAGCACGAGCAGCGTCGTCAGGTGCGGGAAGAACGAGACCAGCTCGCCGGGGACGAGGTCGCTCATCAGGAACCACGTCAGCAGCCCGGCCGCCGCGACCAGCGCCAGCACCGCGCTGATGTAGGCGTTGCGGACCTCGCGGTGGCCGAGATCGGTGACCGCGAGCGGCCGCAGCCGCGTCGCCCGCACCGTCTGGTAGACCGCCGCGCCCACCAGCAGGATCGTCACGAACAGCAGCAGCGCGTGGACGGACTCGCCGCCGCCCCGGACGTTCATCGCGTCGGTGTAGCCGAACAGCAGCGAGCCCGTCATCAGGCCACCGGGACGCCAGTTACCGAAGATCATCGCGGCGAGGCCGATGAAGCCGCGGCCGTTGGTCTGGCCGTCCTGGAAGAGGTTGCCCGCGACGACCACGAGGAACGCGCCCGCCAGGCCGGAGAACCCGCCGGAGATGATCACGGCCGCGTACTTCATCCGGTAGACCTGCACGCCCAGGGACTCGGCGGCGTACGGGTCCTCGCCGCAGGACCGGATCCGCAGGCCGAACGACGTCTTCCACAGGATCAGGAAGCTGAGCGGCACCAGCAGCAGCGCCACGAACGTCAGCAGCGACATCTCGCTGGTCAGGCCGCGCAGGATGCCCGCCAGGTCGGACACCAGGAACCAGTGGTGGTCCTCCAGCGAGCCGAGCCAGTCGGGGCTCTGCCAGCCGCCGATCTTCCCGCCGGACAGCACGGGCAACGTCAGCGTATTGATCGTGTCGACGGGCGGGGACTGCCGCGGCCCGCCGCCGAGCGCCTTCGCCTCCCCCTTGTCGAAGATCAGCCCGGCGAGGAACTGCGTCAGGCCGATGCCGAGGATGTTGATCGCGACACCGGACACGATGTGGTCGACGCCGAACGACACGGTCGCGATCGCGTGCAGCAGCCCGCCGAGCGCGCCGCCGATGATCCCCGCGAGGACGCCGATCCACGGGCCCCACTGGAAGCCGGCCCAGGCGCCCGTCCAGGTCCCGAGGATCATCATGCCCTCGAGCCCGATGTTGATCACGCCGGACCGCTCCGACCAGAGCCCGCCGAGCCCGGCCAGGAAGATCGGCACGGCGAGGCGGAGGGAGGCGCTGACCGTCCCGCTGGAGGTCACCGGGTTCGCGTCGTCGATCACGCGGACGAGGGAGAGGAGGACGAGGACGCCTGACGCGATCAGCGCGTAGTGCGGCCAGCGCAGCCTGCGCTTGCCGTTGGCGGGCTTGGTCGGGGTCATCGTCCCGGTCGCGGTGCTCATGAGGCGCTCCCCGTGCTGCCCGTGGCCCCGGGCGTTTCGCGGGCCAGGTCGTGGCCGGTGGCCAGCTCCGCCGCGACGGTGCGCTGCTGCAGCCGGATCTCCCAGCGCCGGACCAGCTCGTACACGACGACGACGGTCAGCACGACCACGCCCTGCATCACCCCGACGATCTCCTTCGGCACGTCCACCTCCTGGAGGATGTCGGAGGTCTGGTCGAGGAACGCGAACAGCAGCGCGGCGAGCGCCATGCCCACCGGATGGTTGCGGCCGAGCAGCGCGATCGTGATGCCCGTGAAGCCGAGGCCCGACGGGAAGTTCAGCGAGTACTCGTAGGACGCGCCGAGCAGCTCCGGCATCCCGATCAGCCCGGCCACCACCCCGGACGCGATCATCGTGTAGACGACCATGCGGCGGGCGTTGACGCCGCTGGCCTGCGCCGCGGGCTGGGACAGCCCCGACACCTTCAGATCGAACCCGAACCTGGTGTGGTTGATCACGACCCAGAACACGATGCCGACGACGATCGCGACCGGCAGCAGCCCGTACAGCTGGCCGGGCAGGTCGATGCCGATGGACGACAGCGCGCCGTTGAGCGAGCCGACCCGGCCGTCCTCCGGGATCTTCGGGGTCGCGACGTTGTTGCTGCCCGGCCGGAACTCGGCGAGCCGCTGGTCGTTCAGCAGGTAGGCGATCACGCCGGTCGCGATCGCGTTCAGCATGATCGTGGACAGCACCTCGCTGACCCCGCGGGTCACCTTCAGCACGCCCGCGATCGCCGCCCACACCCCGCCGACCACCATCGCCGCGACGATCACCAGCAGCTGGCCGAACGGCGCGGGCAGGGTGATCGCGCCGCCGAGCGCGGCGGCGAGGAACGCGGCGAGGCGGTACTGGCCGTCCACGCCGATGTTCAGCAGCGCCATCCGGAACCCGATCGCCACCGCGACCGCCGACAGGTAGTAGCGGGTCGCGCGGTTGACGATCTCGACGATCGAGTTCTCTTTGGTGCCGTAGTCGATCATGCTCTGCACGGAGCTGAACGGGTCGGCGCCGGTGATCCGCAGCAGGATCATCGTGATGACCAGGGAGATCAGCAGCGCCAGCAGCGGTGAGCCGATCCGCAGGACGAGGCCGGTCGGCCCCAGTCCCTGGATGATCGCCTTCCACGCCGGCACCGGCTCCGGAACACTGGGCGGCGGCTTCTCTTTCGACAGGTCGGGCTTGCCCGGGTCCTTCGGGTCGGTCATGAGTCGGCTCCGGCGCCGGTCATGGCGGAGCCGAGATCTTCGGGGGTGACGGTCCGCGGATCGACCTCCGCGACCAGCTCGCCCCGCAGGATCACATGCAGGGTGTCGGACATACCGATGAGTTCCTCAAGGTCGGCGCTGATCAGCAGCACGGCCAGCCCGGCCGCGCGGGCCTGCCGCAGGTGGTCCCAGATGGCGGCCTGGGCGCCGACGTCGATGCCGCGCGTCGGATGCGCGGCGATCAGCAGGCGCGGCTCGCCGGACATCTCCCGGCCGACGATCAGCTTCTGCTGGTTGCCGCCCGACAGCGCGGCGGCGGGCACGTCGATCCCGGGCGTCCGGACGTCGTAGGCCTGGACGATCCGGGTCGTGTCGCGGCGGGCGCCGCGCCGGTCGATCCACGGGCCGCGGACGTTCGGCGGCTGCGTCTGGTGGCCCAGCATGCGGTTCTCCCAGAGCGTCCCCTCCAGGACGAGCCCGTGCCGGTGCCGGTCCTCCGGGATGTAGGCGATGCCCGCCTCGCGGCGCCGCCGGGTCGGCCAGTGGGTGATGTCGTCGGCGCCGTAGCGGATCGTTCCGGCGTCCGAGTGCCGGATCCCCATGATCGCCTCGATGAGCTCGGTCTGCCCGTTGCCCTCGACGCCCGCCAGCCCGACGATCTCGCCGCGGCGGATGCGGAGCGACACGTCGTCCACGACGGCGCGGCCCTCCGGGGTGAGCACCTTCAGGCCGGAGATGTCGAGCTGGACGTCCTCGGTCACCGTGGACTCGCGCAGCTCCGGGGTAGGCAGCTCCGACCCGACCATCAGCTCCGCCAGCCGCCGCGAGGTGACCTCGCTCGGGGCCAGCCGGCTCGCGACGGTGGTGCCGCGGCGGATCACCGAGATCGTGTCGGCGACGGCGAGCACCTCGTCCAGCTTGTGCGAGATGAACAGCACGGTCAGGCCCTCGGCGCGCAGCTCGCGCAGGTTGCCGAACAGCTCGTCGACCTCCTGCGGGACGAGGACGGCGGTCGGCTCGTCCAGGATCAGCACGCGGGCGCCCCGGTACAGGACCTTGAGGATCTCCACGCGCTGCCGCTCGCCGACGCCGAGCGTCTCGACCAGCACATCGGGGGCGACGTGCAGCCCGTAGGCCTGCGACATCTCCTTGATCTTGGCGCGGGCGGCGGCGAAGTCGATGCCGCCGAACCGGCCGCGCGGCTCGGCGCCGAGGATCACGTTCTCCAGGACGGTCAGGTTGTCCGCCAGCTTGAAGTGCTGGTGGACCATGCCGATGCCGCGGGCGATCGCGTCGGCCGGGGTCCGGAACGAGACCTGCTCGCCGTCGACCTCGATGGTGCCCTCGTCCGGCCGCTGCATCCCGTAGAGGATCTTCATCAGCGTGGACTTGCCGGCGCCGTTCTCCCCGCACAGCGCGTGCACCTCGCCGCGCTCGATGGTGAGGTCGACATCGTGGTTGGCCACCACACCGGGGAACCGCTTGGTGATCGATGTCAGCCGCACGGCCGGCACCTGGTCAGGCACGAGTCTCCCCCTCCTCTTGACCTGTGACCGCACCGGGCGTCACCTCGCCGGTGACGCCCGGTGCGCGATTACGGCCGTGCGAAACGGGCCGGGGCCCGCGTCACGCCTTGGTCGGGACCGTGATCGAGCCGCTGACGATGCCGGCCTTCAGCTCGTCCAGCTTGGCCTTGATGTCGTCGACGTTCCCGCCGGTCGCGGCGTAGCCGACGCCGTCGTTCTTCAGGTCGTACTGCTTGGTGCCCGCCTGGAAGGTGTTCTTCGCGACGCTCTCCACGAAGTCGTACACGGCGAGGTCGACGTGCTTGATCATCGAGGTGAGGATCTGCTGCTTCACGCCGGCGACGGCGGGCTGGTTGTACTGGTCGGAGTCGACGCCGATCGCCCACTTGCCGGCCCCGCCGACGGTCTTGATGACGCCGATGCCCGCGCCGCCCGCCGCGTGGTAGATGACGTCCGCGTTCTGGTCGAGCTGGCCCTTGGCGGCCTCGTTGCCGAGCCCGGTGTCCTTGAAGCCGTTGAAGTTCGGCGGCTGGGTCAGGTACTTCGGCGGCAGGATCTTGATGCCCGGCTTGGCCGCCTTCGCCCCGGCCTGGTAGCCGGCGTAGAACTTCACGATCAGCGGCACGTTGACGCCGCCGATGAACCCGATCGTGCCGGTCTTGGACTTCAGCGCCGCGGCGGCGCCGACCAGGTAGGACCCCTGCTCCTCGGCGAAGCAGGCGCCGCTGACGTTCGCGCCCTCGACCTTGCACTGGTCGGCGTCCACGACGAGGAACTTCGTGTTCGGGAACTCCTTGGCGACCTTGATGATCGAGGTCGTGTAGGCGAAGCCGACGCCGATGACCGGGTTGTAGCCCTTGTTGGCCAGCAGCCGCAGGCGGGACTCCTTGTCGGCGTCCGGCTCGTCCGGCTTGGCGGAGATCTCCTCGGTCTGGACGTTCAGGTCCTTCTTCGCGCGGTCCAGCCCGGCGGCGGCCGAGTCGTTGAACGACTGGTCGCCGCGCCCGCCGATGTCGAAGGCCAGGCCGATCTTGAGGGACTTCTTGCCGTCCCCGTCACCCTCGCCGGTGTCGGCCTTCTTGCCACCGCAGGCGGAAGCGCTGAGCAGCACCGCCGCACCCGTCGCGGTGACGAGCGAAATCTTCAGTCCACGGCGCAAGGTTGCGCTCCTTCCGTTCCCACCCACGGGAAGGTGACCGCTCCGTCCGACCGGTCACCGAAATCGATCGGACGCTACCTCGCGAATGCGGGCAAACTTCCCGTGTGCACTGATTCGCAACAGGTCCGTTACCAACGCGTAGGCAACGCGCCACGGGCCCGCACGGCAGGCCAGCACCGCAGGTCAGCGGGGGGGGGGAAGATCAGGGAATCAGGCCAGCGCCGCACCCTCGATCGGTTCGGCGTCGCCGGGACGGCCACCCTCCCACAGCGCGGTCAGCGCGGTCGCGCTCAGCACCCGGACGCCGACCGCGAGGCAGCGCTCGTCGACGTCGAAGTCGCCGCGGTGCAGATCGTACTCGCCGGGCGAGCCGGGAGTGCGGACGCCGAGCCTGGCCAGCGCGCCGGGGATCGACTCCAGGTACCAGCCGAAGTCTTCACCGCCGAGGCTCTGCGGGGTGGGCACCACGCCCTCCTCGCTCATCACCTGCGCGGCGGCGTCCCGGAACATCTGGACGCTGGTCGCCTCGTTCACCGTCGGCGGGACGCCCCGGACGTACTCCAGGGACGCCTCCACGTCGTAGGCGGCGGCGACCGACTGCAGCAGCGCCTTCATCATCTCCGGCGCCCGGTGCCAGGCGTCGTCGTCGAGGCAGCGGACGGTCCCCTCCGCGATCCCGTCGTCGGGGATCGCGTTGGCGACGGACCCGGCCGACACCCGTCCCCACACCAGCGACAGGCTGGAGCGCGGGTCGACGCGGCGCGACAGCGCGGACGGCAGCTCGGTGACGATCTTGGCGAGGGCGTAGACGAGGTCGGCGGTCAGGTGCGGCCGGGCGGTGTGCCCGCCGGGACCGGTGACCTTCACGTACACCTTGTCGCAGGCGGCGGTGATCGGGCCGGTACGCAGCCCGAGCTGGCCGACCTCGATGCGGGGGTCGCAGTGCAGCGCGAACGCCCGGTCGACGCCCGCGATACCGCCGGCGGCCATCACGTCCAGCGCGCCGCCCGGGGTCTCCTCGGCGGGCTGGAACAGCAGCCGGACCCGGCCGGGCAGCAGCCCCGCCTCCGCCTGCTGCGCGAGGAACAGGCCCGCGCCCAGCACCATCGCGGTGTGGGCGTCGTGGCCGCACGCGTGCGCGACGCCCGGCACCGTCGACCGGTACGGGACGTCGGCCTTCTCGTCCTGGAGGGGGAGCGCGTCGATGTCGGCGCGCAGCGCGACCGTGCCGCCGTCGGCGGGGCCGACGTCGCAGAACAGGCCGGTGCCCTTGGGGAGGATGACCGGGTGCAGGCCCGCCGCGCGGAGCCGCTCGGCGAGCTTCCTGGTCGTGCGGTACTCGGAGTAGCCCAGCTCGGGGTGCATGTGCAGGTCGCGGCGGAAGGCGATCAGCTCGTCCTCGTGCGCGGCGAGGAAGGCGTCGAGCTGCGGTTGCAGCACCGCGCCGCCGAGCACCGCCGATCCGGCGGACGCGGCGCCCGGAGCCGGGGTCACCGGGACGATCTCGCCCGTCACGGGCTGCGCCAGAGTTTCGTCCGGGACCGTTCCTTCCTGGACGCTTTTGCCCGGAATGTTCTGCGGCACGTCCTCGCCACCGGGCGGACTCCCCGCCGCGGACGCCCTGGCGGCCGTGTCGCGGGCCACCGGCCCGGACGGCGGGACCGCCTCGTCACGGCGCCCGGAGCCCGCGGGCCCCGAGGCGGTGGGTGGTTCAAGGCCAGGCATCACCCCGGGCCTCGGATGTGTCATGTGCGCCCCCTGTGCGACGGCGGAGCCGGAGGGCCTCCGCCCTGTTGTCACCGTGTTGTCTTCGTTGTCTTCGCTGGAGTCCGCCGTGCGGCGGGCCGCGCGGCCGGGAAACGGCTCGCGGGCGGGCGGCGCCACGGGCGGCGCCTCGTGGACGGGAGCCGCCTCGTGGGCGGGGACGGCGGCACCGGGCGGGTTCCCCGGGACGGCCGGTTCCTCAGGCGCCGGCATGAGCGACCTCCCCCAGTGTGACGAACCTGTCCTCCGCGAGTTCGACGATCGCCGCGTCGACGATGTTCTCCAGCGTCCCGCCCTCGGCGCGGATGGCGCGCTGGCGCTCGTACGGGGCCCCGTGCTCCAGGACCTCGCCGGCCACCTTGAGCTCCTCGGCGCAGCCGAGCCGGTCGGCCACCGGCTCCAGCTCCCTGATCAGCTCGTACAGGTCGTCGCGGAGCGGGGCGGTGTTCCCGCTGTCGTCGGTGATGACGATGGCGTCGAGCCCGTAGCGGGTCGCGCGCCACTTGTTGTCGCGCACCACCCAGGCGGCCGGGCGGGGCAGCGTGTACCCGCGGTCGAGCTGCTGCTCGAACATCGTGACCAGGCTCTGGCAGAGAGCCGCGGCCATGCCGACCTCCCGCAGCGTCGGGATGCCGTCGAACATCCTGATCTCGACGGTGCCGAAGTCCGGATGTGGCCGGATGTCCCACCAGACTTCCTTGATGCTGCGGATAGTTCCAGAACGAAGCAGCGTGTCCATGTAATCCTCGAACGCCGCCCAGTCGTCCAGCAAGTGGGGAGGCCCGGCCGTCGGGAGCTGGCCGAACACGACCGCCCTGCACGACGCCAACCCGGTGTCGCTGCCGCTCCAGAACGGGCTGGACGCGGTCAGCGCCAGGAAATGCGGAAGGTAGGAGGACAGGGCGTTGACGATCGGGACCGCCCGCTCACCGTCGGAGACCCCGACATGGACGTGAACGCCGAACGTCTGGATGCGCCGCGCCAGCCACTGCATCTCCTCGATGAGCTCGGCGTAGCGCCGCATCGGCGCCATGACCGCGTCGCGCCAGTCGCTGATCGGGTGGGTGCCCGTGCAGGCGAGCGCGATGCCGCGTTCGGCGGCGGCGGTGCGGAGGGCGGCGAGCGTCCCGGTCAGGTCGGCCTTGGCCTCACCGACCGTGTGGGAGATACCGGTCACGACCTCGACCGTGGACTCCATCAGCTCGTGGCGGACCGGCGGATTCTCACCGTCCAGGCTGAGCGATGGCAGGGCGGCGAGCACCTCGCGTGCGTCCTGCCGCAGGTGCCTCGTCTCCGCATCGACGAGCTGGATCTCCCACTCGACACCGAGCGTCGCCCCGTCCGATGCGTTGAAGTCAATGGCCACGGCCAACCTCCGTCCACAATCCTTGCAGGTCGTTGCGTGGCACGTGGCGCAATTCAAGCCAGCGGGTCCCTAAGCCTGGACAAACGCCGGTCCAGGTCACGTGTTCACGTGTTCGCTCCATGATGGCGTCCGCGGTTCCCGCGCTGCCCGGTCTCCATGCCCTTTGCGGTCCAATTGACTCATGCGGACGGTCGGCGAGCACCCGGAGGCCCTACCTTTCGGTCATTGATCTTGTCTGCGGCACCATCCGATCGAACTAGTCAGTCCGTCCCAAAATACCGTCGATGACGGTGTGTCACCGATAGCGGTCGTCCCTTACATACCGTGGCGTCCCTCGGTGCTCCCCAGTGCGCCCGGCGTCGCCTACGTACCGCGCTTGCCGTGTTCGCGTCTGGGTACCCCTTCGCCGGATACGTCGCCTAGTCTTCGGGGGAGCCATGGGCGTCACGCGTACGCGCGTCGGGAGCGATCGGGCTTCCACGGGATCGAGGAGCGTCGGAAGCTTGCGAGCAGAGCGGCGAGAGCGGACCAGCGTCCGCCGCGCCCTGACGATGATCACAGTGCCACTGACCTCGGCGTCCCTCGCCACGGGCCCCGCCTTCACGGCCGCCCCGGCGACGGCGGCGCCCCTCCCGCGGCAGGCCGGGGCCGCGCCGGAGGAGACGGTCGGCGGGCCGCAGCTCGCCGGGCGCGGGATCGTCCTGAACAAGGCGCCCGGCGTCCCCGCGCTGCCGAAGATCAAGGCGGGCTCGTACCTGATCGCGGACGCCGACACCGGCGACGTCCTCGCCGCCAAGGACCCGCACGGCCGGTACCTGCCCGCCAGCACGATCAAGACGCTGACCGCGCTGGCCCTCGTCCCCAAGCTGGACCCGAACCGGCTCGTCCGGCCGTCGCAGCAGGCCTGCAACGTCGAGGGCACCAAGGTCGGCCTCACCCCGAAGATGAGCTACAAGGTCTCCGACCTGTTCCACGCGATGCTGATGATGTCGGCCAACGACGCCTCGGTGACGCTGGCCGAGGCGCACGGCGGCATGAAGCGGACGCTCGCCGACATGAACGCCGAGGCCAAGCGGATCAACGCCCTCGACACCCTGGCCGGGTCGCCGAACGGGCTGGACAAGGACCTCGGGCTGAGCGTCCGCACCCAGCACACCTCCGCCTACGATCTGGCGCTGATCCTGCGCGAGGGGATGAAGAACCCCGCCTACCGGCAGTACATGCAGGCGATCGACCACAAGTTCCCCGCGCCGCCGACGAAGAAGGAACGCAAGGCGGGCAAGAAGGTCGGCGGGTACCCGATCCACACCCACAACCGCATGATGCCGGGCGAGCGGCACGCCTACACGGGGATGCTCGGCGGCAAGAACGGCTACACGATCGCCGCGCAGCAGACCTTCGTCGCCCAGGCGCGGCGCGGCGGCCACACGATCGTGATCTCGCTGATGAAGGCCGACCGGCCGCCGTCGGAGTACGCGACCGAGCTGCTGAACTGGGGCTTCGCCGCCCGCGGCAAGGTCGAGCCGGTCGGCGCGCTCGTCGCCCCCGGCACCCCGGAGCGGGACAAGGGCAAGAAGGACGCCGCCGCCGACGGGGTGCTGCCGGACGCGCCGCTCGCCTCCGACGACGCGTCCAGGACGTGGCTGCTCATCGGCGGCGGGGCGGTCGGCGCGCTGCTGGCCATCGTGTCCCTGTTCGTCGTGCTGCGCCGCCGTCGCCGCCTGGAGTCCCGCTGAGGCCCGCCAGGGCGGGGTAAAGGTTCGCTCAGGGGCCTTCCCGCGCCCTGGCCCGACCGGCGCGGGCGGGCTTACGCTCGCGGGGTGTTCGGCGACTGCACACCTGAACATCCGAACGTGACCCTGCTGAAGGACGGCTACACCGCCTTCGCGAAGGGCGACACGGCGTCCATCCGCGGGCTGCTCGCCGAGAACGTCGTGCACCGCGTCCCGGGACGCGGCCCGCTGTGCGGGGAGTACCGGACGGCGGAGGAGGTCCTCGGCTTCTACGTCCGGCTGTTCGAGCTGTCCGGCGGGACGTTCCGCGCGGAGCCGTACGCGGTGATGGCGAACGAGGAGTACGGCGTGGGACTCGTCCAGACCTATGCCGAGCGGCCGGGGCGGCCGGGACGCGTCCTGGACGGCCGCGCGGTCGACTTGTTCCGCATCGTGGACGGGAAGATCACCGAGATCCGCACGCTGGCGGAGGATCAGTACGCCGACGACGCCTTCTGGTCCTGAGCCGGCGGCTCGGCGGGGGCGTCGTGCACGGGCGGGTCGGCCTTCTCCGGGTTGTCGGCGTCGGCGGTGAGGACGACGCGGCGGGTGGCCGTCCACGCGGCGGCGAACAGCGTGAAGCGCGACACGATGTTGATCCACACCATCAGCCCGACGAGGACGGCGAACGCCCCGTAGACCGGGTTCGCCGTCGTCCGCGCGATCAGCAGCGTCGCGATCAGCTTCAGCAGCTCGAAGCCGACGGCCCCGAACAGCGCGCCGCGGAAGATCCGCCGCCAGGGCGCCCGCGTGCCCGACAGGCGGGTGAACAGCACCAGGAAGACCACGGTGTTGAACGCGGTCGCGCAGGCGAGCGACAGCAGCCGCAGCCCGGTGCCCGCGCCGGTGACGTCCTCCAGCCCGAACCAGCCGAGGACGGAGTGCGTGGCCGACGTCGTGACCGTCGAGACCGCCATCCCGCAGATCAGGACCGCGCCGAGGAACGCCAGGACGGCCAGGTCCCACAGCCGCTTCACGGCGTAGTTCCCGCCGCCGCCCGGCTCGTTGCCCCACATGTCGCGGAGCCCCTCGCGCAGGACCTGCACCCAGCTCTGCCCGGTGACCAGCAGCGCGGCCAGGCCGATGATCCCGACCGCCGTCTTGGACTGCGCGATCTGCTCGACCTGGAGCTCCTCGGACAGCCCGGGCAGCAGCGAGTTCACCGCCCGGACGAAGTAGTCGCGCGCCTCCGAGCTGACGCCCACGAGGTAGCCGAGCAGCGAGTACGCCAGCGCCAGCAGCGGGAAGAACGACAGGAAGCCGTAGCAGGTGAGGGCGGCGGCGAGCCGGTCACCGCGCCGTTCCCGGTACCGGTTGAACGCCCGCGCCTGGTGGTCGAGCCAGGGGCGGCGCCGGCGGGCGTCCCGGAGCAGGCTCTTGCCGCGGCCGAACAGCGCCTCGCTCCCCCGCTGAACCCGGTTGATCACCTGCCGCATGTACCGGGCGTACCCACTCGCGGTCAGGAGATGCCGCGGACGGTAATCGGGCGTTAAAGGCTCCCAAATACCGTCAGGTGCCGCGTCCGGTGAAGACGAAGTCGCGCTGGGGGCGCCAGACGCCGTCCATGCCGTGCTCGTAGAGGGAGAAGCCCCACGCGTCGAAGTCGGCGCTGTAGCTCGCGAGCTCCTTGAACGCCTTGTCCATGACGTCGTCGGGCAGGTGGTGGGCGATGGTGACGTGCGGGTGGTAGGGGAACGGCAGCGGGCGGGCCAGCGGACCCGACAGAACCCTCGCCTGGACGCGTTCGCAACCACCGATTCCTTCGGCGAGCGCGACGAACACGACCGGGGAGACCGGCCGGAACGTTCCGCTTCCGCGGAGCTTGATCTGGAAGGGCTCCTCGGTCCGGGCGATCTCCCGCAGATGGTCCTCGATCACGCCGAGCGCCGACTCGTGCACCTCGGTCGGCGGGAGCAGCGTGATGTGCGTCGGGATCGCGGTCGCCAGCGGGTCGCCGAACGAGGCGCGCTTGGCCTGCAGCAGCGCGCCGTGCGGATCGGGGATCGGGATCGCGACGCCGATCGCGCGGACGCCCGGGGCCGTCGCCGGGACCCGCGCGGCGGCCGGCGGCCGGTCCGCGCGCGCGGAGGGCGCCTCCCCGGGGCCCTCCGCGGCGGCGTCGCCGGACGGGCGGTCAGCGACCACGTCCCACGAATCCCACCCGGTCGCGGACGGTCTCCAGCGTCCGCGCGGCGACCGTGGACGCGCGTGCGGCGCCCAGCGCGAGGACACGGTCGAGCTGCTTCTCGTCGTCCAGCAGCTTCAGCGTGCGTTCCCTGATCGGCGTGAAGGTGTCGACGACGAGCTGCGCGAGGTCCTTCTTGAACTGCCCGTACCCGGAGCCCGCGTAGCGGGCCTCCAACTCCTGCACGGACGCGCCGTCCAGCGCCGCATAGATCCGCAGGAGGTTGGTGATCCCGGCCTTCTTCTCCTCGTCGTACAGGACCTCGGTGCCGGTGTCGGTGACCGCGCGCATGATCTTCTTGCGCATCGGGCCGGGCTCCTCCAGCACGTCGATGATCCCCTGCGGGGAGGAGGCCGACTTGCTCATCTTGGCCTCGGGCTCCTGCAGATCGGTGATCTTCGCGGCGCCCTGCGGGATGTGCGCCTCCGGTGGGACGAACGTCTCGCCGAACCGGTGGTTGAACCGCTGCGCGAGGACGCGGGTCAGCTCCAGATGCTGCCGCTGGTCCTCGCCCACGGGCACGCGCAGCGCCCGGTCCCCCTCGCCGGGCTCCGGCGAGTACAGCAGGATGTCGGCCGCCTGCAAGATCGGGTACGTGAACAGCCCGACCGTGGTGCCGCTCGTCCCCTGCTTGGACGACTTGTCCTTGAACTGGGTCATGCGCCCGGCCTCGCCGAACCCGGTGAGGCAGCCCAGCACCCACGCCAGCTCCGCGTGCTCGGGGACGTGGCTCTGCACGAACACGGTGGCGCGCTCGGGGTCCAGGCCCATCGCGAGGAGCTGCGCGACGGCGACCTTCGTCCGGCGGCGCAGCACCGCCGGGTCGTGCTCGACGGTGATCGCGTGCAGGTCGACCACGCAGTAGAAGGCGTCATGCGTGTGCTGCATCGCGACCCACTGCCGCAATGCGCCCAGGTAATTGCCGAGGTGGAACGAGTCGGCGGTGGGCTGGATGCCGGACAGCACGCGGGGCTTGACGGCCCCGCCCGTCTGCTGGGACGGGCTGGTCGCTGCTGCTGGGCTGGACGCTTCGGGCATGTGCACGGACCGATTCTCTCAGGTGTCGCCTGGGGCCCCGCCGCGGGTGGCGCCGCTCGTGGCGGCCCCGGTGGCGCTGCTGGCGGCAGCGCCGGCGGCGGTTTCGCCGGTGCCCGCCCGCGGGGTCGCGGCCGGGGTGACGGGCGCCGCCGTGACGGCCTGCGGCGTCGCCCGCGGGGTGACGCGCACGCGGGCCACCCGGCGGCCGTCCATCCGGGCCACCGCGAGCCGGTGGCCGCCGGCCTCCACCGAGTCGCCCTCGGCGGGCACGCGGCGCAGTACCGCCATGATGTGCCCGGCGACCGTCTCGTAGGGCCCGGCGGGGAGCCGGATGCCGGTCTCGGCGGCGAAGTCGTCCAGGTTGAGCAGGCCGTCGACCTCGACCACACCGCCGTGCAGGCGCCGTGCCTGCGCGTCCTGGACATCATATTCGTCGCGGATGTCCCCGATCAGCTCCTCCACAAGGTCCTCCAGCGTGACGATCCCGGCGACGCCGCCGTACTCGTCCATGACGATCGCCAGATGGCAGCCCTCCCGGCGCATCTCCGACAGCGCCGGCAGCACCCGCTTGGACGACGGCAGGAACTTCACCGCCCGCACGAGATCACCGACCGGCTCGTCCCGTTCCGGCAGATCGGGGGCCAGCAGGTCGCGGATATGGACGAAGCCGATCACCTCGTCGTGGGACTCGCGGCAGACCGGAAACCGGGAGTGCGGGCTCCCGGCGGCCAGCCGCGCGGCGGCGGTCAGCGGGAGCGCCGCGTCCAGGAACACGACCTCGGTGCGCGGGACGAGCACCTCCCGCAGCGGCCGCTCCCCCGCCGCGAACACCTCCCCGATCAGCGCCCGCTCCTCTGCCGTGAGCTGCGTGTTCTCCGCCACGAGCGCCCGCATCCGCTCCGCCGTCAGCTCCTCGCGGAGCGCGCCGGGGTCGCCGCCGGACAGCCGGACGACGAGGTTGGTCGAGCTCGACAGCAGCCACACCAGGGGGCGCGCGACCCCCCGGGGCGCCCGCGGCGGCGTCCGGTCCATGCACTTCACCCTTCCCCGTTCGGCGCAGCGGATAGCCTGGCCTCACCCCGCCGTCACAGTGTCGTGTGTTTTGGAGGTCCGTCCGTGAAGCTGCTCGTCACCGGAGGCGCAGGCTACGTCGGCAGCGTCGTTTCCGCCCTGCTCCTGGAGGCGGGGCACGAGGTCGTCGTGCTGGACGACGTGTCCACCGGGCACGAGGACAGCGTCCCGGAAGGCGCCCGCCTCGTGCGCGGCACGCTCCGCGACACGGCCCAGGACGTGCTGGCCGGCGCCGGGTTCGAGGCGGTCCTGCACTTCGCCGCCAAGTCCCTGGTGGGCGAGTCGGTGGAGAAGCCCGGCCTGTACTGGGACAAGAACCTCGGCGAGTCGCTGGCGCTGCTGGAGGCGATGCGCGTCGCGGGCGTCCCGCGGATCGTGTTCTCCTCGACGGCCGCCGTCTACGGGGAGCCGGAGTCGACGCCGATCCTGGAGACCGACCCGACCCGTCCGACGAACCCGTACGGCGCGTCCAAGCTGGCGATCGACACGGCGCTGGCCGAGTACGCGCGGCTGCACGGCATCGGCGGGGTGTCGCTGCGGTACTTCAACGTGGCGGGCGCGTACGGGCGGCTCGGCGAGCGGCACACCGTCGAGACGCACCTGATCCCGAACGTGCTGAAGATCGCACAGGGGGACGGCGCGGCGGTGCAGATGTTCGGCGACGACTACCCGACGCCGGACGGCACCTGCATCCGCGACTACATCCACGTGACCGACCTCGGCCGCGCCCACCTGCTCGCGCTGGACGCCTGCGCGCCCGGCACGCACCAGATCTTCAACCTGGGCAGCGGCACGGGGAACTCCGTCAAGGAGGTCGTGGACGTGTGCCGCGAGGTCACCGGACGCGAGATCCTCGCGGAGGTCGCGCCGCGCCGCGCCGGGGACCCGGCCGTGCTGGTCGCCTCGTCCGACAAGATCCAGGCGGAGCTGGGCTGGAAGCCGGAGCGCGACCTGCGCACCATGGTCGACGACGCGTGGACCTTCCTCCGGTCGCGATGACCCCCCGGCTCGGGGCCGGCTTCGCAGCCGCCTACGGGCGCGAGCCGGAAGGCGTCTGGTACGCGCCCGGACGCGTCAACCTGATCGGCGAGCACACCGACTACAACGGCGGGCTCGTGCTGCCGTTCGCGCTGCCGCTCGGGGTGTCGGTGGCGGCGGCGCGGCGCGACGACGGCGTCCTCGAAGTCCGCTCGCACCAGGCTCGTGCAGGGGTGACCGCGCCGATCGACGGCGGGACGGTCGTGTCCGAGGGCTGGCCGGCCGAGCGCGCGTGGGCGGCGTACCCGGTCGGCGTCGCGCGGGTGCTGCGGGAGCACGGGGTGGGCGGCGCGTCGCTGCTGATCGACTCCGACCTGCCGCAGGGGGCGGGGCTGTCGTCGTCGGCCGCGCTGGAGTGCGCGACCGCGCTGGCGCTCTGCGAGCTGTACGGCATCCGGATCGATCGTCCCGAGCTGGCGCGGCTGGCGCAGCGGGCGGAGAACGAGCAGGTCGGCATGCCGTGCGGGCTGATGGACCAGTCCGCGTCGCTGCTGTGCAAGGCCGGGCACGCGCTGATGCTCGACTGCCGCAGCGGCCTGTCGGGGCAGGTCCCGTTCGATCCGGCGGCGTCCGGGCTGGCGCTGCTGGTGGTCGACACGCGGGCCTCGCACGCGCTGACCGGCGGCGAGTACGGCACGCGGCGCGCCGAGTGCGAGGCGGCCGCGGCGGCGCTCGGCGTGGAGGCGCTCCGCGACGTCAGGGACCTCGCGGGCGCGCTCGGCACGCTCCGCGATCCGGTGCTGCGGCGCCGCGTCCAGCATGTCGTCACCGAGAACCATCGCGTCGAGGCGGCGGTGGGGCTGCTGCGCGCAGGGGCCGTCGCGGAGCTGGGCGCGATGCTGAACGCGTCGCACCTGTCCCTGCGCGACCAGTTCGAGGTGTCCTGGCCCGAGGCGGACGCGGCCGTCGACGCGGCGTTGCGGGCGGGCGCGCGGGGCGGGCGGATGGTCGGCGGCGGGTTCGGCGGCTCGATGATCGTCCTGGTCCCCGCCGAAAAGGCCGACCGTGTCCGGGACGCGATCACCGCCGCCTACGCCAGGCGCGGCTGGACGGCGCCGGAGTTCCTCGACGCCGTCCCGTCCGGCTCGGCCGCGCGGATCACTGCTTCATAGCGGCGGCGATGTCGTCGCGGAGCCTGGCGGCCTCCTCGGCGGCCTCGGTCTGGTCCAGGGCGGCGAAGCCGTCCACGGCGGCGGTCGCGGTCGACACCGCCTCGGGCAGGCGGCCGGCCTGGGCGAGGATGCGGGCCTCGTCGAAGGCGACGAGCGCGGTCTCCCAGACGCGGGCGGTCTCGTTGTCCGGCGGCAGTCCCGCGAGCGCGGCGCGGGCCGCGGCCACGACCGTGACGGCCTCGCCGGTGTCGCCGCTCCACAGCAGGGACATCGACCGGCGGCGCCCGGCGCGGACGACGCCGTACGGGTCGCCCGCCTTCTCGTACGCCTCGGCGGCCTCCGCGAACCGTTCGGCGGCCACGGCGTCCTGGTCGAGGTTCGACAGGACCTCGCCGGCCTCGTACAGGAAGTGCGCGGCGGCGTCGTGCTGGTCCTCGCCGGCGGCGTCCTGGGCTAGGGACGTGAACAACGTGGCGGCGTGCTCCTCGCCCAGCCCCTTCTGCGCGTGCGCGAGGATCAGCCGGCAGCGCCGCTCCATACCCGCGTGCTCCGGGGCGGTCAGCGCCGGAAGCGCCTCCTCGGCGGTCTCGGCGGCCTCCAGGTGGCGGTCCGTCGACAGGTACGCGGCGGCGAGGTCGACGCGCAGGTGGATCGCCTGCTCGTGCAGGCCCTCCGCGGCCCAGCCCGCGATGCCCTCGGCGAGGTCGGCGACGGCGTCGGCCGGACGGTCCAGCGCGAGGAGCGCGAGCCCCCGCTCGGAGTGCGCCGCGGCGCGCATCGGCGACGGGCCGGACAGCACCGCGAGCCCCTCGTCGATCAGGGCGATCACCTCGTCGTCCGGGCCGCCCTCCATGCGGGCGAGGGTGCGGGCGAGGAGCAGCACGGGCGCGGCGACGAGCTCCGGATCGTCGCCCGCGCGGGCGGCCTCGGCGGAGCGGCGCAGCGCCGCGACCGCCCCCTCGGGGTCCTCGGACCACAGCAGCGCCTGCCCGCGCACGAACCACATCTCGCCGGCGCTGCCGGGACGGTCGTCCGGGTCCACCCGGTCGAGCGTCGCCAGCGCCTCCGCCGGACGCTCAAGCTCCACGTAGCTGGTGGCGAGGCGCAGCAGCGCGCTGGTGGCGTCGCCCTCGCCGGTCGGGTTGCTCGTGAAGTACTCGGCGGCGGTGATCATCTCGTCGGGGCCGCGCTGGTCGTTCAGGCGGACACGGATCGCGCCGAGGCGGCCGAGCACCCGGTGCCGGCGCGTCTCGTCGCCCAGCTCGCCGAACAGCTCGCCGGCCGCCTCCAGGAACGACGCGGCGGGCGCCCACTCCTCCGCGACGGCATGCTCGACGGCCTTGCCGTCCAGGCGGCGAGCCTTCTGCAGCGGCGTCGGCTCCGCCTTCTCGGCGAGGACGTCGAACCGCCGCCACGCGGCGATCGACCGGTGAATGTCGCGGTGGGTGCGGCGCGCGTCGGCGATGTCCAGGAGCGCGTCAAGGTCCGTCTCCCCGGACAGGTCCTCGTCGGGGACGGGCTGCGGCGGTGCCGCGGGGGCGGCGGCCGGGGCCGGGCGGCGGTGGTGCGCCGCCAGCGGGACGAACTCGGCGACCGGCTCCGCCCCCAGCACGGCCCGCACCAGATCACCCTGATGGGACGTCTCGTTGCGGGCGTCGAACCGGCCCGCCAGCTCCGTCGCGCGCTCCGCCAGCTCGGTGCGCAGGCCGGCCAGCGGGACGTCCGCCGCCGGGCGGCCGTCCGCCGCGGGCCGCCGCACGGTCGCCGCGCCGTGCCCCGCCGCCGTGGCCCGCCCGAGGACGAGCGCCGCCGCCGCGCAGAACTGCATCTCCGCGTGGGCGCTCGGCACCCGGTCCAGCCACCCGAGATGCCGCTGGAGGATCTCCAGCCCGCGCGCCTCGTTGCCCGTGATCGCGCAGAACTCCAGGTGCTCGGCGATGTCGCTCAGATCGGCGAGCCGGGTCCGGTGCACCCGGTACGCGCGGCGATGCGCGTCCGCGGCCTGCTCGGCACGGCCCGTCCGCAGGTACACCGGCAGCAGCGCGGTCTGGATCGACTGCGGCTGCTCGTTGCAGCGCAGGGTCGCGTTCAGCACCGGCGCGGCGATCTCGAACGCCTCCTCGTGCCGTCCCGCCTCGACCAGATGGCGGGCCATGCCGGTCGGGTCGCAGCCCTCGCAGTCGGACAGCTCGTCCCGTTCGGCCGCGCGCCATTTCGCGTACCACTCGTCCGCCGAGCCGTCGCCGACGTGCCGCGCCACGACGTTGCGGTAGTGGTACACCGCCTGGAGGCTGTGCCCGCCCGCCTTGTAGCGGCGCTCCATGTCGTCCAGGACCGAGTAGGCCCGGTCGAGCGGGATCTCCGGGAACAGCGTGAGCGAGCTGACGATCGCCTTCATCTGCCACAGCAGGCTGTGCGTCTCGTCGAACCGGCCGGGATCGCGGTCGTGGTCGGCGAGCGACCGGCTGAACGTCGCGAACGCCTTCACGGGCTCGCCGCCGTACCGGTAGGCGTCGGTCAGCCGGACCCGGACGTGGAACGCCAGCACCTCGTCGCCCGCCGCCTCGGCACGGCGCAGCGCGTCCTCGACCAGGACGGTCCGCGCCTCGCCGTAGGGCAGTTCCTGCGACCGCGCCATCAGCGCATAGACGTCATCCGTGCTCACGGGGGGCCTCCGGGGAGTGGACGGCCCATTCGAGCAGGCCGATGAAGGAACGGTTCAGCACCGCCGTGTCGGCGGGCCGCAGCGGATGGTGGCCGAGCAGCAGCGCCTGCCCGTACAGCGCCTGGACGGCCAGCTCCACCAGCCCGTCATCGCCGAGCGACGTGACGCGCCGCGCCAGCGGGTTGCGGTGGTTGAGCACCAGCTGCGGGCGTTCGGTGCCCGTCGTGGCGTTGACCGCGCCCAGCACGTCGGCCCACAGCTCGTCGGCCTCCTCCCGCGCCCGCGTCAGCTCCTCCTGGAACTGCGCGTCGCGGCTGGTCAGATACAGGGCGGGCAGCGACGCCGGATCGAACTCGCGGACCACGACCTCGCAGCCGAGCCGCTCCACCGCCCGCTGCGCCGCCGCGAGGAACGGCCGCAGCCGCAGCTCCGCCGCCGGGTCGAGGACGCCGAACGTGGTCGTCAGCATCGCCGCGTCGAGCCGGGCCAGCCGGATGTCGGGGTCGAGCGCGGGCAGCCGCTCGATGATCTCGGTGTCGTGGACGTAGCCGCCGTTGACGAGGCCGACGCCCTGCGCGCCCGCCACCGCCGACAGCCGCCGGAACTCGTCCACGTCCGGGGTGAACCGGCCGTCCGGGTGGCGG
Organism: Actinomadura sp. 3N508; assembly: GCF_044326375.1. Classification (NCBI taxonomy): domain Bacteria; kingdom Bacillati; phylum Actinomycetota; class Actinomycetes; order Streptosporangiales; family Thermomonosporaceae; genus Actinomadura; species Actinomadura sp. 3N508. Next base: position 1,015,641 of record NZ_JBIRAX010000001.1, read on the forward strand.
CGGCGGAACTCGTGCAGCGTCATCGGCCCGGCGGACGTCTCGTACTCCAGCCACCGGTCCACGATCCGGAGCATCTCGTCGTCGTGCAGCGCCATCGCCTTCACGCCGAGCTGATGCAGCCGCAGGAATGCCCGCAGCCGCCCCGGATCGGTCTCCGACAGCTTCACCAGCCACTGCCGCAGCACGTCCCCGAGGCCCTGCCGCGCCGAGTCGAGCAGCTCGTCCTCGTAGAGCGCCTCGCGGCTGGCGGTCGGACGCAGCTCCCCCGCGTCCACGACACACCGCGCGAAGAACGCCCACTCCGGAAGGAGACCCTCAACGTTCTCCGCCAGCAGCATCCGCTTCAGATAAACACGGTGCGAGGCACGCGCAGCAGGCGAAACAGGCTGCGGCAGCACGAACGCGACACCCGTCAGCCCGGCCTCTGGCACGTCCAGGTCGACGACATCAAACGGCGTGAACCCGTAAAGCTCCTCGCAGTACCGCTCAAGCGCCCGCCGCCGGGACGCCGGATCGGGATGGGCGACCTGCCAGGGCGGCCCGCCACCGGTGATCGGCACGCCGTCCACGGTCAGCTCGACCGGGAGCAGCGACCCGTACGTGCGGGCGAGTTCCGCGACGACCTCCGGGCTGAGCAGCTCCGCCGACCCCGGGCGCGCCCGCAGCGAGACCGTCGTCCCCGGCTGATCACGCTCGGCGGGCTCGACCCGGTAGCTGCCGCCGGACAGCCCCGTCCAGCGGACCGCGTCCCCGCCCTTCGCGGAGCGGGTCACGACCTCTATCTCGTCGGCGACGAGGAACGCCGACAGCAGCCCGATCCCGAACTGGCCGAGGAAGTCGTGCCGCGCGAACCCCAGCTCGTCGCGCTTGGACGAGCGGCCGATCGTCGCGAGCAGCGTGTGGACCTCGTCGCCGGTGAGCCCGATCCCGTCGTCATGGACGCGCAGCGTCCCGCCGCCGGTCTCGATCTCGACCCGTCCGCCGCCCCCGCCACGCGCCGTGATCGCGTCCACCGCGTTCTGCAGCAGCTCACGCAGATAGACCCGCGGGCTCGCGTAGAGGTGCCGGCTCAGCAGATCCACCACGCCACGCAAGTCGACCTGAAATGCCTGTTCTGCCACCGACATGCCTCCCCGATCACCTTTACGGGCGATCACACCCTAGCGACCGATACCGGCTCCCACAGATCATTTAGGCATCCAGTACGCCGAGTACCCACCGCATGACCAGCGAGTGGCGACCCCGGCATGACCGCCCCTGACACCGATCGGTTCGACCCGCCTGGGCGCGCCGATTACGACCACTATGCTGGGACGCCGCACCCCGCGCCCTGTCGGAGCATGCCCAGCCCGAGCCGAAGGCGGACGATGACCCCCCAAGGAACCGACAGGCGCCAATTCCTGATGACCGATAACAAGTTCGTGGATTGGAGAGGGGACGCGTTCGCGTTCATCGAACGTCCGCGCTGGTCTTTCCGCGACATGTTCCGCTCATCCGCCCCAGAGATACGAGTCCTGGCCCCAGAGAGAAGCCCGTTGTTCCAGATGCCCCAGCAGCGGACACCGGACATCGACCTCCTCCCGATCGAGGACCCCTCCGGCAACCGGATCGCAGCGCTACGACGTACCGGGAGAAAGCGCCTGACAACGAACGTGTTCCAGGTGGTCGATCCGAACGACGAGCCCTTCGGCACCATTCACGGCGACTTCACCTACACCTCGTTCAAGGTCATGGACCCGAATGACACGCCCATCGGACACATCTCGGAGGGCGGCGGCGGCATGATGACAATCCAATGCCCCGATGACAGCGAACGCTGGCGATACTCCCTCATGGCCCTGGCGATAGCCGCCGAGATCGCCGCCGAACTCCAGGCCCTGCGCAGCCACTGACCGCCATATTCACTCAAAGGACGTTCATGGACTTCGATTTCGGTGCCCTGGCCAATGGCGCCCAGCAGTACGCCACCAGGTCGGAAGAGCTGCGCCGCCGGATCGACGAACTGAAGACCGAGGCCGAATCCGCCGACGGGCGGGTTAAAGCGCAGTGGACCAGCGCGGGGCTGGCCGGCGTCGTCCTGGACCCGAGAGCACTGCGTATGCCCGCCGCCGAACTCGGTGAACGGATCACCGACACCGTGCGGGACGCCCAGCGGGAGTTCGAACGGGAGGTCGGCGAACTGACGGCCGAATCGTTCGGGCCGAACGGCGACCAGATGGCGGAGCCGCCCAGCGCTGAAGAGGCCGCCGCCTTCGTCACCGACCTGCACTCGACGTTCGAGAGCACGCTGCACGAGACCACCGCGATCATCGACAGCATGCGCCGGGCCTTCCAGCAACGGTGAAAGGCCCGCCAGGGCTCAGTAAGGGCGGGTCTGCTCCGACCACGTCCCAACGCCCGTCTCCTCAACGAACCGCCGCAGCCGCCACAGATCCTCCAGGCTGAGGGACCCGCCCCCCTCCTCGTCCTGGATCATCGCGAGCAAGAGGCGCCCCGGAGACTCCTCCATTCTCCGGATCTGCCTCGACGGTTCGTAGTCACCATCATTGCTGTAACTCAGCTTCAGCGTCACCGGCCCACCGCCCCCAGGGTCGACGACCTCGAACCGCCGGAACCGCTCGGCCGGAAGGATCTCCTCAGGCCGCTTGCCGTTTGTCACGATCAGCCCTCGATCATCGATGTAGGTGAGAAATTCCCTCCCGGGCAGGAGCTGGACGACGAGCAGCGGAAGCAATGCGACCAGCACGACGGCCAACACGGCCAGCACGTAGCGCCAGAAGTTGTCGACCGCCACCACGCCCCAGATACAGAGGGCGCACAGGAACACCAGAACGGCGAGCGTGACGGGCGCATCCCGCTTCGGGTTCTGAAGGACGACCCTGAAACCTCCGGGAGCGGTCATCAGTCGAGCCCCTTGTCGGTGTCGGCCGGAATCGGGTTGGTTCGCTCGACGTAGCCGTCCCCGTAGCCCTCTTTTCCGGTGACCGAAGTGATTCCCTTGTTGATCCACGGCGCCCCTGGGTTCGCGACGCCCTCGGGTGCGTAGGGAATTCCGGTGTCCGCGACACCCTTGGCGCCGCCGAGGCCCGACCACAGGCTCCTGTACTGCTGCGGGAGACGAACCATGGGCAGGCGGAACTTCCCGTATCCGGTGCCGCCGAAGGCCCGGCCGCGCATGAACTGCCCGGTGAGTTTCTGCTCGACGAGGGCGAGCCTGCTGATGGCCACGTCATCGAGGCTGCGTACCTGCGCCTCGAAGAAGTCCGGGAAGGCGTTGGTGTTGCCGGTGAGCATCTGGCCGACCACGTCGACCCCGGTGGCGGCGGCGATGGCCGCCGCACACGCCGTGCCCGCCTTCTGCAGCACCCCCTCACCTGTGCGGAGGACGTGCCGCACACTAGAGGCGGCACTCCGCGCGGAGGCCTCCGTGGCCGCGAGGTACGCCTGACCGTACCCGGGCACAGGCACCAGAAGCCGCGCGATCAACACCCATGCGGCGAAGAAGGCGAGGATGAGTGCGCACGCCAGCATCGTCATGATGAACACGGCGATCAGCAGCGCCATGATCGTGAGGACGATGAACATGACGAACACGTACGCGAAAGCCAGCATCAGCTGGTTGGCGTAGTCGTTCATCTTCTTCTCGAAGGCGTCGCGGTCCTTGCCGTACCAGCTGTCCTCCGGCAGCGTGCGCAGTTCGTCGTCGATCTTGTCCCGCGCCGACTTGATCTTGTCGACGGTCTTCTTCCAGTCCTGCGCCGCGTCCCATAGTTGGGCGGGGTCCGACTGGGCCATGTACATGACCGCCACCGACGACCAGGCCGCGGGTATCAGGAAGGCGGCGACCGTCGAAAGGTCTAATGCGATCTTGCCCACCTCGGCCAGGTGGGACATACCGCTGGGAGCCATGAAACACCCGTCTCTACTCGGGACGCGAAATCACCGCGTCTTCGGCGCGCTCTTGTCGTCCGCCATCTGGACGACCTTGGCGGTCGTCTTCAGTCCGTCCTGGAATTCCTTCAGGTGGCGCAGCTTGGTCACTAGGTCGACGTCCGCGTACTCCGTGCCTTGGACGTACGCATGAGCCAGGTGGGCACAGAACGTCGTGAACGCTTGTGCCTCAACTTGGCGGGGGGCGGCGTTCACGTGGCGCCGTGCCTGGCTCAGGTCGTCTCCCAGTTCGGTGACGAGCCGGTCGCCCAGCCGCGAAACGTCCTGCGGCTTGAAGCGGACCTCGTCGGACCCCGTCGAGACCGGCATGCTCCCGAACGGCGACTTCGGCGGCACGGGCCTTGCGGACGGCGGCACCGATCCCTGCGTGGGCGGTGCGGGCGAATGGTCGGTCTTCGTTCCCAGGGCCTGCTCGACCCGGTTCGGAGGACTCATGCGATATCGATCTCCACTTTTGACTCGCGAACTGTCAGAAGTCAGACACGCCGGCAGCGGGGGTCAGAATAACGGGTTTCGCCGCCGCCTATGGCCGGTGGTCGTCGTTTCGGGGGAGGTTCGCCAGGAGTTCTCGCAGTTCGCGGACTCTGCTGGGGGCATCAATCTCGATTAGCAGGTCTAGGGCTTCGGAGTAGGCCGGCCGGGCCTTGTCAGGACGTCCGGCATGGCGGTGGACGTCGCCCAGAATGCGTAGCATGGTGGCCAGCCCCGCCTTGTTCTCGATTTCGCGATGGAAATCGATGGCCGGGGTGAGCACTTCCTCGGCGTCGGCGAAACGTCCGAGGCCGTCGTAGGCCAGCGCCAGGTGCCAGGCGCACCAGATGACCCCGTCGCGGTCGTCGCGCCGCTCGGCGATCGCCATCGCCCGCTCCAGGACGCGGGCCGCGTCCGCGTACCGGCCGAGCTGGCGGTAGGCGTCGGCGGTGTGCGCGGCCAGCCAGATCTCGCCCGCCTCGTCGTCCCGGGCCCTGTAGATGGCCTGCGCCTCGGCATAGCGGTCGAGGGCCTGCTCAGGCTGATCGAGATCGCACTGGAAGTCGCCGAAGTGGACCAGCACCCACGCCTCCTTGCCCGGGTCGTCCATGGTGCGGACGACCTCCAGCGCCCGCTCGTAGAGCGGTGGCGCCTCCGCGCCGCGCCCGATGATCCGGCGCGCCTCGGCGAGGTGGATCAGCGACCCCAGCTCGGCCGGGGCGTCGCCGACATGCCGGGCCGCCTGGACGGCGAGGTCCTTGACCGCCGCCATCTCCTCCCAGTGGGCGCGGTAGAACAGCAGGCCGTAGAGGGATTCCGCCATCCGGACGACGAGCTCGTACTCCTCCGCCTCCGCCGCGGCCCGCACGCTCGCCTGCACGTTGAGGGACTCGTGCGCGAACCACGCGATCGCCTCGGCCGGCGGCTGCTCGTGCGCGCCCGGCCGCGACATCCACGCGTGCATGCGGTCGCCGTACCAGGTCAGCGAACGGCGGAACGCCTCGCGCCGGTCGGCCGGCGACTCCTCGGCCGCCATGCGCTCCTTCGCGTACAGCCGCAGCAGGTCGTGGAGCCGGTAGCGGCCGTCGCCCGCGACCTCGATCAGATGGCGGTCCGCCAGCTCCCAGAGCATGCGCTCGGCGTCCGCGACGGCGACGTCCCCGGCCCGTGCGACCACATCGGCGGTGAAGTCCCGGCCCGCCAGGACGCCCAGGTGGCGGAACAGCCGTGCCGTGCCGGATCCAAGGGACCGGTAGCTGAGCTCGAAGCTGCCGCGCACTCCCCTGTCCGCATCGTCGAGGTGGGCCAGCCGCCCGGCCTCATCCCTGAGGTCGGAAGAGTAGCGTGCGAACGAGACGTCGGTCCTCGTGATGTGCGTCCCGGCGATGCGTATCGCCAGCGGAAGCCCGGCCAGCAGCCGGACGATCTCTTCCATGGACGGCCGGTCGCGTGCCACGGCCTCCGACTCCACGAGCCGGTCGAGCAGCTGGAGCGCGTCGGGGTCGGGCAGCGGGTGGACGGGGAGCCGGCGGGCACCGCTCAACGAGGCCAGCTTCGTCCTGCTGGTCACGATCGTGGCCGCGCCGGGGGACGTCGGCAGCAGCGGCTTGGCCTCCCCCGCATCGGACACGTTGTCGAGCAGGAGCAGGCTCGGGCCCTTTCCCCAAAGCTCCTGGTACTTCCGCCTGCGCGCGTTGGGATCCGGCACCTTGGAGTACCGCACGCCGAACGCGGCCAGCACCGCCATCATGGCCGCCTCCTCGGTCGCGGCCGCGGCGACGTCCACGCGGATCCGCGCATGGGTGAACGTGGCGGCGAGCCTGTGCGCGAGCTCGTTGGCCAGCTCGGTCTTCCCGACCCCCGCCATACCGTGGAACACCACCACCGGACAGGTCTGGGTCAGCCGCTCGGTGAGCCGGGCCGTCGCGTCCTCGATGACCTCGTCCCGGTCCGTGAAGTCCGAAAGCGACCTTTCCAGGTTCATGAGCCCGGACGGGGCCGGAGGCGCGACGGCCACCGGGCGCGGGAGAGCGACCAGACGATCCAGCCCGAGTTCCCGACCCCAGGGTTCGTGCCGCATCGCGTCGGCCCAGCCGTCGATCGGGGCGACGATCAGGACGGAGGTCCCCTGCGCCGCGGAGTGCTCCGTCACCACACCGACGGCGACCGCGCCCTCTTCCGGATCCTGGGCGAACACCACCGCTCCGGAGATGCCCTGCCATTCGCTGATCGCCCGCCCATCGGCGGCACGAGGCGCCGACTCGACGCGGAACTCCATCAGCCCCGTGCGCAGGTTGGAGCCGGTGGGGATGACGCCGTCCAGCTGGGCGCTCTCCCGCTGCCTGGCCTTGCCCGGCTCGCGCGGATACTCCATCCATCTGGGGTAACCGATCGTCCAGCACGGGTCGATCACGCTCACCCGCGAGCGGTCGACGCGCCCGAAACGCACCGGGGGCAGGCCGGCGGGCGGTGGATCCCCGGTCACGGCCAGCAGGGCGATGTCCCCGGCTTCGTCCACCATGACCGGCTCGGCCGGATGCTCCGACTCGTCCACCCGGCGGATCAGCAGGGTCGCGGCGTCCAGGACGTTGTGCGCCGCCGAGAGCACCCACCGCCCTCCGACCAGGAAGCCGGAGCCCACGGTCCGTTCGCCGCCGGGGCCGCGGCGCAGCACCTCGACGGCGCGGGCCGTCAGCTCGGGCATCTCAGTGCTCTTCCCTGAGCCTGCGGGTCACCTTCATCGGACGGCCGTCGTCGTCGAGCGGCGGCTCCAGCGTCACCGTGACGCGGTGGATCTCCTCCCGCCGGTACGAACCGTCGCCGCCCAGCTCGAGGACCCAGAACTTCGCCTTGCCCGACCCGCCCGCCTGCCGCGTGACGCCCACATGGAATTCGAGCTGGATCTGGCCGACGCCGAAACCGAACTCCGCGTCTCCTCCCGCCTCCAGAGCCTCCATCAACTCGGCCCGGAGTGCCTCGATGCTTTCTGCGAGCCCGAGCTCACCCATGAACTCTCCCGTGTCCGCGATCCGCCGACGGTGCGCCGGGCGCTCGCGCGGCCGGGCGCCCGCGCTGCGATCCTCCACGACCTTCGTCACGCAGAGGAGCGGCTCGGAGACAAACGGCCGGAGGAGGCCAATCCGCGGCGAGCCGGAGGCCGCCGTGGCACGGCGCCTGTGGGACGAGCGTTGAGGCCGCCTACTTCCAGTGGTTGCGCTGGAGGCGTCCCCCGCTGATGCGCTTCGGGCTCACAGTCACGTCGGACGACCAGCGGATATGGCTCGACGCGCCCACCAACCCGGTGGTCGCGCCTTGACCCGAATAGCAGTGCCGTGACCTGCGAATTGTTACTTACGGTCAGCTCAGGCCCTGAGCACGGTGATTTGACCTCATACGGTCACGCCCTTTTCCTCCACAAATTTTCTGTTATGTTCATGATCGCGGGGGTTGACAACATAGGTCGGACTTGAGAGTCACGACTGGGTCCACCCATCGCCACTTCGAGTGGACGTTCCGTGCGGACGTTCCGGGGGCAGTTCGAGAGATGAATGGGGGATTCCAGTGGCGTTAAAGCGCTGGAGAAAAGCCCGATCCGTCGGTGTCGTCATGGGGGCCGTCGTCGCCGCGCCGGTGGTTCACGTGGCCTTCGCGGCACCCGCTGCCGCGGACACGTGGCCCTTCAACAGCAACTTCAGGCCGGACAAGGGTAATCACAACTACTGCTGGTCGGTGGATACACCCTCCAGCGCCGTGCGAAGCGGGATCAGCGCGGCCATGAAGTACATGACCGACAGCACCCAGGCGGATCGCAAATACCACTCGTCCTGCGATCTGAGCGGCGCCGGCCAGACCGACGTGGTGTGGCGAGAAGAAGGCGGGACCGGCGACAGCTGGATCGGTTCGGCGCGGTGCGTCGTCAAATGGTCGAACGGGCAGTGCGACCGCTACTTCGTGCGGATCAACGGCGCGCTCGTGCGCGACCATTACTCGAGCTCGACACATCGCAACCGGCAGTACCGGAAGACCGCCTGCCACGAGCTCGGGCACACCCTTGGACTCAACCATTACCGGACGTGGGACGACCGGAACGGCAGCGGCGACAACGACCTCTACACCGGCAGCTGCCAGCGGTCCGGCTGGGTCGGCACGGTCACCAGTTCATGGATCCGGACGTGGGAGTCCCACCACCGCGGCCACATCAACGGGTGGTTCTGATGGGGTCGGCGATGCGAACTCACGGCAGTGAATTACGGTCTGGGGGAAGAATGTTGCGGGCACGGATCCTCGCACCCGTCATGGTCGCCGCGCTGGCCGTCACCGGATGCGGTTCGGCAGAGAGCGGCGGCGCCCCCGCCGCGTCCGGGCAGACCCGGGTCGACGTCTCCCCGCTGCGGGAGTCACACCACGACTTCGAGCCCGCGGCGTCACCGGAGGCGCTGGTCAAGACCGGCCGCCACGCCGTGATCGCGGCGGGGACGGTCGAGGGCATCCAGCAGGGCGGCGAGGCCCCCCTTCAGGCGGGCGACGAGCAGGGGCTCCTGCAGGTCGTCATGAAGGTGCGCGTCACAGACGAATACCGGGTGCGCGCCGCCGGTCAGGTCAAGGACGGCGCCGTCTACGTCGGGCTGTGGCAGGGACCGCGCTACAACGACGCGAACGGCACCCCGGAATACACCCTCCAGGAATGGAACAAGGCCATTCCGAAGGGCACGACCGTCATGCTCTTCCTTCAGCCGCAGGCGGGCGGCGCCGGCGTCAAGGGCGCTCCGGCGGGTGCGAAGATCATGACGCCGGACGTGCAGGGAATCATTTTCGAGGACGGCGGCAGGCTCCTCGGTGGAATCGAGGAACTCGAAGGCGAGTGGAAGCAGATCGGGTCCCTCGCGCAACTGAAGCAGCGCGTTCAGAAACAGGTCGCGAAGAACTGAGCACGATCGAGCCCCGGGCCATCGCGGCCCGGGGCTCGGTTCCGTGCGAGGTCAGATGAGGCCGAGCTTGCGGACGGCCTCGCGCTCCTCCGACAGCTCGGCGACGGACGCGTCGATCCGGCCGCGGGAGAACTCGTCGATCTCCAGACCCTGGACGATCTCCCACTTGCCGTCCTTCGTGGTGACCGGGAAGGACGAGATCAGGCCCTCGGGCACGCCGTAGGAGCCGTCGGACACGACCGCCATCGACGTCCAGTCGCCGTCGGCGGTGCCGTTCACCCAGGTGTGCACGTGGTCGATCGCGGCGGACGCCGCCGACGCCGCCGAGGAGGCCCCGCGCGCCTCGATGATCGCCGCACCGCGCTTGGCGACGGTCGGGATGAAGTCGTTCTCCAGCCAGGACTGGTCGTTGACCGTCTCGGCCGCGTTCTTGCCCGCGATCTCGGCGTGGAAGACGTCCGGGTACTGCGTCGCGGAGTGGTTGCCCCAGATCGTCATCCTGCGGATGTCGGCGACGGACACGCCCGCCTTCTTCGACAGCTGCGCCAGCGCGCGGTTGTGGTCGAGACGCGTCATCGCGGTGAACCGCTCGGCCGGGACGTCCGGGGCGTGCTGCTGCGCGATGAGGGCGTTGGTGTTGGCCGGGTTGCCGACCACCAGGACCTTGACGTCGTCCGCCGCGCCCGCGTTGATCGCCTCGCCCTGCGGCTTGAAGATGCCGCCGTTGGCCTCCAGCAGGTCGCCGCGCTCCATGCCCTTCGTCCGGGGGCGGGCGCCGACCAGCAGCGCGACGTTCGCGCCCGCGAACGCCTTGGCCGGGTCGTCGAAGATGTCGATGCCGGACAGCAGCGGGAACGCGCAGTCGTCCAGCTCCATGGCGGTGCCTTCGGCGGCCTTCACCGCCTGCGGAATCTCCAGGAGGCGCAGGCGTACGGGTACGTCCGCGCCGAGGAGGTGCCCGGACGCGATGCGGAACAGCAGCGCGTAGCCGATCTGGCCCGCGGCGCCGGTGACGGTAACGGTGACTGGGGTGCGCGTCATTGCCTTCTTCTTCTCTCCTGCTGGGTCCTGTACCGCCGGCCCGCCGCCGCGCGGGTTCTCTCGCTATCGAGATATTCCGGGGTTCAGGCTATCGCGCACCCCCTACCCACCGCCGGGCAGGTGCACCACCCGGCATGCCCCGCGCCCCGAACACGCGAAAGGCCGTCCCGGACGAATCCGGGACGGCCTCCGACCGGCGTTTCTCAGCCGTTGATCTTCTTCTGGAGGTTGGTGTCGAGCGCCTCCAGGAAATCCTGGGTCGTCAGGAACGGCGTGTCCTTGCCGACGAGCAGCGCCAGGTCCTTGGTCATCTGGCCGTTCTCGACCGTCTCGACGCAGACCTGCTCCAGGGTGCGGGCGAAGTTCGCGACCTCGGGCTGGGAGTCGAGCTTGCCGCGGTGTTCGAGGCCCCGGGTCCAGGCGAAGATGGACGCGATCGGGTTGGTCGACGTCGGCTTGCCCTGCTGGTGCTGCCGGAAGTGCCGGGTCACGGTGCCGTGCGCGGCCTCCGCCTCGACGGTCTTGCCGTCCGGGGTCATCAGCACGGACGTCATCAGCCCGAGGGAGCCGAAGCCCTGCGCGAGGGTGTCGGACTGGACGTCGCCGTCGTAGTTCTTGGCGGCCCAGACGAACCCGCCCTCCCACTTCAGCGCCGCCGCGACCATGTCGTCGATGAGCCGGTGCTCGTAGGTGAGGCCCTTGGACTCGAACGCGGACTTGAACTCCGACTCGTAGATCTCCTGGAAGATGTCCTTGAAGCGGCCGTCGTAGGCCTTCAGGATCGTGTTCTTCGTCGACATGTACAGCGGCATCCCGCGCTCCAGCGCGTACCGCATCGTCGCCCGCGCGAAGTCGCGGATCGAGTCGTCGTAGTTGTACATGCCCATCGCGACGCCGCCGCCGGGGAAGTTCGCGATCTCGAACTCCATCGGCTGCGAGCCGTCCTCGGGGGTGTAGGTGATCGTCACCTTGCCCGGGCCGGGAACGACGAAGTCGGTGGCGCGGTACTGGTCGCCGTGCGCGTGGCGACCGATGATGATCGGCTTGGTCCAGCCGGGGACGAGCCGGGGGATGTTGGAGCAGATGATCGGCTCACGGAACACCACGCCGCCAAGGATGTTGCGGATCGTCCCGTTCGGGGACCGCCACATCTTCTTCAGGCCGAACTCCTCGACGCGCGCCTCGTCGGGGGTGATGGTGGCGCACTTCACGCCGACGCCGTGTTCCCGGATGGCGTTGGCCGCGTCGACGGTGACCTGGTCGTCCGTGGCGTCACGGTGCTCGATTCCCAGGTCGTAGTACTTCAGATCGACGTCGAGGTAGGGCAGGATCAGCTGGTCCTTGATGAATTTCCAGATGATCCGCGTCATTTCGTCGCCGTCGAGTTCGACGACCGGGCCCGCTACTTTGATCTTGGGCATGCTGCTGCTGTCCCTTTCCTACACCTGGCCAGCTGTGAAGACTTCAGACCTTGTAAGGCTCAACTGGCAAGGCTAGCCGAGGCCAACTTGAGGTCTAGACCTGGCCTGGTCCGGGCGGTCCCGGCGGGCCCGGCCGTGCGCCGGGCGGGCCTGACACGCCGGGCGGGGACGCGCCGGGCGGGGACGCGCCGGGGGTGCCCGGTGGCGCGCCGGGGGCGCCGGGTGAGGATGGTGGGCGGTCGCGGCGGCCGGTGATGAGAAGCCGTGCGGCGCGCGCCACCATCGCCAGGAGGATCAGCACGCCGAAGGCGCCCGCGAGGGCGAGGCCCGGCTTGTTCATCGGCGGGACGCTCAGCGACACGAACGCGACCATCTCGCCGAGGATCACGAGCGTCCAGCAGTCGATGGACCGGCTGCGGACGGCGAGCGGCCCGAGCTGCGACTCCGGCAGCAGGAGCCGCGCCAGGGCCCCGAGCAGCAGCGCGGCCGCCATCAGCCCGGACCCCTTGCGGAAGTAGTTGAAGGCGCACAGCGTGAGCCCGGCGCCGACGCCGCTGAGCACGATCAGGTACGGGAGCTGCGCCAGCCAGTGCGGCGCGGCTCCGCGGCGGCTGGGCGCCCTGCGCCTGCGCCGACGCACCTCGGTGCTCATGGGCTTCACGGTATAGGGAATCGGATGGCGGCACGACATCGTCCGCGCACCTGATCGCCCGTGCCCGCGCCGTGCCCGGATCGCCCGCGCGGCCGCAGGTCCGGCGCGGTGCGGTCCGGCGGCCGGGGACGGGGCGGATGGGGCGCCGGTGATGCCGGAGAGGCCCGAATCCCCTGCGCCATCGGTCCTACTCGCCAGTAGGAGGGTGTGACGGTGACGCGCCCGGGTAACCCGGCAGACAGGGGTCGCTAACTAGCTGGGAGGACTGCCGTGGAGGGGCCGTTCATGCGGATCGAGGACAGCGGGCTGGTGATGCCGCTGCGCCCCGACGTTACGACGGTCGGGAGAGGGAGAGGAGTCGACATCCGCCTCGACGACCCGAGTGTGTCCCGCTTGCACGCTGAGATCGTCCGACGCGGTCCGTACGTCTACGTGGTGGACATGGGCCTGTCCCGCAACGGGACCCGCGTCAACGGCCGGCCGATCGCCCGCCGTGTCCTGGAGGACGGTGACGTCGTGAGCTTCGGCACGGCGCGCTGCCGGATGGGGGGCATCCCCCGTGAGGAGGTCGACCCGGACGTCGAACTGCGCCGGGCCGTCGCACCCGAGCTCACCCGCCGCGAGGTCGACGTGCTCACCTCGCTCTGCCGTCCCGCCCTGTCCGACGAGGCGTTCGTGGCCCCGGCCACGGCACGCGACATCGCCGGAGAGCTGGTGGTGACGGAGGCGGCCGTCAAGCAGCACCTGCTGCGCCTCTACCAGAAGTTCCGTATCCCCGAGGGCGCCAACCGGCGTACCCGGCTCGCCAACGAGGTCATCGCGATGGGCCTCGTCCGGCCGCTGCCGCCGGTGCACGTCCCGCAGGGCCGCCCGCCGATGGACGGGCGGGTCCCCGGGGTCCGGGGCACGGCCGAGACCCGGCGGACGGGCGCGGGCCACGCGCACGTCACCGGACCCGGCCGCGCACCCAGCGCGGCGGGACGGAGGGCCAGCTGAACTGAACGTGCGATCGCTCTCCGGCAGCGCGCGTTTCGAGGGCGATCGCTGAACGTGCCCGTCCGGGGCCGCGCAGGTGACAGCGCGGCTCCGGCCGGCGAAGCGCAGGGCGAGGGCCGCCACCAGGGTGCTGGTGGCGGCCCTCGCACGTGTGTCAGGCGGGCTGCTGCTCGGCGGCTTCGACGACGTTGGCGAGCAGCATCGCGCGGGTCATCGGGCCTACGCCGCCCGGGTTCGGCGCGACCCAGCCGGCGACCTCGCGGACGCCGGCGGCGACGTCCCCGGCGAGCTTGCCGTCCACGCGGGACACGCCCACGTCCAGGACGGCCGCGCCCGGCTTGATCATGTCGCCGGTGATGAGGTCGGGGACGCCCGCGGCGGCCACGACGATGTCGGCGCGGCGGGTGTGGGCCGCCAGGTCGCGGGTCGCGGTGTGGCAGAGGGTGACGGTCGCGTTCTCGGTGCGGCGGGTGAGCAGGAGGCCGAGGGAGCGTCCGACGGTGATGCCGCGGCCGACGACCGTGACGTCGGCGCCCTTGATCGGGACGTCGAAGCGGCGGAGCAGCTCGATGATGCCCTTCGGCGTGCACGGCAGCGGGCCCGGCTGCATGAGGACCAGCCGCCCGAGGTTCGTGGGGTGCAGCCCGTCGGCGTCCTTGGCCGGGTCGATGCGCTCCAGGACGCGCTGCTCGTCCAGGCCCTTCGGGAGCGGGAGCTGGACGATGTAGCCCGTGCAGGACGGGTCGGCGTTCAGCTCGGCGACGGCGCGTTCGACGTCGTCCTGCGTGGCGGTGGCGGGCAGGTCGCGGCGGATGCTCTCGATGCCGACCTCGGCGCAGTCGCGGTGCTTCATGTTGACGTAGGAATGGCTGCCGGGGTCGTCGCCGACGAGGACGGTGCCGAGCCCGACGGTCACGCCGCGGTCGCGGAGCGCCTCGACGCGGACCTTGAGGTTCGAGCGGATCTCGGCGGCCGTGGCCTTGCCGTCCAGAATCTGTGCCGTCATGCGTTCCTCCGCGGGGGAATGGCTCCCGTCCACCCAGGCGCGCGGTGTCCGGACTGTCGTTCGCTCCCCGGTGGTGCCCCACCTTGACCGCGCCAGTCGCGTGAACGCCCATGCTATCCGGCGGCCGGGGCGGCACTGCGGTGCGCGGCGACGGCGGAGTGGTTCGCAGAAATCGGTCGAAAGTGGCCCTGCCGGACGCCGCCGGTCCGCTCCTAGCGTGAGTCGCATGAGTGACGCATGGTTCGAGCGGCCCGTCCTGACCGGGCGGTACGTGCGGCTGGAGCCGCTCACGGCGGAACACGCCGAGGGCCTGTTCGCGGCGTCGAAGGACCCGGCGGTCTGGGCGTGGATGAACGAGCGGCAGCCCGCGACCGTCGAGGAGATGCGCGCGCAGATCGGGGACGCCCTCGCGTTGTACGAGCGAAGGTTCCGGGTGCCGTGGGCGCAGCTCGACGTCGCGACCGGCGAGGTCGCCGGGACGACGTCGTACTACGAGATCATCCCGTCCCATCGCGGGCTGTGCATCGGCTACACATGGCTCGGGACGCGGTGGCAGCGGTCGGGCCTCAACACGGAGGCGAAGCTGCTGCTGATGGGACGCGCCTTCGACGATCTCGGGGCGATGCGGGTCGGCTGGCACACCCACGTCCGCAACGAGCGGTCGCGCGCGGCGATCGAGCGGCTCGGCGCGTCGTTCGAGGGCGTCCACCGCAAGCACCGGGTCCGCGCGGACGGATCGATCCGCGACACCGCCACCTACGCGATGACGGACGACGACTGGCCCGAGGCGGCGGCCGCACTGCGCGCCAGGCTCCGCTGAGCTGGATGAGCCGAGTGAGCCGGGTGAGCCGTCAGTCTTCGGAGCGCTGGCGCCAGGCGAGGATGCGGTCGGTGCCGTGCCAGCCGAGCTGGGCGGCGAGCATCGCGGCGAGGAACGCCGCGGCCAGGCCGATCACCTGCCGCGACTCCATCAGCAGCGCGTCCGCACGGTACACCGCCACCAGCATGAGGGACATCAGCAGATCCATCGCGCCTCCACACGGATTCGCCCGCGCCAGGGGGGTGGGTCCGGAAGGGGGCATGAGGCGCGGCCATGGCGAGGCTACCTGCCGCAGAAAGTAAAGAAACCAAAGGTAAACCCGGTGTGGCGGTGTCGTCCGCCACACCGGGTTCCCTTGGGCGCGGGCCGGGCGTCAGTGGAAGAAGTGCCGGACGCCGGTGAAGTAGAGGCTGATCCCGGCCTTCGCGGCGGCCTCGATCACGAGGTCGTCCTTGACGGAACCGCCCGGCTCGACGATCGCGCGGACGCCCGCCGCGGTCAGCACCTCGAGGCCGTCCGGGAACGGGAAGAACGCGTCGGACGCGCCGACCGCGGCCGCGGCCCGCTCGGCGCCCGCCCGCGCGACGGCGAGCTTGGCGGAGTCGACCCGGTTGACCTGGCCCATGCCGACGCCGACGGTGGCGCCGTCGGCGGCGAGCAGGATCGCGTTCGACTTGACCGAGCGGATCGCCCGCCACGCGAACGTCAGATCGGCGAGCGTGACCGCGTCCACGGCCGGGCCGGTCTTGAGCTCCCAGGTGGACGGGTCGTCGCCCGGCGCGTCGACCTGGTCGACGCCCTGCAGCAGGAGGCCGCCGTCGATGCGCCGGTACTCGACGGCACCGGACGGGGCGTCCGGGCACACCAGCAGCCGGATGTTCTTGAACCGGCCGGTGAGGATGGTCACGGCCTCGTCCTCGAACGACGGCGCGACCAGCACCTCCGCGAAACTCTCCGTGACCTGCCGCGCCATCTCGGCGGTGACCGGGCGGTTCGCCGCGATGACGCCGCCGTAGGCCGACACCGGGTCGCAGGCGTGCGCCTTGCGGTGCGCCTCCGCGATGCCTGCGCCGACCGCGATGCCGCACGGGTTGGCGTGCTTGATGATCGCGACGCAGGGCTCGGTGAAGTCGTGGGCGGCGCGGCGGGCGGCGTCGGTGTCCACGTAGTTGTTGTAGGACATCTCCTTGCCGTACAACTGCTCGGCCCCGGCCAGCCCGGACTCGCCGGGCGTGCGGTACAGCGCGGCCCGCTGGTGCGGGTTCTCGCCGTACCGGAGCGTGTTCGAGCGCTCCCAGGTGGCGCCGAGGAAGTCGGGCCACCGCGTCTCGGCGGCGGTCTCGTCGGGCGCGTAGCCGCTCGCGAACCACGACGCGACGGCCACGTCGTAGGACGCGGTGTGCGCGAACGCCTGCGCGGCGAGCCGGCGCCGCTCCTCGATCGTGAACCCGCCCGCCCGGACGGCGTCCAGCACCGCCCCGTACCCGGACGGGTCGACGACGACGGACACGCTCGCGTGGTTCTTCGCGGCGGCGCGCACCATCGTCGGGCCGCCGATGTCGATCTGCTCGACGCACTCGTCCGGCGAGGCTCCCGACGCGACCGTCTCGGCGAACGGGTACAGGTTCGCCACCAGCAGGTCGAACGGCTCGACGGCCAGGTCTTCGAGCTGCTGGAGGTGGTCCTCCTTGCGGCGGTCGGCGAGCAGGCCCGCGTGCACCGCCGGGTGCAGGGTCTTGACCCGCCCGTCCAGGCACTCGGGGAACCCGGTGAGCTTCTCCACCTTCATCACCGGGACGCCCGCGGACGCGATCCGTCCCGCCGTGGACCCGGTCGAGACGATCTCCACGCCCGCCTCGTGCAGGCCCCGGGCCAGCTCCTCCAGCCCGGACTTGTCGTACACGCTGATCAGCGCGCGCTTAATCGCCACCCGACTCACCGGCCGAGCTCCCCTCTTGATCGGACGTACCGCTGTCGCCTGCATCGTTCGCGTTGTTCGCATCGTTCGCGTTGTTCGCGCCGCCTGCGTCGCCGCAGGTCCCGCACTTCAACGAGACCCGCCTGCCGTGCGCCGTCCAGCCGTCGCGGGCGAGGCGTCCGACGACGTCGACCAGAAGACCGCGCTCCACCTGCTTGATCCGCTCGTGCAGGGAGTCCTCGTCGTCGTGCCAGCGCACGGGGACGGTCTCCTGGGCGATGACGGGCCCGGTGTCCACCCCTTCGTCGACGAAGTGAACCGTACAGCCCGTCACCTTCACCCCGTACGCCAGGGCGTCCCGTACGGCATGGGCGCCGGGGAAGGACGGCAGGAGCGCGGGATGGGTGTTGACCGTCCGGCCGCCGAACCGGGACAGGAAACGCGGCCCGAGGATCTTCATGAACCCGGCGGACACCACGAGATCGGGCTCGTGCCGCGCCACCGCGTCGGTCAGCGCCGCGTCCCAGTCATCCCGAGACGGAAAATCGGGGACGCACACGGTAAAAGCGGGCACACCGGAGCGTTCGGCACGGGCGGTTCCGCCGATATCGGGACGGTCCGCGCCCACGGCCACGACTTTCGCCCCATAAGCTGGATCCGCGCACGCGTCGAGCAGCGCTTGTAGGTTGGTCCCCGCGCCGGAGACGAGGACGACGAGCCGGGCGGACACCATGACTCCCTGGTGGACGATGCTGGTGGACGGCGGGGATCGGCGGAGGTCCGTCGAACGGGCCGACATGCAGCCTATCGGGCCCGCTCGGCGCCCCCGGAACACGGGATCAGGGGGGATCGACATCACCGTCCAGGAGGAAGAGAACGTGAGCGAGCAGCCGGAGCCAGACCGGCGGCCGGAGCCGGACCAGGCCCCGCAGCCGGACCAGACGCCGGCGGGGCAGGGGCCGCAGCCTGGGCCGACGCCACCGGCGGAGCCAGGGCAGCCCGGGGCGCCGGGGCAGCCCGCGGGCCCGGGTCCGGGGCAGCCGCAGCGGACCGGGTGGCGGGCACTGTGGCTCGGCGCCATCGCGCTGCTGACCGCGTTCTTCTTCTACCCGCTCGGCCTGGTCCTCGGCGTCGCCGCGCTCGTCGTCGGCATCCGCGCCCGCCGGTCCGCGCGCCGCGCCCGGGGAGCCGCGCCTGGCGCCGTGCCCGGCATCGTCCTCGGCTCGGTCGGCCTGGCGTTCTCGATCCTGTCGGTGTCGCTCACGGCGTTCCTGTGGACGGAGCTGAGCGGCTACCAGAACTGCCTCAGCGGGTCCAACACGACCACCGACAAGCAGTCCTGCCAGGAGAAGTACTTCCCGAAGATCGAGGACAAGCTCGGCCTGCCCGACGGCAGCATGGACAGGTACGGCGACCTGCTCTAGCCGTCGGGATCAGTCGCCCTGATCGGACTGGTCGGGCTCTTCCCGCAGGACGTAGATCGCGCCGCCCCTGTTCTCGGTGCGCTCGGGATCCTCGGGCGGGAGCGGCATCGGAGCTGATGGCTCGTCGACGATGTGGCCTTCGACGACGACCGTCCCGTCCCGCTCCTGCTGCCGCGCTTCAAGTTCGGGCTCTGGTTCGGGTTCCGGCTGCGGTTCGGGCTCTGGCTCTGGCTCCGGTTCCGGGCGCTCTTCGATCAGCTCGGGCAGCGGGTCCGGCGACCGGCGGGCCCGGCGGCGCGGCGCGAGGACGGGCTCCGCCTCCTCGAACTGCAACGGATCCGGCGCATGCGGTGCCCTGGGCGCCTTGGGTGCACCGGCCGGGCCGGACGGGGTGCCGGTGGCCCGCGGTCCGGGGATCTTCGTCTCGTAGTCGCCGGGAACGGGCGCCGACAGCGGCACCGGCCCCGGCATCGGCGTCGCGACCTCGCGCGTACGCTTCCGCGCGGGCTGCTTCGCGGCCTTCTTCCCGGTCCCCTTCGCCGCCTTGGACCTGGACTTCGACTTCCTCCGGGTCTCGGACGGCGCGCGGGCGGGACGGCGCAGCACCATCCAGTTCGCCACCCAGGCCGCGATCGCCGCCGAGATGCCGACCTCAAGGGCCGCCAGCAGCCCGACCTGCCACGCGGACGGCCCCACGGTCGCCATCCGCCCGTCGCCGAGCGGCCCGCCGGACAGCGCGCTCAGCAGCGCCACCACGGCGCCCGTCAGCGCGCCGGACAGGAAGCCCCACATCGGCGCCCCCTCCGACACGCGGGCCGGCATCGACCGGATCGTCAGTGCGCCGCCGACCGCGCCCGCGAGAAACGGCGCGGCCAGCGCCAGCAGCGACACCGCGGGCGCCGGGCCCGGCTGGGGCAGCGCGGCGAGCGGCGGGAACGCGGGGACGAGATCGAGGACCACGCCGGTCGGCGACACGCTCGTCCCGGCGCCGATCGAGAAGCCGGGGCCGATCGCGTAGGCCATCCCCCAGATCACCGCGTTCGGCAGGAACGCCAGCTCGACCAGGAAGAGCAGGATGCCACCGACGACGCCCGGGGCAAGCAGGTCGTACAGGTGGTCGGCCTCCGACATGTGCACGGCGAGCGACACGGCCACGAGCAGCGCCCCCGACGCGAGCAGCACGGCGAGCGAGCCCGCCACGCCGATCACGAGTGAGCGCGGCCGGTCCGGCAGCAGCCGCAGCAGCGCGCCGAGCCCGGACCTGACCCGCCGCCCCCGCGCCTCCGCCGCCACCTGCGCCGCGACGGCGGCCCGCGCGGCGCCGAGCCCGCCCGCGATGACCGCGATGAGGAAGCACCCGACGAGCGCCTGCCACGCCGACGGGCGCACCTCCGGCGACGACACCGCCAGCGCGAGCAGCACGGCCAGCGCCGCGTAGGGCACGGCCAGCGCGACCGCGACGCGCACGACCGCCGTCCGGGGCCGGTACGGCAGTCCGGCGGCGCGGATCATCCAGCCGCCGCCCCGGTACAGCAGCGCCCCCGGCAGGACGATCACGCCGAGCGGCAGCAGGCCGACCCGTCCGTGCCCGTAGGAGAAGCCCGCGTGGTGGGAGACGAGCCAGAAGTTCACGGCCGTCCGGAACACCCCGGTCATGCCGTCGCCGAACGCCGTCCTCGGGGCCGCGATCCATCCGATCAGCGTGACGGTGGTGAGCAGGGTGAGCCCGATGCCGATGCACCACAGCGCCGTGATGAGCCCGGTCACGTACAGCGGCCTGGCCGCCGTCAGCGGCGGATCCGGCTGGGGGTCGTCGGGCTCGGGCTGGGGCTGGGGCTTGGCCGGGGACTTGGGCGGGGGCTTGGGTTGCGCGTCGCGGGGTGGACGCGGTGCGGTCCGTCCCGCCGTACCGGAGGCCGCGCGCTGTCCAGGGCTCGCATCGCTCACGCGGACCATGCTGACACCACGCCCGCCTCCCGGACGCCCCCTCGCCCGGCGTGTCGCCTTTGTCGTCGCGCATCCGCCGCGCCCGGCCGCCGCCGCTGCCGTCCGACGCGAAAGACGCCCGGCCGCGCGGGCGGCTCGGGCGTCTTTCGGCGTAACGGAAGACCCGTCTTTCGGGCGCGGTGGAAGGCCGTCAGAGGTTCTTCATGATGTCCCGCATGAGGACGGCGGCCTCGCTCGGCGTCTTGCCGACGCGGACCCCGACCTTCTCCAGCGCGTCCTTCTTCGCCTGCGCGGTGCCCGCGGAGCCGGACACGATGGCGCCGGCGTGGCCCATGGTCTTGCCCTCGGGCGCGGTGAACCCGGCGACGTAGCCGACGACCGGCTTGGTCACGTGCTGCTCGATGTAGGCGGCGGCGCGCTCCTCCGCGTCGCCCCCGATCTCGCCGATCATGACGATCGCGTCGGTCTCCGGGTCGTCCTGGAACGCCTTGAGGGCGTCGATGTGGGTCGTCCCGATGACGGGGTCGCCGCCGATGCCGACGCAGGTCGAGAAGCCGATGTCGCGCAGCTCGTACATCATCTGGTAGGTCAGCGTGCCCGACTTGGACACGAGCCCGATCCGGCCGGGCGTGGTGATGTCGGCCGGGATGATGCCCGCGTTCGACTTGCCGGGCGACGCGATGCCCGGGCAGTTCGGCCCGACGATGCGGGTCTTGTTGCCCTTCTCCTCCGCGTACGCCCAGAAGTAGGCGGTGTCGTGGACGGGGATGCCCTCGGTGATCACGACACAGAGGCCGATCCCCGCGTCGACGGCCTCGACGACGGCGTCCTTGGTGAACTTCGGCGGGACGAACACGACGGAGACGTCCGCGCCCGTCTGCTCCATGGCCTCCTTGACCGTCCCGAAGACGGGGAGGGTCGTGCCGTCGAAGTCGACCGTCTGCCCGGCCTTGCGGGCGTTCACGCCGCCGACGACCTGCGCGCCGGACGCGAGCATCCGGCGGCCGTGCTTGGTGCCCTCGGAGCCCGTGATGCCCTGGATGATGATCTTGCTGTTCTCGGTGAGCCAGATGGCCATCGCTCATGCACCTGCCGCGAGTTCGGCGGCGCGCCTCGCCGCGTCGTCCATGGTGTCGACCTGCTGGACGCCGGGGAGCGCCGCGTCGGTGAGGATCGTGCGTCCGAGCTCGGCGTTGTTGCCGTCCAGCCGGACGACGAGGGGCCGGTTGACGCTCTCGCCGCGGTCGGCCAGCAGCTTGTACGCCGACACGATGCCGGTCGCGACGGCGTCGCAGGCCGTGATGCCGCCGAAGACGTTCACGAAGACCGACTTCACGGCGTCGTCCGACAGGACGATCTCCAGCCCGTTCGCCATGACCTCCGCGGACGCGCCGCCGCCGATGTCGAGGAAGTTCGCGGGCTTCTGGCCGCCGAACTCCTCGCCCGCGTAGGCGACCACGTCCAGCGTGGACATCACCAGGCCCGCGCCGTTGCCGATGATCCCGACGCTGCCGTCGAGCTTGACGTAGTTGAGGTCCTTGGCCTTCGCCGCCGCCTCCAGCGGGTCGGCGGCGCCCTTGTCCTCGAGCTTCTCGTGGTCCTGCTGGCGGAAGTCCGCGTTGTCGTCCAGGGTGACCTTGCCGTCGAGGGCGACCACCCGGCCGTCGGCGGTGAGGATCATCGGGTTCACCTCGACGAGGGAGGCGTCCTCGTCGGCGAACACGGCCCAGAGGCGCTCGATGAGCTCGGCGGCGCCGTCCAGGGCCTCCTGCGGGAGCCGGCCCTGCTCGGCGATCTCGCGGGCCTTGGCCCGGTCGACGCCGTGCAGCGGCGAGATGGGCACCATCGCCAGCCGGTCGTGCGGCACCTCCTCGATCTCCACGCCGCCCTCGACCGAGCAGATGGACAGGAAGGTGCGGTTGGCGCGGTCGAGCAGGAAGGAGAAGTAGTACTCCTGCGCGATCGCGCTGCCCTCCTCGATCAGGACCTTATGGACCGTGTGGCCCTTGATGTCCATGCCGAGGATCTGGCCGGCGAGCGCTTGCGCCTCGTCCGCCGAGTCGGCCAGCTTCACGCCGCCGGCCTTGCCGCGGCCACCGGTCTTCACCTGGGCCTTGACCACGACCTTCGAGCTTCCCGCGGCGAACAGCTCCGCCGCGATGGCCCTTGCTTCCTGGGGTGTATGGGCGACCTTGCCGGTAGGCACCGGTACCCCGTACTCGGCGAAGAGATCCTTCGCCTGATGTTCGAACAGGTCCACGAGGCGTCCTTTAACGGATCGACAGTCGATCGACCACACGAGTGGGGGTTACACGGGTGTCCGTGCGGCCGGCACTCTGCGGTCCGCTCCGTCGATGCAGCCTAGTCAACCCGCATCCGTGGTGAGGCCGCCGGGTCCCTATACCAGCGAGTGTTACCTAAACGGGGGGTATGTCCGCCCTACGGGTGGGCACAAGTGGCACGTGAGGAGGATGAACCAAATGACGTAGTTTGATGTACTTATTTCGCTTCTGCGATGGTGCGGCGGCCGGTGCGGTGAAAGGGGGCGGACGCATGGCGAGGGCGGAGGAACGGGACACGACCGTCGCGGCGTCCGTCCTGATCGGCCCGCTCCCCGCCGAAGCACCCGTCCCGAGCGGAATCATCTCGGCCGAGAAGACCGCCCTCACCGCAGCCCCGCCTTCGCCCCCAGCGCCCCCAGCGCCCTCGGCCACCCCGCCGCCCTCGGCCCCGCCGCCTTCGGCCCCAGCGCCCTCGACCCCATCGCGCTCGGCCCCGCCGCGCTCGGCCCCGCCGCCCTCGACCCCATCGCGCTCGGCCCCGCCGCCCTCGGCCCCGTCGCGCTTGGCCTCGGAGCCCTTGAGCCCGGAGCCCTTGAGCCCGGGGGCTCGGAAGCGATCGACCGTTCGCAAACGTCCCGCCAAACATGCTTCGGCCCGGGCGTTTCGCCGCGTGACCGCCCTGCTCGTCGCCGCCGCGATCATCGCGACCGGCGGCGCCAACGTGCCGGACCCCGCCGGCCCCGGCTGGGCGAGCCCCGGGCTGGTCGGCGGGGGCGGCTGGCCGTTCGCGGGCGCCCCGCTGACCCCCGACGAGGCCGCCGGGGCGTCCTACCTGCCGAACAGCTCGGTCGTGCGGCTCGCGGACGGGCACGTCCGGCTGATCCCGTCCGGTGGCGAGGCGCCCATCACGGTCGAGATGTCCGACCCGAGGGTCGGCCAGGCGATCAGGTCCGACAGCGCGTGGCTGGCGCAGGGCGTCGTCCCGACGGGCGGGGCGGCCCCCGCTGCAGCGACGGGCCCGGCCCTCGGGCAGCACGGGGACTACCGCGACATGGCCGCCCGCGCCCTGCTCGACCTGCGGCTCCTCACCCGCCCGAACGGCGCGTCCCTCGCGTCCTGGTACACCAAGTGGCGGTACTGCTGGCCGCGCGACTCCGCGTTCGCCGTCGCCGCGTTCACCGCGACCGGGCACCCGTCCGAGGCCCGCCGCGTCCTGCGCTTCCTCGCCCGCGCCCAGCACGGCAACGGCATGTGGGCCGCCCGCTACAACCCCGACGGGACGGCGGTCACCGACGGCCGGGCGCCGCAGCTCGACTCGGTCGGCTGGGTGCTGTGGGCGACGTGGTTCTACCGCGCCCAGACGCAGTCGTCGTCCGACGACCTGCCCGACCTGTGGCCCATGGTCCAGCGCGGCGCGAACCACCTCGCCCGGTCGCTGGACGCCGAGGGCCTGCCGCCCGCCTCGTCCGACTACTGGGAGCGCGACCACCGCCGCGAGGAGGACCCGCGCCGTCCCACCCTCGGGGTCGTCGCGCCGGTGCTGGCGGGCCTGCGGTCCGCGGCGGACCTCGCCCGGGCCCGCGGCGAGAACGGCCAGGCGGCCGAATGGCGGCGCGCCGCCCAGCGCGTGTCGGACGCGGTCGCCCGCCAGTTCGCGCCCTACGGCTACCCGCGCTCGCCCATCCGCGGCGGCCTGATGGACACCTCGGTGACCTTCCTCGCCCCACCGTTCGCGCAGGTGGACGAAGGCGTGACCGCCGCGATCGCCGACGCGCAGCGCAAGCAGGCGCTGCCGAACGGCGGTGTCCTGCCGGGCGAACGCTGGTCCGGCACCCCCGACGTCGCCTGGACGCCCGAGACCGCCCTGTTCGGCCTCAACGCCGCCACCTCCGGCCGCGCCACCGAGGCGATCGGCCGCCTGGACTGGCTCGCCGCGCACCGCACGACCCTGGGCGTCCTGCCGGAGAAGGTCGGCCCGACCGGCAAGCAGGCGGGCCCGGCCCCGCTCGGCTGGACGGCGTCGCTGGTGCTGCTGACCCTTTCGGCGCTGGAGAAGCCGCTGCCCATCCCGCCCAGCGGATGACGACGGCCCCGCCCCCGGCGTCGGCGTCGGCGCGGATCAGCCGAACTGCTCGAACCCGAGCTTGACGACCAGCGCCGTCACCACGCAGAGCAGCACGGCCCGGACAAACCCGGCCCCTCGGTTGATGGCCATGTGAGCGCCGATCTGGGCGCCCGCGATGTTGCAGACGCCCATGGCGATGCCGATCGTCCACAGCACGTGCCCCTGAACCGCGAAGACGGCCAGCGCCCCCAGGTTGGTGCCGGCATTGATGATCTTCGCGGTGGCGGACGCGTTGACGAAGTCCATGCCCAGCAACACGGTGAACGCGACCACGAGGAACGTCCCGGTACCGGGCCCGACGAGCCCGTCATAGAAGGCGATCACCACACCCGGAACCAGCACCGCCGCCGCGACCCGCCGCCGCGTGCGCAGCACCGGCTCCGGCACCCGTCCGAGATCCGGCTTCAGCACGACCACCGCGGCGACGACCAGCAGAACGACCATGATGACGGGCTTGAGGACGTCCGAGGAGATCGCGGCGGCGCACAGCGCACCGCCCGCCGCACAGCACACCGCGACCCCCGCCGCCGCCAACGCGACCGGACGATCCGGCTTGGCCCGCCGCGCATAGGCGACCGCGGCCGACGAGACCCCCATGATCGAGCCGAGTTTGTTGGTGGCCAGCGCGGTCGCCACCGGCTGTCCGGGGTTGACCAGCAGCAACGCAGGCAACTGGATCAGCCCGCCGCCCCCGACCACCGCATCGACCCACCCGGCCGCAACAGCAGCGGCCAACAGCAGGAGCACATGCTCGACCTCCAACCGAACTCCCGGGGGGTAAGGAGTAAACGAAAGAAACAAGTTACCGCGACGTGCCACCCTTGCTGACCACCGGCCCCGCAATCAATCGGCGGAGTCGCCAAGGGCGGGCCTACCAACTGGCTCCAGCCACCCGCCTCGACCTACACGCTCAGTCACTCCGGTCGCCGAACTTCTCCAGGCCCTTGTCCCGCGATCACCCGATACCCGATCGCCCGACTGCTCCCACGCCGTCGCAGAGTGCGCCGCGCACGCCGCTGTCACCACCTCGTCCCGCGATCGATCGCCTCACCGGCCCTTGCCGGCTCTCGATCTCCTGGTCGACCGGTCGCGCCTGGGGGCGGGCGCGGTCAATCGGGTGGTCGTTGGTGGTGGCTGAGCTGTGATTACTCGGGTGACTGCTGGCCGTTGGTGCGGTAGTCGTCGGCGAGGAGCGACCAGACTTGGACGTCGCGGCGGTCGCCATCTAGGACGAACGCCTGGCGCAGGACGCCCTCACAGGTCATCCCCAGCCGCTTCGCCACGGCCGAACTGGCGGTGTTCCGCGGGTCGCAGAGCCATTCGACCCGGTGCATCCCGCGGGCCACGATCGCCCAGTCGATCATGTGCTGGACGGCAGTGGTGATCAGGCCGTGTCCGCGAGCTTCCGCGGCGAGCCACACGCCTGCCTCGCAGACGCCCATCGCGGGGTCGAATGTGCGGAACACCGTCCCTCCTTGGAGGACGCCGTCCAGCCAGATTCCGTAGATACGTCCCTGGTCCTTGGCTTGCTTGAACGCATACGCCTGTAGGAACTCGCGAGCGGACGCCTCGTCCACGACCGTGCGTGCCCACGGGATGTAGTAGTCGATGTCCTGGCGGACCCTGTCCGCGTGCTCGGCGAACTCGGCGGCCTGCCAAGGCTCCAGCGGACGAAGTTCCGCACCGTCGGCGAGGTGGCGAGCGAACATGGGATCTCCCAAGGGTACGTACCGAACGTTTGTTATGTACGATACGGGAATGCCAGCCCGAGGTGACCACGACGCCCGCCGCCGCGACGTCTCCGAGGCCGTATGGCGCGTCCTCGCCGACCGCGGCTTCGGCGGCCTGACGCTGCGCGCCGTCGCGGCGGAGATGGGCGCTTCGACGGGGCTGCTCACCCATTACTTTCCGAACAAGAAGGCCCTTGTTACGTACGCCCTCGACGTCGCCGACGAACGCACTGCGAACCGGCGTGTTAGTGGCGTCCAGCTGGAGGGGCGGCCGGCGGAGGGGTCGGCCGGGGGGCCTACTGAGGGGCTGGCCGCGTTACGTTCGGCGCTTTTGGCCGTCCTGCCGCTCACTGCCGACTCTGCTGACATGAACCGCATTTGGGTCAGTTCATGGGACGGTGCGCTGGCCGACTCCGAGCTGGCGGTTCGGGAGAGGAAGCGGTATCAGCAATGGCGCGAGCGACTTCGTCCTCACGTGGCCGCTGCCGTCGAGCGGGGTGAACTGCCGCTGCGCGGGTCTTCGGATGTCGATGATGTTGTGGTCAGCGTCGCCGCTTTCACTCATGGTTTGGTCGTCCAGGCTCTCTTCGATCCAGAGCGCTTTCCGCCCGGCCGCCAGATCGAGATCTTGGACGCTTTTCTGGCTTCGCTTTCGGGTGACGACTGCTGAGTTTTGCCTGGGCTGCGGCCGTTAATGATGCCTTTGGCTGGTGCCCTCCGGTTCTAATGTTCTAAATCGGCGGTGGGGTGGCGCTGCGTACGGGGCCGCCCCTCCAAAGTCAAGGGCGCCTTCGGCGTCGCTTCGCGATGGGACTCCGTCCCACCCTTGACTTCGGAGCCTCTACGGCCCCTGGGTGCAGCTTTCGTCGGGCAGGCTCCGCCTGCCCCCCGCCCGACGCGCCACCCCACCGTCTCCAAGTACCTAATTTCGACTAGTGGGGTTTGGCATCTCCCCTACTGCCTGGCTCTGGCAGTGTCGCCTGCCATGGAATGCATCTTCTGCGACTTGATCAAGTCGGATATCGCGCGCTGGATCACACGTGGCCGCTCCATCGCCGCGTTCGCGCCGCTTAGTCCTCTAGCCCCCGGACATACGCTGGTCATTTCCATCGACCACTACACCGATATTTTTGATACACCGCCCGGCCCGCTCGCCGATGCCATGGCCCTGGTCCAGCGCCTGGCCACGGTGATGCGCACCGCGTTGAGTGCGGGCGGCGTGAACGTACTTCATGCCAGCGGCCCAGGCTCAGAGCAATCGGTTCCGCATCTGCACTTCCATGTGGTCCCGCGCTGGCCGGACGACGGATTCTCGACCTGGCCGACCGGACGGTCCCACCACCCCATCGCCTCCGATCCGATCGCACTGCTGGCCGACGCACTGAAGGACGGCTAAGCGCCAAGGAGCAAATCACCACGGCCCGGCAGCGACACCGACTGCCGCCGGACACCGAACTCCTGGCTACCGACGATCTGACCCACTGACCCACTGACCTGCAGCAACGCGACCACCGTCGGCGTCTCAAGTCCTGTCACACGGCGATCGGCTAGCGACTCGCCCCCAAGCCCGAGTCCGAGCCCGAGCCGGGCCGTGATCGAATGCCGCCTTGCCTCATGAACGTCAGTCAGCCCGCTTCGGCGGCGCTGGACCAGGCGAGGTGGACGCTCGCACACGACTGAGGCCCACTTCGAAGCACGCACGTGCTAGTGATCCGGTCCAGCCCCCAGAGCCCGTCACATGGGTCGGGTAGCGCTCCCTGGCAGGCGGTACCTGTCACGTTGGTTGCGACCAGAGCGCGTCGGTGATTCGTCACAGTGGAGAGATTTCCGAGACGCCGTTGAGGTCGGATCCGAAGGTGAAGCGCGTGGACGTATGCCTCGGAAGCTCTGGACGCTCCCGCGACCACCAATGTCAGATGAGACGTCCGCCAGTAGGGAGCAGGGAGCCCCGACTCGCTACAGCGATAAGAAGGCTGGCTGACTGCCCGTCGGATAGCCCTTCACAGGCAGGTCGCTTGAGATTGCGACTGCACGCCGGGGAGTCGCTGGGGGGCGGGCGGTTGTTAGGCGGCTTGGGCGAGGTGGACGGGTGGCCCATGCGCGTCCGGTGGTGGGAGAACGCGGTAGATGTAGCGTCCGGTGCTGTCACGGACGATGTTCATCTGCTCGGCGTTGGTGTGCTTGAAGCGGTTGTGCCACCCGCAGCACAGGGCGAGCCGGTCGATGTCGGTCGGTGAGCCGAGGGCCCAGCCGGTGACGTGATCCACCTCGCACAGGGTGCCGGGCACCTCACACCCCTGCACCGCGCACGTCGGATACAGGGTTTCGAGGACCTGGCGTTGCGCGGGGGTGGCGAACCGGACCCGCTGGCCCAGATACAACGGCACATGGCCGCGCCCGAGGATCAGGGGTGAGACGCCCGCGCTGAGGGCGATGCGGCGGACGTGTGCGGCGGGGATGGGGGTGCCGTCGGTGAGGCGGCCGGGGGTAGTGCCGCCGGTGAGGGTGTCCAGATCGCAGATCACGGTGACCTTGGTGGCGCGGTGCCCGCCCGCCAGCACACTCGTCAGCGCTGCGGCCGTCCGCTCGGACAGATCACGGCGGTCATCGGTCCCGGCGGGTTTGGCCAGCGGTGCGAGGGTGCCGTCCCAGACGGCGGCGTCCTCGGCGTTCAGCCAGCCCTTCACATAACGGCCACCGTCCAGAGAACGGGTGGAGGTGACCCAGGACCGCTCATACCCGCGCCGCGACTCGGCATCAGGCTTGTCGGTGCCGTCACGTTCAGCGATCACATCCCGGATACGCCGCCCGAACGAGGCGACCTTCCCGGCCGAGAACCCCTGCCCGACCATATCGAGCAGCAGGCTCTCCGCGGTCGCGCAGTCCGCGTCGTCCAAACGCGCGACGGCGTCGGCGACGGTCGATGCATACCCGTAGGACAGCTCCCCGGCGGCGAGCCCTGCCGTGACGCGGGGGAGGCGGTGGCGTTGCCGGGCCAGGGTGACCCGCTCTTTGGCGCGGGTGTCGCGCATGCCCAGGCGGGTGCGCAGCCACGCTTGGGTGGAGGGCAGGCCCCACCGCCGCATCTCCCCCGAGGCGTCCACCCGCCCGATCAACGCGGCCAGCGCGCTTTCCTGCCGGTCGGTCGCGGCCGCCAACGATTCGGCGATGTGCATGCAGGCGGCGGGTGAGTCGGGGGCGTCGCGCTGGGCGAGTTCGTGGGTGATCTGCGCGATGGCGTTCACCAATTCCATGGTGGACGCTGCTGCGAGATCAACCTCAACCGAACCCATATCCAAAGAATATCAAGTAATGGGGTGGCTACGCACCGAATACGGGTTGGGTTTTTGTCACCGATTGGATAGTCGGAGTCAAGTGAGACCGGAACCGTATTCTGGCGGGCACCGGTTTCCAAGACTGCTTCTTCCCCTTTTTTCGATTTTGGGGACTTGGGGGGGTGGGGTGGCGCGTCGGGCGGGGGGCAGGCGGAGCCTGCCCGACGTAAGCTGCGCCTAGGGGCCGTAGAGGCTCCGAAGTCAAGGGTGGGACGGAGTCCCATCGCGAAGCGACGCCGAAGGCGCCCTTGACTTTGGAGGGGCGGCCCCGTACGCAGCGCCACCCCACCCCGAACCCTAGAACACTAAAACACTAGAACCACAACATTAGAACACAACACAGAAAACAACACAGAACACAACGTAGGAAACCACCTAGAAAAACATAGAACAAAGACGCTCAGGCCCTTTGAAACTTAAAGGCTAGAGCTTCTCGATGGTGGCGTAGCGGAGGACTAGCGTCCGGACGCCGTAGTCGCCGCCGAAGTCGACGCTGGCCTTTTGGCCGCCGTCGTAGACGGAGACGACCGTGCCCAGGCCGAAGGCGTCGTGGGTTACCTTGTCGCCGGGCGCGAGAGACGGAACAGGGCGGTTGCCAGGCGACCGGACGCCCGGCCTGGACGCCATTTGAGCCATGGCCGAACCAGACGTCGACGACGCCTCGCGCTCCCAGTCCACCAGCGTCTTCGGCACTTCTCCGAGGAATCGCGACGGCGGGTTGACCTGTGGCGCGCCCCATGCGCTGCGCATCGCGGCACGCGACAGGTACAGCCGTTGCCGAGCGCGCGTGATGCCGACGTAGGCGAGACGGCGTTCCTCTTCCAGTTCCTTCGGGTTGCTCATGGCACGCAGGTGCGGGAAGACGCCGTCCTCCATGCCCGTGAGGAAGACGACGGGGAACTCCAGGCCCTTGGCGGTGTGCAGCGTCATCAGCGTGACGACGCCGCCCTCCGTCTCTTCCGGCTGTTCACCGGGCGGGACCGGGCCACCCTTCGCGCCGCCCGGGATTGAGTCGGCGTCGGCGACCAACGCCACCTGTTCCAGGAACTCAGGGAGACGGCCCTCGGCGGGCTCGCCATCCAACCGCTCCTCGAATTCCCGCGCGACGGCTTCAAGTTCGTGCAGGTTCTCTACGCGGGTCTCGTCCTGCGGGTCTTTGGACGCCTGCAGTTCAGCCAGGTATCCGCTCGCCTTCAAAATCTCGGCGACCAAGTCCGCGGGCGTCAGCGACTCGGCAGCGGCGCGCAGCTCGTCCAGCAGGACCACGAAGTCGCGGACGGCGTTGATCGAGCGGGTCGCCATGCCGGGCACGTCCTCGGGCACCCGCAGCGCCTGCCAGAACGAGATGCGCTCGCGGGACGCGTACGCCTCGACGCACGCCTCGGCGCGGTCGCCGATTCCGCGTTTCGGGACGTTCAGGATGCGGCGCAAGGAAACGGCGTCTTCGGGGTTGGCGAGGCAGCGCAGGTAGGCGAGCGCGTCGCGGATCTCCTTGCGCTCGTAGAAGCGGACGCCGCCGACGACCTTGTACGGCAGGCCGACGCGGATGAAGACCTCTTCAAAGACGCGGGACTGCGCGTTGGTGCGGTAGAAGACGGCGACGTCGCCGGGGCGGGCGTCGCCGTCGTCGCTGAGGCGGTCGACCTCGCGGGCGACGAACGCGGCCTCGTCGTGTTCGTTGTCGGCGACATAGCCGGTGATCTTGTGGCCTTCGCCCTGGTCGGACCAGAGTTTCTTCGGCTTGCGGTCGGCGTTGCGCTCGATGACGGCGTTGGCGGCCGACAGGATCGTCTGCGTGGAGCGGTAGTTCTGTTCCAGCAGGATGGTCGTGGCTTCTGGGTAGTCGCGCTCGAATTCCAGGATGTTGCGGATCGTCGCGCCGCGGAAGGCGTAGATCGACTGGTCGGCGTCGCCGACGACGCACAGTTCGGCCGCGCCGATGCCCTCGACGGGGGCGGTCAGCTCGCGGACGAGTTCGTACTGCGCGTGGTTCGTGTCCTGGTACTCGTCGACCATGACGTGCCGGAACCTGCGCCGGTAGTGCTCGGCGGCCTCGGGGAAGACCTGCAGCAGGTTGACCGTCATCATGATCAGGTCGTCGAAGTCCATGGCGCCGGCCTGCTGGAGCCGCGCCTGGTACATCTCGTACGCCTCGGCGAGCGTCTGCTCCATGTGCGTGGACGCCCGCGCCTTGAAGGTCTCGTAGTCGATCAGCTCGTTCTTCAGGTTCGACACCTGCGCGCTGAACGCCTTCGGCGGGTACCGCTTCGGGTCGAGGTCGAGCTCGCGGCAGACGAGCGCCATGAGGCGGTTCGCGTCGGCCTGGTCGTAGATCGAGAAGCTGGTCGGGAAGCCGAGCCGCTTGGCCTCGCGGCGCAGGATGCGCACGCACGCCGAGTGGAACGTCATCACCCACATGGCACGCGAACGCGGGCCGACCAGCGCGTCCACCCGTTCCTTCATCTCGGCCGCGGCCTTGTTGGTGAAGGTGATCGCGAGGATCTGGCCGGGGTGCACCTCCCGCTCGCCGAGCAGGTGGGCGATGCGGTGGGTCAGGACCCGGGTCTTGCCCGATCCGGCGCCCGCGACGATCAGCAACGGCCCACCGGAGTGCAGCACGGCCTCGCGCTGCTGCGGATTGAGCCCGTCGAGCAAGGGGTTGGCTTCGGTCTTCGACATCACGTGCGAGTCTACGGCTCCACACCGACGATTTCGGCGTCTCCACTCCCCCGCACCCCGATCGCGCCTACCCGACCCGCACCTGCACGACTCCGCGGCTTGTCACCCCCCTTGGCAACATGTGGACGTCCCGCGGCAGCATGTGGACAGATGACAGGCCTTTTGAACCCCCTGGCTTGACTCGATCTCCTGACCGGCGGAGCGTTTGGCGCGACGGGGCGGACACGACCCGCCGGACCCGGCCGGCCCGTACTCCAGAGCCACACGGCGCGCGCCGTACACAGAGCACCGCCTCCAGCGGCGTATAGCGAACGCCATGCATACAGCAGGCTCGGACAGGCGTGTCCACCCCCGGGAGCGCAGGGTCAACAGGGACTCGCGCACCGTAAAGGGAGGTGGCTTCGATGACGATCCACCAGCAAGACTTCCAGGAGAGCCAGACCGCCGGAGCGACGCAGATCGAGGTGCCGGCACAACGTCCGGGACCGGTGTCCCGGACCGCCGCGCTGCGCGGGGCGGTCCCGGCGGCTCCGCAGGCCGTCCCCCGGCCGGTGCCCGTCCCGGTGCCGGTGCGGACCGGTCACCGCTTCCTGATCTACAAGCAGGACCCGTCGGTCACCGAGCTCGGCGCGCGGCTGGCCTACGTCCCGACCGTGGTGCTGAACGGGCCGACGGACGCGCGGGTCCGGACGGAGATGCAGGGCGTCACCCCGGTGGCCCGCAACGTCAACGGCGACTTCGTGTTCGCCCCCGGCACCCCGCAGTTCGACTGCGCGCACACGTTCGCGGTCGTCCGGCAGGCCATCGCCATGTACGAGCGGCACAACGGCGGCAACCCGATCCCGTTCGCGTGGAACGTGGGCGGCAACACCGACCGCCTCTCGGTGTTCCCGCGTGCCGGGGTCGGCGCGAACGCGTTCTACAGCCGGACGGCGAAGGCGCTGAAGTTCCTGTTCTTCACCCCGGAGGGGCAGCCCCCGACGCGGGTCGTCCACACCTGCCGGTCGTTCGACATCGTCGCGCACGAGACGGGCCACGCGCTCCTCGACGGGCTCAAGCCGGGCTGGCTGTCGGCGGCCGGGCCGCCGCAGACGGGCGGGCTGCACGAGTCGTTCGGCGACCTCACGGCGATCTTCCTGGCGCTGGCGCAGCCGGACCAGGCGGAGGCGCTCGTCGCGCTCACCAAGGCGAACCTGCACGACAAGTCGTTCCTGGCGGACGTCGCCGAGGAGTTCGGCCGGGCGCTCGGCATGCCGGGCGGGCTGCGCAACGCCGACAACGACCTCAAGCTCAGCCAGGTCGGCAACGAGGTGCACGCGATCTCGCAGGTGTTCACGGGCGCGATCTACGACGTGCTCGCGGACGTCTTCGCGTTCGAGATGGCGCGGCAACGGCGCACCAAGGACCCGTCGGTCGTGCTGATCGAGACGGCGTCCGCGCTGTGCCGGCTGGTGTTCGACGCGATCGTGGCGGCCCCGGCGACCGGCGCGCGGTACGTGGACGTGGCGAACAAGATGCTGCAGATCTCGGCGAGCCGCAGCGACCCGGCGATCTACCGCACGTTCATCCGCAACCGGTTCGCCGTCCGGGAGGTCACGACGGCGGTGACGCCGCTGACAGACCTGATGAGCGGCCGGATGAAGATGACGGAGGCCGACTACACCGGCGACGGGCACGACGTCACGGAGGTCGACGCGCTCGACGAGCTGTCGGCGAGCCTGCGGGCCGAGCAGGACAGGTCCCGCTGCTGCGGGACGATGCAGATGCCCGAGTATCAGGTCGTCGACGCCGAAAAGCTGGCCAAGCGCGGGTCGCTGGAGGACGATGACATCCTCCGTGATGATCTCGACGAGTTGCGCCGGGCCTTCAGCAAGTAGGCGGCAGGAGAACCGGCGGGAAGGTGCGGCAGGACATGCGCGTGAAGATCGAAAGAACCGGCGGATTCGCCGGCCTTGAAGAGCTCGTCGCGCTGTACGACCTCGCCGACCTTCCCGCCGGGCGGGCCGAGCGCGTCCGGGAGGCGCTGGACGCGCTCGACGCCGCACGGGAGCGCGGTGACGAGGGCCGCAACATCGGTGCCGACCTTTTCGTCTACCGGATCAGCGTCGAGGACGAGCCCGGCGGGAAGATCCGCGTGTACGAGGTGCAGGAAGACCCGATGGGTGATTCGTCGCTCCTCGACGTCCTCCTCAACGCCGCGTCCGAGTAGGACCCTCCGTCCCGTCCCGTCCCGTCCCAGGCCCCGGGTCAGTGGGTTTTCCGGTGGTCGTAGGCGGATTCCGCGGCGGCTCGCACGGCGGCCAGGTCCGCGCCGGTCGCGGCCAGGGAGGCCGCGGCGATCGCGCCCTCGACCAGCGGCGCGTCCGCGAGCAGCAGGTCCTCGCCGCCGGCGTCCTCGATGAGCATCCTGGCGGTGAGGACGGAGCTGCCGATGTCGGCGAGCAGCAGCACGCCGTCGCCGCCGTCCGCCGCCGCGACGGCGGTCTCGACGAGGTCGATGCTTGTGCCGAGCCGTCCTTCCAGGTCGCCGCCGGCGGGCTCCACGACCGCCTTGCCGACGCCCATCGAGCGGGCCACCTCGGCGACGCCCTCCGCGAGCGTCCGGCTGTGGGAGATGATCACGATCCCGACCATCACCCCTCCCCCGTGACATCGGCCAGCGCGCGCAGGATCAGGGCGGTGGAGGCCGCGCCGGGGTCCATGTGCCCGACGCTTCGCGGGCCCAGGTAGCTGGCACGGCCTTTGCGCGCCTGCATGGGGACGGTCGCTTCGGCGCCCGCCGCCGCGGCGTCGGCGGCGGCGCGCACGCAGGCCGCGAGGCCGGAGCCGGCCGCGAGGGCGGTCTCGTAGGCCGCGACGGCCGGGGCGAGCGCGTCGATCATCGTCTTCTCGCCCTCCGCCGCCTTTCCGAGGTTCTGGACGCTGTCCAGCGCGGCCCGGAGCGCGGTGCCGAGCGCGGCTGCGTCCACCCCGGCGCCGTTGGGGGCGGTGTCGGAACCGGCGTCGAGGGCGGCGTCAGGGGCGGCTTCGCCTAGGGCCTTGCCGGCGCGGCGCAGGGCCGTCCCGTAGAGGGGGCCGGACGCGCCGCCCGTCTTGGACAGGATGGCCAGGCCCGCGGCGACCAGCACCTTGTCCGGCGAAGCGTCGCCGGGGAGCGTCCCGCCTGACACGGCCTCGGTGGCGGCGCGGAAGCCGCGGTCGAGGTTGTGGCCGTGGTCGCCGTCGCCGATGGCCGCGTCCAGCCGGGTGAGCCGGTCGACGTCGGCGGAGATCAGGTCGGCGGCGTGCCTGATCCAGGACACGAGGTCCGCGACGTTCATGGAGTCGCCCGCGTTCATCGGCCCCACCGCAGCCCGGGCGTCTCGACGGGGGCGTCCCAGAGGCGGGTCAGCTCCGGCGTCAGGCGGCACACGCTGATCATGCATCCGGCCATCTCCAGGCTCGTCACGAACGGCCCGACCAACCGGCGGGCGACGGTCGCGCCGTGCCCGTCCAGCCATTCGGCCGCGGCCGCGTAGGCGACGTACTGCTCGATGAGCGGGGTCCCGCCCATGCCGTTGACCAGCACCAGCACCTCGGACCCCGACAGCGGCATGTCGGCGTCGATCGCGCTCAGCGCCGCGTCCACGATCTCCACGGCGGTGCCGGCCTTGACCCGCTCGCGGCCCGGCTCGCCGTGGATGCCGATGCCGAGCTCCATCTCGTCCTCGCCCAGCTCGAACGTGGGCGCCCCGGAGGCCGGCACGGTGCAGGACGACAGCGCCACGCCGAACGACCGGCTGCGCTCGTTCACCTCGCGCGCCACCGCCGCCACGGCGGCGAGGCCGGCGCCCTCCTCGGCGAGCGCACCGGCGATCTTCTCGGCGAACAGGGTGGCGCCGGTGCCGCGCCGCCCGGCGGTGAACGTGCTGTCCTCGACGGCGACGTCGTCGTCCACGATGACGGAGGTGACCTCGATGTCCTCGTCCTCGGCCAGCTCGGCGGCCATCTGGAAATTCATTACATCGCCTGTATAGTTTTTCACTAGATGGACGACGCCGGCGCCGCCGTTCACCGCCATCGTCGCCGCGACGATCTGGTCCGGCACCGGAGAGGTGAAGATCGCGCCGCAGCAGGCCGCGTCGAGCATCCCGTGGCCGACGAATCCGGCGTGCAGCGGCTCGTGCCCGGACCCGCCGCCCGACACCAGGGCGACCTTCCCGGCGCGCGGCGCGTCCGCCCGCACGACCGTCCCGACGTCCGGGTCGACCTTCAGCGAGGGATGCGCGGCGGCCAGGCCGCGCAGCGCGTCGGTGACCACGTCCGCCGGGGCGTTGATGAGTTTGCGCATGTATCAGCTCTACCCTGGCGTGGGCGGACGTCCCAGACCCAATCACCGATCATCCCCATATAGATCTCTGCTGATCTCCGGGTGTACCAGTTACGGTTCAGAGTCCTTACAGTTGAAACGTGACCGATGTTCTGGACGACGGCGAGCTGCAGCGGATCCTGGCAGTGATGGCGCATCCCGACGATGTCGACTTCGGCGCCGCCGGAACGGTGGCGGGCTGGACGGACCGGGGCATCGAGGTCGTGTACCTCATGGTCACCGACGGCGACGCGGGCGGGTTCGACGACGGGATCACGCGCGCGGAGATGGGCGTGCTGCGGCGCGAGGAGCAGCGCGCGGCGGCCAAGTGCGTCGGGGTGAGCGACGTCCGGTGGCTCGGCTATCCGGACGGGCGCGTCGAGGCCACGCTGGAGCTGCGCCGCGACATCGCGCGCGTCATCCGGCAGGTGCGGCCGGACCGGGTGCTGATGCCGAGCCCGGAACGCAACTACGAGCGGATCTATCCGAGCCACCCCGACCACCGGGCGGTCGGCTCGGCCGCGCTCGACGCCGTCTACCCGGACGCGCGCAACCCGTACGCGTTCCCCGAGCTGCTCGCCGACGAGGGCCTCGGCGCCTGGACGGCGCGCGAGGTGTGGTTCACCGGCGGGCCCACCGCGAACCACTACGTCGACATCACCGAGCGGTTCGACCGGAAGGTGAACGCGCTGCGGGCGCATGCCAGCCAGACCGGGCACATGGGCGACGAGCTGCCGGAGATGCTGCGCGGCTGGCTGACGGGCAACGCCGCCGCGGCCGGGTTGCCGGCGGGCCGGCTGGCCGAGTCGTTCCAGGTCATCGACACCGCCTGAGCGGGCCGCCCGAGCGGGCCGCCCGCGCAAGTGATCGACGTTGCCGGAGCGGGTGATCGACGGTCATCACTCGTCAAATATGTTCACTCACGCGCCGTAATGAAGAGCAGATCGGGCATGTACCCCATGTGACGGAACTCGGGGGGTTGACATGCCGCAGGGGAGCGACGGGGCTCGGGAGGGCGACGGGGCGCAGGAGGTCGAGGCCACCGCCACCTCCCGCGCCGCGCCGGACGTGATCTTCAAGCATCTGTGCGTGCCGGAGGCGTGGGCCGAGTGGGGCGGGTTCTGGACGCGCGCGAGGCGGGAGTCCGCGGGCGAGGAGCATCCGAACGGGATCGGGGCCGTCCGGTACGTCCCGGCGCGGCGCGAGGAGGTCGTGGCCTGGGATCCGCCGCGGCACTACGGGTACACCGCGCTCGCGAGCTACCCGGCGCTCGTCGCGTGCCTGGTGCTCGCCGCGCCGCCGACGCGCCGCTTCCGGGCCGACGTCCTGCTGGAGCCGCACGCCGCGGGCACGCTGATCCGCTGGCGCGGCGCGTTCCACGGGTTCCCGGGCACCGGCTCGCTGACCCGGGCGCTGCTGCGCCGCCGGTTCGGCGCGTACGCCCGCCGCGTGGCGCGGCATTCCGAGCACTGCGAACCCGGCTGCCCGGCCCGCCTGCCCGGCGCCCTGTGACCGGCGCGCTGACCTGCGCCTTGTGACCGCCGCGCTGACCTGCGCCCTGTGAGCGAGGCGCTGTGATCGGCGCCCTTTGACCGCCGCGCTGACCGGCGCTCGCCGACCTGCGGCGGCGCCTGCTGATCTGCGGCGGCGCCGTGCAGCAGCGCGGTTTCGCGGAGAAGCCCCGCATGAGTCGGGGGAAGTCGCACGAATTCGGGGGGATCGATGCGACGCCATATCATCGCGCTCGCCGTCGCGGCGGGCGCCACCGGGGCGGGACTCACCGTCCACCAGCTCGTCTCCGACGTGCCGCAGCGCAAGGGCGCCGTCATGGGCGCCACGCAGTCGATCGGGAGCCCGGCGGCCGGACGCGGAGCGGACGTGGCCGGGGCCCGGCCGTTCGACCGGGCGGGGCTGCGCCGGACCGTCCGGGCCTACCTCGGGGGGCGTCCGGGCAAGGCGGGCGTGATGGCCACCGACCTGCGCACGGGCCTGTCCTTCGGGGAGAACGAGAAGGGCGACTTCGTCAGCGCCAGCGTCATGAAGGTCGACATCCTGGCGAGCCTGCTCCTGCAGCGGCAGCAGCGCGCCGGCCGGGGCCCGGCGACCGGCGGCGGGCGCGGGCTGAACCCGGCGAGCGGGGAGCGCGACCTGGGGCTGTCGGACGGCCAGCGCGATCTGGCGAGCCAGATGATCCGGGAGAGCGACAACACGGCGGCGGACGCCCTGTACTCGGCCGCGGGTCTCAGCGCGGGCGTCCGGAAGGCCAACAAGCGGTTCGGGATGACGGACACGAAGCCGTTCGCCACGTCGTGGGGGTCGTCCTGGACGAGCCCGGCCGACCAGGTCCGGCTGCTCACGAACCTGACGTCGGACAGGAGCCCGATCGAGGCGTCCGGCCGCCGGTACATCCTCGGCCTGATGGGCTCCGTCGTGGCCGAGCAGGCGTGGGGCATCAGCGCGGCGGCGCTTCCGGGCGAGCGGGTGGCGCTGAAGAACGGGTGGACGCCGGTCCACGACCAGGGGAACGGCTGGGCGGTGAACAGCATCGGCCGCATCACCGGACGCGATCACGACTTCCTCATCGCGGTGTGCAGCGGCGACAGCCCGACCATGGAGGCCGGGGTGGCCACGGTCGAGCACGTCTCGGACATGGTGGTGGACGCCCTGCGCGTCTCACGTCCCTAGACCTCGCGTCCCTAGAACTCGGGCGTGGTCCGGAGGTTCGGGCCAGGCGGCGGGCCGGCCGCCCAGCGAAGGAACCGGTCCGTCAGCCGCGGAGGGGGCGGGTGAGCTTCTTGCCCTCGGTGGCGTGCACGACGACGCAGGTGACATCGCGCTTGCCCGACATCCACAGCTCGAGCGTCGGGTAGTACATGGAGGTGGCGAGCGAGTTGGCCGCCGGGTCGCGGCTGATCTTGCCGCCGATGCGCTTCTGGCAGCCTTCCTCGGCCAGCCGGCTCAGCTGGTTCTCCGACGGCAGGATGTCGCCGGGCAGCTTGAAGACGGCCAGCACCTCGCCGTGGTGCGGCCCCTGGCACGGGACGATCTTGACGCTCTCGACCTCGACGGACTCGCCGGTGGTGTTGGAGGCGACCTTGTCGTCGTTGATGCAGTCGCCGACCTTCATCGTCTGCACGCCGACCTCCTGCGGCTTGGTCTGCCCGGGAGTGGGGCGGGCCGTGCCGGGGTTGCCGATCGTGGACGTACCGGAGCCGGAGTCGCGCAGCGCGAAGCCGGCGATGCCGCCGCCGACGAGCCACAGGCACGACAGGATGATCCCGGCGATCGCGAGACCGCGGCCCTTGCCGCCGCGCTCCCCGATCTGCTTGAGGGAGATGACCCCGAGGACGAGGCCGACGATGCCGAAGCAGCCGAGCAGGCCGGTGACGAAGGCGGCGATGGCCATGCCGTTGGTCTTGCCGTCCTGGGACTGCCGTCCGTAGTCGGAAGGACCAGGCGGGCCGGGCGGGCCGGGTTGTCCTGGTTGTCCGGGCAGGGGCGGCGGCGGGTAGGCCCCGGGTCCGCCCGGGGCGGGCGGAGGTTGGAACGGATCATGTGGAGCAGGACCGGGTTGTCCGGGTCCGGGGGGATAGCTCATGAAAAGGGACTGTCCCACACCCGGCACCGGAGACGATCATGATGCGCTGAAAACGAATATGACAATTTGCTTACATTTGGCCCGAAATTGTTTACGCCATGTCACCGAACGGGCATCCATTGTGGTTCGCTCGAGACCAGCGGGGCGTGGTTTTCGGGCGCGGGCCAGGCGGCCTCGGCGGGTCAGACAAGGCGGCGGGCGGCGGCCCAGCGCGACAGCTCGTGCCGGTTGGACAATTGCAGCTTCCGCAGGACGCTGCTGACATGCGTTTCGACCGTCTTGACCGAGATGAACAGCTCCTTGGCGATCTCCTTGTAGGCGTAGCCGCGGGCGATCAGCCGCAGCACGTCCCGCTCCCGCTGGGTGATCTGGTCGAGCTCGGGGTCGACGGCGGGCATGTCGGTGGCGGCGAACGCGTCCAGGACGAATCCGGCCAGGCGCGGCGAGAACACGGCGTCGCCGTCGGCGACCCGTCCGATCGCGTCGGTGAGCTCCGGCCCGGAGATCGTCTTGGTGACGTAGCCGCGCGCCCCGCCCCGGACGACGCCGATCACGTCCTCGGCCGCGTCCGACACCGACAGCGCGAGGAACTTCGACGACACGGCGCCGTGCAGCCGCCGCAGCACCTCGATCCCGCCGCCGCCGGGCAGGTGCACGTCCAGCAGGACCACGTCCGGCCGCGCGGCGCGGATCACCGAGACGGCCTCGTCCACGTCGCCGGCCTCCCCGACGATCTCGACGCCGCCGCCGAGCTCCGCCTTGACGCCGGTCCGGAACATCTGGTGATCGTCGACCAGCACGACCTTCTTCAACGCCTCGCTCATGACTTCTTTATCTCCAACCGGACTTCGGTGCCCTCGCCCGGCGACGTCCGGACGGTGGCCTTGCCGCCGTTGCGCTCCATACGTCCGATGATGGACCCTCGGACGCCCATCCGGTCGCCGGGGACCTGGTCGAGGTCGAATCCCTTGCCGCGGTCCCGGACGAAGATCGCGACCTCGTCGCCCTCCACCTCCGCGTACACCGACACCGACGGCGCCTCGGCGTACTTCGCGGCGTTCACCATCGCCTCCCGCGCGGCCTGCAGCGTGGCGCCGAGCCGCTCGTCCAGCGCCGTGTCGCCGACGCAGACGATCTCGATCGGCACGCCGTGGTCGTCCTCCACCTCCCCCGCGACCTCGCGGATCGCGGCGGCGAACGTCTGGTCGGGGTCGGCGCGCGGCTGGTAGAGCCAGGTACGCAGCGTCCGCTCCTGCGACCGGGCGAGGCGCTGCACCTCCCGGGTGTCGTGCGCGTTCCGCTGGATGAGCGTCAGCGTGTGCAGGACCGAGTCGTGGATGTGCGCGGCCAGCTCGGCGCGCTCCTGGGAGCGGATGCGCTCGTGCCGCTCGGCGTCGAGGTCCTGCCAGAGCCGGACCATCCACGGCGTCGCGATCACC
Organism: Actinomadura sp. 3N508; assembly: GCF_044326375.1. Lineage (NCBI taxonomy): Bacteria > Bacillati > Actinomycetota > Actinomycetes > Streptosporangiales > Thermomonosporaceae > Actinomadura > Actinomadura sp. 3N508. The sequence goes on from NZ_JBIRAX010000001.1 coordinate 1,057,752, forward strand.
GCGACCCCGGTGAGGATGATCAGCATGGCGATGACGACGGAGCGGGCCTGGGTGGCCTCGACCTTCTGCGCGACGAACCCGCCGATGCCGCCGACGACCAGCAGGAGGCCGAGCACGCTGCGCAGCCAGCGCTGCCGCAGCGGGAGCGTCCACCGCTGCCGCTGGTCGCGGTCGGCCTGCTGCCAGAGGATCGCCGCGCCGACACCGCCGACGACGAACGGCCACAGCGCCCACTGGACGGCCCCGGCCGCACCCCACGGGAGCACCGCAAGGCCCAGCGTGACCGCCGCGTACGCCAGCAGCTGGCCCCAGTCCCGGCCGCGCCGCCGGGTGTCCACCGAGGTCACCGACCCCGCGGGCGCCGCCTCCTCGGGCGTCTCAAGAGCCTCGGGCTTCGCGGGCGCGGGGATCAGGATCCAGAACGCGATGTAGGCGGCGACGCCGAGCCCGCTCGCCACCGTCAGCAGCACGAACGCGGCGCGGACGATCAGCACCTCGATGCCGAGGTGCACGGCCAGGCCGCTGCACACCCCGGCGATGAGCTTGCCTCCGGTGGTGCGCTGCAGCCGTCCGGAGGCGTCCGGCGTCGGCGGCGCGGCGGAAATGGCCGTCGCACCCGGCGCGGACGTGGCGGACGTGGCGGCCGTCGCGCCGAGCCGGTCCGCTGCCCTGTCCTCGCTCACCGCAGCCCTTCCCAAGGTTCTCCCACGTAAATGATCGTCACATGCAGGGCCGCTGACCGCATCAGGGGCGCACCCCGGGCTTCCCTCAGGGTCGGCTCAGGGACGTCCCCGATACCGCGTGCGCGACGTGCACGTCAGGATGGTCGTCATGGGCAGCGAGCAGGAAAGCGGCCGCCACGAGGGCGGACGGCACGAGGCCGGGCACCAGTACGTCCAGGGATACCAGCGGCTGGCGCGGGACGGCGGATGGCGCATGCTGGCCGGCGTGTGCAGCGGCCTCGGCCGCTACACCGGCATCGACCCGGTCGTCTTCCGCGTGGGGTTCGCGGTCCTGGTCCTCGCGCACGGCCAGGGCGTCTTCCTCTATGTCGCGGCCGCGCTGCTGATGCCGCCGAGCGCGGGCCGGTCGTCGATCGCGGAGCAGCTGTTCAAGCGCTGGTTCGACGCGGCGGCCGTGCTGACGGCCCTCGGCGCGCTGCTGGCCGCGGGCGTCGTGTTCAGCCTGTTCGGCGCCGAGGTCACCGACACGATCGCGCTGCTGGTCGTGTTCGGGCTGGCGCTGCTGGTCGCGCACTCGCGGGGCGTGGACCTGGTGGCGGTGGCGCGGTCCGTCCCGGAGCGGCTGGCCGGGCACCCGCCGGCGCCGTCCGCGGATCCGGCGAAGCCGGGGACCGCCGGCGGCGGCGTGTCCCTGTTCAAGGGCGCATCGTCTTCTCAGGGCGCAGGGTCTTCCAAGGGCGCAGAGGCCACGCCTGGCGGCAGCGGCCTGCCCGCGGGCATGATCGATCTGGCCGCGTACTCGGCGGCGCAGGCCGACACCCCGCCGGGCGACCGGAAGGACGACCGCCCGGACAAGCGCTCCGGCGGCTCGGGCTGCTCCGGCCGCTCTCCCGTCGCCACGATCTCGCTGCTCGCCGCCATGGCCGCCGGGGCCGCGATGATCCCGGTCGCGCGGAGCCACCCCTACCCGGACTCCACGCTGATCGTCATGGCGCCCGCGCTCGCGGTCATCGGGATCGGCATGGTCGTCGGCGGCTGGTTCCGCACCCGTGGCCTCGCGGCGGCGGGCACCGTGCTGACCCTGGCCATGCTGACCACCACGGTCGCGGGCGAGGCGCCGCGCAACGCCGAGTACGGCGAGGTCGAGTGGCGCCCGACGGACGTCACGCAGACGGACCAGGTCTACAAGGTCGGTGTCGGGCAGGGCGATCTCGATCTCACCTCGCTCCGGCTGGCCGCCGGGCAGCGCGTCGCGATCGAGGCCGAGGTGACGCTCGGCGGGCTGGCCGTCCGCGTGCCGCGCACGGCCCGCGTCCAGGTGGACGCGCGGATCGCGCTCGGTGACGTGAACGTCGACAACCGGACGACCGGCGGCCCGCGCGCCAAGGTCATCCGGACGCTGGAACCCGACGGCGCCCCGGACGGCAACCCTCCGGTGATCGTCCTGCGGATACGCGGCAAGGTCGGCGACGTGAACGTGCACCGTGGCTGACATGGGGAGGACGGAGATGCGGAAGCCACCCGAACGGCGACGGCGCCGGTTCGATCCGGCGGGGCCCGTCACCGGGCTGTTCTTCCTGGCCCTCGCGGGACTGTTCCTCGCGGACGGCCTGGCCGACGAGAACGTCCTGTCCGTGACGACGCTGCTGTCGGTGGGGCTGACCGGCCTCGGCGTGGTCGGCACGGTCCGGGTGCTGACCCGGTCACGCCGCCGCGACCTGCGCTGACCCCCGCGGACGGGGCCCGATCACGCTGCTGAGCGTCCTGACGGGGGCGTGGTGCCCGCGTGGAGGCTGACGGCGTACGCGGGCCCGGGATTGGTCAGGGCGGTGTGCGGCCCGCCGTGCACCCTGACCCGGTTGGCCCGCAGCGGCCGTTCGGTGACGCCGCACGCCGCGATCGTCACCTCCGCCAGCTCGCCCGCGATCAGCGTGCTGACCTGCCCGTGCACGGTCCCGCCGTGGCCGGGCGGCCAGGTGGTGAGCCACACCAGCCCGGCCAGCTCGACGTGCACGGGGCCGGAGGCGTCGAAGTCGACGAGCCGCCACCATTCGGCGGGGCGCCCGGCGAGGTCGGCGACCCGGGTGGCGAGCTGCCCCACCGTCGGAGGGCGGAGGGTGAGCGCGCGGTCATGCGGGTCGTCCTGGCCGAGCATCGTGATGTCGGGAGCCACGGAAAGGTCCATGGGAGGTCCTTCGTATTCGTGTGTCTGCTGGAAAGGGAAGGCGAATCGGCTTCAGCGACAACACGAAGGACACAGCGCGCTGGCCACGCGGCCGAGGGCCACGGGGCAGTAGAGGGTGCGCGCCGACATGCGTCCAAGGAGACACTCGGTAACCGAACCTTGTCAAGCCGATCACCGGGTGTCCACCGAAGATCCGCCCGGCGCGCGGATCATGCCTCCGGAACACGGGAACGAGGGATGGAGCGTTCATGGACCGTCGAAGCGTGCTGCGCGGTGGCCTCGCCACGACGGGCGGGGCGGCGATCGCCCTGCTCGGCGGCGGATCGGCGGGCGCGGGGACGCGCACGGCGGCGGCGCTCGTGCGCAGCGGCCGGCCGCGGCTCACGCACGGCGTGCAGAGCGGCGACGTGACGGCACACGAGGGCGTGGTGTGGGTGCGCTCCGACCGTCCCGCGCGGATGCTGGTGGAGGTGAGCCGCCGCCCCGACTTCCGCCATGCCCGGACGGTGCACGGGCCCGTCCTGACGCCCGGGACCGACCTCACCGGCAAGACGCTCCTGCGCGGCCTCCCGGACGGCGAGGAGCTGCACTACCGCGTCCGGCTCGCCGACCTCGACCGCGCCGGTCTGACGTCCGAGCCGGTGACGGGACGCTTCCGCACGCCGCCGCTCCACACCGTGCCGCTCCACACCGTGCCGCCGCACCGCCGCCGGGACGTCCGCTTCGTCTGGTCGGGCGACCTCGCGGGCCAGGGCTGGGGCATCAACCCCGACCTCGGCGGCTTCCGGATCTTCAACGCGATGGCCGCCGTCGATCCCGACTTCTTCCTGTGCAGCGGCGACTTCGTCTACGCCGACGGCCCGCTCGCCGAAACGGTGCCGCTGCCGGACGGCCGGACGTGGCGCAACCTCGTGACGCCGGAGAAGTCGGCCGTCGCGCAGACCCTTGCCGAATTTCGCGGCCAGTTCCGCTACAACCTGCTGGACGCCAACCTCAGGGCCTTCAACGCACGCGTCCCGATGATCTACCAGTGGGACGACCACGAGACCGTGAACAACTGGTATCCGGGCGAGATCCTCGATCTTCCCCAGTACACCGAGAAGCGCGTGGACGTCCTGGCCGCCCACGCCCGCCGCGCCGCCTTCGAGTACACGCCGATGCGGTCGTCGCGCACCGGGCGCATCTACCGCCGCATCTCCTACGGGCCGCTGCTGGACGTCTTCGTCCTCGACATGCGCACCTACAAGTCGCCGAACGACGCCAACAACTCCCCGGCGCAGGAGAACGCGCTCCTCGGCGCCGAGCAGTCGGCGTGGCTGAAGCGCGAGCTCCGCCGCTCGACGGCGACCTGGAAGGTCATGGCGGCCGACCTGCCGATCGGCTTGATCGTCCCCGACGGCTCCGCCGCGCAGGAAGGCGTCGCGCAGGGCGATGACGGCGCGCCGCTGGGCCGCGAGCGGGAGATCGCCGATCTGCTCTCCTACGCGCGGCGGCACCGCGTCCGGAACATGGTCTGGCTGACGGCGGACGTCCATTACACGGCGGCGCATTTCTACGACCCGTCCAAGGCGGGGTTCGGCGACTTCGATCCGTTCTGGGAATTCGTCTCCGGCCCCCTCAACGCCGGCGCCTTCGGCCCCAACAGGCTCGAAGGGACGTTCGGCCCGCAGCTCAAGTTCGTGCAGGCGCCGCCGCGGGCCAACACCTCGCCTGCCGAGGGCTACCAATTCTTCGGCGACGTGGAGATCGACGCGCACACCGAGACACTGACCGTCCATCTGCGGGACCTCGACGGCAAGGCCCTCTACAGCCAGGCTCTTACGCCCCGGCGCTGAGACCGTTCGTGGGACCATCGTCGGCGTGAAGCGCGCCTACGCCTCGGTGGTTCTCTGCCTCGCCCTCGGGGGCGGCCCTGTCCTGGTGGGCTGCTCGGACGGCGCCGCCGAGCGCAAGGCCGACTGCGCGAAGATCTCGGCCGCGCTGGCGAGGACCCCGGATCCGAGCGCCGAGCAGGTCCTCGACGCGCTCCGCAAGGTCCGTCCCGATCTGCAGGACGACGACCTCGCCGAGCAGGTCGACACCGTCATCGCCTCCGGCGGCAAGGACAGGATGTCCGACGAGGAGACGTTCCGGTTCGCCCAGGCGACCGAGGAGATCCGCAGCACCTGCCGCCAGGAGCGCAGCGGCTGAAGCCCCGGCCCTCAGCGGCTGAGGATCAGGTACGCGAACCAGGTCAGGACGAGGGTCACGGCCAGCGAACCGAGACATCCCAGTCGGGACGAGAAAAAGAACATAGAACGCCTCTTCCCCGGAACTGCCGGGTTTCGCACGCTCCAAGGGCGCGGCGAACCACCAGGTTGCCGAAACTCTTACCTGCTGGAGAGGCAGATACCGCGCTCGGGTTTGATTTGGGGCGAAAGCCAGAGAAGTAAGGGGTCACCCCATTACGGTCGGTAGGGAGTCCCTTACGGAACGGGACGGCGGAGACAAAGGCTCCAGGAGGAGCACGTGACCCCCCAGAACAGAACAGATAGCGCAGAAGCGGCACTCATGGACGAGGTGGACGTCAATCCGGGCGCCCACCAGTCCACCGAGTCCGACGAGGAGCAGATCCTCGCCGAGCTGTACGGCGAGCCCGTCGACGGGTACTTCCGCGGGGAGGAATCCGGATGAGCGCGGCGGGGATGATCGCCGAGGCCCGCAAGTGGATCGGCACCTCGGGCCGGCCGAACAAGATCACACGCGAGTACGCCTCCAGGCACGGGGACGAGTTCCTGCGCGCGTCCTGGTGCGACATGGCCATCACCTACTGGGCCCGGCACAGCGGGAACACGTCGGCGGTCCTGCCCGGCGGCGACCGCGCCTACACGGTCTGGCACGCGCAGGACTTCCAGAAGGCCGGGCGCTGGCACAGCGGGACGACCGCGAGCGTCAACCAGGCCAAGCCCGGCGACATCGTCTTCTTCGACTGGGGCGCCACCAACGCCATCGGCGCCATCGACCACGTCGGCGTGGTCGAGAGGGTCCTCGGCGGCGGGCGCCTGCAGACCATCGAGGCCAACACCAGCGACGCGGTGAAGCGCCGCGTCAGGAATTCCAGCGTGATCGCCGGTTACGGACGTCCCGCGTACGGCGGGGGCAACTGGACGGAGGACTTGGTGAAGAAGCTTCCCGAACTGAACAAGGGCGACTCGGGTGAGCACGTGCAGAGCCTGCAGGGGCTGCTCATGGCGCGCAGCCACCCGGAGATCAAGATGTCGGGCCGGTTCGACGACGCGACCGAGGCGGCCGTGAAGGCGGTTCAGCGCTGGGGCGGCGTCGACGACGACGGGATCGTCGGCCCGAAGACCTGGCCGGTTCTGCTCCGCGTGCACTAGCAGGGACGGGGCCATGCATTGGCCTCAGATAAGTAAATAGGCTTGTCCAGGGGCTAGTACGGGATTCGACACCGGCATAGGTTCGTAGGGTCGCCTTCTGCGGAGGTGGCCGATGACCACAGCGAAGCGAGGATCATCGGCCACCCGCCTCGGGGGGTCTGGGGGTTGCCCCCAGAAAGGCAGGGCCCCGATGACCTGGTCGGAACCACGCGCACCGCCCAGGGACGTCTCGCTTCGAGTCACCCCGAGACGTCCTGGGAGGAACGCATGCCACGTATCCGTGTCGAGGTCGACGGTGCGACGTACGAAGACGACGTCGAACCGCGCCTCCTGCTCGTCCACTATCTGCGCGAACGGCTGGGGAAGGTCGGTACCCCGGTCGGATGCGACACCAGCAACTGCGGAGCCTGCACCGTCCTGATGGACGGGATGAGCGTGAAGAGCTGCTCCGTGCTCGCCGTCCAGGCGGACGGCACCGACGTGACGACCGTCGAGGGCCTCGGCATGGACGGGACGGCCCATCCGATGCAGCGGGCCTTCCACGAGGAGCACGCGCTCCAGTGCGGCTACTGCACCCCAGGCATGATCATGGCGTCGCTCGACCTGCTGCGCGAGAACGCCGACCCGTCGGAGACCGAGGTCCGGGAGGGCCTTGAGGGCAACCTGTGCCGCTGCACCGGTTACCAGAACATCGTCAAGGCCGTCCGGCGCGCCGCTAAGGAGATGCGTGAGCCCGCGGGCCAGGAGGTGACGCCGTGACGATCCAGGAAGGCGACACCAGGGCGGAGATCGGCGCCCCAAGGAAGCGGTCGGAGGACGCCCGGCTCATCAGGGGCCAGACGCAGTGGACCGACAACATGACCCCGCAGGGGACGCTGCATATGGCGTTCCTGCGCAGCCCGCACGCGCACGCGCGGATCGTCCGCGTCGACACCTCGCAGGCGAAGGGACGTCCCGGCGTGGTCGCCGTGCTGAGCGGCGCTGACTTCGCCGGCGAGCAGGGGTCGCTGCCGTGCGCGTGGCCCGTGACCGACGACATGAAGCATCCGGACCATCCGCCGATGGCGGTGAGCGAGGTGCGGTACGTCGGCGAGCCGGTGGCGTGCGTCGTGGCCCGGGACAAGTTCGCGGCCTTCGACGCCCTAGACGACATTGACGTCGACTACGAGCCGCTGCCCGCGGTCCTGAACATGGACGCGGCCCTTGCGGAAGGGGCCGATCTCGTCCATGACGACCTGGGAACGAACAAGTCCTACACGTGGGTGTTCGAGAACGGGGATCTCGACGCCGCGATGCGGGACGCGCCGGTCCTCATCGAACGCGAGTACATCCAGCAGAGGCTCATCCCTACGGCGATGGAGCCGCGGGCGGTGCTGTGCGTCCCGGACGGGGACGAGTTCACCCTCTACTCGGCGACGCAGATCCCGCACATCCTGCGGCTGATGCTGGCGACCGTCACCGGGATCGGCGAGCACCGCATCCGGGTCGTCGCACCGGACGTCGGCGGCGGGTTCGGCTCCAAGCTGCAGGTGTGCGGCGAGGAGGTCCTCGCGCTGCTGCTGGCCCGCAGGCTCGGCCGCCCGGTGAAATGGACGGAGTCGCGCAGCGAAGGCAACATGACCGTCCACCACGGGCGCGACCAGATACAGCGGCTCACGCTCGCCGCAGACCGCGACGGACGGATCCGCGGTTTCAAGGCGGACATCCTTGCCGACATGGGCGCGTACCTGATGCTCGTCACGCCGGGCATCCCGATCCTGGGCGCGTTCATGTACAACGGCATCTACAAGATGGACGCGTACTCGTTCACCTGTAGGGGCGTCTTCACGACGAAGACCCCGACGGACGCGTACCGGGGCGCGGGCCGGCCGGAGGCCACCTACGCCATCGAGCGGATGATGGACGAACTCGCCGCCGAACTGGGCGTCGACCCCATCGAGATACGGCGCCGCAACTGGATCGCGCACGAGGAGTTCCCGTACGAGACCATCGCGGGGCTCACCTACGACTCCGGCAACTACGAGGCGGCGACCGACAAGGCGCTGGAGCTGTTCGAGTACGACAAGCTCCGTGCCGAGCAGGCCGACCGGCGCGAACGGCGGGATCCGGTGCAGCTGGGCATCGGTGTGTCGACGTTCACGGAGATGTGCGGCATCGCGCCGTCCCGCGTCCTGGGCTCGCTGTCGTACGGCGCGGGCGGCTGGGAGCACGCGTCAGTGCGCATGCTGGCGTCGGGCAAGGTCGAGGTGGTCACCGGGTCGTCGCCGCATGGGCAGGGCCACGAGACGGCGTGGGCGCAGATCGCCGCCGACAGGCTCGGGGTCCCGTTCGAGGACGTGCGGGTCCTGCACGGCGACACGGCCGTCTCGCCCAAGGGCATGGACACCTACGGGTCGCGTTCGCTGGCCATCGGCGGCGTTGCCCTGTTCTCGGCCTGCGACAAGGTGGTCGAGAAGGCCCGCAAGGTCGCCGCGCATCTGCTGGAGGCCGCCGAGCAGGACCTGGAGTTCAGCGGCGGGCGGTTCAGCGTGCGCGGCGTCCAGGAGGAGGGCAAGACGCTGCAGGAGATCGCGGCGGCCACGTTCGCCGCGCACGACTTCCCTGAAGGCGTCGAGCCCTCGCTGGACTCCGACGCCACGTTCGACCCGGAGAACTTCTCCTTCCCGCACGGCACGCACCTGTGCGCGGCCGAGGTCGACACCGAGACGGGGATGGTGAAGCTCCGCAAGTACGTCGCCGTGGACGACGTAGGGAAGGTCATCAACCCGCTCATCGTGGAGGGCCAGGTGCACGGCGGGCTTGCGCAGGGCATCGCGCAGGCCCTGTTCGAGGAGGCCGTGTACGACGCGGACGGCAACCTGACCACGACCACCATGGCCGACTACCTCGTCCCGTCCGCCGCGGACCTGCCGACGTTCACCACCGACCGGACGGAGACGCCCGCGACGTCCAACCCGATGGGCGTGAAGGGCGTCGGCGAGGCGGGCACGATCGCCTCCACCCCGGCGGTCGTCAACGCGATCGTCGACGCGCTGCGCCCGTACGGGGTGAACGACGTCCCGATGCCGTGCACACCGGAACGGGTGTGGCGGGCGCTGCGCGCGGAAGCGAAACCGGACACGGCGGAGCCCGGCGCGGGCGGCGGGCTCGGCTCGGCGTCGAGCCCCGGCTCCGGCTCGGCAGGAGGTGCACAGTGATTCCCGCGGCTTTCGACTACGCACGGCCCGATTCGGTGGACGAGGCCGTCCGGGTGCTGTCCGGCGCGGGCGAGGACGCGAAGATCCTCGCCGGCGGGCAGAGCCTGATGCCGCTGCTGCGGCTCCGGCTCGCCATCCCGGACGCGCTGATCGACGTCGGCCGGATCGGCGCGCTCCGCGAGATCCGCGACGACGGCGACGCGCTGGTCATCGGCGCGATGGCCACCCACCACGAGATCATCCGCCATCCGCTTGTGCGCGAGCACGCCCCGCTGATCGTGGCCGCGGCGGAGACGGTCGCCGACCCGGCCGTCCGGCACCGCGGCACGTTCGGCGGGTCGCTCGCGCACGCCGACCCGGCGGGCGACCTCCCGGCCGTCGCGCTGGCGCTGGACGCGGTGTTCCTCGTCCGGTCCGTGCGCGGCGAGCGGGAGATCCCGGCATCGGAGTTCTTCGTCGACTGGATGACGTCGTCGATGGAGCCCGACGAACTGCTCGTCGGCGTGCGGGTGCCCAAGATGGGCCCAGGCTGGGGCGTCCACTACGAGAAATTCCATCGGACGGCCCAGGCGTGGGCCATCGTCGGTGTCGCGTGCGCTGTGCGCCGCAATGGCGGCGCCGTAGAGGAGGCACGCGTCGCGCTGACCAACATGGGTCCGGTGCCGGTGCGGGCCGGTGGCGTGGAGAACGCGGTGCGCGGGCGTCCGGTCTCGGAGGACACGTTCAGGTCCGCGGCCCAGCACGCGACAGAGGGCACCGAGCCGCCGGGTGACCTGCACGGATCGGCGGAGTACCGGTCGCATCTGGCGGCCGTGCTGACCTCGCGGGCCCTGACCGCCGCGGCCGTTTGATTGCTCGCCGGATCGCCGGGTACCCGGATCCGGGTACCCGGCGCCCGACTGGCGACCGAACCGGCGACCGCCGTAGGGTCACGGGTAGTTCTCCGGACGATAAGGACAAGATCATGGAACTCGACCACGATTTCACCGTCCCCGTACCGGTGGATCAGGCCTGGTCGGTGCTGCTCGACGTGGAACGCGTCGCGACCTGCATGCCCGGCGCGACGCTCGACTCCGTCGAGGGCGAGGAGTACAAGGGGCGGATGAAGGTGAAGGTCGGCGCGATGACCATCACCTACCGCGGCACCGCGCGGATCGTCTCCGCCGACGAGCCGTCCCGCACGGTGACGCTGGAGGCGTCCGCCAAGGAGGCCCGCGGCTCGGGGACGGCGTCGGCGACCGTCCAGGCGAGGCTGCACGGGGAGGACGGCACGACGCGCGTGACCGTCCACACGAAGCTGAACGTGACGGGACGTCCCGCGCAGTTCGGCCGCAACATCCTGTCCGAGGTCGGCTCCAAGATCATCAACCGGTTCGCCAAGGCGCTGGCGGCCGAGCTGGAAACGTCCGGCGAGGCCGCGCCAGAGGCCGGGGCCGGGGCCGGGGTCGAGGCGGAGGCCGCGCCGGAGGCCGTCGCGACGCCCGTGAAGCCCGCCCCCGAGCCTGAGGCCGCCGCCGAGCCCGACACCGAGCCCGCCGCCGACAAGCCCGAGCCCGCCGACAAGCCCGGCCCGGCGACGGCCGAGGTCGTCACCCCCCTGCCGGACGTCGCGCCGGAGCGGCCCGCCGCCGAGGCGCCGCAGCGTCCCGCGCGGGCCGAGCGGCCGCTGCGGGTGGCGCGGGAGGACGACGCGATCGACCTGCTGGAGGTCGCGGGCCCGTCCGTCGCCAAGCGGGCCGCGCCCGCGGCCGGCGGGCTGGTCGCGCTGCTGCTGGCCGTGCGCTTCATGGTGCGGCGCCGTCGCCGCCGTAAGAAGCGCTGACGCCGCGACAGCGCTGAGGTCCGGGCGGGGTCAAGCGCCGGTCAACGATGGGTCGTGGACGGCGTCGCCGGTGGAACGTGCCGCGTCCATATCGTCGGCTTGTCCCGTGGACACCATGGAGCTGCGGCGGATCGCGCTGATCGAGAACGACAACTGGTGGTACCGGGAGCGTCGCAAGGTCCTGTCCGCGGAGCTGCTGCGGCTCGGCGCGCCGGGCACGGCCGTCGACATCGGCGCGGCGGCGGGCACGGCCTCGCGGGTGCTCGCCGAGCACGGCTGGGACGCCATCGCGATCGACCTGAACCCGGCGGCCGTCGCGCTGGCCCGCGCGCACGGCGTGGACGCCTACGAGGGCGACGCCCGCTACCTGCCGCTCCAGCCGTGCCGGTACGACCTGGCGCTGGCGCTGGACGTCCTGGAGCACATCGAGGACGACGCGCGGGCGGCGGCGGAGATCACCCGGGTGCTGCGGCCGGGCGGGACGGCGCTGGTGTCCGTCCCGTCCGACATGGCGCTGTGGTCGGCGCAGGACGTGGCGCTCGGCCGCGTCCGCCGCTACCCGCGCGGCGCGCTCGTGGAGCTGATCGAGGGCGCCGGGCTGGTGCTGGAGCGGGTGTGGAGCAGGGGCGTGCTGCTGCGCCCGTTCCTGCGCCGGCTCAGGCACCGGACGGCACGCCGCGACGATCTCGCTCCGCTGCATCCGGCCGTCAACGAGGCGCTGCGGGTGACGGCCGTCCTCGAACGGCGCCTGCCGGTGTGCGACGGGTGGCCGGGCACGAAGCTGTTCGCGCGGGCCCGCCGCCCCGGCTGACCGCTCGTCAGCGAGTCAGCTCCGGCTCCGGGTCGGGCTCCGTCCAGTTCTCGGGTTCGGCGACCCAGCCGGCGAGCAGGATCAGGCCGGTCGGCCGGTGCCAGGTCAGGAACCCGAACGGCCGGTCGAAGGTGACGTTGAGTACCTGCGCCTCCGCCATCGGTGCGCCCGCGGGCACCGCGCCGATCGCCGTCACGGCCGCCGCCCTGAACCCCTCGGCGCTGAAGGTGGCGTTGACGTCCTGGGCGGCCTGGCCGACGGCCAGCGGGGTCCGGCTGATGCCGGGCAGGTGGCCGCGGCGGTCCTGGGTGGAGACGGTCTCCAGGCCGAACACCCCGGCGTGGGCCAGCAGGTCGTGCTCGGCGGCGATGTCGAAGCGGACGGTGGTCGCGGTCAGCGTCGGACGGGGGTCGAACGCGAGGGCCTTGTCCACGCGGAGGCCGGGTGTCTTCTCGGCGAGGGCCCGCTGGAGCAGCCGCTCGCCGCGGCGGAGCCTGATCTGCCCGTCGGTGGCCGCCATCGCCGCGGCGAGGACGTCACCGGGGCGGCGGTCGGGTTGCCCCAGGCAGAGGATCACGTCGACGTCGTCCTCGCCATGGACGGTCAGCAGGGTGACCGGCCCCGCCGGGGTCTCTTCGGCGAGGGTCAGCCGGTTGGTGTCGGTCGTGTTGTGCGTCAGGCCCGCGAGCCGCTCGGCGCGCCCCGCCCAGGGGCCCTCCTCGGGGGTGAGGGGGACGTCTTCGAACGGTTCCTTCCAGCGGGTGTCGACGGTCAGCGCGGTGGCGAGCACGAGCGCCGTGTCCGGCCCCACGCCGATCGGCAGCCGGGACAGGCGGTCGCCCGTGTTCTGCCGGACCCATTCGTCCAGCCTGGCCTGGTCGTCGGCGGTGTCGCCGGTCAGCTCGCCGCGCGCCCTGGCCGGGACGATCTTGTGCCACCACGGCTCCACGGGCAGCCCGGCGTGCGTCCACACGCCGAACGCGCCGGTGGCGGCCGTCGAGCTGTCGAGCATGCCGAGCGCGACGCGCGCGTGCCGGTCGGCGCCCGCGGCGTCGACGCCGATGGCGCGCTGGAGTTCCGCGCGGCCGGGCTCCCGCGACGCGGCCGCCAGGAACGCCAGCAGCGGCCACACCCCGGCGCCGGACAGGACCGTGGTCGTGCCGTCGCAGACCTCCTTGACCCACCGTGCGGTCAGGGCGTTGGACGCGGGGACGAGTTCACCGCTCATGCGCGCTCCCTCTGCCATCGGCGGGCGAGGTGTTGATCTTAGTGAACAACGCGGCGGTTTGTCCCCATGCGGCGGAGCCGGGGCGGGCTAGCCGCCGGAGCCGCCGCCCAGGGCTTCGCCGAAGATGCGGTCGACGGCCCTGGCCGCCGCCCGGCCGTCGTCCTGCGGGCAGTACTTCACCAGGAAGTGGTCGTAGGCGTCCGCATGGAGTTCCTCCAGGTCGGACGCTCCCGCGACCGCCTCGGCGACCTGCGCGGACGTCGTCGCGATCGGCCCCGGCGCCTCCGCCTCCAGGTCGAAGGTGAAGCCGCGCAGATGGTCGCGGTAGCGGCCCAGGTCGTAGGCGTAGAGGACGATCGGCCTGCCCAGGACCGCGTAGTCGACCATGACGGACGAGTAGTCGGTGACGAGCACGTCGGAGGCCATGTAGAGCTCGGCGATGTCCGGGTAACGGGACACGTCGATAAGGAAATCGTCCATCGCCAGACGGTTCCGGTCGGTGGTGAGGTGGTGCGTCCTCAGGAGGAGGACGTGGTCGTCACCGAGGACCTGGCGCATCGTGTCGACGTCCAGTTCCATGGAGAAGCCGAGCCAGCCGGGGGCGTGGTGCCGGTCGTCCCGCCATGTGGGCGCGTACAGGACGGCCTTCTTCCCGTCGGGGATTCCCAGGCGCTTGCGTACGCGGCTTCCTATGCTCTCCCATTCGGGCGCGCTGAGAATGTCGTTGCGCGGGTATCCGGTCTCCAGGACGTCCCCGTCGTATTTGAACGCGCGGCGCATGACCTGCGTGGCGAACGGGCTCTGGGACAGCAGCAGATCCCACCGCGGCACTTCCCCGTCCGTCCAGTCGAACCGTTCGATGCCCTGGTACGGCATGTCCCTGAGGTCGTGGGCGACCCGCTTCAGCGGGGTGCCGTGCCATGTCTGGACGTAGGTCTGCCCTTCGCGCTTGACGTACCAGGGCGGCAGTCCGTGGTTGGTGACGATGTAGCGGGCGCGCGCGAGGACGCGGTAATGCTCACGGCTTCCCGCCTGAACGACTCTGGCCTTCCCGTCGACCGTGAATTGGCCGTCCAGGGAAATCCACACGCATTCCAGGTCGGTCTTGCGGCGGGACAGTTCCTCGTAGATGGCTCGCGGGTTGCAGCTGTACTGCATGCCGCCGTGGCTGTCGAACACGGCGACGTCGGCGAGCGGGCTGCGCAGGTAGACGGGGTAGTCGCGCTGCTGGAGGAGCAGTTGTGCGTGGCCGCCGCGTTCGTCGTCGTCCAGGGCGGGGCGGCTGCGGAGCTGCACGGCGTCCTTCTGGTAGACGCCGACCTCGAATTCGTGCGTTCCCTCTCGGCGCCAGCCAGGAAGCCCGGGGATGGCCTCACGTTCGGCGACGACGGCGACCTCGGCGGTTTCGGTGCCCTCTGCGACCTCGCTGGAACGCGTGCGCGCCAGCAGTTCCCATGTTCCGCTGCTCAGTGGGAGGTCCGTCCCGAACACGGAAATGGCCGCGGGGGTGAACGCGGCGGTGAATCGGTCGCGTTCCCAGGTGACGGGAATGCGATGCTCGTCGCCGGAACGGCGCCGCCGCAGGATGAAATGATCCGGGCGGTCCCCCGGGTCTGCGGACTCGCCGGAAAGGGTGAGGAGACCTTTCTCGTCCCATCCGGCGTCCGTCACCACGGGCCGGACTGTCCGCTCGATGCCGCGCAGGTTCCCGAACGCGGTGCGCGTCAGCGCGAACTCCCGCGCGCGCTTGGCGCCGGTCGGCAGGACGTACCGGACGGGGTCGACGTTGGCCGCGACGGTGAGCCGCATCGGGCCGCCTTCGCCCGTCAGCCGGATGTCCCAGTCGATGACGTCGCGGAGGTGCACGACGGTGGCTTCGCGTTCGTCGCCGTCAAGAACGGAGATCAGGCGTTGCATGGGCAGCTTCGCCTTGAAGTCGAAACCGGTGCCCGCCGCCATGCGCAGCACGGACGACGGCCGCAGCGTCACCTCACCGTGAACCTCCGCGCCGCCGTGCCTGCGTGCGGCGACCAGGGCGGCGTCTGCGCCGAGGGCCCGCCGCGTCCAGCCGGTCAGTTCGAGCATGTCGCCGTCGCAGCGGACCCCGGTGAGGACGGCCTTGGAGCGCTTGACGTGGACGACGAACACGTCGTCGTCGCCCGCGGCCGGCTGGACGGCCACGTGCTCGTCCACGTGCCGCGCGACCGTCCACCGCACGGCCGGTGCCACCGCCGTCAGCCGCTGGACCGCCTTGCGCCCCGCCGTGGTCACCTCGACGTACAGCTCGTAGGTGGCGGTGCGCCACTCGTCGCCGTCCAGGAGGTAGTCGGGCTCCACCCGCGCGGAGAAACCGGACCAGTCGAAGGAGACGGTCGAGCGAGCGGCCTGGGCGGTGGCCTCCGGGCAGCGGACCCGCTCCACCTTGAGCCGGATCTCCTTGCCGGTCCTGACGTCGCGCATCCAGACGCGGATGCGGGAGTCCGTCTCCGACGACACGTCGAACCGGTCGAAGTGGGCGCGGCCCTCGACGATGAGGGTGTCGACGTCCCATTCGACGCGGTCCACGTCCGCGTGCAGGCGGATCTCGTCGGTGACGTCGTACAGGTCCTCGGGTATGGCGCGTTCCACATCGCCGTAGAAGGGGTAGCGGGCGTACCAGCGCTGCCTGCGGCGGCCCCGCCGCACGACCTGGACGTCGTGCAGACCGCCCTCCGCGCTGAGCACCTCCAGCAGTTCGGGCAGCATCCGCTCGCCGAGCAGGTGCGTCTCCAGCCGCCTGATCGACGCCAGCCCGGCGGCGGCGGACCGCGCGGCCGAGTTGACGAACCCGGCGCCCAGCTCGACCAGACGCTCGCGCTCCTGCCAGGTGGCCCCGGGCAAGGCGAGGATCAGCGAGCGGACGTCCAGGTCCAGCGCGTACCTGTCGTGGACGGTCAGGAGGTCCGGCGCGTGGTCGGCGACGAGTTCCCGGACCTTCGCGACGGTGGCCATCTGCTCGGTGACGGCCGCCGGGTCGTGACGGAGCCGTGTCGCCGTTACCGGACGGACCCGCCAGAAGTACACGGGCGTGTCGAGCACGTCCACGGTCTTGGCCAGAAGCTGGGTTTGCAGGGCCGTGAACGTGTCGTACGTCGTTGGGAGCGTGAAGCCGTGGGCGTCCCAGAAGGCGCGCCGGAACACCCTGTTGCAGAGCGTCCTGTCCTGGAGGAGGGCTGGGTGATGGGTGACGTGCGTCGTCGTCAACGTCTCTGCGTAAGCCTCGGCGTGGATCGGGGACCCCTGCACCTGTGTGCCGTCCAGCCGCATGACGTTCCCGCCGACGAGGTCGGACCCGGTCGACTCCAGCATCCCGACCATGAGCTCGTACGCGTAGGGAGGCAACGCGTCGTCGCCGTCGACGAAGGCGAGGTACGGGGCCGTCGCCTGCTCGACACCGGCGTCCAGCCCCGATCCCCCGGCGGAGGGCTCGACGAGGGTGAAACGGCCGTCCCGGGCTGCGAAGTCCTTGGCGATGGCGGCCGCGCCGCCGTTCCCCCGCCCTTCGTCCAGGAGCAGCACCTCGAGATCGTGGAGCGTCTGCCCGGCGAGCGATTCCAGGCATTCCGCGAGGTGGTCTCCGGCGTTGCGGAAGGGGACGACGATGCTGATCCGAGGTGACACGAGCGGCTCTCCGTGTTGTGTTCAGTGGGCGGGCTGTACCGGACGCCGGAGGACCCGGTCGAGCACGCGGGCAGCGGCATGGCCGTCGTCGTGCGGGCAGTACCGGGCCGCGAACGCGGCGCGCGCGTCGCGGTACCCGGCATCGAGCGCGCCCGGCTCGCGCAGGGCGTCCATGACCTCCTGCGAGGTGCTCAGCAGCGGCCCGGGGGCCTCAGCGTCGAAGTCGAAGTAGAAACCGCGCACATGGTCGCGGTAGCGCTCCAGGTCGTAGGTGAAGAACACCATCGGCCGGCCGGTGCCGGCGAAGTCGAACATGGACGACGAGTAGTCCGTGACGAGCACGTCGCTGATGAGGTACAGCTCGGAGATGTCGGGGTACACGGACGCGTCGATGACGCAGTCGCCGGGCCGCAGCTTGGGCCGGTCGGTGACGAGGTAGTGCGTGCGCAGAAGCAGGACGTGGTCGCGTCCCAGCGTCGACCTGAAGCGGTCGATGTCGAACTCCAGGCGGAACGCCCGCTTGCCGATGGCGTGGTGGAAGTCGTCCCGCCAAGTCGGCGCGTACAGGACGACCTTCTTGCCCTCAGGAATGCCGAGCCGACGGCGCACCGCCGACGCGATTTCTTCCCGGTGCGGGCTGTGCAGGATGTCGTTGCGCGGGTATCCGCTGACGAGGACGTCGCCTTCATAGCCGAACGCCTGCCGGAACAGCGGGACGGAGAACTCGTTCTGCGCGAGAAGCAGATCCCACTGGGGAACGTCGTGCTCCATCCAGTCGACGCCCTCGGTGCGCTTGTACGGCATCCGCTTGACGTCATATCCGAGCTTCTTCAGCGGCGTCCCGTGCCAGCACTGCACATACGTCTGGTCATCGCGTTTGGTGAACCAGTCCTGCTGGGACCAGTTGCCGATGACGTAGCGCGCGCGGGCCAGCGCCTCGTAGTACTCCCGCGTGCCGGTCAGGACGGTCCGCGCACCGGCCGGCTTGCCGAACTGGCCGTTCTCGGTGACCCACACGAACTCCATGTCGGGTTCGCGCCTCCGGAGCTCCTCATAGATGCCGCGCGGGTTGCACGAGTACTGGCGTCCCTTGTAGGCGTCGAACAGGGCCAGTTCGCGGACGGGCAGATTCCGATGGCGCCGGTAGTGCCCGGACCGTATCCGGCTCTGCGCGTAGGCTCCGCGTTCGTCGTCGTCCAGAGCGGTCTCGACCTGGAGCTGCAACTGGTCGGTCTTGTGTGTGCGCGTCGTGATTCTGTGCAGGCCCACCTCGAACGGCCCCGGAACGTCGCGAAGGGTGTGCCGCCTCACGACGACGGGCTGTTCCCGCCCACCGACGCTTGCGAAGGCGTCCCAGCGACCGGAGGCGAGCGGGCGGGACACTCCCAGCACCGGCATACGCGCGGGGCAGAATCTGGTGGTGAAGCGGTCGCCTTCCCAGCAGAGCGTGACCGCGTGCTCCTCTGACGAGCGCCGCCGACGGAGAATCAACGCGTCCGGCCGTCCTGCCTGGTCGGTGCACGTCCCCGTCAGATACAAGGCACCGTCGTCCGACCAGGACACCTCGTCCACGGCCAGAACCGGTTCGCGGACGACGACGCGCATCGTGCTGCGCCGCGTCCTGGCGAGTTCGACCTCTCCCCCTGGGATCCGGTACGCGGTACCGGCCGGGACCTCTTCCAGGTAGGGCTTGACCCCGCCCGGCAGGGTGATCTCCCAGTCGCCGGGCCGCCCCGCCAGCCCCGTGACCGGCAGCCTGGCCCGGAAACGTGTGCTGCCCATCTCTCCATCGCCGGAGTCACCGCTGCCGAACGGCTCGACAGGACCGGTCACCTTGGCGCGCCCGTCCTTCCGCACGGCGACCACCTTCGGATCCTCACCGAGCGGGACGCGGCTCCAGCCGTCCAGCCACAGCTCGCCGCTCTCCAGGTGCCCGCCTTCCAGGCGGCCGCCCTGCAGCCGGCAGCCGGTAACGGCAGCCGCCGTCCGCCGCACCTGCAGCACGAACCGGCGCCTGCCCGCGACGCCCTGCACGCGGACGCCGGGCGCGCATTCCTGGTCGGCCGGCCACTGCGGGCCGGTCAGCCGCGGGATCGAGAACGTGGCCCGCCGCCGCAGCCCCTGGTTGGCGATCTCGACGCACGGGATCCAGTCGACGTCCCGCCAGCGCCCGAACATCCGCAGCGACGACGGGTCGACGTCCGCGACGAACCCGGACCAGTCGTAGGACACCGCCGACTGCCGCGACCGCGCCGTCACGTCCGGGCGGCGGACCCGCTCGACCGGGACGCGCCTCAGCCCCCGCTTGTTCGCCGCCAGAAGGAACACCCTGATGCGTGAGCCGTCCTCGCTGGAGGAGTCCAGGTGCCGGATGTAGGCGTGCCCCTCGATGCGCAGGCGCCCGTCCACCCATTCGGTCCGGTCGATCGCCGCGAACGGCCTGAGCTCGGCGGTCACGTCGTACACGTGCCGCGGGACGGCACGCTCGTCGTCCTCGAAGTACGGGTACTCCGCGTACCACCGGCGCCGCAGCCCGCGCCGCACCCGCGGGGCGTCCTGCGCCTTCTTCAGCAGGACGAAGCGCAGCACCTCCAGCACTTCCGGCAGCATCCGCCTGCACAGCAGGTGCAGTTGCAGGCGCGTTATCGCGGGAAGCCGTTTCAGAACGCGCGGGCCTATCCGCTGCGCCAGATCCGCGCCGATGGCGACGAGCTCTTCCTGCTGCGCGTCCGGCGTCCTGGGAAGCGCCTCGAACAGGACGCGAAGCTCGATCGGGACCAGGACGTGCTCGTCGTAGGCGTTCAGAAGCCGCGGAGCGTACTCGGCCATCTCGTCGCGCAGTGCACGCGCGGACGCCAGCCGCTGGGTGATGTTGTCCCAGTCGTAGCGTTCCTCAGTGATGGACCCCGGTCGCTTACGCCAGAAGTAGACCGTCTCGCTCAGCACGTCCACGGACCGTGCCAACGCATGCGCGCGCGCCGTGACGGGCGGGTCCTCGTAGTAGCCCTTGGGGAATTCCAGGCCGGCCCTGTCCCAGAACTCGCGCCGGTAGACCTTGTTCCACGGGGTCCGGTCGCGCATGAGGTCCGGCTTGGACGACACATGCGTCCGCGAACACGACTCAGAGAACACGCCGTCGTGCAGGTACGACTGCCAGTCCCTGTCCGCGTCCATCCGGTGGACGTTCCCGGACGCCATGTCCGACCCCGTCCGCTCCAGCGAACCGACCAGCCGCGCGTAGGCCTCACGCTCGACGACGTCGTCGGCGTCGGCGAACGCCAGGTACTCGCCCTTCGCCTGCCGCACCCCCGCGTTGCGCGCGGGCCCCGGTCCTTCGTTGTCGCGCGTCACCAGCCGGAACCGCGGGTCCCTGGCGCACATCTCCTTGGCGATGACGGCCCCGTTGTCGACGGACCCGTCGTCCACCATGATCACCTCAAGGTCGCGCAGCGTCTGGCCGGCCAGTGACTCCAGGCATTCCTGGATGAACTCCTCGGTGTTGTGGAACGGCACGACGACGCTGAGCTTCGGGGACATGGGGCCTCCTCCTCGCCCCACCGAGCATGGTGACGTTCTGTCGCCACATGAACGCGCATCGCGATTGCCAGTCCGTCCCCTGACGCAGACTTGACCTCACCTGGCCGCCATTTACCGGCAGATGACCGAATGGCCCGCGCCCCGCATGGCCCCCGCCGCACCGCCCCGCACCGCGCAACCGCACAAATGCTTCGCCCCGCGCGTGCGGAAACCGCATTGATCGCGCGGGGCGGGCCAGGGCTAGGAGGAGATCATTCCCACTCGATGGTGCCCGGGGGCTTGGACGTGATGTCGACCGTGACGCGGTTGATCTCGCGAACCTCGTTGGTGATGCGCGTCGAGATCCGCTGCAGAAGCTCGTAGGGGAGCTTCGCCCAGTCGGCCGTCATCGCGTCCTCGCTCGTCACGGGGCGCAGCACGATGGGGTGGCCGTAGGTGCGGCTGTCCCCCTGCACGCCCACCGAACGGACGTCCGCCAGCAGGACGACGGGGAACTGCCAGATGTCGCGGTCGAGACCGGCGTTGGTGAGCTCCTCGCGGGCGATGGCGTCGGCGTCGCGCAGGATGTCGAGGCGGTCGCGGGTGACGGCGCCGACGATGCGGATGCCGAGGCCGGGGCCGGGGAACGGCTGGCGCCAGACGATCTCGGTCGGCAGGCCGAGCTGCTCGCCGAGCGCGCGGACCTCGTCCTTGAACAGGCTCCGCAGCGGCTCGACCAGCTTGAACTGCAGATCGTCGGGGAGGCCGCCGACGTTGTGGTGCGACTTGATGTTGGCCGCGCCGGTACCGCCGCCCGATTCGACGACGTCCGGGTAAAGAGTTCCCTGGACGAGGAATTCGACCGGTTCGGCGGCATCCTCCGCGCCCTTCTGGGGGGACGACCCCCCAGACCCCCCGGAACCGCCTCTGACGATCTCGCGGGCCGCCTCCTCGAAGACGCGGATGAACTCACGTCCGATGATCTTGCGCTTGTCCTCGGGGTCGGCGACGCCGTCGAGGGCGGCGAGGAAGCGGTCCTGGGCGTCCACGACGTGCAGGTTCACCCCGGTCGCGGCGACGAAGTCCTTCTCGACCTGCTCGGGCTCGCCCTTGCGCAGCAGCCCGTGGTCGACGAACACGCAGGTCAGCTGGTCGCCGATGGCGCGCTGGACGAGCGCGGCGGCGACCGCCGAGTCGACGCCGCCCGACAGCGCGCAGATCACCCGCTTGTGCCCGACCTGCTCCCGCACCGCCTCGATCGACTCGTCCGCGATGTTCACCATCGTCCAGTTCGGCCGGCAGCCGGCGCCCTCGTAGAGGAACCGCCGCAGCACCTCCATGCCGTGCGCGGTATGCAGCACCTCCGGGTGGAACTGGACGCCGAAAAGGCCGCGTTCGAGGTCTTCCATGCCGGCGACCGGCGTCACGTCCGTGCTGGCCGTGACGGTGAAGCCGGACGGGGCGCGGCTGACGAAGTCGCGGTGCGACATCCACACCGGCTGCTCGTGCGGCAGCCCCGCGAACAGCATGCCGGGGGAGGTGACGGTGACGGTCGCGCCGCCGAACTCGGCGACGTCGGAGTTCTCCACCGTCCCGCCGAGCGCCTGCGCCATCACCTGGTGGCCGTAGCAGATCCCGAACATGGGGACGCCCTGCCGCTGCGACAGGTCGAACAGGCCGTCCGGCGCGACCGGGGCGCCCTTCTCGTACACCGACGACGGGCCGCCCGACAGGATGATCGCCTTCGGCCGCCTGGCGAGCATCTCCGCGGCCGGCATGGTGGACGGCACGATCTCGCTGAACACGTGGCACTCGCGGACGCGCCGCGCGATGAGCTGCGCGTACTGCGCGCCGAAGTCGACGACGAGCACGGTGTCAAAGGACTGGTCTGCGGCCACCAAGAACGCCTTTCGCACGGCCCGGAACGACCCCTCCAGTCTACGGGCCCGCTGCCAGCGCCAATGCGCGCGCCCCTGCGAGGCCGGCCGGGGAGCGATCACATGACCCGATCACATGGTGCGATCCTCCGATAACGGTCGGCATCCATTTACCTTGATCACACTCACGGCATGACTTCGCTCTGATACCTGTTGATGACGTCCTGTATTCGGATGATTCCGCAAGCGTCTTTCCTGGGCCCTAGGAGTGCCGTGAAGCTGCTCGCCATCGCCGCCTTGATCGCCGCCGCCGTCCCGGCCGCCGTGCCGTCCGGCCCGCCACCGGGCACCGCGGTCCAGGCTGCGGGCGCCGCCCGCCTGGGCGCCGCACACCAGGACGACTGCGTGGACACGAACGCGGGGGCGCGCCTCCGGCCGGGAGGGCACGGCCGGGAGCACAACGACCTGACGCCCGGGCAGGCCGCCGCCGTCGAGCAGCAGCTCAACCGCATCCTGGACGGTCTCGGCCTCGGCCCGGCGGGCGCCACGGACGCCCAGTCGACCGGCGCCGAACTGCGCGCCGCTGAGCCGATCGACATCCCCGTCTACTTCCATGTGCTGCACGACGGTTCCGAGGGCAACGTGTCCCGGGCGGCGGTCGAGCGGCAGATCAGCACCTTGAACGGCTCCTACGGGGGACGTAACGGAGGCGCGAACACCCGTGTCTCCTTCAAGCTCCGCGAAGTGAGCCGTACGGACAACGCCGCCTGGTTCAACGATCCCGAACAGTACGAGGGGACGTACAAGCCGAGGCTGCGCAAGGGCGATAAGGCGACGCTGAACCTCTACAGCGCCCGCATAGGCGGGGACCTGCTCGGCTGGTCGACGTTCCCATGGAAGTACAAGTCCGAGCCGAAGATGGACGGTGTGACCATCCACCACGGCAGCATGCCGGGCGGGCCGATCGACAACTTCAACAAGGGTTTCAGCGCCACCCATGAGGTCGGCCACTGGCTCGGGCTCTACCACACGTTCCAGGACGGCTGCGGCGCCCAGGGCGACAGGGTCGCCGACACCCCTGCCGAGCGCGACCCCACGAACGGCTGCCCGTCCGGCAAGGACACGTGCCTGTCCCCTGGGGACGACCCAGTGCACAACTACATGGACTACAGCTACGACACGTGCATGACGTCCTTCACCGCCGGTCAGGGCGCCCGGATCCACAAGGTGTGGAAGGCGTACCGCGCCTGATCGGCGACTTCCGCCAACAGCTACCGGCCGAGGATGCGAGCGGCGTCCTCGGCCGGTAGGCGCCGGACCGCCTCCCGCAGCGTGACCCCCGACATGACGCCTACGCGTGGCTCGACCCACGCCGCCACCCATTCCGGGTCCTTCTTCGACAGCTCGCGCAAGACCCACCCGAGGGCTTTGCGGATGAAGAACTCGCGTTCGCCGATCAGGGCGTCCCCGAACCGGTCGAGCCTTTCCAGATCCGGGTTTCCCGCCCGGACGCCTGCGAGCAGGGCCAGGACGGCCGTACGCCGTATCCACATGTAGGGGTCACCGACCCAGGCGTCCAGCACCGTGGCCAGTTCCGGGTACCGCAGGACCAGTCCGCCGACGACCTTTTCCGCGATCTGGTCCACGTACACCCAACTCGCCGAATCGCGGACGAGCCGTTCCGCCATCGCAAGGTCGCGCCGTTCCAGCAGAGAGACGCGCCTGACAAGGATTTCTATGGCGGCCATGCGCGCCTCATGCACGGGACGTCCTTCGTCGGTCACGTCCCAGAGGGTCTTGGCAAGAGCGACCAACTCGTCCCGTGCGGGTTTGGTCTTCACCGCCGGTGCGGCCACCTTCCGCAACGCCGGGACGGTCACGCCGATGTGCGCGAAATCGCTCTTCAGATAGCGCTTCTCGTTCTCGGCGCGTACCGGGTCGGCCTGCGTCCGCAACTCCCCCAGGATCCGCGCCGCCTCGCCCTCGACGTCCATGCGGACACGCTACGCCGTCCGCGCTAGGGCGCCGTATTCAGCGTTAGACGTCCTGATTCGTCCAGGTTTGCCAAAGACGAGATGGTCGTTCGCCTCCACTCTTGATCCAGCACTAACTCGGCTCCCCGCGCGAACCCCCTGCCCGCGCGCCGCTCCCCGAGGAGTTCCATGAAACGCGCCGGAATCGCCAGCGTCCTCGGCGTGCTCGCCGCCTTCAGCGCGTCCACGCCCACCGCCGTCCTGGCCGCTCCCGCCCCCGCCATCACGGCCGGCCCGTCCGCCGACTGCGCCGACCAGCCCGCAGAGGCACGTGTCCGGGCCGGTTCCCACGTCACCGAACGGAACCAGCCCGGCGCGGCCCAGGTGGCGGCGATGGAGAAGGACTTCCACGACCGCGTCTCCAAGCTGCGGAAGAACAAGAAGCCCAAGGCCGCCCTCACCGTCCGCGTGCATTTCCAGGTCATATACGGCAGTGCGGGCAACATCCCGGACGCGACGCTCAACAAGCAACTCGACATCCTCAACGCCGCCTACAAGTCGAGCGACGTCACGTTCACGCTCGCCGAGATCAAACGGACGCAGAACGCGGCCTGGTTCTCCGACCCCGAGGGCAACGAGCGCCAGATGAAGACCGCCCTGCGCACGGGCAACGCGCAGGACCTCCACTTCTACACGGCCGACCTTGGCAACAGCCTCCTGGGCTGGGCCACGTTCCCGAGCAGCTACCAGTCCCAGCCCGCGATGGACGGTGTCGTCGTCCACTACCAGAGCCTCCCGGGCGGTTCGCTCGGTAATTACAACGAGGGCGACACCGGAACCCACGAAGTGGGCCACTGGATGGGCCTGTACCACACGTTCCAGGGCGGCTGCAGCGGCCAGGGCGACCAGGTCGCCGACACCCCCGCCGAGCAGAGCCCCGCGTCCGGGTGCCCCACCGGCCGCGACACCTGCCCCGCAGCCGGCGCCGACCCGATCCACAACTTCATGGACTACAGCTACGACGCCTGCATGACCGAGTTCACTCCCGGCCAGAACCAGCGCATGCAGTCCCAGTGGGCGGCCTACAGGGCCTAGCCACCACGGTCCGGCGCCGGAGCGCTCTGGCAGACGCCTTCCCCCCGGGCGTGCAGGAGCCGCTCCGGCGCCGGACGCTTGCGTGCCGGTGCCGGACGCTTGCGTGCGTGAATTGTCGGCGGCTTCGTCCAGGATGGGCGCGTGATCGACACATCAGGCGAGCTGTGGCGCGGCGAGGACTTCGCTGATCTCGCGGCGTTCATCCGCGAGTACCAGGCGGAGGGCTATGCCGTCGGCGAAGTCACCGAGTCCGTCTGCGGGCAGTGCGGAGGACGGGCCTTCCGCGTGCTGGCCGGGCAGGACGCGGCCCAGCGAACCTGCACCGGCTGCGGGACGTCCGAGTTCATCGTCGACAGCGCCGACTACTGGGAAGAGGCCGAACCGGACGAGTGCGAATGCCCATGCGGAGGCGACGAATTCGCCGCCGCCGTGGGCTTCTCCCTACGCCCGGACGGTGATGTCCGCTGGGTCAGCCTGGGCCTCCGCTGCCTCGCCGACGGCACCCTGGGCGTCTACACCGACTGGAAGATCAACTACGGCCCGTCGGCACACCTCGTGACCAAGGCCTGACCGGCGTTATCCACAGAACGCCGTTCTACTTCTATCCGCCCCAGCCCGCCCCGAGAATTCAGCCACAAGGTTCGCCACGGGATTCGGGGTGGGGCGTTCGTGTCAGGTGATGTCGACGATCGGGAGCCGAAGGGCGCCGGGCGCGTCCGCCGGAACGGCGGGATTCTTCGGCGCGACGGGCTTGAGGCGCTGGTAGGCGTCGCCAAGGGCTGGGCGCGGGTCGTCCTCGGCGCGGTTCGGCCAGAACGACATCGCGCGCTCGGCCTGGGCGGTGATGGTGAGGGACGGGTTGACGCCCAGGTTGGCGGAGACGGCGGAGCCGTCCACGACGTGCAGGCCGGGGTGCCCGTAGACGCGGTGATAGGGGTCGATGACACCCGACTCGGGCGAGTCGCCGATCGCGCATCCGCCGAGGAAGTGCGCCGTCATCGGGACGTCGAACAGGTCGCCCCACGTGCCGCCGGCCATGCCGCCGATCTCCTCGGCGATCAGCCGGGTCGCCTCGTGCCCCTCCGGGATCCACGTCGGGTTGGGCTCCCCGTGGCCCGCGGACGCGCGGACGTCCCAGCCGAACGGGCCCCGCTCGGGCCGCAGCGTGATCGAGTTGTCGCGGGTCTGCATGACCAGCGCGATGACGGTCCGCTCGGACCAGTGCCGCAGGTCCAGCAGCTGGATCAGATGGCGGGGGCGGCGCGCCGCCTCGCGGACGAACTTCAGCAGGCGGGGCGTGTGCTTCTCGCCGGGCCGGTCGCCGTCCACGAGCAGCGTCTGGAGAGCGGCGAGCAGGTTGGAGCCCCGGCCGTACCGGACGGGCTCGATGTGGGTGTCCGGCGCCGGGTGGAACGACGAGGTGATCGCGACGCCCTGCGAGAAGTCGGGGCCCGGCCTGCCGTTGGCGCGGCCACCGCCGAGGATCGCCTCCGAGTTGGTGCGGGTCAGCGCGCCGAGCCGGTCGGACAGGCGCGGGAGGCGGCCGGTCGCCTTGAGCTTGTGCAGGAGCTTCTGCGTCCCATACGTACCGGCGGCGAAGACGACCTGCCCGGTGGTGAACGTCTTGCGGTTGCGTCCGAACGAGCCCGTCCGGACGATCTCAACCTCGTAGCCACCACCGGCGAGCGGCCGGACGCCGGTGACACGGCTGAGCGGCATCACCCGGGCCCCGGCCTTCTCCGCGAGATACAGGTAGTTCTCCGTGAGCATGTTCTTCGCGCCGTGGCGGCAGCCCACCATGCACTCGCCGCACTCCAGGCAGCCGCGGCGGCGCGGGCCCGTCCCGCCGAAGTACGGGTCGGCGCTCTCGATCCCGGCGCCCTGCCCGAAGAACACGCCGACCGGGGTCTGGACGTAGGTGTCGCCCTTGCCCATCCGGTCGGCGACCTTCTTCATGACCTTGTCGGCCTCGGTGGTGGTCGTGTTCTGGACGACGCCGAGCATGCGCTTGGCCTGCTCGTAGAAGGGCGCCAGCTCGTCCTGCCAGTCGGTGATGTGCGCCCACTGCCGGTCCTTGAAGAACGGCTCCGGCGGAACGTACAGGGTGTTGGCGTAGTTCAGCGACCCGCCGCCGACGCCCGCGCCCGCCAGCACCATCACCCGGCTCGACTTCGCGCCCCGGATCAGGTGCATCCGCTGGATGCCGGTGAGCCCGAGCGCCGGCGCCCACAGGTAGCGGCCGATACGCCAGTTCGTCTTCGGCAGCTCCGGATACCGCGACCCCGGCGCCCCGGACGGGTTGGTGTCGAAACGGCGGCCCGCCTCGATCACGCCGACCTTGTAGCCCTTCTCGGTCAGCCGCAGCGCCGACACGCTGCCGCCGAACCCGGACCCGATGACGAGCACGTCGAAGTCATGCTTCACGGGCGATCCCTACTTGATCCGCAGCTTCTTCATGACCTTGATCCCGGTCGCCAGGACGTCGGCGAACCGGTCGTAGCCGAGCGCACCCGGCGGTTCGAGGTCCATGATGTGCTGGCTCGCGACGGTCTGCACCTCGGTGAACTTCAGCAGCCCCTCCGCCCCGTGGCGGCGCCCCACGCCCGACTGCTTCATCCCGCCCATGGGCGAGTCGTACGACGCGTACGCGGCCCCGTACCCGTCGTTGATATTGACCGTCCCGGCCTGGATGCGGGCGGCGAGACGGCGCCCCCGCGCGGCGTTCTTCGTCCACACCGACGCGTTCAGCCCGTACGGCGTGTCGTTGGCGCGGGCGACGACGTCGTCCTCGTCCCGGTACTTGTAGAGCGCGACGACGGGCCCGAACGTCTCGTTCGCGCACAGGTCCATGTCGCCGTTGACGTCCGCGAGCACCGTCGGCTCGTAGAACAGCGGCCCGACGTCCGGACGCGCCTTCCCCCCGGCCAGAACCGTGGCGCCCCGCTCGACGGCCTGGTCGACATGCCGCGTCACCGCGTCCAGCTGCCGCTCGTACGTCAGCGACCCCATGTCGGCGTCGAAATCAAGCCCGGTCCCGAGCTTCATGCCGTTCACCAGCTCGACGAACCGTGGAACGAACTTCTCGTACACGTCCTCATGCACATACATGCGCTCGATCGAGATGCACAGCTGTCCGGCATTGGTGAAGCAAGCACGGACGGCGCCGCGTGCGGTCCGCTCGACGTCGGCGTCCGCCATCACGATCATCGGGTTCTTCCCGCCGAGCTCCAGCGAGTACCCGACCAGCCGCGGCGCGACCTTCTCCGCGATGGCCCGGCCGCCGCGCGTCGACCCGGTGAACGACACGTAGTCGGCGTTCTCCACCAGGGGGTCACCGATCTCGGCCGGCTCCCCCACCACGACCTGCCACAACCCCCGCGGCAACCCGAGCTCGACCAGCAGATCCAGAACCCACAGGCTCGACAGGCACGTCTGGGTGTCCGGCTTGTGGATGACGGCGTTCCCCGCCATCAACGCCGGCGCGATGTCACTCGCCCCCAGCGCGAACGGATAGTTCCACGGCGCGATCAGCGCCACGACGCCCTTCGGGTGCCGCAGCTCCTGCACCCGGGTCAGCCCCGGCATCATGCCCTGCCTGCGCCGCGGCCTCAGCAGCCGCGCGGCCCGCCGCGCGTAGTACAGCGAGCACAGCGTCACGTCGAGGAACTCCTCCATCGCGTGGCGCCGCGCCTTGCCGGTCTCCAGCTGGATGATGTCCAGGATCTCCTCGCGCCGGTCGACCAGCGCGTCCGCGAGCCGGAGGAAAGGCTTGACCCGCTCGCCCACCGGCAGCCGCGCCCACGCCGCCTGCGCCTCCCGGGCCCGCTCGTACGCCCTGCCGACGTCCTCGGCCCTCGACAGCGGAACGGTCGCGAGGGCCTCGCCGGTGAACGGGCACGGGATCACCGCCGTGCCGGCACCGTCCGAGGCGATATGAGCTACCAGCCGGTCGATCAGGGTCTGGGGCAGCGTACGCTCTACCGCGCTTTCGGCACGGACGGTCGGAGATGCCATGCACGCAGCGTAGGACCCGCTGACCGCTCTTGGCTACCCGCAAGTAACGCACGACTTGCACGGTATGCCGTGCAACTCCCAGTTCCCGGACCGTTCCAAACCAGGCTGAGTTCCGCAACTCGGGGACTGACCATGTCCGACCGGTGTATTCCGAAGAACAGGAGGAGAATCCCGGCGCGCGGCCTGCCGGCTCGGACGCGCGTCCCCCGCCAACGGAGGGAACAACGCATGAGCGACGCCCACGGCGGCCATCGGCCCGAGGGTGACACGGCGGAGCCCCGACCCCCGCGACCGTCCGACGGCGCCCGCCGCCGGGACCGCCGCGACGAGACCCGCGCCGCACTGCTCGCCGCCGCCGAACGCCTCTGGGCCGAACGCGGCATCCACGGCGCGTCGCTCGACGACATCGCCGCCGCGGCCGGCCTCACCAAGGGCGCCGTCTACTCCAACTTCGCCGGCAAGACCGATCTGCTGCTCACCCTGATGGAACGCTTCACCAGCGACCCGGCCCACACCGACGTCTGCGACGAGCTCCACGCCGCCGAAAAGGACTCCGCCCCCACCGGCCGCTCCTCCGCCCGCCACGCCCCCGACGACCGCCCCCGCCAGCTCGCCCTGCTCCTCGTCGAATTCTGGCTCTACGGCATGCGCGACTACGCCGCCGGCTGGCGCATCGCCGACTGGTACGCCGAACGCCGCGCCCGCCTGGCCAGCCAACTCGACCCCGCCCACGCCCTGACCCCCGACGACCGCGCCACCCTCACCATGGCCCTCGACTTCGGCCTCGCCTTCCAACACCTCCTGGACCCCACCCGAGTCCCCACCAACCTCTACAAAACCGGCAAGGCCCTAATGCAAGGCCGCCCCCACCACTGACCCACACAAACCCGAACCCCATCTGCCCGGCAATCCAGTTCGCCTCGTGGCCGGGCGGCCGCCGCGCAGAGCGGGGCGGCGTGCGGGAACGGCGGCCGGGAAACCGGGGGCGGAGGCCGGGAAACCGGGGGCGGGGCGAGGGAACGGGGGGCGAGGGGACGGGGCGCACGGGCCGAGGGAACGGGGCGCACGGGCCGAGGGAACGGGGCGCACGGGCCGAGGGAACGGGGCGCACGGGCCGAGGGAACGGGGGGTGGCGGGGGTTGTCGTTGGACTGGTGGGTTAGCTGGGGCTTGGGGGTTGGTAGGTGGTCAGGGTTGCGCCTGAGGGGAAGGGGCGGGTTGCGGTCAAGGTCAACGGGGTTCTGTTGCTGAAGAGGGGGCGCCCGGTGCCTAGGGCCACGGGCTGGGTGCATAGGCGGTACTCGTCCACCAAGGACAGGCGTGCGAAGGACTGTGCCAGTCGCGCGCCGCCGAAGAGCACCATGTCCTGGCCTGGGCGGCTCTTCAGGCGGGTCACCTGATCGGCCAGGTCCGCGTCATCGGTGACGGGGACGATGTGCGCGTTGTTCCAGCGCAGGTTCTCCGGTGTGCGGGAGAAGACCAGTTTGGGCATGGCGTTGATGCGGTTCGCGTATTCGTCTGTGGCGGTGGGCCAGTAGCGGACCATCTCCTCGTAGACGCCGCGGCCGATCAGGGCGGTGTCGATCGCGTCGAGTTGCTCCAGCGCCTCGGCCTGCCTGTCCTCGTCCGGTGAGATCATCCAGTCGAGGTCGCCGTCCGGGCCGGCGATGAAGCCGTCCACGCTGGTCATCATGTAGAGCACCACGCGTCTCATCGCGTCCTCCTCGTCGAGGTTCCGTCACAGGGACAGAGACCGGGGACGGGTGAGAATCATCGGTGTCAGGCGGTGGGGACGATGTCGGGGGCGCCTCGGCGGTGGGCGTCCGCCTCCTGGTCGTCTTCCTGGGTCTGGGAGGCGCGTTCGGCCTCCACGCGCTTGCGGTAGTACTCGATCTCGCGGTCGCGTTGCTTCTTGGACCAGCCGAGGACGGGGGCGAGGAGGTCGGCGGCCTCCTGGGCGGCGCCGACGCCGCGGTCCCAGGTCTCGATGGAGATGCGGGTGCGGCGGGCGAGGACGTCGTTGAGGTGGCGGGCGCCCTCGTGGCTGGCGGCGTAGACGATCTCGGCGCGGAGGTAGTCCTCGGCGCCGGCGAGGGGCTTGGCGAGGTCGGGCTTCTCGGAGATGAGTTCGAGGAGGTCGTCCAGGAGCGTGCCGTGGCGGTGCAGGAGGTGCTCGATGCGGGCGACGTGGAGGCCGGAGCGGGCGGCGAGACGGTGCCGGGCGTTCCACATGGCCTGGAAGCCGTCGCCGCCGACGAGCGGGATGCGGTCGGTGCAGGACTCGGGGATCTTCCCGTCGAGTCCGTGCGCGACGGCGTCGATGGCGTCCTTCGCCATGACGCGGTAGGTCGTGTACTTGCCGCCCGCGACGAGGACCAGCCCCGGAACGGGATGCGCGACGACATGTTCGCGGGAGAGTTTCGAGGTCTCCTCGGTCTCGCCGGTGAGGAGGGGGCGGAGGCCCGCGTAGACGCCTTCGACGTCGTCGTGGGTGAGGGGCGTGTTCAGGATGCTGTTGACGTGGTCCAGGACGTAGTCGATGTCGGCCTTGGACGCGGCGGGGTGCGCCTTGTCGAGATCCCAGGCGGTGTCGGTGGTGCCGATGATCCAGTGGCGGCCCCACGGGATCACGAAAAGGACCGACTTCTCGGTGCGGAGCAGGATGCCTGTCGCGGAGTGGATGCGGTCCTTCGGGACGACGAGGTGGATGCCCTTGGACGACTTGACGTGGATCTGGCCGCGGCCGCCGACGAGTTCCTGGATGTCGTCCGTCCAGACGCCGGTGGCGTTCACGACCTGCTTGGCGCGGACCTCGCTGGTCGTGTTGCCCTCAAGGTCGCGGATGCGCAGGCCGGTGACGCGCTCGCCCTCGCGCAGGAACCCGAGGCACTGGGTGCGGGACGCGATCTGCGCGCCGTACTCGGCGGCGGTGCGGAGCGCCATCATCACGAAGCGGGCGTCGTCCACCTGGGCGTCCCAGAGCTGGATCGCGCCGACGAAGGAGTCCTTGCGGAGGGACGGGGCGAGCCGCAGCGCGCCGCGCCGGGTCAGGTGCCGGTGGTGCGGGACGCCGCGCGTGCTGCCCATCTGGAACGCGAGCGCGTCGTACAGCGCCACCCCGGCGCCGAAGTACGCGCGCTCCCACACGCGATGCGTGGTGGGCAGGAGGAACGGGACGGGCCGCACCAGGTGCGGGGCGATCTGCTGGAGGAGGAGCCCGCGTTCGGTGAGGGCCTCGCGGACGAGGTCGAAGTTGTACTGCTCCAGGTAGCGGAGCCCGCCGTGGATCAGCTTGGACGAGCGGGAGGACGTCCCCGACGCGAAGTCCCGCGCCTCGACCACCGCGACGGACAGGCCGCGGGTGGCCGCGTCGAGCGCCGCGCCCGCGCCGACGATGCCGCCGCCCACGACGACCACGTCGAACTCCTCGCGCGCCATGCGGTCGAGCGCCGCCGCCCGTTCGGCCGGGCCCAGCCGGGAGCTGCCCAGGCCCGTCACAGGTGATCCCGTCATCGCGATTCCCCCCAGAGCGGTTCGGTTTCGAGCGTTTCCTACCCCAGAGTAGGGACGGGACCACCCCGGAAGCGGCCGATTCCGCGTGGGCTCGGTCTCAGCCTGATCTCGTCAGTCGGTGAAGCGGCGCGGGGCCACGACCACCTGGACGCGCTGGAACTCCTTCAGCTCCGTGTAGCCGGAGGTCGCCATCGCGCGGCGCAGCGCCCCGATCAGGTTCATCGAGCCGTCCGCGACATGGGACGGGCCGTGCAGGATCTGCTCCATCGTCCCGATCGTCCCGAGTTCGAGGCGGGTGCCGCGCGGGACGTCCCCGTGGTGGGCCTCGCTGCCCCAGTGGTAGCCGCGTCCGGGCGCTTCGGTGGTGCGGGCGAACGGGGAGCCGACCATCACGGCGTCGGAGCCGCACGCGAACGCCTTGGCGATGTCGCCGCTGTTGACCATGCCGCCGTCGGCGATCACGTGGACGTAGCGTCCGCCGGACTCGTCCATGTAGTCGCGGCGGGCGGCGGCCACGTCCGCCACGGCCGTGGCCATCGGGACGGCGACGCCGAGGACGGTCCGCGTGGTGTGCCCGGAGCCGCCGCCGAACCCGACGAGCACCCCGGCGGCGCCGGTGCGCATGAGGTGCAGCGCGGCGGTGTAGGTGGAGCAGCCGCCGACGATGACGGGGACGTCCAGGTCGTAGATGAACTGCTTGAGGTTCAGCGGCTCGGCGCGTCCCGACACGTGCTCGGCGGACACGGTGGTGCCGCGGATCACGAACAGGTCGACGCCCGCGTCGATGACGGCCTTGTGGAACTGCGCGGTGCGCTGCGGCGACAGCCGCGCCGCCACGGTCACGCCGGCCTCGCGGATCTCCTGGATCCGGCGGCCGATCAGATCTTCCTTGATCGGCTCGGAGTAGATCTCCTGGAGCCGCTGGGTGGCGCGCACGTCGTCCAGGGAGGCGATCTCGGCGAGCAGCGGCTCGGGGTTCTCGTAGCGCGTCCACAGGCCCTCGAGGTCGAGGACGGCGAGGCCGCCGAACCGCCCGACCGCGATCGCGATCGCGGGGCTGACCACGCTGTCCATCGGCGCGACGACCAGCGGCATCTCGAACCGGTAGGCGTCGATCTGCCAGGCGACGCTGACCTCCTCGGGATCGCGCGTCCGGCGGGACGGGACGATGCCGATGTCGTCGAAGGCGTACGCCCGGCGGCCGCTCTTGCCCCGGCCGATCTCCACCTCAGCAGCCACTGCGCCCCTCTTCCTCACCCCGGCGCCGTGCCGGTCCTCGTCCTGCTCGACGTTCCCGCGAGCCGCGGGAACAAGCCCCGGATGAGCTTACGTCAGCGCCCGGCGCGGCCGACACGGCACCAGACCCGACGGGCACACGCCGGTCAGGCCAGGCCGCGGCGCCCGCGCGGGGACGCGTCCCGCAGAGACGCGCCGCCATGGCGGGACCGCTCATGACTGGGCGTCCGCGCCAGTGACGGACGGAAGCGCCAGGGGGCCACGGGTGGGTGGCGGCCGCCTGGAACGGCCGCGGAGACGTCGCGGCGGTATGCCTCAACTGGACGGGCGCACGACGATGCTGCGCGACCGGCAGGCGTGCGGGCCGGGTCAGCGGCCCTGGTAGTTGGGGGCCTCTACCGTCATCTGGATGTCGTGGGGGTGGCTCTCGCGGAGGCCGGCGGAGCTGATGCGCATGAGCTGGCCGCGTTCCTGCAGCTCGGGAATGGTGCGGGTGCCCGCGTACCACATCGACTGGTGGAGGCCGCCGACGAGCTGGTGCGCGACGTTGGCGAGCGGGCCGCGGTAGGGCACCTGGCCCTCGACGCCCTCGGGGATCAGCTTCTCCTCGGCGCTGACGTCGGCCTGCGCGTAGCGGTCCTTGGAGAAGGAGCCGCCGCGCTCGCGGTTGCGCATGGCGCCGAGCGAGCCCATGCCGCGGTACGACTTGTACTGCTTGCCGTGGACGAAGATCAGCTCGCCGGGCGACTCCTCGACGCCCGCGAGGAGCGAGCCGAGCATGACCGTGTCGGCGCCCGCGACGATCGCCTTGGCGATGTCGCCGGAGTACTGGACGCCGCCGTCGCCGATCACCGGGACGCCGGCCTCGCGGGCGGCGCGGGCCGCCTCGGAGATCGCGGTGAGCTGCGGGACGCCGACGCCCGCGACGATGCGGGTGGTACAGATCGAGCCCGGTCCGACGCCGACCTTGACCGCGTCGGCGCCCGCCTCGACCAGGACCTTCGCGCCGGCGTAGGTGGCGATGTTGCCGCCGATGACCTCGACGCCCGAGTTGGACTTGATCGTGGCGATCGTGTCGGCGACGCCCTTGGAGTGGCCGTGCGCCGTGTCCACGATGATCACGTCGGTGCCGGCCTCGATGAGGGCCTGCGCGCGGCGGATCGCGTCCGCGCCGACGCCGACGGCCGCGGCGACCAGGAGCCGCCCGTCGGCGTCCTTGGTGGAGTCGGGGTACTGCTCGCTCTTGGTGAAGTCCTTGGTGGTGATGAGGCCCTTGAGGCGGCCGTCGGCGTCCACCAGCGGGAGCTTCTCGACCTTGTTGCCCGCCAGCAGCCGGAACGCCTCCTCGCGCGTCACGTCCACCGGCGCCGTGACCAGCGGCATCGGCGTCATGACCGCGCGCACCGCACGGGACGGATCGGTCTCGAAGCGCATGTCGCGATTCGTCACGATGCCGACCAGCACGCCCCGTACGTCGGTGACCGGCACGCCCGAGATCCGGTAGCGGGCACAAAGTTCCTCGACGTCGGCGAGCGTCGCGTCCGGCAGGCAGGTCACCGGGTTGGTGATCATCCCGGCCTCGGAGCGCTTGACCCGGTCGGCCTCCTCCGCCTGCTCCTCGATCGACATGTTCCGGTGCAGGACGCCGATGCCGCCCTGCCGCGCCATCGCGACCGCCGTGCGGGCCTCGGTGACCGTGTCCATGGCCGCGGACAGCAGCGGGATGCGCAGCGAGATCCGCCGGGTCAGCCGGGTCGTGGTGTCGGCCTCGCCGGGCTGCAGGTCGGAGTAGCCCGGCAGCAGGAGCACGTCGTCGAAGGTCAGGCCCTGCGGGAGGAACTTGTCGGGCTCGGCGGGGTTCATGACTACCTTCCCGTAAGAGGTGGCGGCATCGGGCCAGGTCACGGCGACCCTGTCCCCATGGTAGGGCGTGAACCCGCGGGCGGACGGGCTTTGCCGGCGGCGGCCACGTGGCCTTGATGACATCTCGCAACAAGGGCGGCGGCCCCGCACATTCCCGCTCGCGCGCACGCCCCGTGGTCGCTCGCGCACGGAGAGGGCAGGGGGGTGCAACACCTCGGGCGCGTGGCAGTAGCGTGGGTGTGTGCACGACGATGCTCCGCTCGACCCGTTCGCGGGAGACCCGGAGGACCCGGCGGCGGCGCTCGGCGACCCGGGCGACGACACCGCTCCGCTCAGCGTGACGGAGCGGGAGGACGTGCTGGCCGACCTCGCCGACCTGGAGGTCTTCCGTGCCCTGCTGGAACCGCTCGGCGTGCGCGGGCTCACCGTCGACTGCGGCGACTGCGGCAAGCTCCACTACATCGACTGGGAACTGCTGCACGGAAACCTGCGCCACCTGCTCGACGAGGGGCTGCCGCGCGTCCACGAGCCCGCGCTGGCCCCCGATCCCGTCGACTACGTGAGCTGGGAGTACGCGCGCGGCTACGTCGACGGCGTGATCGACAGCGAAGAGGGCCGCGACGAGAACTGACCCGTTCGTTGACGGGTCGGGCGGGGCCAGGGGCGCATCGTCCCGTTGCGGCGCCCCCTGATGGCTCGCGCCGCCTGAGCCACGGCATTGAGCGAGCGCGGTTTCGGGTTCACCGCAGCGCTCGGCGCAGGCCCGACCGGGGCGAGGCGCACGCCCGGCGCACAGCCGACGCCCCTACGACGCAAGCGAGCGTGACTTGCTTCATGCGATGCCCGCTCAGCCCTGCTTCCGCGTCACTGGGCCGGGGTCGAGGCCGGCGGGTCTGTGCGTGGGTGACGGCCTGTTCGCGGGCCGCCCTAGTCCTTGTCGGGGCTAGGGGTGCTCTCGGGCGGGGGTTTCTGGGGACGCTCCTGGAGGTCGTTCAGGTCGCCCGTGCCGTCGTCCGGTGGAGGCGGCGGGATCTCGGATCCTTCGGGCGGGGCGGTCGGGGGGGCGGAGGTGCCGGGGGTGGCCGGGGTGCCGGGAGTCCCGGGGCCGGGCGTGGCCGGCTTGCCGGGCATGACCGGAACGCCGGGGGTGGGCGCCGGGGCGCCGGGGGTGCCGTAGACGTTCGTCGGCGCGCCGTCCGGGCGGTGGGGGTGCCGCTGGGGCGGGTAAACGTTCGGCAGGCGCGTGTTGACCGGCTCGTAGAGCCGGTGCTCGCCGGGCGTCTTGCGCTGCGGGACGGCACGGACGGGCGCTCGCGAACGGTCGTCGCGCCATCCGGCGTCGGTGTCGTCGATGCCGGACTTGTCGGCGTCGTCGGCCACGCCGGCGGACTTCGGCGGCGGGGACGCGGTGGTGCCGTCGACCACGCCGCCGCCCGCGGCGGCGACGCCGGTGCTGGCGAGGACGGCTCCGGCCACGCCGAGGGCCACGATGGTGCGGGGGCCACGGCGGCGCGGGCCCGAGCCGGGCCCGGGCGGCGCGGGCTGGGGCGGCGGAGCCGGTTCGGCGCTGGGGCTCTGGTCGTCCACGTCGGTGATCAGTGCGCGCAGCAGCCGGACGGCCGGGTCGGGGTCGTCGGCCGGGCGCGGGCGCCCGCATCCGGGCTCGGCCGAAGCGGCGGCCTGGGAATCGGGCTCGGCCGGGCAGGGGCCTTCAGGGCCCGCCGTGGGGGCCGCCGCCTCGGAGCGGGCGGCGGAGCCGGCAGCGCGCCGGGCCGCCAGGGAGTCGATGATCGCGTCCGTGCGGCGAACGGCGCTGAGGTCCGCCGGCAGGCCGGGAACGGCCTGGGGCGGGCTCGCCGGCGCGGGGGTACCGCCTGAGGTCGAAGGCTCGGCCGGACCCGGGGCGCCCCGCATGCCGGTGAAGGGGCCGCGCTCCGTCAAGCGATCGACTCCTCTCTGGCCATCGCCCGAAGCCGGGCCAGCGCCCGGTGCTGCGCGACCCGTACCGCCCCCGCGGACATGCCCAGTACATTACCGGTCTCCTCGGCAGACAGGCCCGCCACCACCCGCAGCAGCACCAGCTCGCGCTGGTGCTCGGGGAGGCGGGTCAGCAGGTCGCGGGCGCGCTG
Organism: Actinomadura sp. 3N508; assembly: GCF_044326375.1. NCBI lineage: Bacteria > Bacillati > Actinomycetota > Actinomycetes > Streptosporangiales > Thermomonosporaceae > Actinomadura > Actinomadura sp. 3N508. The sequence continues at coordinate 1,095,930 of NZ_JBIRAX010000001.1, forward strand.
CGCCTCGATGTAGCGCACCACCGTCTCCTCGGGCCCCGGACGGTCGTCCGGGCCGTCAGGCAGGTCCTCGGTCGGCACCGCGGCGCGGACGGCACTGCGCAGCGCGTCGGCGATCTTGTGGGAGGCGATGCCGAAGACGAAGGACGCGAAGGGGCGGCCCATGTCCCGGTAGCGGGGCAGGGCCGACAGGACGGCGATGCAGACCTCCTGGGCGACGTCGTCCGCGATGTGGTACTGCCCGGAGACCCGTCCGAGACGGGCCCGGCAGTACCGGACGATCATCGGCCGTACCTCGGCGATGAGGACCTCGATGGCCCCGGGGTCGCCCTGGACGGCGAGGCTGGTCAGCTCTCGGAGGTCACCGTCCGCCGCTTTCGCCGCGCGCAGAACCCTTATCCCACGGCCGGTGTCGTGGGGTATCGGAGGGGCGAGCCCTCCCGAGGGTTCGGCGGCGCTCGCGGTCATGGTCCCGGCGTAGCATCCCTCGGTCACGTCAAGCATGATGCCCAGCGCGCCCGGGTGTGTCTCCACCGTGCTCTACAACGGAATGGTCACAGTGCTGGAGCTTTCCTGGGGTTACTACGTGGTGTAGCTGATCCACTTCGTGGCGTTCTCGTTTTTCTTCCGTCCCACACCCGACGAAGGGGCGGAAACAGCTCATTGATCAACAGACAGCATGTTCGACATCAAAAGGCAAGACCCCCGTCCGTGCGGACGGGGGTCTGCCGATGCTCTCCGGTGTCGCCGACAGGCGCCGGAATCAGTGGCCGTGGCCGTGCCCGTGGCCGTGACCGCCGGCGGCCTCCTCGGCCTCCTCCGGCTTGTCGACCACGAGCGCCTCGGTCGTGAGCAGCATGCCCGCGATCGAGCCGGCGTTGGTGACGGCGCTGCGCGTCACCTTCACCGGGTCGATGACACCCTGCGCGACCAGGTCGCCGTACTCGTCGGTGGCGGCGTTGTAGCCGTGGCCCGGCTGCAGCAGGCGCACCTTGGAGACGACGACGTAGCCCTCCTGGCCGGCGTTCTCGGAGATCCAGCGCAGCGGCTCGTCCAGCGCGCGGCGGACGGCCTCCGCGCCGGTCGCCTCGTCGCCGGACAGCCCGAGGGCGTCGAAGCCCTCCTTGGCGACGTGCACCAGGGCGGCGCCGCCGCCGGCGACGATGCCCTCCTCGATCGCCGCGCGGGTCGCCGAGATGGCGTCCTCCAGGCGGTGCTTCTTCTCCTTCAGCTCCACCTCGGTGGCGGCGCCGACACGCAGCACGCAGACGCCCCCGGCCAGCTTGGCGAGGCGCTCCTGCAGCTTCTCCCGGTCCCAGTCGGAGTCGGAGTTCTCGATCTCGACCTTGATCTGGTTGATCCGGGCGGTGATGTCGTCCGCGGCGCCCTCACCGTCGACGATGGTGGTGGCGTCCTTGGTGACGGTGATGCGGCGGGCGCGGCCGAGGTCTTCCAGGCCGATGGAGTCGAGCTTGAGGCCGATGGCCTCGCTGACGACCTGGCCGCCGGTGAGGGTGGCCATGTCGCCCAGCATCGCCTTGCGGCGGTCGCCGAAGCCCGGCGCCTTCACCCCGACGGACAGGAACGTCCCGCGGATCTTGTTGGCGACGAGCAGGGCCAGCGCCTCGCCCTCGACGTCCTCGGCCACCACGAGCAGCGGCTTCTTGGTCTGGGCGACCTTCTCGGCCAGCGGCAGGAACTCCTGCACGTTGGAGATCTTGCCGTCCACGATGAGCACGTAGGCGTCCTCCAGGACGGCCTCCATGCGCTCGGGGTCGGTCACCATGTGCGGCGACAGGTAGCCCTTGTCGAACTGGAGGCCCTCGGTGAACTCCAGCTCCAGGCCCATCGTGTGGGCCTCTTCGACGGTGATGACGCCGTCCTTGCCGACCTTCTCGAACGCCTCCGCGATCAGCTCGCCGATCTTCGGGTCCTGCGCGGAGATGGTCGCGACGTGCGCGATCTCGTCCTTCTCGACGATCTCGCGGGCCGACTTGAGCAGCTGGTCGGACACGTACTGGGCGGCGGCGTCGATGCCGCGCTTGAGCGCGAGCGGCGACGCGCCGGCCGCCACGTTGCGGGTGCCCTCCCGGACCATCGCCTGCGCGAGGACGGTCGCCGTGGTGGTGCCGTCGCCCGCGATGTCGTTGGTCTTGGTCGCCACTTCCTTGGCGAGCTGGGCCCCGAGGTTCTCGTAGGGGTCCTCCAGCTCGACCTCGCGGGCGATGGTGACGCCGTCGTTGGTGATCGTCGGCGCGCCGAACTTCTTGTCGATGACGACGTTGCGGCCGCGCGGGCCGATCGTCACCTTGACGGCGTCCGCGAGAGCGTTGACGCCGCGCTCAAGAGCCCGGCGAGCGTCCTCCTCGAACTCCAGGATCTTCGCCATGCGGATACTCCTCTTTACGCGATCCGCCCCGACCGGCCCGCCGAAGGCGGCGCCGACCGGGGCGGGTGCATCACGTTCTCGGTGATTACTTCTCGATGACCGCGAGCACGTCGCGGGCCGAGAGGACGAGGTACTCCTCGTTGTTGTACTTGACCTCGGTGCCGCCGTACTTGCTGTAAAGCACGACCTCGCCGACCTTGACGTCGACGGGCACGCGCTCGCCCTTGTCGTCGACCCGGCCCGGGCCAACCGCGATGACGGTCCCCTCCTGGGGCTTCTCCTTCGCGGTGTCCGGGATCACCAGGCCCGACGCGGTGGTGGTCTCGGCCTCAAGCGGCTGGACGACGATACGGTCCTCAAGCGGCTTGAGAACAACCTTGGTGGCGGTCGTCACGATCTGACCTCCCCTTCGATTGGTCCTCGGCCGGCCATGGCGGGCCGGCCAGCACATGTGACAGAAGAGGCGACCCTGGACCGGCCTGTCGTCGCGGGTGCCAGACCGACCTTCGTCGCTGTTGTTGGCACTCTCCCTCGGAGAGTGCCAGTCATGGAGACTATGCCGTGGCCGGTAAGCAGTCAACACGGACACGGGGAGGCCGGGAGCCGTTTGCCCGTGTTCACCGCAGGCTAACTTCACGTGCCGCCAACTGGCCGAACAGGGGTCACCGCTGGCCCTCCCCTGCCCGTCCGCGTGCGCCGCTAACGTCCTTCCATGGACATCGCGTCGTTCCGGGCTCTGCTCGGCCCGTCCGGTCAGGCGCTGCTCGGCGAGGCGGCGGGGCTGGACGTGAGCGAGGACGGTCTGCTCGCGGCGGCGTCCCGGCTCCGCGAACGGCACGATCCGGCGCTCGTCGCCGCCGCGCTCACGCAGGTGCGGTTGCGCATGCGGGCGCGGGCGAAGTTCGGCGACGACGCCGATCGCATGTACTTCACCCAGGCGGGGCTGGAGCAGTCGACACGGGCGAGTGTGGCGTCGCATCGCGCGCGACGGTTCGCTGACCGTCTGCCTGGCGCGCGTGTGCTGGAACTGGGGTGCGGGATAGGCGCCGACCTCATCGCACGCGCGCGCTTGGGCCTGGTCGGGGAAGGTGTGGAACTCGACCCGCTGACGGCTGAGGTGGCGCTGGCGAACGTGGCCTCCCTTGGGCTGGACGGTCTCGCCTCTGTACGCGTGGGTGATGCGACCAAGGGAGAGGTGGACGGGTTCGATGCCGTCTTCGCCGATCCTGGACGGCGCACGGCACGAGGCAGGGTTTTCGATCCTCGCGCGTATGAGCCGCCGCTGGACGTCGTCCTGGACAAGGGCTCTCGGGCGCCGGGGGCATGCGTGAAGGTCGCCCCTGGCATTCCGCACGAGGCCGTCCCAGACGGGGCAGAGGCCGAGTGGGTCTCCGTGGGCGGAGACGTCAAGGAAGCGGCCCTGTGGCTAGGCGACCTCGCCGGGGACGTTGGTCGGCGGGCCACGCTGCTCTCGTCCGACGGCGATGCGCAGGTGTCGACGCTCACCCCGCAGGGGCTGGGCGAACCGGACGTCCGCGCCTGGGGCCGCTATCTGTACGAGCCTGATGGGGCCGTGATCCGCGCCCATCTCGTCGGTGAGGTCGCGGCGCTGGTCGACGGAGGGCTCGCGGACCCGCGCATCGCGTACGTCACGTCCGACGAGCTGCGCCCGACGCCGTTCGCGTCCGCGTACGAGATAGAGGACGTGCTGCCGTTCTCGGTCAAGCGCCTGCGCGCGGAGGTGCGGCGGCGAGGCGTCGGCGTGCTCACCGTGAAGAAGCGCGGCTCGGCGGTCGACGTCGACCGGCTGCGCCGCGACCTCGGCTTCGGCGGCCGCCGCACGCCGCGCGGCCCGGCGGCGGAGCTGACGCTCGTGGTGACCCGTGTCGGGCGGGACCCGGTCGCGCTCCTCACACGTCCCGTCCGGTGACCTGGGACCCGCCCGGAGCGGTGCGCGGCGGCGATCGAGTCCAAAGATCTTCCCGCCGTCCGGTCGCGCCAAGCGAGACCGGGCGACGCGCAACGTCCGGGCAAATCATCGTCCCTTTCCGGTATCGCTTCACCGGCGATTGCGGGCGCCCGGCAAGGCCGTAACAGCGCATGCAAATCGACGCGCCGGGTCGGGGCGGACGGAAAACACCAAGCCGGGTTCGGCGGCGGGGGCTTCGGCGCTCCCGAATACGCCACCGAAATGGCCTGAGCCCGCCGGAACGGTATGACATTCCGCTGACACGTGTCGCCGAGGCCGTATGCGAGTGCCGTCCGCCAACTGCCCATGTCGGACGAGATGTACGGACAGAACGCTGGCCCGAGACGGCCCGCGCCAGGCCCGCCCGGCTCACTCATCGCCACAATCAGCACGATTGGCACAAAGCGGTAAAATGCCTAGCTGCCGGAGAACTCTCGCTATTCGCCCCAGCCGGGTAACAGGCACATTACACAGAACTCACAATGTTCTCTGCTCCCCGTTATAGGGACCCCCCGTAAGCACTACAGTGGCGGCTCCAGAGATTCATTGCCGTGCGTCATTTCGTCGCGCCGGCACACGAAGGAGCATCGGGTGGAAACGAATCACAACTTCCTGCAGACGGGGGGTCAACCGGTCTCGGATCGGATGCGGGAGTTGCTCGCCCGTGCGGCGCAGGACCACGTCTATGAACAGCGCTCACAGGGTCAGGTCCTCGACGAGATTCGGCAGCGGCTGGAAGGGATGGAGTGGCTGCTCCGTGAGGTCCGCGAGCGGGAGCTGAGCGGGCTGACCGGGCAACTCGACAGCGTCCGCGGGCAGATGGACGAGATGGCGGGCAAGCCCCCGGAGTGGATCGAGGGGCTGGCCGAGCACCTCGAGGCGTTCGGCGAGCGGGTCAAACCCGTCGCCGAACTGCCCGCGCTGTGGGCCGACGTCGGTGTCGTCGCCGAGAACGTCGACGAGGGCCTGACCCGCATCCAGGCCGTCCTCGACTCCGCGCAGCAGATCGCCGACGCCACGCAGCAGGCGTCGCAGCGCATGGACGAGATGACCAAGCGGCTCGACAAGCTCCAGGGCAGCATGGAGGCCGCGTCCGTCCGGTTCAACCGGCTCGACAAGTCGCTGGCGGAGCTCGGCCACCGGTCCGAGCGGCTCGAGCACTCGATCAACGCCGTCACCGCGCGGGTCGACCAGGCGCTCGGCGAGATGGCCGAGCGGATGGAGCAGGGCCTGGAGGCGGTCAACGGCCGGGTCGAGGGCGTCGGCGGCCGGCTCGACGGGCTCGACGGGCGGCTGGACGGCGTCGACGGCCGCCTCGAAGGGGTGTCCGGCAAGCTGGAGGGCCTGGACGGCAGGTTCGAGGGCATCGACGGCCGCATCGACGGCGTCGGCGAGCGGATCACCCGGCTCCCGGCCACGCTGGAGATCGCCGAGGTGCACCGGCTGCTGGGCGAGCTCGTCCAGCGCGCCCCGGCCGACCACGGCGACCGCTTCGACGCGCTGGAGAAGCACCTCGCCGAGGCCGTCGTCCCGCTGGTCGAGGAGCTGCGCGCCCGGCCGGACCGCGACGAGATCAGGGCGTCGATGGCGCAGATCGCCGAGGCGGCCTACGGCGACGTCGCCAAGCGCATGGACGAGTTCTCCCGCCGGTTCGAGGACGTGCACGACGACGTCCGCAAACGCGTCGAGGGCATCCACGACAACGTCGCCAAGCGGGTCGACGGGGCACTGGAGGAGTTCACCACGCAGGTCGAGATCGTGTCCCGCCGCGTCGAGTCGGTGCACGCCGACGTCACCAAGCAGGTCGAGTCCGTGCACACGGAGGTGTCGCGGCAGATCAGCGGCGTCCACGACGACTTCGGCAAGCGGATCGGCGACATCCACACCGACGTCACCCGGCAGGTCGGCGCCATCCACGAGGACGTCGCCAAGCAGGTCGGCAACATGCAGGAGGACGTCACCCGGCACGTCGGCGGCGTCCACGAAGAGCTGGCCCGGCGCGTGGAGGGCATGCAGGACGAGGCCGTCCGCCGCGCCGACGCCGCGCAGGCCGATTTCGCCAAGCGCTTCTCGCACGTCGAGGACAAGGTCGGCCGGAAGGTCGACGGCGTCCACGACGACGTCTCCAAGCAGGTCAACGCCGTGCACGAGGACGTGCTCAAGCGCCTGTCCAATCTGGAGGAGACGATGCTCGCCCTCGCCGAGGCGCTATTGCGCCCGCGCCGAGAGTCCAAGGACTGACCGGTCTTCTTCGCGGAGCGCCGGCGGAGCGAAGGAGGCCGGTCAGTCCCCTTCGGGGGTCTGGGGGTCGCCCCCCAGAAAGACACTGAGCGGTAGCCGTTGCGACATCGATCGGGTGGGGCCGCCACGGGCGGTGGCCCCACCCGATCTTTTGCCATTCCCATCGGGCCCGCTCCGGGGGGTATTCGGATACCCACCGGAATGCGCGACGTTTGTCCGGCCAACCGCCGTAATGACCGGAGGTGCTCCGCCAAAGCACCGCGATGACGTGCATCTTGTTACGTTCCGTCTTCGCAAAATCACTCCCAATACCCTTCGGAATCCGTTTTCATGGATCAGGTGACTCGCACACCGGCTGCCGTCCTGCCGACCGGCGCTCCACCCGGCCACGCCACCCTGCGCTGGGTCGAGGAGTGTCTCGGCAAGGGCGCCGAGGTCCGCATGGTGCGGCCGCTCGCGGGCGGAACCGCGCACGCCAACCACGCCCTGCTGGTGGAGAGCCGCTCCGGCAGCGCGCACCGGCTCGTCCTGCGCCGCTGGACGTCCAGCGAACCCGTCACCGCGCGCCGCCCGCACGGCTCCGAGTTCTCCCCCGAACGCGAGATCGCCGCGCTCGCGCTCCTCGCCGCGTGCGAGATCCCGACCCCGGCCCTCGTCGCCGCCGACCCCGCGGGCGCGTACTGCGACGTCCCCGCGCTGCTCATCACCCGGCTGACCGGCCACCCGCCGCGCCCGTCCCCCGACGACCTGCCCGAGTACCTCATCCAGCTGGCGGCCGCGCTCCTGTCGGTGCACACGCTGAACGGCGCGTCCACGATGCCGCCGTACGTCCCCTACAACCGGCTCGACGAGCGGTGCCCGCCCAGGCACGCGCACCGTCCCGAGCTGTGGGAACGCGCCTACGAGATCGCGGCCCGGCCCGCGCCCGAGGCGCCTGTCCGGTTCATCCACCGCGACTACCACGCCGACAACACGCTCTGGTCCTACGGCAAGCTCACCGGGGTCGTCGACTGGTCGGACGCCTCGTCCGGGCCGATCGCCGTCGACATCGCCCACATGCGCCGCGGGCTCGCCCTCCGCTACGGCCCCGCCATCGCCGACCGCTTCCTGTCGGCGTTCGACCAGGTCTCCGGCGGCCACCCGCACGACCCGTACTGGGACGTCCGCAGCCTCCTCGACCTCCTGCCCGAAGACGACACGCGCGTCATAGACGAAGCCCAGGTGCCGCTCTACGAGGACTACCTCTCGAAGCTCCTGTCCGACTGCTGACCACTGCGGTCAGAGCAGGACGGAGCCGATCGGGAGGCTCGAATCGGCGGGGAGCTCCAGGTCGGACGGTGACGCCCCGGCGGCCAGCAGTTCCGAGCCGAGGGCGGCGACCATGGCGCCGTTGTCGGTGCAGAGCTTCGGACGCGGGACGCGCAGCCGCACGCCCGCCCTCTCGCAGCGTTCCGCCGCGAGGGCCCGCAGCCGCGAGTTGGCCGCGACACCGCCGCCGATCAGCAGGTCGTGGACGCCGTTGTCCTTGCAGACCTTCAGCGCCTTCTGCGTCAGGACGTCCACGACGGCCTCCTGGAAGGACGCCGCCACGTCCGCGACCGGCACCGGCTCGCCCGCCCGCTCCTTGGCCTCCACCCAGCGCGCCACGGCCGTCTTCAGGCCGGAGAACGAGAAGTCGTAGGTGCCGTCGTTGTACTTGCCGCGCGGGAACGGGATCGCGGCCGGGTCGCCGTCGCGGGCCATCCGGTCGATGACCGGCCCGCCGGGGAAGCCGAGGTCGAGGACGCGGGCGACCTTGTCGAACGCCTCGCCGGCCGCGTCGTCGACCGTGGTGCCGAGGGAGCGGACGTCGCCCGCCACGTCCGGCACCAGCAGCAGCGACGAGTGCCCGCCCGACACCAGCAGCGCCACGCACGGCTTCGGCAGCGGGCCGTGTTCGAGCTGGTCGACGCACACGTGCGCGGCCAGATGGTTGACGCCGTACAGCGGCTTGCCCAGCGACAGCGCGTACGCCTTCGCCGCGGCGACGCCGACCATCAGCGCGCCCGGCAGCCCGGGGCCCGCCGTCACCGCGAACGCGTCGATGTCGGTGAACGCCACGCCCGCGTCGGCGAGGGCCCGCTCGACCGTCGGCGCCATCGCCTCCAGGTGGGCGCGGGAGGCGACCTCGGGCACCACGCCGCCGAACCGGGCGTGCTCGTCGACGCTGGAGGCGATCGCGTCCGCGAGGAGGGTGTGGCCGCGCACGATCCCGACGCCGGTCTCGTCGCAGGAGGTCTCGATGCCGAGCACCAGCGGCTCGTCCGGAATCACGTGTTCTCCCTGGTGAAGCCGAAGGACGGACGTTCGCGGAGCGTGCGGCACATGACGATCGCGTCCACGTCGGAGGGCTGGTAGTAGCGTTTGCGGATGCCGACCTCGTCGAAGCCGAACCGCTCGTAGAGGCGGCGCGCGGCGGCGTTGTCGGCGCGGACCTCCAGGAACACCGCCTCGCTGCCCCGGCGGGCGGCCTCGTCCAGCAGCTCGGTGAGCAGCGCCGCGCCGACGCCCGAGCCGCGCTGGTCGGCGCGGACGCCGATGGTCTGCACATCGGCCTGCCCACCGGCCGCGGCGAGGCCCGCGTAGCCGACGATCTCGCCGCCGGGCGCCTCCGCGACGACGTAGTGCCGGGTCCGCGGCTGGTCGGCGAGCTCGCCGGCGATCATCTCCTCGCTCCACGCGTCCTCTGGGAACAGCGACTGTTCCAGCGCGTGGATGGTGGGGACGTCCGCGTCGGACATCGCCCGCAGGACGATATCGCTCACGCCCGCGTCACCTTCTTGCGCGGGCCCGGCTCCTTCGCGTCGGGACGGCGGAGGTAGAGGGGCTCGGGCGGAAGGAGCTCGGGGCCCTTCAGCCCGGCCAGGCGCGCGACGGTCAGCTCGGCGAGGGCGCCGGCGGTGGGGAGCAGCGGCTCGTGCCCGGAATCGCCGAGGATCTCCGGGTACAGGGCGGCGCCTTCACCGACGACGGCGAGGCCCTCGGGCGCCCCGTCCAGGACGTCGGCAGGTGGGCCCACGGCAGGCGCGGTGGCGCGCGCGCGGAACGAGTGGTACCGCGCCCAGTAGACCTCTTTGCGGCGGGCGTCCGTGGCGACGGCGAACGGCTCTTCCGAGCCGGTGGCCCAGGCGATGACGTCGAGCGTGCAGATGCCGTGCACCGGGATGCTGAGCGCGCCGCCCATGGAACGGGCGGTGATCAGCCCGACGCGCAGCCCCGTGTAGGGGCCGGGGCCGACGCCGACGGTGATCGCGCTGAGATCGTCTGGAGCGGCTCCGGCCTCCGCCATCACGCTCGCGATGGACGGGGTGAGAAGCTCCGTGTGCCTGCGCCGGTCGACCGCCTCGGCCGCGCCGCGCCGGACGGCGCCCTCCCCGGGTGTCCACTCGTACAGCGCCACGGTGATCGCGGCGGTCGCGGTGTCGAAAGCCAAGACCAGCACGGGTTGAAAGCCTACAGGTCCGCCCGCTGTGACGGCGGCCGGGAGAGGGCCGGTCAGGCGCGGTCCATGCTCTGGATCACGGCCTTCGCCACGTCGACGGCGCCGCCCTTGGCGGTCTGCGACGACAGCGGTTCGCCGTCGTCCGAGCCGGAGTAGTGGATGGTGATGAGGACGTTCCCCAGCAGCACGTTGGAGACCGCCTCACCCGACCCCTGCCCCTTGTCGACGCTGTAGACGACGTACGCGTCGTCGCCGACGCCGGTGAGGCGGTTCTGGTCGGTGATCTCCTGGCCCGTGAGGACCGCCTTGCCGGTCTCGTCGGCGGTCCGTTCCGAGGTGAAGGTGGCTCGGGCGGCCTCCGTGGGCGTCCGGCCGCTGGTGCCGGGGATCGCGCGGAGCTCGACGATCAGCTGGCGCATGGCGTCGCCGGCGTAGGCGCCCCACACGCACTGGCTCTGCCGGTCGTCGCCCTCGTTCTTGTCGGCCTCGGTGCGCTCGGCGCCCGGCGCGAGCCTGTTGACGAGGCCTTGGGCGACGATCGCGCACGAGTCGGGGACCGCGGTGCGCTCGCCGTAGGGCGACGGGCTGCTCTCGGTGGCGGCGCCGCCGGCGGACCGGCCGGCGTCCGGGTCGCCGCCCGTCAGGACGGCGAACACGGCGAACAGGCAGATGCCGACCCCGGCCCCGACGGAGCCGAGGATGACGGCCCACCGCCAGCCGCTCCGGCGGCGGCGTGCGCGGGCGGCGCGGCGGCCGCCGGGCCGGCGCCCCCCGGCGTGACCTCCGCTGCCGGGACGGTAGGTCCCGGGGTGGTGGGGGCCGGTTTCGGTGCGGTACGTCCGGTCGCCGGGCGCCGGATGGCGGCGCGGGTCATGGCCGGGCCGGCGCGGGTACTCGCCCGTCCCGCCCGTGCCGCGGTCACCGCCGCCGCGATGGCTGCCACTCACCGGATCCCACTCCCGCTGCGAGAATCGATTTGTCGCGAACGCGAGGTTCGTTCCGGCAAAGAATACGACATCTCGCCGTAAAGTTGCCCAGCCCCGGCGGTAAAGACTTTAAGGAGGCCCGCGGGCTCAGCCGGCCACCGGCTCCAGGTCTGACCAGCGCGGACCCACCCCGACGAGCCGCACTTCGCGATCTTCTCCGGGACCGTTCCCGCGCGCGATGGTCAATTCCAGGCGATCTTCCGCAAGGCCCTCCGCGAGCCCTTCGCCCCATTCCACGACCGTCACCGATTCCTCGACCGAGGCGTCGAGATCGAGATCGTCCAGCTCCGCGAAACCGCCCAGCCGGTAGGCGTCCACGTGCACCAGCGGGGGCCCGCCGGCCAGCGACGGATGCACCCGCGCGATGACGAACGTCGGCGAGGTGATCGGGCCGCGCACCTTCAGGCCCTCGCCGATGCCCTGCGTCAGCGTCGTCTTGCCCGCGCCGAGATGGCCCGTCATGACCAGCAGGTCGCCCGGGCGCAGCAGGCCCGCCAGGCGGACGCCGAACTCGCGCATGTCCTCCGCCGTGGGCACGGTGACCGTGATCTCGTTCACGCGGTGCGCTCCTCCTCGTACTCCGGCCGGACTCGGTCGATCAGCCGGCGCAGCCCGCCGGTCACCACGCCCGGATACTCCAGCGGCAGCACGTGCCCGGCCTCCTCCACCTCTACCAGCTCCGCGTCCGGCAGCGCGTCGGCGATGCGGCGCGAGTGCCCGGCCGGGGTGAGCCGGTCCTGGCCGCCCGCGAGGACGAGGGTCGGGACGCGGCCGAGAACGTCCAGGCAGGCGATCTTGTCGTGCGCCATCAGCGCCGGATAGAACTCCGCGATCACGTCGATCGGCGTCGCCCTGATCATCTCTTCCAGGAAGCCGACGACGGTCGGGCTCACCTGCTTGTCGGCGAACGCCATCTTCCGCGTCACCACGAACGCCAGGTCGGCGCCGAGGCCGCGGGCCCGCTCCACCAGCTCGGCCTGGCGGCCGAGACCGCGCAGCGTCCGCGGCGCCAGCGGCCGGACGACCTTCGCCAGCACCAGCGGCAACCCGAGCGTCATCTCCGCCAGGTCGCCGCAGGAGGTGTTGACCAGCGCCACCCCGACGACCTGCCGCTTGAACAGCTGGGGATGCCGGTCGGCCAGCGCCATGATCGACATGCCGCCCATGGAGTGCCCGGCGAGGATGACGGGCTGCTTGCGCCGGACGGTCGCCTTCAGCACCGCGTGCAGATCGTCGCCGGTCTGCTCGATCGTCGCGTTGCGGGGGTCGCTGCGCCCGGACCGGCCGTGGCTGCGCTGGTCCCAGAAAACCATCTGGAGCGAGCCTTGCAGGTCGCGGCGCTGGTAGTGCCAGGAGTCCTGGTTGAGGGTGTAGCCGTGGCTGAACACGATGGTGAGGTCGGCGTCGTCGGGGCCGTCCACCTCGACGTGCAGCGGGAGGCCGTCGCTCGCCTCGACGGTCAGCTCCCGGCCGCGCAGCTCGCCGAACGGCTCGCCGGCGTCCGGGTCGGGCCGCAGCCGCACCCGGCCGACCGCGACGCGGCGCAGGCCGACGGCCGCGCCCACCCCGGCCGCGCCGACACCGGCGACGGTGCCGACGATGCCGATCCTGCGCCTGCTGCTGCCCATTCGCGCGCGCCTCCTACAGCGCCCCTCCCGGGTACGCCCTCGGTACCCGGGACCCGATGCGGGTGACGATCTCATACGAGATCGTGCCCAGTGCGTCCGCCCACTCCTGAGCGGTCGGCTCGCCCCGGTCACCCGGGCCGAACAAGATGATCTCATCGCCCGCGGCCAGTTGATCATCGCCGAGGTCGATGACGAACTGGTCCATGCAGACGCGTCCGGCGATCGTCCGGCGGGCGCCGCCCGCGAGGACCTGCAGCAGGTTCGACCCGTGCCGGGGAATCCCGTCGCCGTACCCGACCGGGACGACGGCCAGGGTCGTCTCCCGCTCGGTGTGGTAGGTGTGCCCGTACGACACGCCGCTGCCCGCCGGGACCCGCTTGACCAGCGCCGCGTCCGCCACCAGCGTCATCGCGGGACGCAGCCCGAACGTGCCGAGCGCCGGTATGGGCGTCAGCCCGTACATGGCGATCCCCGGGCGGACCAGGTCGAACCTGGCCTCGGGCACCGTCAGCGCCCCCGCCGAGTTCGCCAGGTGCCGGACCTCGAACCGCGCCCCGGCCTTCTCCGCGTACGCCACCATCTCGGTGAACGCGCCTACCTGCGCAGCGATGGAGGGGTGACCCGGCTCGTCCGCGCAGGCGAAGTGGGACATGGCGCCCACCACGTGCACCCGTCCGGACGCCTCCGCCTTCAGGGCCGCGTCGACGAGCTCCTCCCAGTCACGGCCGTGCGCCCCGCCGCGCGACATGCCCGTGTCGGCCTTCAGATGGATCCGCGCCGCGCGTCCCGTCCGCTCCGCCGCCTGGACGACCTCCTCCAGCAGCCACGGGGCGCCGACGGTCAGGTCGATGTCCCGCGCGACGGCCTCCTCGTACGGCTCGCCGGGCACGCCCACCGACACCAGCGTCCGGACGGTGAAGCCCGCGTCCCGCAGCCGCAGCGCCTCGACGAGCTTCGCGACGCCCAGCCAGGAGGCGCCGCCCGCGAGCGCGGCCCCGGCGGCCTCGGCCAGGCCGTGCCCGTAGGCCTCGGCCTTCACCATGGCCATGACCTCGGCTCCTTGCGCGCGCTCGCGCAGCAGCCCGACATTGCCGACGATCGCGTCGAGATCAACGCGTGCCTCAGCAGGAACGTTCATGCTCACCAGTCTGCCGCCCTCGCTGCCATGCCCGGGGCATCACGGCCCAGGTCATGGCCAGTCCGTGCCGACGGGGAGCGCTCCAACGGCACTCCCCGTCCAATAAGACGCGATTGCCCGTTCACGAGTTCAAGGCGCGCCGCCGCCCTGGACGGTGCGGAACGCCGCCGGGAGGAACGAGATCACGTCGGGGGCCGTGATGGGGGCTTCCGGGCCTGGGGACGGGGCCGTGGCGAGGCGGGCGGCGAGGCCGTGCAGGTAGGCGCCGGCGGCGGCCGCGTCCATGGCGGGCAGGCCCCCGGCGAGGAGGGCGCCGATGAGGCCGGACAGGACGTCGCCCGTCCCGGCGGTGGCGAGGCGCGGGGTGCCGGTCGGGTTGACGCGGACGGGACGGTCCTGCTCGGCGACCAGCGTGGTGGAGCCCTTGAGCAGGACGGTCGCGGAGAGCTCGGCGGCGGCGCGCCGGACGTGGTCGAGCCGGGCGGCCTCGATGTCCTCGCGGCCGGCGCCGATGAGGCGGGACAGCTCTCCCGCGTGCGGCGTTAGGACGGTCGGGGCGGCGCGGGCGAGGAGGTCGCGGCGGCGGGACAGCACGGTGAGGCCGTCGGCGTCCACCAGCACGGGTAGCTCCGTGGTGAGGACGGCCTCCAGCAGCGACTCGGCGGCGTCGCCGGTGCCGAGCCCCGGGCCCACGACCCAGGACTGGACGCGCCCGATCCGCTCGAGGACCTTCGGCTCGTGCGGGCCGGGGTCGATGACCGTGGTGACGGCCTCGGGCCAGCGCCGCCGGACGAGTTCGACCGGCCGGGCGACGGAGGCGAAGCGGACCATCCCGGCACCGCCGTGCAGCGCGCCGCCCACGCTCAGTACCGCCGCGCCGGTGAACTCGTCGCCGCCGGCGATGACGCCGACGACGCCGCGGCGGTACTTGTCGGACTCGGGGCCCGGCTCGGGCGGCCGGACGTCCACCGACCGGGGCGCGACGACGTCCGGGTCGGGCAGATCGGGGCCGAGCCCGATGTCGACCAGTTCGACCACGCCGCAGTAGGACGCGCCCGGATCGATCAAGAGGCCCGGCTTGTGCGTTCCGAACGTGACCGTGACGTCGGCCTCGACGGCGGCGCCCTCGACGCGGCCGGTGCTCGCGTCGACGCCGCTCGGCACGTCGCAGGCGACGACGAGGCCCGCGGACGCGGAGGCGAGCGCGGCGTAGCGGGCGTGGGGTTCGCGGAGGCCGCCCGTCCCGCCGATGCCGGTCAGCCCGTCGATGATCAGGTCGGCATCGGCGATGGCCGCGTCGATCTCGCCGTCCTGGAGGAGCCGCCCGCCGGCGAGGCGAAGCGACGCCAGGCCCTGCTCGTGGATCCTGGTCCCGGCCTGGACGACCCGGACGCGCGCGCCGCGCCGGGCGAGCCTGGCGCCCGCGTAGAGCGCGTCGCCGCCGTTGTCGCCGCCGCCCACGAGCAGGACGACACGCGACCCGTACACGGCGGGCAGCACGCGGGCGCACACCGACGCCAGCCCGGCGGCGGCGCGCTGCATCAGGGCGCCGTCCGGGAGCCGGGCCATCAGAGCCTGCTCCGCCGCCCGCACCTTGCCGACCTCGTGCGCGTACCTCATCCGCGGCTCCCCACGCTGATCACACACCCGTCGATCACAACCTCAGGGTGCCACGGGCTCGCTTTCCGCAACCTTGCCCCCAGGGCATTTGTACCTTGCAGTGCAACTTTCAATGTCACGTGCGGCCAAGAATGATCAGCCGTAGAATCTTCCACATCCGGTCCGATGTATTCGCATTGCCGCACGCGGGTGCGGCGGAATGCGCCCTGATCAGTCCGCAGGGACTGGAGAGGCCTGATCAATGAGCACTTCCCGAGGTCCCTCCGTCCGGCAGCGGCGGCTGGCCGCGGAACTCCGCCGGCTGCGCGAGCGGCATGGGCTCACCGGCGACGAGGTCGCCGACCGGCTGACCTGGTCCACCGCGAAGGTGTCGCGCATCGAGAATGCCCGGACCGGCGCGAAGATCGGTGATGTGCTGAAGCTTCTCGATCTGTACGAGATCGACGGCCCGCGCCGCGACGACCTGGTCTCGCTGACGCACGACGCGGCACGTCGCGGATGGTGGGAGGAATACCGCGATCTGCCGAGCGAGCTGGCCGACTTCGTCGCCCTGGAGTCCGAGGCCACGGCCATGCGGGAATGGGGCAGCACCGTGTTTCCCGGCCTGCTCCAGACCGAGGACTACGCGCGGAATGTGATCGGCGGCTGGAGCGACCTGGCCACCCTGCCCCCGCAGGAACTGGAACGCAGGCTGGACGTTCGGATGCGCCGCCGGGAGGTGCTGCACCGGGCGCATCCGCTGGAGCTGTCGGCGGTTCTCGACGAGTCGGTTCTGCTGCGCCGGATCGGCGACCAGAAGGTCATGCGAGAGCAGCTCGAACACCTCCTCCGGATGACCGAGCATCCGAACGTGACGGTGCGGATACTGCCTTTGAACACGGCACACTCGGTGTTGGCCGAGTCATTTATCCTGCTGCAATTCTCACCGGTGCACGACATCGTATTCCCTGATATCGTGCACACCGAATCTCTGACGATCAGCCACCTTGCGGAAGAGGCTGTTACTTATATGTACAGGCTTGCCTATAAAAGCCTGGCCGACCAGGCCCTCGACGCCACTGAATCACGGCAGCGCATCATCGAGGCCAGGGACGCCTGGTAGGGCCCGCAAAGTGGCCCAACCTTGCGAAAGGCACCGAGTGTCCCGTTTCGCCACTCCTGCTCCACAATGGAGGAGAAGCGCCCACTGCGGGGCGAGCAACACATGCGTCGAAGTTGCCTCATTGGTCGGTTCGTCCGATTTCATTGGTGCACGAGACGCCAAGTACGGCACGCAGAGCCCGGTCCTGTCGTTCTCCCAGCGAGAGTGGCGGGCGTTCGTCGAACGAGCCAAGAACGGCGAATTCGATTTGGGCCGATGACGTGCGAATGAGCCCCGTTCGGTGCCTCACGAGGGCGCAGTAGGGCAGCGCAGCGAACGAGCCGGGTCCGCACGGGACTCGGCTCGTAGCCGTCACACCGGAAACTTTGCATCTTCCTCAGCACTCTGGCCACAGGAGCACCGTCCTGACCCGGGTGTGATCAGCAGTTTTTTGTGATCTTGTTACCTTGTGCTTGGCACCGGCAGCGCGGCCGCGGACAAATGCAACTTTCGAGGCAGGAGCCGGAATGAGTTTCCATGGATCACCGCCCGCCCGATGGAGGCGGAGCACCCGATGCGGCGCCAGCAACGCATGCGTCGAGATCGCACGCCTCGACGAGGGCGCGATATCGGTACGGGACACCGCGGACGCCGGGCCTCGCCTCGCGTTCGACCTCGGTGAATGGCGAGAGTTCGTCCGCCGGGTACGGGACGGCCGTTTCGACCATCCCTGAAAGCGACCCTGAAAACATCCCTGCAAATTTCACTTTACTGAGATTCTCAGAGTGTCGGAGAATTGCGCACAACGGTGTGCGCAATCCCGATTCTCACGCCACGCGAACACCGCGTGGCACACGGTGAAGCGGTGTTCGCAAACGCATGGCGGTGATGGTGACGGCGCCGGCGGCGAGGGCCAGGTCGAATAGCAGGCCGTACACCCAGACGGCGTTACCGTCGTCCTTTTCGGAACTGCCGTGGCCGCCGACGGCCCCGGGATGGGCCGAGTAGACCACCTGCGGCTTGTCCCCCTCGCGGATGTCGCGGACCTCGCGGCTGAGGTCGCCCAGCGGGTCGTTCGACGGCGACCGCTCGAACACCCGGCCGTCGACGACGTACCGGCGCTCGGGCAGGCGTGGCGCCGCGTCCGCCAGGATCACCACCGGGTTGGGCGCCAGCAGCCACCAGACCCGCTCGGTGTGCTCGATCGACCGCTCGTAGGAGCCGTAGTCGGAGTACACCCGCTTGTGGTCGGTGGTGATCGGAACGGCGAGCGTGTACAGCAGCGGCGTGCCCGCCAGCAGCCCGAAGACCGTCATGTACGCCATGAGCACCGAGGTGATGCTGCGCGCGAGCAGCGCCGACCACGCCTGCGACACCGCGCACACCACACCGATCAGCAGGGCGCTGACCAGCAGGACGACCACGGCCCGGCCGACCCCGATCGCGCCCTCCGCGACCGGCCACAGCACGCACGGCAGGGTGAGCACCAGCGTGAGCAGCCCGGTCCCCCAGGCCGCGGCGAGCTTGCCGAGCGCGATGTCGGCGGGGGTGAGCCGGGTGACCTGGAGCGTGGCGAGCGTCCCGCGCTCGCGGTCCCCGTTGATGGACTGGCCGCTGAGCGCGGGGGTGACCAGCAGCGTCAGCACCAGCACGCCGAACAGCACGGTGCCGAACATCGACACGCCCGGGTCGCCGAAGGTGGAGGTCTCGTCGACCTCCAGCGCCAGCCGCAGCAGCAGCCCCAGCCCGTTGACGATCACGAACCAGGCGGCCAGCAGTATCTTCCAGCGGCCCGTCCGCAGCCGGGTCCTGACCTCCTGCCGGGCCACCAGGCCGATCCCATGTGCGGTCATGGCCGCCTCACCTCCGGTTCTCGGTCATCGCGAGATAGGCCGATTCGAGCGCGCTGCCGGCGGGCGCGAGGCCGGTGACGGGGACGCCCGCGGCGACCAGCTCGGCCAGCAGCGCCGCGGCCTCGGCCTCGGTGAGCGGGCCGACCTCGGTCGCGCCCGGCAGGTCGGCGGCCGGTGCGAGGCCCTCGCGCCCGTCGAGGACGCGGGCGAGGGTCGTGGCCAGCAGCGCGGGGTCGAGCGAGCGGATCCGCCAGCGGACGCGGGCCTCGACGCCGGCGAGGTCCGCCATGGCGTGGTCGCCCGCCGTCCGCCCGTTGTCGACCAGGACGACCCGGTCGGCGATCTCCTCCAGCTCGCTGAGGATGTGGCTCGACACCAGGATCGCGGCACCGTCCGCGGCCAGCGAGCGCAGCAGGTCGCGCAGCTCGATCCGGGAGCGGGGGTCGAGGCCGGAGGCGGGCTCGTCCAGGAGCAGGACGCGGGGGCGGTGCACCAGCGCGCGGGCCAGGCCGAGCCGCTGCTTCTGCCCGCGCGACAGCGCGTGGACGGGCTGCCCGACCCGGTCGTCCAGGTGGACGAGGCTGAGCAGCGCCCTGACCCGGCGCTGCCGCTCCTCCCTGGGCAGCCCGTATGCCTCGGCGAAGAACGCCAGGTACTCGTCCACGGTGAGCTGGTCGTAGACGCCGAACGTGTCCGGCATCCAGCCGAGCGCGTCGCGGGCCGCGGCCGGGCTCTGCCGCACGTCGTGGCCCGCGATCCGGACCACGCCCGAGTCGGGCGCCAGCAGCGTCGCGAGGATGAGCAGCAGCGTCGTCTTGCCCGCCCCGTTCGGCCCGACCAGCGCCGTGACCTGCCCGTACGGGACGGTGAGATCGAGCCCGCCGAGCGCCTGCACCGTGCCGAAGCCGCGCGTCACACCGCGCGCCTCGATGCCGAACTCGCCGTGGTCGTCGTGTTCGTCGAGGTACCTGCGGTCTATGAGGTCGCCGCCGCCGCTTGCGGCGTCGCCGTTCCCCAGGTCACCGTGTGCTGCCACCCGCCCGCCTCCCGACACCGGCCCGATCCCGATCTTCGTCGGACGCGACCCGGCGGCGGAAGGTTCCGGGCAATCCGCCCTATTCGACCGTGACGGACTTGGCGAGGTTGCGGGGCTGGTCCACGTCATGGCCCTTCGCGGTGGCCAGCTCGCACGCGAACACCTGCAGCGGGACGGTCGTGACCAGCGGCTGCAGCAGCGTCGGGACGGCCGGGACGCCGATCAGCGTGTCCGCGTACGGGACGACCGACTCGTCGCCGTCCTCGGCGATCACGATCGTCCGGGCGCCGCGGGCCCGGATCTCCTGGATGTTCGAGACGATCTTGTCGTGCAGGACGTCCCGCGCCCGCGGCGGCACGATCACCACGACCGGCAGGCCCTCCTCGATCAGCGCGATCGGGCCGTGCTTCAGCTCGCCCGCCGCGAAGCCCTCCGCGTGCATGTACGCGAGCTCCTTGAGCTTCAGCGCGCCCTCCAGCGCGACCGGGAAGCCGACGTGGCGGCCGAGGAACAGCACGCACCGCTCGCCCGCCAGCGACCGGGCCAGCTCCCGGACGGGCTCCATCGTCTCCAGCACCTTCGCGACCTTCTCCGGCATCCGCTCCAGGAGCTGCACCATCGCGAACACCTCGTCGCCCCACTTGGTACCGCGCACCTGCGCGATGTAGAGGGCGATGAGGTACACGGCGACGAGCTGCGTCAGGAACGCCTTCGTGGACGCGACCGCGATCTCCGGCCCCGCGTGCGTGTACAGGACGCCGTCGCACTCGCGCGGCAGCGTCGACCCGTTGACGTTGCAGATGCCCAGCAGCTTCGCCTTCTG
Source organism: Actinomadura sp. 3N508 (assembly GCF_044326375.1). NCBI lineage: Bacteria > Bacillati > Actinomycetota > Actinomycetes > Streptosporangiales > Thermomonosporaceae > Actinomadura > Actinomadura sp. 3N508. The sequence continues at coordinate 1,116,172 of NZ_JBIRAX010000001.1, forward strand.
CTCCCGGGCGTGCCGGACGGCCATCAGCGCGTCCATCGTCTCCCCCGACTGGGAGATCGCGATGACCAGCGTCGCCGGGGACAGGATCGGGTCGCGGTAGCGGAACTCGCTGGCCAGCTCCACCTCGCACGGGAGCCCGGCCCAGTGCTCGATCGCATACTTGGCGATCAGCCCGGCGTGGTAGGACGTCCCGCAGGCCACGATGATGATCTTGTCGACCTCGCGGAGCTCGCGGTCGGGGATGCGCATCTCGTCCAGGCGGAGGCGGCCGTCCGCGCCGATCCGGCCGAGGAGGGTGTCGGCGACCGCCCGCGGCTGCTCGGCGATCTCCTTGAGCATGAAGTAGTCGTAGCCGCCCTTTTCCGCGGCCGACACGTCCCAGTCGACGTGGTACTCCTGCACCTCGGCGGGACGTCCCTCGAAGTCGGTGATCGTCACGCCGCCGGCGCGCAGCTCGACGATCTGGTCCTGGCCGAGCTCGATCGCGTCGCGGGTGTGCGCGATGAACGCGGCGACGTCGCTGGCGAGGAAGTTCTCGCCCTCCCCGACCCCGACGACCAGCGGCGAGTTCCGGCGGGCGCCGACGACCAGGTCAGGGTCGCCGGTGTGCACCGCGACCAGGGTGAACGCGCCGTCCAGCCGGCGGCAGACGCGGCGCATCGCGTCGGCGAGGCCGCCGCCCGCCTTCAGCTCGTCCTCCAGCAGGTGCGCGACCGCCTCGGTGTCGGTGTCGGAGGCGAGCCCGTGGCCGCCCTCCGCCAGCTCGGCGCGCAGCTCGGCGAAGTTCTCGATGATCCCGTTGTGGATCACCGCGACGGAGCCGGTGCAGTCGACGTGCGGGTGCGCGTTGCGGTCGTTCGGCGGGCCGTGCGTCGCCCACCGGGTGTGCCCCATGCCGAGCGTCCCGGCGGGCGGCGGCTCCTCGTCCAGCGCACCCCGCAGGTTCGCGAGCTTGCCCGCGCGCTTCGCCGTCGCCAGCTTCCCGTCGGCCAGCACGGCCACCCCGGCCGAGTCGTAGCCGCGGTACTCCAGCCGCGCCAGGCCCTCCACGACCACGTCGAGCGCCGGACGGCCGCCTACGTACCCCACGATTCCGCACATGGCGGCAACTCTATTCGGTGCTCCGACCAGGGGCCTACTGCGAGTGACGTAGCCGGGTGACGCTAACGTGGACGACCGGTGAAAACGCCGTGACCGGTTCAGCCACCCGGTTACTGTTCAGCCATGACGACCGGATGGGACAGCGTGCCGAGCCCCTACGTGCAACTTTCCCGGGACGCCTGGCGGGGCCTGCGCGAGAACACGCCGCTGCCCCTCACGCCCGGCGAACTGGACGCGCTGCGCGGCCTCAAGGACCCGATCGACATCACCGAGGTCGAGGAGGTCTACCTGCCGCTTTCCCGGTTACTGAACCTTTTCTTCCTTTCGGACGGGCGGCTTCGCGACACCGTCAGCGGCTTCCTCGGCGGCGAGGTGCAGCCCACCCCGTTCATCATCGGCGTCGCGGGCAGCGTCGCCGTCGGCAAGTCCACGACGTCGCGGCTGCTGCGCACGCTCCTCGCCCGCTGGCCGGAGCACCCGACCGTGGAGCTGGTCACCACCGACAGCTTCCTGCACCCGAACGCCGTCCTGACCGAGCGCGGGATCCTGGACCGCAAGGGCTTCCCCGAGTCCTACGACCGGCGCGCCCTCGTCCGGTTCGTCTCGTCGATCAAGTCGGGCGCGGACGAGGCGACGATCCCGGTGTACTCGCACCTGGAGTACGACATCGTCCCGGACGCGATCCAGACCGTCCGGCGGCCCGACATCCTGATCGTCGAGGGCCTGAACGTGCTGCAGGCCCCGCCGCCCGGCGCGCTCGGCGTATCCGACTTCTTCGACTTCTCCATCTATGTCGATGCCCGCGTCGAGGACATCCGGCAGTGGTACATCGACCGGCTGTTCGCGCTGCGCCGCACCGCGTTCACCGACCCGCGCTCCTACTTCCACAAGTACGCCAAGGACCTGGACGAGGACGAGACCGCCGCGTTCGCCCAGCGCGTCTGGCGCGACGTCAACGAGATCAACCTCGTCTCCAACATCCTCCCGACGCGCGCCCGCGCCACCCTCGTCCTGCACAAGGACCGCGAGCACGCCGTCCAGCGCGTCCGCCTGCGCCGCATCTAGCCCCCTGGCCGCCTCTGACCGAAGCGCTACCTCGCCTTTGCGCTAACGCCACATCCGCTGGGAAGCACCGCCTGCGTACGCGTGATCACCCAGAGTCGGGAGGGCGGCATGGGCGGGCGAGGCGAGGACGAGGATCCACGGGCGAGCCTGGACGGTGAGAAGGCCAAGCACCTGGAGGCCGAGCTCACCGACGACCGGTTCCAGGAGGAGCTGCGCCGCACGCACCGGCTCGGCCTGCCCCCGGCGGACTCCATCGAGGACAAGGCGATGGCGTCCACCTTCCAGCGCGGCGAGCTGCCGCACTTCTCCGGCATCAACACGTTCCTGAAGGCGCCGTTCCTGGAGGACGTCACCAAGGTCGGCGAGCACGAGGTCGCCGTCGTCGGCGCGCCGCTCGACACCGGCACCACCTACCGTCCAGGCCCCCGGTTCGGGCCGGAGGGGATGCGGCGGATCTCCTCGCTGTACTCGCCGTACTACTTCGAGAAGGGCATCGACCTGCGCGAGCAGCTCGACATGGTGGACGTCGGCGACATCTTCATCACCCCGGCCAACATCGAGAAGGCGTTCGACCAGATCACCAAGGGCCTGGAGCACCTGGTGGCGCACGGGACGTTCCCGGTGGTGCTCGGCGGCGACCACTCGATCGGGTTCCCGACCGCCAGGGGCGTGATGAACGCCTTCGGCAAGAAGATCGGCGTCATCCACTTCGACCGGCACCTCGACACCCAGAAGCGCGACCTCGACGAGCGCATGCACACCACGCCCTGGTACTGGGCCGCGCACGAGCACCACTTCGACTTGGGCAACCTCGTGCAGATCGGGATCGGCGGCTGGCAGGTCCCGCGGCCCGGTGTCGCGCCCGCACGCGAGGGCGGCTCGCTGGTGATGACGGCGGAGGACGTCGAGCGGCTCGGCGTGGAGAAGACCGCCGACCTCGCGCTGGAGGTCGCCTGGAGCGGCGGTGCCGAAGGCGTGTACCTGTCGTTCGACATCGACGCCGTCGACCCCGGATTCGCGCCCGGGACGGGATGGCCGGAGCCCGGCGGGCTCTACCCGCGCGAGGTGCTGAAGCTCGTCCGCCGGTTCGCCGCCGAGGGGCTGCTCGGCATGGAGATCGTCGAGGTCTCGCCGCCCTACGACCAGTCGGACGTGACGAGCCTGCTCGGCGTGCGGCTGATCTGCGAGGTGCTGGCGTCGTCGGTGGCGGCGGGCAAGCTCGGCCGGGACCGCGGCGGCACCCCGCAGACCGCCCGCGCCCGCGAGATCGAGGAGCGGCGGGCCGCGGCACAGGGCCGCGACGGCTGATGCTCGGTGCCGTCATCGCGGCACTCGGGATGTGCGCCGACGGGATCGGCGAGGGGCTGTACGCCGTCCGGCACGGCTACCGGGGCCGGGCCGCCGCGATCGGCTTCGCGATCGCGGCGGTGCTCGGCGCCCTGACCCGGGTCGTCACCCCGATGAACTTCACCGCCGAGTCCGTCGCGGTCGCGACGCAGGCGGCGAAGGAGCGCCCGCAGATCTTCTACATCGTGCTGCTGGCGTCGGTGCCCACGGTCGTGCTCGGCGCCACCGGCCTGTACGAGCCGCTGATCGGGCTGTTCGACGCGGGCGTGGTCGCGGGCGCGGTGGCGGGCGTCGGTGTGCTGCTGGCCTCGGTCGGGTTCGGCTACATCCGCGACCGCAAGGTGGCGGGCGGGGTGTCGACGGTGTTCGGGGTGGCGGCGTTCCTGCTCACCGAGGACCTGACCGTCACGGTCGTCACGTCCATCGCGAGCGGCTCCCTCGCCGCGCACTTCCTCGGCGCCCGGTTCGGCGAGGAGCCGGATGAGGAGGCGCCGGACGTGGAACGCCCGAGCCTGATCCCGCTCCGCTGGCGGGACATGATCGCGCGTCCGGTGCTCGTCGGCGCGCTGTCGCTGTTCGCGCTGCGGCTCGGCACGGTCGTGTCGTACGAGACCGTCAACGGCGAGCTGGCGCCCGGCGAGGAGCCCGACCTGAACGGCGCGTTCCTGATCAACGGGGCGGCGAGCCTGGCGAGCGCCCTGCTCGGCGGGCCGCCGCTCGACCCGACCCCGTCACCGACGGCCGAGACGGCGATGCCCGTCGCGTCCATGGTGATCTTCGCCACGGTGATGGCGGTGCTCGCCGGGGCCGGGCTCGTGGAGCGGGTGGGCCGCTGGGTGCCGCTGGAGTCGGTCGCGGGGTTCCTCATCGTCGTCGGCGCGTTCGTGGTGCTGCCCGAGAACGTCGGCGACGTCGAGGAGCTGCCGGACGGCGTCGCGCTGACCGTCACCGCGTTCAGCAACCCGTTCTACGGCATCGTCGCGGGAGAGCTGGTCCAGCTCCTGCACTAGCGGCGGTCCCAGGGGCCGGTGATCGCGAAGGTCGTGCCTGGTTCGTAGACGTTGACGAACATGGTCGGGTGACGGTCGCGGGAGAACGTGACGCCTGCGAACTCGCCCCATTCGGGCTTGTCGTCCGTGCCGATGTTCTGCCTGTTCCGGGCCATCGGATACACCGTGCGCCGCCGGGTCACGCCGTAGACGTGCTGGGCGCCGCCGCCGTCCTCGCAGACCATCAGGCCGCCCTGCGGGGCGAGGCAGATGTTGTCCGGCGAATCACCGGGCGCTTCCACGTCGGTGTCCGGGCCGAACACGATCACCAGGGTGAGGCGGCGCCGGGACGGCTCGTACGACCACACCTGCCCGAAGTGGTCGGCGCGCGACCCCTCCTTCGTCCGGGCGTAGCTCGACACGAAGTAGACGCGGTCGCCGCCCCAGTAGCAGCCCTCCAGCTTCTGCGCGTGCGTGATGCCGCCGGGCCCGAAGTCCTGGAAGCGGATGGGCGTCTCCCTGGCGAGCGGGTCGGGCACCGGCACCCACTCGACGTGGTCGAACACCGTGCCGGGCTTCTGCACCACCGACAGGTCGGGGACGTCGCGGACGCGCAGCGCCTCAAGCCGTCCACCGGCCCGCAGGCTCCCGGCCCCGCCCTTCGGCTTCTCCGGCAGGAACCGGTAGAACAGGCCGAACGGTTTGTCGAACGCGTCCTCGGTCTCGTACACGGCGCCGTCGCGGGGGTCGACGGCGACCGCCTCGTGCTGGAAGCGTCCCATCGCGGCCAATGGCTCCGGGACGGTCCGGTCCGGCCGGTACGGGTCGACCTCGAAGATGAACCCGTGATCTTTGGTGTAGCCGTCGGTGCCCGCCCGGTCTTCGGTCTCTTCGCAGGTCAGCCAGGTGTTCCACGGGGTGGGGCCGCCCGCGCAGTTCACCGCCGTCCCGGCGATGGCGACGCGTTCGGTGCGGACCCGTCCGGCGCCGTCGAGCTGCAGCGCCGTGCAGCCGCCGAGCCCCTCGGGGTCGTAGGTGAGGCCCTGGACCGGCGGGACCCGGTGCTCGGCGTCCCGCCGGTTCTCATGGTTGCGGACGAGCCACGTGCCGCCGCCGGAGGTGGGGAAGGCCGCCATGCCGTCGCAGTTGCTCGGCACCGGCCCCTCCCCCGACCGCAGCGGCTCGCCTTCCCGGGACAGCACGGTGTACTGGAAGCCGCGGGGCAGATCGAGCAGGCCCTTCGGGTCGGGCACCAGGGGGCCGTACCCGTCGCGGGCGCCGATCGGCGCGGCGTCCGCGTCCCCCGCGAACAGCTCCTCGACGGCGCCGCCGATGGCGATCCCCGCCCCCACCGCGCCCGTCCCGGCCAGGAACCGACGGCGCGAGACCGACCCTGAGACTGGCACGGCGCACACTCCCCTGCTGGACGAACCCTCCAGCCCGTTGTAACACGTCCGGGCCGATGCGAGCCGCAGGGGCGCACGCGCCGCCGGTCAGTCGGCGCTGGCGACCGTGAGGGTGCGGAGCTTGACGGCCGCCAGGAACGTCGCCACGAGCGTGACCGCCGCCAGCAGCGAGATCGCCACCGTCAGGTTGACCGTCGACTCGACCGGCGACGCGCTGGTGAGCGAGTCGGTGACCGACAGGGACCACTGCTGGATGGACGCCGACTTGGCGCCCGGCGCGAAGCTGCCGAGCAGCGTCTCCCACACCAGCGCGTACAGCAGGCCGATCGTGGCGGCGTTGCGGCTGGCGACGCCGAGCGCGACGAACACCGCGCTGTAGGCGACCCCGCCGACCAGGACGCCGACCGTGTACGCGACCGTCACCTCCGCGGTCATGCCGATCAGCACCAGCCCCGCCAGCAGCGTCGGGACGACCGCGAACACCGTCACCAGGATGATCGCGACGACCAGCTTGGTCAGCACGATCACCTCCCGCGGGATCGGCTTGGTCAGCACGTACATGATCTGGCCGTCGTCGATCTCCGGGCCGATCACGCCCGTGCCGGCGATCAGCGCGAGCAGCGGCAGCAGGGTCGCGAGACCGAACTGCTGCAGGACTTCGGAGGAGACGTCCAGGTCGTTGTTGCCGGTCACGCGGAGGATGGCCGCCAGGACGAGCAGGATCAGCGGCAGTCCGAGCAGGAGCAGCGCACGCTTGCGGCCGAGCATCGACCGGAACGTGATCATCGCGATCGTGGAGTTCATCGGGCCACCAGGTAGGAGAAGACGCTTTCGAGGGACTCGTCCGCCGGGGAGACCTCCCAGAGCCGCACGTCGGCGTCCCGCGAGACCTGCGGCAGCAGCCAGGTGAAGCGCTGGAAGTCGACGGCCTCGATCTGCAGGCCCTTCTCGGTGAGCTGGACGCTGCGGGCCGAGCCGTCCGCGATGAGCGCGGCGGCGAGCCGCCGGTCGTCGGAGGAGCGGACGAGGAAGATGTGCGGCCGGTCGGTCATCAGCCGCCGGATCTTGCGGAAGTCGCCGGACGCGGCGTGCCGCCCCGCGACGATCACCTCGATATGGGTCGCGAGCCGCTCGACCTCCTCCAGGATGTGCGACGAGAACAGGATCGTGCGGCCCTCGTCGGCCATCCGGCGGATGAGGTCCATCAGCTGGAGCCGCTGGCGCGGGTCCATGCCGTTGAACGGCTCGTCCAGCAGGAGGACGGGCGGGTCGTGCACCAGCGCGGACGCCATCTTGATGCGCTGCTTCATGCCCTTGGAGTAGTTGCCGATCTGCCGGGAGGCGGCGTACTCCATCTCGACGAGGCCGATGGCGCGGCGCGCGGCGGCGCCCGGGTCGGGCAGCTTGTGCAGCTTGGCCATCGCGACGATGAACTGCTCGCCGGTGAGGAAGTCGTACGCCGACTCCCGCTCCGGGACGAGGCCGAGCTTGCGGTAGACGCCGGGGTTCTGCCACAGCCGCGTCCCGTCCAGCGTGACGGACCCGGACGACGCCTCCAGGAACCCGCCCATCATGTGGATGAGCGTCGACTTCCCGGCGCCGTTCGGCCCGAGGAGCCCGGTCACGCCCGGCCCGACCGTCATCGACACGCCGTTGACGGCGACGACGTTGCCGTACCAGCGCGACACCTTGTCGAGGATCAGCTCACTCATGAGAGGCCCGCTTTCCGGAACCGGCGGTAGAGAATCGCGATCGAGCCCAGGACGAGGGCGGCGCACACCGCCAGCGCGACCACGCCGCCGGTGATCCCGGGCGCGATCCCGGGCGACGACGACTCGGCGCCGAGCAGCCGGACCTCGACGATGTCGACCAGGTTGAACGGCGCCAGCAGCCCCATCCAGCCCTGGAGGGTGAAGTTCGTCTCCGCCTCGGCGATGCCCTGGACGGCGCCCGCGACCGCGGTCGGGACCATGTAGGCGGCGATGACCGCGGCGACGCCGAAGCCGCGCCGCGGCGTGAACGCCGCGACGACCATCCCGATGGCGGCGAGGACCAGCGCGTACAGCACGCAGCCGACGAGCGCGCCGAGGAACTTCAGGAGCTGCTCCCCCGAGTCGGGCGCCTTGGTGACCAGCCCGCCGACGTACAGGACGGCGACGGGCACCGCCAGCATCGCGAACAGCGCGGTCACCATAGCCCCGCCCTTGGCCAGGACGAAGTCGAGATGGCCGACCGGGCGGGAGAAGTACAGCGGGATGACGTGGAAGCGCACCTCCCGCGAGGCGAGCACCGGCGCCTGCGTGGCCAGGAAGATCGCCAAGATCACCTGCATGAGGTCCGCGTACTCGGAGTACGGGATGAGCGCGTCCTCCTCGTTGGTGAACGCGAACGCCGCGACCGACCCGGCGGCCGGCAGCAGCATGAGCGCGCCGAGGATGAACGGCATGATCTTCGCGCGGGCGGGGCGGCCGAGGCCGAACGCGGCGCGCAGGTTGTGCACGTACAGGGACCGCAGCACGTAGGAGCGGCCGTTGCGGCGCCCCTCGTAGTGCCGGTACCCGATGTCATGGATGGTGCTCGTGCTCATCCCTGCTCCCTGTGGGGGGTCGACCCCCCACACCCCCCGGTTCGCTTCGCTCATCCGGACACCTCCTGCGGGACGCTCCCGGCGGGGTCAGACGGCCCCGGCGGCTCGGGCCCGGTCTGGAAGACCTCCTCGATGTGGTGGCGGCGCTGCTCCATCCGGATCAGGTGCAGCCCGAGGTCGGCGACGCCGTCGCGGATCAGGTCGTAGGTCGTCTCGCCGGCGATGTCGACGACGAGGAACCGGCCCTCCGGATGGACGGTGACGCCCCGCTCGTGCAGGTGCTGCCCGAGCTGGTCGCGTCCCTCCTCCACCTCGACGGTGAGCACGCCGCTCGCGGTCGTGTACGCCTCGACGGCCTGGGAGCGCAGCAGCTTCCCGCCGTCGATGATGACGACGTGGTCGCAGACCCGCTCCAGCTCGCCCAGCAGGTGGGAGGTGACCAGGACGCTGATCCCGAACTCGGCGCCGATCCGGCGGATGAGGTCGAGCATCTCGTCGCGTCCGGCCGGGTCGAGGCCGTTGGTGGGCTCGTCGAGGAAGACGAGCTTCGGGTCGTGGACGAGGGCCTGCGCGAGCTTCACCCGCTGGCGCATCCCGGTGGAGTAGCCGCCGATGGGGCGGTAGCGCTCCTCGTACAGGCCGACGTGCCGGAGCGTGTCGGCGGCGCGTTCGCGGGCCGCGGTCGGCGGCAGCCCGCACATTCTGGCCATGTGGACGACGAACTCGGTCGCGGACACGTCGGGCGGGAGGCACTCGTACTCGGGCATGAACCCGACGCTCTCGCGGATGCGCAGCCCGTCGCGGGCGATGTCGAGGCCCAGCACGGACGCGGTCCCGGAGGTCGGGGGCAGCAGCCCGAGCAGGATCTTGATGAGCGTCGACTTGCCGGCGCCGTTGGCGCCGACCAGCCCGACGACGCCCGGCTCGACGGCCAAGGAGAGGTCGTCCAGGGCGGTCACCCGGGGGAACCTCATCGTCAGGCCCTGGGTGGCGATGATCGGCATGTTCCCGAACCTAGTGGCTGGCTCGGCGCCTCACGTCAGCCTAAAGAGCGATCTGCGTCAGCCTTTCGGCCAAACTCCGGATCGACCTAAGTTCGCCCGCGGGCCACCCTTCTGTCCTGCCCGCGCAGCACCGCGGCCCACAGCACCCGCTGGACCAGCAGCGTCAGCGTCCCCGCGATGATCATGCCGGCGAAGTTGACGGCGAGCTGCAGCAGCGACCCGGTGATCTCGCTGCCGTGCCGCAGCGCCAGCGCGACCGCGAGGTTCCCGGCGGCGGGCACGGTGGTGACGGAGATGAACACCCCGACCAGCGCCGACGACTTGCCCGCGGTGAGCGACAGCACGCCCGCGGCCCCGGCGAGCAGCGCGACGATGAACGACCAGCGGTCCGGGCTGTAGATGAACGCGGTGGCCGGGCGCTGCTCGGGCAGCCGGTCCAGCTCGATCACGCCGATCCACCGGCTGACCAGCGCGCACACATAGGTGATCACGACCGCGACGGTGAACCCGATGACCAGCGCCCGCACCGCTTGCACGATCCGCCGCGGCTGCAGCCGCAGGATCCCGTAGCAGATCGCCGCGACGGCGGCGAACTCCGGCCCGAGCACCATCGCGCCGACCACCAGGATCGGCGAGTCGATCAGCGCCGCGATCCCGGCCAGCTGCGTGGCGAGCGCGAGGAACGCGACGAACGACCAGGTGAGCGCCGTCCCCTCGCTGACCTGCCGGTCGAGCTCCTCCCAGACGACGGCGTCGTCGCCGTGGCCGGGGGCACGTTCCATCGCCTCCTCGGCCTTGTCGGAGAGCGTCAGGTCGACCTTGTCGAGGGCGATGGAGCCGTCGCGGTCGACGCCGAGGGCGCGCAGCGCGTCCAGGATCTCGTTGGCGGACTCGCGGGCGATGTCGGCGGTCACCAGGTCGCCGCGCGGGGACCGGGCGGCACCGGCGAGGACGACGACGTTGGTGGCCCCGGGGCACTCCGCCAGCGCGTCGCAGACCGCCTCGGTCCGGTCGGCCGGGACGATCGCTCTGAGATGCAGCACCCGGCACATGTTGCCGCAATCCGCGGACGGGCGTGACCCCGACGGCACTCCGTACGCTTTGATCGTCCCTAATGGGTAAAAACATGGAAAAACCAGGACGGTGAGGTCATGACACGGTGGGCGGCCGGACGCGCGACCCTGGCCTGCCTGGCGCTCACCGCCCCGCTGGCCGCCTGCAGCGCCGACGTCGGGCTCTCCGAGCCCAGCACCACGCCCACGAGCGGCGAAGCCGGCTCCAAGGACGAGGCGCGGGCCCGCAGTGACCTGTCCGGCCTGCGGATCGCCTCCGAGACCGACGGCGGCGGCTACGAGCGCGACAGGTTCGGGACGCGCTGGAAGGACATCGACCGCAACGGCTGCGACCAGCGCAACGACGTCCTCGCCCGCGATCTGACGGCGGTCGGGAAACGGGGCAGCTGCGTCGTCCTGTCCGGGCGCCTGCGCGACCCCTACTCCGGCAAGGAGATCTCCTTCTCCAAACAGGACGCGGACGAGGTGCAGATCGACCACCTCTACCCGCTCGCGCTCGCCTGGCGGATGGGCGCGTCCCGCTGGAGCGAGGACCGGCGCGAACGGTTCGCCAACGACCACACCAACCTGCTGGCCGTGTGGGGCGTCCCCAACCGGCAGAAGAGCGACTCCGGCCCGGGCGAATGGAAGCCGCGGAAGGCGTTCCAGTGCACCTACGGCATCAAATACGTCGCCGTCGCGAAGAAGTACTCACTCCCCATAACCCGCGCCGACCACGACGCGCTCCAGACGTTCCTCGGAAGGTGCTAGCCCGGCACTCCTATGCTCATCGCATGAGCAGCGAATCCCACGACGAGCAGGACAAGCGCGACGAGCGGCCCCGCGTCCGGACAGAACGCGGGGTGGGCGCGCGTGCGACGGGCGCCGAGGTGACCGGCGCGTCCCTCACCGGCTTCACGCTGCGCCCCGGCAACGCCCTCGGGGCGCTCGCGCTGGGCTCGATGGCGGTAGGCGCGCTGGCGATCGGCGCCGTCGCGATCGGAAAGCTCGTCGTCAAGCGCGCCCTCATCGACCACCTCGAAGCCGGAACCGTGGAGATCAGGCACCTCAAGGTGGGACGACTGGAGATCGACGAGACCTAGGAGAGCGCGGTCTTCACCACACCGGCCAGGTGCTCGGCGACCGACTGCGCCTGAGACTCCGACGCCGCCTCGACCATCACCCGGACCATCGGCTCGGTACCGCTCGGCCGGATCAGGACGCGCCCGGTCTCCCCGAGCTCGGCCTCGGCAGCGGCGACGGCCGCGGCCAGCTCGGGCGAGGTCTTCGCCTGGTTCTTGTCGACGTCCCTGACGTTGATGAGCACCTGCGGCAGCCGCGTCATCACCTTCGTCAGCTCGTCCAGCGGCCGGCCGCGGCGCACCATCGCGGCGAGCAGGTGCAGGCCCGTCAGGACGCCGTCGCCCGTCGTCGCGTGATCCAGCATGATCACGTGCCCGGACTGCTCGCCGCCGAAGCCGAACCCGCCCTCCTTCATCGCCTCCAGCACGTACCGGTCGCCGACCGCCGTCTCCACCACGGTGATCCCGGCCTCGCGCATCGCGAGCTTGAACCCGAGGTTCGACATCACGGTCGCGACGACGGTGTCGGCGGCGAGCGCGCCCGCCTCCCGCAGGTCCAGCGCCAGGATCGCCATGATCTGGTCGCCGTCCACGATCTCGCCGGACCCGGTCACCGCGAGGCAGCGGTCGGCGTCGCCGTCGTTCGCGATGCCCACGTCCGCGCCGTGCTCCCGGACGGCCTGCTGCAGCGCCTCCAGATGCGTGGACCCGCAGCCCGCGTTGATGTTCAGCCCGTCCGGCGCCGTGCCGATCGTGATCACCTCGGCGCCCGCGCGGCGCAGCGCCTCGGGCGCCACGTCGCTGGACGCCCCGTTCGCGCAGTCGACCACGACGCGCAGGCCGTCCAGCGACACCGGGACCGTCGACAGCAGATGCGCAACGTACTGCTCGACCGCGCCGTGCGCCTCGCGGACCCGCCCGACGCCCGCGCCGATCGGCGGGTCCCACACCTCGCCGAGCCGCGCCTCGATGCGGTCTTCGAGCTCGTCGGGCAGCTTGTGGCCGCTGCGGTCGAAGAACTTGATGCCGTTGTCGGGGGCCGGGTTGTGCGACGCCGACAGCATCACGCCGAGGTCGGCGTCCAGCTGGTGCGTGAGGTGCGCCACCGCGGGCGTCGGCAGGACGCCGAGGCGCAGCACGTCCACCCCGGAACTCGCGAGCCCCGCCACCACGGCCGCCTCCAGGAACTCGCCGGACGCCCGCGGATCGCGCCCGACCACCGCCAGCGGCCGGTGCCCCTTGAACGCACCCTGCTCGCCCAGCACCCGCGCCGCCGCGACGGACAGGTCCATCACGAGCGGGGCGGTCAGATCACGGTTGGCGAGCCCACGTACGCCATCGGTCCCGAAGAGACGACCCACAGTTTCACTCCCGATAAAAGAAGAAAGACCGCGCGGACCAGAGCCGGGACTCACGCCCCGACCCGCTCCGCGCGGTCAAATCTAGTGGCCACCGCCCCTGCGAACCCCCAACAACCGGCGTAGACCGTCCACGACGACGTCTGGAGTGACCAGCCCACCCCTTGGAAGAGACCTCAGCCGGGCTACGGTTCGTGCGGCCGGAGGCGCCCATGCCCCCGGGCACTCGAACCCAAGCCAAGGCCACGGGCCGTGCGGCCGGAGGGCGCCCATGACCCCCGGGCGCTCGAACCCAAGCCAAGATCACGGGCCGTGCGGCCGGAGGCGCCCATGACCCGGCCGCTCGAACCTAAGCCAAGGTCACGGGTCGTGCGGCCGGAGGCGCTCCAGCGCCGGAGGTCGCAGGACCCGAGCACGGTGGGTGCGTTTCACGGGACGCGCCAGCGGCTCGGGAAACGTGCCCACCGTGCCTGACGGGGGTTCCAGGGGGTCGCCCCCCTGGGCAAACTCAGCGCTTGCTGTACTGAGGAGCCTTGCGGGCCTTCTTGAGGCCGGCCTTCTTGCGCTCCGGCACCCGCGCGTCACGGGTGAGGAAGCCGGCCTTCTTCAGGGCCGGGCGGTGCTCGATGTTGCCGAACTGCAGCGCGCGGGAGATGCCGAGGCGCAGCGCACCGGCCTGGCCGGTGGTGCCGCCGCCGTTCACGCGCGCGAGCACGTCGAACTGGCCCTCCAGGCTCAGCAGCACGAACGGCTCGTTCACGATCTGCTGGTGGACCTTGTTCGGGAAGTACTGGTCCAGGGTGCGGCCGTTGATCTTCCACTGGCCGGTGCCGGGGACGATGCGGACCCGCGCGATGGCCTGCTTGCGGCGGCCGGTGCCGGCGGCGGGGCCGGTCGCGACGGGCTGGCCGAGAAGGCTCTCGCCCGCGGTCTCGGGGGTCTCGGTGCTGTACTCGGACGGCGCGTCCTCGTACGAGTCGGCCTCGACGGCCGGCTCGGTGATCTCGTCCACGGTTCTCCTTGGGGTGTTCTAGCCAGGGCGGCTGGCCCGTCTCACGGGTGCCCCGGCGGCCACTGTTTCCGGGTGCGCACGCGGGTGGCGTGCGCGGGTGTCACTTCTTGATCTGGCTGATCTGGGTGATCTCGAACGGAACCGGCTTCTGCGCCTGGTGCGGGTGGTCCGGCCCGGCGTAGACCTTCACCTTGCCGAACATCTTCCGGCCGAGGGAGTTCTTGGGCAGCATGCCCTTGATCGCCTTCTCGACGGCCCGCTCGGGGTGCTTGGCCAGCAGGTCGGCGTAGGTCACCGAGCGGAGGCCGCCCGGGTAGCCCGAGTGCCGGTAGGCGCGCTTCTGCTCCAGCTTGTTGCCGGACAGCGCCACCTTCTCGGCGTTCACGATGACGACGAAGTCACCGGTGTCGAGGTGCGGCGCGTAGATCGGCTTGTGCTTACCCCGCAGCAGCTGCGCGACCTGACTGGCGAGACGGCCAAGCACGACATCGGTCGCGTCGATGACGTACCACTGACGCTGGACGTCAGCGGGCTTAGGGGTGTACGTGCGCACGGTCGTAGGCCTTCGTTTCTCGTCGACTTACAGGCGGTTTCGATCCTCGCCCGCCCTCACGGGCGAGCGCCGTCAGCGGAAATCCTGCTCGCGCCGATCAGAGGATCGTCCGACCTGGCGCTCCGGGATGCCGGGGCCCGGACCGGCGCTCACGTCGCCTGACGTGAACACTCTTGGAGCACACCGACGTCGCGTCGTCATCCAGCCCGCCGACGGCGGGCACGACGCACACAACAAACAGGCAGGATACTCGGCCCCTTGGGCAGGGGTCAAAACGGCCCGCGCCCTCGGGGCCTCGCGACCGTTCCGTGGCTCGTTCCAGCGGTTCAAATGGGAACGGTCAGCGCCGGTCAAGTTACTCTGCGTACTTCGTTTGATCTTTTTTGGTCTATCTTGGTAACAGGGGGTGAATAGCGGGATATTGTGCCGGGCGACCGGTCCACGCCGGCTTGTGCCGGCCCGCACCCGGGAGCCCCCGCTGTCCACTCCCCGCAGACCAGGTGATCCCGCCGGACGCCGCCAGCCCGGGTACCACGGGCGACCCGGCGCCGCGTCCCCTGCCGCCGCCCCCCGCCGCACCAATCCCTATGGCGACGAGCTCGTCGCCAGTGGCCGCCCCCGCCGCGGCGCGCCCCGCACCGGCCCGCCACAGGGCGGGAAAGAAGGCGGCCGGACGCCTCGCCGGCGCAAGAGCGCGACCGGGATCGTCGTGGCCGTCACCGCGTCCACCGTCGCCCTCGGCATCGGCGTCGCGATCGACCGGCTGCTGCTGCCGGAGCTGCGCTCGGAGCGGACCACCGCGTCCGGGCCCGGGGAACGCCCGCCCGGCATCGTCGAGCCCGGGCCGCAGAGCGACCCGTCGACAGGCCCCCAGCCCGAACCGGGCACCGCGGGCGGCGCCAAGAAGCCCACGAGCGCCCCCGCCCCCAACGCGGGCGTGCCAACACCGCCGCTGAAGACGATGCGCGCCCCTGGCGGCACGCCGAACAAGCCGTCCGAGCCCGGCACTCCGCCCGAGGGGAGCAGGACACCGGGCGACGGTGCCCGCGCGCCCGGCGGTTCGGCCGGGTCGGCCGACGCGGAGGCCGCCGTGGTGTCGCTCACCAACGCCGAGCGTGCCAAGGCCGGCTGCCGGCCGCTGCACGTCGACCAGCGGCTCGTCACCGCGGCCCGCAAGCACTCCGCCGACATGGCCGCCAACCGCTACTTCGACCACACCTCGCGCAACGGCGACAGCCCGTGGCAGCGGATGGAGGACGCCGGTTACCCCAGCCCCGGCGCGGAGAACATCGCGAAGGGCTACTCGACCGCCGCGGCCGTGATGAAGGGATGGATGGACAGCCCGGGACACCGTGCCAACATCCTGAACTGCGACCTGCGCGCCATCGGCGTCGGGAAGGCGTCCGGGCCCGGCGGCCCACTGTGGACACAGGACTTCGGCTGGCGATGAACCCGGCCGTGACCTTCGCGAAATCTCCGGCGTCCGGTTCGCCCCCATGTCATGTGGGTGTCTTGTAGGTCCAGAGCCCTGAACGAGGAACGGTAAGGTCCAAGCCATGGGTTATCCGGGCGATCAAGGCAAGCCCGGCGGCTGGCCCCCTCATCATCAGCCGCCGCACGCGCCGTACGGACCCGGAGCCGAAGCGCCGCCGTACGGCCACGACAACGACGAAGCCCCCTTCGCGCCACGCGACGAGGGGCCAGGTGCGATGCCGTACGGCAACGAGCCTTTCGGCGGCAAGCCGTACGGCAGCGAATCCTTCGGCAACGAGCCACACGGTCGCGAGCCGTACGGCGGCGAACCGTACGGCGGGGCGGCGGATCAGACCGCCGCATGGGCCGACGAGCCCGCCGCAGGGAACGCACCCCCCTCCTTCCCGCCAGACCAGTCCTTCCCCTCAGACCCCTCAGACCGGCCCTTCCCGCCGGACCAGCCCGAGCGGCGCCGCGGCATGCCGCTGGTCATCGGCGGCGCGGTGGCCGCCGGGCTCCTCCTCATCGGCGGCGGCGTCGCGCTGTCGTCGGCGCTGAAGGACGACTCCAAGCCGGCGTCGCCCAAGGCCGCCGAGTCCAAGCAGCCGCAGCAGGCCACCCCGACCCCGCCGCAGCCCGTCCTCGCGCCGGTGAAGCTGCAGAGCCGCACCACCGACCCGAACCCGCTGACGCTCAAGGAGGTCTTCGGCAACGGGAAGTTCAAGGTCGGCAAGTACAGGTACGTGCGGACGGCCGCGGCCTCGACCAAGAACTGCACCGGCATCGCCGGCGGCGACCGGCTGGACAAGGCCCTCAAGAAGGGCGGCTGCACCCAGGGCCTGCGTGCCACCTACGCGCTCACCACCGGCTCGCTCATCGGCACCGTCGGCGTGTTCAACCTCGAGACCCAGGCCGCGGCCGAGCTGGCCGCCAAGGCCGCCGCCGACAAGGACGCCTTCCTGCTGGCACTGCCCGGCAAGGGCGTCTCCAAGAGCAACGGCAAGGGCGAGGCGCTCGGCACGTTCCAGGCGCGCGGCCACTACCTGGTGATGACGTGGGTGCAGCGGCCGGACGGCAAGAAGATCGCCAGCAAGTACCATGCCGCCGTCCGTGTCTTCGGCACGCAGATGGTGAAGGGCAGCAACCTGGCTCTCGCGCTGCACTACAGAGAAACCGAAGGCAAACCCCTCCAAAAGTGACCTGTTTGAATACCCTCTCTGCCTATGTCTGGACCTAGAGACACCCGGGAGTCCGCCGATCCGGCGGGGACGTCCGACGTCCCCGCCGGTTCGGTGCCGCCCAGCTTCGGCGACGCGGACGCCCCCGTCGCGGAAACGCCGAGCCCCTCCCTCAGGCCGCCCGCGTTCGGCCTGGAGGCGCCCTGGTGGGCCGCCGAGGCCGGGGACGCTCCCGAGGACACCCCGGCCGCGGACGACTCCACGGACGTCTCCGCCGACGACTCCGCCGACGTGACCGCCGAGGAACGTCCGGCCGGGTCCGAGACCACCGGCGTCCCGCCCGGGACGCTCGTCGCCGGAGTCGGCGTCCCCAGCGTCGACTCCCGGCGTGCCGTGCCCGCCGAGCCGATCGTGAAGCGTCCGCCCGCCGGCGGCGACACCGATCCCGACGGCTTCCCGCCCGTCCGTCCGGACGGCGCCGCACCGGAGGAGACCGCTGTGGACGCTCCCGTAGAACAGCAGCCCGCCCAGGCCGGGGAGACCCTCACCGCCCCGCCCGAACCGGATCCCGCGTTCGAGAAGGCCAAGCAGGCCGAGAACGCGACGTCGGCGTCGCTCGCACCGGTCCTCGTACCGGACGCGATCCTGCCGCCCGGCGTCGAGCCGCCCACCGGCAGCGGACCGTTCCCGCACACCGGCGCCGCCGGTGAGGCCGCGGCGACCACCGAGCAGGTCCAGGTGATCACGCCGGTCTACCACGCCGAGGGCGGCGCCCCGATCGGCACCCCGCCCCCGCCCGGAGCCCCCGCGCGGCGCGGCGGAGGCGGCGGCAGGCGCAGGCCGCTGCTGATCGGCGGCGGCGCTGCCGCGGTCCTCGCCGCCACCGCCGCCCTGTTCGTCATCGGCGGGCCGGGCTCCGGCGGCCAGGGGAAGGGCCAGGCGGTCGAGTCGCCCGCCGCGACGCAGTCCACACCGGCGGCGCCCCCGTCCGGCCCCGCCGTCCCGTCCACGCCCGTGGACATCACGAACGAGAAGTCCGACACCAAGGACCTGACGTTCCGCGACGTGTTCCCCACCGAGGTCATCAACCTCGGCGGACGGACCTTCACCCGCGAGCGCTGGTCCCTGAACCTCGAGGCGTCGTACGCGGCCAGGGGCGCGATGCTCAAGGCGCTGGAGCGCCAGCAGGTCCGCAAGATCGTCCGCGCGACGTACATCGACCGGGCGAGCTCGCTCGCGGTCACCTCCGGCGTCGCGGTGATGCCGACGCGGGAGGCCGCGCTCGCGATCAGCAAGGCCGGGAACCCCGCCAAGTACGAGTGGTTCCGCGGCTTGGGCGGCAAGAACGCCCCGGACCTGGACCGGGCCGGCGGATACGCCGCCGCGACCGTCCGCGGCCGGTACGTCGCCTACGCCTACGTGCAGTGGGCGAACGGCAAGAAGGCCAAGCCCGGCGACCCGACGATCAAGCAGGCCGCCCAGCTTTTCCTGGACTACGACCTCCGCCCGATCGTCGCCCGCACCGGAGGCTGACCCGCCCGCCGCACCCCGCTAGGACGTTTCCCGCTGGGACGACGTGTCGGTTCCTTCCGGTCCCGCGGTTTCCGCCTCGGCGGCCTGGGCGGCTTCCGCGGCCGCGACGGCGTTGAGCGTCCGGACGCGGCGCGTCTCCTGCGCGCGCTTGGCCATGCTGTCGTCCGCCGGGTAGCGGATCTCCTCCAGCGACAGTCCGTGCGCGGGCGACACGTTCACACCGGAGTCGCGGACGCGCGCCGCGAGCACCTCGGCGGGCCACTCCACCTCGCGCCGCCCGTCCCCGACCATCAGCAGCGCGCCCACCAGCGCGCGGACCATCGAATGGCAGAACGCGTCCGCCTCCACGGTCGCGAGCGCCAGGTGCGGGTCACGGTCGTCGCGGGCCCATTCGTAGCGCAGCAGCTCCCGGATGGTCGTCGCGCCCTCCCGCCTTCGGCAGTAGGCGGCAAAGTCCTGCTCGCCCAGCAACCGCCGCGCGGCATCATTCATGCGGGCCAGGTTCAGCGGACGCGGATGCCACAGCACGTCATGGCGCCGCAACGGCTCCACCCCGACCGGGTTGTCGCACACCCGGTACACGTAGCGGCGGGACAGGGCGGAGAAGCGCGCATCGAACCCTTCCGGCGCGATCGACACGCGCCACACCCGGACGTCGGGCGGCAGCAGCCCGGCGAGCCGGCGCGGCATCGTCCCGTTGATCGCCGAGTACGCGGCGACGGGCACCACCAGGTGCGCGACCTGGCCCCGCGCGTGGACGCCGGCGTCGGTGCGGCCGGCGACGGTGAGCATGGGCGGCGGGTCAAGGCGCATCATGCGTGCCAGCGCGTCCTCGATGACCCCCTGGACGGTTCGCTGGTTCGGCTGCCGCGCCCAGCCCGCGAAGTCCGACCCGTCATAGGAGATATCGAGCCGGAGTCGTACCAAAGCGGTCATGTCAGTTGAGCTGTCCTTCTCTGTCACTCCTCGTCCCGTCTCCCGATGAGCCGCACCGCCCTACGGGCACTCCCCTGACACGCTCCCCCGCGTACGCTCGCCCCCCTGACGTGACCATGCGATCAAGTCTGGCAAAGACAGGGCCCGCCGTCCCGGAGGGGAAGCGGCGGGCCATGTCATCATGTCGGCCGAAACCATCCACGCAATTGCCAAGGGAGTGGATCTACCCCGCGTGCGCGGGGAGCACCTAATCCACTAAGGGTCTAGGCAGACGTGATGGGGATCATCCCCGCGTGCGCGGGGAGCACCCTTGGCAATCGGCGTCTTACTTGGCGTCGCCCTCGTTGTCGTCGGCCTCGGCCTTGGTGTCCTCGGCCTTGGTGTCCTCGACCTCGGTCTCGTCCTTGGCGGGGGCCTCGTCCTCGGCCGCCTTCGCCGGCGCGGCCTTGGCGGCGGGCGCGGACTTGGTGGTCGTGACGGACGGCATCTGCTCCTGGACCAGCTCGATCACGGCCATCGGCGCGTTGTCGCCCTTACGGGGGCCGATCTTGGTGATCCGGGTGTAGCCGCCGGGACGGGTCTCGAAGCGCGGCGCGATCTCGGTGAAGAGCTCGTGGATGACCGACTTGTCGCGGATCGTCCTGGCGACCAGGCGCCTGTTGTGCAGGTCGCCCTTCTTCGCCTTGGTGATCAGCTTCTCGGCCAGCGGGCGGAGCCGGCGAGCCTTGGCCTCGGTGGTGGTGATGCGGCCGTGCTCGAACAGCGCCGTCGCCAGGTTCGCGAGGATGAGGCGCTGGTGCGCGGGGCTGCCGCCGAGGCGGGCGCCCTTGGTGGGCTTGGGCATGGTGCTTCCTTCCTGCACCGGCCGTGTCAGGTACCGGTGTCAGCTGGTCCGCGGACGGCCGGGGAACGCGCCCCCGGCCGTCGCGGATCTGGTTTCTAGTACTGCTCGGTCTCGGCGTAGCTCTGGTCGTCGTCGCTGTAGCTGTCGGCCGCCGCGCTCGGGTCGAACCCGGGCGGGGAGTCCTTCAGCGACAGGCCCATGTCGTTGAGCTTCTGCTTGACCTCTTCGATCGACTTGGCGCCGAAGTTCCTTATGTCGAGGAGGTCCTGCTCGGAGCGGGCGACGAGCTCGCCCACCGAGTGGATGCCCTCGCGCTTCAGGCAGTTGTAGGAGCGGACCGTGAGGTTCAGCTCCTCGATCGGCAGGGCCAGGTCGGCGGCGAGCGCCGCGTCCGTCGGGGACGGGCCCATGTCGATGCCCTCGGCCTCGACGTTGAGCTCCCGGGCCAG
Organism: Actinomadura sp. 3N508; assembly: GCF_044326375.1. Taxonomy (NCBI): domain Bacteria; kingdom Bacillati; phylum Actinomycetota; class Actinomycetes; order Streptosporangiales; family Thermomonosporaceae; genus Actinomadura; species Actinomadura sp. 3N508. Next base: position 1,137,141 of record NZ_JBIRAX010000001.1, read on the forward strand.
CCCGAACAGCTCGACGAGGGTCTTGCCGGCGGAGGCGACCGCGTCGCGCGGCAGCATCGCCTGCTTGGTCTCCACGTCGAGGATGAGGCGGTCGAAGTCGGTGCGCTGCTCGACTCGGGTCGCCTCGACCTTGTAGGTGACCTTCAGCACGGGCGAGTAGATGGAGTCGATCGGGATCCGGCCGATCTCCTGGCCCGGCTGCTTGTTCTGCGCGGCGGAGACGTAGCCGCGGCCGCGCTCGACCGTCAGCTCCATCTCCAGCTTGGCCTTGTTGTTCAGGGTGGCGATGTGCAGGTCGGGGTTGTGGACCTCGACGCCCGCGGGCGGCGCGATGTCGGCCGCGGTGACCTCGCCCGGGCCCTGCTTGCGCAGGTACATGACCACGGGCTCGTCGTGCTCGGAGGAGACGACGAGCTCCTTGAGGTTCAGGATGATGTCGGTGACGTCCTCCTTCACCCCCGGAACGGTGGAGAACTCGTGGAGGACGCCCTCGATGCGGATGCTGGTGACGGCCGCACCGGGGATCGACGAGAGCAGGGTACGACGCAGCGAGTTGCCGATCGTGTAGCCGAAGCCCGGCTCCAGCGGCTCGATGGTGAACCGCGACCGGTACTCGTCGACCTGCTCTTCTGTGAGAGTCGGACGCTGAGCGATGAGCATGGTGCCTTCTTTCCGCGGTGCCCGCTATTTGACTACCGCGTCTGTGACTGTTCCCCGATTCGCCGGGATCCCACGGGAAACCCGCGGAATCCCGGCGAGGTGGATCTCTTACTTCGAGTAGTACTCGACGATGAGCTGCTCCTGGATGGGAGCGTCGATCTGCTGGCGGACCGGCATCGAGTGGACGAAGACCCGCATCTTCTCGCCGTCCACCCCGAGCCACGCCGGGACGGGACGGTCGCCGACCTCGGCCTTGGCGACCTGGAACGGCGTCATCTCCAGGGACTTCGGCTTGACGTCAACGATGTCGGCCTCGGTCACCAGCGCCGACGGGATGTTGACCTTCTTGCCGTTGACCCTGATGTGGCCGTGGCGGATGAGCTGACGGGCCATGTCGCGGGACTTGGCGAAGCCCGCGCGGTAGACCACGTTGTCGAGGCGGCGCTCCAGGAGGGCGAGCATGTTCTCGCCCGTCTTGCCCTGCTGGCGGTTCGCCTCGACGTAGTAGTTGTGGAACTGCCGCTCCAGCACGCCGTAGATGCGCCGCGCCTTCTGCTTCTCGCGAAGCTGCAGCAGGTACTCGGTCTCCTTCGGCCGGCCGCGTCCGTGCTCACCCGGCGGGTAGGGACGGATCTCGATCGGGCACTTGGGGCCCTCGCACTTGCTGCCCTTGAGGAACAGCTTCATCTTCTCGCGGCGGCAGAGCTTGCAGTCCGCACCGGTGTAACGAGCCATTGTTCTAGATCTCCCCTGCCTCAGACCCGGCGACGCTTCGGCGGGCGGCAGCCGTTGTGCGGAACGGGCGTGACGTCCTGGATCGAGCCCACCTCCAGGCCGGTCGCCTGCAGCGACCGGATGGCGGTCTCGCGGCCCGAGCCCGGGCCCTTCACGAAGACGTCGACCTTGCGCATCCCGTGCTCCATCGCGCGCCGGGCGGCGGCCTCGGCGGCCTGCTGCGCGGCGAACGGCGTGGACTTGCGGGAGCCCTTGAAGCCGACGTGCCCGGACGAGGCCCAGGAGATCACGTTGCCGTTGGGGTCGGTGATCGAGACGATCGTGTTGTTGAACGTGCTCTTGATGTGGGCGTGCCCGTGAGCGACGTTCTTCTTTTCCTTGCGGCGCACCTTCTTCGCGCCGACACGGCTTTTAGGAGGCATCTGCTCTCTCTACTCTTGAGGTCATCGATCCGGAGGACCGACTCCGGACTACTTCTTGCCGGCCTTCTTCTTGCCGGCCACGGTCTTCTTCTTGCCCTTGCGGGTGCGTGCGTTGGTCTGCGTGCGCTGACCGTGCACGGGGAGCCCGCGGCGGTGCCGGATGCCCTGGTAGCACCCGATCTCGATCTTGCGGCGAATGTCCGCCTGGACCTCGCGGCGAAGATCACCCTCGATCTTGTAGTTCGCCTCGATCCAGTCGCGGAGCTTCACCATCTCGTCGTCGCCGAGCTGGTGCACCCGCATGTCGCCACTGATCTCGGTGCCCGCGAGGGTTTCGAGCGCGCGCGTCCGGCCGATGCCGAAGATGTAGGTGAGAGCGACCTCCAGGCGCTTTTCGCGCGGGAGGTCGACGCCGAGGAGGCGTGCCATGTGGGCAGTTCCCTTTCGTTACGCGGAGGTATGGACGCGTCGCTTCCGCGAACACCCTGCCCGGGTGGCGGCCCCGGCCTCCGACGATCCGGGGGTGGTCCTCACACGGCGGTGCCGCACGAACCGATCTTTCGACGGGTCGTACGGCGGCCTATGTGAAGGTTGCGATGCGCTTGCTGTTGTGCGGCGCTCGGTCTCTACCGGCCCTTGCGGGCCCGTGTCAGCCCTGGCGCTGCTTGTGGCGCGGGTCAGAGCAGATGACCATGACCCGGCCGTGCCGCCGGATGATGCGGCAGTTCTTGCAGATCTTCTTGACGCTCGGCTTGACCTTCACTGGGTCTCCTAGAGATCAGGGTCACCCCCGCGCCGCCACGCACGGGGAAGGCAACCCCAGTGGGACTACTTGTAGCGGTAGACGATCCGACCGCGCGTGAGGTCGTAGGGGCTCAGCTCCACAACGACGCGGTCGTCCGGCAGGATCCGGATGTAGTGCATCCGCATCTTGCCGCTGATGTGGGCGAGCACCTTGTGCCCGTTGTCGAGCTCCACCCGGAACATGGCGTTCGGGAGGGACTCGATGACGGTGCCCTCGATCTCGATGGCCCCTTCTTTCTTGGGCATGTCCTCCGCGCTTCGCTGATCGGCTCATTGGACTCGGCCCGGCTCCCGGAGGAGAATCGACCGCAGTCCACACCGCGACGCGAGAAGCGTCAGGAAGGGGAACAAGAGCGGTCGGCGACGGACCGACTAGGGAGTGTACGTCAACCGGCCGTCCAATGCGAAATCAGCACAAGACACGGGCGCGGAGACTCCTCCCGACTCAAGCATACATCGCGTGCGCGTTGTACCTTTCAGGAGAGATACGTTCGAGGAGGATCAGCATGCCGAGCTATGACTTCGCGCTGATCCTGAGCCGTCCCCTCTACGAGGACGAGCTGGACCCGCTGTTCGGCCGCACCTACGGCGCCGTCACCGTGTCGATCATCAGCGAGCCGCAGCATGCCGACCGTCCGGGCAACGCGTCCTGCTCCTGGCCCGGCCCCACCCTCGCCGCGGCGATCATGGAGGTGGTGGAGCACGTCGAGGTCAGCGCGCCCGGCGTGCACGTCCAGCAGGTCGAGGCCGACCCCCTGCTGACGATCCGCGACATCGCCGAGCGGGTCGGGCGGTCGCTCGACTCGGTCCGGCACGCGATCACCGGTACCCGCGGCGCGGTCGGCTTCCCCTCCTCGGAGATGTCGACGGCCGGGCACCGGCTGTGGCGCTGGTCCAAGGTGGCCGCCTACTACGGGCTGGACGACCCGCAGCTCGTGGAGGCCAAGCCGACCGTCCAGGCGATCAACGGCTGGCTCGCGCTGCGCGACGTCGTCCCCGACGTGGCGCCCGCCGCCGAAGAGGTCACCTCGGCCCTCTCGCTGGTGATCCCGCACGTCGCGTAAGCCTGTTTTGCGTGGGCCCGGTTCTGCTTCGCGTGAGCCCTGTTTGCGGTCCTGCGTGTACGAACGTCCGGTCCGTCCTTGCCCAGGGTCGGGGCGGGGTGCCGCTGCGTGACGGCGCCCGGAGCCGGACGGGCGGCCGGTGGAGACCCCGAGTCGACAGTGCGGGCAGGTGGGGGCGAAGATCGTCCCGGTGCCATCCGGGGGGTGCCTGAACCGAAGGTCCGTGATGTGCTTGGGCAAGGGGGAGACGATCGATGGCGATCATCGCGCAGCTGAGCGATATCCACCTGGCGGCCGGCCGGGGCGGCGAGGTGGACGACGGCTCGGGACCGGTGCGCGCGCTGCGGGCCGCCGTGTCGAGCCTGCTCTCGCTGCCCGCGCGGCCCGACGCCGTCGTCATCACCGGCGACCTCGCCGACGGCGGTGAGCACGCCGAATACGCCCGGCTGCGGGCGCTGCTGTCGCCGCTGCCGATGGCCGTCTACCCGATGTGCGGCAACCACGACGACCGCGACGAGCTGCGGAAGGTGTTCGACGACCATCCCGAGGTGACCGGCACGGGCACGTTCCCGCAGGCGCCCGTGCAGTACGCCGTGGACGTGGCCGGCGTGCGGCTCGTCTGCTGCGACACCACCGTGAACGGGCACGCCCACGGGCACATGAGCGAGGAGCGGCTCGCGTGGCTCGACGAGACGCTCGGCGCCGTCCCCGACACGCCGACCGTCGTCGCCACGCACCATCCGCCGTACCGGATCGGGATGCGGTTCATCGACGACCTGCGGTTCGTCGACCCGGCCGGGTTCGCGTCGGTGATCTCCCGGCACCGGCAGGTGGTGCGGGTGATCTCCGGGCACGTCCACCGGGCGTCGGTCGGGTCGCTGGCGGGGACCGTCAGCACCACGTGCCCGAGCACCTACCGGCAGCTGTTCCTGGACCTGACGTCGCAGGGGCGCGCGGCCGTCACCGGGGAGCCCGCCGGGTTCGCCATCCACCTCATCGGCCTGGACGGCTCGGCGACCACGCATTTCGCGCCGACCGGGAACTACCGCCCGCTGATGGACGTGGAGTGACCGGGCAGGGAGTGATGGGGTCGGGAGCGAACGGGCAGGTGGTGGCCGCGGCGGGGGGCCGCCGCGAAGGCGTCAGCCGTTCCGGTCGCGTCCGATGACCGTGCGCAGGAGCAGGAGCGCGCCCCACGGGCCCGCCACCCAGATCCACCACGGGTAGACCTCTCCGGCCCCCAGCACCACCATGACCAGCCAGATGGCGAAGTTGATCCCGCCGACGACCGCCCACGCGCCCCACATCGCCTGCAGCCGCCGGACTTCGCCCGACGGTCTCCGGACGGCGGGCGACGCGGTGCTCTTCGCCTGCGACGCCGGGACGGGAAGCTGGTAGAGGTCCTCCTCCGGCAGGTCGGAGGTGACCTCCTGGAGCTGCCCGAGCGTCTTCGCCGCGTACACCGCTTCCAGCCGCTCCTGCAGCTCGTCCATGGTGATCCGGCCCTCGGCGCAGTGCTCCCGAAGGCTCTCAGCCGTACGGTCGCGGTCGGCGTCCGAGGCCCGGAGGTCAGGGTTCGGCGCCATGTTTCCTCCGCTCGTCAGGACGAGGTCTCGGTTCCATTCTGGACGAATCCGAGCTTGGTGAGCCATTCTTCGCCCTCGTCCAGCGCGGTCAGGACGCGCGGGCCGTCGGCGGTGACCGCGAACGTGTGCTCGAAGTGCGCCGACGAGCGGCCGTCGACGGTGACGACCGTCCAGCCGTCGTCCAGCTCCACGGTGTCCTTGGCGCCGAGGTTCACCATCGGCTCGACCGCGAAGCACATCCCGGGCTCCAGCACGGGCCCGTGCCCGGGCGGCCCGTGGTTCGGGATGAGCGGGTCCATGTGCATCTCGGTCCCGATGCCGTGCCCGCCGTACCCCTCGACGATGCCGTAGGCGCCCTGAGAGCGGATGTGAGCCTCGATCGCGTGCGAGATGTCCGAGAGCCTGGCCCCGGCCCTCCCGGCCGCCAGACCGTGCCACAGGGACGCCTCGGTGACCTCCAGGAGCCGCCGCCGCTCCGCGGTGATCTCCCCCACCGGGACGGTGATCGCCGCGTCGCCGTGCCAGCCCTCGACGATCGCGCCGCAGTCGATGGAGATGACATCGCCGTCCGCGAGGATCTTCCCGGCCCGCGGGATGCCGTGCACGATCTCCTCGTTGACGGACGCGCAGATCGTCCCGGTGAAGCCGTGGTAGCCCTTGAACGACGGGACGCCGCCGTTGTCGCGGATGTGCCGCTCGGCGAGCTCGTCCAGCTCCAGGGTGGTGATCCCGGGTTTCACGGCGTCGCGGAGCAGCTCCAGCGTCCGGCCGACCAGGAGCCCGGCCGCGCGCATCAGCTCGATCTGCTCGGCGGTCTTCATCTGGATTCCGGGCCTGCGCCGTTTGATCATCTCTCCCCCTGAACGCGGGCGGACGCGGGGCCCGTTCCGGGTCCCCGCGTCCTCACCGTCATTTCGCTGGCTTGCCTGACACCGCTCCGGCGGGCCTGGCGCCCCCTACTTCTCCAGGGGGCGCAGCGCGGTCAGGGCGCGCTTGGTGACCTCTTCGACCGGGCCCGTCGCGTCGATGCCGACGAGGATGTGCTCGTCGGCGTAGAACTGCACGAGCGGGGCCGTGTCGTGCTTGTAGACCTCCAGGCGATGCATGACGACCTCTTCCTTGTCGTCGTCGCGCTGGAAGAGGTGGCCGCCGCAGTCGTCGCAGATGTCGTCCTGCTTGTCGTCGAAGTCGACGTGCCAGATGCGGCCGCACTTGTCGCAGGTCCGGCGGCCGGAGAGCCGCCGGACGACCTCGTCTTCGTCGACGACGAGCTCGAGCACCATGTCGAGCTTGGCGTCCCACTCGGCGAGGATCTTCTTCAGCGTCTCCGCCTGCGGGACGTTGCGCGGGAACCCGTCCAGCAGGAACCCGTCGCGGGCGTCGTCCTCGGCGAGCCGGTCGCGCACCATCGCGATCGTGACCTCGTCGGGCACCAGATCGCCACGGTCCATGTACTGCTTGGCCTGCCGGCCGAGCTCGGTACCACCGCTCACGTTGGCGCGGAAGATGTCACCTGTCGAGATCTTCGGGATGGACAGATGCGATGCGATGAACTGGGCCTGCGTCCCCTTGCCCGCACCCGGGGGGCCCACCAGGACGATACGCATCTACCGAAGGAAGCCCTCGTAGTTGCGTTGCTGGAGCTGACTCTCGATCTGCTTCACGGTATCCAGTCCGACGCCGACGATGATGAGGATGCTCGCCCCGCCGAAGGGGAAGTCCTGAGTGGCGTCCAGGAGTGCGAACGCCACCATGGGGATCAGCGAAACGAGCCCCAGGTAGAGCGCACCGGGTGTGGTGATCCGAGTCAGCACGAAGTCGAGGTATTCGGCGGTCGGCCGACCAGGACGGATACCTGGGATGAATCCACCATACTTCTTCATGTTGTCGGCCACTTCAGTGGGGTTGAACGTGATCGCCACGTAGAAGTAGGTGAAGAAGATGATGAAGACGAAGAAGATCGCCATGTGCCACGGGTTGTCCTGCTGCAGGTAGGGCTGGACCTTCTGCAGCCACTTCGTGTTGGGCCACAACTGCGTCGCGAGGACGGGCAGGTAGAGCAGCGACGACGCGAAGATGATCGGGATGATGCCGGCCTGGTTCACCTTCAGCGGGATGTAGGTGGACGTCCCGCCGTACATGCGGCGGCCCACCATGCGCTTGGCGTACTGCACGGGGATGCGCCGCTGGGCCTGCTCGACGAACACGACACCCGCCATGATCGCGAGGCCGACGAGCAGCACGACCGCGAAGACGAAGCCGTTCTTCGACTTGTAGATGCTCCAGAACTGGGCGGGGAAGACCGCGACGACCTGCGTGAAGATCAGCAACGACATGCCGTTGCCGACGCCGCGGTCGGTGATCAGCTCGCCCAGCCACATGATCGTCGCGGTGCCGGCCACCATGCAGATGACCATCGTGATGATCGGGAACAGGCCGGTCTCGTACAGGATGTCGTCGCTGCCGGAGATGCCGGAGAACAGCTGCCCGGTGCTCGCCATCGCGACGATGCCGGTCGCCTGGAGGATCGCCAGCCCGACCGTCAGGTAGCGGGTGTACTGGGTGATCTTCGTCGTGCCGGCCTGGCCCTCCTTCTTCAGGGCCTCCAGCCGCGGGATCACCACCGTCAGCAACTGCAGGATGATGCTCGCCGTGATGTACGGCATGATGCCCAGCGCAAAGATCGACAGCTTCAGCAGCGCACCACCGCTGAACAGGTCGACAAGGCCGTAGAGGTTGTTGGCATCCTTGGCGTCGTCCGCCGTCTTCTTCAACACCTCGACGTTCACGTTCGGCGTCGGGATGATCGACCCCAGCCGGAACACCAAGATGATGAACAACGTGAACAACAGCTTTTTACGCAGGTCAGGGGTACGGAAAGCCCTGGTGAACGCGGTCAGCACCATTCCTCCTGCGTGACTGGCGAATTCATGGCCGCCGAGGGGCCGGTTACAGGTCCAAGACGTCGGGCGGAGAATACCGGGTGAGAGGTGGGAGTGTGCAATCTCACGCGGAACTCCGCCGGTGTGACTCTAACAGCAGATGCGACCGGGGCCGTCCCACCGAACCCGGCGGCCTTGCGGCCCCGGGCGCTTGGCGAGAACGGCCCCGGCATCTGACGTGGTCCTTCTTACAGCTCGTCGGCGGATCCGCCGGCCGCAGCGATCTTTTCCTTCGCGGCGCCGGAGAAGGCGTGCACCCTCACCTGAACCGCGACGGAGATCTCGCCGGTGCCGAGGACCTTGACCGGCCGGTTGCGGCGCACCGCGCCCCTGGCCGCCAGGTCGTCCGCCGTGACCTCGCCGCCCTCGGGGTAGAGCGCGGCGAGCTTGTCCAGGTTCACGACCTGGTACTCGACCCGGTTCGGGTTCTTGAAGCCCTTGAGCTTCGGCACCCGGCGGATCAGCGGCATCTGGCCGCCCTCGAACCCGACGGGCACGGTGCTGCGGGCCTTGGTGCCCTTGGTGCCGCGGCCCGCCGTCTTGCCCTTGGACGCTTCGCCGCGGCCCTTGCGGGTCTTCTTGCGGTTCGCGCCCGGGGCGGGACGCAGGTCGTGCACCTTCAGCGGAGTGCCCTCCGCCTCGGGGGCGTCCTTGGAGAGATCAGCCATCTCAGTCGACCTCCTCGACGGTGACCAGGTGCGCCACCGTCCGGATCATGCCGAGCACCTCGGGGCGGTCCTCGCGGACCACGCTCTGCCCGATCTTCTTCAGGCCGAGGGTGCGCAGCGTGGCACGCTGGTTCTGCTTCTCGCTGATCACCGACTTGGTCTGGGTGATCTTCAGCTGGCTCATGACGCCGCGGCCTCCGCCCTGGGCTCGCTGCCCGCGGCACGGGCCCGCAGCATCGCGGCCGGGGCGACGTCCTCGATCGGCAGACCGCGCTTGGCCGCGATCTCCTCGGGACGCTTCAGCGCCTTCAGGCCCGCGATCGTCGCGTGCACGATGTTGATCGCGTTGTCGCTGCCCAGCGACTTGCTCAGCACGTCGTGGATGCCGGCGCACTCCAGCACGGCGCGCACCGGGCCACCCGCGATCACGCCGGTACCGGGGCTCGCCGGACGCAGCAGGACCTCGCCCGCCGCGTCCCGCGCCTGCACCAGGTGCGGGATGGTGCCCTGGATCCGCGGGACCTTGAAGAAGTGCTTCTTGGCCTCCTCGACGCCCTTGGCGATCGCCGCGGGCACCTCCTTGGCCTTGCCGTAGCCGACGCCGACGGTGCCGTTGCCGTCACCGACGATCACCAGGGCGGTGAAGCTGAAGCGACGCCCGCCCTTGACGACCTTGGCGACACGGTTGATCGCCACGACCTTCTCGATGTACGACTGGCCCTTGTCGGCGCCACCGCGGCGGTCGTCGCGGCGATCGCGACGGTCGCCACCCTGACCGCCGCCACGCCTCTGCGCTGCCATCAGTGGTTCCTCTCGTTCTGGTTAAGGGCCATCACAGCTGGAGGCCCCCCTCGCGCGCACCGTCCGCGACGGCGGCGATGCGGCCGTGGTACTTGTTGCCGCCCCGGTCGAACACGACCGCGGCGACACCCGCGTCCTGGGCCCGCCGGGCGACGAGCTCGCCGACCTTGCGGGACTTGGCGGTCTTGTCGCCGGCGTCGGCGCGCAGGTCCGCCTCCATGGTGGACGCGCTGGCCAGCGTGTGGCCCTTGTCGTCGTCGATGACCTGGACGAACACGTGCCGGCTGGAACGGGTCACGACCAGGCGAGGACGCTCGGCGGTGCCGAGGACCTTCTTGCGGACCCGGAGGTGCCGGCGCTTGCGGGACTTGGCCCGCGCCGACGTGGCCTTTCCGGCCAGGGTCTTGGTGCCTGCCATGACTACTTACCAGCCTTTCCGACCTTGCGGCGGATCTGCTCGCCCTCGTACCGCACGCCCTTGCCCTTGTACGGGTCGGGCTTGCGCAGCTTGCGGATGTTCGCGGCGACCTCGCCGACCTTCTGCTTGTCGATGCCCTCGACGATCAGCTGGGTCGGGCGCTCCACCGTGAAGCTGATGCCCTCGGGCGGCTCGACGGTGATCGGGTGGCTGTACCCGAGCGAGAACTCCAGGTTCTTGCCCTTCGCCACCACGCGGTAGCCGACGCCCTGGATGACCAGGGTCTTCTTGTAGCCGTCGGTGACCCCGACGACCATGTTGTTGATCAGCGTCCGAGTGAGCCCGTGCAGGCCGCGCACCTTGTTGAGGTCGTTCGGCCGGGAGACGACGATCTTGCCGTCCTCCTGCTTGACCTCGATGGGCTCGGCGACCGTGTGCGACAGGGTGCCCTTCGGCCCCTTGACGGTGACCTCCCGGCCGTCGAGCTTGACCTCGACGTTGCCGGGCACGGCGATGGGGCTACGTCCGATTCGAGACATTGGTCAGTACCCCCCTCACCACACGTAGGCGAGGACTTCGCCGCCCACGCCGCGCTTGCCCGCCTGCCGGTCTGTCATCAGGCCGGAGGACGTCGAGATGATCGCGACGCCCAGCCCGCCCAGAACCTTCGGCAGGTTGTCCTTCTTCGCGTACACGCGCAGACCCGGCTTCGAGACGCGCTTGATACCGGCGATCGAACGCTCCCGCGTCGGCCCGAACTTGAGCTCGATGTTGAGCTTCTTGCCGACCTCGGCGTCCTCCACGCTCCAGCCCGAGATGTAGCCCTCCTGCTGGAGGATCTCGGCGATGTGCGCCTTGATCTTCGAGTACGGCATCGCCACCTGGTCGTGGTATGCCGAATTCGCGTTCCGCAGACGCGTCAGCATGTCTGCGATCGGGTCGGTCATCGTCATGGCCTACTGGCCCTCCCTCGCCGCGGTTTCCTCAGACGGGTGCGCCCGTGGACCTTCGGCGCGGTCGTGGGCGTCCTCGCGGACGCCCGGTCGGTCATTTTCTGGCCGGTTCCCCGGCATCCCGGGGCCGCGCCCCGGGACGCGGTCACCAGCTGGACTTCGTGATGCCGGGCAGCTCGCCGCGGTGGGCCATCTCCCGGAAGCACACGCGGCACAGGCCGAACTTCCGGTAGACGGAGCGCGGACGCCCGCAGCGCGAGCATCGAGTGTACGCACGGACGCCGAACTTCGGCTTCCGCGCCGCCTTGGCGATCATCGACTTCTTCGCCATGTGGTCAGTTCTCCTTGAACGGGAAACCGAGGAGCCTCAGCAGCGCCCGGCCCTCGTCGTCGGTCTTCGCGGTCGTCACGACCGTGATGTCCATGCCGCGCTGCCGGTCGACCTTGTCGGGGTCGACCTCGTGGAACATGACCTGCTCGGTCAGCCCGAACGTGTAGTTGCCGTTGCCGTCGAACTGCTTCGGCGACAGGCCGCGGAAGTCGCGGATGCGGGGCAGCGCCGTCGCGAGCAGCCGGTCCAGGAACTCCCACATGCGGTCGCCGCGCAGCGTGGCGTGCGCGCCGATCGGCATGCCCTCGCGCAGCTTGAACTGCGCGATGGACTTGCGGGCCCGGTTCACGGCCGGCTTCTGGCCGGTGATCAGCGACAGGTCGCGGATCGCGCCCTCGATCAGCTTGGCGTCCTTGGCCGCGTCGCCGACCCCCATGTTCACCACGATCTTGGTGAGGGTGGGGATCTGCATGACGTTGGCGTAGCCGAACTGCTCCCGCATCTGCCCCGCGATCTCCTCGCGGTAGCGGACCTTGAGCCGCGGCGGCGGCACGGGACGCGCGTCGGTCTGCGTCTCGGTGACGGTGTCGGTCATCGGTCTCAGATCTCCTTACCGCTGCGTCGCGAGATCCGGACCTTGGTCGTGGTCCCGTCCTCGTTCTCGTCGATGCGGTATCCGACCCGGACCGGCTTGCCGTCCTCCACGATCGCGACGTTGCTGACGTGCAGCGGCGCCTCGACCGTGACTCGGCCGCTCTCCTTGCCGGCCCGCTGCGCGTCGGCCTTGATGTTCTTGGTGATGAGGTTGACGCCCTCGACGACCACCCGCTCCTCGCGGGGGATGGTGCGCAGGACCTTGCCGGTCGCGCCCTTGTCCTTGCCGGCGAGGACGATGACCTCGTCGCCCTTGCGGATCTTCATCAGAGCACCTCCGGCGCGAGCGAGATGATGCGCATGAACTTCTTCTCGCGCAGTTCGCGGCCCACCGGGCCGAAGATTCGGGTGCCGCGGGGGTCGCCGCCGTCCTTGATGAGCACTGCGGCGTTCTCGTCGAAGCGGATGTAGGAGCCGTCCGGGCGCCGGCGCTCCTTGCGGGTGCGCACGACGACCGCCTTGACGACGTCGCCCTTCTTCACGCCCGCGCCGGGAAGGGCGTCCTTCACCGTCGCGACGATGATGTCGCCGACTCCCGCGTAGCGCCGGCCCGAGCCGCCGAGAACGCGGATGCAAAGGATCTCCTTCGCACCCGTGTTGTCGGCGACCTTGAGTCGCGACTCCTGCTGGATCACGTCAACTCCTGTTCGTCACACCGGTTCTGCCGCGAAAGGGGCGGCAGCCTGGTGGAACCAGTAATTACTTGGCCTTCTCGAGGATCTCCACCACGCGCCACCGCTTGGTGGCCGACAGCGGGCGGGTCTCCATGAGACGGACGCGGTCGCCGACGCCACACTCGTTGGCCTCGTCGTGCGCCTTGTAGTTCTTCGTCCGCCGGATCACCTTGTGGTACTTGGCGTGCTTCACGCGGTCCTCGACGGACACGACCACGGTCTTGTCCATCTTGTCGCTCACCACCAGACCCTCAAGGATCTTGCGGCTGTTCCGCTGCCCGGCGGACTGCTCGGTCTGCTGCTCGGTCATTCGCCCTCCTCCGCGGCGTCCTCGACCGTGACGATGCCGAGCTCACGCTCCCGCCGCACGGTGTAGATGCGGGCGATCTCGCGCTTGACCTCGCGGAGCCGCCCGTGGCTCTCAAGCTGGCCGGTGGCGGCCTGGAAGCGGAGGTTGAACAGCTCCTCCTTGGCCTCCTTGAGCTTGGCGACCAGGACGTCGTCGGGCTCGGTCCGCAGATCGTCAGCGGTAAGACCCTTGGCCATCAGGACTCACCCACCTCTCGCTTCACGATCTTGCACTTCATCGGCAGCTTGTGGATCGCGCGGGTGAGCGCCTCCCGAGCGATCTGCTCGTTCGGGTAGGAGATCTCGAACAGCACGCGGCCCGGCTTCACGTTGGCGACCCACCACTCCACGGAGCCCTTGCCGGAGCCCATGCGGGTCTCGGCGGGCTTCTTGGTCAGCGGACGGTCCGGGAAGATGTTGATCCAGACCTTGCCGCCACGCTTGATGTGCCGGGTCATCGCGATACGCGCGGCCTCGATCTGCCGGTTCGTCACGTAGGCGGGCTCGACGGCCTGGATGCCGTACTCCCCGAACACCACCCTCGTGCCGCCCTTGGCCATGCCGCGGCGCTTCGGGTGGTGCTGCTTGCGGTGCTTGACCTTGCGAGGGATCAGCATCGGTTGTCAGCTCCCCTCACCCTGCGGAGCAGCCTCGGCGGCCGGCGCCTGCTGCTCGGAACTCTGCTGCTGCTTGGGCGCGCGCTCGCCACCGGCGCCGCCGCGCTCGCCGCCACCGGCACCGCCGCGGCCGCCACGACCACCGCGGCCACCGCCACGGCGCTCGCCGCCACCGCCGCCGCCACCGCGGCGCTCACGGCCACCGCCGCCGCCCGCGGCGCGCTGCTGCGCGGCCTTCTGCTCGCGCTCGGCGCGCGTCGCCGCGGCCTCGCCCTTGTAGATCCACACCTTGACGCCGATGCGGCCGAACGTCGTCCGGGCCTCGTAGAAGCCGTAGTCGATCTCGGCGCGGAGCGTGTGCAGCGGGACCTGGCCCTCGCGGTAGAACTCCGACCGCGACATCTCGGCGCCGCCGAGACGGCCGCCGCACTGCACCTTGATGCCCTTGGCGCCCGACTTCATCGCGGACTGGATCGCCTTGCGCATGGCGCGGCGGAACGCGACCCGGCTCGACAGCTGCTCGGCCACGCCCTGCGCGACGAGCTGCGCGTCGATCTCGGGGTTCTTGACCTCGAGGATGTTCAGCCTGACCTGCTTGCCGGTCAGCTTCTCCAGGTCGCCGCGCAGGCGCTCGGCCTCCGCGCCGCGGCGGCCGATGACGATGCCCGGCCGGGCGGTGTGGATGTTGACCTCGACACGGTCACGGGTCCGCTCGATCTCCACCTTGGAGATGCCCGCCCGGTCCATGCCCTTCTGCAGCATGCGCCGGATCTGGACGTCTTCCTTGACGTAGTCCTTGTAGAGCTTGTCGGCGAACCACACGGACTTGTGGTCGGTGGTGATGCCGAGCCGGAACCCGTGCGGGTTGATCTTCTGACCCACTACCGGGCCCTCCTCGTCTTCTTACCGCCGCCGGACGCGGACGAAGCTTCGTCCCGCGACTCCACGACCACGGTGATGTGGCTCGTGCGCTTGTTGATGCGGTAAGCCCGGCCCTGGGCGCGGGGACGGAAACGCTTCAGCGTCGGCCCCTCGTCCACGTACGCCCGGCTGACGACGAGCGTGTCGGTGTCGAGCTTGAAGTTGTGCTCGGCGTTGGCGATGGCGCTCGCCAGCACCTTGCCCACCGGCTCACTCGCAGCCTGGGGGGCGAACCGCAGCACCGCCTGAGCCTCCGCGGCCGGGAGGCCGCGGATGAGGTCCACCACGCGGCGGGCCTTCCTGGGCGTGACGCGGATGAACCGCGCCTGGGCCCTGGCTTCCATCGCTTTCCCTCTCTCTGCTGGCCTGCTCAGCCGCGACGGCTGCGGCGGTCTTCCTTGACATGGCTGCGGAACGTGCGCGTCGGCGCGAACTCGCCGAGCTTGTGCCCCACCATGGAGTCGGTGATGAACACCGGGACGTGCTTGCGGCCGTCGTGCACGGCGATCGTGTGACCGATCATGTCCGGCACGATCATGGAGCGCCGCGACCACGTCTTGATGACGTTCTTGGTGCCCTTCTCGTTCTGGTCGTCCACCTTCTTCATGAGGTGGTCGTCCACGAACGGGCCCTTCTTAAGGCTACGTGGCATGACGAGCGACTCCTACCGCTTCTTCTTGCTGCGACGACGGACGATCAGCCGGTCGCTCGACTTGTTCGCCTGGCGAGTGCGGCCTTCCTTCTTACCGGCCGGGTTCACCGGGTGCCGGCCACCGGAGGTCTTGCCCTCACCACCACCGTGCGGGTGGTCGATCGGGTTCATGGCCACGCCGCGGACGGTCGGGCGCTTGCCCTTCCACCGCATGCGGCCGGCCTTGCCCCAGTTGATGTTCGACTGCTCGGCGTTGCCGACCTCGCCGACCGTGGCGCGGCAGCGCACGTCCACCATCCGCATCTCGCCGGAGGGCATGCGCAGCGTGGCGTACTTGCCCTCCTTGGCCAGCAGCTGGACGCCCGCGCCCGCGCTGCGGGCGATCTTGGCGCCGCCGCCGGGCCGCAGCTCGATGGCGTGGATGACGGTACCGGTCGGGATGTTGCGCAGCGGGAGGCAGTTGCCCGGCTTGATGTCCGCGCCCGGCCCGTTCTCGACCCGGTCGCCCTGCTTCAGGCCGCGCGGGGCGAGGATGTAGCGCTTCTCGCCGTCCACGTAGTGCAGCAGCGCGATCCGGGCGGTGCGGTTCGGGTCGTACTCGATGTGCGCGACCTTCGCCGGGACGCCGTCCTTGTCGTGCCGCCGGAAGTCGATGATCCGGTAGGCGCGCTTGTGGCCACCGCCCTGGTGCCGGGTGGTGATGCGGCCGTGGTTGTTGCGGCCGCCCTTCTTGGGGAGCGGACGCAGCAGCGACTTCTCGGGCTCGGTGCGCGTGATCTCGACGAAGTCGGCCACGCTGGAGCCGCGACGACCCGGAGTCGTCGGCTTGTAGTTACGGATGCCCATCTTATTCGTTCATCCCTTGTCTGCTTCGGGACCCGGGCCGGTTAGGCCGGGCCGCCGAAGATGTCGATCCGCTCGCCCTCGGCCAGGCTGACGATGGCGCGCTTGGTGTCCTTGCGCTTGCCGTAGCCGAACCGGGTGCGCTTGCGCTTGCCCTGGCGGTTGAGCGTGTTCACGCTCGTCACCTTGACGCCGAACACCGCCTCGACCGCCTGCTTGATCTGGGTCTTGTTGGCGTCCGGGCGGACGACGAACGTGTACTTGTTCTCGTCGAGCAGCCCGTAGCTCTTCTCCGAGACGACCGGCGCGATGATGACGTCGCGGGGGTCGGCGATCTTCTCCATGTGCGACCCTCCTTACTTCTTCGCCGCACGCGAGATGAACTCGTCGTACGCCGCCTTCGTGAAGACGACGTCATCGTTCACCAGCACGTCGTAGGTGTTGAGCTGGTCGGAGACGAGCACGTGCACGGCAGGCTCGTTGCGCAGGCTCCGCCAGGTCAGCTCGTCCTCGCGGTCGACGACCACGAGAACGCGCTTGGCCTCGGTGACCTCGCGCAGCGCCTTCAGCGCCGTCTTCGTCTTCGGGGTGTCGCCCTCGATCAGGCCGTCGACCACGTGCACCCGGTCGTGCCGGGCGCGGTCGGACAGGGCGCCGCGAAGCGCCGCCGCCTTCATCTTCTTGGGCGTCTTCTGGGTGTAGTCGCGCGGCTGGGGGCCGTGCACGATGCCGCCGCCGGCGAACTGGGGCGCGCGGGTCGAGCCCTGGCGGGCGCGTCCGGTGCCCTTCTGCCGGTACGGCTTGCGGCCACCGCCGCGCACGTCGCCGCGCGTCTTGGTGGAGTGCGTGCCCTGCCGGGCCGCCGCCTCCTGAGCCACCACGACCTGGTGGATCAGCGGGATGTTGGTCTTCGCGTCGAAGACCTCGGCGGGCAGGTCGATGTCGAGCTTGGCGGTCACTTGCCCGTCCCCTTCGTCGCGTCGCGGACCAGGACCACGCCGCCGTTGGGGCCGGGAACCGCGCCCTTGATCAGCAGCAGGTTCTTCTCGGCGTCGATGGCGTGGACGGTCAGGTTCTGCACGGTGGTGCGGGCGTTGCCGTGCCGCCCCGCCATGCGGAGGCCCTTGAAGACGCGACCAGGGGTCGCGCAGCCGCCGATCGAACCCGGCGAGCGGTGCTTGCGCTGGGTGCCGTGCGAGGCGCCGAGGCCCTTGAACCCGTGGCGCTTCATGACACCGGCGGTGCCCTTGCCCTTGCTCGTGCCGGTCACGTCGATCTTCTGGCCGGCCTCGAAGACGTCGGCGGTGATCTCCTGGCCGAGTTCGTACCCGGTGGTGTCGTCGGAGCGCAGTTCGACGAGGTAGCGGCGCGGCGTGACGCCGGCCTTCTCGAAGTGACCCCCGCGCGGCTTGTTCACCTTGCGCGGGTCGATCTGCCCGAACCCGATCTGGACGGCGGCGTAGCCGTCCTTCTCCTGGCTCTTGAGCTGCGTGACGACACACGGCCCGGCCTGGACGACGGTCACCGGAACGATCCGGCCCTCATCGTCGAAGACCTGGGTCATGCCGAGCTTCTCGCCCAGGACGCCCTTCCTCTGCGTACTCATGTCGGTGCGTCCCTCAGAGCTTGATCTCGATGTCGACGCCGGCGGGAAGGTCGAGCCGCATGAGCGAGTCGACCGTCTTCGGCGTCGGGTCGATGATGTCGATCAACCGCTTGTGCGTGCGCATCTCGAAGTGCTCGCGGCTGTCCTTGTACTTGTGCGGCGAGCGGATGACGCAGTACACGTTCTTCTCGGTCGGCAGCGGCACCGGGCCCGCGACCTTGGCGCCCGTCCGCGTCACCGTCTCTACGATCTTCTTCGCGGAGGTGTCGATGACCTCGTGGTCGTAGGCCTTGAGCCGGATGCGGATCTTCTGTCCCGCCATGGTGGCCTCGGTGTCCTTTGCTGTAGTGAGTAATTTTCCTCCTCGGTTCGTTCGACTTTTTCGGCCTCTGCCGAACGCCGGAGGAAAACCACTCAAGTGCCGCTGGATACTTCTGGTGGCGTAGGAGCGGCGGCCCTGCCTTGGCGGCCGGGCCGCCGCTGCTACGACGGGGTGTTACTTGATGACCTTGATGACGCGACCCGAGCCGACCGTCCGGCCACCCTCGCGGATGGCGAACTTCAGGCCCTCCTCCATGGCGACGGGCTGGATCAGCTCGACGCGCATCTCGGTGTTGTCGCTCGGCATGACCATCTCGGTGCCCTCGGGGAGGTGCACCACGCCGGTCACGTCGGTGGTCCGGAAGTAGAACTGCGGACGGTAGTTGTTGAAGAACGGCGTGTGGCGGCCGCCCTCGTCCTTGGACAGGATGTAGACCTGCGCCTCGAACTCGGTGTGCGGGGTCGTGGTGCCCGGCTTGATGACACACTGGCCGCGCTCGACGTCCTCGCGCTTCACACCGCGCAGGAGCAGGCCGACGTTGTCGCCCGCCTGGCCCTGGTCGAGGAGCTTGCGGAACATCTCGACGCCGGTGACGGTCGTCGTGGTCTTCTCGTTCTTGATGCCGATGATGTCGACGGTCTCGTTGACGTTCACGACACCGCGCTCGACGCGGCCGGTCACGACGGTGCCGCGGCCGGTGATCGAGAAGACGTCCTCGATCGGCATCAGGAACGGCTTCTCGACGTCACGCACCGGCTCCGGCACGTTCTCGTCGACGGCGTCCATGAGCTCGCCGATCGTCGCCGCCCACTTCTCGTCGCCCTGCAGCGCCTGGAAGGCGGAGACGCGGACGACCGGGACGTCGTCACCCGGGAACTCGTACTCGGTGAGCAGCTCGCGGACCTCGAGCTCGACGAGCTCCAGGATCTCCTCGTCGTCCACCATGTCGCACTTGTTCAGCGCGACGACGATGTAGGGCACGCCGACCTGGCGGGCGAGGAGCACGTGCTCCTTGGTCTGCGGCATCGGGCCGTCGGTGGCGGCGACCACCAGGATGGCGCCGTCCATCTGCGCCGCACCGGTGATCATGTTCTTGATGTAGTCCGCGTGACCGGGGCAGTCCACGTGCGCGTAGTGCCGGGCCTCGGTCTGGTACTCGACGTGCGCGATGGAGATGGTGATACCGCGCTCGCGCTCCTCCGGCGCCTTGTCGATCTCGTCGAACGGCGTGAAGGGGTTGAGGTCCGGGTACTTGTCGTGGAGCACCTTGGTGATCGCCGCGGTAAGCGTCGTCTTACCGTGGTCGATGTGTCCAATGGTGCCGATGTTCACGTGCGGCTTCGTCCGCTCGAACTTGGCCTTCGCCACTGGTTGCTCCTTGCTTGCGATCCTCGGCCGTCCTCGACGACCGTTTCGATGTGCGTTCTGGTGATCTGTGTTGGGGCAGGCCGGGTTATTACTCGCCCCGTGCCTTGGCGATGATCTCCTGGGCGACGTTCGACGGAACCTCGGCGTAGGAGTCGAACTGCATCGTGAAGACAGCCCGGCCCTGGGTCTTGCTGCGCAGATCACCCACGTAGCCGAACATCTCGGACAGCGGAACGAGCGCCTTGATGACGCGCATGCCGTGCCGCTCGTCCATGGACTGGACCTGACCTCGGCGGCTGTTGAGGTCGCCGATCACGTCGCCCATGTTGTCCTCGGGCGTGGTGACCTCGACCGCCATCATCGGCTCCAGCAGCGTGGGGGACGCCTTGCGGGCGGCCTCCTTGAACGCCATGGAACCGGCGACCTTGAACGCCATCTCCGAGGAGTCGACCTCGTGGTAGGCGCCGTCCTGCAGGGTGACCTTGACGCCGACCATCGGGTAGCCGGCGAGGACACCGAACTCGGCGGCCTCCTGGCAGCCCGCGTCGACCGACGGGATGTACTCCCGCGGGATGCGGCCACCGGTGACCTTGTTCTCGAACTCGTAGCCGTCCGACCCGCCGCCGAGCGGCTCCAGGTCGATGATCACGCGGCCGAACTGGCCGGAGCCACCCGTCTGCTTCTTGTGGGTGTACTCGACCTTCTGGACCTTGCGGGTGATCGTCTCCCGGTAGGCGACCTGCGGCTTGCCGACGTTGGCGTCGACCTTGAACTCGCGCTTCATCCGGTCGACGAGGATCTCCAGGTGGAGCTCGCCCATGCCGGAGATCACGGTCTGGCCCGTGTCTTCGTCGGTGCGGACCGTGAAGGACGGGTCTTCCTCGGCGAGCCGCTGGATCGCGGTGCCCAGCTTCTGCTGGTCGGCCTTGGTCTTCGGCTCGATCGCGACGTGGATGACCGGTGCCGGGAAGTTCATCGACTCCAGCACGATCGGGTTCTTGTCGTCGCACAGCGTCTCGCCGGTGGTGGTCTGCTTGAGCCCCATCACCGCGACGATGTCACCGGCGCCCGCACGCTCGATCTCGGTGCGCTTGTTGGCGTGCATCCGGTAGATCTTGCCGATGCGCTCCTTGCGCTCCTTGACGGAGTTCATCACGTTCGCGCCGGACTCCATGACGCCCGAGTAGACGCGCACGAAGGTGAGCTTGCCCAGGTGCGGGTCGCTCATGATCTTGAACGCGAGCGCGGAGAACGGCTCGTCCTCGCTCGGCTTGCGGGCGAGCGCCTTCTCCTCGTCCCGGACGGCGTGGCCCTCGATGGCCTCGACGTCCAGCGGGGAGGGCAGGTAGCGGACGATCGCGTCCAGCAGCGGCTGCACGCCCTTGTTCTTGAACGCCGTGCCGCACAGCACCGGGGTGAGCTTCGCGGCGATCGTCGCGCGGCGGATGCCCGCGTAGAGCTGCTCGACCGTGGGCTCCTCGCCCTCCAGGTACAGCTCCATGATGTCGTCGTCGTTCTCGGCGAGCGTCTCGACCATCTTGTCGTGGTACTCGCGAGCCGTCTCGACGTGCGTGTCGGGGATGTCGACGACGTCGTACATCTCGCCGAGCTTGGCCTCTTCGTTCCAGACGAGGGCCTTCATCGTCACGAGGTCGATGACGCCCTTGAAGTCGGCCTCGGCGCCGATCGGCAGCTGCAGCGCGAGCGGGGTCGCGTTGAGCCGGCTCTCGATCATGTCGACGCAGCGGTGGAACTCCGCGCCGACCCGGTCGAGCTTGTTGACGAAGCACATGCGGGGGACGCCGTACCGGTCGGCCTGACGCCACACGGTCTCGGACTGGGGCTCCACACCGGCGACGCCGTCGAACACCGCGACCGCACCGTCGAGCACCCGCAGGTTGCGCTCCACCTCGACGGTGAAGTCGACGTGGCCCGGGGTGTCGATGATGTTGATGGTGTGCTTGACCTCGTCGACGGGCCACTCGCAGGTGGTGGCGGCGGAGGTGATGGTGATCCCCCGCTCCTGTTCCTGCTCCATCCAGTCCATGGTGGCGGCGCCGTCGTGGACCTCGCCGATCTTGTAGCTCATCCCCGTGTAGTAGAGGATGCGCTCGGTCGTCGTGGTCTTGCCCGCGTCGATATGGGCCATGATCCCGATGTTGCGGACCTTGGCCAGGTCTACACCGGTTTTGGTAGCCACTGTCGTCCTCGCGTCGTCTCGTCGGTGCTGTTCGCCGGGGTTACCAGCGGTAGTGGGCGAAGGCCTTGTTCGACTCCGCCATCTTGTGGGTGTCCTCCCGCTTCTTCACCGAAGCGCCGAGGCCGTTGCTCGCGTCGAGCAGCTCGTTCATGAGCCGCTCGGTCATGGTCTTCTCGCGCCGCTGCCGGGCGTACACCACCAGCCACCGGAGGGCGAGGGTGGTGCTGCGCGCCGGGCGGACCTCGACGGGGACCTGGTAGGTCGCGCCACCGACGCGGCGGCTGCGGACCTCCAGGGTCGGCTTGACGTTGTCGAGCGCGCGCTTCAGCGTGACGACCGGGTCGTTGCCGGTCTTCTCGCGGGCGCCTTCCAGAGCGTCGTAGACGATGCTCTGCGCGATCGAGCGCTTGCCGTCGAGGAGAATCTTGTTGATCAGCGCGGTGACCAGCGGCGAGTTGTACACCGGGTCAGCGATGAGCTGGCGCTTGCCAGCGGGGCCCTTACGCGGCATCAGCCCTTCTCCTTCTTCGCGCCGTAGTGGCTGCGGCCCTGCTTGCGGTTCCGGACGCCCTGGGTGTCCAGCGTGCCGCGAATGATCTTGTACCGGACGCCGGGAAGGTCCTTCACACGGCCGCCGCGGACGAGCACGATCGAGTGCTCCTGCAGGTTGTGGCCGACGCCGGGGATGTAGGCCGTGACCTCGATCCCGCTCGACAGCCGGACACGGGCGACCTTGCGGAGCGCCGAGTTCGGCTTCTTGGGCGTCGTCGTGTAGACGCGCGTGCAGACACCCCGGCGCTGGGGGCTGCCCTTGAGCGCGGGCGTCTTGTTCTTGGTCACCTTGTCCTGGCGGCCCTTGCGGACCAGCTGCTGGATCGTGGGCACCGCGTCTCCGTCTTCCTCGTACCGAGCCGGTAAGTCTTATTGCTGCAATCACCACCTCAGGCGAGGCTGTGACCTGCCGGTTTCCCGACCTCTCCGACCCCCGCGGTCGGGCGTGTCGCCGCCACACGGAAATACAGCCGCGCGAAACCGACACAGACCGCCCGGCCCGTATTTAGGGCCGAATCAAGCCGGGGAGCGAGTCTCTACCATCTGGCGCGCCCAGGCGGCACTGAACCACCAAGCCCACCGAGGATGAGAGAGCCTCATGTGATGCGGCGCTGGCGCTGGCCTGCCGGCCTCTCCGACGCGCACGCACAGCGGCCCGCAGAGCGGGCACAAGTGAAGAGATTACCGAGCGCCGCGCGAAAGTGCAAAGTGAGCGCGCACTACCGCGAGCACACCCTCCGACGCAAGCCCGGCAAGGATCGTTCGGTTGTGGGGAGACTTCTCCCCAAGCTGTAAACGCCCGAATGCCGACGGGTGTTCCCGGCTCCGGCGTCGAGCCGGAGAAGGGGACCCGTCGGCATTGTGTCCCAGGTGAGGGCCGTTGGGGAAGACGTGAACGAGGTTTTACCCCCGTGCCGCCGGTGGGTCGTCTACGCGAGGAAGACGAGGTAGACCACGGCGAGGAGCGCCACGACCGCGACGACGCCGCCGACGATGAACAGGAGCGTGTTCTTGCCGCCCTTGCTCTCACCGGTGCCCGCCGCCCCGTAGCCGGGCTGCTGCCCATACTGGCCAGGTTGCTGCTGGCCGTACTGGCCGGGCTGCTGCTGCCCGTACTGACCCGGCTGGCCGTACTGCTGCTGGCCGTAACCCTGCTGCTGCCCGTAGGGCTGCTGCTGGGGCTGCTGGCCGTACCCCTGCTGCTGTTGCTGCTGTTGCTGCTGCTCGCCGTACTGGCCGGGCTGCTGCTGGCCGTAGGGCTGCTGCTGCTGGGGCTGCTGCTGCGGGGCCTGCTGGCCCCACTGCTGCTGGCCGATGTCCATCCGGGTGTGGTCCGCCATGCCCTGCGGCTCGGCGGGCTGGGCGCCCTGGGCTCCGGGGTTGAACACCTCGGTGGCGGGCGCCTCCTCCGGACCGCTCTCGCTGTGCGGACGGTACGGGTCTTCCTGCGGGACGGACGGCTGCGCAGGGGCACCGAAGCCGGATTCGGGCGGCGGGACCATCATCGTCCGTTCAGCGTCCAGGCCCTGCTGTCCGGGCTGTCCGTGCTGGCCCTGCTGTCCGGGCTGTCCGTGCTGGCCCTGCTGGCCGGGCTGTCCGTGCTGGCCCTGCTGTCCGGGCTGGACGCCGCCCGGCTGGGACGACTCCGGCGACCACGGCTCGGGCGTGGCCGGCGGCGTCGGCGCCTGCCACGGCTCGGCCGGGGGCTCCTGCTTGCGCTCGGGGCCGGTGGCGACCGGGATGTCGGTGCCGGGCGACCAGTGCAGCGTCGCCTGGTCGTCGATCACAGGCCGCGGCGGCGTGGGCTCCGGCGCGTCGGACGACGGCCCGGGGACGATCATCGTGCGGTCGGTCAGGGAGTCCTGCGGCTCCTCGCCCTGCGGCGGCTGCTGGCCGAACTGCGGCAGCGGCTCCTGGGCCGTCTCCTGGGCGGCGCCGTGCATCGGCTGCTGCGGATAGGCGGGCGGCTGCTGCGCGTAGGGCTGCTCAGGCGGCTGCTGGCCGTACGGCGGCGGTTCCGGCGGCTGCCCGAAGCCGGGCTGGGGCTGGCCGTACTGCTGCTGCTCCTGCGGCGGGGGGTACCCGCCGGGCCCTGGGGCCGCGCCGTAGGGCATCTGCCCGGCGGGCGGCTGGCCGTAGGGGGCCTGCTGCTCCTGCGGGCCGCCGAACGGGGACGGGGGCGGCGGCGGGGGCTGCTCGCCGAACTGCTGGATGGGCTGCTCGACCATCGTGGGAGGGGGCGGCGGCGGCCGCTCCTCCTCGCGGGTCTCCGGCTGTTCCGGCTGCTGGGGGGGCGATGCGGGCTGGGCCGCTCCGGCCCCGCCGAGCTGCGGCGCCCCGAACACCACGGTGCGGTCGCCGAGCGGCCGGGCGGGCGGCTCCGTCGCGTCCGGCGGCGTGGGCTGCCCCTCGTCCTCCGGCAACGGCCGCTGCGGTCCCTGCGTGCCGTCGTTCTCGGTCATCGTCGGGCTCCTTCAGCGGTCTTGCCGTCGGTGGGCGTTCTGGCCTCCAGCCTGCCCCGATCGCCCGTGGTATCGCAAATCACCACCCTGGATAGACGCCGGACGTCCCCGGACCGTTCCTGCCTGGGGACGTCCAGCGCCCGCGTTATGTCAGGAATGCCCGAGGATCGGGTGCGGCCGGTACGGCGCCTCCAGCCGCGCGACCTCCTTCTCGTCCAGCTCCAGGCGCTCGGCGGCGATGGCGTCCTCCAGGTGGGTGAGTTTCGTCGCGCCGAAAATGGGTGCGGTCACCCCGGGACGGCCGAGCAGCCACGCGAGCGCGATCTGCGCCGCCGGGACGCCCCGCTCCCCCGCGACCTCCCGGACCACGTCGACGACATCGAAATCGTCATCCGTGTAAAGGCTGTCGCCGTAGGCGTCGTTCTGGGACCGGACGGTCTTGCGCTCCCCGCCGCGCTCCCGGTTCCCGGCCAGCATCCCGCGGGCAAGCGGACTCCACGGGATGAGACCCACGCCCTGGTCGAGGCACAGCGGGATCATCTCCCGCTCCTCTTCGCGGTAGATGAGGTTGTAGTGGTTCTGCATGGTGACGAATTTCGTCCAGCCGTGCGTGTCCGCGACGTGCTGCGCCTTGGCGAACTGCCACGCGAACATGCTGGACGCGCCTATGTATCGGGCCTTGCCCGATTTCACGACGTCGTGCAGAGCCTCCATGGTTTCTTCAATGGGCGTCCCGTAGTCCCATCGGTGGATCTGGTAGAGGTCGACATAGTCGACGCCGAGCCGCCGCAGTGAATCGTCGATGCTCGCCATGATGTGCTTGCGCGACAGCCCTCGGTCGTTGGGCCCCGGTCCCATGGGGAGGCAGACCTTGGTGGCCAGGACGTAGTCGTCCCGCCGGGCGAAGAACTTCGGGAGCAGATGCCCGGTCAGTTCTTCGCTGGTGCCCTCCGCGTACACGTCGGCGGTGTCGAAGAACGTCACGCCTCCTTCCACGGCCCGCCGGACGAACGGCTCCGCGGCGTCCTCGTCCAGGATCCATGCCCGCTTGGACGGGTCGCCGTAGCTCATCATCCCGAGGCATATGCGGGAGACCTTCGTTCCCGTCGTGCCGAGACGTACCTGTTCCATGAACGGCTCCTTTCACTGCTCTCCACGGTGCAACGACACACCGGCGATCACCAACCCGATTCCCGCGAGTTCGGTGGGGACCGGCACCTGTCGTAGCACGACCAGCCCGACCACGGTCGCTGTGGCGGGTAGCAGAGCGACCATGAGCGCGTACGTGGCGCGGCTTAGGCGCGCCATTGCCAGTTGGTCGCACACGTAGGGGATGACGGACGACGAGAGGCCCACCCCTATGCCCGCGGCGAGCACGACTGGGTCTGTCAGGACTGTCGCTGCTTGGACGCCGCCAATTGGCAGAACGAACACCGTCGCGACCACCATCGCCATGGCGAGCCCGTCGATGCCTCCCGCGTCTGATTGGGCGGCCCTGTGCGCGACCACCACGTACAGAGCGAAGAGGGCCGCGTTCGCGAAGGCGAAGACGAAGCCGAGCGGTTCCCCTTCCAGGCGTACGTCTGTCAGGAGGTAGACGCCGACGACTGCGGCGGCGAGGGCGGCCAGGTTACGGCGTGTCCGCATTCCCAGGGCCGCCAGCCCGATGACGGGCAGGAACTCGATCGCCGCCACGGTCGCCAGCGGAAGCCGGTCGATCGCCATGTAGAAGGACGAGTTCATCAGCGCGAGCACCGCGCCCCAGAGCACGATCGTCTTCCAGGTGCCGCGATTGAACGTCCGCCAGGGGCGGCGCCACAGCAGGAACACCAGGACGGCGCTCCAGATGCGCAGACCGGCGACGCCCAGTGGCCCGACGCGGGAGAACAGCAGGACGGCGAACGACGGCCCCAGATAGTGGAAGACCGCGCTGCCGACGAAGTACGACCAGGGCGGAAAGGACATGGCCGTATCGTCGGCGGGTTCGTAAGTTGGAGGAATGGCGAACCGAAGGGGCCGGCCGGGCCGCGCCTACGAACCGAAGCCGCTCGACGCGATCGACCTAAAGATCCTCACCGAGCTGCAGCGGGACGGCCGCGCCACCCTTGCCGACCTGGGGCGGCGCGTGGCGTTGTCCGCGCCCGCGGTCGCCGAGCGCGTCCAGCGGCTGGAGGAGACGGGCGTCATCACGGGGTACCACGCGGCCGTCGACCCGGTCGCGCTCGGTTTCCCGATCACGATCCTGGTCCGGGTGAATCCGAGCCCGCGCGAGCTGAGCCGCATCCCCAAGATCGCCGACGAGATCCCGGCCATCGTCGAATGCCACCGGATCACGGGCGACGACTGCTTCTACTTCATCGCCCACCTGCGGACGGTCGAGGAGCTGGAGCCGATCCTCGACCGCTTCACCCCGTTCGCCCGGACGACGACGTCGATCCTCCAGTCGGCCCCCGTCCCGCGCCGCCCGCTTCCCCTCGAATGAGGCGAGCGGCCGCCTCCGGCTTACGCTTCCGTCGTGGTCGCCTACGACGTGTTCCTCGCCGATTGCCCCGCCCGGACGACCCTCGGCCTGATCTCCGACACGTGGTCCGTGGTCGTCATCGTGGCGCTCGGCCGCGGTCCGGCCCGGTACACCGAGCTGCGCGGCACGGTCGGCGGTATCAGCAACAAGATGCTGACGCAGACGCTGCGCCGGCTCGGCGACAACGGCCTCGTCGAGCGGCGCGCCCTGCGGACCGCCCCGCCCGGCACCGAGTACAGCCTCACCGACCTGGGCCGCAGCCTGTTGGTCCCTGTGTCGGCGCTGGCCCGGTGGGCCGAGGACAACACGGCCGAGCTCCTGGACGCCCGCGAGGCCCTCCCGTAGGGAACCGCGCGGTTCCTCACGGCTTTCTAGCGTCCTGCGGCAGGACCTCGAACCTACGGAGGACGCGATGAAGATCGGTGTGCTCGGAGCCGGGCGGATGACGGAGGCGCTGGCGGCCGGCTGGGTGCGCGCCGGGCATGACGTGCTCGTCGGCGGCCGCACGCCGGACAAGGCCGCCGACCTCGCCAAGCGGATCGGCGCCCGCGCCGGGACGTTGCGCGAGGCGGCCGAGTTCGGTGACGCCGTCCTGGTCGCGGTGCTCCTCGCCGGGCTGGACGAGACGCTCCGCGCGGCGGGCGCGCCCGAGGGCACGTTGGCTGGCAAGACGGTGATCGACTGCGGCAACGCCGTTGACGTGAGCGACTTCTCGCAGGTCACGTACGATGGCGGCGGTTCGATGGCCGAGGAGATCGCCCGGCTGGCCCCGGGCGCCCATGTCGTCAAGGCGTTCAACCAGGCGCATGCCGATGTGTGGCGGATGCGGCCGCCGGTCTTCGACGGGCATCCGCTGGCCGTCCCCATCGCGGGCGCGGACGAGGGCAAGCCGGTCGCCCGCACGCTGATCACGGATCTCGGCGCCGCGCCGCTGGACGCGGGCGACCTCACCCAGGCCCGCCATCTGGAGGCCATGGCGATCGTCGTCATCCGGCTCCTGCACTCCGGCGCCGGCCCGCTGTCGGTCTTCGCCTTCCGCTCGGCGGCGGCCGAGGAGCGCTGACGGGCGGCACGAAGGCCCGCCCCGCGCACCGGAGCGGGCCCGCCCCATCGGTCAGGGCCGCTGCCCTGGCTGGTCGACGACTCCCGCTGCCACCAGCGCCGATTGGCTTTCGATCGTGCCCTTCTTGAGCGTCCCGCCGTGCCCGTCCGGGACGCGGGTGTGGCCCTTGACCACGACGCTCCGGTGGCCGCGATAGGTGTAGGTCTCCGGGTCCAGCAGGATGTCCTGGCGAAGCCAGCCCTCGGAGACGTGCGAGAGGGTCAGCACTGGGCGGCCCTGGATGTCGGTGGTCCCCTTCGTCAGGGTCACCCCGTCCAACCTGGCCAGTGCCCGGTAGATGGTCGCCTCCTGCGCGTTCGGCAGGACGCCCTTGGCCAGCGTGGAGCCGAGAACGGCGAAAATCCTGCTGCCGGGTCGGTTCGCGCCCACCCACCGGAGGCGGACGTGCCGCAGCAGCAGATCCGGGTCTCGCGGCAGGTCGGGCATCCCGGCTCCCTTCGTCCGATGTCGATGTCACCCAGAGATGTCCGGCATCCGCCGAAGGGCTACACCCTCAGAAGATCGCGTCAGCGCCGGGGTATCGCGTCAGCGCCGGAATTCGGCACGGACGCCCAGGAGCCGGACGGGACGGCGGCCGGTGAACGCGTCGAGCGCGGCGAGGGCGGCCTGCTCGATCAGGTCCGCGTCGGTGGACGGGGCGTCCAGCGTCCGGCCGTGGGTCTGGGTGATGAACGGCGCGTACCGGACCTTGACGATGACGCGGGCGACGTCCCTCCCCTCCTCGGCGACGTCATCGGCGAGCCGGCGCGCCAGCTTGGAGATCTCGCGGCGCACGTCGGCCCAGTCGGGGAGGTCGTCCTGGAACGTGGTCTCCCGGCCGCGCGACCTCGGGACGTGCGGCGCGTCGCTCACCGGCGAATTGTCGAGCCCGCGCGCGAGCAGCACCAGCCACGGCCCGTTGGTGGGGCCGAACTCCTTGGCGAGGACGCCGGGATCGGCGGCGGCGAGTTCGCCGACCGTCGCGATGCCGAGTTTCCGCAGCCGTTTGACGGTCTTCGCGCCGACGCCCCACAGCGCGTCCGCCGGACGGTCGCCGAGCACGTCGAACCAGGTCTCCGTGGTGAGCCGGAAGATCCCGGCGGGCTTGCCGAAGCCGGTCGCCAGCTTCGCCTGGAGCTTGTTCTGCCCGATTCCCACGGTGCATTCGAGCCCTGTCGCGGCGCGTACCCGGTCGCGGATCTCGTGGGCCATCGCTTCCGGGTCGCCGTCAACGGCGAGGAACGCCTCGTCCCAGCCGAGCACCTCGACCACGACGCCGAGGCTCCGCAACGTCGCCATGACCTGGTCCGATACGGACTCGTAGAGTTCTCTGTCCACGGGCAGGAACACGGCGTCGGGGCAGCGGCGGACGGCCGTCCGGAGTGGCAGCCCGGAGTGCACGCCGTAGGCGCGGGCCTCGTAGGAAGCCGTGCTCACCACGCCGCGTTTCGTGGGGTCGCCGTCTCCACCGACGACGACCGGCCGTCCGCGAAGTTCCGGGTGGCGGAGCACCTCGACGGCGGCGATGAACTGGTCCAGATCGACGTGCAGGACCCACTGAGCCACCCCACCATTGTCCCTCCTACCAGCGGAAACAGTGCGGGGGCCTCCCGTGGGCCCGCCTACAGTTGCGCCTCCAGGCCGTCGAGGATGTAGGCCAGACCCGCGCTGTAGCTCCCATCCCAGTCGTCGTCGTAGAGATAGCCGTTGGCGGCCAGGGTCGGATACCGGTCACGGGCCGCCCGCAGCTGTTCCTGGCCGAGGCGGCGCTCCTCGTCGGTGATGTGCAGTGTGGTCTGCGACGAGGCTGACCCCATGACGTGGTTGTAGAGCGCCCAGGTCGCCGCCGAGAGGCTCCGGCCGGTGAACCCGGCGCGGGCGAGCGTCGCCTGGAGGATCTCCATCCCGGCGAGGAAGTTCGGGCCGACGGTGGGACGCCGCCGCGCCGGGATCGCGGCGGCCCAGGGGTGGCGCAGCAGTGCGGCCCGCCAGCCGGCCAGGACCGCCGTGACGTCGTCGCGCCACTCCTCCGCGCGCCCGGCGCCCGGCTCCGGCGGGGCCTCCCCGAAGATCGCGTCGACCGCGAGATCGATCACGTCGTCCTTGGTGTCGACGTGCCAGTACAGCGACGGCGCGACGACATCGAGCCGCTCCGCGAGCCGCCGCATGGTGAGCCGGTCGATGCCCTCCTCGTCCAGCAGGGCCACCGCCGCCGCGACGATGCGGGAGTGCGTCAGCGGCGGTTCCCCCCGCTGCTCGCGCCGGGGCCGCAGCCAGACGCTGCGCACCTCGCTCGACTTGCCCATCGCACCCCTCCCAGCCCAACCGGTCGCTTCCTCAGGCTACAGTGTTCGATGCACCGAACAACGTTAGGCAATCCCAAACGACGTTAGGGAGACACAGTGGAAGACGGTCGAAGGCGCTGGGCAACGCTTCTCGCGGTCAGCGCGGCCCAGCTCCTGGTGGTGCTGGACGGGACGATCATCAACATCGCGTTGCCGTCCGCGCAGCAGGCGCTTGGGATGTCCGACACCGCCAGGCAGTGGGCCATCACCGCGTACGCGCTGGCCTTCGGCGGCCTCCTGCTGATCGGCGGCCGGATCAGCGGCGCGCTGGGGCACCGCCGCACGTTCATCATCGGCCTGCTGGGCTTCGCGGGCTCGTCCGCACTGGGCGGCGCCGCGACAGGCCCCGAGCTGCTGTTCGGGGCACGAGCCCTGCAGGGGGTGTTCGCCGCCGCGCTGGCCCCCGCCGGCCTCTCGCTCCTGACGATCACCTTCACGGGGGGACGCGAACGCGGCCGCGCCTTCGGAGTGTTCGCGGCGGTGGGCGCCGCGGGGTCGGCCATCGGCCTGATCGCGGGCGGCCTGCTGACGGAGTACGCGAGCTGGCGCTGGTGCCTCTACATCAACGTCCCCGTCGCACTGCTCGCCGTCCTCGGCACGACGCTCGTGCCTCGCGACCGTCCGAACCGCGGCGGCCAGGGCCTGGACGTGCCGGGCGCGCTCCTGAGCGCCGCGGGCTTCGCGGCGGTGGTCTACGCGTTCGCCGAAGCCGAGTCCGACAAGCGGAACGCTGCGCTGGCCCTCTTCGTCGGAGCCGTCCTGCTGACGATGTTCGTCATCGTCGAACTGCGCACACGCCGCCCGCTCCTCCCCATGCGGATCCTGCTGCACAGGGCACGGGCCGGCGCCTTCCTCTCGATCACGCTGATGTTCGTCGCGATGTTCGGCTTCTACCTCTTCATGAGCTACTACACGCAGACCGTCCTCGGCTACTCGCCCGTCGAGGCGGGCCTCACCCTGATCATCAACGCCCTGGCCGCCCTGCTCGCCTCCACGCTCATCGCCGGACGCCTGCACGGCCGCGTCCCGCCGGCCGCGCTCATCCTCCCGGGCCTGCTCGCCGCGGCGGCAGGGATGCTGCTCCTGACGCGGCTGACCGCATCCACCACAGACGTCTTCGCCCTGTACCTCGTCCCCGCCCTGGTGCTCACCGGCCTGGGCATCGGCCTCGTCATGCCACCCACCGCCGGTCTGGCCACCACCGCGATAGACCATCAGGACATCGGGTCGGCATCAGCGGCGTACAACGCGTCCCAGCAGCTCGGCGCCGCCCTGGGTACCGCCCTGCTCAACACGGTCGCGGCCAGCACCGCCGTGTCCTACCTCGCAGCACACCCCAAGGCCACCCCCGCGGCGGCGGTGGTCCACGGCTACACCACAGCCCTCATGATCGCCTTCGCCATCCTCCTCGCCGCCGCACTCCTCGCCATCCCCCTCCTCGTCACCCGCCGGTCACGCCGGCACCCCATCGAGGCGCCCCCATCCGACGAGAGCGAAAAGAGCATGCAATACGGTCATTCCACGTGATCATTAGTTGAAAGGGGAATGGACCGTGACGGACGCGCAGGCGGACTGGTCCGGGATCGCTCACGGCGACTTCACCGACCTGGAAAAGGTCCGGCAATACCTGAATGCGGGAGCCGACCCGCTCGGCGAGTTATGGAGTTTCGAAACCCGCTACACGCCGCCGTCAAGGAGGGCTCGGCGGACGTTGTCGCTGAACTGGCGAGCGGCGCCCGCGACTTCGACGCCCTCTGCGAGGGCCGCAGCGCCCTGTGGAACGCCGTCTACCACCACCGCGAGGACAACGCCTCGGTGTTGCTCGACCTGGGCGCGGACCCGCAACGCCCGATGATGGACGGCTGGTCACCGGGGCGGCTCGGCCGAGTCGGGCCCCGAACTGGCCGGCCTGTTCTCCGGCGTCGCCTACGACGGATTCTCGTTAGCGGGCGTGAAAGCAGTGACGGCTGCCGAGGCGGTACTGCGAATGGACGTCGCCGAACTTTTCGTCGTGGACGGCGGTGCGCCCTGGTACGAACGGCCTTTTTGCGGCGACGTAGAAATCGTCGGCGTCACCGACGTGCCTGGCGCCTGTGTGATCGCCCAACCATGGGCGTTCCGCGCCCGCGAGGCGATGGGACGGGTGGCACAAGAGACCATCAGTTATGGCATGTACGCCAATCCCAAGAGCGGCAACCAGGGATGCATCATCGAGGACGGCCGGACAATCGGGTGGGACCTGCACCCCGGCTACGACCCGGACGCCGGCTCCACCGACTGCCTGGAAAACCCCGACGTCTGGCTGCGCCTCGACACGACCGGCAGCGGATGAGGCCGCCCAGTTGCCGTGACGGAAAGTTGTGAGTTGACGAGATGGAAACTAAGGGCCATAGTTTCCAGCATGGAAACACACAAGGATGAAGGCGCGGGGGCCTCCCGTCCCACTCCCAGCGAAGCCGCGGCGGCGCTGGAAGAGGCCGAGCAAGGGCGGGAGGCGGTCTCCGGCATCCGGACGCCGCTGTGGTACTTCCTCGCCCTCGGCCTCTGGACCGCACCGATCGGCCCCCTGGTGTCGATCACTCCGGACCCGCCGGCCGGGGCGGTGATCCTCCTGGCCGGGGTGGCGGTCTGGGCGGCGGGCCTCGGGATGCTCATGCACGTGGTCGTCAAGCGGATGCGGGTCCTGGTGTGGCTGAACGAACGGCAGATGCGCCCGCTGGCCGTGATCATGCTTCCGCTGCTGATCGGGTACGCGCTGCTGCAGAGCGCCGTCGAGCTGCCCTGGGGGTTCGAGGGCGTCACCGTGGTGGTCGCGGCGGGGATCGTCGCCTTCGGCGTGCATCACCGGCTGGCGGGCGGCCGGTCGGCATGACCCGTCCGGCCCGGCCGAACCGTCCGGCTCGGTCGACGCGTCCTGCCCGCTCGGAGCGGGCGGCCCCGGCGGGCGGCTCCGAGGAGTCCGACGAGTTCGACGCCGTCATCCACGCGCCCCAGCGGCTGCGCATCTGCGCGATGCTGGACGCGGTGACCCAGGTCGAGTTCAGCCTGGTGCAGGAGCGGCTGGGGGTCAGCGCGTCGGTGCTCAGCAAGCACGTGAGCGTGCTGATGGACGCGGGGTACGTCGAGCAGCGCAAGGCCGTCCGCGACACCCGGCAGCGGGTGTGGCTCGAACTCACCGCCGAGGGCCGCGCCGCCTACCGGGGCCATGTCGCCGCCCTCCGCAAGATCGTCGACCAGTCACCGGAGTAGCGCCC
Source organism: Actinomadura sp. 3N508 (assembly GCF_044326375.1). Classification (NCBI taxonomy): domain Bacteria; kingdom Bacillati; phylum Actinomycetota; class Actinomycetes; order Streptosporangiales; family Thermomonosporaceae; genus Actinomadura; species Actinomadura sp. 3N508. The sequence continues at coordinate 1,170,966 of NZ_JBIRAX010000001.1, forward strand.
CCGCCGCCAGCGAGCGCACCGGCCGATTTCAGGCGACGGTCGCTCGCTCGGACCCGATCGGATAGTTCAGCAGCGCGAATCGGGCGAGGGATCGGACTTGCTCGAACGTCGGCAGCGCGTCCAGATCGTGCAGGCCGAACCAGGCGGCGTCGTGGACCTCGGCGAGCTGCGGCTCGACCGCCCGGCCCCTGGCACCGTCCACCCGCTTGACGTAGAAGAACTGGGTCAGGGCAGGGATCGGGAAGCCTTCAGGACGTTCGATGTCCACGTAGAAAGGGGCGGGCTCGGGTGTGGCACCGGGATCGCCAGGGTGAATGACCGGCTGCGCGGACAGGGCTTCGACCTGCAGACCACTTTCCTCGGTGAACTCCCGCGCGGCGGCGGCCGCGAACGTCTCCCCCGGGTCGAGGTGCCCGCCCGGCGGCACCCACTTGTCGAACCGGTTGTGATGGACGAGCAGGACGCGCCCTTCTTCGACGAGATATCCCGAGCACACCAGGAAGAACCCATGTCGTGGGTTTTCTCTCGGGATCGGATGAGGTTCGCCCGTCGCGCCACGAACATCACATTAATGCGCCATCGCTCGGCCATCCGCCGGAGCTGCCCTTGCCAGCGGCAGGGAGCAGGCGGTCGCCTGGAGTCAAGCGGTCGCCGGGGTTAGCGTCGAGCGGCGCACATCGGCCGCCGGGGCTCAACTGCAGACGGGGTTAGCAATGGGGCGGGGGCTCAGCGGCAGGCGGCGTGCCGCCAGTAGTGGGTGACGAGGCGGGCGAACGCCAGCCGGAAAGTGGGGTCTTGGAAGCGGGGCGAGGGTTTGTGGTCGGGGTTGGTGGCGACGTGGGTGTCCTCCCAGGTGCACCAGTCGCGAGCGGCCTTTTCCCGGACGGTCGCGTCTGGGCTTGCCAGTAGTCGGCTGTAGGCGTCGGCGAGGTCGCCGTCGCGGTCGGCCTCGGGGACGCCGTCGCGGAAGCGTGCCCATTCGGCCGGGAAGATCCGTCCCATGTCGCGGGTGACCCACTCGATCTCGCGGCGTGTGGTGGTGACGACGCTGAACAGCACGATCTGGGAGACGTGTTCGGGGTGGGCCTGGGCGTAGGCGAGGCCGAGCGTGGAACCCCATGAGCCTCCGAAGATCAACCATCGGTCGATCCGCAGGTGGCGGCGCAGGTGTTCAAGGTCGGCCAGCAGATGGTGGGTGGTGTTCGTCGTCAGGTCGGCGGCCGGGTCGGCGGCATGCGGTGTGCTCCGGCCGCAGCCCCGCTGGTCGAACAGCACGATCCGGTAGAGATCGGGATGGAAGTACCTGCGCCAGCCGGGCGTGCATCCCGATCCCGGCCCGCCGTGCAGCACGACGGCGGGTTTCCCGCGCGGATTGCCGCAGGTCTCCCAGTAGACGCGATGGCCGTCGCCGACGTCGAGCATGCCGTGATCATGCGGTTCGATCTGCGGGTAGAGGTGCCCCAATCAGCCTCCTTCGCCGGTCTAGGTCGGTTCGCGATCGATCGTCCAGGGGGCGTCCGGTGGCGGTGTGCCGTGGGCGAGGATGTGCCGGACGATCCGGTACCCCTCCGCCAAGGGAACCGTGTCTGCATCGGGATATTCGTCGTACTGGCCGTTGGACAGGACGAACCCGTCGCTCACGCCCTCCGCCCCTGGCGTCACCGCATGCTCGCCGGGGTCGCCTTCGCCGTCGAGCAGCACGACCATCGCCCGCTCCGTGTTCGTCACGAAGGCGAGGAACCGGCCGGACGAGCTGGTCAGCCACCACTCCAGCGCGCCTCGCCCGATCCGCGCGCGAAGCTCGTCGACCACCGAATCGGGCGTCAGGGACTCGGGCTCCTTCTCGAACGTCCAGGACTCGCCCACGCCCAGGAACGTACCGCCCCGGGCCGACATTTCCGGGTCGGCCCGGGGCGGTACGCGGTCAGTTGATGAGGCCGCCGATGCCCTTGCCGAGCAGGACGACGCCGATGACCAGCAGGAGGACGAACATCACCGTGGCGTTGTTGCTTTCCAGCCATACCTTCAGCTCGTCCAGCGGTCCGCGCATCCGTTCGGCGTCGATGACGTACACCAGCACCGGGATCGCCACGCTGCACGCCGCGATCACGCTGAAGACGGCGACCGCCCCGACCTCTTCGCCTATGCCCAGCTCCCCCTGCGCGATGGCGATGCCAGCGGCGACGCACATCATCAGGTTCTTTGGATTCACCGCCGACAGCAGCAGCCCCAGCGACGCCGCTCTGGCCGGGGTGACCTCGTCGATCGCCTTCATCCACGAGGGCACCTCGGGCTGCGTCCCCTCACGGGGACGGGACGTCCACTGCCTGGCGGCCAGGGTCAGCACAAGGACGCCCAGCAGCAGCTCGATCCACGAGACCGGCGTCTTGGGCTCGCCGGCCGGGCCGTTCATCCCGATGGCGTTCGCGATCACCACCAGCAGGGTCGTGGCGATCACGATCCCGGCCGCCCATCCGGCCAGGAACCCCGGCCCGGTGGTGCGGGCGTGCCGCGACAGCAGCATGAGGATCACCGCGATGATCGGGATCGGGCTGATCGCGACCCCGACCGCCAGCGGCAGCAGGTTCCCGATGACCTCGCCCATGTCGGCCCCCTCTCCGATGCCCGCGGCGGTCAGGGCGTGACGATGGGAAAGTCCGGCTCGGGACCGTCCATGACGGCGAGCAGCCGGTGCAACGCCGCCGCGTCGCCGGTGCTGGTGATGCCCTCGGTGCCGCCGCCCGCGATGAGCGCGAACAGCTGCGGACGGGTCAGCGTGAGCGTCAGGTCGGCGCCACCGCCCCCACCGGCGACGCGCCGATGGATGAGGACGCCATTGGACAGCGCCATGCGGTACCGGTCACCCGTATCGGTGAACTCCCAGTCGATGGTCAGATGCTCGTCCCACGCCTTGGGGCCGTTCACGCGGATCGCCATGGAGTCGAAGACCTGCTCGACCGTCAGGCCCGCCGCCATCCCGCCCGCGATGCTCGTCGGGAGGGGTTTGGCGCCTTCGCGGAGTTCCATCGCGCCGGTGAGGTAGAAGTTGCGCCACGTCCCGCACTCCGCGCCCTGGCCGAGCCGCTGGTAGACGTCCGACAGATCGCGCTTGGCGTCGGCGTTCTCGGGGTCGGCGAACACCACATGGTTCAGCAGCGTCGCGGCGAACCGCAGGTCACCCTGGCTCGCGTAGTCGCGCGCCATGGACATGACCTTGGACGCGCCGCCCATGCACTCCACATACCGTTCCGCCGCCTCGACCGGCGGGTGCTCCCACAGGTGTGCGGGATTCCCGTCGAACCAGCCCATGTAGCGCTGGTAGATCGCTTTGACGTTGTGGCTGACCGAGCCGTAGTAGCCGCGGGCGTGCCAGGCACCTGCCAGCGCGGGCGGCAGGTCGATCATCTCGGCGATCTCGATGCCGGTGTGCCCCTGGTTGAGCAGCCGCAGCGTCTGATCGTGCAGGTAGGCGTACAGGTCCCGCTGCTGCGACAGGAACGACACGATGTCGTCGCGTCCCCACGTCGGCCAGTGGTGGGACGCGAACGCCACGTCGGTGTCGCCGGCGAACAGGGTGATCGCCTCGTCCAGGTACCGCGCCCAGACCCGCGCGTCGCGCACCAGCGCGCCCCGCAGGGTCAGGATGTTGTGGAGGTTGTGCGTGGCGTTCTCGGCCAGGCACAACGCCCGCCGCTCCGGGAAGTGGAAGTTCATCTCGGCCGGGGCCTCGGTGCCGGGCGTCAGCTGGAAGCTGATCCGGACGCCGTCCAGGACCTCTTCCTGCCCGGTGCGCGTGATGTCCTTGTTCGGCGGGACGAGCGAGACCCGTCCCGAGGACGCCGTCTGCCCGAGCCCCGTCCCGACCATCCCGTCCGGGCTCCGCTCCAGGTTGGCGCCCGTGTGGTACACGCCGCGACGCGCCATCGCGGTCCCCGCGTACACGTTCTCCGCCACGGCGTTCTCCAGAAAACCCGCCGGAGCCAGAATCGGCACCCCGTCCGGATTTCCCGGCTTGATGACGCCTTCCGCGCCACCGAAATGGTCGACGTGCGAATGCGTGTAGATCAGCCCGGTGACGGGCCGGTCGCCCCGGTGCTCCCGGTACAGCGCCAGCGCGGCGGCCGCCGTCTCCACCGATACCAGCGGATCGATGACGATGACCCCGCGCTCGCCCTCGACCAGCGTCATGTTCGACAGGTCCAGCCCGCGGACCTGGTAGATGCCGTCCGTCACCTCGAACAGCCCTTGCTTGGCGCACAGCTGCGACTGCCTCCACAGCGACGGATTCACCGTCTCCGGACTTGGCCCGTCGAGGAACGCGAAGACGTCGTTGTCCCACACGACCTTTCCGTCGGCGTCCTTCACCACACCTGGCGACAGCGACGCCACCAGCCCTCGCTCAGCATTCTCGAAATCCGTCCGATCCCCGAACGCAAGATCCCCCATGCCGACGATCTATCCACCCCACACCAACGCAAAGCCCCAGAAACAGCAAAGACTCCGCGCGCCGGGGTCGCTGCTTCAGGAACGCGTCGGCGTCGGCGACGCGGCCGTGGCCTGGGCGACGATGCCGGGCTGCACGACCCCGCGCAGGCGCGCGTACGGAACATTGATCTTCAGCCCGCGGTCGACTCCGGCGCAGTCGAGCTCGTTGTATCCGTTGATGATGAAGCTCAGGCCGTCCCGCGTCGGGAGGACCATCAGCCTTTCCGGGACGAGGTCGGCCTCGGTGATGCGGCGTCCCGGACCGCACACCGCACCGGGCGCGATCTGGGCGACGCCCTCCGGACCGTCCTTGACCAGGACGATCGTGCGGGCCAGGTCGCGGATTCCGGGCGTGGTCAGGGCGGCCGGAAGCAGCAGGTCCCGCGCGCCGAGCCGCCGCCCGTCCGACAGGTCCACGACCACGCCGGAGCCCGCGGTGAATCCGGCGGCCGATTCGTTGTCGACCAGGTAGTAGGAGATGGAGAGGATCTTCGGTCCCCGCAGGCCGAAGTTCGCGGTGGCCGTGCCCCGCACACGTTCCTCGGTGGGTCCCGGCCCGTACCGCCGGACCCCGTCCACCCAGGGACGGGTGAGGGCGTCCGCCGTCTCCCGGAGCACGGTGTTGATCCTGGTCTGCACGCTCGGGTCGCGTACGCCGTCCACCTTGACGTACTGCGTGGTCAGGTCCCAATAGCCGCCCCGCTGGACCGACGACACCAGCGAGACGCGCACCTGCCGGCCCTCGGGCGGGCCGCCGGTGTCCCGGGTGGCGACGTAGGTCCCCGCGCCTCCGGCGGCGGCGACCACGGTGGCGCCCGCGATCGCCGCCGCGATCTTGCCATCGATCCCGGCGGCCGCCCCCGCCCCCGCCGCACCGCCCCCGGCCGCCGTGCCTGCCGCGGTCCCTGCCGCGGTGCTTCCGGCGGCCGTCGCGGCGGCGGCTCCTCCGGCGGCCGATCCGCCGCCGATCGCGGACGCCACCAGGGGGAACAGCGCGGCCAAGCCCACGGCGGCACCGGCCAGCGCCCGCACGCCGCGCTGTTCCCACGCCGCGCCGTAGGCCGAGACGGCGACCTGCTCAAGCTCGGCGACCAGCGCCATCGCATCGCCTGGACGCTGCGCCGCGTCCTTGGCCATGCCCTGCTCCAGCAGCGGCCGCAACGCCTCCGGAAGCTCGGCCACGGGAATCGGCGCGGTCAGATGCCCGTTCATCAACTCCGCCGGGTCGGAGCCCGGATACGGACGGCGGCCGGTCACGCATTCAAAGAACACGCAGGTGGCGGCATACACGTCAGTCGCCGGGACGGCCGGTTCCCCGCGCCACTGTTCGGGCGCCATGTAGGCGGGCGTGCCTCCCCTGGCCTCATCACCGGCCAGCGCCGCCACGCCGAAGTCGATGAGCTTGCTGAGCCCGTCCGCCCGGACGACCACGTTCGCGGGCTTGAAGTCACGGTGAACCACCCCGGCCTCATGCGCGGCGGCCAGCCCCAGCAACGAGCCCTTGAGCACCAACAACGACGCCTCCGGGCCAAGCGCCCCATGTTCGGCCAGAACCCTCTTCAACGAGACACCGTCGACCGCCTCCATGACGATCGCCGCACCGCGCGGGCTCTCCACCATGCGATACAACCGAGCCACGTACGGATCGGACACCTGCCCCAGCAGCACAGCCTCCGCACGCAGCCGCTCCAACGCCTCGGCATCGCCGGGACGACGCGTCAGATACTTGATCGCCACCGGCGTCCCCGCAGTGCGGTGCCGCGCCAGCACCACCCGCCCCTGAGCCCCTGCCCCCAACTCACGCACCTCGACAAAATCAGCAACCCGCCAATCCCCCACCACCAGGCGCCACCCCTCCCAGGACAGAGACTCGGACCGTCCCAGGTCCTTACGGTTGCGCAAAGCCCCGGAAAGGGCAAAAACGCGCACCCTTGGTCTTTCAGGAACACCACTATCGGTGGCACGGCCGCCCGTCGTTGCCTGATGTCCGGAGCGCTGACGGCGCGGATGACCAGGGTGGTGGTATCCGCGCCGCCGCCTCACTGTCGGCCACTTCGCCGGTCACTCCAGCCGGGTTACCAGCCGCCGCAAATGAAAGAGCGTTCCTGGCTTGGGGTTTCGATGCCGCCCCTATCGCGGATTTTGAGGGTCACTCGGTACTCCTGGCCGCCGAGGCATCCGAAGTTGAATTCCGCGGTCCGGGTCGCATCCGACGATCTCACTTCTGGATTGAAGAATGTCCTGAGGGGGACGTCGAATATCGGAGAGAACGGGCCCTCGCCCCCGACCCACACTGCCTTACAGTAAACTACGAACTTGCCCTGCTGTTCTTTCGAAGAACACGTGAAGGACTTGATGGCGAAGCCGTCGGCGGCCGCGGCCTGGTTCGTCGTTTCGAGCGTCGTGGCGGTCTGCGCGATGCGCGCGGTCGGCCCCGACGCGTGCGACTGGGGAGCGTAGGCCCCGACCATCGCGACAAGCGCGAGGACCACCGCCGCCAGAAGGGTCGCGGGCGCGAGGACAGTTCTTCGGCTCATGGGCTTCCTTTTCGCTGGATTCGCGCGAATCGAGCGGCGGCAACGCCGCCGTCGGCAGTAGTTCGCACGACATCGGCGAGCGGATGACGTGGCGGGCCGACTCCTGTCGGCGTACAACGGCGGTGATGCGGGAGAAAGCAACCCATCGGCGGAGTCCAAAGGCTGAGGTCGACGGCCGCCGGCAGGGCAACCGCTCGAGCGTTTGCCCTGCCTCTATGGGGACTACTGCTGCTTCTTGCTACAGGTGAGGCCCTGGATATCCGTGAGGGTGACGAAAGGATCTCGCACCGTGACTATCACTCTGTAGGGTCTGCCTACCACGCAGCCGGTCCTGGCGACGGTGTTGTTCAGCAGGTCCGGACGTTCCGCACCGTTGATGTTCCACGAGACGGTGATCGGTGACGCCCCACCCTCGAAGATCACACTGCAGACGAGAAGCGCGCTGCCGGTGTCGCAGTCGAAGTAAGTGAGCTTGAGAGGCTTGCCCGGGCACGTGATTCGCGTGCTCCCCAGGCGGGGAATGCGGCCGTCGGCGAAGCCGAGCGTCAACCCGATCCCGACCGCCTGGCCGGGTGTGCAACTCACTATGATCTGCCGGATGTTGTTGAACTGAGGAAGGGAGTTGCCATCCTTCGTCCATTCGGTGGACGAGACCGGCTGATTGTCGAATTCCGCGGGGACGGCGCAAAGAACCTCGGGTGTGCCGGCCTGCGCCGGTCCGCAGATGGGGTCGGCCCCCTCGGCGTGGGCGGCGCCTGCCCCGGTCAGCAAACCTCCGAGCACTGCGGCCAGCAGCACGAAGACTGCGCTCAATCGTCGCATCCGATCTCCTCAGCAGGTAGACACTGATCGATGCGTGGCCCGCGCACGGGCTACTCGGGGAATTCGCGCACCGGGGCCCTGCGGATGACCGGTTCCGTGACGAATCGCGACCGCTCACCGAATCGTCCAGGCGTATCGCGGCAGCAGAGACGAACTGCTGGTCGGTGAAGTGCAGGCCGCTCTCGCCGAGCCAGGACCGATAGGTGGTGGCGTCGATGTGGCTCCACCACATGGTGGCCGAGCCAGCCGCCTGGACGCAGCCGCCGGGCTACCGGGACGCCGCACCCGCACCCGATGTCCAAGACGTGCCCGCGTTCGGGCAGACCCGCCAGAAGGTCGTCCAGCCAACGGTCATACCGCTCGGTTGTGAGCCCTTGCGTGCGCGGATGGGCAAGGGGGTCGGGTCGTCCTAGATGCTCTTGATCACGTCCGCGAGCCGCCGGAACTCACGCCGAGTCACGAGCAGCTTCGGCCCGTCCGGGTCCTTGCTGTCACGGACGGCCACCGTCCCGGGAACGGAGGCTAGCTCCACGCAGTCACCTCCATTGGAGGTGGTGTAGCTGGACTTACGCCAAACGGCCCTGGTCAGGTCCATCGTCTACCGCTTGAGGTCGGACAGCAGCGCGGCGAAAGCGCGACGGGTCACCAACAGCTTCGGGCCTTCTGGATCCTTGCTGTCACGGACGGCCACCATGTCGGGGACTGAGGCCAGCTCAACACATTCCCCACCGTTGGAAGTTGTGTAGCTGGACTTACGCCAAACGGCCCTGGTCAGGTCCATCTTTCTTGCACCACCTTACGAATTGCTTCGATCGATTGGTTCACGGGCAGAGCGAGAGAGCGAATCGCTATGAGCGTCCCACTGACGAATGCGATGTCCTCGGGGTCACTGAGAGTGAGCCCGCGAGCAGCCATGTCCGCGTAGGCGACCTCGCTTCTGTCAGGCAGCGTAGCGAGGGTGAATGCGCCGCTGTTACCGGCGTGCTCACCATTGCTCGGGACGACCTGAAGGGTCACGACGCTTCGCTCTGCGACGTCGACGAGGTACTCCAACTGCTCCTTCATGATCTCGGGGCTGCCGACCAGCCGGGTCAGGGACACCTCGTCCTGGAGGACGGAGAAGTTAGGCGGCGGCGGGTTCTCCCTGGTCAAGATGCTCTGGCGGTTGATACGCGCGTCGACCGCCTCCTTGTCACCCTTGAGGAGCGCGGAGGCGTAGGCGGGGGTTTGGAGCAGGCCGTGGATGAGGAGCGGCTGGTACGACTGGAGCATGTCGGCCTCGGGCTCGACGGTGTGCCAGTCGAACCACGTGGGGAACGTGGCGTCCTTGACGAGGTCGTCGTAGAGGTAGAGGAGCTCGCCGTTCGCGTCGAGGTGGTGGTCCATCGCCTCGGCGAATTCGCGGGTGCAGCGGGTGCGGCCGTTCTCGACGGCGCCGATGTACTGCGGCGTTACGCCCTGGCCGTGGTTCGCGCGTCGCGCCAGGGCGTCCTGCGTCCAGCCCTTGGCCTCACGGAGCCGCCGGAATCGGCGGCCGAAAGCGAGCAGCGTCGGCGAGACGGTCCCGCGCTTCCGCTGTGGAGCCATGTCCTCATCCTCCCTCGTAAAGGGCGCCCAACCAACACCCAAGTGAGTCGGGCACAGGGCACCTGACTTGCCACGCATGGTCTGCGATTTGTAACGCAGAGTACTTTCATTGTGGCTGACTGTGGCTGGAAATTTTCGTCACAGTCAAAAGGTGGTGCCTGATGAGTCCGAGAGTTGTGGCGCCTGAGGTGCCGACGACCGTTCTTCCGCCGACCAGGCGGGCTCCGGCGGCGGCGCGGGCGTTCGTCGCCGAGCACTTCCGGCGGTGGGGGATCGGGGACGTCGCGGATGCGCTGGTCATCGTGTCCGAGCTGGTCACGAACTCGCTGCAGCACGGGCACGGGCAGATCGTCGTCCGGCTGCCGTGGGACGAGAGCGACGGGCGGCCCGTGATCGAGGTGTGGGACGACGGTGCCGGGCAGCCCGTGGTCCAGCCGGAGGACCACGGGGCGGAGAGCGGGCGCGGGCTGCTGATGGTGTCGCTGCTGGCGACGGCCTGGGGCACGCGGCCGCTGCTCGAAAACGGGAAGGCCACGTGGGCGAAGTGCTGAGCATCCGGGCGGAGCGCCTGCTGCTTTGGTGGCGGACGCGTATGGGGCGGGAAACCGCGATGGATTACCTGGACGCGCTCGCGATGGCGCTCCGTCCGCAGGGCTGGCGGTTCGTCGGGTACTACCGGTCGGAGGAATTCCTCGTTCCGCTTCCGCTGCTGTGGGTCTACGCGAACGGGGCCGAGGACATCGGGGTCGTGGTGAGCGTCCTCGCCACTCCGGGCGGGACGTGGGCGTACCACGAGGCGGCGCGTGGGCGGCGCGGCTACCTGTATCCGTGTGGGGACGCGATAGTGGCGGCCGCGGTGATCGACGACCTGCTCAGGCAGCGGATGTGCACGGCCGCCCTCCGTGGACAGCGTCAGGAGTTTCTCGGGCGGTAGCGCGTCGAGATGATCCCCGACGGGTAGGGCTTGGCCTCGACGAGGTCCAGGTCCAGGCGGTCGAGGTCATCGGGGAAGAGCCTGCGGCCGTCGCCGATGGCGACCGGGACGACGCGGAGCTGGAGCTCGTCCAGCAGGCCCGCCCTGGTCAGTGCGCGGGCCAGCGAGAGGCTGCCCCAGACCATGATGTCCTTGCCGGGCTGCCGCTTGAGGTCGGAGACCTTGGCGGCCGCGTCGCCCTTGACGACCTGGGCAGGACGCCACGTCCCCCACGGCGCTTCGTCCAGCGTCGAGGAGAAGACCAGCTTGGGCATGGTGTTGACCATGGTGGCGACCGTCTCGTCGGCCGTTGGCCAGTACTGCACGAACATCCGGTAGGTGGCCGCCCCCAGCAGGACGGTGTCCACGTCCTCCAGAACCTGGAGGTTGTCCCGGTCGACATGGCTGTAGTCGGAGACGGAGTCGAAGAAGTCGAGCTCCCCTTGAGGCCCGGCGACATAGCCGTCGACCGTGATGAGCTCCTGGACGATGAGTCTGCGCATACGAACTCTGACCAGCCGAGCCCGCCGAACTCATCGGTGCCTTAGCCGCGCGGCATCACACGCAAGGCTTCCAGAAGAGGTCGTAGGTGACGTAGTCGTCGGGGGTGTCCATGCCCATGATGTTGGCCTTGGACGGATCAGCCGTGCCCGCCGTCACGCTCAACTCGGAGTCGAGCGTGAGGTCGCGCCTCTCACTGCAGGAGTTGAAGACCAACTGGTCGAGGGAGGTCTTGTCCTCGAACGTGAAGGGCGCGGCGTGCGGCCCGGGGAGCTTGTGGGCCCAGGTCTGGGACGGCGGCGTCCCCGCGAAGCCGTGCTGCGCCTTCACCTCGCCGCTCGCCCCGGCCGCCAGTTCGGCCGACCCGACGAACTGGGCCCCGCTTATCGCGTAGGTGAAGCCCGCCGCACTGTTCACCCGCAGCACGACCTGGCACTTCGCCTGGTTGTCCTCCGGCGACGTGTCAGCGCCCGCGAGGGCATGGAAGGCCCAATAGTGGACGGTGAACTTGGTCGAGGTCGGGTGCACCGTCACCTCCCCGACCTCACAGCCGTCGCTGACGCTCACCACGGTGATGCTCACCCCGGCCGGCGGCGGATCCACAGTGGCCGCCGACGCTACGGGAGCCGTCAAGGTGGAGGGAACGAGAACGACGCCGAGTATCGCGAGCGCCTTGCGCCTGACATGCGTCATGGCATGCCTCCGGATTTCGAGATTGCCTCGCGAGAGTAATTGCGCCCGAAGAAAGGCGTCAACAGCAACGCCTTTCGATCCACATTCAACTTTTCACTTTTCCCGTCGGCCCAGGTGGCAGCCGGATGTGGCGCTCTGCCGGGGTGTCAGGGCCTGTCCGCGACGAGCTAAGAGCACGACCCGTTAACGCGTAAGCCCCTGGACAGGGCCACCGCGCCTGACTTCGCGCTCCCGCGCATCAAAAAAGCCGCCGCGGCTCGGCGGCGGGACCGTCGAAAACCATCCCGAAGACACCGAAGGCCGGTCGATCAGTGTCCGCATTCGAGAATCATGGCTCAGGCGGACCCGCCGCCGGGGCGAACATCGCTGGGTGGTCACCGGGACCGTCCAGGCGCGCTAGCCGAAGGCGCGGCACTCCACCTCGGCGCGGCGTTCGGTCATGCCCTGCTGGACCGCCGTCGTCACGCACGCCCGCTGCTTCTCGTTGAGCTGCGGCTCGCCGCACTGGGTGACACCCGAGTAGGTGCGGCAGTCCTGGCGCGTGGGCTCGCCACCGGTCGCCGAGGCGACCGTCGCGGTGCCCGCTCCGCCGATCCCCAGGACGGCGACGATCAATGCCCCGGTCATGACCCTCTTCATCTACGTTCCCCCCGTCGCGTAGTTCGTCAACGAGAGGGTTCCTCCCCGCCCGAACCAGGACAAAACACAGCAAAAGGTCAAGAAAATCGAGCATTCTCCCAGGTCACGGGGTAGCGCGCTCCAGGATCACCAAGGGGATGTCGCGAGCCGACTTGCGCTGGTACGTGTCGTACAGCGGGAAGATCTCGGCCATCACCCGCCAGAGCGGCGGCTTCTCCTCCGGGGCCGCGGTCCGGGCGCGGGCGGCGAACTCGTCCGCGCCGACCTGGACGGTCACGTCGGGGTCGGCGCTGAGGTTGAGGTACCAGGCGGGCTGCCGGGCCGCTCCGCCGTTGGAGGCCACCAGCAGATAGCGGCCACCGTCCTCGCCGTAGAACAGGGCGGTGCGGCGCAGCAGGCCCGACTTCCGGCCGCGGGTCGTGAGCAGCAGCGAACGGCGCCCCTGGTAGAGGTGACCCCGTTTCCCGCCGGTCTCGACATAAGTGCGGATGTGGTTCGCGACCCAGCCGGTGGGGTTGTCGTGGATCGGTTGGTCATCCTGCGCGGTCATCATTTCTCCTACGGCAAGGCGAAAGGCCGCCCCCGGATTCCGGGAGCGGCCTTTCGTGCGTTGGAATTACCGGTTGTACTGGCCGAAGTCGTACTCCTCCAGCGGGACGGCTTCGCCGGAGCCCTGGCCGAAGGCGTACTCTGCGCCGTCGTCGTAGGAGCCGACGGAGTAGACCGCCGCCTTCGCCTCCTCGGTCGGCTCGACCCGGACGTTGCGGTACTGCGGCATGCCGGTACCGGCCGGGATGAGCTTACCGATGATGACGTTCTCCTTGAGGCCGAGCAGCGGGTCGCTCTTGGCGTGCATCGCGGCCTCGGTGAGAACCCGGGTCGTCTCCTGGAAGGACGCCGCCGACAGCCACGACTCGGTCGCGAGCGAGGCCTTGGTGATGCCCATCAGGACGGGACGGCCGGCGGCGGGGACCCCGCCCTCGGCGACGACGTTGCGGTTCGTCTCCTCGAAGATCGGACGCTCCACCAGGTCGCCCGGGAGCAGGTCGGTGTCGCCCGACTCGAGGATGTTCACCCGCTTCAGCATCTGGCGGACGATGATCTCGATGTGCTTGTCGTGGATCGACACACCCTGCGACCGGTACACCTCCTGGACCTCCTGGACGAGGTGCAGCTGCACCGCGCGGGGGCCGAGGATGCGCAGCACCTCGTGCGGGTTGATCGCACCCGCGATGAGCTGCTGGCCGACGCCCACGGACTCGCCCTCCTTGACCAGGAGGCGGGACCGCATCGGCACCGGGTAGGCGATCTCGTCGGAGCCGTCGTCCGGGACGATGACGACCTTGCGGGCCTTCTCCGTCTCGTCGATCTTGACGCGGCCGGCGACCTCGCTGATCGGGGCGACGCCCTTCGGGATGCGGGCCTCGAACAGCTCCTGCACGCGCGGCAGGCCGTGCGTGATGTCGCCGCCCGCCACACCGCCGGTGTGGAAGGTCCGCATGGTGAGCTGGGTGCCGGGCTCGCCGATGGACTGCGCGGCGATGATGCCGACGGCCTCACCGACGTCCACCCGCTTGCCGGTGGCCAGCGAGCGGCCGTAGCAGGCGGCGCAGACGCCGATCTTGGCCTCGCAGACCAGGGCGCTGCGGGTCCGGACCTTCTCGATCCCGGCCTCGAACAGCCGCGACACGACCGCGTCGGACAGGTCGGTGTCGGCCGGGTAGATGACCGTGCCGTCGACGACGACGTCCTCGGCGATGGTCCGGCCCGCCAGGCTGGTCTCCGTGGTCGGCAGCTTGATCAGCGAACCGTCCGTCTGCCGCTCGACGATCTCGAACGGGATCGTGCGGTCGGTGCCGCAGTCCTCCTCGCGGACGATGACGTCCTGCGCGACGTCCACCAGGCGCCGGGTCAGGTAACCCGAGTCGGCGGTGCGCAGCGCGGTGTCGGCGAGGCCCTTCCGGGCGCCGTGCGTCGAGATGAAGTACTCGACGACCGACAGCCCTTCACGGAACGACGACTTGATCGGACGCGGGATGGTCTCGCCCTTCGGGTTGGAGACCAGGCCGCGCATACCGGCGATCTGGCGGAGCTGCAGCGGGTTACCGCGGGCGCCCGACTGGATCATCATCCAGATCGGGTTGGCCTTCGGGAACGCCTGCTCCATGTCCACCGCCACGTCGGCGGTGGCCTTGTTCCAGATCTCGATGAGCTCCTGCTTGCGCTCATCGTCGGTGATCAGGCCGCGGTTGAACTCCCGCTGCACCTTCTCGGCACGGGCCTCGTAGCCGCCCAGGATCTCCGCCTTGTTCGGCGGCGTGATGACGTCGTCGATCGCGATCGTGACGCCGGACCGGGTCGCCCAGTGGAAGCCGGTGCTCTTCAGCGCGTCGAGCGCGTTGGCGACGGCGACCTTCGGGTACGTCTCCGCCAGCTCGTTGACGATCGCCGAGAGCTGCTTCTTGCCGATCTCGTCGTCGACGAACGGGAAGTCGTCCGGCAGCGTCTCGTTGAAGATGGCGCGGCCGAGCGTCGTCTCCAGCCGGTACGGCTGGCCCGAGTCGTAGCCCTCAGGCGCGATCCACTCGCGCGGCGGCGGGATGTCCTTCAGCCGGATCTGGATCTTGGCCTGCAGGTCCAGCTCGTTCCGGTCGTAGGCCATGATCGCCTCGGCGACCGAGCCGAACGCGCGGCCCTCGCCCTCCGCGCCGTCCTTCTGCGTCGTCAGCCAGTACAGGCCGATGACCATGTCCTGGGTGGGCATGGTGACGGGCTTGCCGTCGGACGGCTTCAGGATGTTGTTCGTCGACAGCATCAGGATCCGCGCCTCGGCCTGCGCCTCGGCGGACAGCGGCAGGTGCACGGCCATCTGGTCGCCGTCGAAGTCCGCGTTGAACGCGGTGCAGACGAGCGGGTGGATCTGGATGGCCTTGCCCTCGACCAGCTGCGGCTCGAACGCCTGGATGCCGAGACGGTGCAGGGTCGGCGCCCGGTTCAGCAGCACCGGGTGCTCGGTGATGACCTCTTCGAGGACGTCCCACACCACCGGGCGGGCACGCTCGACCATGCGCTTCGCGGACTTGATGTTCTGCGCGTGGTTGAGGTCGACGAGCCGCTTCATCACGAACGGCTTGAACAGCTCCAGCGCCATCTGCTTGGGCAGGCCGCACTGGTGCAGCTTCAGCTGCGGGCCGACGACGATGACCGAACGGCCCGAGTAGTCGACGCGCTTGCCCAGCAGGTTCTGCCGGAAACGGCCCTGCTTGCCCTTGAGCATGTCGGACAGCGACTTGAGCGGACGGTTGCCGGGACCCGTGACCGGACGGCCGCGGCGGCCGTTGTCGAACAGCGCGTCGACGGCCTCCTGCAGCATCCGCTTCTCGTTGTTCACGATGATCTCGGGCGCACCGAGGTCGAGCAGCCGCTTGAGCCGGTTGTTTCGGTTGATGACACGGCGGTACAGGTCGTTCAGGTCGGACGTCGCGAAACGGCCGCCGTCGAGCTGCACCATGGGACGCAGGTCCGGCGGGATGACCGGAATGCAGTCCAGCACCATGCCGAGCGGGCTGTTACGGGTGTTGAGGAACGCCGAGACGACCTTGAGCCGCTTGAGGGCGCGGGCCTTCTTCTGGCCCTTGCCGGTGCGGATCACGTCGCGCAGCCGCTCGGCCTCGGCGTCGAGGTCGAAGTTCTGGAGCCGGGCCTGGATTGCCGCGGCGCCCATGCCGCCCTCGAAGTACTTGCCGAACCGGTCGCGCATCTCGCGGTAGAGCAGCTCGTCGCCCTCCAGGTCTTGGACCTTGAGGTTCTTGAAGCGGCTCCACACCTCGTCGAGACGGTCGAGTTCACGCTGCGCACGGTCGCGCAGCTGCTTCATCTCCCGCTCGGCGCCATCGCGCACCTTGCGCTTCTGGTCGGCCTTCGCGCCGGCCTCCTCCAGCTCCGCCAGGTCGCCCTCCAGCTTCTGCTGGCGGGCCTCGACCTGCGCGTCGCGGGCCTGCTCGATCTGCTGGCGCTCCACGGAGATGTGGGCCTCCAGCGTCGGCAGGTCGCGGTCGCGCCGCTCGGCGTCCACGCTGGTGATCATGTAGGCCGCGAAGTAGATGATCTTTTCGAGATCCTTCGGGGCCAGGTCCAGCAGGTAGCCGAGCCGGGACGGGACGCCCTTGAAGTACCAGATGTGCGTGACCGGCGCGGCCAGCTCGATGTGGCCCATCCGCTCACGGCGCACCTTGGCCCGGGTCACCTCGACGCCGCAGCGCTCACAGATGATGCCCTTGAACCGGACGCGCTTGTACTTGCCGCAGTAGCACTCCCAGTCGCGGGTCGGACCGAAGATCTTCTCGCAGAAGAGCCCGTCCTTCTCCGGCTTGAGGGTGCGGTAGTTGATCGTCTCCGGCTTCTTGACCTCGCCGTGCGACCACTGGCGGATGTCGTCAGCGGTCGCCAGGCCGATGCGTAGCTCGTCGAAGAAGTTGACGTCAAGCAACAGAATTCCCCTTGAGTTGATCAGACCTCTTCGACACTGCTCGGCTCACGCCGGGACAGGTCGATGCCGAGCTCCTCCGCTGCGCGGAAGACGTCCTCGTCGGTGTCGCGCATCTCGATGGACATGCCGTCGCTGGAGAGCACCTCGACGTTCAGGCACAGCGACTGCATCTCCTTGATGAGCACCTTGAAGGACTCGGGGATGCCGGGCTCGGGAATGTTCTCGCCCTTGACGATGGCCTCGTACACCTTCACGCGGCCGAGGACGTCGTCGGACTTGATGGTGAGGAGCTCCTGCAGGGCGTAGGCGGCGCCGTAGGCCTCCAGCGCCCACACTTCCATCTCACCGAAGCGCTGGCCGCCGAACTGCGCCTTACCGCCGAGCGGCTGCTGGGTGATCATGGAGTACGGTC
Organism: Actinomadura sp. 3N508; assembly: GCF_044326375.1. Taxonomy (NCBI): domain Bacteria; kingdom Bacillati; phylum Actinomycetota; class Actinomycetes; order Streptosporangiales; family Thermomonosporaceae; genus Actinomadura; species Actinomadura sp. 3N508. The sequence continues at coordinate 1,188,104 of NZ_JBIRAX010000001.1, forward strand.
CGGTCGAGCGGGCGTGGATCTTGTCGTCGACCAGGTGCAGCAGCTTGAGGATGTAGATGTAGCCGACCGAGATCGGGTCCCGGTAGGGCTCCCCCGTGCGGCCGTCGAACATCCTCGCCTTGCCGCCCGGACCGACCAGACGCTCCCCGTCGCGGTTCGGCAGGGTGCTCTCGATCAGGCCGGTGACGTCGTCCTCGCGGGCGCCGTCGAACACCGGCGTGGCGGTGTTCGTCCACGGCGGCGCCTCGGACGCGCCGATGGCGTTGAGCGCCTTCTTCCAGTCCTCGTCGTCGCCCTCGATCTTCCAGCCGCGGGACGCGACCCAGCCGAGGTGGGTCTCCAGGACCTGGCCCACGTTCATGCGTCCGGGGACGCCGAGCGGGTTCAGGACGATGTCGACCGGGGTGCCGTCCTCAAGGAACGGCATGTCCTCGACGGGGAGGACCTTGGAGATGACGCCCTTGTTGCCGTGCCGGCCGGCCAGCTTGTCGCCGTCGGTGATCTTGCGCTTCTGCGCGACGTACACCCGGACCAGCTCGTTCACGCCGGGCGGGAGCTCGTCACCCTCGTCGCGGGAGAACACCCGGACGCCGATGACCTTGCCCTGCTCGCCGTGCGGCACCTTCAGCGAGGTGTCCCGCACCTCGCGGGCCTTCTCGCCGAAGATCGCGCGCAGCAGCCGCTCCTCCGGGGTCAGCTCCGTCTCGCCCTTGGGCGTGACCTTGCCGACCAGGATGTCGCCGGGGACGACGTCCGCGCCGATGCGGATGATGCCGCGCTCGTCGAGGTCGGCCAGGACCTCCTCGGAGACGTTCGGGATGTCCCGGGTGATCTCCTCGGGGCCGAGCTTGGTGTCGCGGGCGTCGACCTCGTGCTCCTCGATGTGGATCGAGGAGAGGACGTCGTCCTGCACCAGGCGCTGGCTGAGGATGATGGCGTCCTCGTAGTTGTGGCCCTCCCACGGCATGAACGCCACGAGGAGGTTCTTGCCGAGCGCCATCTCACCGTTGTCGGTGCAGGGACCGTCGGCGATGACCTGACCCAGCTCGACGCGGGCGCCCTCTTCGACGATCGGCTTCTGGTTGAAGCAGGTGCCCTGGTTCGACCGCTTGAACTTGGAGACGCGGTAGGTCGTCCGGGTGCCGTCGTCGTTCATGACGGTCACGTAGTCGGCGGAGACCTCCTCGACGACGCCGGCCTTCTCGGCCGTGATGACGTCGCCGGCGTCGGTCGCCGCGCGGTACTCCATGCCGGTGCCGACCAGCGGCGCCTCGCTGCGCAGCAGCGGGACGGACTGGCGCTGCATGTTGGAGCCCATCAGCGCGCGGTTCGCGTCGTCGTGCTCCAGGAACGGGATCATCGCGGTGGCGACCGAGGTCATCTGCCGGGCCGAGACGTCCATGTACTGGACCTCGCGGGCCGGGACGAGCTCGACCTCGCCGCCCTTCCGGCGGATCAGGACCCGGTCGTCGATGAAGGTGCCGTCGTCGTTGAGCAGGGAGTTGGCCTGCGCGATGACGTAGCGGTCCTCCTCGTCGGCGGTCAGGTAGTCGATCTGCTCGGTGACGATGCCGTCGGTGACGCGCCGGTACGGGGTCTCGACGAACCCGAACGGGTTGACGCGGCCGAACGCGGCGAGCGAGCCGATCAGGCCGATGTTCGGGCCTTCCGGCGTCTCGATCGGGCACATGCGGCCGTAGTGCGACGGGTGGACGTCGCGGACCTCCATGCCGGCCCGCTCACGGGACAGACCACCGGGGCCGAGCGCGTTCAGGCGACGCTTGTGCGTCAGCCCGGCCAGCGGGTTGGTCTGGTCCATGAACTGGGACAGCTGGCTGGTGCCGAAGAACTCCTTGATGGAGGCGACGACCGGCCGGATGTTGATCAGCGTCTGCGGCGTGATCGCCTCGACGTCCTGGGTGGTCATCCGCTCGCGGACGACGCGCTCCATCCGGGCCAGGCCCAGCCGGACCTGGTTCTGGATGAGCTCGCCGACCGTGCGCAGCCGCCGGTTGCCGAAGTGGTCGATGTCGTCGACCTCGATCGGGACGGGGACGGCGCCGAGGGTCGCCTCCTCCTCACCGGCGTGCAGCCGGACGAGGTACTCGATCGTGCCGACGATGTCGTCCTCGGTGAGGGTGCCCTGGTTCATGTCCAGGTCGAGGCCGAGCTTCTTGTTGATCTTGTAGCGGCCGACCTTGGCGACGTCGTAGCGCTTCGGGTTGAAGTACAGGTTCTCCAGGAGCGTCTGCGCCGACTCGCGCGTGGGCGGCTCGCCCGGGCGCAGCTTGCGGTAGATGTCGAGGAGCGCGTCGTCCTGGCCGGAGGTGTGGTCCTTCTCCAGGGTCACGTTGATCGACTCGTAGGAGCCGAAGCGCTCACGGATGCGCGCCTCGTCCCAGCCGAGCGCCTTGAGCAGCACGGTGACGGGCTGCTTGCGCTTGCGGTCGATGCGCACGCCGACGTTGTCGCGCTTGTCGATCTCGAACTCGAGCCAGGCGCCGCGGCTCGGGATGACGCGGCAGCCGTAGATGTCCTTGTCGGACGCCTTGTCGAGCGCGCGGTCGAAGTACACGCCCGGGGACCGGACGAGCTGGGAGACGACGACCCGCTCGGTGCCGTTGATGATGAACGTGCCCTTCGGGCTCATGAGCGGGAAATCGCCCATGAACACCGTCTGGCTCTTGATCTCACCCGTGGTGTTGTTGATGAACTCCGCCGTGACGAACATCGGGGCGGAGTAGGTCATGTCCTTGTCCTTGCACTCCTCGACGGAGTACTTGGGCGGTTCGAACCGGTGGTCGCGGAACGACAGCGACATGGTCCCGGAGAAGTCCTCGATCGGACTGATCTCTTCGAAGATCTCCTCCAGTCCCGACTGGGTCGGGACGCTCTTACTTCCGGCCTTCTGGGCCGCCTCGACCCGGGCCTTCCACCTCTCGTTGCCCAGCAGCCAGTCAAACGAGTTGGTCTGCAGAGCAAGGAGGTCCGGGACTTCGAGCGGCTCCTTGATGCGCGCGAAGGAGACGCGGTTCGGACCGGTTGCGGTATTCGAGGCGTTGCGCGAGGCTGCCAAGAGTGGTCCTTCCGAGGGCTCGCGGCGTAACTGGTGACACGCACGCCAGACGATCCACGTCCGAGACCTGCACAGAGAGGTCCAAAACGGACCAGGGCAGGGGTTCTCTCACACGCGGATAGTCAGAGGGCAGCGCAAAGGGGCAGTGTAGCCGACATGCCACACCGCTCGCAACTCTAGCGCCGCAGTATGCATCACGTTGCCATGGAGCATCGCCCCTCAGCGCCTCTCAGTCAAGAGCGAGGTTGGACTTTTCGGGCCCTGACCTGCAGTGAGGAAGGCCATAGTTTAAGCCTCCGGGCAGGCCGGCCGCCGTACTGGCGAAACACGTGTCGCGAGCTGATGCTGGCTGGTCAGGAGATGACGACGAGTTCGGACGCGAGCCACTTCCCGTCGTCCTGCTTCAGCAACGTCATCCGCATGCGAAGCGGCTCGGGCAGTTGCTGCTGCTTGTCGTTCTTGGTGGCCGACGATCGATTCGCATAGACGAGCGCCACGACCTTGTCGGGCGTCGCGCTCACGATGCCGACCTTGATGACCGTGGTGGTGGCGACGGCCTGCTGCTGGACGGCGGCCGTCTTGAGCTGCTGGGCGAGCTTGTCGTAGTCGGTGTGCAGCTTGCCGGTCGTCGTCGCGGACGCCTCCTTCAGGTCGGCGTCCAGCGTCCGGTAGTCGTACGACGACAGCTTCTGCGCCGCGTGCGACGCGGCCTGCGCGGCGTCCTTGCCCGCCGCCTCGGTCGCATTCTGCTCGCGGACCTTCAGGGCGAGCGCGACGGTGCCGGCACCGAACGCGATCACGAGGACTGTCAGGACGGCGATGACCGTCCCCATGCTCCCCGAACCGAACCGGCGCCGACGGGGCGAGTCGGCGGCCTTGGCCTTCTTGGCCGTCTTGCGCGCCGCGGTCTTCCGGAGCTTGACCGACTTCGCTGCACTTTTGGGGTCTTCGTCGGCTTTGGTGGCGTCCGCAGGGGCGGAGGCGTCCTCCGGGGACGCTGAGCCGTCTCCTGGCGCGCTGTCACCGTCGGACGCGCCTTCGGAGTCGTCCGAGGGGTCTTGTGGCTTCTGGAGGGATTTGGTGGCTTCTTCGGCCTCCTCGTCCTCATCGGCCGCTTCGACCTCTTCGGGCGCCTCGTCGGCCTGCTCCGCCTCAGCGGCTTCGGCGGCTTCGGCGGCGGCCCTGTCCGCGGCGATCTTCGCCAGGCGCGCGGCCTCGCGGGCCTCGCGGGCCGCGATGGCGGCCTCCTGCGCGATCCGCGCGGTCTCGGCCGCCTCCTCGGCAAGCCGGGCCGTCTCGGCGGCCTCCTCGGCGAGCCGGGCCGCTTCCGCCGCCTCCGCTGCCTTGGCGGCCTGTTCCGCCGCCCGGTCCTTCGGCTTGATCGTCACGGGACGACCTCCAGTCCGGACACGAGCCACCGGTCGCCGACCCGCGAAAGGTCCATCTGGTACCGGTAGCCCTGGGGCGTGCCGTTCTTCACCTTGTCGTTCGTGACGGTGCCGTTGAGGGAGACCATCACCTCGGCGGAATCGTCGTCGATGGAGACCAGTGCGGCGTCGACGTCGCTGACCGTCGACTTGGCCTTGTACTTGGTGATCTGGTCCAGGAAGGCCTTCGACTGGGAGCCCAGCTTGTTCTTCAGGTTTCCGGTGGTGCCGGACACGATGCGGTCCAGGTCGCGCTGGGCGGTGGCCGCGTCGAGCGACATCAGGTTGACGCCCATCTGCCGCGCCGACTGCATCGCCTTGGCCTTCTGGTCGGCCTCGTCCCGGTTCTGGAGGGTGATCACGCCGAGCCAGCCGGACGCGACGGCGAGGCCGATCACGACGACGCTCAGGACGATCGTGATCGTCGGAGACAGTCCGCGCCTCATTGGCTCAGCGGTCCGAGAAGGAGCCACTTCCACGAGGATTCCTCTCCCAACTGACGGGTACCGGCGCTGCGGGGCATGAGGTATCGCTTGCCATCGGGGCCATAGACCGCACCGGTCGTTGGATCGTATCCAGCGAATTCGACTGAATCGGCCGGATACGACAGGTAGAGGCGTCCATCGGACAGCCGGCCGGTCGGGGCCGCGGCGGTACTGGTCTTTCCGGAATTCGGGGTGGTGTTCTGACCCGAGGGCTTGGCTTGGTTCTTACCTTCGCCGTCGCCTCCGGTGGCGCCGCCTTCCGGGAATCCGGCGCCGGCGGTCGCGCCCGGCGGGACCTGCGGGTACGGCGCGATGGCGTCGCGCGGGAAATTGCGGGGGCCGCGCACGCCCGTGGGCGCGTCGTGCGGGGCCTTGCACCCGGCGTCCAGGCGCGGCTTCTTCTTGGACGTGTCCTGCGGCCAGCGGTGCTTGGTCTTCTCGTAGCCCTCGGTGCACGCGGGCGGATCGTCGATGTTGAGTGCGAGGCCCAGGTGCTGGGTTCCATCGCCCGGATTCACCGTGGACGCGCCCGCGACCGTCACCGGATAAAGGATGAACAGCGAACGCAGGCCCGCCTTGCGCGACGAGATGATCTGGCCCGTGGTGGTGAGGTTTGCCAGGAACACGGGCAGCGTGGGCGCCAGCTGGTTGATGGCCTTGTGGGTCTCGTCTACGGCGCCCGGTGCGTTCTCGATGGTCTTGCGCAGGGCCGGGTCGTCGTTGCGCAGCGAGGTGGTGAGGTCGTTCAGGTTGCGGGCGAAACCGCGGATGTTGGCGGCCTCGCCGCGCTGGGTGGCCAGGACGGTGACGCTGTTGTCCAGAAGCCGCTTGGTGTCGGGGTAGGCGGCCTCGGCGGTCTTCAGCAGGCGGTCGGTGTCGTCCAGGATCGACTGGAGATCTTCGGCGGAGCCGGAGAACGCCTTGTCGAGCTCGTCCACGATGACGCCGACGTCCTTGGTGTTCACCGAGCCGACCAGCGAGTCGACGTTGCGGAGCAGCTCGGCGGTCGACACGGGCAGCGTGGTGCGGTTGCGCGGGATCGTGTACGGGTCGCCTTCGTCCAGGTAGGGGCCGGTCTTCTTGATGGGCTCCAGGTCGACGTACTGCTCGCCGACCGCCGACCGGTTCGCGACGACCGCCTTCGTCCCGTCGCGCGGGATCCGCTCGCCCCGGTCGAGGAGGAGCTTGACGCGGATTCCGTCCTTGGTGAGCTCGATCGGGCCGACCCGCCCGACCGGGACGCCCCGGTAGGTGACCTCGGCGTTGGTGAACACGCCGCCGGAGTCGGTGAGGTCGACGTAGGCGATGTACTGGCGGCCGAGCAGGTCGCGGCCGATGCCGATGTAGTTCACCGACACGATCGTCACGCCGACGACGGTGATGACCGCGAACGCGATCAGCTGGAGGATGACGCCGCGCTTGAGGATCACGGGGTCCCCCTCTTCTTCGTGCCGGACGGTGATTTCGTCGGTGCCGGAGTGGTCGCGCCCGGAACGCCCGGCAGGCCGGGGAGGCCCGGCAGCAGGCCGCCGGGGCCAGAGCCGCCCGCGCCGCCGGTGCCGGTGTCGCCGGGCATCTCGGGCAGCACGCCGAGCGGCGTGTCGGGCAGCGTGACGTTCGGCACCTGGAGCATGTTGCGCATCTGGTGGCCGCTGCCGAGCAGGCCCTCCAGGTCGGTGCCGCCGAGCAGGTTCTGCGCGATGGACTCGAAGTCGAGTTCAAGGGTCAGCCGGACGTTGCCGTAGTCGCCTTCGATCGTGTTCCCGAACGTCGCCGGGAACGGGAAGGTGATCAGCGACTCCAGCGACTTCGGCAGGTCGGCGCCCGCCTTGTTGAGGTTGCGCAGGATCTTGTCGAGGTCCCGGAGGTTGGCCAGCAGGTCGGCCTTCGACTCGTTGATCACGAAGGTGGTGGTGCGGCTGAGCTTGTCCAGCGCCACGAGCATCTTGGTCAGGTCGGCGCGGTTGCGGTTCAGGACGGAGATCGCCGGGCCCGTCTCGTCGATCGTGTCCTGGATCGTCTTGCGCTCGGCCGACAGCTTGCCGGTCAGCCGGTCGATGCTGTCCAGCGCGCGGGTGATCGCGGCGCGGTTGCGGTCGAGCGTCCCGGCGAAGGTGTTGACCTGCGACAGCACCGACCTGATCGTGGGCTCGCGGCCGCGCATCGCGGCCTGCAGCTCGTGGCTGATCGTGGAGACCTGCTCCAGCCCGCCGCCGTTCAGCAGCAGCGACATCGCCGACAGCACCTCTTCGATCTCGGTGCCCTGGATCGTGCGGTTCAGCGGGATCAGGTCGCCCGAGGCCAGCTCACCGGCCGGGGCCTCGTTCCGGGGCGGCTCGATCTGCACGAACTTCTCGCCGAGGAGGCTGGTCTGGCCGATCGTGGCGACGGCGTTGTCGGGCAGCTTGACGTCCCCGCGCACCTTGACGGTGACGACGGCGTGCCAGCCGCTCCGCCCGCCCGTCCCCGCGGCGCCGCCGGCGAGGTCGATCTTGTCGACCCGGCCGACCGAGACGTCGTTGACCTTGACCGCCGACTGCGGGACGAGGTCCAGCACGTTCGCGAACTCGATCTTCACGGTCTTCGGGTTGGAACCGAGGTCGGCGCCGCCGGGCAGCGGGATCGACTCGACGCCGTTGAACGAGCAGCCCGACAGGGCCACCGCGCCCGCGGCCGCCGCGGCGACACCGGCCAGCCACCTCCGCCGTCTCGTGGTCATCGGCCACCTCCGGGCAGGAGCGCGCTGAGGTCGGTCGGCCTGGACGCGTTGTTGGGAGTGCCCGACTTGGGCGGCCCCTGCGGGCCGTAGGCGTCCGGCGGGATCGGGACCGGGTCGTAGTGCGTGGTCAGCGCCGTGATCCACGACAGGTCGAGGCTGAAGCCCGTCAGCGCCTTGCCGATGCCGTTGTACGGGCGGACGAAGTCGAGGCACTGCTTCGCCGGCGTCCCCACCGAGTAGGCGAGCGAGCAGATCCAGTCGGCGAGGTTGTGGAACTGGCGGAAGTTGTCGCGGGTGTGGATGGTGCCGCTGATCGGGTCGTACGCGCGGGCCAGGTTGTTGATCGCGAGCGGGCCGGCCGTGAGGATCTCGGCGAGCGCGTCCTTCTCCTTGACGAGCACGCCGGTGATCTGCGCGAGCTGCCGGACGTTCGCGGCCAGCTCGGTCCGGTTGTCCTTGACGAACCGCTGCACGTTCCGCAGCGTCGGGGCGAGGGTGTTGAGGGCCGCGCTGAGCTCCTCCTTCTCCCCCGCGAGCTGCCCGGACACGCCGTTGAGGTGCCCGCTGAACGACTTGATCTGCTGGTCGTTCGCCTTCATCGCGTCCGTGATGATCCGCAGGTTCCTGATCGTCTCGGCGACGTCGCCGCGGTCGGTGCTGAGCGTGCTGAGCGCCTTGGACGCGTCCTCGATCGTCTGCCGGATGTCGTCGCCCTGCCCGTTCAGGTTCGCCGCGCCGACCTGCAGCAGCCGCGACAGCGAGCCCTCCTGCCCGTTCGGGCCTGGGGCGTTCGCGCCCTGCGGGCCGAGGGCCTTGGACAGGTCGTTCAGGCTGCCGCCGACCTCGTCCACCTCGACGGGGACGGCGGTGCGGCTCACCGTCAGCGTCGCCTTGTCGGCCAGGACGGGGCCGCCCTTGTAGACGGGCGTGAGCTGGATGTAGCGGTCGGCGACCAGCGTCTGGTTGATGATGACGGCCTGCGCGGTCGCGGGCACCTTGTACTTGGCGTCGTACTTCAGCTCGACCTTCACCGCGTTGCCGACCGGCTCGACGCTCGTGACCTCGCCGACCGGGATGCCCAGGATGCGGACGTCCGCGCCCTTGTACAGGCCGACGGTCTTGGTGAAGTACGCGGTCATGTGGCGCTGTTCCGGCCCCTGGAACATCGGCAGGAGCACGGCCGCCAGCACCGCGACGGCGAGGACCGCGCCGCCGAGGCGAAGGATGGTTGCCGGGTTACGCACTACGAACCTGCCTGGTCACGGAGGGAGTCATCGGGGGTCACGGGAGGAAGGGGAGGGGGTTGTCGGTGTTGCCGGTCTGGCCGCCCTGCCTGCCGGTGGTACCGCTCTTCGGGGGCTGGATCGACGCGGGGATCGGGACGAGGTTCTGGATCCAGGAGTCGAACCAGCGTCCGGTGCCGGTGACGTCCGCGAACTGCCGCGCGAACGGCGCGAACAGCTGCAGGATCCGGTCGAGGTTGTTCTGGTTCTTGAGGAGCACCTGGTTGACCTTGGCCAGGTCGTCCAGCATCGGCCGCAGCTGCTTCTCGTTCTCCTGGATCAGCGCGTTGACCTGCTGGGACAGGGCCACGGTGTTGAGGAGGAGCTGGTGGATGACCGCGCGCCTCGCCTGGACGGCCTGGAGCACCTTGTCGCCGTCCGCGACGAGCTTGGCGAAGTCCTGGTTGCGGTCGGCCAGCAGCTTCGACACGTCCTTGGCCCGCCCGGCGAGCTCGTGGAGCTGGTCGTCGCGCGAGGCGACCGTGTTGGAGAGGCGCCGCAGGCCCTGCAAGGACGCGCGGACCTCCTCCGGGGAGTTCTTGAACGTGTCCGACAGGACGTCGAACGACTTCGCGACCTGCTGGACGTCGATCGCCCCGACCCGCTGGCTCAGCTCGCTGATCGCCGGGACGACCTCGAACGGGACGTGCGTCCGCTCGATCGGGATATGGCGGCCGAGCCTGCCCTTGCCGCGCGGGGTGAGCGCCACGTAGTGCGCGCCGAGCACCGTCTTGATCTTGATACCGGCCTCGGTGCGGTCGCCGAGCCGGACGCCGTCGTCCACCTTGAAGGTGACCTTGACGTGGTCGCCGTCGAGTTCGAGATCGGTGACCTTGCCGACCTTGACGCCCGCGATGCGGACCTCCTCGTCCTTCTTCAGCCCGGCGGCCTCCTTGAACGCGGCGGTGTGCGTCTCGCCGCCCGAGATCAGCGGGAGGCTCTCCAGGTTCAGCGCCAGCACCACCAGCACGATGATGATCGCGAACCCGGAGAGGCCGATGGGGACCGGGTTGCGCTCCCGGAACGAGACCCTCATCTACTTGCACCTCGCGTTCTCGTTCATGATCGCGGGTGTCTGGTAGACGGGGCCGCCGGGCAGGCGCACCTTCGCGTCCATGCCGCAGATGTACATGTTGAACCAGGACCCGTAGGACGAGATGTTGACCAGCTTCTCCAGCCGCTCCGGCGTCCGCTGCAGGCCCTTGTCGAGGTCGCGCTTGTTGGCGTCCAGCGTGGCGGTCAGCTTGCGGAGCCCCGCGATGTCGTTCTGGAGGCTCGGGCGGGCGCCGGCGAGCAGATCCTGCGTGGTGCCGGTGAGGCCGTTGATCGCCGTGACCGAGTCGAAGATCGCCTGCCGGTCGGCGGAGACGCCGCTGACGAGGCTGCGCAGATCCCTGATCAGCCGGTCGACCTGGGCGTGCCGCTGGTCGATGGTGCCGAGCACGGTGTTCAGGTTGTCGATCACCCGGCCGATGACCCGGTCGCGGTCGGCGAGGGTGTTGGTGAGCGACGCGACGTGCGCGAGCAGGCTGTTGATCGTCCCGCCCTCACCCTGCAGCACCTGGACGAGCTGCATGGCGAGCGTGTTGACGTCCTTCGGCTCCAGCGCGCGGAACAGCGGCCGGAACCCGTTGAACAGCGTCGTCAGGTCGAGCGCGGGCGAGGTCTGCGTGACCGGGATCGTGTCGCCGGGGTCGAGGTAGGCGTTGGACGCGCCCGCGCCGTCGGTCAGCGCGAGATACCGCTGGCCCATCAGGTTGCGGTAGCGGATCTGCGCCTTCGTGGACGACGGCAGCCCGTTCCTGAACACGCCGCCCTCCTCGACGCTGAACGTCACCTCCGCCTGGTTCCCCTTGTACAGCCGGACGCCCTCGATCTGCCCGACCCTGACGCCGGCGACCCGGACGTCGTCGTTGTCGAGCAGCCCGGTCACGTCCGTGAAGATCGCCTTGTACTCGATCGTGTCCCGGAACCGCATGTTGGCGATCGTCATCGCCAGCACGCCGGTCGCCACCGAGGTGACGACCACGAAGATCGTCAGCTTGATCGCGGCGCTGGTCGTCCTCACCTGATCGTCACCACCGATCCGTCCGCGAGCAGCGGGCCGAACAGCAGCGTGGCCACGTCGGAGACCTCGCCGGCGGGGGTCCGCGTCATCGGCCCGACCACGTTCTTGATCTTTTCCTGTTCGCTCATCGAGCCCGGGTCGACGAACACGTTGGACAGCGCCCGGCCCCGTCCGGTGGCCGGGGCGTTCGGGTCATCGGGGTTCTTCCACCACAGGTCGTCCTGCGTGCCGTCCAGGGCCAGGTAGTCGGGGAAGGGGACCTTCGGGTTCGGCAGGCCGTAGCAGCGCGGGTTGCGCTGGTCCTTGGCCTCGGGCGAGTCCAGCGGGTACTTGTAGCCCGGCCGCGGCTTGACGATCTCGATGGTCAGGTTGAAGGTCTTGGAGCCGTTGCCGCCGCCCGCCTCCTCGGCGTCCGGCCTGATCTTGTTAAGCCCGGCGAACACGCAGGGCAGGGAGGGCGAGTAGCGGGCGACCAGGCCCAGCACGTCGCGGTTCGCGATGTTCACGCCGATGATCTTCGGGGCGTTGTGCCGCATGAAGGTGTCACCGTCCCGGGCCAGCGCGGTCGTGGCGGGGATCAGCTGCTCGATCGTCGCCTTCTCGTCGGTGATCGTCTTGCTGGTCACGTTGAGGTTGCGGAGCGTCTTCAGCAGGTCGGGCGCCGCGGCGTTGTAGATGTCGGACACGTCCGCGAGGCCGTTCAGGTCGTGCACCAGCGTGCCGAGCTGCGGGTTGATCTTCTTCAGCAGCGCGTCCGCCTGCTCCAGGTTCTGGCCGATCTGGTCGCCGCGTCCCTGCAGGGCGGTGGCGAGGGCGTTGAGCGTGGCGTTCAGCTGCGCCGGTTTCACCGCGCGCAGCAGCGGCAGCAGGTCGTTCAGCAGCTTGTCGATCTCTACGGCGGCCTGCGAGCGGTCCTGCTGGATGACCGCGCCCTCCGCCAGGCCCAGCCGGCCCGGCTGCGCGGGGATCTGCAGGTCGACGTACTTCTCGCCGAACAGCGTCTTCGGCAGCAGCCGCGCCTGGACGTTGGCCGGGATCAGCTTCGCCTTGCCGGGATCGAGCGCGAGATGCAGCGTCGCGCCCTTCCCGGTCGCGTCGATCTCGCGCACCTCGCCGACGATAAGGCCGCGCACCTTCACGTCCGACTGCGGGAGCAGTTGCAGGCCGGCGCGCTCGGCGTCCACGGTCACCTCGGTCACCGGGGTGAACGCCTTGTTGTAGAAGGCGACCGTCAGCGCCAGCAGCAGCGCGATCACGACGAGCATCGCCGTGCCCAGCAGCCGGTACCTGATCCGTTCGCTCACCGCGCCGTCACCCGCCGATCCGTACGCCGGTGCTGGTGCCCCAGATCGCCATGCCGAGCAGCAGGTCGGCCACGTTGATCACCACGATGCTGGTGCGGACGGCGCGGCCCACCGCGACGCCGACGCCCGCCGGGCCGCCGCTCGCGTGGTAGCCGTAATAGCAGTGGATCAGCATCACCAGCACCGAGAAGACGATCACTTTTCCGAATGACCAGAGAATGTCATCAGGCGGTAGGAATAGATGGAAATAGTGATCGTAGGTGCCCGTCGACTGCCCGTAGAACACGGTCACGATCACCCGCGTCGCGCCGTAGGACGCGAGCAGCCCCACGATGTAGAGCGGGACGACCGCGATCATCCCGGCCAGCATCCGCGTCGTGACCAGGAACGGCATCGACGGGACGGCCATGACCTCCAGCGCGTCGATCTCGTCGGAGATCCGCATCGCGCCGAGCTGCGCGGTGAACCCGCAGCCGACCGTCGCCGACAGCGCCAGCGCCGACACCAGCGGCGCGATCTCGCGGGTGTTGAAGTACGACGCGACGAACCCGGTGAACGCGGCCGTGCCGATCTGGTTCAGCGACTCGTAGCCCTGCAGCCCGACCTGGCTGCCGGTGAAGAACGTCATGAAGCCGACGATCACCACCGAGCCGCCGATCACCGCGAGGCCGCCGGTGCCGAGGCTGACCTCGGCCAGCAGCCGCAGCACCTCGGCGCGGTAGCGGCGCAGCACCCGGAACGTCCACGCGAACGCGCGGACGTAGAACGAGATCTGGTGACCGAAGTCGTCGAGCCGCTGCAGTGGGGCGTTCACCGCCCGGGTGACCGCCTTCCCCGTCTTTCCAGGCGCCGCCATCACATGCCCTTCGACGGGACGAGCTGGAAGTACAGGCTGGAGATCAGGAAGTTCTCCACGAAGAGCAGCATGAACGTGATCACGACGGTTTGGTTGACCGCGTCGCCGACGCCCTTCGGGCCGCCCTTGGCGTTCAGGCCCTTGTAGGCGGCGACGAGCCCGGCGGTGATGCCGAACACGAACGCCTTGACCTCGGCCTGGAGCAGGTCGGGGAGCTGCGCGATCGCGTTGAACGACGCCAGGTACGCGCCCGGGGTGCCGCCCTGCAGCATGACGTTGAAGAAGTAGCCGCCCATCAGGCCGACCACCGAGACCAGGCCGTTCAGGAACAGCGCGACGAACGCGCACGCGAGCATCCGCGGGACGACCAGGCGGTGCAGGGGGTTGATGCCCAGCACCTCCATGGCGTCGATCTCCTCGCGGATCTTCCGGGAGCCGATGTCGGCGCAGATCGCCGACCCGGCGGCGCCCGCCACCAGCAGCGAGGTGACCAGCGGGCTCGCCTCCCGGACGATCGCCGCCACGGCCGTCGCACCGGTGAACGACTGCGCGCCGAACTGCCGGATCAGCCCGCCGACCTGCAGCGACAGGATGCCGCCGAACGGGATCGCGACCAGCATCGTCGGGACGACGGTGACGCTGACGATGAACCACGCCTGCTGGATGAACTCGCGCCACTGGAACGGCATCTTGAACATCGCGCGGCCCGTGTCCAGGCACAGGGCGAAGAACCGTCCGGGCTCCTTGACCAGGACGTTGGCAGCGCCGTCGCCGATCTTGCGGAACGTCATGGAAGAGCCGCCGCCCTTCCCACCCCTCCGCCGGCTCGCGCCGATACCGGTATCGGGATTGGTCATCAGTACCCAGCACCCGATCCCTGGCCGCCTGGCGGCGGGCTGCCCGGGAACCGCCCGCCGGGACCGCCCGGCAATCTGGGCGCACCGGAACCACCGGAACCGCCGGTACCGGCCGGGCCGCCGGCCATGCCGGAGGCGCCGACCGGGGTCATGGACGCCACGTACCGCGGCCACTCGTCCACCCAGTTGCGGCCGAGGTCGTCGACGAACGAGCCGGGCGGCGGGACGACGCCGTGCGCCGCGCACCAGGCGCCGGGCGCGTGCATCCCGGCGCGGAGCATCCCGTTGCTCGGCATCTGCTGCGGCGGGATCGGCGGCAGCTTGCCGGGGTCGTGGCCGAGCTTCGCCTCGGCCTCCAGCTCGGACTCGTCCTTCTCCTCGGACATGCCGATCGGGCCGACCTTGCTGGCGTTGAGGAACTGCCGGACGACCGGCTCCTCGCTGGTCAGCAGCATCTCCCGCGGGCCGAACATCGCGAGGTGGCGCTGGTACAGCAGGCCGATGTTGTCGGGCAGCGTCCGGGCCGTGTTGATGTCGTGGGTGACGATGAGGAACGTCGCGCCGATCTGCGCGTTGAGGTCGATGAAGACCTGGTTCAGGAACGCGGTGCGGACGGGGTCGAGGCCGGAGTCGGGCTCGTCCACCAGCAGGATCTCGGGGTCCAGCACCAGCGCGCGGGCCAGCCCGGCGCGCTTCTTCATCCCGCCGGAGATCTCGCCGGGCAGCTTGTGCTCGGCGCCGAGCAGGCCGACCATGTCCATCTTCTCGAGGACGATGTTCTTGATCTCCGACTCGCGCTTCCTGGTGTGCTCGCGCAGCGGGAAGGCGATGTTGTCGAAGAGGTTCATGGAGCCGAACAGGGCGCCGTCCTGGAACAGGACGCCGAACAGCTTCCGCGTCTCGTAGAGCTTGGCCTCGGGCAGGCGGGGCAGGTCCCGGTCACCGATCCAGATGTGGCCGCGGTCGGGCTTGAGCAGCCCGACGAGCGACTTGAGGAAGACCGACTTGCCGGTGCCGGACGGCCCCAGCAGCACGGAGATCTCGCCGGCGGGGATCGTCAGCGACACGTCCTGCCAGATCACCTGGCGGCCGAAGGACTTGGTCAGGCCCTCGACTCTGATCTCGACGCCCACTCGTCACCTTTCGTCCAGGCCGGGGGGAAATCCCGAACCAATGAGCGAGTAGCACAGAGGCTCTGTCTGTCACGCTCTGTCTGTCAGTCGCACGTCCTGTCGTCACACTCTGTGGCCACCACATTGCTACCGTTCGGTAGCCGGGAGGGTTCCCCTACCGTAGCGGCACCCCGGCCAAATGGAAGGGGTTCCAGCCCAGATCAGCGGCTAAATGCGACGTCGTAAGACAATCGTTACTTAGAGCCCTATGAGACTAGCGGTCCAAGACCTGGACGGCCAGGTGTGGCCACGAACACCGGAAACCGGACGGTACGCGACGCCTTCCCGGCCACGCAAAGACGCCCCCCGGCCACGCAAAAGAGGCGGCCGTACCCACGCGGTGGTGGGACGACCGCCTCCCTGTGAAGCGGGTGGCTTGGAGCGCCTTACTTGACGGTGACCGTCGCGCCGGCCTTCTCCAGGGCCTCCTTGGCCTTGTCGGCGGCCTCCTTGTTGACCTTCTCCAGCAGCGGCTTCGGCGCGCCGTCGACCAGATCCTTGGCCTCCTTGAGGCCGAGGCTCGTGAGCGCGCGGACCTCCTTGATGACCTGGATCTTCTTGTCGCCCGCGCCCTCCAGGATGACGTCGAACTCGTCCTGGGCAGCGGCCTCCTCGGCCGGGGCGGCGGCGCCCGGCGCCGCGGCCACGGCCGCGACCGGGGCGGCGGCCTTGACGTCGAAGACCTCCTCGAACTGCTTCACGAAGTCCGAGAGCTCGAGAAGGGTCATCTCCTTGAACGCATCGAGCAGGTCGTCGGTGCTGAGCTTCGCCATGATCTTTCCTCCGCTATGGCTTGAGAACTGGGGATTACGAACCGCGGGTGCCTATTCGGCGGACGCCTCGGCGGCCGGAGCCTCGTCGGCGGGCGCGTCGGCGGCCGGGGCCTCGACGGTCTCGCCGGCCTCCGCGCGCTTGACGCGCAGCGCCTCGGCGAGCTGGGCCGCCTGCGTCGGCAGGGCGTTGAAGAGCGCGGCCGCGTTCGCCATGGAGCCCTTCATCGCACCGGCGAGCTTCGCGAGGAGCACCTCGCGAGACTCCAGGTCCGCCAGCTTGGTGATCTCCTTGGCGTCCATCGACTGACCGTCGATGAAACCGCCCTTGATCACCAGCATCGGGTTGGCCTTGGCGAAGTCGCGCAGGCCCTTGGCGGCCTCGACCACGTCGCCGTGGACGAACGCGATGGCCGACGGGCCTTCGAGCAGCTCACGGAACTGCTCGTCGACACCGGCCTCGTTCGCCGCGCGCTTGGTCAGCGTGTTCTTCACCACGCGAAACCGTGCGGTCTCGCCGAGGTTGCCGCGCAGCTCCTGCACCTGCGCGACGGTAAGCCCGCGGTACTCGGTCAGCACGGCGCCGTTGGAGCTCTCGAACTCGTTCTTGAGCTCGGCGATCGCCGCGTCCTTATCGGCCTTGGCCATGCGGCCTCCTTCCGATTACCTGGGTGGTCACGACCCTCGCCGGTCCCGGCAACGTCCGGGAAGGTTCGGATCGACCAAAAAACGCCCCGGCGCAGGCGCGCGGGGCGTCCAGGCACGGCACGGGAGGCCATGCGGAAGCTCTCGTCTCACCTGCGCAGGCCGCCCGAACGAGTTCGGGTCCTTCGGCCACCTCTTGCGAAGTGACGACCGGCGGTCTTCGGCAGAGAACAGCATACGTATGGACTACAACTAAACCAAATCCGCGGGTCCCCAGGCCAGGCGCGGCGAAGGCCGCGCGGTGAGGGCCGCGCCGGTGGTGTTCCGGCGCGGCCCTTCCGTCGTTCGGGAATCGCTGGCGAGGATCAGGTGCCGGGGAGGCCGGTACCGCCGCCGCCGAGGCCCTCCAGCATCTTGCTGAAGTCGGTGGTCTCGCTCTCCGGCGGCGCGGTGATCTGCACCGGCTTGCCGTAGTCGTGGTACGTCATCGTCATGTTCATGACACCGGCGGCCGTCTGCGCCGACTTCATCGCCATCTTGCGCGGAAGCTGCTCGCCGTCCACCCACAGGTCGAAGGTCATGTTCTGCATGCCGCTTTCCGCGTAGCTCTTGCGGACCATCTCCCGCGAGTCGGCGGGCAGCTTGGCGAGCGCGTCCTCCAGCCGGTAGGTGCCGGTGTAGTGCGTCGTCTCGACGCCGTTCACCGTCTCCTTGCCGACCTCGCGCACGTCCTTGGACGCCGTGAGCATCTTCGTGTTCTGGACGGGGTCCATCTGCTGCGACTGCTGGAGCAGCTGCTCGATGTTCATCCCGGACTTGCGGCCCAGCTCGTCCAGCGAGATCTTCAGCCACGGCTTGCCCGCGGACCCGCCGCCGAGCTGCGACAGCATCGGGATCTTCATGTACATGGTCCGGTCGACCAGCAGGTACTCCATGCCGCCCATGGACTGGCTGCCCACCGACATCTGGTCGAAGCTCATGCTGTAGGCCAGGTCGGGCTTCGTCCGGTACTGCATCCGGCCGGTCGCGTTGACGTTGCCGTCGCTGCCGCCGGTCATCTGCATCGACAGGTCGGCCTTGAACGAGTCGACGCTGCCGGTCTTCTCCGCTGCCTTGCCCAGCACCTGCGCGGCCGACAGCTTCAGGTTCTTGCCGGCCTGGTCCACCTTGTTGCCGGCGTCCCCGAGACAGCCGGTCAGCGAGAGGACGAGGCCGGTCGCCAGCGCAGTGCCCGCGGCGAAACGACGGATCATGTGGGGGGTCTCCTTGGTCTGTTCTGCAAACGGGTCCGATCTTGCCAGCTCAGGGCCGCTGTGGGCGAACCATTTGCCGTCAGAGCCGAATGCTGGATCAGACGCTGAGGAGACCCCGCAGGTTCACATAAGTCCGAAAATGGCGGGCGTGACGAGTGCTCAGTTGCCGCCGAACATCCCGCCGAGCGACAGCTGCCCCACCTGGTCGGACGGCGGCGCGTTCACGCTGAACGAGTCGCCGTAGTCGCTGTAGAGGACGGTCACGGTGCCCTTCTCGCCCTGCGGGCCGGTCGCCGTGGAGACGAGCTTGCGGGGCAGGTTGTCGCCGTCCGTCCACAGATCAAAGTTGATCTTGCTGTTCGCGCGGTCCTTCGGCAGCCACCTGCTCACCTTCTCGCGGGACTGGGCGTCGAGCTGGTTCAGCGCGTCCTGGACGGTCACCGTCCCGGTGTAGTGCGTCGTCTTGACGCCGTCGACCGTCTCGGTGCCGACCCGGCGGGCGTCCTTGGAACCGGTGAACATCTTCGTCTGCTCGGCCGGGTCGACCTGCTGGACCTGCTGGAGCAGGCTCTGGACGTCGAACCCGGTCCGCTGCGCCATCTGGTTGACGTCGATCTTCAGCCACGGCTTGCCGCCGCTGACGAACTGGGCGAGCTGCGGGACCTTCGCGTACAGGACGTTGTCGGTGAACAGCGCCTGGCCCTTGGCGCCCGGGACGGTCCGCCCGTTGCTGCTGAACTCGTCGAGCTTCGCGCTGAACTTCAGCTTCGGGCGCAGCTGGAACTGGCCGTTGGCATGGACCTTGCCGCCGTGCTCGCCGGTGCCCGTCACCGTCAGGTCGGCCTTGAACGTGTCGGTCTGACCGGTCTTCTGGGACGCCTTCAGCAACGCCTGACCGGCGCTGAGTTTCATGTTCTCGGTGCTCGTCGTCCCGTCCCCGCCGCATCCGGACAGGAAGAGCGCGGCACCCACGGCGGTGCCACCGGCCGCCACCATGAGTCGTCGGTTCATGAGGGTTGAGCCTCCCTTGATCGCCCTGCTGGTGTTCCCAGTCTCCCGAGGCGGTAACGGCACTACATCCCCCGGTGGTACGAATGCCCGCGACGGCGGTACGACCCTCGGCGTAGCCCCATGGGAGCCGAATGGCCAGTGCCGGATCGGCGCCCGGGCGGCGTTCCCGGGCGTTCCGGGGGCGTTCGCTCAGGTGGGACGGCCTTCGCTCAGGCGGGCGCGGAGGGCGGACTTGCGGATCTTGCCGGTGCCGGTGCGCGGCAGCGCGTCGGCGAACTCGATGCGGCGCGGCGCCTTGAACCCGGCGAGCCTGGCCCGGCACGCGCCGATCAGCTCGGCGCCGTCCGGCTGGACGCCGTCGGGCACGATCACCGCGCACACCGACTGGCCCCAGCGCGGATCGGGCAGCCCGACCACGGCGACGTCGCCGACGCCGGGGACCGTGCGCAGCACGTCCTCGACCTCGCGCGACGACACGTTCTCGCCCCCCGTGATGATCACGTCCTTGAGGCGGTCGACCAGGTAGAGATAGCCGTCCGCGTCGATGCGGCCGACGTCGCCGGTGCGGAACCAGCCGCCGGCGAACGCCTCCGCGGTCGCGTCTGGATCGTCCCAGTAGCCGGTCGTGACCTGCGCGCCCCGGACGACGACCTCGCCCAGCGTCCCGGGCGGGAGGGGCGCCGTCCCGTCCGCGCCGATCACCGCGATCTCCACGCCGTCGCCGGGCCGTCCCGCGGACGCCGCCAGCTCCGGCCTGGACGCGATGGCGGTGCGGTGGTCGGCGGGCG
Organism: Actinomadura sp. 3N508; assembly: GCF_044326375.1. Taxonomy (NCBI): domain Bacteria; kingdom Bacillati; phylum Actinomycetota; class Actinomycetes; order Streptosporangiales; family Thermomonosporaceae; genus Actinomadura; species Actinomadura sp. 3N508. The sequence goes on from NZ_JBIRAX010000001.1 coordinate 1,207,818, forward strand.
AGAGGAACGTGGCGTTGCCGGACAGCTCGGTCATGCCGAACCCCTGGTTGAGATCGCAGCCCAGCACGTCGACGGCGCGGCGAAGGAGCGGGACCGGCATCGGCGCCGACCCGTAGGAGATCACTCGCAGGCTGGTTCGCAGGACGTCGCGTGCCGCCGGGTCGGCCTCCACGTGCGCGAGCAGGTCTTCCAGCATCGTCGGGGCGAGGGACAGGCTCGTCACCACGTGCCGCCGCGCCGCCTCCACGAGGGCGGCCGGGGTGAACCGGCGCAGCACGACGGCATGCCGCCGGAACAGGTGGTGCAGCATGACCTGGTAGCCGGCGACATGGCAGAGCGGGAACGGGGTGAGGAACACGTCGCCGGGCCGCACGGGCCTGCCCGACGCCGACACCTCGATGCCCGCCAGCAGGCTCTTGTGCGTGAGCCGCACCCCCTTGGGACGGCCGGTCGTCCCGCTGGTGAACATCAGCCAGGCGACGTCGGAGTCCGAGCCTGTCGCGGTCTCGCGGTGGGAGGCGGCGGGAGCGTCCCAGGGGATTTCATCGACGGCGACCACGGGAGGACGCCCGCCGGGGAACTCGCCCTCGGCGGCGAGGCGGTCGAGCAGGTCGGATTCGCCGATGACGAGTTCCGCGCCGCTCCGGACGATCTGGTCGGCCCATTCGCGCGGATGCAGCCGCTGGTTGAGCGGGACGAGAATCCGGCCGTCCCGCGGCACCCCGTAGTAGGCGGCCACGTACTCCGGGCGGTTGTGCGCCAGCAGCGCCACCCGCGCCCCGGCCGAGCAGCGGGCGGCGAGGTGGGCGCTGAGCGCGTCCGTGCGGCGGCGGAGCTCGCGGAACGTCCATGTGGTGCCGTCCATGGACAGCGCCGGGGCGTCGGGAGCGTTCCGTGCGGCGGCGTCGAGCACGTCGTAGAGCCGCGTTCGCCGCGTTCCGTCCATCGATCGCTCCCCTCGCTCGCCGCGCCGCCGAATCTACCAAACGGCCGGTCGGCACAGGAGGTCGCACAAAGCGGCAGGGCGCCCCCGCGGAAAGCGGGGACGCCCTGCTCGATGACGCTCGGCCTCGGTCAGACCTCTTCGAGCTCCGCGGTCAGGTTGCGGATCGCGTTCGGGTCCACCGGGATGCTCGGACCCATCGAGGTGGTCAGGACCGCCTTCTTGACGTACCGGCCCTTGGCCGCGGACGGCTTGAGCCGCTGGATCTCGTCGACGGCGGCGGCGTAGTTCTCCACCAGCTGGCGCTCGTCGAAGGACGCCCTGCCGATGATGAAGTGCAGGTTCGCGTGCCGGTCGACCCGGAACTCGATCTTGCCGCCCTTGATGTCGGTGACGGCCTTCGCCACGTCCATGGTGACCGTGCCCGTCTTCGGGTTCGGCATCAGGCCGCGCGGGCCGAGCACCCGGCCGAGGCGGCCGACCTTGCCCATCTGGTCGGGCGTCGCCACGACCGCGTCGAAGTCCAGGAAGCCGCCCTGGATCCGCTCGATCAGGTCGTCCGAACCCACCAGGTCGGCGCCCGCGGACTCCGCCTCCTGCGCCTTCGCGCCGACCGCGAACACCAGCACGCGGGCGGTCTTACCGGTGCCGTGCGGCAGGTTCACGGTGCCGCGCACCATCTGGTCGGCCTTGCGCGGGTCGACGCCGAGCCGCAGCGCGACCTCGACGGTCGGGTCGAACTTGACGACCGACGTCTCCTTGGCCAGCTTCACGGCCTCCGCCGGGCTGTACAGCCGCTCCCGGTCGATCTTCTCGGCCGCCTGGCGGTAGCCCTTGCTGCGCTTCATGTGCGTTCCTCCACTGGAACTCGTGGTACGGGCCAGCGCCGGCCCTGCCACTGGGGTGACTTACTTGACCTCGATGCCCATCGACCGCGCGGTGCCGGCGACGATCTTCTCGGCGGCGTCGAGGTCCTTGGCGTTGAGGTCGGGCATCTTGGTCGTGGCGATCTCGCGGACCTGGTCGCGGGTGACGGAGCCGACCTTGGTCTTGTGCGGCTCGCCGCTGCCCTTCTCGACGCCCGCGGCCTTCAGGATGAGCTGCGCGGCCGGCGGGGTCTTGGTGACGAAGGTGAACGAGCGGTCCTCGTAGATGGTGATCTCTACGGGGATGACGTTGCCGCGCTGGGAGTCCGTAGCAGCGTTGTACTGCTTGCAGAAGTCCATGATGTTGACGCCGTGCGGACCGAGCGCGGTACCGACCGGCGGCGCCGGCGTGGCCTGCCCAGCCTGCAACTGCACTTTGACGAGCGCGGCAATCTTTTTCTTCGGAGGCACGTGAACCCCTTGGTCCCAATTGGCTTTGATCCCGACTCCCGGTTCGCGGGCAACACGGCGGCGGGACTGACCCGCCGTGTGGGGACCATCTGAAACTCACAACCCCGTATGCACGGGGAGCATCGCTGGCGTCGCCTGTCCGGCTTGGAGCTGGACCGGACCATCCCCGCATGTGCGGGGAACATCGCTATCGACGGCCGCGAACCATGAGCTATGTCCCCGCGTGAACGGAGACAACCCGTCCAGGATACGGCCTTGGCGAAGTGAGTCGTCCGCCGTGCTGGCCTGGCCGAGCGAAACCTCGGACGCGAGAACCTCGGACAAGCGAACGGGCCGTCTCCGCGTTGGCGGGGACGGCCCGGACGTGGGCCGGTCGGCCCTCAGATCTTGGAGACCTGGTTGAAGCTGAGCTCGACCGGCGTTTCGCGGCCGAAGATCGAAACCAGGACCTTGAGCTTCTGCTGCTCGGCGTTGATCTCGTTGACGGTGGCGGGGAGGGTGGCGAACGGGCCGTCCATGACGGTGACGGACTCGCCGACCTCGTAGTCGACGGTCGCGGCGGCGGCCTTCGCGGCCTCCTTGGCGGGCGCGGTGCCCTCCTCCGGCTCGGGGGCCAGCAGGTTGGCGACCTCGTCCAGGCTCAGCGGGGACGGCTTGTTCAGCAGCCCGACGAACCCGGTCACACCAGGCGTGTTGCGGACCGCGGCCCACGACTCGTCGGTGAGCTCCATGCGGACCAGGATGTAGCCCGGCAGGACCTTCTCGTTGACCTTCTGGCGCTTGCCGCCCTTGATCTCGGTGACCTCGTGCTGCGGGACCTCGATCTGGAAGATGTAGTCCTCCATGTTGAGGGTCTGGGTGCGGGTCTCGATGTTGGTCTTGACCCGGTTCTCGTACCCCGCGTAGGAGTGCACGACGTACCAGTCGCCCGGCTGGAGGCGGAGCTGCAGCTTGAAGTCGGCGTACGGGTCGACGGGCGGCTCGGCGGGAGCCTCGGGCTCCGCGTCGGCTTCGTCCGCCTTCTCGTCGGCGTCCTCCTCGCCCGTGACGGCGGCGGCGAGATCGCCGGCCTCTTCGGCGTCGCCCGGCTCCTCGGCGCCCTCGCCCTCGAGCTTCGTGTCCGCGGGTTCGGCGTCGCCGGCGGAGACGACCGCTTCGGCCGTCTCTTCTGCGGGCTGCGCCGCCTGGTCCGCCGCAGCAGCCGCAGCGGACTGGGCCTCGTCAACGGCCTCGTCGTAGGGCTGTGAGGGCTCGGACACGGTGACTCTTTCTCTCGGTGCTTCGGTGATGAACTTGCGATGGTGCGGGCGGTCGCCGGGTGACGACTCGGGCCGCGGCGGCTAGCCGAAGACGGCGTAGACGCCCTCCTGCAGCCCGTAGTCCACGGCGGAAACGAACGCGACCATGATCAGCACGAAGACGAGGGACACCGTCGTATAGGTGACCAGCTCCCGCCGCGTCGGCCAGATGACCTTGCGCAGCTCGGCGACGATCTGGCGCACGAAAAGCGCCGGAGACGTCCGCCTGGAGGAAGACCTCTCCTTTTTGCCCTTGCCTTCGTCCTTGGCCTCGGGCTCGTCGCGCTCGTCAGTCTCGGTAGCCATTGCCGCCGTTCACCTCATCGGTCGTGATCCAACCACCATGTGGTTGCCGCGCGGTCCCGCGCCGTGGGGTGCCACGGGTAGCGGGCACGGGTGCGCGCACCGCACCTCGCAGGGCAGGAGGGACTCGAACCCCCAACCGCCGGTTTTGGAGACCGGAGCTCTGCCAATTGAGCCACTGCCCTTCAGTTTCTCCTGGTGAGGAGAACCCCGGCCATTGGGCCGGGTGGTGCCGCGTCCCAGCTTACGACCTCGTCCGGCATCGGTGTGCGGACAGGCTCATATGGCGGGGACGCGTCACTAGGACGGTGAGTCTACGGGCACAAGGCGCCCGCGTCGAACCGGATGCGCCGGAGATCCGCGCGCGGGCGCGCGGCGCCGCCGGCGCACGGCGGGACGTGCGGCGGAGCGTGCCGTCCCACCGGCGGCGATATATGGCTCGGGTGCCCGGACGGCGTCTGTAACGATAGGGGCATGAGCATCGACCGTCCTCGCATCTCCAAGCGCATCGCCGCGATATCCGAATCCGCCACGCTGGCCGTCGACGCCAAGGCCAAGGCGCTGAAGGCGGCGGGCCGCCCGGTCATCGGGTTCGGCGCGGGCGAGCCCGACTTTCCGACTCCCGGCTACATCGTCGAGGCGGCGGTCACCGCGTGCAGGGTGCCCCGCTTCCACAAGTACACGCCGGCGGGCGGGCTGCCCGAGCTGCGCGCCGCCGTCGCCGAGAAGACCGAGCGCGACTCCGGATTCCGGGTGGACGCCTCCCAGGTCCTGATCACCAACGGCGGCAAGCAGGCGGTGTACGAGGCGTTCGCGGCGCTGCTCGACCCGGGCGACGAGGTGCTCGTCCCGACGCCGTACTGGACGACCTACCCCGAGTCGATCAAGCTGGCGGGCGGGGTGCCCGTGGACGTCGTCGCCGACGAGACCACCGGTTACAAGGTGAGCGTCGAGCAGCTGGAGGCGGCCCGCACCGACCGGACGAAGGTGCTGCTGTTCGTGTCGCCGTCCAACCCGACCGGCGCGGTGTACTCGCGCGACGAGGTCGAGGCGATCGGCCGCTGGGCCGACGGGCACGGCCTGTGGGTCATCACGGACGAGATCTACGAGCACCTCGTGTACGGCGACGCCGAGTTCCACTCCATCCCCGTGGTGGTGCCGGAGCTGGCCGACCGGACGCTCGTGCTGAACGGCGTCGCGAAGACGTACGCGATGACGGGCTGGCGGGTCGGCTGGATGGTCGGCCCCGCGGACGTGGTGAAGGCCGCGCAGAACCTCCAGTCGCACGCGACGTCCAACGTGGCGAACGTGTCGCAGGCGGCGGCGCTCGCCGCGGTGACCGGCGACCTGTCGGCGGTGGCGGAGATGCGCAAGGCTTTCGACCGGCGCCGCAAGACGATCGTGAAGATGCTGAACGACATCCCGGGCATGGTGTGCCCCGAGCCGGAGGGCGCGTTCTACGCCTACCCGTCGGTCAAGGAGCTGCTGGGCAGGGAGATCCGCGGGAAGCGTCCGGAGACGTCGGTGGAGCTGGCGTCGCTGATCCTGGAGGAGGCGGAGGTCGCGCTGGTGCCGGGCGAGGCGTTCGGCACGCCGGGGTACTTCCGCCTGTCGTACGCGCTCGGCGACGACGACCTCGTCGAGGGCGTCTCGCGGGTCGCGAAGCTGCTCTCCGAAGCGGGCTGACCCGCCCTCACCGACCTCTTCTCACGAGCCGGCCCCGGGCGCACACAATTTGCCCGGGGCCGGTCTCGTGTGGAACGGGCCCGCCTCCTGATCCCGTTCCCGGATGTCCGGCGGGACGTTCCGAGCGGCCCCTCTCCGCTTCGGAACGTCCCGCCGGAGCGGGGTCATCTGGCCGTCGTACGGCTTTTCAGGTTCATGGGCGGACGCCTTCGGCGATGCGCATGAGCTGGCCGCTGACCGGTCCGGCGGCGGACACTGTCACGCCGAGGTTCGGCCCGGCCAGCCAGGAGATCTGGCGTCCGGAGCCGGGGAGGTCGCCGGTGAGCGCGGGCGTCCCGCGCACCGAGGTGCGGCCGGGGAGACCCGTCGACTTCATGAGCTCCTGCGGCCCGGCGAGCGCGCCCTTCACCAGGACGATCTCCACCCAGCCGGCGTCCCCGTGCCATTTGCAGGTCGTCGTCTTGCGCTTGGCGGTGCCCGTCGTGGCGCACGGCGCGGCGGCGGTGAGGCCGTCCGGGAGGTAGGTGACCCAGCTCGGCACGGCGGGCAGCCCGCCGATGCCGGGCTTGCGCGGCCCGCCGGGGACGCCGGGAGGGTGACCCTCCGGATGCCTGGTCGGACCCGCCCCGGGCCGTTCCTTTGCTGACGGGGGCCGGGACTGGCCCGGGGCGGGCGGCCGTTCCGGCTGCTGGAACGCCGAGACACTGCTCGTCGGACGTGTCGTCTCGGAGTTTCCGGCAGGTGTGGCCCGGAACGACTGATAGGTGGGCACCAGGGCGAGCGCGGCGACCGACGCGGCGACCGCTCCGGCGGCCGCGTGGATCCGGGTCTTCCGGCGCCGGTGGCGGCGCCTGACGTCCGCGACGAGCGACGGCGACGCGGACGCGCCGGCCACCTGCTCGGCCATGGCCTTCCGCAGTTCGTTCTCCAGATCCATCGCTCATCTCCCCAGTGGCGCCAGGTTCTTGTCGAGGCGTTCCCGGAGCCTGGCCAGCCCCCGGGACGCCTGGCTCTTGACCGTTCCGACCGAACAGCCGAGCGCCTGCGCCGTCTCCGCCTCCGACAGGTCCTCCCAGAAACGCAGGACCAGGACGGCTCGCTGCCGTGGCCCGAGCTTGCGCAGCTCGTCCATGAGCGTCCCCCTCAGCTCGACGGCGTGGTTCGGCGAGACGGCCGGCGTCTCCGGAAGCCTCGCCATGTGGATCTCCCGTAGCACCTTCCAGCGGCGGGACCGGCTGATCACGAGGTTGACCAGGATCCGGCGGACGTAGGGTTCCGGATCGCTGCCCGCCTCCAGCCGGCCCCAGTGCCGGTAGGCCTTCTCCAGCGCGGTCTGCAGGATGTCCTCGGCGTCCTGCCTGGCCCCGCACATCAGTGCCGCGGTGCGCAGCAGGGCATCGCCGCGTTCCGTCACGAACTCCACGAACGATCCGTCTTCTCGACGCCCCACCTGTGCTCCGTCCCGGCTAGAGCGGATTCGGCGTGTTACCGAGAGCGGGCGGCCTCCGCGCCGGGCCGCCCGCCCGCGTCTTTCTTTGTCGCGCCCGCGTACCGGCTCCCCCGCGCGATGTGTGCAGCCGGTACGCTTCGCGGGCTTGACGCGGGCGGCCTGCGTCCCTCAGGCCGCCCGCGTCCCTTCTTCAGCTGGGCCTGGCTTCTACTGGGCCTGGCGCAGCGCGGTGGTCACGTCCTTGAGACCGCCCGCGAGAACCGGGCTGCCGTTGACGAACATCGAGTAGCCGTTCGGGTCGAACAGCAGCACACCGCTGCCGCCCGGGCCCATCCAGCCGGCCGCCCCGTACACGGTGATCGGGGTGCCGCCCTGCGGGAGGTTCAGCGCCTGCCGGAGCTGATTCTGCGTCATCCCGGCCGGGGTCTTCAGCGTTTCGACGGTGATCCACTGGCCGCCGGTGCCGGTCCACTTCTGCGTGACGGCGCACACGTTGTGCTTGCGCAGCTCAGCGGAGCCCGGGACGGCCGAGGTGTAGCGCAGGCCCTTGGTCAGCATGACGGCCTTCTCGACCGGGCTGCCGACCTTCACCGCCGGCTTCAGCTTGCTGCAGTCGAGCTTGGGGACGGACGGCAGGCCGGGCTTGCCGGGGACGCGGCCGTTCTCCGGCGCGGGCGCCGGGAGGTTCTTGCCGAGGTCACCGGTGGACGGCGCGCACGACGGCAGGTTCTTGGGGAGCGTCTTGGCGTCCGGGGCCTTGACGCCGGGGACGTCGGTCTTCGGGACGTCGGCCTTCGGCAGGTTCCCGGGGACGCCCGGGTTCGGCGCCCCGGGAACGGCGGGAACGGCGGGGGCGGCGGGCGCGCCGGGGACGGCCGGGACGGCGGGCTTCGGCAGCTGGCCCTGCGGCAGGTTCTTGCCGGCCGGGTTCTGCTTGAGGTGCTTCTCGATCTCCTTCTTGGCGGCGGCGTCGGGGAGCTTGCCGTCCGGGAGCTTCGCGCCGGGCAGGCCCGGCTGGGCCGGCAGGCAGGTCGGGGGCGTGGCGGGCGCCTTGCCCTGGACCTGGCGTTCGGCCGCGGGCGCCTTGGCGCCCGCGGGCAGCGTGGTCGCGGGGTCGGAGGCGCCGGTCATCGCCCACGTCGCGCCGCCGCCCACGGCAACGGTGCCGATGGCGGACGCCGCGATCAGAGCGGCCTTCAGCGTGATCATCGTGTATCCCTTCTGCCCGTCTTCCATGCGGGGGTGTGCCTTGTTTCTCTCTGGCGCCCCTCGTATACGCACGGTGCCCGGACGGGGTTGCACGTGATTCCAAAGTTTTTTCGGAGATGCCATGGGCGGGATGGCCGTGCCGTGTCATGCGAGGTAGTCCGGTGTGGTGATCTTTGCGGGCCGGGGTCCGGCGGAGGCGAAGATCCGGCAACATTGGCTCATGGAGGCCCGTACCGTTTCACCCCGCTCGGAGCACCCACGCGTCGCGTGCGGCTCCCCCCGCCCGGACGTGGCCCTGCTCCCGAAAGCGCACCTGCACCTGCACTTCACGGGCTCGATGCGGCACACGACGCTGGTGGAGCTCGCCGGCGTGCACGGCGTCCATCTGCCGGACGCGCTCGTCGAGGACTGGCCGCCCCGGCTGCACGCGACCGACGAGCGCGGCTGGTTCCGGTTCCAGCGCCTGTACGACATCGCCCGCTCGGTGCTGCGGACGCCGGACGACCTGCGCCGCCTGCTCCGCGAGACCGCCGAGGACGAGGCCGCCGAAGGCTCGGGCTGGCTGGAGATCCAGGTCGATCCGAGCGGCTACGCGGCGATGTTCGGCGGGCTGACCCCGACCGTCGAGCTGGTGCTGGACGCGGCCAGGCAGGCGGCGGAGGCGTCCGGCGTCGGCATCGGCGTGGTGATCGCGGCGAACCGGACCCGGCACCCGCTGGACGCGAAGACGCTCGCGCGGCTGGCGGTCCGGTACGCCGGCGAGGGCGTCGTCGGGTTCGGGCTGTCCAACGACGAGCGGCGGGGCCGGGCCTACGACTTCGAGGGCGCGTTCCGGATCGCGAAGCGCGGCGGGCTGCTGTCGGTCCCGCACGGCGGCGAGCTGCTCGGGCCGGCGAGCGTCCGGGAGTGCCTGGAGACGCTGCGGGCCGACCGGATCGGCCATGGCATCCGTGCGGCCGCCGACCCGCGGCTGGTCGCGGCGATCGCCGAGCGGGGCGTGACGCTGGAGGTCTGCCCGGCGTCGAACGTGAGCCTCGGGGTGGCGGCGACGGCGTCGGAGGTCCCCGTGCGGCGGCTGTACGAGGCGGGCGCGCCCATCGCGCTCGGCGCCGACGACCCGCTGCTGTTCGGGTCGCGGCTGGCCCGCCAGTACGACCTCGTCCGCGCGGAGCACGGTTTCTCCGACGCCGAGCTGGCGGAGCTGGCCCGCCAGTCGATCAGGGCCTCGGCGGCGCCCGACGACGTCCGGCGCCGGCTGCTGGCCGGCGTCGACGCCTGGCTCAACGACTGATCGGACGACGCTTCTACGCGGTTGCGCCTTCGATGAGGAGAAGGACGCCGAAGATCGCGAACCCGGCGGCCGCGCCGTACTTGATGACGCGCTCGGGGAGCTTGCGGCCGAGGATCTGACCGACCACGATGGCGAGCGCGTCGGCGGCGACCATGCCGATCGTCGAACCGGCCCACACGCCGGTCAGCGCGAGGAGCCCGCCGTTGTCGGCGGCGAGGGTGACGGTGGCCAGCATCGTCTTGTCGCCCAGCTCGGCCAGGAAGAACGCCCCGCCGACGGCCAGGATCGCCGAGCCGGTGGCGAGCCGGGCCTTGTCGCGTTCGGTGTCGTCCAGCTCGTCGCCGCGGAGCGTCCACAGCGCGAAGCCGATGAAGGCGAGACCGGCGAGGATCGAGATCGGGCCGGTCGGGAGCGCGGCGCCCAGCGCGGCGCCGACCGCGACGCTCGCCAGGTGGACGAGCGCGGTCGCGGCGGTGATGCCGATCAGCACCGGGAGCGCCCGGAAGCGGGTGGCGAAGGTCATGGCCATGAGCTGGCTCTTGTCGCCGAGCTCGGCGACGAAGATCACGGCCAGGCTGATGAGGAAGGCGGACACCGGTTCCCTCTCGCTCGGATGCCGAGCGGAGGGCGGGAGCTTCTGGAGCAGACGACCTCGGCCCGGCATTACTGCCAGGCCGAAGGTCTCGTCCGCCCGCCCCTGTCAGGGCCGGGCCCGCGTGACCGGGCGCCACAGGCGGCGCCAGTATGTCGATCAACGCGATTGGGACTACTCCCCCTCGACGTTTCGACGGTATCAAGCGCCGCCCATTGGCCCAATGTTCGAAACGTCACACCGGAGCCGGGCGACGGGGCGGGTCAGAGGGTCACGCCGATCAGGACGGGCTCGTTCACCAGCTCGACGCCGAACGCGTCGCGGACGCCGCCGCGGACCTCGCGGGCGAGGGCGAGCAGGTCGGCGGTGCTGGCGCCGCCCGGGTTGGTGAGGGCGAGGGTGTGCTTGGTGGAGATCCGCGCCGGTCCGAGGGTGTGGCCCTTGGCGAAGCCGGCGCGGTCGATGAGCCAGGCGGCGGACGTCTTGATCCGCCCGCCGGTCTCCGGGTAGCGGGGGAAGGCCGCGTCAGGTCCGAGGCGTTCGGCGACGCGGCGTTCCAGGTCGGCGAGCCGGTCCGGCTCCAGGATCGGGTTGGTGAAGAACGATCCGGCGCTGCGGGTGTCGGGGTCGGCGGCGTCCAGGACCATGCCCTTGCCGCGGCGCAGTTCGAGGACGGCGTCGCGCGCCTCCTTCAGCGTCACCCTGTCACCGGGCTGGACGCCGAGCCGTCTCGCCAGCTCCGCGTAGGCGATCGGCTGCGATTCCTCGGATTCGTGCAGCGCGTACGTCACGTCCAGGATGACGTACCGGTCGTGGCCCTTGAACGCGCTGTGCCGGTAGGTGAACCGGCATGCGTCGCGGTCGAGGGTGACGAGGGCGCGGGTGTGCCGGTCGTAGGCGCGGACCCCGACGACCGTCTCGCTGACATCCTGGCCGTAGGCGCCGACGTTCTGGATCGGGGTCGCGCCGACACGTCCGGGGATGCCGGACAGGCATTCGACACCGGACAGGCCGTCGGCGACGCAGCGGGCGACGAACGGGTCCCAGTCCTCGCCCGCCTGGACGCGGACGAGGACCCTGTCACCGTCGGCGCCGGCGCGCTCGGCGCCGCGGGTCCCGACGTGCACGACGGTGCCGGCGAAGCCCGCGTCGGACACGACCAGGTTGCTGCCGCCGCCGAGCACGAGGACGGGTTCGCCCGCGTCGTCGGCGTCGCGGATCGCGGTGACGAGCTCCGCCTCGGTCGTCGCCTCGACGAAGCGCCGGGCGGGACCGCCCAGCCGCAGCGTGGTGTACCCGGCCAGGTTCACCTCTTCAGCGAACACCGCCACGTCGACTTTCCTCCCCGTACCTGCCTGCCCCGCGTCCCTCAGGCCAGCCTGACGACCGCCTTCGCGCGCGTGAGGACCTTCTGGCCTTCCGACCTGGCGGTGAGCGCCACGACGACCTTGTTGTCGTCGAGTTTCTCCTCCACCACGCCGCTGATCTCCAGCGTCGCGCCGCCCTCGTCCGGGACGACGACCGGCGAGGAGAACCGTACCCCGTAGTCGACCACGGAGCCCGGGTCGCCGGCCCAGTCGGTGACGAACCGGCCGCCCTGGGCCATCGTGTACATGCCGTGTGCGATGACGTTCGGCAGCCCGACGGCCTTCGCGGCGGACTCGCGCCAGTGGATCGGGTTGAAGTCGCGGGACGCGCCCGCGTACATGACGAGGTCGGCGCGGTCGACCGGGAACGTCCGGGCGGGGATCTCGGTGCCGACCTCGACGTCGGCGTACTTCACGGTGGCGGTCATCTCAGGCACCTCGCTCCACGATCGTGTTGTACGACTTGCAGACCATCTCGCCCTCGACGGTCCTGACCTCGGTCTCGGCGGTGAGCTTCTCGTTGTTGCCGATCGACTTGATCTCGGTGATGGTCGTGGTGGTGATGACCACGTCGCCGGCGCGGAGCGGGCGGGTGTACTCGAACCGCTGCTCGCCGTGGACGACCATCGCGAAGTTGAGCCCGAGGTCGGGGTCGTTGAGGGCGGCGGCGCCGAAGGAGACGATGATCGGCAGGGTGGGCGGCGCGATCACGTCCGGATAGCCGGCCGCCTTGGCGGCCTCCTGGTCGTGGTAGATCGGGTTGTGGTCGCCGATGGCGTCCGCGAACTCCCGGATCTTCACCCGGCTCACCTCGTAGGGTTCGCTCGGCGGGAAGGTCCGCCCGATGAAATCACGGTTCAGTGCCATGCCGTGCCGTCCTCCAGGTCGCGCGGGGGGCTTCGGACGGACGGTAACAGAACAGCGTTCAGCCCGCCCTCGCGGGTCTCACTGGCAAGGACGGGCTGATCGGGTCGTGCAGGCGCGCAGGGAGCCGGTTGGCAGGTGCGCGGTGAAGCCAGGTGGCAAGCGGGCGAAAAGCCGGATGGCAGGTGGGTGAAGAAGTCGCTGCGTCGCGGGCGGTTGGCTCGCGCGACCGCCGGTTTTCACGGCGCGGACGGTGACTCGCGGGCGCGTGCGCTCTCGGGCGGCCGCGGCTCCGTCCGGGATCGGCTAGCGGGTCTCCCGGTGCGGACGGTGGGTCCGGCAGTTGGGGCAGTACTTCTTGATCTCCAGGCGGTCCGGGTCGTTGCGCCGGTTCTTCCGCGTGATGTAGTTGCGGTGCTTGCACTCCTGGCAGGCCAGCGTGATCTTCGGCCGGACGTCGGTGGCAGCCACGATGGAGTGCCTTTCTGAGCTGGGGACAAGGAACGTTCGGACGTCGGTCGCCCGGAGCGGGCGGCCGGCGGTTGGACCCAGGCCCGCTCACCCCCGGGACGGAGGTGAGAGACATGGGTAGTAGCGAGGGCCGGACTTGAACCGGCGACACAGCGATTATGAGCCGCTTGCTCTGCCTGACTGAGCTACCCCGCCGCGCTGGTCGGTGTGGACCGGAATGCAAGGATACCGGATGCTCACCGAACCCCGGAAACACGAAAACCCGGCTGATGATCGGGAATCGGTTTCGAGGGCTCCCCCGAACCGTGTCCCAGGTTACCGGCTGCGCCGATGACCTGCGAAACGTCGGACTGGAACCGGTGGGACGGTACCACAGCCCCCTGTATGGAGCGAATCCGGGCCAGTCGGGCCGCCCGGGCGGCCGGGAGACTCCTAGACGCAGCCGAGAGACTCCTAGGCGCGGCCGGGAAAGTCCTGGAACGACGAAGGCCGCCGTCCTGGTCGGATGGCGGCCGGAATGCCGTGAGCCCCTTTACGGAATCGAACCGTAGACCTTCTCCTTACCATGGAGACGCTCTGCCGACTGAGCTAAAGGGGCCTGCGCCGTTCGCGCAGTGAAACCATACACGCCCCGAGCAGATGGTGCGAACCGGTTTGGGCCCCGCACGGCACCCCCCGACCCGCCCATCAGAATGAGATTCGGCGATTTGGCGGGTATGCGTCCCCGCTGTGCGTCCGTCCGGTTCGCTGTGCCAGGGTGATCGACCATGGCTCTCAACCATCTCGCTGACCAGATCGTCCGGGCGGCGATCGTCGAGGACAGGACCTTCGGCGACCTCCTGCCGCAGCTCATGGAGGCGTCCCAGACCGCCTCCCCCGCCGACATGAGCGCCGCGATGCCCCGCCTCGCCGAGGGCATCGCCCAGGCGCCGCCGAACCTCGGCGGCTGGCTCGCCGTCCTGACCGGCGCCTGGATCGAGAACGGCGCCGACGCCGACTCGGCCGCCGGGCTGGCCGTCGTCGAGCGGATCACCGAGGTCACCTCCGGGGCGCTGGCGTTCGCCAACGCATGGGAGGAGGCCACCGGCGGCAAACCGCCCGACATGCAGGACGAGCAGCCGTCCCAGCAGGCCGTCGACACGGTCGGGCCCAAGCTCGAGGACGGCGCGGTCGGCGCGATGTTGGCGTGGTTCGCGCTGCCGCAGTACGTGATGGCGGGGTGCACGGTGCTGCAGAAATCGGCGTCCATCCGCGCCGGGCTGACCGACCGCGACCTGCACGCCCGCACCGCGGGGCAGGCCGTCCAGTACCTCGGGCAGATGGACCACTACCACGCGCTGCTGCGCGTCCTGGACGGCGAGAACCTCCTCGTCCTCGACCGTGCGAGCGGCAAGGGCTGGACGGTCACCATCGGCGGCATCGGCGACAACTTCCAGCTGCACGTCCTGCTCGCCGGCGCCCTCATCGGACGCCCGGACGGCCTGACCGGGGACCGTCCCGCCCCCGAGATCCTCGCCTGCTTCCTGAACGCCGACGTCCCGCCCGGGCCGCCCATCGTCTCCAGCCCCTGGAACCTGGTCGACGCCCACGGCGAATGGATCTGGAACGAGGGCGTGCCCGCCGACATCCCGGTCGTCAACGGCACCCGCGTCGTCGTGCTCGACCCGCCGTCCTACGAGCGGACCTTCCCGGCGGGACGCCGCTTCCCGATGATGCCCGCCACCATCCGCGTCGACGGCGCGCACCTCCCCGAACACCTCGGCGACTGGTGGCCCCACATCCCGCCCGCCAAGCACTGAGGGTCAGAACCGGACCAGGACCGCGGTGGCGTCGTCGTAGCGCTTCCCTCGGGGGCCGTCCGCCGACGCCTCCGCCTCCCTGGTCCTTCTGACCAGTTCGCGCGGGCCTTCCTCGTCCAGCAGCCGGAGCAGGTCGTCCCACCCCATCTGCCCGAACCGCTCCACCAGCCTGGACGCGCCGTCGCTGAGCACCGCCGCCCGCCGCAGCCCCTCCACCGGCACCTCACCGGTCAGCCCCTCGTACGCGGCCTCCGGTTTCGTGCTGGCCACCCAGAACCCGCCCGGGCTGTTCCGCGACCTCCGGACGCCTTCGAGCGTGTAGCTGGGCAGATGATCGACACGGTCGTCGCGGAAGACCCGGATCTCGCCGACGTCCATCACGATCGGCGAATCGGCCAGCACGAACCACTCCACCGCCTCCCCGCTGCGCCGCAGCAGCGACACCGTCGCGGACGGGCTGTCCGGGTTCTCCAGATCGCAGGTCCTCGTGTGCGCCTCCCCGGTCACCTTGATCGCCTCGGCCACCAGGTCGGGCAGCGGCTTGCCGTCCTCTAGGGCCAGCAGCGCCGCGATCCGCCCGCCCAGCCTCCGCACCAGCCACGCCGGGTCGTGCCGGCAGCCGCTGTCCACCCCCACGGGCGCCGTCGCCCCGTCCAGCAGCACGACCCACCCCGGCCCCGCCGCGACGAAGTCCTCGTTCTCCCGTCCCGGAGTCGCCTCACTCACATAACTCACCTGCACAGATGCAGGTCTACCCGCTGAACCGGCCCGGCGGGGACAGGTAGACCAAACCCTCACCCCGCGTCCCGCCAACCTGCCCCGCTCCGGTATTGACGAACGCCGCCCCGCAGACACTGAAGGATGTCGGCCCCGTCCAAGCAACGCCTGATCGACGAACTGGCGGCTGGTGACCAGCGCAAGACGGCTCGTCCGGCGAAATCAGTTTTGGGTTTCGGTGAGGGCGTTGACCAGGGCTGTCGGGTCGTCGGTGAAGAAGCGGACCGTCCGTACCGTGACCCGCTTGCCCAGAGGGCGGACGGCCACGATCGGCTCGCTCAGCTCGACGACGACATTCGTCTGGGACGCGACCGCCACCGACAACCGCTCGTCCTCCACCCTGACCATGCCGCTCTCGTTGAAGTTCCGCGCCACCCGGACCGACGAGAGCAGGTCGCGTGGCACGCGCAGGTCGAAGAAGGCCCCGTACCGGACGCGCAGTTCGTCGTCCGACAGCACATGCGGCCGGGTCACGCAGGCGGCGATGATCGCCACCACGACCAGGATCGAGTACAGGTCGACCACCAGGACCAGCGAGCGCACACCCTCGGCCGCGCCGACTCCGCGCAACAGCATTTCGGCGACGGCGGCCTCCACGACCATCGCGAACAGAAACGCCAGCTGCAGGGTGAGCTGCCCGCCCGCGTACGGGAGGCCCACGGCGCCCGGCGGTACCCCGTGCCGCCGGCGCACCACCAGGAGCACGACGCTGACCAGGCCCTTCATGTCGAACGCCATGATCCGGCGGACCCGCTCCGGGACAAGCCGATTGACGCTGCGGAGGGCGTCGCCCCAGCCGGCGCCGTCCCGCCGCCGCTCCCACACCAGCCGGCCGGCGGCGATGGCCTCCAGCGCGATCACCGCCGTGACCAGGGCCTCCCCGGTCACCACCACGAGGCGCGGCAGCGGCACGCCCGCCACGAGAAGCACCGCGAAGATCACCTCGGCCGGCACCACCGCGTACAGGGCGGCCCGCGCGACGGTCAGCACGGCCTGTCCTGCAGCATCTTCAGGACCAGCCGGAAGACTTCGGCCTGCGCGGGGGACATCTCGTCCAGCCACTCGCTGCTCGCCTCTTCGGTGACCATGAGGCTCGCCAGGTCTTCTGGGAGAAGGTCAACGATGTCCTTGGCGATTCCGGGGATTCCGGGGTCGTCCGTCGCCGCATCGGCGATCTCGTCGAGCCGCGCGTAGATCCGTTCCGCCCGCGCCGCCGCTCCCGGTTCCGTCAGCGGCCGCAGCATCGCCGCGAAACCGGGCCCCGCCGCGGTCTCGACAAGCGCGAGCATCCCCCGGTCGGCGTCGGCGAACCCCGAGTCGCCCGGCAGGACGCGCAGGATGTCCGCCATTTCCGGCGACACCGCCGAGTCGGCGTCCAGTTCCGCGTCCGCCAGCAACACGGCGAGCCGCGCTCTGCGCGTCCGGATCGTCTCCTGCTGCCTGGCCAGGTCCGCGTCCAGCTCGGCCAATATTTCACGCAGCTCCCGGCCTTGCTCGTCGGCGAGGACGTCCTTGATCTCGTCCAGCGTGAGCCCGAGCTCCGCCAGCCTCCGGACCCGGGCGAGGACGACGGCGTCCCGCAGCCGGTACTCCCGGTACCCGTTCGCCAGCCGCTCGGGCTCGGGCAGCAACCCCAGATGGTGGTAATGCCGCACGGTCCGGGTGGACACCCCGACCAGCGCGGCCAGTTCGCCGATCCGCATGCCTCCATGACACACGTTGACGCAACGTGAAGGTCAAGGTCGCGGACTGCGCCCGCGTCAGCGATTCGCTGCGGGTGTGCGCTGTGGGCCCTGGTTCAGTCCGGGACGCCGAACAGGTCCTTCAAGTGGTCGGCGTACTGCTGGAGTGATCGTGTTGTGGGGTGCTGCGTGCCTAGCGCGGCCAGTGCGCATTGCTGGGCTCGGGTGATCGCTGCGAGCGATTCGACGGCTCGGCCCAGATCGCGGTAGGTGGCCGCCAGGTTGCCCAGCCCGATGGCGACGTCGGGGTGGTCGGGGCCTAGCGCCGCCTCGGCGATGGCCAGCGCTCGCTGATCCAACGGCAACGCCTCGGTGGCCCGTCCCAGCGCGCGGTGGGTTGCGGCCAGGTTCCCTAGCCGGGTGGCGACGTCGGGGTGGTCGGGGCCCAGCGCGGCCTCGGCGATGGTGGCCGCGGTGGAGAGCACGGAGTTGGCGCGTTGATACTCGCCCTGCGCGATGAGGAACAGTCCCGTCTGGTCGAGCACGTGGCTGAGCTGCTCCGACGGGCGGGACGAGGCGAGCGCGGCGGCGATCGCTTCCACATGGACGACCAGGGATCGCCAGACAGGCCAACCGGTCACATCGGAGTCGGGGTCGCCGGGAAGGGTCGTCTGGAGCCAGCCGAGGGCGAGGTCACGGACCGCGCCGTGTGCGTGATCTTCGCTGGAGTCCTTGGCCCGGGTCAGGACGGCGGCTCGGGTGAGGCGGTGCATAACCACCACCTCGTCGGTCAGGTCGATCATGCTGTGGGAGGCCAGGACGCCCAACGCCGCGTCCGCGGCTTCGGTGGCCTCCTCGTCCCCGCCTCCGAGCATCAGCCGGGGGACGTCCGAAGGCGCGTACTGCGCCAGTACCCAAGCGAGTTCGGCCGCCTCCGGGGCCTGCTCTTGGAGGGTTTCCAGGGTGATGTCCCACAGGCGGGCGATGGTGGCCTGGGCCTTGTCGCCGTCGGCGGCCTTGGCGTGGTAGCGGGCCGGACGCTCTTGCAGGCGCCTCAGATAGCGTCCCAACGTGATGCGGGTCTGACGGATGTAGGCGGCGGCCTGGTCCAGCGCCAAGGGCAGATAGCCGAGTTCCTCGGCGATCAATGCGGCCGTCTGCCGGTCGTGCGGGGTGGTGCGCCCGGTGATGGTGGTGATCAGTTCGGCGGCCGGCCCCGGGTCGAGCAACCCCAGCCGCAGGGTGCGCGTGGTGCCGGGCCAGCGCACGTCCCGGCGACTGGTGATCAGCGCGTGCCCGCCCTCCAAGCGTCCTAACAGCTCGTCGACGTGGGTCGGGTCGGTGACGTTGTCCAACAGCAGCAACCATCCCGGATGCGCCCGCAACCAGCCGACCGCCCACGCGGCGGCGTCCTCGGTGGTCGCCGCCCGCGCGGCGTCCTGAACCAGATGATGGGTCAACTCCGCCAACCCGGCCTCGACCTGCTGCGGGCTCTCGGCGGTCACCCACCACACCGCCTCGTACCGCGTCCGGGACCGGTGGGCGTACTGCAACGCCATCTCCGACTTGCCCACGCCGCCCATGCCGTACAGGGCCTGCGTCACCACCACCGTCTCACCGGCGGTGGCCAGCACCTGTTCAAGCCGCTGGTAGTCGTCGTGGCGGCCGAGGAACACCGGCGTGGCCGGGCGCGGCAATCCGACTATCCGCGCGGCGGGCCGTACCGTCTCCGGCGCCGGGAGCGACACCGCGGCCTGCGTGATCTCATCACCGGTCTTGACGCTGCCGAAGTTGACACCGACCCCTGGCGACCGGGCCCCTGACGTCTGAAGGTCGGCGGCAAGTGAGGAACCGACCCGCTGCCCGGCTTCCGCGGTGTCGTCGATCATGGCGACTCACTGCGGGAAGGTGTGGCCATCGCCGGTGGCGATGATGCCGTGGTTGGCGTACACCGCCGGGGACCGCTCCCCGGACGTCAGGACGCGCGCCCACGTGCTGTGCGCGTCCTGGACCCACCGCTGGACCTGCGCAGCCAGCTCGGCATCGGCGGCCAGGGCCTTCCGGATGGCCTGGCGCAAGGCGGCCGGGTCGTCGGGGTCGTCGATCACACCGGCCAGCGGCTCGGGGATCGCCTCGCCCTCCGCGCGGACACCGAAGATCCGCTGGGCCAGCCGCTGCCCGAACCTCACCGTGGCGTCGGCCGCCTGGTCCTGCGTGCGCGCCAGCACCGCGACCCCGTAGGCGCCCGCTGCCATGGTCACGTACTGCGTTACATCCCCGGCTAACTGCACCAGATCCCCAGACATCCCTGCACTCTCCACTAAACGATCATTTGTGACCGCATGGCCACCGACCGTCACAGGAGGCTAGACGCACCACTCCAACTCTCGGACGTAAACACAGAAACCGGTACACCCACCCGCGTCCCCCGCTCAGCGGCCCGTCCAAACCTGCACCGGCCACCGACGCTCCGGGGTGCTCATTCGCGCGAACGCCGCGCCGCCGAGCCCGCGCGCCTGCTGATCAGACGACGACCGAGGCGACGAAGGCATCCAGGTTCGCCCTGATGCGCGCCACCTTCTCCTCAAGGGGGACGCCGTCGTCGTGGCCGTCGCTCAGGAGGGTCTGCTTCCTGCCCCGCACGTATAGGGAGCAAGCCAAGTCAGTGCACAAATACTGCCCGACGGTGTTGCCCCGCTTGCCGGCCTCACCGCTGCGCCGCGCGCTCATCAACGCGACACCGCCGCCGGTGTGCACGGTCTGGCAGAACGAGCAGAGGCTGGTCGAGTTGAACCCGCGAGCCTTGCCGGGTGTGGACGCCAGTCGCAGCGCGATCCCGGTGAGCCGCCCGCCCGTCTCGGCGACCAGATAGGCGCGCTCGGGCGCCTTTGGGTCTCGCCAGCCGAGGAAGTCAAGGTCGTCCCAGGGCGACTGGGCGAAATCCTTGGGGAGGTTGAGGCGCTTGGCGTCGCCCTTGGAGCAGTTGACGAAGCATGACCGCAGGTCGTGCTCTGTAATCGCTCGCATGAGTTGCGAGCCTAGGTTCGCATTCGCAGCACAGGCAAAGGGTTATCGGCCTGCCGGAAGCAGGGAGCAGCCGACGCCGTGGACAGCCTCCGTCTCAAGCGTCGAGGGGGTTACCGCCTCAGGCGCCGTGGTGCCCCCATCGTGCGGGAGCTCGCTCAGGCCGTCCACCACGCATTGCCTGTACGCGAGGAGGAACTGCCGGCCGACGCGGCGTAGAACCGGGCGCGTCGGCTCTGGGTGAGCGCCTGTCAGGCGGCACGCGCTAGCGCTCGACCTACTGGTGAAGGGCAAGCGAGACGTCCACACAGGTTCACAAGCGTGCCAGCGCTGGCAGCTGCGGGCCCGCACACGCCGGAACCGTCAGGTGTGCCCCGGCAGGGGTGCCGCCCCGGCGTCGGCCAAGTCGCGAGCGATTTTGGCCAGGTTGACGCCACGCGCGACCAGCAGGGCGCCGAAGATGACGGGGGCCAGGCCCGAGGGAAGGGCATCCGCCCCCGACATCGCGACGATGGACACCGCAGACACGGCAGGAGGAACCACACCAACGGTGATGTAGACCCAGCCGATGACCCGGAGCCGCGCGGCGGAGACCCCGCCACGCAGCGCCCGGGGCAGCATCAGCAGCCACATCGAGCCGATCGTCAGCGGGATCACGACCAGAAAGCCGGTTCCGAAGATCACGGCCATGCCATCGTCCCCGCCCAAATTGGTGGGAACGAACGCCAGGAAGAAGACGCCGACGCTCACTAGGGCGAATGAGGTCGGCAGCGCGAAGGGGAACCGGACCCCGGCCTGGCCGAGATCCGCGGTCATCTGCGCCGGTGCGTACGCGGAGGCGGGCAGGGCCTGCGGGGTGCTGGCGTCCACCCGGCGAGCCAGCCGCAGCAACCACGCCGCCACCCAGCCCAGCACGGCCGCCACCGGGACGGCTCCTAGCGTGACCTGCAGCATTACCGTCACCGCACTGTCATGATCGTCGGCCACGATGCCGAGGGCGACCAGGCTGTTGATCCCGGCCGCGATCAGGCCACCGCCGACGCCCACGACCGCCGCCGTGGCGGCGAGCACGGTGTAGGCGCGCGCCGCCCGCCAGATCGCCGCGGCGGGCAGGGCGCCGCCCGCATAGCGCCGCCACGCCGCACCCGGCGGCCAAGCCGCCACCAGCCGAACTCGGGCATCGCGAGTGACCAAACCCGCGTCAGTCACCTCCATCCCCGACGGCAGCTCCCACGCCCTGCTGTCCTTCAGTAGCGCCACACCCATCTCCTCCCGGACGACGACGACCAAGGTCTCGTGAATCGATCACGACCGGCGAACTCGACGTACTCCGACCAAACACCGAACCACCTGCCGCCTTCGTAAAGATCAGCCGACCAGACGCCGTAGTTTCCAGGCAGCAGCCGTGAACAGGCCGAACGCAATGACCGGGAGGATGAACGACGGCAATGCGTCGACGACATCGTCGGAGTACGGCCCGAGCGGCCCCACGCGCACCAAGATGGATTTTCTTTCGTCGCCGTGGGACACCCCGGAGATGTGTCCGGCCCCTGGCTCTCCGCTGGCGGTACGCCACGTGCCCTTGCAGTCGGTCCCTGTGCTGATGCCCTCGCAGTCGGCCACCCAGGCCGTGCCGCGCTCGCCGAACACAAGCGTGTAAATGACCAGCACGGGATGCCAGCCGACGAGCACGATGACCGAGAAGAGTACCGTCGCCACAGCGACTTTCGATCGAGTCACAAAGCTGCACGATATATGCATCGCCCGCCTGAAACATCGCGATTCACGAAGGTCCAGAATCGAAATGGGACCTCAGTTCAACCCGCTTCTAGACAGCCTGAGAGCTGATCGCCCTCTTCAGGCAAGCAACGACTGGGACACAGCAAACCGGCACTGATCAAAGTCCTGACCGACGTCAGAAGGGGCGAGCGCCGGGCTGCATCGTCCCGAACGGCAGCCTCCGCGTTCGTCGGCGTGACTTCGACCGCTGCCTCTGGGCCCACGAGGACGCCGACCATGCCCTTCTCCCTCTTCATTCAGTAGATCGCGCCATGGCGTCCGCGACCAGCTGTGACATCTGGTGCAGGCGCCGCCAGTAAGGCGGGTCGTCTGCCTCGTCCAGGCAGGGCAGAACCTGGTCCAGCCGATC
This sequence comes from Actinomadura sp. 3N508, assembly GCF_044326375.1. NCBI lineage: Bacteria > Bacillati > Actinomycetota > Actinomycetes > Streptosporangiales > Thermomonosporaceae > Actinomadura > Actinomadura sp. 3N508. The sequence goes on from NZ_JBIRAX010000001.1 coordinate 1,230,060, forward strand.
GATGTTGACGAGCAGGGTGCGGTGGCGGCGTTCGTCGAGAGAGCCGCCGTGCGTCAGCCAGGTCCAAACACAACCGGAGGGGTCCGCGTCGAGCATCACCATGTCGAAGCCTGCTCGGTCCGCGCCATTCAGTCGTGCGGGGAAAGGCGCACTCACGTGTTCCCGCCACAGGCGCGCCACAGCCTCATATTCAGGAGGACTGGTGGGACGCGCCTCCGGAGGCGCCCACCTATTAATGATGGAAGCAGCCATACCAGTGCTCCTCATGGGTCTGGGTTACCCCTCGGGAGGCCCACCCTATTACGTCCATTACGGCTCGAACTTGTAGCTCGTGCTTGCGGGCTCGACCTGTAGACCCCGAGCTGGGGGCTCTTGGTCTGGCGCCGTCAACCAGCAACGGCGTATATGCGAATTACCTGAGCCAGAAAGCGATAACTAGCTATCCGGTGGACGGACAGCGGCAAGCCTCCCGATCGGCAACCGCTCACAGCATCGGGCACCCGGCGAGACTCGGCCCGTACCAATCCATTCCGAGCTCGTCACGCTCCTGTGCCACCACGTGAGGCGTTCATCTTCCCCGGTGGGTGGACGGCTGTTATTGGGCCCCGCGGCGGGATCACGACTGGCAGGACGTACCTCTGGGTCTGGCGCAGGGCCAGAGAGGCGGCGTTGAGCGAACGAGAGACGGCCGTTGGCGGTCAGAGGCGGTGGGTGCAATGAGAACAGCCCCGGACCGGGTTGCTCCTGGTCAGGGGCTGTTTTCGGTGGTGTGGCGGGTGCAGGGTTCGAACCTGCGTAGGCTAAGCCGACGGATTTACAGTCCGCTCCCATTGGCCACTCGGGCAACCCGCCGTGGCGTCGCTGTCGCGACGGCACTGGAAAGGATAGCGGACGGTGGGAGCGGGTGTGACATCGGGCTTGATCTCCGGGCGCTAGGCTCTCTGGATCGTGAACCGCGCTGGTTAGGGGATGTGTGCGATGGCCGACAGCTCTTTTGACATCGTCAGCAAGCTCGACCGGCAGGAGGTCGACAACGCGTTGAACCAGGCCGCCAAGGAGGTGGCGAACCGGTTCGACTTCAGGAACGTGGACGCGGGGATCAAGTGGTCGGGGGAGTCGATCGAGATCCAGGCGAACACGGAGGAGCGGGCGAACGCGGTGCTGGACGTGTTCAAGGACAAGCTCGTGAAGCGGGGGATCTCGCTGAAGGCGATCGACGCGGGCGAGCCGAAGCTCTCGGGGAAGGTGCACCGGCTGGGGGTGGCCCTGAAGGAGGGCATCGCCCAGGAGGACGCCAAGAAGATCGGCAAGATCATCCGGGACGAGGGGCCCAAGGGCGTCAAGGCGCAGATCCAGGGGGACGAGCTGCGGGTCAGCTCGAAGAAGAAGGACGATCTGCAGGACGTCATCACGCTGCTGAAGGGCAAGGACCTGGATGTTGCGCTGCAGTTCGTGAACTACAGGTAGTCGCCCGCATACAGGGAGCGCGCCGGCCCCATCCCCCGCAGAAGTGGCCGGCGCGCTCTCGTGTGTTATGACGCCGCTGACTCCGGGATGGTTCGGTCGAATTCATCCAGTTTTTTGGCGAGGTCGGTGAGGTCGAGGTCCAGGACGCGGGCCAGGGACGCGACGGTGTAGAACGCGGGGACGGCGATGGCGCCGCGTTCGATCTTGCGGAGGGTGTCGAGGGAGATGCCGGCCTCGGCGGCGACGGCGGCGGCCGGACGGGGACCGCGGGCGGCGCGGAGGATCTGGCCTAGGGCCTTGCCGCGGTCGCGCTGTTCGTCGGTGAGCGGGGTACGGACCATGCGAGCATTGTAATACTGGTATTAAAATATTCTGCATGGTGACCTATCGAAGCCCACGGGAGTGGGAGCGCATGCGGGACGCGGGGCGGGTCGTCGCCCGGATTCTGGCGAGTGTGCGGGACGTGGCGGAGCCCGGGGTGCCGCTGGCCGAGCTGGACGCGGTGGCGGCGAGGGTTCTCAAGGAGCATGGGGCCACGTCGCCGTTTCTGCACTACAAGCCCAGTTGGGCGCCGGTGCCGTATCCGGCGAACATCTGTGTGTCGGTGAATGATGTGGTGGTGCACGGCATTCCGGGCACGGGCCTGTTGAAGGACGGGGATCTCGTGACCGTCGACGCCGGGGCCCGGGTTGGTGGGTACTGCGGGGACGCGGCGATCTCGTTCATGGTGGGGACGGCCGACGCGGGTGGTCTGCGGCTGATCGAGGTCACGAAGGGTGCGCTGGAGCGGGGTATCGCGGCGGCTGTGCCCGGGAACCGGATCGGGGACGTCGCGGCGGCGATCGAGGGTGCTGCCCGGGCCGCCGGGTTCGGGATCGCGGACGGGTCCGGTGGGCACGGGATCGGGACGGAGATGCATGAAGATCCGTCCGTGCCCAACAAGGGGCGGGCCGGGCGCGGGATGAGGATCAAGGAAGGGCTGACGATCGCGATCGAGCCGCTGGTAACCGAGAGCGGGCGGGACGCGACGCGGGTTCTCGATGATGGGTGGGCGGTGGCGACCGTTGATGGGGGGCGGGCGGCGCATTTCGAGCACTCGATTGCGGTCACCGGGGACGGGCCGATGATTCTTACCGCTCTCTAGCGGCGGTGGCCGGCCATGCGTTCCAGGCGGGCTATGCGGTCGGCGGTCGGGGGGTGGGTGGAGAACAGCTTGCCTATGCCTGCGCCGGTGAACGGGTTGGCGATCATCAGGGAGCTGGTGGTGGCCAGCTCGGGGTCCTGCGGCAGGGGCATCGCGCGGGTGCCGGCCTCGATCTTGCGGAGGGCGGAGGCCAGCGCGAGCGGGTCGCCGGTGAGGCGGGCGCCGGCGGCGTCGGCGGAGTATTCGCGGGTGCGGCTGATCGCCATCTGGACGACGGCGGCGGCCACCGGGCCCAGGACGAGCATGAGGAGTGCGCCGAGCAGGCCGGGGCCCTCGTCGTCGTCGGAGCGGCCGATGGGGATGAAGATCGCCAGGTGGGAGAGGTAGGTGATCACGGTGGCGATGGCGGCGGCGACGGAGGAGATGAGGATGTCGCGGTTGTAGACGTGCGACAGCTCGTGCCCGAGGACGGCGCGCAGTTCGCGTTCGTCCAGCATCTGCAGGATGCCGCGGGTGCAGCAGACGGCGGCGTTGCGCGGGTTGCGGCCGGTGGCGAACGCGTTGGGCTGGCGGGTCTCGGAGACGAACAGGCGCGGCATCGGCTGGTGCGCGGACGTCGCCAGTTCCCGGACGAGCCGGTACAGCACCGGCGCCTCGACCTCGCCGACCGGGTGCGCGCGCATGGAGCGCAGGGCGATCCGGTCGCTGAACGCGTACGCGACGCCGTTGGTCGCGAGCGCGATGATCAGCGCGATCGTCAGCCCGGCGCCGCCGCCGATCAGCCATCCGGCCGCCAGCATCAATGCCGACAGCGTGCCGATCAGCGCCGCCGTCTTGACGCCGTTGAACTGCACTTCCGCCTGCCTCCCCGTAGGCCCCCGTAATCCGAACAACGGGGTGACCTGGGTCAACGTTCCCGCTAGGTGGCTTGAGTCACCGTTTGTAGGACGATTTGCGGGGCGGCTGAGAGTACAAGCGCGGCGGTCGCGGTTGCGGTGATCGCGGCGCGGACCGGCATTCCGGGCGCCGGATCGTAGGACGGACCGGCGGCTGGGGTGAACAGGCGCACGGCCCACACCAGGTAGTAGTACAGGCCGATGGCCGTGTTGATCGCCATCACGACGGCCAGCCAGGTGACGTCCCCGGCGACGGTGGCGCGGAATACGACGACCTTGGCGAACAGTCCCATGACGCCGGGCGGCAGGCCGGCGAGGCAGATGAGGAAGAACGCCAGGGCGGTGGCTACGGCGGGGCTGCGGCGGGCGAGGCCGCGGTAGTCGTCGAGGGTGTCCCAGGACGGGCTGAGCGCACCGGCTGTGCGGCGGCGGAAGCCGATTACTACTGCGAACGCGCCCATGTTCATTACGGCGTACAGCGCCACGTAGGCGGTGGTGGCGGCGACGGCCTCCGGGAGCCGGTCGTCGCCGACGGAGAGCGGCGCCAGCATGTAGCCGGATTGCGCGACGGATGACCAGGCCAGGAGGCGGATCGCCGTTTTCTGGCGCAGGGCGATCAGGTTGCCGATGGTCATGGTCAGGGCGGCGAGCACGGCTATCGTCGGGCCCCACACGTGGGCGTAGGCCGGAAGGCCCAGGGCCAGGATGATCACCAGGCCCGCGAATCCGGCGGCCTTTGAGACCACGGACAGGAATGCGGCTACGGGCAGCGGGGAGCCCTGGTAGACGTCCGGCGCCCAGAAATGGAACGGGACGGCGGCGACCTTGAACGCGAACCCGGCCAGGACGAGTACCGATCCGGCGGTGGCGACCGGGTCCAGGTCAGCGGGGAGCTTGGAGAGTGCGGGAGCTATGCGGTCCAGGTGCATGGCACCCGTCGCGCCGTAGATGAGGCTGATCCCGAAGAGCATGACCGCGGTGGAGACCACGGAGACGAGGAAGAGTTTCAGCGCGGCCTCGGACGCCGTCCCGTCGTAGCGGCGCAGCGCCACCAGCGCGAACACCGGCAGGGAGAGGGTCTCCAGCGCGACGAGGAGGAGGACGAGGTCGCGGGCGGCGACGAGGGTCAGCGCGCCGATCACGGCGGCGAGGAGGAGGAAGTGGTACTCCCCCACCGGCATCTTGGAGTCGGTGATCTCCTGGAGGGAGAGCAGGACGACGACGACCGCTGCGCCCAGGACTATGCCCTGGAACAGGAGCGTGAAGTCGTCGGCGACGTAGGAGCAGGAACGTGGGCCGTTGCCGCGTAGGCCGTCCGGGAGGCAGAGGGTGTCGCGGCGGTCGCCGAAGGCCAGGGCGATCACGGCCAGCAGGGCGATCGCCAGGGAGCCGCCGCTCAGCAGGGACAGGACGCGGCGGGGCGCGTCGAAGGCGTCGGCCAGGAGGAGGCCGATGGCGGCCACGGCGAGGATCAGCGGCGGCGCGATCGCCGCGTAGTCGATGCTCTGGATCATCAGCCGCCTCCGAACAGGGCGCGGACCGGTTCGGTGGTCACGTCCAGCAGGGTCTTCGGCCACAGGCCGACGAGCAGCGTGAGCGCGATCAGCGGGACCCAGGCCGCGTACTCGTGCAGGGAGACGGCCGCCGCCGGGGCGCGTTCCGAAGCCGGGGCCGGTTCCGAAGCCGGGACGCTGGCCGCGCCGTCCGGCGGGCCGTGGGTGAGTTTGGCGAGCATGCGCAGGAAGTACGCGGCGGTGAGCACCGCGCCGAGCGCCGCGACCGCCATGAACGTCACGAACGTCTCGCGCGGCAGGTCGCCGTGCGGGCGGTACGCGCCGAGCAGCGCCATCATCTCGCCCCAGAACCCGGCGAGGCCCGGCAGCCCGAGCGAGGCGACGGACGCGAACGTCAGGACGGACGCGAGCCGCGGGGACGTGCCGAGCATCCCGCCGCCGAGCGCGTCCATGTCGGCGGTGCCCCAGCGTTCCTTGACCGATCCGGCGAGGAAGAACAGCAGGCTGGTGATCAGGCCGTGCGCGATGTTGCCGAACAGCGCGGCGTTGACGCCGACCGGGGTGAGCGTCGCGATGCCGAGCAGGACGAAGCCCATGTGGCCGACGGAGGAGTAGGCGATCATCCGTTTCAGGTCGCGCTGGGCGAGGCAGGCCAAAGCGCCGTAGATGATCCCGATGACCGCCAGGAGGCCGAGCCACGGGGCCCAGAACTCCGCTCCGTCGGGTGCCAGGGGGAGGGCTACGCGGACGAGGCCGTACGTGCCCATCTTCAGCAGCACCCCGGCCAGCAGGACCGACCCGACGGTCGGGGCCTCGGTGTGCGCGTCCGGCAGCCAGGTGTGCAGCGGCCACATCGGCGCCTTGACCGCGAAACCGAGGCCCATCAGCGCGAACGCCGTGATCTGGAGGCCGTGCGAGAGCCCTGATCCGTGCCGGGCGGCGAGCTCGGTCATGTCGAGCGTGCCCGCCTTCGCGCCGACGAGCAGCATCCCGGCGAGGAGAAGCCCGGAGCCGAGGAGCGTGTAGAGGATGAACTTGGTGGCGGCGGCGCGGCGTCCCGGCCCGCCCCACAGCATGATCACCACGTACATGGGGATCAGGACGGTCTCGAAGAACACGAAGAACAGCACGAGGTCGAGCGCGACGAACGTGCCGATCAGCCCGATCTCCAGGACGAGCAGGAGCGCCGTGAGGAGCCGGATACGGCCTCCCGCCGGCGGGTGCCGCAGCGTGTAGAGGAAGCACAGGAACGTCAGCAGCGCCGTCAGGACGACGAGCGGGAGGGAGATCCCGTCCACGCCCAGGTGGAAGCGCAGCGCGATCGCCGGCGCCCATTCCCGGTCGGCTTCGAGCTGCATGCGGGACGTGGCGCCGAAGTCGAACGCCGTGGCGGCGGAGATCGCGACGAGCAGGGTCGCGCCGGACACCGCCGTCCCGAACACCCGGACCGCGACGTCGGTGCGCAGGAACCGGTTCGCCGGGACGAGCATCGCCAGCGCCCCCACCAGGGGGATCGCCATCATCAGCACGAAGATCACAGGAAGATCACCACCCCGGCCACGATGACGACGACACCGGCGAGCAGGCCGGTCAGGTAGTTCTGCACGTTGCCGTTCTGCGGGACGCGGAGGAACCCGCCGAGCCACCGGGCGCCGCGTCCGGCCCCGACGACGGCGCCGTCCACGCGGCGGGCGTCGAAGGTCACGACCTGGCGGGCCAGGGCCCGGATTGGCCGGACGATCGTCAGCGCGTACAGCTCGTCCACGTAGAAGGCTCGCGCGAAGACCGGGCGGGCAGGGCCGAGCACGCGTGCAGGATCGAGTGCGGGGTCACGGTTCCAGACAAGGAACGCGGCGCCGCCGCCGAGCACGACCAGGAGCAGGCTCAGCAGCGCCGCTCCGAGGTGGGGGCGCAGTTCCTCGGCGCCGAGGCCGAAGAAGCCGAGGATCGCGGCGGGGACGGCCAGGACGGCGACCGTCCACGCCATGAACCTGGACGGTTCGCGGATCTCGAACGTCCCGCGCGGCTCGCCGAAGAACGTCATCAGCCAGGCGCGCATCGCGTACGCCGCCGTCAGCGCGACCGTCAGCAGCAGCCCCAGATACACCAGCCACGCGACCCCGCCCGAGAGGCCGACGTCGTACGAGGAGTTGGGAAGGAAGGTCGGAACGGGCGTCTCGCCGGTGAAGGCGATGATGGTGCCGCTCGCCGGGTGGCCGGAGCCGGGCACGGCCTCGGCCGGGCCGCTGTGGAGGGCGGCGTGCTGGGCCGCCTCGATGACGGAGTCCTTGCTGAACCAGCCGCTGAACGGTGGGAGGCCCGCGAGCGCGGCGAGCCCGACCGTCATCGACCAGAACGTGATGGGCATGCCGCGCCGCATCCCGCCGTAGTGGGCCAGCATGTTGGAGCCCGCCACGACGATCACGCATCCGGCGGCGAGGAACAGCAGCGCCTTGAACGCGCCGTGCGTCAGCAGGTGGAAGATCGCGGCGGACTTGGCGCCGACCGCGAGCCCGGCGGCCATCACGGCGAGCTGGCTGATCGTCGAGTACGCGAGGACGCGCTTGATGTCGTCCTGCGCCAGCGCCGCGAGCGCGGAGCCCACCATGGAGACCACCGCGAGGACGCCGAGCACGGCGAGCGCCGCCGACGCCGACACGAACACCTCGTACACGCGGGCGACCACGTAGACGCCCGCGGCGACCATCGTGGCGGCGTGGATCAGGGCGCTGATCGGGGTGGGGCCGGCCATCGCGTCCGGGAGCCAGGTGTGCAGCGGGAACTGCGCGCTCTTGCCCGCGACGCCGGCGAGCAGCAGCAGCGCGCCCGCGGTGACCGTCGCGTCCGGCATCGTCCACACCTTCTGCAGGACGGTGCCGATCTCGAACGATCCGGCGCCGATGCCGAGGACGAGCACGCCGATCAGGAACCCGGCGTCGCCGAGCCGGGTGACGAGGAACGCCTTGACCGCCGCCCGCGAGTTCGCCCGGTCCTCCCAGTGGTGGCCGATCAGGAAGTACGAGCAGATGCCCATGACCTCCCAGCCCGCGTACAGGACCAGAAGATCGCCGGAGTAGACGACCAGCAGCATCGCGGCCGTGAACATCGAGATGAACGCGGCGTAGGACGAGTAGCGCCTGTCGTCCCTCATGTAGGCGATCGAGTACACCTGGACGGCGAGCGCCACGCAGCAGACCATGAGCCCGACGACGGCGGACAGGCCGTCCACCTGCAGCCCGACCCGGATCGGCACCGAGCCGGTCTCGATGAGCGTCAGCGAGCCCATGCGCTCGCCGGGCTCGCGCCACACGGTGAACGCGATGATCGCGGCGAGGACGAGCGACACCGCGATCGGCAGGCATGCGATCAGCGCGGGCCCGTTGCGGGCGGGCGCCGGCGGTGTCCCTTCGCTGGGACGGCGGCCGCCGAGGAGGCGGGTCAGGGAGGGGCCGAACAGCATCCCGACGAACGCGGCGACGAACGGCAGCAGCGCCACCAGCGTGGCTAGCCAGATCACGGGGCGGCCTCCTCGACCGCGCCGGCCTTCCGGGCCTCCGGTTCGGCGGCATCCGCGGGTTCGGGTTCAGCCGCGGCGGGACGGGACGGATCCTCCGCCAGGGTGCGGAGGCGGTCGACGTCCACCATCCGCCGGTTCCGGTACACCAGCAGGACGATCGCCAGCCCCAGCCCGACCTCCGCCGCCGCGATCACGATCGTGAACAGCGTGAGGACCTGCCCGCCGTGCAGCCGGTCCCGGTACCAGATGTCGAAGGTGACGAGGTTGAGGTTCACCGCGTTCAGCATCAGCTCGACCGACATCAGGACGAGGATCGCGTTGCGCCGCGCCAGCACCCCGTACACGCCGACGGAGAACAGCAGCGCGGCGACGACCGTCGGGTAGGCGAGATGCATCAGCCGTCGCCCTCCTCGTCCGCCGTTTTCGCGCCCGCTTCGGGCTGCGGGCCTATGTCGGAGCGGGACAGGACGATGGCGCCGACCAGCGACGAGAGCAGCAGCACCGACAGCACCTCGAACGGCAGCACCCACGTCCGGAACACGGCGGCGCCGAGCTCCTCGGCCGATCCGGCGCCCTCGCGCAGCGGCATCCGCTCGTCCCGGAACCCCATGATCATCACGGTGACCAGCACGGCGGCGGTGGCGGTGGCGACGGTCGCGGCGGCCCACCGGTTGCCCGAGTCCAGGTCGGCGGACTCGCCGATCGGCGCCCGGGTCAGCATGATCCCGAACAGCAGCAGCACGACGATCGCGCCGACGTAGATCAGCACCTGCACCCAGGCGACGAACTCCGCGGTGAGGACGAGGTAGCCGCCCGCGAGCGCGCCGAACGACACCACCAGCCACAGCGCCGCGTGGACGAGGTTCCGCGTCGTCACCACCAGGATCGCGGACCCGACGGCGACGACGCCGAGCAGCGCGAACACGATCTCCTGGCCGCTCATGCGCTCCTCCTGTGGGGGGCGACCCCCCACGCCCCCCGGTTCGCTTCGCTCATTTCTGCTCCCCGCGCGAAGGGCGGGCGCGGGCGGCGGCCTTCTCGGCGGTGGTGACTTCCTTCGGCGGCTCACCGGACGGGTCGTGCGCCTGCGGCGGCGGGACCGTCCACATCCATTCGCGCAGCCGGTCCTTCTCGTGGGTGAGCTCCGCGATGTCGTACTCGGCGTACTCGAACTCCGGGGACCAGAACAGCGCGTCGAACGGGCATGCCTCGATGCAGATGCCGCAGTACATGCACAGCGCGAAGTCGATCGCGAACCGGTCGAGGACGTTGCGGGTGCGGGCGCGTCCGCCGCCTTCGGCGGGGAGGGTCTCCTTGTGGGAGTCGATGTAGATGCACCAGTCGGGGCACTCGCGGGCGCACAGCATGCAGACGGTGCAGTTCTCCTCGAAAAGCGCGATGACGCCCCTGCTGCGCGGAGGCAGATCAGGCTGCACTTCCGGGTATTGACGCGTTATGGAACGCCGCGTCATCGTTCGCAACGTGACCGCCAGCCCCTTGGCCAGCCCGCCTCCTGGTAGCCGTCCCACGCGCCCCATGATTGCGCACGATCGCCTTCGGGGGAACGCGCTCGGCTCCGCGTTCGTCCAACCAGGCATAGGCCCCGAGGTCATGGCGTGGGTCGCGGGCAGGGAGGGCATGTGAGTCATCACGCAGACCACCCTGGGCGGCGGCCCGCACAGCGGCCTTACGGTCAGCCCGGATGGCGCCCGTATCCGGGGGCGCCCCTTCCACCGGTTCCGGTCCGTCCGGTTCCACCCGCGCCCGGCGCGCCGCGCGAGACTGCGCGCGGCATCTTGTGGGCGTTCGTGCCGTTCATCACGCTCGGGTACGGGACGCCGTTCTCGTTCCTCTACGCGGCCATCCGCCGGGGTTCGTGGAACCTCGGCGCGACGGCGGCCGGATACGGCGCCGGGACGGCGGGCGTCATCACGCTCCTGCAGCTGGACAACGTGATCCTCACCGTGCTCGGCACGTTCATCGCGATCCTGCTGTGGATCTCGGGGACCGCGCACGCGTTCGCCGTGCGGTCGTCGGTCTTCCCCCGCGAGGTGCCGCGCAACCGCCTCAACGAGCACGCGATCGAGTTCGCCAAGTACCGCAGGTCGCTGCGCGAGCAGGCCCGCGCGCTCGCCGCCGAAGACCCGGCGCTCGCCCGCGAGCTGCGGATCGGCCGCCCGGACGTGCCCCGCACCTACGACGACGGCGGGCTCGTGGACGTCAACCACGTGCCCGCGGAGATCCTCGCCGCGCTGCCCGGCATGACGCCCGAGCTGGCGGAGCGGGTCGTCCGGCACCGCGAGGAGCACGGCGGGTTCGTGTCCGTCGAGGAGATGGCGGTGGACGTCGACATCCCGCCGGACGTCCTCCCGGAGATGGCCGACTTCACCATCTTCCTCAGGTGACCCCGGGCAGGCGGGTCAGAGCGCGACCTTGAGGACGCCGGTGAGCGCGAGCTGGGCCAGCGAGAGCGGCACCAGCCACGCCCAGGCGAGCTTCTGCAGCTGGTCCTCGCGCATGCGCGGGTAGCTGACGCGGAACCAGATCACGCAGAACGCCAGCACGCCGGCCTTGAGCAGCGTCCAGAGCCAGCCGAGCTCGGTGTTCAGGAACGGGCCCTTCCAGCCGCCGAGGAACAGCACGGTCGTCAGCCCGCAGAGCACCACGATCCCGGCGTACTCGGCGAGCAGGAACAGCGCGAACCGCAGCCCGCCGTACTCCGTGTACGGGCCGAAGATGATCTCGGAGTCGGCGACCGGCATGTCGAACGGCGGGCGGCGCAGCTCGGCGAGGCCCGCGACGAAGAAGACGACGGCGCCGACCGCCTGCCAGGGCAGCCAGTACCAGCGCCATTCGTCCACGACGCCCTGGAGCGACAGCGTCCCGGCCGCCATCGCCACCGACGACGCCGCGAACACCATCGGCAGCTCGTAGGACATCAGCTGCGCGGCGACCCGCATCCCGCCGAGCAGCGAGTACTTGTTCGCGCTCGCCCAGCCCGCCATGATCGCGCCGATGACGCCGACGCCCATCACGGCGAGCGCGAAGAAGATCCCGGGCCCGAGGTCGAGCGCGACCTGGCCGCCCGGCCCGATCGGGATCACGAGCAGGACCAGCAGGTACGGGACGAGCGCCACGCCAGGGGCCAGCTTGAACACCCACCGGTCGGCGTCGCGCGGGACCACGTCCTCCTTCTGCGCGAACTTCACGCCGTCGGCGACGAGCTGCGCCCAGCCATGGAAGGCGCCCGCGTACATGGGGCCGAGACGGCCCTGCATGTGCGCCATGACCTTGTGCTCGGCCTGCCCGACGAGCAGCGGCAGCAGCGCGAACGCGGCGGCGACCAGCGCCAGCTTGACGACGATCTCAAGCATCGGGCGCCTCCTGCGCGGGCGGGGCGGCGTCCTGCGCGGGCGGGGCGGCGCGGCGTCCGGCGCGTTCGGCCGCGGCGCCCCAGGCGCCCTCGTCGGGCACGCCCGGCGGGCGGACGCGGCGGCGGCTCGGCGCGCCGTGGCCCGACTCGCCCGGCTCCTTGGCGCCCGGCCACGGCTTGGCGACGCGGGCGGCGAGCACGAAGTCCTTGCGGAGCGGATGGCCCTCGAACCCGTCCGGGAGCAGCAGCGGGACGAGGTTCGGATGGCCCTCGAACAGCACGCCGAACATCTCCGCCGTCTCCCGCTCGTGCCACTCCGCCCCGCGGTAGACGCCCGTCGCGGTCGGCAGGACGGGCGCCCGCTTCGGGACGCGCGTCCTGACCAGCAGATGGTGGCGGCGTTCCAGCGAGTAGACGTGGACGACGACGGCGAAGCCCTCGTCCAGCTCGTCCACGCCGGTCAGCCAGTCGAAGAAGCCGCAGGACAGGTCGTCGCGGGCGAAGACCAGCGCGTCCAGCCAGTGCTCGGGCGGTACCCCGACGGCGAGGCCGCCGGTCGTCTCCTCGGTGGTGATCTCGTCGCCGAAGCGGGCCGTCCAGGCGTCCACCAGCTCCTGCTGGACGGGCCGGCCCTCCGCTCCGGCGCTCACCGGTAGCGGCCGATCTCGTCGTCGTGGCCGTCGTCGGTCAGCCCCGGGATGATCGACGGGTCATGGTCGTTGGTCGCGGCCTCGTCGTCCTCCAGGTGCGGGACGGGCATGGTCACGTCATCGGCCGGATGCACGCCGGGCGGGATCTCCGCGACGACCGGCACCTCGACGGTCGGCCCGTCGGGTTCCGCGGCCAGCTCCCCGAAGATCGGGACCTCCGCGGTCTCGGCCGCGGGGCCCTCGCCCTGCCCCTCGGGGTCGGGCTCGCCCAGGGGCCAGACGGGCACGGTCTCGTCGTTCGGGCCCGCCTCATTGCCGCCTTCCGGCAGCTCCGTCGTCGCGCCGCCCGGAGCCTCGCCGGGGGCCTCGTCGACGACCGGGGGCGGCGGGGGCTGGATCGGGCGGCGCAGGACGGTCGGCGACAGCGGGCGCGGCGCGGGCGGCGGGGACACCGGTTCGCCGCCCGGCCCGTTCGCGGTGTAGCGGTCGCCGAGCGACTCGCCCGCGATCTTCTCCTGCAGCCGGACGATCCCGTGCAGCAGCGCCTCCGGGCGGGGCGGGCAGCCGGGCACGTACACGTCCACCGGGATGATCTGGTCGACGCCCTTCGTCACGCAGTAGGAGTCCCAGTACGGGCCGCCGCAGTTGGAGCAGGCGCCGAAGGAGATGACGTACTTCGGCTCGGGCATCTGCTCGTAGAGGCGGCGGATGGCGGGCGCCATCTTGTCGCTGACCGTGCCGGACACGACCATGAGGTCGGCCTGCCGGGGCCCCGGCGCGAACGGGATGACGCCGAGCCGGATGAAGTCGTGCCGGGCCATCGACGTCGCGATGAACTCGATGGCGCAGCAGGCCAGGCCGAAGTTGAAGACCCACAGCGAGTAGCGGCGTCCCCAGTTGAGCACGAACTTGACCGGCTTCGGCGCGAGCCGCGACAGCGGCCCGACGCTCGGCGGAGGTAGATCGATGGTGCCCACGGGAGCATTGTTACAGCCCCTCGCCGTCTGGCCAGAGGCCCAAGGCGATCAATCCCGGCCGGAACGATCCGGCCCGTCCGGAACCATGCGACCGGGCCTCAGGCGCACGATGGCAGGCCCCACACCCCTGACGGCAGGCCCTAAACCCGGAAACGGCAGGCCCTAAACCCAGGACAGGACGCCCTTCTTGCCCGCGTAGCCCAGCCCGGCGGCGAGGAACGCCAGGAAGACGAACATCTCGCCGAGCGTCGTGGCACCGTAGCCTGGCGCGGAGAAGACCGTCGCCCAGGGGAAGAGGAACACGGCGTCCACTGCGAACACGACGTAAAGGTAGGCGAACACGTAGTACCGGACGTAGGAGTGCGCCCAGCCCTCGCCGACAGGGTCGACACCGCATTCGTAGGTGGTCAGCTTCTCGACGGTGGGACGGTGCGGACGCAGCATCCGGTTCGCGGCGAGACCGCCGACGACGATCCCGGCACCGACGACGAGCAGTACGACTACGACGACATATGTGTCGAAATAGTTATGCACCAGACCCTCCTCGCCTGCGTCGTAGCAAGTATCCCCCGGAACGGGGTCCGGGGGAATGTGACCGAGCACCTCCACATCCGAGGCGCGCGATGTCACAGTTTTACTGCACACTAGGTTTGCATTGGGGTCAGTTGACCTGGAAGGACGTGACCAGATGAGCAACCCTCCGCCGCCCCCGGGGTGGGAATCCCCGGGCGGTGCCTCCTGGCCTCCTCCGCCACCGCCCGCTGGGCCGGGCGGACCCGGAAGCCCGGGCGGGCCCGGTGGAGTGGGCGGTCCGGGGGCGCCACCGCCCCCCGGCGGCTACGGCGGCCAAGGCACACCGCCGCCGTTCTTCCCCCCACCGCCCGGGAGCCCGATGGGCCCGAGCATGCCGCCGCCGCGGCGCAGCGGTGGTGGCGGGGTACTGATCGCGGCCCTGCTCGGCGGCGGCCTCGTCGTCCTGGTCCTCATCGGCGTCGTGGTGTTCGTGATCGCCGCGAGCGGCGGCAAGACGCCCGAGGAGAAGCTCGCCACGGCGGCGACCAGCATGGCCACGGCCCGCGCCGTGGGGCTCAAGGGCTCCTTCGGCAGCGCCGGGGCACTGAACGGTGAGCTGAACGTCACCAAGGGCGGCCGTGCGTCCGGGGACGTCACCATGAACGGCAGCCGCGTCACGGTCCTGTCGGCCGACGGGAAGCTGTTCGTGAAGGCCGACCAGTCCTACTGGAAGCGGGAGATCTCGTCCTCCGACGAGGCGTTCTACCTGACCTCCGGCGATCAGTGGGGCCGGCTGGACCCCGACGAGATCAACGTCGACTTCAAGCAGCACCTCACGCCGGACGCGCTGGCGGGCAAGATGCGCTCGGCGAGGTCGACGACCATCAAGCCGCTCAAGACGACGTGGCAGGGCCAGAAGGCGCTGAAGTTCAGCTCGTTCTCCTCGACCGTCTACATCACCGACGAGGACGACTCCGAGCTCCTGCGCTTCGAGTCCACCGTGCCGCGCGTCCGCGTGGACGTGACCCCGAAGAGCGCCGGGGACGCGTCGTCGATCATCTCGACGATGCGGACCAACATCGGCGAGCTGAAGGACTCCTTCAACAGCGCGGCGCAGCCGCGCGTGTCGGAGTGGAAGCGCGGCGGCTGCAACGGCGACTCCGGTTGCACGGTGCAGGCCAAGATCCGTCCGCCGTACGACGTGGAGACGCCCGTCACCATCGACGTCCGGTTCCGGATCACCGCGAACACGCTGACCGGCCGTGATCTCGGCAACTGCACGACCCGCATCACGATCACCAGCTCGCTCCCGCAGTGGGCGAGCTGCCGCGTCGCCAGCAGCGCGTGGACGAGCTGGGCCAAGGGCAGCGGTGGAACCTTCTACAAGCACGCGTCGTACAAGGTGATCGGCGCCACGACCGAAGAGGTCCAGTCGATGCAGAGCGGGCTCGACAGCGAGTGAGGCGGCAGCCGAACCGCAGGTCAGGCCGCAGATCGGACCGCAGGTGACGCGTCTCGCGCGCTGATCCGGGAACCATGGGTGCCCGGTGGCGCTCTCCCCCGACGTGGGGAAAGCGCCACCGGGCACCCTTTATGCTCTTGAGAACGCCGCTCCAGGGCCGACGGCGCCCCTCCCCCTCGCAGCACGCACGTCGGCATCCCCCGGAGGACGCCTTCAGACCCTTGCTTTGGCCTGACTGTCGGGCCCGGAAACCGGGCCCCGGGAAGTGAGCAGAGTGAGCCCCCACGTGAGCCCTGGACAGGACGAGGCGTCCTCGACGACCGCCTCCCGCCCGCAGCCGGGCACCCCGTACCCGCCGAACGCGCCCTTCCCGCCGAACACGCCGTACCCGCCGCAGCCCGCGCCCCCACCGAACGCCGCGCCCCCACCGAACGCCGCGCCCTCGGCAAACGCCGCGCCTCCGCCGAACGCCGCACCCCCGCCTCCTCCCTCACCCGGCACGCCGCCCTTTCCGCCCGGCCCGGAGCGGCTGCGGCAGCAGCGGGGCCTGATCTTCGCGGCGGGCGCGGCGGCGATGGTCGTGCTGGTCAGCGTGGTGCTGGCCGTCGTGTTCGCGCGCGGCGAGGACGGGCCCGAACGTCCAGGCGAACCGACCGCGCCGGCCGGGCCGCCCGCGTGGTCGCTGAAGGCGGGGCAGTGGCTCACGTCCGGGAAGGGCATGCGCTACGACGGGGCCATGACGGTGGGCGGCAGGCCCGTCCAGGCGAATCTGCGCGTCACTCCCGCAGGCATGGCGACCGGAACGCTCACGACAGGCATGCTGAAAGCGGACGTCGTCGCGATCGACGGCACCACCTACATCAAGGCCGGAATGACCTTCTGGCGCGACTACGCAGGTGAGGCGCGTCACCCGGAGTACTACGCCGGACGGTGGTCCAAGGCCCCCGCGTCCATCCCGGGCTTCGACGTCCCGGACGTCCTGGGCCCGAAGTCCATCGCCCAGGCCATCACCCGGGCGGCGCCGAAGACGCCCACGGAGACCGTGAACGGCGTCCCCACCTACAAGATCAAGACAAGGGCCGCCGAGTACCTGGTGGCGAAGGCGGCGCCGCACCGGCTGGTGTCCGTGCGCGCGGTCGGCCGGAACGCGCCGTGGTTCACGGCAACACCGCTAGCAGCGCCCACCGGGGTGTTCGGCGAGCTCAGGTCGCGCGTCGCCGCGCTCGGCGGCGCCGCCGACCCGTCGTTGCGCTTCCGTCCTGGAACGCTGACGTTCAGCAACTGCGATCTGAACACCAACGGCTGCACGGTCACCGTCCCGGCCACGCTGACAACGCCGCAGGGCACGGTGCCGTCCGGCGCGCGGGCGGCGTTGCGGGCGGCGCTCAACTCCCGGGGCCGGCCGCTCGGCTCGTGCACGGCGTCCGCGCCGGTTCCGGCCGACCGGGCGCTGACGCTGCGCTGCACCGTGACCGGCGGGCTGTGGGGCAGGTGGGTGCGCGCCGCGCTCGACCGCCCCGGCTCGTACCCGTACGCGGCGACGGCGCACCTGGTCGGGGAGGCGGTGGCGCCGGACGGCGTCCAGAAGCTGCTCGCCCTGGTCGACCGCGAACGCCGCACCATCACGAACCCGGCGACCCCGGCGCCGACGACCCCGACCCCGAAAGCGACGCCGTAGCGGACGGCGAAGCCACGCCGTACCAGCCGCCCGAAACCGGCGCCGTGGCCGACCGGCGACGCGGTCCGGGGCAGGGGCGCTTCAGCCGCGCTCAAGCCCGGCTGTCTACACTTCGGGACGTGAACCCCACGCCCCGAGGGAGCCGCGGCTCCTCGACGTACTCAGCGCAACGGCTGGTCAGACGGCTGCACGTCGACCTGTGCCGGCAGCGCAGCTGCCTGTGTTCGGGATGAACTCGGGCGCCCGTCCAGGTCGTACCACCCGATAGGACCTGCCCGAATCCGGGAGAGCCTCGTGAACCCCGTGCCGAAGTGATACGTCTTCTATAACGGGGCAACGACCTCCCTGGGAGCGGGACGTCACATGGCGGGCGGCATGGCGGCCGCGGTCGATGCCTCCCCTGACCGGCGGCCGCCGAAAAGCGGACGACGCGGGCCCACCCGAGCCGCGGCCGTCCCGGCAAGCAGCACGTTCCCGAAAACACCATCCCATCCCGGACGTACCATGAAGGTAATCCTAAGTAGCGTCACGATCCTGGGCGCCTCCCCCAGGACGGATGCTGCGCGTCGAGGAGGTCTTCCTCTGTGACCAAACAGGTCCAGCAGCTCGACCGTGTCATCATCCGTTTCGCCGGAGACTCCGGCGACGGCATGCAGCTGACCGGCGACCGCTTCACCCAGGAGACCGCGGCTTTCGGCAACGACCTGTCGACGTTGCCGAACTTCCCGGCCGAGATTCGTGCCCCCGCCGGGACGCTCCCCGGCGTGTCCAGCTTCCAACTCCACTTCGCCGACCACGACATCCTCACCCCGGGCGACGCGCCCAACGTCCTGGTCGCGATGAACCCCGCCGCCCTCAAGGCCAACCTCGGGGACCTCCCCCGCGGGGCGGATCTGATCGTCAACACCGACGAGTTCACCAAGCGCAACCTCGCCAAGGTCGGCTACGAGACGAACCCCGTCGAGGACGACGCGCTCGCCGAGTACCGGGTGCACGCGCTGCCGCTCACCTCGATGACCGTCACCGCCCTCACCGACTTCGACATCTCGAAGAAGGACGCGGAGCGCGCCAAGAACATGTTCGCGCTCGGCCTTCTGTCCTGGCTGTATCACCGTCCCACCGAGGGAACGATCTCCTTCCTTGAGAAGAAGTTCGCGAGCAAGCCCGACATCATGAAGGCGAACATCGCGGCGTTCCAGGCGGGTTGGTCCTACGGCGAGACCACCGAGGCGTTCTCGGTGCAGTACGAGATCAAGCCGGCCGAGCACGAGCCGGGCCTCTATCGCAACATCACCGGCAACCTCGCGCTCGCGTACGGGCTGGTCGCCGCGGGCGTGCAGAGCGGGCTGCCGATCTTCCTCGGCTCGTACCCGATCACGCCGGCGTCCGACATCCTGCACGAGATCTCCAAGCACAAGAAGTTCGGCGTGCGGACGTTCCAGGCCGAGGACGAGATCGCCGCGGTCGGCTCCGCGCTCGGCGCCTCGTTCGGCGGGTCCCTCGGCGTCACCACGACGTCCGGGCCCGGCCTCGCGCTGAAGAGCGAGACGATCGCCCTCGGCGTCGCGACCGAGCTTCCGCTGCTGGTCATCGACGTGCAGCGGGCCGGCCCTTCGACCGGGATGCCGACCAAGACCGAGCAGGCCGACCTGTTGCAGGCCATGTTCGGCCGCAACGGCGAGGCGCCCGTCCCGGTGATCGCGCCCCAGTCGCCGTCCGACTGCTTCGACGCGGCGCTGGAGGCGGCCCGGATCGCGGTGAAATACCGCACCCCGGTGATCCTCCTGTCGGACGGATACCTCGCCAACGGTTCCGAGCCGTGGCGGCTGCCGGACGTCGCGTCCCTCCCGAAGATCGAGCCGGACTTCGCGGTCCCGTCCCCCGACGGCGAGGAGTTCCTGCCGTTCCAGCGCGACCCCGAGACGCTCGCGCGGCCCTGGGCCATCCCGGGCACCGAGGGTCTGGAGCACCGGATCGGCGGGCTGGAGAAGGCCGACGGGTCCGGCAACATCTCCTACGACCCCGCCAACCACGACCGCATGACCCGGCTCCGGCAGGCCAAGGTCGACGGGATCGCCAACGACATCGCCCCGCTCACGGTGGACGACCCGTCCGGCAAGGCCCGCGTCCTCGTGCTGGGCTGGGGCGGGACGTACGGCGCGATCTCCGCGGGAGTCCGCCGCGTCCGCGCGTCCGGGCAGCACGTCGCCCAGGCGCACCTTCGCCACCTCAACCCGTTCCCCGCCAACCTGCCCGAGGTGCTGCGCTCCTACGACAAGGTCGTCGTCCCGGAGATCAACCTCGGCCAGCTCGCGCTGCTGCTCCGCGGCCGGTACCTCGTCGACGTGATCGGCTACAACCAGGTCCGCGGCCTGCCGTTCAAGGCCGAAGAGCTGCAGGGCGTCATCCAGGATGTGATCGACAGTGAGTGAAAACGGAGACAACGGAAACGGGTCCAGCAACGGGAACGGCAAGACGCTGCTCTCGCTGGTCCCGAAGACCGACGTGAAGCAGTCCATGAAGGACTTCAAGACCGACCAGGAGGTGCGCTGGTGCCCCGGGTGCGGTGACTACGCGATCCTCGCGGCCGTCCAGTCCTTCCTTCCCGAGCTCGGCCTGCGGCGCGAGAACATCGCGTTCATCTCCGGCATCGGCTGCTCGTCGCGGTTCCCGTACTACATGAACACCTACGGGTTCCACTCGATCCACGGCCGCGCGCCCGCGATCGCGACGGGCCTCGCCACGTCCCGTCCCGACCTGTCCGTCTGGGTGGTGACCGGCGACGGCGACGCCCTCTCCATCGGCGGCAACCACCTGATCCACGCGCTGCGCCGCAACGTCAACCTGAAGATCCTGCTGTTCAACAACCGGATCTACGGCCTGACGAAGGGCCAGTACTCGCCGACGTCGGAGATCGGCAAGATCACCAAGTCGACGCCGATGGGTTCGCTGGACGCGCCGTTCAACCCGCTCTCCCTCGCAATCGGCGCGGAGGGCACGTTCGTCGCCCGGACCATCGACTCCGACCGCAAGCACCTCCAGTCGGTGCTGCGGGCCGCCGCGCAGCACCGCGGCACGGCGCTCGTCGAGATCTACCAGAACTGCAACATCTTCAACGACAACGCGTTCGAGCCTCTCAAGGACGCGGACGTCCGCGACGATGTCACGGTCCGGCTGGAGCACGGCGAGCCGATCATCTTCGGCGCCGACCGTTCCAAGGCGCTGCGCCGCTCGCCGTCCGGCTCCTTCGAGGTCGTGAAGGTGGCGGACGTCGACCCGTCCGAAATCGCCGTGCACGACGCCCACAATCCGGACCCGTCGATGGCGTTCGCGCTGTCGCGCCTGGACCAGCCGGCGTTCGAGCACACCCCGATCGGCATCTTCCGCGACGTGGACCGCCCGTCCTACGACGAGCTGATGCGGGCCCAGCTCGACGAGGCCGTCGAGAGCCAGGGCGAGGGCGACCTCGCCGCCCTGCTCGGCAGCGGCGACACCTGGCGCATCGACTGAATCGCAGTCTCCGCAGGCCCGGCCCCGGTTCGTCCGGGGCCGGGCTTTTTCGCGCTTTGAAACCCCCGGAACGGGGCACGGTGAGCAACGGACGCCCCGCGCCGACCTTCCGGACAGGCCCCGATGCGCGACGGCGTCCGCTCCTGCAAGACTGAGGAGATCATGAAGCCGGGGAGGTGACGATGCGGGTCATTCCGCGCCGCAGCAAGGGTCGCCGGCGGGACGACGCTCCCGCTCGGACCACCGCGCCTCCTGACCCGCCCACCCCTGAGCCACCGCTCCCCGAGGACGCCACCCAGGCAGTGGAAGCGGCCCAGCCCTACTACCCGCAGCAAAGGCCCACGCGTGAAGACCCCGGCCCCGCGACCCCGCACGTCCCAAAACAAACCCACCCCGAACCCGCCACCCCAAGACACGCCCGGCCACCAGAGCCACCGCGCGGGCCACAGGCGCCAGAGAACGCAAGCGGGCCTTGGACGGTGCACGGCGTGGAAAAGCCACGCGGGGCCGAGATGACGCGCGGGCCGGCGGCAACGACGACGCCCCGCCCACCCCAGGACGCGACGACACCCGTGCCGCCTGCGGGTGGCGTGGGATCGGCCGGCATGGACCCGGCGGCTCGGCGGCGGGCGCGGGCGGCTGAGCGGCGGCGCGCGGCGGCGGAAGCGAAGCGGAGCCGGGCGGCGCTGCGGGCGCCTCGCCCGTTCCCGGAGCCCGTGACACCCGCCAAGGCCGCGGGCCAGCACCGGTCGGCGCTGCTGACCATGGTGCTCACCCTCGGGCTGCTGATCGCGGCGGTCGCGGTGACCGGCGGGATGATCGCGTCCTCGATGCGGACGCGTCCGGTGACGCTTGCCGCGCCGCTGCACATCTATCCGGTCACGCAGGTGACCCCTGGGCAGTGCCCGCCGGGGACGCAGGGCATCACCGGGCAGTCCGGCATGGGGCAGACGTGCTACCGGCTGGCGCAGGGGATCGCGATCCACAAGGTCGCGGACATGCGCGTCCAGAAGTCGGGCACGCGGCCGGGCGGATACGACGTGGCGGTCACGCTTCGCCCGATCGACCGGGAGGCGTTCGCCGACCTGACCCGCGCCACGGTCGGACGCGACCTCGCGTTCATCGTCCGGAACCGGCTGGTCACCCTCCCCCGCGTCGACATGGCGATCACGGACGGAAAAGTCGTCGTCACCGGCCCCCCGAACAAGACGGCCGCGAACAAACTCGTAGCCCAACTAAAGGGCAAGTAACACCAGGCCGGTCGAACACAACGCCCCTCAGCTTGCGCCGGTACGCGATCGGGGGTTGTGGCCCGGCCTGGCCCGGCTCGGCAGCCTGACCGCGGTCAAGACCGATGACCCCGGTCAGGTCGGCTCCGGTGAGATCGGCTCCCGTCAAGTCGGCACCCTTCAAGTTGGCGTGGGCGAGGGTCGAGTGCGAGAGATCGCATTTGGTGAGCGTGGCACCTTCAAGGTTGGCATCGGCGAAACAGAACCTGCTGAGGTTCTTCTCGTGCAGATGAGCGCCTCGGAAGTCGATCTTCTCCAGCTCGATGCCGGTTCCGGGAAGGATCATCGACCGGCGGGTGAGGGCTCCCATGGCCCCGCCGACATCGTCGCGGAGTCCGCCGGTGTGGGCCGCTCGTTCAGCGTCGATCTCGTCCAGCGGCCGTGACGGTGGCCAAGGGGCCTGCTGCCGGACGAAGCTCGCCAGCAGGGCCGCGATGTGGCCTCGGTGGTGCGGCGCGGCACCGGCGATCTGTTCCATACAACGAGCCGCCTACGGCGTTCCATAGGGGAAGCCGTAGACACCCGGTGCAGGTGCTGGCGGGCGAGCCTCGGTCGAGCGTGGCGGCGGCCCCGGCCTCTGCGGCGGCGTGGCACGTCCTTTGGGGGTGGACGTGCGGGGGGGATGTGCGACCGCAGAGGCCAGGGCCTGTCTATGAGGGCATCGCGATGCGCTGGAGTGGCCTGTCCACGTGCGGGAGCGCGCCGAGTATCGGGCATCCCGCGGCCTGGGCTGCGGACCGCATGATCTGCTCGCTGACGGCGATGCGGGCCCAGACGGTCTTTCCCGCGCCCAGTTCGGCCCACCCGCAGCCGCCCGTCGCGAATGCCTGAACGAGGATCAGGCCCCGGCCGTGCTGGCTGAATTGTCCCGGCGACTGCAACACCGGGCGGCCGGGGTGGTCGTCCCAGACGCACAACTCGATGCCGACGTCGATCCGGCTGATCCACGCGCGCATCTTCTCGCTCAGGCAGAACCGCGCCGCGTTGGACGCCAGCTCCGACATGATCTGGCACGCGTCGCTGCTGTAGGCGCTGAGTCCCCAGGCGTTGAGGCTGCTCTGCACGAGCTCGCGGGTCAAATAGACCGTTTCGCGACATGCGGTAATGCTGACCGCAAATTGATGGGTCTGGTCTGTTTTGTGCGTGACGGCGTCCATGAGATCGGCCTTTCGCGGTTCTGTTTCTCGTGCACAGATTGCCGCCAGCGTTTAGACTTTTCCCGTTGGGTTCCAGGATCGCTACTTTAAGGATCTTGAATGGTGCGGGCCGACGATCTTGATCCAGATAACATCCCCTGGCATTGGGTGGCCATTGACCTGCGAGTTTGGCGGCTAGAGCGGAACCTTTCACAGGCTGATGTCGCCCGTATCTGCGGGATCGACAAAACCGCGGTTTCAAACTGGGAATCGGGCGGGGCTAAACTGCCACAGAAGCACGCCGAAACTCTTGACCGGGTTTGGAAGACTCGGGGGCACTTTGTCCGGCTTCGCACGCTCGCGGAGTCCGACCACGACCCCAACTGGTTCGCCCAGTTCACCCGCTACGAACGCCGGGCAATCGTGATCAGCCCGTACGCGGCGCTCGTCGTCCACGGACTCCTTCAAACACCGGACTATGCCCGCGCCTTGCTCGTTGGCGCTCGCGTCGTCACAGACGTGGAAGGAGCGTTAACCGAACGCTTGGCGCGACAAGAGGTCCTCACCAGGGAGCAGCCCGCTGAACTGTGGGTACTGGTCAAGGAGTCCGTGCTCTGGGACCCGATCGGTGGACCTAGCGTCATGCGGGCGCAGCTTGCGCACCTTCTGGAGATGAGCGAACGTCCGAACATCGTGGTTCGTGTGGTCCCTCGCGCTGCCGGGGCGCACCCCGGCATCGATGGCTCATTCACTCTGCTACAAACGGCAAGCGGCGAAGTAGCCTGGTCTGAGGCTGTAGGCGGAGGCCGTCTTGTGACGGATCCCGCAAAGGTGCGGGAGTACCGGCGGCGGTATGACCTGCTGGGTGCTGATGCCCTGTCCCGAGACTCAACCAGGAGTCTCATAGCTGAGATCATGGAGGCCATGCATGAGTGAACTGGTGTGGCGCAAGTCGAGTCGTAGCGGCTCGGGCGGTATTGGCGGTCAAGAGTGTGTCGAGGTGGCTGGCCTCCCCGAAGGGTGCGGCGTGCGCGACAGCAAGGCCCCCGAAGCCGGACACCTCGGCCTGACGCGTGAAGACTTCGCCCAACTCCTCACCGCCGTAAAGGCGGGCAAGCTGAACCTCTGATACCAACGACCCCCAAGTTGCGGCCTCGCCCCCCGGTGGGGCCGTTCTTGTGTTTTCGGCGGGTGATCACTTGTCGGGGTTGAGACGGCGGTGAAGGGTGTGGCGTGGTGGAGGGGGCGGACGTCGGCGGCCTGTCTGACCAGGTCTAATGCGGTGCACCCGGTCGATACGGACGCCTAACCGTCAATGACAGTCAGCGATGATGTTGTTACTTTCTGCATATGGAAGGAGTACGAGAACTCAAGTACCGCCGCTGGTTTCACGCCCTCGACATCGACAACGACGGAGCCATCACCCGGCAGGACGCCCACCTCCTGGCCGAACGGCTGACCGGGCTCACCAACCCCCGTCGCCCATCGCAGGCGCAGCGACTCACCGAGGCCGCCACCACCGCCTGGGACCGGGTCATCGGACGGTTCGACCACAACTACGACTCCCGGGTCGAAGAAGAGGAAATGGTCGCCACGCTCCGGCAGACACTCACCACCCCCGACTCCTACGCCCAGCGACTCCAGCCCATCATCGACGCCTACTTCGAGCTGATCGACACCGACCGCGATGGAGCGATCGGCCCGGACGACTACGCCCGGGTGTACCAGGCCGCCACCCACAACAAAGCCGAAGACGGCGCCGAGGTCTTCGACTACCTGGACCTGGAAGGGCGGGGCATGGTGTCCCGCGAACAGTTCCACCGGGCCTTCGCCGAATTCTTCTACGGCGACGACCCCAACGCACGCGCCAACAACCTGCTCGGACGACTACTCGCATAACCGCCCCCCGCCCACGATCGCGGCCGGCGCTCCCCTCGCTCCCGCGCCGTCATGTACCGCGATCAGTGAGAGATCGAACCAAGACCGACATCGCTCATCTGGGCCATCGTCGGCGATGGTGGGGGCGATGCCCGAGAGCGACCAACGCGGACGGGATATCGCGTTAGTGGATACCGTCCGAAAAGGCGGAAGGCCCGCAGCGTCATGACAGCGGGCCTTCCGCATGAGTCAGTGGGTCTGCCTCGCGGACGGGGCTGACGCAAACCTCAGTGGCCGCCGGGCCGAGGACGGGCGCGCAGCAACGGCACCGGGACTTCTTGACCGGATCCGGCCAAGCCCTGTTCGGGGATCTCTCGCGTGTTCCCATTACTCATGGTGAGATCGCCTTACTCATGGTGGTATCGCTGGCGCAACGGAGGGAGCAGTCTGCGTGATCAACGCGCCTCGTGAGCCGATGGATCCTTCGTTAGCCCCGGACAGGGCCACGGCGGAGCTCGGGTTGAAGCCGGAAGAGGGCGTGGCCCTCATGGTGGCCGAGTACGAGAGCCTCCGTGCGGAGATCCTCAAGCTCATCGAACTCCAGTCCCAGCTCGTGGCGCTCATGATGATCGCCTTCGGCACGGTGGTCTCGGTCGGGTTCCAGGCCAAGAACGCCACGATCATCTTCACCTATCCGATCATCTCGCTTCTCCTGGCCATCTATTGGCTCAACTACGCACACACGACCTGCCGCTGCGCGGAATACATTTCGACCAGGATCGAGAAACGCGCCGGCCCGGAGTACATGGGCTGGGAGAACTACGTTCGTGTGCGTCCCCTGGAGAAGGCCAGGCTGGGCTATTGGGGCGTCAGGTTCATTTTCATGGGCAGCTCGGTGCTGGCGATCGTCGCCGGTTTCTCCGTGGGAATCCACGGTGTCGCTGCCCAAATCTTCTGCGGGCTGGGCATCGTGATGACAGTGCTCACCATGGCGCTGCTGGTCACGTGGCGAGAACCTGCGCTCGTTCAGGCCGATCGGGGCGAGCCTGCGGCGTCGTAGTTTTGCCGGGCCTGCTCGACGTGGTCGAGGTTGGCGGCGGCCCACTCGGTGAGGTGGGCGAAAAGCGGGGCGAGGCTGCGGCCTAGTTCGCTGATCTCGTATTCGACTCGCGGCGGCACCTCGGGGTGGTAGGTGCGCACGACCAGGCCGTCGCGTTCCAGCTGGCGCAGGCGCTGGGTGAGCACCTTGGGGGTGATGCCCTTGATGCGTCGCTCCAGTTCGACGAACCGGTGGCGGCCGAAGGTGTGGAGCGACCAGAGGATCGGCGTCGTCCACCTGCTGAACACGATGTCCACGACCGGAGAGACCGGGCAGGCCAGCTCCGGGTCGGCCGTGGCGTCGGCCTCCGGCCAACTCGTCTCGGGTGCCATCGGCTCCGCCCCTCTGAGGTAGTTACTTTCCTCTAGGTACCTACTATACCGATGCCACTAGCGTCTCTGTCATCGCGAGAAACCACAGCGAAGGAGCTGATCATGTTCGTGGTGACGGGTGCGACCGGAAACGTCGGGCGATCTCTGGTGCGGGCCTTGGCGGAGACCGAGGAGCGGGTGACGGCGGTGTCGAGGGGGATGGCCCCGGTGGACCTGCCGCCGGGGACCGAGCATGTGCGGGCCGACCTGACCGAGCCGGAGACCCTGCGGCCCGCCCTCGACGGCGCCGAGGTCCTGTTCCTGCACGACGGCGGTGCCGGTGGCGACGGGTTCGACCCGCGAGCCGTCCTGGACATGGCCGGGGCCGCCGGGGTCCGGCGGGTGGTGCTGCTTTCCTCTCAGGGGGTGGCGACCAGGCCGGAGTCGCCCTCGCACGGGGGCGTCGCACGGGCGACGGAGGAAGCGGTGCGCGAGTCGGGCCTGGCCTGGACGATCCTGCGGCCCGGCGGCTTCGCGTCCAACGCCTTCGCCTGGGCCGAGTCGGTACGCGCCGAGCGGACCATCGCCGCGCCGTTCGGTGACGTCGGGCTCCCGGTGATCGATCCGGAGGACATCGCGGAGGTCGCGGCCGCCGCCCTGCGCAAGGACGAGCACGCGGGGCATGTCTACGAGTTGACCGGGCCGGTGGTCGTCACGCCCCGGCAGCAGGCCGAGGCGATCGGCGCGGCCCTCGGCGAACCGGTGCGGTTCGTGGAGCTGGCCCGGGCCGAGGCACAGGCACGGATGGCCGCGTTCATGCCGGAGCCCGTCGTGGAGACCACGCTGGCCATCCTCGGCGAGCCCAACGCCGCCGAGCTGCGGCTCAGCCCGGACGTCGAGCGGGTCCTCGGCCGCGCGCCGCGTCCCTTCGCCGAGTGGGCCCGCCGCAACGTCGAAGCCTTCCGGTGACCGTTCGGCGCAAGACCAGCTTCAGAGGTGGGAGCGTTCGTCGACTCGGTGGGTTGGTGGGTGCAGGAAGACCTCGGCCGTGGGGTGGCCGTAGGAGACGTTGAGGGTGTCCAGCCGGTAGTACCAGCCGCGTTCGGTGGTGAAGCGGTGGTTGATCTGCCAGCGCAAGGTTTGCCGTGGGCGCATGGTCACGGGTTCTGGGCGCCATGCGAGGTCTAGGCCGTTGTTCGCCCATTCGGGGGCGTCCCTGACCGGGAGGACGTGTAGGTGGCCGTCGCCGGTCTCGGTCAGTTCGGCCTGGGTTCTTGGTGGGAGGCCGGTGGTCACGGTCATGGTGGGAGAGAAGTCGTCCCGCTCAAGCATTTGCACTTCATGGAGGATGGGCGGCTCGGCTTCCGGGAGCGGGAACGCCTCCGGGAGCGCGCTGCGCCGGACGGCTCCCGGCCCGCCGCGTGAGTTCTTTGTCCAGTAGACGCGCACCCACTGAACCGCGATGTCCATGAGTTGATTGTTAGGGGCGGGGCAGCATTTTCAGAGGGTGGTAAGGGTTTCGGCCTGAGGAACTGGCTATTAGGAGGCCGGACGGCGTTGGGAGCAAGGTTGCGCGGGAGTCGTTCCAGCGGGACGGGACGACCGAAGATGTGCGTTGCTTGCCTGTGGACGGGTCGAACGACCGCAGTTGAAGTGTGGTGATGTGCGAGGTGAGGGTGAAGACGTCCTTGCCGTCGAAGGTGATGGCCTCGATCGATTCGCGGTCTTTCTCGGTGGCCCAGAGCTGGCGGCCGTCGGTGAGGCTGTAGCCGGCGAGGGCGTATTCGCCCTGGTCGGTGCGGGTGACGGTGATGAGGGTGGTGCCGGAGGCGACGATCTTGCGGGTTTGGATGACGGCCGAGGGGGTCTGGGGGGACGTGTCGATCTCACCGTTGGGGTCATCGGTGGGGATCGTCGCGGTGACGCGGCCTTGGGCGTCCAGGGCCATGAGGGACTTCTTGCCTCGGGCGTCCGACTCCCGGACGGCGATCACGGGCGGGGTGGCGCTGACCAGGTCGACGGTGGCGTTGCCGATCACCTGGAGGTCGGTTTTCCACAGGTCGCGGCCGGTGGCCGGGTCGAAGGCGCGGACGTGTTGGCTGAAGCCGGTCGTCCGGGCGGTGGGGTCTATCCGGGTGCACCGCTCGCCTATGAGGATCTGGTTGGACGCGCCTGCCAGCCAACCGATGGAGCAGTAGGGGGACGTGCGCGCCTTCTGCCAGAGCGTCTTGCCGTCGCGCAGGCCGAAGGCCTCGATCGTCTCGCTCGTGCGGTAGGCGCCGGTGGTGCCCGCAGTGGTCAGGGTGTCGGCGTCCTTTTCGAGGACGGGTTTGCCCGCCGGGAGCGTTCGCGTCCAGAGCTGCTTGCCCGTTGTGGTGTCGATCGCCTGGATCGAGCCGCACTGGCTGGAGCCGGGCTCGTGGGCGATCAGGCCGACGTTGTTCTCGACCGTCCGGCTCATCGCGCACAGGGTGTCGCGCGCCGGGAGTGTCGACTTCCAGGTCTGTCGGCCGGTTCCGGCCGTGTATGCGGTCAGGCCGTCGAACTTGGCGCGTATGACGGTGTCGCCGGACGTCCAGACGCCCTCGGTGTCGGTGTCGGAGCCCCGGTCGTGCGGCGCTGACCAGGTGTAATTCAGGGTCGGGCCGTGCAGGACGTCGAAGAGCAGCCAGCCGGGGAAGACGCAGACCGCGGCCGCGACCAGGCCGGCGATCCAGGCCGGTCTCGCCTTGTACAGGGCGTAGCAGGCCAGGGGGATCAGGAGCAGGAGCGGGAAGAACGAGAGGACGAAGATCAGGCCCCAGTGGTTGGGGCAGGGGCCGCGCCGGGTGCCGCAGGAGCCGCCCGCCTCGGTGCCCAGGACGATGAAGTCCCTGATCAGAAGGGGTAGCGCCAGGCCGCATATCGCGGCTGCGGCCAGGCCGATAGCCATCCACTTGATCTTGGACGGCCGGCCGTCCTTCTTCGCACGCGTCATCCCCGTTGCCCCTCCCACCCGCCTGACCAGCGACGGGAGTATGGCACGAGGCCGCAAAGATCACGTTTTATCCGGCCAGATTGCCGACCCGCCCTCAGGGGGCGCTGAGCCCGGCCCCCGATGCCTCCTTGACAGCCTCGGCCCGGCCGCTCGAGCCGCGCAGCGGGACCTCCTTCAGGGCGAGGACGGCCAGGAAGCCGATGATCGCCACCGGGATACCGGCGATGAAGACCGTTTCGAGGGAGTTCGTGAACGCGTCCCGCACGATGTCCCTGACCGGCCCGGGCAGCATCTGGATGTCGTCCGGCGAGCCGAGGTCGCCGCCGGGGGCCTGCCGGATGCCGGCGGCCTGGAACCCGGACGCGATCTCGCTCGCCACCCGGTTGGTGAGGATCGCGCCGAACGCGGCCACGCCCATCGCGCCGCCGAGGTTGCGGAAGAACGAGATGCCGGACGTCGTCGAGGCCAGGTCGGCGGTCGAGGCGGCGTTCTGCGCGGCGAGGATCAGGATCTGCAGGGTCAGGCCCATCCCGATGCCGAGGACGGCGAGGTCGGCGCCGATGAGCGTTTTCGGCGAGTCGGTGTGCAGCCGCGCCAGCAGGATCATCGCGACGACGACGCAGAACGTCCCGGCGACCGGGAAGATCTTGTAGCGGCCGGTGCGGGTGATGATCTGGCCGGAGGTGGTGGACGTGATCAGCATCCCGATGACCAGCGGCAGCGTCATCAGCCCCGAGGCGGTGGGGCTCATGCCCTTGGCGATCTGCAGGTACTGCGGCATGTAGATCATCACGCCGAACATGGCCATGCCGACGCAGATCGAGACGAGCGAGGTCAGCACGAACGTCCGGTTGCGGAACAGGCGGGGCGGCAGGATCGGGTCGCGGGCGGTGCGCTCGGCGACGATGGCGAGCACGAGCAGCGCGATGGTGGCGCCGAGAAGGACGTAGGTCCAGGCGGAGTTCCACGCGAACTGCTTGCCGCCCATGGAGAGCAGGAGCATCAGCGTCGCGGCGCCGCCCGTGATCGTGAACGCGCCGAAGACGTCGATGCTGGTGTCACGGCGCGTTCTCGGGAGCTTGAGCACCCGCTGGATGACGAAGAACGCGAGGATGGCGAGCGGGACGCACACGTAGAAGCACCAGCGCCAGCCGAGCGCGTCGGCGTCCACGATGAACCCGCCGACCAGCGGCCCGGCGACGGTCGCGACGCCGAACACCGCGCCCATGAACCCGGCGTAGCGGCCGCGCTGCCGCGGCTCGACCACGTCCCCGAGGATCACCTGGGCCAGCGCGGACAGCCCGCCCGCGCCGAGGCCCTGGCCCGCGCGGGCGGCGATGAGCTGGCCGATCCCCTGCGACATCCCGGCGCAGACCGAGGCGACGACGAAGATGATCAGCGCGGTCTGGAACATCAGCTTGCGGCCGGCGATGTCCGACAGCTTGCCCCAGAGCGGGGTCGAGGCGGTCATGGTGAGCAGCGACGCGCTCGCCACCCAGGACAGCTGGTCCTGGCCGCCGAGGTCGCCGACGATCGTCGGCAGCGCCGTCGCGATGACCGAGTTGGAGATCATCGCGGTCAGCATCGCCAGCATGAGGCCGGAGAGGATCTCCAGGATCTGCCGGTGCGTGTACTGCGGTCTCGCTTGCTCTGACGCCGCCGGGTCCTGCGCCGCCACGCCCGCTCGAACCACCCTGCCCCCATGCTCCGCGTAGCCGATGAATTACCTGTGCTTTGCATGTATCTTATGTAGGCGCTTGTTTACTTGCAACTCGAACGATGCTGGACGCCGAGGGTGACCGGTCGACAGGATGTGGTGATGCGGCTCAAGGGCGAGACCGAACGCGCGACGGCGGGCGAAGCCGGCGGGGGCGGCGGGGGCGGCGGCGCGGCGGCGCGGCGGCCGAAGCGCGACCGGGAGGCGACCCGGCGCCGCATCCTGGACGCCGCCCGCGACCTGTTCGGCGAGCACGGCTACGACGGCGTCACCGTCCGCATGATCGCGGCGCGGTCCGAGGCGAACATGGCCCTGGTCAACCGGTACTTCGGGTCCAAGGCGGCGTTGTTCGGCGAGGTCCTGGCCGGCGAGTCGGTGCTGCGCGAGGTCATCGCCGGGGACCCGGCGGGCCTGCCGCGCCGCCTCGCCGAGCACTTCGTCCGGCAGACCGACCGGCGCGGCGGCACCCCGATGTCGCGGATGCTCGACCGGTCGGCCGGGCACCCGGAGGTCAAGGAGATCCTGCTCCACCACCTGGAGGACGTGATCGTCGAGCCGCTGGTCGCGCAGCTGGACGGGCCGGACGCGCGGGCTCGCGCGCTCCTCGCGTCCACGATCATCATGGGCGGCGGCCCCGTCCGGCGGCTGCTCGGCCTCAACGACCTGCGCGCCGCCGACCCGGCCGAGCTCACCGACCGCCTCACCGCCATGTTCACCGCCGCCCTCGCCCCGACCACACCCGGCCGCTGACACGTTCACCCCGGGTCCGCACGTCGGACAAGGAGGCGCGGGACCTGCGCGCATAGGGTGCTGAACATGAGGGTCGGGGGCGCGTTCCGCGCGTGGTGGGGCAGGACGGGGCGTGCCGCACGGTGGGCCGCGGCCGGGACGGCGATCGCGCTCGTGGGCGGAGGCGCCGCGTGGGGTGTCGGCGCCACGACCGGGCGCACGTCCCGGGTTCAGACCTCTGAGCAGCGCATTGCCGTGGTCGACGGCCCGCGCGACGATCAGCGCGTCACGCTCGACACGACGTTCTACCGTCCGGCCGGACGCGCCGACGTGCCCGCGATCATGCTGGGCCACGGCTTCGGCGGCAGCAAGCGGGACGTGGCCGACGAGGCGCGGCGGCTCGCCCGCCACGGCTACGCGGTCCTGACCTGGTCGGCGCGCGGGTTCGGGCGCTCGGGCGGCGAGATCGCGCTCAACTCCCCCGACTACGAGGTCAAGGACACCCGGCAGCTCATCGACTGGCTGGCGCGGCGGCCCGGCGTCCGGCTCGACGGGCCCGGCGACCCGCGCCTCGGCATGGCGGGCGGCTCGTACGGCGGCGCGATCGCGCTGCTGACCGCCGCCTACGACCGGCGCGTCGACGCCATCGCGCCGATGATCACCTGGCACAGCCTCGCGGACGCGCTCTTCCCGGACGCCGCCGGCGCAGGCCCGTCCGGCGGCGTCTTCAAGAAGCTGTGGGCGGGGCTGTTCTTCACCGGGAGCGCGGGCCGGACGGCATGCGGGCGCTTCCTGCCGTCCGTGTGCGAGATGTACCAGGAGGTCGCGGAGAAGGGCCGTCCCACGGCGACGGCGATCGAGATGCTGCGGCGGTCGAGCCCGTCGTCGGTCGCGGACCGGATCAGGGTGCCGACGCTGCTCGTCCAGGGACAGTCCGACTCGCTGTTCCCGCTCGACCACGCCGACGCCAACGCCCGCGCCATCGCCCGCAACGGCGCGCCCGTGTCGGTGGTCTGGTTCCAGGGCGGCCACGACGGCGGCGCCTCCGAGACCGAGCGGATCGAGGGCCTGGTGCTCGCCTTCTTCGACGCGCGGCTGAAGGGGGCGGCGACGTCCGGCGGCGGCGAGTTCACGGTGACGCGGGCGGGTGGGCTCGACTCGTCCACGCAGGAGGTCATCGTGGACGAGGCGTCGGCGCGCACGTATCCGGGGCTCTCCCATGAGCCTGTTCATCTGCCGCTGAGCGGCCTTGGCGAGCAGACGATCTACAACCCGGCGGGCGGGTCGCCCGCGGCGATCTCCGCCGTGCCGGGCCTGGGCGCGCTCGGCTCGCTCGGCTCGCTCGGCGCGGCCGGCTCTTCCGGCGCGCTGGGCCGCCAGGTGCCGGGCGAGCGGCCGGGGCAGTTCGCCGTGTTCGAGACGCGTCCGCTGGAGCAGGCCGTCCAGCTCACCGGGGCGGCCAGCGTCCGGCTCCGGGTGGACGGGAACGGCCCGCTGTTCGCGAAGCTGTACGACGTCGCGCCCGGCAGGGGTGGCGGCGGTTCGGCGACGCTGGCGCGGCGGCTGGCCGCACCGTTCCGGGTGTCGCCCGGACGTGACGTGACCGTCGCGCTTCCGGCGATGGATCACCGCTTCGATCGCGGCCACCGGCTCCGGCTCGTCATCGCGACCACCGATCTGGGGTTCGCGACCCCGGCGAAGCCCGCCGCGTACAAGGTGCGGGTGGTGTCGCCGCTGTCGGTCCCGACCGTTCCGGCGTTGACGACCGCGCCGACGCCCGTCCCGGCTTGGGTCTGGGCTCTGCCGGTCGCCGCCATCACTCTCGCTCTGCTCATCGTTCTGCCTGGACGGCGTCGCCCCGGCCCCGAGCAGGACAACGACGTCCCGCTGGAGATAACCGGCCTGACGAAGGCGTACAAGAACGGCCATCTGGCCGTCGCCGACCTGTCGTTCCGGGTGGAGAAGGGTCAGGTGCTAGGGCTGCTCGGCCCGAATGGCGCCGGAAAGACGACGACCCTGCGCATGTTGATGGGCCTCATCCATCCCGACTCCGGTGAGATGCGCATCTTCGGTCACCGCGTCTATCCCGGGGCTCCCGTACTGGCGAGGCTGGGTTCGTTCGTCGAGGGGCCTGGGTTCCTCCCGCACCTCTCTGGGCGCGACAACCTTGACCTCTACTGGCGCGCCACCGGTCGTCCCCTGGATGAAGCCCACCTGGACGAGGCGCTGCGGATAGCCGCCCTGGGGTCCGCGCTAGACCGTCCCGTCCGGACGTACTCGCAGGGCATGCGGCAGCGCCTCGCCATAGCGCAGGCCATGCTCGGGCTACCGGACCTCCTCGTCCTGGACGAGCCGACCAACGGCCTCGACCCGCCGCAGATCCGCGAGATGCGGGAGGTGCTCGTCCGGTACGCCGCGGCCGGGCGAACGGTCATCGTCTCCAGCCACCTGCTCGCCGAAGTCGAGCAGACCTGCACGCACGCGGTCGTCATGGCGGGCGGGCGGCGCGTCGCCGCGGGTCCGGTCGCGGAGATCACCGGCTCCGGCCGCCGCCTGGAGGACGCCTTCCTGGAGATCATCGGAGAGACCTCGTGACCGCGCACGCCGGCCGCCCAAGCCCGCCCAAGCCCGCGACGCCACCCGCTGCGACGAGCGCCTACGCCGTCCGGCGGACGCTTCCGCTGCGGGTGGAGGCGGTGCGCCAGTTCCGCCGCCGCCGGACGCTGGTCGCGTTCGGGTTCCTGCTCGTCCTGCCGTGGGTGCTGGTCGCCGCGTTCAAGGTCGGCGGCGACCCCGACCGGGACGGCGTGCCCAACCTGGTCGACGTCGCCACGTCCAGCGCCCTGAACTTCGCGCTGTTCACGCTGTTCGTCTCGACCGGTTTCCTGCTCGTCGTCGCGGTGGCCCTGTTCTGCGGCGACACTGTCGCGAGCGAGGCGGGCTGGTCGTCGCTGCGCTACCTGCTCGCCGCGCCCGTGCCGCGCGGCCGCCTGCTGCGCCAGAAACTGATCGTCGCGCTGTCGTACGCGGTCGTCGCGGTGGTCAGCCTGCCGCTGATGTCGCTGCTCGCCGGTACGGTCGGGTTCGGCTGGGGCGCCGTCGAGCTCCCGACCGGCGGCACCGTCCCGGTGGAGACCGCGCTCGGCCGGATGGCGATCATCGTCGGCTACGCGCTCGTCGCGCAGCTCGTCGTCGCGGCGCTGGCGTTCCTGCTGTCGGTCACCACCGACTCGCCGCTCGGCGCGGTCGGCGGCGCGGTCGGGCTCGTGATCGTCAGCAACATCCTGGACGCCGTCACCGCGCTCGGCGCCTGGCGCGACCTCCTCCCGACGCACTGGATGTACGCGTGGATGGACGCCCTGCAACCCGAGATCGTCTGGACGGGCATGGCCAAGGGCGCGGCGATCTCGATCGCCTATGCCGCGGTTCTTTTCGCGCTCGCGTTCCGGCGCTTCCGCAGCCGCGACATCGTGTCCTGACCTGGTCTTGATCGCCGTCCGGACACACTCCGCAACGCCCGCCCGGCTGAAAATCGGTCGAACGGGCAGAGGTTGTCGCATAAGCTCGGCGAACCTCGCGCAGGGTGAAGGCGTCCTACTTAGAGCAGCGCGACATCGGCTCGATCGCCGGGTTAGATCCAGCCCGGCGGGGGGAGATGATCAACATGGCACGGCAGCAGCTCATCAAACGCCCCAGGCCCCCACGTCAACCGAGCCCGCCCGACCTGCGGACCCCATCGGGCCGCCTCCTGCCGTACTGACCGCTTTCACCGCAGGGCCTTCCCGCACCGGGAGGGCCCTGCGGTGTGTTCCGAGGTCCGTGAAGGACCTACTCCGGGCGGACGCCGTGCTGCGTCCAGGCGGCGAGCCGGTCGAACGCGGTCAGGAAGTCAGGCTGCATCGGCCGGACGAGCGCGGGAAACGCGCCGTTCAGCCCATCGAAGTGGCTCCCGCCGGGCACGCGGTGGTAGCGGTGCAGCCCTCCCCTTCCGGCCTTCTTGACCATCTCCGCGTACACGTCCCCGTACGCACTGATCGGCACCAGGGCGTCGAGCGTGCCGTGAATGCTGATGAGCGGACGCTGAATCCGCCCCGTCAACGACACCCGCCGGACCGCCTCGCGCACCTCACGCGGGCGGGAGGCGTATTCGTAGTCGGTGTCGCAGCCCGCGCCCGTCCCCTCCGCGCAGAACGGTGTTCCGGCCTCCCGCGCGCCGTCATAGGTCGGGTCGAGCTCTTCCCGGACGATCCGCTGGAGGAAATCCCACAGGTTCTTGTGGTGGAAGTCCCAGAGCGGCTCCGAACCCGCCGGGTATCCGGCCGCGAGCATCTCCTCGCGCGCCCCCGGCTTCCCCGCCGCGTACCGCGGATAGGCGCGCAGCGCGGGAGGCAGCGTCGTGAGCAGGCTCGGGCCATTGGGCGCGGACGCGAAGAACAGCGCGTTCCAGTCGACCCCGCCGGTGTAAAGCCAGGGGAACCGTTCGAGCTGCCCGCGGACGAGGTAACCGCCGGCCGACAGCCCGGCCGCGTACGTGTACCGCGGCTCGTGCCCGTACTTCTGCGCCGCGACGCGCTTGGCCGCCTGCGTCAGCTGCGCCATCCGCAGATGCCATTCCTGAATGGCGTCGCCCGGCCTGCGCCCGTCGGTGTAGACGGCCGGGCCGGTGTTGCCCTTGTCGGTCGCCGCGAACGCGTATCCCCTGGCCAGGACGTGGTCGCTGATCATGCGGTCGTTCGCGTACTGCTCCCGGACGGCGGGCGGCCCGGCGACGACCAGCCCGCCGTTCCACCGCCGCGGCAGCCGGATGACGAACTGCGAATCCTGGTTCCACCCATGCGTGGGATTGGTCTTGGACGAGTCGGGGAAATGGCCGTCGATCTGGATGCCGGGAACGCCCGACGGATTGACCGTCCCCGGCGCCTCCAGCCCTGCCCAGTCGGCCGGATCGGTGTGCCCGCTCGGGATCGTCCCGGCCGTCGTCAGATCGGGCAGGCACACCGCGACGGACCGCACCGCGCCCGGGACCCGCAATTCCCGTTCACCACACCCCGTCTCCGCCGCAGCACCGGGGGCGGCGGCTGGAGCGGCGGCCAGCGAAGCCAGCAAGGCGGAAACGAGCACTATGGCACGCACCATGTCGAACACCTTCCGTGAGGGACATCACGCACCGTAATCAGCGGTGCCGCTCACGGATAAGTGCGAAAGGGCCGGACCCGCTTGGTCCGAACGGCACATGACCTCTGGCCAGTTTCCGTCCCGCCGGTGGCCCGGGACGTCCGCGTCCACGTACTCTCCGGTCATGGCCTCGACGCGCCCAGTGCCCTGGGTGTCGCCCCTCCTCTGCCTCGCGGTACTGGCCGGAGGCGCGTACTACGCACTGGTGGACGCCGGCCCGACGTTCCGGCTAGCGTCCTTCGCCGCACTCCTGCTGCTCCTCATCGGAATCGACGCCGCAGAACGTCACATCCCATCGGCCGTAGCCCTCCTCCTCACACGCACCGCCCTCTACGCCGCCGTCAACGCACTCGACGACTCCGGCATCTCCCGGGCGCTGTTCGTCTTGGTCCCGTTCACCGCGTACTTCACGTTCGGCCGCCGCACCGCGATCGCCCTCGGCACGGCCTGCGTCGCGGCGCTTCCCATCCTGTTCACCCTCCGCGTCCCGGGCTGGCAGACCCAGGCGGAGCACGTCTCCGACGTGGTGATGTTCGCGCTCGGGATCGTGCTCGCGATCACGATGGCGGCGGTCGCCGTCCGCGAACGGGAGGCCCGCGTCCGGCTGGAGGGGATCATGCACGAGGTCGAGGCGCTGTCGGCGGCGCAGGAGCGCAACCGCCTGGCCCGCGAGATCCACGACAGCCTCGGCCACCATCTCACCGCGATCGCCGTCCAGTTGGAGAAGGCCGACGCGTTCGCCGACCTCGACCCGTCCGGCGCCCGCGAGGCCGTGGGCAACGCCCGCTGGTCGGCGGACAGGGCACTGACCGAGGTCCGCCAATCGGTACGCGCGCTAGGCCAGCACCCGTTCCACCTGGCCACCGCCCTGACCGACCTGATCAACCACCTGGAAGGCGACCGCCTGGCCATCAACCTCAAAGTGACAGGCGCCGAAGAAGGCCGCCCGCTCCCCTCCCTCACCGCGCTCTACCGCGCCGCCCAAGAAGCCCTGACCAACGCCTGCCGCCACTCCACCGCGACCAACATCCACCTGGCCCTCGCCTACGAGGACACAGGCGCGACCCTGACCATCACCGACAACGGCCAAGGCTTCCCCTTGCACAAACCCCACGAAGGCCACGGCCTGCGCGGAATGCGCGACCGCATCACCCAACTCAACGGGAACCTCGACCTGGCCAGCGGCCCGGATGGCACCACGATCTCGATCAGGGTGCCATGGTGAACCCGGTCCGCGTCCTGGTGGTCGACGACCAGGAACTCGTCCGCGAGGGCATCGCGTCGCTCCTCGGCATCCAGCCGGGCATCGAAGTGATCGGCACGGCCGCCGACGGGGCCGCCGCGGTGGAGGCCGCCGCGTCCGCCGACGTCGTCCTGATGGACGTCCGCATGCCCGGCATGGACGGCGTCACCGCCACCGCCGAGATCCTCGCCCGCCACCCGTCCTGCAAGGTCATGATGCTGACCACGTTCGACGACGACGAGTACGTCGTCCAGGCCATGCGCGCGGGAGCGTCCGGCTACCTCCTCAAGAACCTCCCGGCGGCCGAACTCGCCGCCGCCGTCCGGCTGGCCCGCTCCGGCGTCACCCAGCTCGACTCCACGATCACCCGCCGCCTCGCCGCCGCGCTCCCCGACCCGGGCGTCCTCACCCCTCGCGAGACCGAAGTCCTGCGCCTGATCGCCGCCGGCGCCACCAACAAGGAAATCGCCAAGCGCCTCTACCTGAGCGAGGGCACGGTCAAGAACCACATCTCCCGCATCCTGCAACGCCTGGGCCTACGCGACCGCACCCAAGCCGCCCTCTACGCCCGCGACCAGAACCTCCTCTAAGCCAGCTCGCGCTCCAGAATGGCCGCGACCTCCCGATACCGGCTGACCGGCACCAAATGGACGCCGTCGAACGCGCCGCTTTCCCGGACGGCCAGCACCTGCTCGCAGGCCGCCGCGACCCCGGCCGAACGGTCTCGCTCAACAGCCTCGACAAGCTCCTCCGGAATATCGATGTCCGGAATGGAGCCCGCCAGATTCCGGGCCATTCCCGCACTCGCCAGGACCATCACGCCGGCGTAGACGGGACCGTCCACCTCAACGCTCTCCCGCCACCGCAGCAAATTGTCCATCGAGTAACTGACCTGGACGAACGTGAAGTCGGCGGCCTTCTTCCACTCCGGCAGCCTGCGCAGACCGGACGTCACTCCGACCTGGAACGGCCCGCAGCCCGCGAACGTCGCGTCCTCCCCGGTCGCTCGCGTCTCCTCCATCATCGCCCGGACGGTCAGCTCACTCGTCCGCCCGCCCGCCGAGGGCTTGTCCCCGTAAACGAACAGGAACCGCTCCACCCCGTACGCCGCCGCCGTCAGCAAATCGCGGCGGAAACCCAGCAGATTACGGTCGCGCGAGTTCAAGCAGGCGATACCTCGCGCGCCCATCGCCTGCACCTCGTGAGCGACGGCCACACTCGACACGGTGGCCCGTCCAATATGGTTGTCCGGGATCAGAAACGAATCCGCGACGGGACTCAGCACCCCGATCTGATGCCGCACCCGCGTCAAATCCGGCCGCGTCGGCGGCTCGACTTCGCACACAACTTCAAACCCCATGGCCCCGACCCTACCTACCCGACCCCCGCGAACTCAGGGCTTCACGGGAACAAATCCCGGCACCAGTGGCGGGCCCGGCCTTCGCCGTTCAAGAGATCATCAACGTTTCAGCTGGGGAGCCGCCCGAGAAACCTTTCCCGGTCGACGACGACGCGCTCAATGCGTCCGGTGCCCACAACCGTGCCGTGCTCGTCGGTGGCCGTACACCCGAAGACGAGCCGCGCCCCGTCGACCTCCAGCAGTTCGGCTTCGACCGTCACGCGCATCCCCACCGGACTGGCGGCCCGATGCTCCAGCTCCACACGCGTCCCGACAGAGGTTCGGCCTTCGTCCATGTGAGGCCCGACCGCCGCCACCGTCACCTCCTCCGCAAGCGCGAGAAGCCGAGGCGTCCCCAGGACGGGCACATCCCCGCTACCCAGCCGAATAGCGGTGTCCACGTCCCCAACGGTCACAACCTTCTCAGCCCGCAACCCAGGCCGCATTCCCATCACCCTCCCGACAACGCTCAGTCGCATGACCACCAGCGGTAGGACATCATCCACCCAGGTGTGCCAGGAGATCCTCCTCGGAGGGGTACGGGCGCTCCTGCGGCAGCAGCCGGGTCGCGGAATCCAGATCCCGAGCCTTGACGAGCGCGTGGATCTCATGAGCGAGCGGTGTCACGTCGTTGATGGAGACGATCCACTCGTCCGCGTAGCTCCGTGTGGCCTCACCGGAGAGCCCGAGTTGCAGAGAACGATGAGGCAGGGCCCTCAGGTGCAGGTCACGCTCAGGATCCCACTGGACACGGGCAGGCGCACGCCTGACCTCACGCTGCCAGGTCTCGCGATCCGCATGCAATCCGGGCACGTAGTGCGA
The DNA here is from genome assembly GCF_044326375.1 of Actinomadura sp. 3N508. Classification (NCBI taxonomy): domain Bacteria; kingdom Bacillati; phylum Actinomycetota; class Actinomycetes; order Streptosporangiales; family Thermomonosporaceae; genus Actinomadura; species Actinomadura sp. 3N508. The sequence goes on from NZ_JBIRAX010000001.1 coordinate 1,270,536, forward strand.
GAGGCACGAGTGGCGCAACGCCCACTCGAACCCGTCGCGAGTGATCTCAACGGCGAGGACGGTCTCCTGCCCCGCCTTCGCGCCCCACCCGCAGCGATACATCATCCACAGGAAGGACGGCTTGATCCACGTCATCCGATCCCGCTTCCACGCCCCCGGAAACGCCCCCTCACGCGCCGCCAGCACCCCGATTTGGGGCCCGTAGGCCTGGTAGACAGTGACCGTGGACGCCGTATAAAGAGCACGAATCCTGTGTCGTGGTTCGTCCATGGCGACCATGGTGACGCCAACCGGCGGGTCTTTCCAGCGGGTCGGGCTCTATTCGGTGCGGGCGACGCCTACTGGGCAGCTCAGGCCGGTGCCGCCTAGGCCGCAATAGCCGTTGGGGTTTTTCGTGTCTGCCAAGTATTGCTGGTGGTAGTCCTCGGCGTAGAAGAAGTCGGTGGCGGGGGTTAGGTCGGTGGTTATTTCGCCGTAGCCGGACTTTGTCAGGACGGGCTGGTACGCGTCCCGGGAGGCTTCGGCGGACTTCTTCTGGGCTTCGGTGCGGTAGAAGATGGCCGAGCGGTATTGGGTGCCCACGTCGTTGCCCTGGCGCATGCCCTGGGTCGGGTCGTGGGACTCCCAGAAGACGCGGAGGAGGTCGTCGTAGGTGACCTTGGCGGGGTCGTAGACGACGCGGACGGCCTCGGCGTGGCCGGTCTGGCCGCTGCAGACCTCTTCGTAGGTGGGGTTCGGGGTGTAGCCGCCCTCGTAGCCGGCGGCGGTGGAGATGACGCCGGGGGTCTGCCAGAACTTGCGTTCGGCGCCCCAGAAGCAGCCGAGGGCGAACTCGGCGATCTCGGCGCCGTCCGGGAAGGGCGGGGCCAGCGGGGCGTTGAGGACCTCGTGGCGCGGCGGGACCGGGATGGGCTCGTCCCTGCCGGGGAGCGCCTTCTCCGGGGTGACCATCTGGGTCTTCGCGAAGCCGAACATGCCTTCAGGTTAGCTCTCCCCGGGCGTCATGAGCGTTATTCCTTTTGGGTGATTACGTCCTGGTAGGTTGCCTTCGTGAGGCGGGGGATCGCGTTCGGGGTCGCGGCGTACGTGATGTGGGGGCTGTTCCCGCTGTACTGGCCGCTGCTGAAGCCCGCGGGCGCGGTCGAGATCCTCGCGCATCGGATCATGTGGTCGCTGGTCGCGGTGGGCGTGGTGCTCGCCGCGCGGCGGAGCCTCCGGTGGGTCGGGACGCTGAGCGTCCGGAAGATCGGGCTGCTGGCGCTGGCGGCGGTGATCGTCACCGTCAACTGGGGCACGTACATCTACGCCGTCAACAGCGGGCAGACGATCGAGGCGGCGCTGGGGTACTTCATCAATCCGCTGATCAGTGTCTTGTTCGGGGTCGTCGTCTTCGGGGAGCGGCTTCGGGCGTGGCAGTGGTGCGCGGTCGGGGTGGGCGCGCTGGCGGTGGTCGTGCTGACCGTCGACTACGGGCGCCCTCCTTGGATCGCGCTGGTGCTGGCCTTCGCGTTCGGGACGTATGGGCTGATCAAGAAGTACGTCGACATGCCGTCGGCGGAGGGTCTGGCGGTCGAGACGGCGGTGCTGTTCCTGCCCGCGCTCGGGTTCGTGCTCCTGCTGGAGGGGCAGGGCGAGGGGACGTTCGGGCATCACGGCATGGGCCAGGCCGGGCTGCTGGCCGCGGCGGGCGTCGTGACCGCCGTGCCGATGATGTTCTTCAACGCGGCGGCGATCAGGCTGCCGCTGTCGGTCATCGGAATGTTGCAGTATCTGGCCCCTTTGCTGCAGTTCGCCATCGGGGTGTTCGTCCAGCACGAGGAGATGCCGCCGAGCCGCTGGGCGGGCTTCCTGCTGGTGTGGCTCGCGCTGGCGATGCTGACTTCGGACGGTCTGCACGCCGCCCGCCGCGAACCGCTCCCCGAGACCGCCCGGGGCGGCTAAAGTGCCGGACGTCATGCGCGCCCGGATCCGAGGGAGCACCCGTTGCGGCTGGTCAGCGTCATCTTCCTGGGGACGGTCCTCGTCGCCGCGGGCATGCTCGCCCCGGGCACCGGCGACGCGGTCCCGGACGAGCGGGACGGTGTCTCGGTGCGGCCCGAGATGGTGAAGCCCGGGGAGCGGGTCCGGATCTCGGTGCCCCGATGCGATGGCGTGCGGTCCGCGACGTCGGAGGCGTTCACCGGCCATGCCGTGGACGGCGCGGCCGCCGTCAGGCCGGACGCCGAGCCCCGGACGTACGCGGTCGTGGCCTACTGCGGGTCGCGGAAGGTGACGGGTGAGGTGCGGGTGACGAAGCGCCATGGCTGGCCGGAACTGCTGCCCGCCGACCGGAAGGTCCGCTGACCCTCGCCGCCCTCAGGGTCGCCGGCGGGTGAATTCGCAAGCGTATTCGATAGCCTTTATCCCGAATTGTCGATCGAACTTCAGTTGAGTTTTTTCTGACCAGCCGACGAATCACTTGCAAAGTGAGCCAGGTCACGCGCGGATGACCAAATTTACTCCCCATCGGGCGCTTGTTTTCGTCAAATGATCATGTGATACTTCCTTCAACTCGGTCAGAACGCACATACAACTACAAAGTCCTCAGTTGGCTCGTTGTGCCCGATAGTCCTCAAAGGTCACAGCCGGGGTCCGCTCGTCACCGGCTTCACAGAGGGGTCGATAATGTCCGTCGATGCCCACCCCCGGTCCGCCCGTAAGGCACAGACGCTCTCCATCGGCCATCTCCGGGGGCTCCTGCGCGACCCCCTCAAGGAGTTCGAGGAGATGGGCAGGGAGGCGGACGGCCGGATCGTGCGCGCGAACCTCGGCCCCTTCCGCCCGTACCTGATCACGCATCCGGATCATCTCCAGCACGTCCTGCGCGACAACGTCGACAACTACCGGCGCGAGGGCATGATGTGGAAGCCGCTCAGCCGGCTGCTGGGCGATGTCACCGTCACGGACACGGGCTGGCTCGTCAAGAAGCGGGTGTACCAGGACCTTCTCTCGGCGCCGAGCATCGCGCAGTTCGCCGGCGAGATGATCGCGACGATCTCCGAGGCCGTGGACGACCTGGGCGAGCGCGCCGACCCGGAGCGGCCGGTCGACGCCTACGCGGAGATGACCCGCATCGTGTACCGGGCGATCATCCGCGTCCTCATCGGCGACCGGATCTCGACGTCGAAGATCGACGAGCTCGGCCAGCTGATGGTGACCGCCACGACCTCCTCGTTCCGGCCGCGGATGCTGATGCCCTTCGTCCCGTTCTCGGTGCCGCTCCCGGGAGACCGGACCTTCAACCGAGCCGTCCGGGCGGTGGACGACCTCATCCTCCCCATCGTCCGCGAGGCGCGCCGGGACGGCGCCGGGGGACGGGACGTGGTGTCCCTGCTCCTCGAAGCGCGCGACGACGACGGCCAGGGGATCGACGACCGCGCGGTGCGGGACGGCGTCGTGGGCCTGTTCGTCGCGGCGACGGACACCACGGTCGCGGTGCTGACCTTCCTGTGGGGCCTGCTGGACCTCCATCCCGAGGTCCGTGCCAGGCTTCTCGACGAGATGGACCGCGTCGTGGGGGACGGCCCGCCCACGTTCGAGCACGTGGCCGACCTGACCTACACCAAGATGGTCCTGCAGGAGGCCCTCAGGCTGTACTCGGTCGGCTGGATCACCCCGCGGATCGCCCGGACGGACGACGTCATCGACGGGGTCCGCGTCAAGGCGGGCACCACCCTCGTGGTCAGCCCCTACCTCACCCACCGGCTGCCCGCGGTATGGCCGCAGCCGCACGTCTTCGACCCGGAGCGATTCGCCGCGGGCCGGTCACGGCACCGGTTCGCGTTCATGGCGTTCGGCGGCGGCCCGCACCAGTGCTCGGGACGCGTCTTCTTCTTCATCGAGGCGCCGCTCATCTTGGCCACGCTGCTCAGCAGGTACCGGCCGGTCCTGCGGAGCCCGCACCCTGTGGAGCCGCAGGCGCACCTCACGCTGAAGCCCCGCGGCCGGGTGAAGATCGCGCTCGAACCCGTCCGGCGCTGAGAGCGGCGCCAGGCGAGGCGCCGGAAAGGGCGCCGAGAAAGGCGCTGAGGACGGCGCGCCACGTCCCGATTCGTGCACTGCGGTGAGAAGGCCCGAGATGACCCCCGGCACGCATTCCTCCCTGTTCGACGACCTGCCTCCGGCCGTGGAGAGCGGCAGGATCTGCGCCGTGGCCGGGCAGGCGGCCAGAGACACCCAGCGTTGGACCGCCCGGTTCGGACGCCTGTTCTCCGCCAAGCCCTTCGACCCGACGCTGTACCACACGGTGTGCGGATGCATCTCGTTCAGCGCGCCCTGGGCCACCAGCGAGGAACTGCGGGTCGCGAACCGCGCGGCGCTGTGGGGCTTCGGGGTGGACTGGCTCATCGACTACATCGCCACGTCCCGGGCGGAGGTGGAGCAGATCGTCACGGGGTGCCTGGCCGTGGCGGACGGCGGCGCACCCCCCGACGACGACCTCCTGCTCTCGCTCGCCGACATCCGCGCCGACCTGGCGGGCGCGCCCGCCTGGCCCGCGCTGCGGCCCGTCTGGCGCGGCCAGCTCGCCCGGTTCCTGCGGGCGATGGCGCACGAGTGGGACTGGCGGCAGCAAGGGGAGAAGGGCCGCCCCACCTTCACCGAGTACCTCGGCAACGCCGACAACTTCGGGTTCTCCTTCGCCTTCGCCTCGCACTGGGCGTTCACGAGCCCGCCGATGACGGAACGTGAGATCGCCGCCGTCCAGGACGCCAGCTGGGCGGCCCAGCGCACCGGACGGCTGATCAACGATCTCGGCACCTACGAGCGGGATCTCGAATGGGGCGACCTCAACGCGCTGCTGCTCGACGTCGGCCGCGACGAGATCGATCGGCACATCGCCGAACTGACGCGCGAGTTCCGGAAGGCGGCCGCCCCCGTGCGGGCCGAGCATCCGCGCCTGGCGCTCTACCTGGAACGCCAGCTCGAATTCTGCACCGGCTTCTACGGGGCCACCGACTACTGGGGGGACCTGTGAGACCCGAGTGCGCCCCGAAACCGGCGACCGGGCTAAAGGGCGAGGACGACGATACGGCCGCGGTGGTCCGCGAGCTACTGGCCGGTCTCCTCACACGTCCTTGGGGCCAGGTCTCCCCCTCCGTCTATGAAACGGGGCGCCTGGTCTCGCTGGCTCCCTGGCTGGCGGGTCACTCGCAACGCGTCCAGTATCTGCTGGACACCCAGCGTCCGGACGGTCTCTGGGGCGCGCCGGGCGCCTACTCGGTCGTGCCGACGCTGAGCGCGGTCGAGGCGCTGCTCACCGTTCTCAGGAGCCACACCGGCGGGACGGCGCCCGGCCGGCACGGCACGGCGTCCGGCCCGAACGAGGCGGTGCGCGACCAGAACGGCGCGGTGCCCGAGCTGAGGAGCGGCGTGGCCTGTTCGCTCGACCGGGCGCTGGCCCCCCTCCTGCGGCGGCTGCCCGCCCTGAACTTCGGCATGTTCCCGGACCTGCCCGCAAGCGACCTGGTCGTCAGCTCCCTGGTCGGCTCGATCAACCGGCACCTGGACCGGCTCGGCGGCTCCGCCGCGCCGCTCGCCGGCCGCCTCCCCGCCGGCGCCCGGCTCGGGAATCCGAGGGGCCTGGACGGTGGACGGCTGGCCAAGATGCGCACGGCCCTCATCGCGGGCATCAGCCTTCCGGAGAAGGTGCTGCACGCCCTGGAGGTCGCGAGCGACCTCGCCGGCGGGGCGCGCACCGTCCGCCCGGGTTCCACCGGCGCGATCGGCGCGTCGCCCGCGGCCACCGCCGCCTGGCTCGGCGGACGGCTCGACGGTTGGCGCGACGGACGGCGCGCGCCTGATCCGCGGCATCCGGCCCGGCTCTTCCTGGAGGCCGTCTCCGATGACCACGCGGGGCCGGTGCCGTGCGGCTTCCCCATCACCGTCTTCGAGCGCGCCTGGGTGCTGAGCACGCTCGCCCGCGCGGGGGTCGTCTCCACCGCGCCGGCCGCGCTGCTGGACAGCCTCGACACCGCGCTCGGACCGGCCGGGACACCCGCCGCGGAGGGTCTGCCCGCGGACGCGGACACGACCTCGGCCACCCTGTACGCCCTCGGGCTGCTCGGGGTGACGCGGCCCCCGGAGGCCCTGTGGACGTACGAGACGCCCACGCACTTCTGCACCTGGCCAGGTGAAGGAGGCTTCTCGATCACGGTCAACGCCCATGTGCTTGAGGCGTTCGGCCAGTACCTCCACAACGTCCTGGGCGGCGGGGAACCCCTCCCGGCGTCCGTGCCCCGCTACACGAAGGCAGTGGCCAAGCTCGTGACCCTGCTCTGCGACCAGCAGCGGGCGGACGGAAGCTGGGTCGACAGGTGGCACGCGTCCCCGTACTACGCGACGTTGTGCTGCGTCGCGGCGCTGAGCCGTTTCGGCGGGGCGAGGGCGGCCGGGGTCCTCGAACTGGCCCGCGCCTGGGTCTTGGAAACCCAGCACCCCGACGGCTCATGGGGACTCTGGAACGGTACGGCGGAGGAAACGGCGTACGCGCTGCAGATCCTGCTTCCGTCTCCCGGGGAGACGGAAGGCCCCGAGCCGACGGAGCGGTATATGGAATCTATAACTCGGGGTTACAAATTTCTCCCGGCACTCTCGGTCGGCTCGGCCAATGAAGATATGCGGGGTCCTGCGCTGTGGCACGACAAGGACCTGTACCTTCCGGTGGCCATCGTGCGGGCGTCCGTGCTGGCAGCCCGGCACCTCGCCAGTAAGTACGCGCCTATCACCGACCGAAGCTGACGGCAACGTGTCGCGCGTGTTTCCTGTATCACAAGACGCGGCGGCATTAGCGAGAACCCATCCCGGATGGGAACAAAGTACGTCATCTACCCCCGCAATGTTGCTAAGGTACTGCCGCGTGCGAAGCGATCGCTTCCCGTCGTGCCGCACGCTTGCACACCACGGCCCCCGAACCCCCTCCGCGGCGGTCCGCCGGGCGCTCCGGGAACTCGCTTGAGGACTGGTTGATGCGCTTCCGCAACTCACGTCTGCGGACGAAGATTGCCGCCCTGCTCTTGTCGCTCACCGCGCTCTGGACCTTCGCCGCATGGGTGACACTGCGGGAGGGCCTGAACCTTCTGACCATTAACACGCTCGACCAGAACGTCTCTCGTCCCGGCGTCGAGATGGTCACCCAATTGCAGCGGGAGCGGCGTCTCTCACTGATCTACCTCGGCAGCCAGGGGCGCCAGCAGCGAGCCGCGCTGCACCAGCAGCGCCAGTCGGTCGACAGGGCGGTGACCGACTACCGGAAGAAGGCCTCGAGCGGCGGCGTCTCCCGCGTCGCCAGCGACGCCCTCAAGCGACGGATCAATGAATCGTTCACCGGACTCGACGCGCTCCGCGCCGGCAGGCTCGCCATCGACGTCCGCTCCGTGGACCGGAACGCGGCGGCCAAGCCGTTCAACGACGTCATCGACACGGCCTTCCTCCTCTACCGCTCCGCCGGCGCCGTGGACGACGAGGCCATCGCCAAGGACGGCCGCACCCTCAGCTCCCTGACCAGGGCCAAAGAACTCCTCTCCCGCGAGGACGCGTTCTTCGCCGGCGTGCTCGCGTCCGGGCGCTTCACCCCCGCCGAGCACGCGCAGTTCGTCGAACTCCGCGGCGTCCAGAGGTTCCTGCGCGAGGAGGCCGCGGCGGAACTTCCCGAGGCCGACCGCGCCCAGTACGACGCCGTCCTCAAGAGCGACGCGTACGCGCGCCTCAAGGTGCTGGAGGAGCGCGTCGTCCAGAGCCGGCCCGGCGGTGCGGCGCCGAGGATCCGGGCCGAGGAATGGCAATCGGCGATGGCCCCCGTCCAGGAGCAGGTCGAGCAGGTGGTCCTCGACGGCGGCGACCGGCTGGTCGAGCGCGCCAAGCCGATGGCGTTCGGCATCATCGTCCGGCTGCTGCTGGCCGGCGGGCTCGGGCTGCTGGCGGTCATCGCGTCCATCGTCATGTCGATCACCACGGCGCGTGCGCTGGTGCGGCAGCTCGAACGCCTGCGGGGCGCGGCGTGGGAGCTGGCGGAGAAGCGGCTGCCCGGGGTCGTGGAGCGGCTCGGGCACGGGGAGACGGTGGACGTCGCCGTCGAGGCGCCGCCGCTGGAGTTCGGCACCGACGAGATCGGGCAGGTGGGGCGCGCGTTCAACGCCGTCCAGGAGACCGCGATCCGCACCGCCGTCGAGCAGGCCGAGCTGCGGCGCGGCGTCCGGGACGTCCTGCTCAGCCTGGCCCGCCGCACCCAGACGCTCGTGCACCGGCAGCTGACCATGCTCGACACCATGGAGCGCCGCCGCGACATCGAGGTCAAGGAGCTGGAGGAGCTGTTCAAGCTCGACCACCTCGCGACCCGGATGCGGCGCAACGCCGAGAACCTCATCGTGCTGTCCGGCGCGCTGCCCGCCCGCGGATGGCGCAACTCCGTCCCGATGGTGGACGTCGTGCGCGCCGCGGTCGGCGAGGTCGAGGACTACACCCGCGTCACCGTGCTGCCGTTCGGGCCGGTCGAGCTGGCCGGACGCGCCGTCGGCGACCTCACCCACCTGCTCGCCGAGCTGATCGAGAACGCCGTGTCCTTCTCCCCGCCCGAGACCGTCGTGCAGGTCGGCGGGCACCTCGTCGCCAGCGGCTACGCCATCGACATCGAGGACCGCGGGCTCGGCATGACCGACGACAAGCTCGCCGAGATCAACGCGCGGATCGCCGACCCGCCCGACTTCAACCTGCAGAGCTCCGTCCAGCTCGGCCTGTTCGTGGTCAGCAGGCTCGCCGAGCGCTACAACGTGCAGGTCTCGCTCAAACGCTCCGCCTACGGCGGGACCACCGCCGTCATCGTCATCCCCCGGGACCTCGTCGTCGAGCAGGCTCCGGCGCCCGTCCCGGCGGCCACCACCAAGAACGGCCTGGAAGTGCGCCGCCCAGCCGCGATCGGCGCCGGCGGGGGGACGGGGCCGCAGCCCGCGCTGATGGCGGTGCCGGCGCCCGAGCGCGAACCGGCCCCGTCCACGTCCGGTGGGGCGGGAGAACCGGACGGGCACCCCGCCGCAGACGAGCCCCCGGCGGACGAGCCCGCCGGGCATGACGATGCTGGCCCTTGGCCCGAGGCGGAGGACTCCCATCCCCGGCCGGAGGACCAGCCACCCGTGTCCGACATCTCCAGCACACCGTCCGGCCTGCCCGTCCGGGTTCCGCAGGCGAACCTCGCCGATCCCCTCCGCACCGACGAACCGGTCGTGGCAGACGAGCCGGACGAGCACGACGACCCCGGCCGCTCCCCCGAGGAGATCCAGCGGATCATGGGCTCCTACCAGCGCGGCACCCGGCAGGGCCGCTCCGACGCCGCCCAGGCCGAGCAGGCGGGCAAGACCGAGCAGAGCGGCAAGATCCTCGGCACCAACACAGCGGAAGGCGAGGAAGATCAGTGACGCAGAAGACCGGTTCCTCATCCGATCTGGGCTGGTTGCTGGACGACCTCGTCCACCGGCTGCCGCACGCCAGGAGCGCGGTCGTGCTGTCGGCGGACGGCCTGCTCATGGCCTCCTCCGAGGGCGTGACGCAGGACGACGGCGAGCACCTGTCCGCCGTCGCCGCCGGGATCCAGAGCCTCGCCAAGGGCGCCGGGACCCGGTTCGGCGGCGGTCCCGTCCGGCAGACGATCGTCGAGATGCAGTCCGCGTACCTGCTGGTGACGGTCGCCGGGAAGGGCGCCTGCCTCGCGGTGCTGGCCGAGGAGGACGCCGACGTCGGCCTCACCGCCTACGAGATGGCGATGCTCGTCACGGCGATGGGCCACCACCTCACCTCGCCGTCCCGGACGGAGAGCGCCGAGGGGCGTCCCGCATGATCCCCCCGGACGACCCGTCGCTCGATTTCTGGGCGGACGATCCACCGCCGCCCACGCCGTCCACGCCGCCCGAGCAGGACGCCGCGGAGCGCTGGCTCGACGAGAGCGCCGGCCCGATGGTGCGCCCGTACGTGATGACGAGCGGCCGCACCGAGCCGTCCCGGGGCAGGTTCGACCTGATCACGCTGGTGGTCGCGGTCGGCATGGAACCCGAGACCACGGTCGGGCTCGGGCCCGAGCATCTGGCCATCATCCGGCTCTGCCAGAACGTGATGTCGGTCGCCGAGATCACCGGCCATCTCGACCTTCCCGTCGCGACGGTGCGGGTGATGCTCGGCGACCTGCTCGACAAGGGGTTCGTCTCCCTGCAGGAACCCGAACCGGAGGCGGACATGCACGACATCAGGATCTACAAGGCGGTGATCGATGGTCTCCGGGCCCTCTAGGCGCTACCCCCCGGCAGGGGGTGTGCGCGCCCGCCGGCTCCCCACCGCGGTCAAGATCGTGATCGCGGGCGGCTTCGGGGTCGGCAAGACCACCATGGTGGGCACGGTCTCGGAGACCCAGCCGCTGCGCACCGAGGAACTCCTCACCGACCGCGGCGTCGGCGTGGACGACGTCGCGGGCGTCGAGCGCAAGGACACCACCACGGTCGCGATGGACTTCGGCCGCATCACGATGCGCGACGAGTACGTCCTCTACCTGTTCGGCACCCCCGGCCAGAAGCGCTTCTGGTTCATGTGGGACGAGGTCGCGCTCGGCGCGCTCGGCGCGGTCGTCCTCGCCGACACGCGGCGCCTGTCCGACTGCTTCCCGTCGGTCGACTACTTCGAGCGCCGCAAGACGCCGTTCGTCGTCGCCGTCAACTGCTTCGAGGGCGCCAAGCAGTACGACCTCGCGGAGATCCAGATGGCCCTCAACCTGGGCCCGAAGGTTCCCGTGATGCTCTGCGACGCCCGCCGGCTCGACTCGTGCAAGGAGGTCCTCATCGACCTCGTCCTGCACGCCATGAAGTACCGCGGCCTCTCCGAAGAGGCCCAGCCGCAGAACGTCTAGGCCCGCGGCGTCAGCCCGTTCTTGAGACCACGTAGTCGCAGAGGTGGGTGAGGGCGTCTCGGGCGGGGATGGCCGGGAGGGTGAGGAGTTCCTTGCGGGCGTCCTCGGCCCAGCGGCGGAGGTCGGCGCGGGCGCGGTCCATGGCGGGGTGCGCGCGGAGCAGCGCGAGGGCCTCGGCGTGGAGGGCGTCGTCGGAGAGGTCCTGGACGAGGAGTTCGCGGAGGCGGGCGTCGTCAGGGCCGGAGCCGATCCCGGCGAGGACGTGGTGCATCGGCAGGGTGCGGATTCCCTCGCGGAGGTCGGTGCCGGGGGTCTTGCCCGACTCCTCCGTCTCGGACGCGATGTCCAGGATGTCGTCGGACAGCTGGAACGCGATGCCGATCTTCTCGCACGCGGAGGTGACCGTCCGGACGATCTCGGGCGGCGCGCCCGCGAGCAGCGCGCCGAAGTGGCCGGACACGGCGATGAGGGAGCCGGTCTTGTCGGCCACGACCTGGAGGTAGTGCTCCAGCTGGTCGGCCTCGGGACGCGGGCCGACCGTCTCCTGGATCTGGCCGCGGACGAGGCGGCCGAACGCGCGGGCCTGGATGCGGACGGCGTCCGGACCGAGGTCGGCGAGCAGGTCGGACGCGCGGGCGAACAGGTAGTCGCCGGTGAGGATCGCGACGGTGTTCGTCCAGCGGGAGTTGGCGGACTGCTGGCCGCGGCGGACGGTCGCCTCGTCCATCACGTCGTCGTGGTAGAGGGTGCCGAGATGGGTCAGCTCGACGACGACGGCGGCGGGGATGATGCCCGGCGCGGACGGGTCGCCGAAGTGGGAGGCGAGCAGCACCAGCATCGGCCGGAACCGCTTGCCGCCCGCTTCGAGGAGGTGCTTGGAGGCGTCGGAGAGCAGCGGGTCCTCACCGCGGACGCGGTCGAGGAGGAGGGCCTCGACGGCGGCGAGGCGCTCCTTGGCGTCGGCGGCGAGCGCCGCGTCGATGGAAAGCCCGAACGGGCCGGACTCGGTGCCCGGCCCGCCGGGTTTCTCGCTGGAAGGGTTGCTCACCCAGGACTCCCTACCGGACGAACATGTGGGTCGTGGCTTGTCCCGCAAGGTCCAGAATGGGCTGTGGGAGCACGCCGAGTACCACAGTAGCCGTCGCGCCGAGCGCCACCGCGACCGCGGTCGCCGGCCCGGCCACCACGACCGGCCCGTCCGCGTCCGGCTCGCTGAAGAACATGACGACGATCACACGGACGTAGAAGAACGCGGCGACGGCGGACGAGATGACCGCGACGATCACCAGCGGTGTCGCGCCCTCCTCGACGGCCGCCTTGAACACCGCGAACTTCCCGGTGAACCCGCTGGTCAGCGGGATACCGGCGAAGGCCAGCAGGAAGAAGGCGAACACTCCCGCCACGACCGGGGAGCGTTTGCCCAGGCCGGCCCACCGCGACAGGTGGCCCGCCTCGCCGCCCGCGTCCCGCACCATCGTGACGACGGCGAACGCGCCGACGGAGGTGAACCCGTAGGCGAGCAGGTAGAACAGGGTGCTGGACAGGCCGTCCGGCGACGAGGCGATCACGCCCATGAGCAGGAAGCCCGCGTGCGCGATCGACGAGTAGGCCAGCATCCGCTTGATGTCGGTCTGGGTGATCGCGATGATCGACCCGATGGCCATGGTGAGAATGGCCACACCCCACATGAACGGGCGCCAGTCCCATTCGAGGGTCTCGAACACCACGTAGTAGACGCGCAGGATCGCGCCGAACGCGGACACGACCGTGCAGGACGCCATCAGCGCCGTGATCGGGGTGGGGGCGCCCTGGTACACGTCGGGCTTCCACATGTGGAACGGGACGCCGCCGAGCTTGAACAGCAGCCCGACCGACAGCAGCGCGACGCCCGCGAGGAGCAGCGTCTCGTTGCCGGCGTCCTTGCCGATCTGCGCGGAGATGTCCGACAGCCGCACCGATCCGGCGTAGCCGTACAGGAGCGCGGCGCCGTACAGGAAGAACGCCGAGGAGAACGCGCCGAGAAGGAAGTACTTGACGGCCGCCTCCTGCGAGAGCAGGCGCCTGCGGCGGGCCAGCCCGCACAGCAGGTACAGCGGCAGCGACAGGACCTCCAGCGCGACGAACATCGTGAGCAGGTCGTTCGCCGCCGGGAACATCAGCATGCCGCCGACGGCGAACATCATCAGCGGGAAGACCTCGGTCTGGATGACGCCCGCCTGCGTGCTGCGCTGCTCGGCCTCGCTGCCCGGCAGTGCCGACGCCTGCGCGGCGAAGTGCCCGCCGACCGCTCCGGCGCGGCCGTCGCCGCGCTCGGCGATCAGCAGGAGGCTGACCAGCGCCAGCACCAGGATGGTGCCCTGGAGGAACAGGGTCGGGCCGTCCACGCCGAGGGCGCCTTCGGCTGCCACGTGGTGCGGGTTGTCGCGCCATGCGAGCGCGACCGTCCAGGCGAAGCCTCCGGCGAGGCCGAGGAACGCGAGCGGCACCTGAAGGTAGTACCGCCATGTCCGGCCGACGAACGCCTCGACCAGCACCCCCGCCACGGCGACGCCGAAGACCAGCAGCATCGGGGCGAGCTGCCCGTACTCGATGTGCGGCGCGGGGATGTCACCCCCCTGCGCCAGGATCAGGGTCCCTTGACCGCGGGTGTTCATGGACGGGCTCCGTTCTCGGCGACGTTACCGGTGATGTCCGGCGCGGGGTCGTGCTTGTCGACCCGCACCAGGGTCTCCTTCACCGAAGGGTTGATCACGTTCAGCACCGGCTGGGGGAAGACGCCCATCGCGATGATGATCGCGAGGATCGGGGCGACGGCCCATTTCTCGCGGGCGTTCAGGTCCTTCATGCCCTCGACGGCGGGGGCCTTCGGGCCGCCCATGGTCCGCTGGTACATCCAGAGGATGTAGATCGCGGCGAGGACGACGCCGCTGACGGCGAGCGCACCGGCCCACTTGTAGCGGTCGAACGTCCCGACGATGACCAGGAACTCCGAGACGAACGTGGACAGGCCGGGTAGCGAGAGGCCGGACAAGCCCGCGACGAGGAACGTCCCGGCGAGGACCGGCGCCGCCTTCTGCACGCCGCCGTAGTCGGAGATCTTCGCCGACCGGCGCCGGACGATCATGAAGCCGATGATCAGGAACAGCGCGCCGGTGGAGAAGCCGTGGTTCACCATGTACAGCGTCGCGCCGGACTGGCCCTGCGACGTCATCGCGAAGATGCCGAGCACGATGAACCCGAAGTGCGACACCGACGTGTAGGCGATGAGCCGCTTCAGGTCGACCTGCCCGATCGCGAGGACCGCGCCGTAGATGATGCTGACCACCGCGAGCGCGAGCACGGCCGGCGTCGCCCACTTGGACGCGCCGGGGAACAGCTCCAGGCAGAACCGCAGCATCCCGTACGTGCCGACCTTGTCGAGGACGCCGACGATCAGCACCAGCGCGCCGGGCGGCGACTGCTGCGCCGCGTCCGGGAGCCAGGTGTGCACCGGCACCATCGGCGCCTTGATCGCGAACGCGATGAAGAAGCCGAGGAACAGCCACTTCGCGGTCGTCGGGTCGAGGTTCATCTTCGACAGCTCGTCGAACATGAACGTGCCGTGCCCGACGCCGCCCTCGGCGACCGGCTTGCTAGACAGCGGGTACAGCCAGATCACCGCGACGAGCATCAGCAGCCCGCCGAGCAGCGAGTACAGCAGGAACTTCACCGCGGCGTAGGAGCGCTGCGCGCCGCCGTAGTACCCGATGATGAAGTACACCGGGATGAGCATCGCCTCGAAGAAGACGTAGAACAGGAACACGTCGGTCGCGGCGAACACGCCGATCATGGCCGCTTCGAGGGACAGCAGCAGCGCGAAGTACGTCTTCACCGAGCGCTTGGCGGGGACGTCGACGCCGCCGGAGCGGTCGGCCTCCGTCCAGGACGCCAGCATCACCAGCGGGACGAGGATCACCGACAGCAGGATCAGCACGAGCGCGACGCCGTCGACGCCGACCGCCCAGTGGACGCCGAACTCCTTGATCCACCAGTACTTCTCGTCGTACTGGAAGCGGGCGCCGTCCGCGTCGAACCCGGCCGCCATCACACCGGCGAGGACCGCGACGACGAGGGAGACACCGAGCGCGAACCGCTTGACCAGCGTCTCCCGCTCGCGCGGGATGACGCTGAGCAGCACCGCGCCCACCAGGGGCAGCGCGATGAGGACGCTCAGCCAGGGAAAGTCGTTCACGAGACATTCACCGCCAGCAGGGCGGCCACCACGAGGGCGGCGCCGAGGAACATCGAAAGGGCGTAGGAGCGGGCGAAGCCGGTCTGGACGCGGCGGAACCGGCCGGACGTCCCGCCGATCCCGGCGGCGGTGCCGTTGACGGCGCCGTCGACGCCGCGGCCGTCGAACCAGACCGCGAGCCGGGTCAGCCACTGGCCGGGACGCATCAGCAGCGACTCGTTCAGCGCGTCGCCGTACAGGTCCTTGCGGGCCGCGACGGTGACGAAGGAGCCCTTCGGCGCCTCGCGCGGCACCTTACGGCTGCCGTACTGCCGCCACGCGATCCCCGCACCGATGATCATCAGCACGAAGGTGGCGATGCCGGGCGCGGCGAGCGGCTTGAACTCGTGGTGGTGCTCGGGCGCACCGACGACCGGTTCGAGGAAGTCGGCGAACCCGCCGAGGACGAGGAACCCGCCCGCGCCGACCGAGCCGACCGCCAGCAGGATCAGCGGCCACGTCATGACGGCCGGGGACTCGTGCGGGTGCGCGTCGTCGTCCCAGCGTTTCTCACCGAAGAACGTCATGAACATGACCCGCGACATGTAGTACGCGGTGATCCCGGCGCCGATCAGCGCGCAGGACCCGAGGATCATGCCGGACGTGCCGCCCTTGTCGAAGGCGACCTCGATGATGCCGTCCTTGGTGAACCAGCCGGACAGGCCCGGGAAGCCGATGATGGCGAGGTAGCCGAGCCCGAACGTCGCGTAGGTGACGACCATGACCCCGCGGAGCGCGCCGTAGTGGCGCATGTTCACGTCGTCCTTCATGCCGTGCATGACCGAGCCAGCGCCGAGGAACAGGCCCGCCTTGAAGAAGCCGTGCGCGATGAGGTGCGCGATGGCGAAGACGTAACCCGCCTTGCCGAGCCCGGCGGCCAGGTGCATGTAGCCGATCTGCGACATCGTCGACCCGGCGAGGGCCTTCTTGATGTCGTCCTTGCCGCACCCGATGATCGCACCGAACAGCAGCGTGGCCGCGCCGACGATCGTCACGACGAGCTGCGCCGTGTCGGACATCTCGAAGATCGGCCCGGCCCGGACGATCAGGTACACGCCCGCGGTCACCATCGTCGCGGCGTGGATGAGGGCCGACACGGGGGTCGGGCCCTCCATCGCGTCCAGCAGCCAGGACTGGAGCGGGAGCTGCGCCGACTTGCCGCACGCGCCGAGCAGGAGCAGCAGCCCGATCGCCGTGGCGGTGCCGGTGCCGAGCTGGGACGCGAGGCCCACGTGTTCGGCGCCGGTGCCGAGGATCGGGCCGTAGCCGACCGTCCCGAACGTGGCGAAGATCAGCGCGATCGCGATGATCAGCCCCATGTCGCCGACGCGGTTGACGACGAACGCCTTCTTCGCGGCGGTCGCGGCGGTCGGCTTGTACTGCCAGAACCCGATCAGCAGGTAGGAGGCGAGACCGACGCCCTCCCAGCCCAGGAACATGATCAGGAAGTTGTCGCCGAGCACCAGCAGCAGCATCGCCGCGACGAACAGGTTCAGGTAGGCGAAGAACTTGCGGCGCTCGGGGTCTTCGGCCATGTAGCCGATGGAGTAGATGTGGATCAGGGAGCCGACGCCGGTGATCAGCAGGACGAAGCTGATGGACAGCGGGTCCACCAGCAGGTCCATGCCGATCTTGAACGAGCCGACGTCGATGAAGTCCCACAGGTGCAGGGTGCGGCGCCGTTCCTCGGCCTCGTACCCGAGCATCTGCACGAACATCGCCGCGCCCACCGCGAACGACGCCAACGACATGGTGACGCCGAGCAGATGCCCCCACCTGTCGGTGCGCCGTCCCCCCAGCAGGAGGATCGCGGCGCCGGCGAGTGGGAGCGCGATGAGGAGCCAGGACGCGGCCTGGATGCCTTCCGCTTTCATTTCCGGCCTCTCAGTACTTCAGCAGGTTCACGTCGTCCACCGACGACGACCTGCGGGTCCGGAAGACGGTCATGATGATCGCCAGTCCGACCACGACCTCCGCCGCGGCCACCACCATCACGAAGAAGGCGATGATCTGGCCGTCCAGGTTGCCGTGCATGCGGGAGAACGACACGAACGCCAGGTTCGTCGCGTTCAGCATGAGCTCGACGCACATGAACACCACGATCGCGTTGCGGCGCACGAGGACGCCGAGCGCTCCGATGGTGAACAGGATCGTCGCGAGCGCCAGGTAGTGCCCCGGACTCATTGACCAGCCTCGCCTTCGTTACCGGCGGTGGGAGAACCGGACTTGACGGCGCGGCCTTCTGCGTCCGCGTCGCGCACGTCCTCGGTGACGGCCTGCACCGCGCGGACGTCCCGCTCGACGGCCTCCTCCTCGGTCCCGCCGTACAGGTCGGCGTGCCGCTCCGCGGTGTCGGTGCGGGCGGCGATGACCGGGTTGACCGACAGCTCGGACGGCGTCCCGTCGGGCAGCAGCGCCGGCATGTCGACGGCGTTGTGCCGGGCGTAGGTGCCGGGTCCGGGCAGCGGGCCCGGGTGGTCGCCGGACAGGAACCGTCCCTTGGACAGATCCTTCTGCGTCGGCTTCGGCTCCATCCGCTCCCGGTGCGCCAGCACCATCGCGCCCAGCGCCGCGGTGATCAGCAGCGCGCTGGTCGCCTCGAACGCGAACACGTACTTGGAGAACAGCAGCCGGGCCAGGCCGATGACGTTGCCCTCCGCGTTGGCCTGGTCGAGACCCGCGGAACTGCTCAGCGCCGCGTTCCCGAGCCCGACCGTCAGCAGCACGGCGAACCCGACCGCCGCGATCACGGCCCAGAAGCGCTGCCCGCGGATCGTCTCCACCAGCGAGTCGGTGGAGCTGACCCCGACGAGCATCAGCACGAACAGGAACAGCATCAGCACCGCGCCGGTGTACACGATGACCTGCACGAACGCCAGGAACGGCGCGTTCTGGATCGCGTACAGCGCGGCGAGCGACAGCATCACCGTCGCCAGCAGCAGCGCCGAGTGGACGGCCTTCCGCACGAGGATCATGCCGAGCGCGGCGCAGACCGAGACGACCGCGAGCACCCAGAAGAAGAACGGCTCGGCGGCGTGCTTGTCCGCCACTTCGGCGGCGAGCACGTGGGCGGAGCTCATTTGCCTTCACCGCCCTTGCGGGACCTGCCGCGCTTGGCGGCCTTCTCCTGCTTGACCGCGTCGTCGACGCTCGCGCGCCCGCCGCCCTCGGACGAGATGGTGGGCGCGTCGTCCGACGGCTGGAGGCCGAGGCGGTAGTAGTCCTCCTCGGTGTCGCCGAGCCGCATCTCGTGCGGCGGCGCCTCCATGCCCTCGCGCAGCGGCGCCAGCAGCATCTCCTTGGTGTAGATCAGGCTCTCGCGGCTGTCGTCGGCGAGCTCGTACTCGTTGGTCATCGTGAGCGCCCGGGTCGGGCACGCCTCGATGCACAGCCCGCAGAGGATGCAGCGCAGATAGTTGATCTGGTAGATGCGGCCGTACCGCTCGCCGGGCGAGTAGCGCTCGTCCGGGTCGTTGTCGGCGCCCTCGACGAAGATCGCGTCGGCCGGGCACGCCCAGGCGCACAGCTCGCAGCCGATGCACTTCTCCAGACCGTCCGGCCACCGGTTGAGCTGGTGCCGCCCGTGGAAGCGCGGGGCGGTCGGCTTCTTCACCTCGGGGTACTGAACGGTCTCGCTCTTCATGAACATCTGGTGGAACGAGACCCCGAACCCCTTCACCGGGTTCAGGAAATCAGTTAGTCCCACTGGTGACCTCCTCAGGAGGGGATGCGATGGATACCCCGGCCGGCTTCCCGCCCCGTCCGTGGTAGTGGGGAGCGTCCATGGGCGGCACCGGGAACCCGCCGGCGGACGGATCGGGCCTGCCGCCCTGCTCCGCCGCGCCCGGCACGATCTCCTTCTCGTCCTCGCCGCCGCGGACCATCTCCCAGACCACCGTCGCGAGCAGCACCACCGCCGCGGCGACCGCGGCGTAGATCACGATCTGCCGCATGTCGTAGCCGTCGTTGCGGAGCGCGCGGATGGTGGCGACCAGCAGGATCCAGCCGAGCGAGAAGGGCATCAGCACCTTCCAGCCGAGCTTCATCAACTGGTCGTAGCGGACGCGCGGGAGCGTGCCGCGCAGCCAGATGAAGAAGAAGATGAACAGGAAGACCTTGGCCAGGAACCACAGGATCGGCCACCAGCCGGAGTTGGCGCCCGCCCAGACCGTGGAGATCGGGAAGGGGGCGCGCCAGCCGCCGAGGAACAGCGTGGTGGCGAGCGCGGACAGCGTCGTGAGGTTGATGTACTCCGCGAGGAAGAACATCGCGAACTTCAGCGACGAGTACTCGGTGTGGAAGCCGCCGACCAGCTCGCCCTCGCCCTCGGGCAGGTCGAACGGGATGCGGTTGGACTCGCCCATCATCGTGATCACGTAGACGATGAAGGACGGCAGCAGCAGGAGCACGAACCACTTGTCGTGCTGCGCCGCGACGATCTCCGACGTGGACATCGAGCCCGCGAACATGAACACCGCGACGAACGACAGACCCATCGCGATCTCGTAGGAGATCATCTGCGCGGACGAGCGGAGCCCGCCGAGCAGCGAGTACGGCGACATCGACGACCAGCCCGCCAGCACGACCCCGTAGATCCCGAGCGAGGACATCGCGAGGACGAGCAGCACCGCCACCGGAAGATCGGTGAGCTGCAGCGCCGTCTCGTGCCCGAAGATCGACACGTTCGGGCCGAACGGGATGATGGCGAACGAGATGAACGCCGGCACCGCCGACATGACCGGCGCGAGGACGAACACGACCTTGTCGACCTGGCGGGGGACGATGTCCTCCTTCAGGGCGAGCTTCACGCCGTCCGCGAGGCCCTGCAGCAGGCCGAAGGGCCCGGCGCGGTTCGGGCCGACGCGCAGCTGCATCCGGCCGATGACGCGCCGCTCGATCCACATCGTGAGCAGCACGGTCACGACCAGGAACGCGAAGACGACGACCGCCTTGCCGCCGATCAGCCACCACGGGTCGTTGCCGAAACCCTGCAGCGGCTCCTGGGCCGGGGCCGACGGGGTCGGGTTCATTTCACGCCTCCGGCATTCTCCGTCGCGGCGGTCGCCGCGGTCGCGCCGGACGCGGCGGTCGCGGCCGGGAGCGTCGCGCTCGCGATCTTCACGACGCCTCCGGCGGCCGCGCCCAGGTCCCGGTGCACCGCGCAGCCCGCCGAGTTCGTCGGCAGCCACACGACCCGGTCGGGCAGGTCGGCGGTGATCTCCAGCGGGAGGACGACCTCGCCGCGCGCCGCCGTCACCTTCACCGCGTC
Source organism: Actinomadura sp. 3N508 (assembly GCF_044326375.1). NCBI lineage: Bacteria > Bacillati > Actinomycetota > Actinomycetes > Streptosporangiales > Thermomonosporaceae > Actinomadura > Actinomadura sp. 3N508. Next base: position 1,290,996 of record NZ_JBIRAX010000001.1, read on the forward strand.
CGTGGCGCCGATCTCCTCGGCCGTCGCGGGCGACAGCCGGGCGACCGCGGCCTTGGCGGTGCCCGCGAGGAACGGCTCGCCGTCCTGGAGGCGGCCCCGGTCGAGCAGCAGCCGCCAGGTCGCGAGCACGGCCTCACCGGCGTCGGGGTGCGGCGGCAGCGGCTGCGCGACGTTCGGCGCGTCCGGGCGGTCGCCGCGGTAGGCGCCGAGTTCGGCGAGCTCGCGGCGCGCCACGTCCGGGCCCGGCAGGCCCAGGTGGACGTCCATCTCGTCGGCGAGGGCGTCCAGGACCCGCAGGTCGGACATCTTCCCGGCCGCCTTCAGCACGATGTCGAACTGGCGGCCGCGGCCCTCCCAGTCGACGAACGTCCCGGACTTCTCCGCGACGGCCGCGACCGGGAACACCACGTCGGCGCGGTCGGTGACCGCGCTCGGCCGCTGCTCCAGGCTGACCACGAACTCGGTGGCGTCCAGGGCGCGGAGCATCGCGTCCGGGTCGGCCAGGTCGTAGGGGTCGACGCCGCCGACGAGCAGCGCGCCGCGCCGTCCGTCCGCGGCCGCGGCGATGATGCCGTCGGCGTCCTGGCCGGGCGCGGCGGGCAGTTCCGCGACGCCCCACCGGCGGGCGACCTCGGCCCGCGCCTCCGGGTCGGTCACCGGGCGGCCGATCGGCAGCAGCCCGGGCAGCGCCCCGGCCTCGATCGCGCCGCGCTCCCCGGCCCGGCGCGGCACCCACGCCAGCTTCGCGCCGGTCACCTGCGCCAGCCGCACCGCCGCGGTCAGCGCGCCCGCGCTGGTCGCAAGCCGCTCGCCGACGAGGATCACGGCGCCGGGCGCCTCCAGCAGCGTGCGGACGTCGGAGCGCGCCGCGTCGCCGATGACGGCGCCGAGCGCCTCGGCCTCCGTGCCGGGCGCGGCCTGCAGGAGCGTCCCGCCGACCTTGCTCAGCCCGCGCGTCGCGAACGGCGCGACGCCGAACACCTTCAGCCGGTTCTTGCGGAACGCCTTGCGGAGCCGCAGGAACACGATCGGCGACTCCTCCTCCGGCTCGAACCCGGCGAGGAGCACGGCGGGCGCCTTCTCCAGATCGGCGTACGACACCTCGATGGAGCGTCCCGCGACCGAGGAGGCCAGGAACCGCGACTCCTCGTCCGACAGCGGGCGGGCCCGGAAGTCGACGTCGTTGGTGCCGAGCGCGATCCGCGCGAACTTGGCGTAGGCGTAGGCGTCCTCAAGCGTGACGCGGCCACCGGTCAGCACCCCGGCGGAGCCGCGCGCCGCCGCGAGGCCCTCGGCCGCGATGGCCAGCGCCTCCGGCCAGGAGGCCGGTTCGAGCACGCCGTCCTCGTTGCGGACGAGCGGGTGCGTCAGCCGCTCGGGCTGCGTCCCGTAGGTGAACGCCCAGCGGCCCTTGTCGCAGTTCCATTCCTCGTTGACCCGCGGGTCGTCCCCGGCCAGCCGCCGCGTGATCTTCCCGCGCCGGTGGTCGGTGCGCATCGAGCATCCCGACGCGCAGTGCTCGCACACGCTCGGCGTCGACACCAGGTCGAACGGCCGCGACCGGAACCGGTACGCGGTCCCGGTCAGCGCCCCGACCGGGCAGATCTGCACGGTGTTGCCGGAGAAGTACGACTGGAACGGCTTGCCGTCCGCCGCGCCGACCTGCTCCTTCGCGCCGCGCTCGAACAGGTCGATGAACGCGTCGCCGGCGATCTGGTCCGAGAAGCGGGTGCAGCGGGCGCACTGGATGCAGCGCTCGCGGTCGAGCAGCACCTGGCTGGACAGCGGGATCGGCTTCGGGAACGTCCGCTTGGCCTCGACGAACCGGGTCTCGCCGCGCCCGTTGGACATCGCCTGGTTCTGCAGCGGGCACTCGCCGCCCTTGTCGCAGATCGGGCAGTCCAGCGGGTGGTTGATGAGCAGGAACTCCATGATGCCGTGCTGGGCCTTGTCGGCCACCGGCGAGGTGAGCTGGGTCTTGACGACCATGCCCGGCATCACGGCGGTGGTGCACGAGGCCTGCGGCTTCGGCATCCCGCGGCCGTTCCCGGCGTCGGGAATCTCCACCAGGCACTGCCGGCACGCCCCGACCGGGTCGAGCAGCGGATGGTCGCAGAACCGGGGGATCTGGATGCCGAGCAGCTCGGCGGCCCGGATGATCAGCGTGCCCTTCGGCACCTCGATCTCGAAGCCGTCGATGGTGCAGGAGACCATCTCGACCTTCTCCACCGCCGACTTGTCGTCGGTGACGGTCACTTGGCACCTCCCCAGAGGGTGGACTTGGCCGGGTCGAACGGGCAGGCGCCCTGCTCGAAGTGCCGTACGTACTCGTCGCGGAACAGCTTGATGGACGAGACGACCGGGCTCGTCGCGCCGTCGCCGAGGGCGCAGAACGCGCGGCCGAGGATGTTGTCGGAGATGTCGAGGAGCGTCTCCAGGTCCTCTTCGGTGCCCTGGCCGGACTCCAGCCGCTTCAGCATGAGCTTGTACCAGTAGGTGCCCTCGCGGCACGGCGTGCACTTGCCGCACGACTCGTGCGCGTAGAACTCCGACCAGCGCAGCACCGCCCGGACGACGCACGTCGTCTCGTCGAAGATCTGCAGCGCCCGGGTGCCGAGCATGGACCCGGCGGCGCCGACGGACTCGAAGTCCAGCGGCACGTCCAGGTGCTCCTCGGTGAAGATCGGCGTGGACGAGCCGCCAGGCGTCCAGAACTTCAGCCGGTGCCCCTCGCGGATCCCGCCCGCCATGTCGAGCAGCTCGCGCAGCGTGATGCCGAGCGGCGCCTCGTACTGGCCGGGCCGCGTCACGTGCCCGGACAGCGAGAAGATCCCGAAGCCCTGCGACTTCTCCGTGCCCATCGAGGCGAACCAGTCCGGCCCGTTCCCGACGATCGAGGGAACCGACGCGATCGACTCGACGTTGTTGATGACAGTGGGCCCGCCGTACAGGCCCGCCACCGCGGGGAAGGGGGGCTTCAGCCGGGGCTGGCCGCGGAACCCTTCGAGGGAGTCCAGCAGCGCCGTCTCCTCGCCGCAGATGTAGGCGCCGGCGCCGCTGTGGACGACGACGTCCAAGTCGTACCCGGAGCCGAGGATGTCCTTGCCGAGGTAGCCCGCCTCGTACGCCTCCGCGACCGCCTGGTGCAGCCGGCGGATCACGTGCAGCACCTCGCCGCGCACGTAGATGAACGCGACGTTCGACCTGATCGCGTACGAGCTGATGATGACGCCCTCGACCAGCACGTGCGGGTTGGCCATCATCAGCGGGATGTCCTTGCACGTGCCCGGCTCGGACTCGTCGGCGTTGACGACCAGGTACCGCGGGTTCGGGCTGGTCGGCGGCAGGAACCCCCACTTCATGCCGGTGGGGAAGCCCGCGCCGCCGCGGCCGCGGAGCCCGGAGTCCTTGACCGCCTGGACGATCTCGTCCGGCTCCATCCGGAACGCCTTGCGCAGCGCCTTGTAGCCGCCGTCGCGCTCGTAGCCCGCGCGGGTGAACGAGTCGGCCTGGTCCCAGTTCTTGGTGAGGATCGGGGTGAGCGTGGTCACTTGTTCCGGCCTTCCTGGCTGCCGGGCTTCGCGTCACCGGGGATGGGCTTGCCCGGCTCGTGCGGCGGCTCGCTGATGTCCTCCGGCTTCACCGGCTCGTCCGGGCGCTCGCGGTCCGCCTCGGTGGACGGGGCGGCCCAGCCGCGCTCCTGCGCGAGCTTCAGGCCGCGCAGCGACTCCGGACCGGCCTGGACGCCCTCGCCCGCGCGCCCGTCCGGGAACCCGGCGAGGACGCGGGACGCCTCCTTCCACGTGGCCAGGCTCTCGGCCCCGCGGGTGGGAAGGACGCGCTCACCCGAGCGCAGGCCGTCGACGAGCTGCTTGGCCTTCTCGGGAGTCATGTTGTCGAAGAACTCCCAGTTGACCATCATCACCGGGGCGAAGTCGCAGGCGGCGTTGCACTCGATCCGCTCCAGGCTGACCTTGCCGTCCGGGGTGGCCTCGTCGTGGCCGAGGCCGGTGTGCTCGCTCAGCTCGTCCCAGATCTGGTCGCCACCCATCACCGCGCACAGCGTGTTGATGCACACGCCGACGTGGTACTCGCCGACCGGCTTCTGCTTGTACTGCGTGTAGAACGTCACGACGCCGACGACCTGCGCCGGCGTGATCCCGAGCTGCTCGGCGCAGAACTCGATGCCGTCCTGCGTGACGTGCCCTTCCACCGACTGCACGAGGTGCAGCATCGGCAGCAGCGCCGACCGCGGCCGGGGATACCGGCCGATGATCTCCTTCGCGTCCCGCTCCAGGCGTTCGCGAACGTCGGGTTCGTACGTCATCGGTCCACTCCCCCCATGACCGGGTCGAGGCTGGCGACCGCCGCGATGATGTCGGCGACCATGCCGCCCTCCGACATCGCCGGCGTGGCCTGCAAATTGACGAAGGACGGCTCGCGGAAGTGCACGCGGTACGGGCGGGTGCCGCCGTCGCTGACCACGTGGGCGCCGAGCTCGCCGCGCGGCGACTCGATCGGCGCGTACGCCTGCCCCGCCGGCACCCGGAAGCCCTCCGTCACCAGCTTGAAGTGGTGGATCAGCGCCTCCATCGACGTGCCCATGATGTGCGCGATGTGCCGGGGCGAGTTGCCCATGCCGTCCGCGCCGATCGCGAGCTGCGCCGGCCAGCCGATCTTCTTGTCCTCGATCATCACCGGGCCCTTGGCGGCCTGCAGCCGGTCCAGGCACTGTTCGACGATCTTGAGCGACTCCTCCATCTCGTCCATCCGGACGAGGTAGCGGCCGTACACGTCGCAGGTGTCCTGCGTCGCGACCTCGAAGTCGTAGGTCTCGTAGCCGCAGTAGGGCTGCGACTTGCGCAGGTCCCACGGCAGGCCCGTCGCGCGCAGGACCGGGCCGGTGACGCCGAGCGCCATGCAGCCGGTGAGGTCCAGGTAGGCGACGTTCTGCGTCCGCAGCTTGAAGACCTTGTTGTCGTCCATCAGCTTGCGGAGCGCCTGGATGCGCTTCGGCATCCGGTCGAGGTAGTCGCGGATCTTGCTGGTCGCGCCGCTCGGCAGGTCCTGCGCGACCCCGCCCGGACGGACGTAGGCCATGTTCATCCGCAGGCCGGTGATCTCCTCGAACAGGTCGAGGGTGTACTCGCGCTCGATGAACCCGTTGAGCATCACCGTCGTCGCGCCGAGTTCGAGACCGAACGTCGCGATGGCGACGAGGTGCGAGGAGATCCGGTTCAGCTCCATCATCATCACGCGGATGATCTGGGCGCGCTCGGGGATCTGGTCGGTGATGCCGAGCAGCTTCTCCACGCTCATGCAGTACGCCGTCTCGTTGAAGATCGGCGCGAGGTAGTCCATCCGGGTGCAGAACGTGGTGCCCTGCGTCCAGGTGCGGTACTCCATGTTCTTCTCGATGCCGGTGTGCAGGTACCCGATGCCCACCCGGGCCTCGTTCACCGTCTCACCGTCGAGCGTGAGGATCAGCCGGAGCACCCCGTGCGTGGACGGGTGCTGCGGCCCCATGTTGACGACGAGCCGCTCGTCGCCGAGGTCTTCCGCGCCGGCGACGACCTTGTCCCAGTCCTGCCCGCCGACGTCGAACACCTTGCCCTCGGCGGCCTCGTCGGCCGCGTAGGCGTCGTACTCGGTGTACTTGGCGCTGCTCATCGAGCTGGCGGAACAGCTACTTCGAACTTACTTTCGAAGAAACTGCCCCTCCCTCCCCTCACGTGTGTGAAAGAGTGGCAGGCATCGGGCGGCGATACCCAAGCCGCCAGTTTCACCGCCGGGCTGGCGGGTTGAGCCTGTGGAGCGGGCATAAGACCTCGGGGATTCGTCCGTGAGGCGATCCGCGGCGAAGCAGGAAGTTCTCTGGGGCGACCCGGAGAATCCACCGCCTTCGGGTTGGTGGAGGATGTCAAACGTACGACCTCCGCTCATCTGGTGGCGGGATCTCCGCACCTCGGTACTCCACGGGGATCCCGCCAAGCGGATAATCCTTGCGCTGCGGGTGGCCGACCCAGTCGTCGGGCATCTCGATGCGCGTGAGCGCGGGATGGCCGTCGTAGACGATCCCGAAGAAGTCGTAGGTCTCGCGCTCGTGCCAGTCGCTCGTCGGGTAGACGGGCACCAGCGACGGGATGTGCGGGTCGGCGTCCGGGCAGGTGGTCTCCAGCCGGACGCGCCGGTTGTGCGTGATCGACAGCAGGTGCGTGACGGAGTGCAGCTCGGCGCCCTCGTCCTTCGGGTAGTGCACGCCGGACACGCCGGAGCACAGCTCGAAGCGGAGGGACGGCTCGTCCCGCATCGTCTTCGCGACCTCGCGCAGGTGCTCGCGCTTGACGAAGAACGTCAGCTCGCCACGGTCGACGACGACACGCTCGATGGCGTCGCCGAAGTCGGGGTAGGCCCGCTCCAGCTCGTCGGCGATCTCGTCGAACTCGCCGGGGTCGGCGGCGCCGCCGGGCCCGCCGTAGGGGCGGGCTGCCGACACCTTCGGGCTCTGCCGGACGACGAGCCCGCCGTAGCCGGAGGTGTCGCCCGTCGTCTTCGCGCCGAACATGCCCTGCCGGACGATCGGCTGCTCCCGGCGCTCCTCCTCGGTGTGCGCCGGGAGCTTGTCGGCCCCCTGCTCGGCCTGCTGTTCGGGGTGCTCGGAACTCATGTCAGGCCCCCTGTCCGAGCAGCGGGAGCCGGCGGCGCTTGGCCACGTCCAGCTCGGCGATCTGCTTCGCGCGCTGCGGCCCGAGCTTGGTGTTCTGGATCTTGTCGTGCAGCTTCAGGATCGAGTCCAGCAGCATCTCCGGCCGCGGCGGGCAGCCGGGCAGGTAGATGTCCACCGGGACGATGTGGTCGACGCCCTGCACGATCGCGTAGTTGTTGAACATTCCGCCGGACGACGCGCAGACGCCCATGGCGATGACCCACTTGGGCTCGGTCATCTGGTCGTAGATCTGCCGCAGCACGGGCGCCATCTTCTGGCTCACCCGGCCCGCGACGATCATCAGGTCGGCCTGCCGCGGCGTCGCCGAGGCGCGCTCCATGCCCCACCGGGAGAAGTCGTGCCGGGGGTCGCCGGTCGCCATCATCTCGATCGCGCAGCACGCCAGGCCGAACGTCGCCGGCCACACCGAGCTCTTCCGCGCCCATCCCGCGACCTGCTCGACCGTGGTCAGCAGGAAGCCGCTGGGGAGTTTCTCCTCAAGACCCATGTCAGTCCCACTCCAGACCGCCGCGGCGCCAGATGTAGGCGTACGCGACGAGGACGGTGACGATGAAAAGTGCCATCTCGACAAGGCCGAAAAGCCCCATCCGGTCGAAGGCGACCGCCCAGGGATAAAGGAAGATGATCTCAATGTCGAAGACGATGAACAGCATCGCCGTCAGGTAGTACTTGACCGGGAAGCGCCCGCCGCCGACCGGCTGCGGGGTCGGCTCGATCCCGCATTCGTAGGCGTCGAGCCGGGCCCGGTTCCATCGCTTCGGCCCGGTGAGCGAGGCCATGACCACGGAGAACGCGGCGAAGCCGAAGGCGAGCACCCCCAGCACGATGACCGGAATATAGAGATCCATGTCTCTACAGCCTCTCCTCGCGACGTACGGCGTTGTACGGGACAGGGTGATGCGCGTGGGGCCCTCCGTGAGCCGCCGCCACCCTAGCCAAGGCGATCAATAGCACTCCCCTCCAGGGGGTCTGGTACCGAAGATTAGTCCGCGCACCTGCGGAAGCCTGGTTCTCAGGGCCTGTGCTCATGCCGCCGGAGCCACCTTCTGCATCGCGTTGATGACGCGGTCCATGGCGTCCCCGCCCTTGGGGTCGGTCAGGTTTGCCAGGAGCTTGAGCGTGAACCGCATCAGCGTCGGGTGCGGCAGGCCGTGCGCGGTGAGGAACTTCATGATCCGCGGGTCCCCGATGGCCTGGACGAACAGCCGCGCCAGGGTGAAGTAGCCGCCGTGCTCGTCCTTCAGGATGCGGGGGTACTCGTAGAGCGTCCGCTCGCGCTGCGCCGGGGTGCGGCGGGCGAGCGCCTGCACCATGATGTCGGCGGCCAGCCGCCCGGACTCCAGCGCGTAGTCGATGCCCTCCCCGTTGAACGGGTTGACCATGCCGCCCGCGTCGCCGACGAGCAGCATCCCGCGGGTGTAGTGCGGCTGCCGGTTGAAGCCCATCGGCAGCGCCGCGCCGCGGATCTTGGAGGTGGCGTGGCCCTCGTCGAACTGCCACTCCTCCGGCATCTGCGCGCACCAGCGCTTGAGCATGGCGCGGTAGTCGACGTTCTGGAACTGCTTGCTGGTGTTGAGGAGCCCGAGCCCGACGTTGGACGTGCCGTCCCCGACGCCGAAGACCCAGCCGTAGCCGGGCAGGAGGCGCTCGCCGTCCCACAGCTCCAGCCACGCCTCCATGAAGTCGTCGTCGTGGCGCGGGGTCTGGAAGTAGCGGCGGACGGCGACGCCCATCGGCCGGTCCTCGCGCCGCCGCAGCCCCATCGCGAGGGACAGCCGGGTCGAGTTCCCGTCGGCCGCGACGACCAGCGGCGCGTGGAACTCGACGTCCTCGCCCTCGTACCTGGCGGTGACGCCGGTGATGCGGTCGGTGCGCTCGTCCAGGATCGGGCCGGTGACGTTGCAGCCCTGCAACAGCCGGGCACCCGCCTTCGCGGCGTGCTCGGCGAGGAACTGGTCGAAGTCGGTGCGCTTGCGGACGAGCCCGAAGTCGGGGAAGCTCGCGAGCTCCGGCCACGGCAGCTCGACCTTGACGCCGCCGCCGTAGATGCGCAGGCCGCGGTTGCGTCCCCAGCCGGGGTCGTTGACGTCGACGCCCATGCCGATGAGCGCGCGGACGGCGCGCGGGGTGAGCCCGTCACCGCAGATCTTGTCGCGCGGGAAGGTGGCCTTCTCCAGCAGGAACACCTCAAGGCCGGCCTGCGCCAACCAGTAGGCGGTCGACGAACCGGCAGGGCCTGCCCCGACGACGACCACATCTGCGTGGCGGACGTCTGCGTGCCGGGCGGAGTCGGTCACGGCGCTTCCTCATTCAGCTCGTTCGCTTGTGAAGCACTTCACAAAGGTCCGGTGGGGAGTCTATTCCTTTATCACGACCGGTGCGTAATTCGGGGCCGGTCGAGCATGGACCGGTCCGGAACTTCGCTCCCGGTCCCGTCCGGGATCATCCCGGGTTGACGGCGTGGTGCAGCGCGGCGACCCCGAACGTGAGGTCGCGCCAGCGCACGTTCTTCCAGCCCGCGTCCTGGAGCAGCGCCGCCAGCGCCGCCTGGTCGGGCCAGGCCAGCGTCGACTCGGCGAGGTAGCGGTAGGAGTCGGGGTTGGAGCTGACCCTGGCCAGCAGCGGCAGCCCGTAGCGCAGGTGCGTGCGGTGCCCGAACGCCAGCAGCGCGTTCGGCGGGTGGCTCACCTCGCAGACCACCAGCCGCCCGCCGGGCTTCGCGACCCGCCGCAGCTCGCGGAGCGCCCTGCCAGTGTCGGCGACGTTGCGGAGCCCGAACGAGATCGTCACCGCGTCGAACGACCCGTCGGCGAAGGGGAGCCGGAGGGCGTCCCCGGCGACGAAGCTCAAACCCTGGACACCGGCCTGGCGGCGCGCGCCGACGCGGAGCATGCCGAGCGAGAAGTCGCACGCCACCGTCTCGGCGCCCGCCTCGGCGAACGGCACCGACGACGTGCCCGTCCCGGCCGCGAGGTCAAGCACCCGCTCGCCCGGACGCGCCGCCAGCGCCCGCACGACCTCGCGCCGCCACCGCCGGTCGCGCCCGCCGGTCATCAGCGTGTTCAGCAGGTCGTACCGCTCGGCGGTGCCGTCGAACATCGCCGCGACGTCGGCGGGCTTCTTCTCCAGCGAGGCGCGGCTCATGCGTCCTCGCGGGTGACGGACTTGTCGAACTTCTCCCGCTGGGCGCGGGCGCCGCGGGCGACGGCGGCGGACATCCGGTCGCGCTGCGCGGACAGCAGCACGTAGCTGACGACGCCGCTGATCAGCAGCGCCAGCAGCAGGAGCAGGAACCCGCGGGCCCCGAACAGCGCCAGCACGCCCACGGTCACCGCGAAGATCGCGAGCCGCGCGACGGAATAGAAGATGACGGAACGCATGACGCTTCGAGCGTAGTCCCTACCTCAGGACGTCCAGAAAGAGGGCCGGGTCTACGTTGCCGCCCGACAGTACGGAGACATAGGTGCGGCCCTCTGGGAGTTCGGGATGGTGGTAGAGGTAGGCGGCGGTGGCGACGGCGCCACTGGGCTCTGCGATCAGGCGCGTCTCGCGGGCGAGGCGGCGCATCGTCACGCGGATCTCGTCCTCGGTGACGGTGACGACGCCGTCCACATGCGCGCGCATGTGTGCGAACGGCAGGTCGCCGACCTGCTGGACGCGGAGCCCGTCGGCGATGGTGCGGCCGGTCTCCTCCGCTCCCCACGCGACGGGACGTCCCGCGGCCATCGAGTCGCGGGCGTCGGCGGCGAGCTCCGGTTCCACGCCGATGATCCGGGCCTCGGGCCGCAGCGCCTTGACGGCGGCGGAGACGCCCGCGATGAGGCCGCCGCCGCTGATCGGGACGAGCACGACGTCCACGTCCGGAGTGTCGCGGACGATCTCCAGCCCCACCGTGCCCTGCCCCGCGATCACCCGCGCGTCGTCGTAGGGCGGGATCATCGTGAAACCGTGCGCGGCGGCGAGCTTTTCGGCGGTCTCGGCGCGGGCCCGCGAGGTCGGCTCGACGTACACGATCTCGGCGCCGAGCGCGATGCACGCGTCCACCTTCACGCCGGGCGTGGTGTGCGGCATGACCAGGACGGCCTTGATGCCGAGCGCGCGGGCGGCGTACGCGACGGCCTGCGCGTGGTTGCCGCTGGAGTGCGTCACGACGCCGCGCGCCCGCTGCTCCGCCGGGAGGGAGGCGATGGCGGAGTAGGCGCCGCGCACCTTGAACGCGCCGATCGGCTGCAGCGACTCGGCCTTCACCAGCAGCGACGGCTCCCCGGCGGCTCCGGCGCGCGGCGGGGCGGCGGGGCCGGACGGGAACGGTACGAGGGGCGTCCGGACGGCGACGCCCGCGATGCGCTCGGCGGCCCGTTCGATCTCCGGGAGCGAAACAAGATCGGACATGGACCGGAGACTACTTCGACGGGGCTGATGCGGCGGGCGCTATGGGCCCGGCGGGCCGCGTCCACACCCCGTTCAGTCGTGACTTGGCAGGTCAATCGGGGTTAACGGCGAACCTCATCCGAACACTCTCCGAAGGGCGCCCTTACCGATGGTGATCGGTCCTGCTCGAAAAACTACGGTCCGTGATCTTTTCCGAAAACAAGGGAGAAATCGGTCTTGACCCGCCACACTGTTAAACAGTCCACCCGCGCCGAGAGCGGGACAAAGGGGGAGAGAAAACGTGGAGAGCACGAGCGAGCGCCTGCTGACCCCAGGAGAGGTCGCCGCCCTCTTCCGGGTCGACCCGAAGACGGTCACCCGGTGGGCCGCCGCGGGGCGGATCAGCAGCATCCGCACTCCGGGAGGCCACCGGCGCTTCCGCGAGTCCGAGGTGCACGCGCTGCTGCGCGGCGATGAGCCCATCGCCGAGCATTCGGCCCGCTGACCTGCCCGAACCTCGCTGTTTTTCCGGGCCCACCCCGCCATCTCGGGCCCGTCACCGGCCTCAGCCGCCCGGACCGCCGCGTCGTGGTAGTCCCCCGGGGGAGACACCCGCCCGGGCGGCCGGGGCCGTTCCCTTTCCCGGCCGGCCGCCTTTCCGAAGAAGATTCGCATTCCGCGGCGATTCCGGAGTCAGTCGCCGTTCTCGACGGGGCCGTCCGGCTCTCCCGGAGCATCGGACTTCCATTCCTCGAAACGGCGGAGCAGATCGGCGTCCTCTTCCCGCCAGCGGCGGCGCCGGTCCTCCCACTCGTCCTCGGTCAGCGACTCGCGGAGCAGCCGGTCGTAGTCGGGATCGCCGGGCCCGATCTCGACGTAGGCGTCGGCGATGATCCGTCCCTCGCGCGGACCGGGCCCGGAGCCGCCCTCGCCGCCGTCGGCGAGAACGCTGTGCGGAACCCGGAGCGTGCCGTCCGGGAGCCGGATCACGTACATCGTCGTCCACCCTCGCGATCGATCGGTTGAGGAATTTTCATCCGGCTAGTACCCCGGCACCATCGCCCTCGCGGGCCGGCCGAGGATGAAGAATTCTCACAACGCCCTGACATCAGGATGTCCTAGATCCCGTACCTGCGGTTGAAGAAGAGCATGACCTCCAGCGCCATCCGGATGTTGCCGGCGAGCATATCGACGAGGGCCGGGCGCTGCCGGGAGGAGATCGCGGCGAACGCGTCCGCGAAGAACTCGCGGCGGCCGAGCGCGTTCGGCTGGCGGTGGAAGTCGCTCGCCAGATGCGGCAGGCACTCCTCGTACAGGCGCTGGAAGGCCGGGCTGTCGGAGGTCCACTCGCCGTCGTCGCCGTCGATGTCGTCGAGCGCGTGCCCGACCTCGTGCAGCATCACGTCCGGCGTCGGCGACGGCCGGTCCCCGACGACGATCTTGCGGTCGCCGTAGGCGCCGGCGCAGATGTCCCAGGTGGCGCGGCCCGACGGCAGCGGACGGTCGCGCAGATGGCCCATGTCGTCCAGCTGCGGGACGCCGCCCGGGCCGACATAGATGCCGTCGAGCCCGCCCGCGAGCTTCTCCTTGAGGCCGTCCGGCAGCGCCGCCAGGCTGTCGATCGCCCCGATCACCTCGGGGCCCGGCGGCCCGTCCCTGACGTCCCACTGCCGGTACAGGACGTTCTCCAGCACGCCGCAGTTCCGGCGGCCGTCGGTCACGTGCGGCACGCCCGGCGGGTGCGGCAGCACGCGCAGCCGGTCGTCGTCGAGCTCGAAGTCGCTCCACGCGTAGTCGCTCGCCCGGGGCCGGCCCCGCCTGCGGCGGCCGAACCGGCCGGCGAGCGGGCCCGTCGCGTCGTCGCTCTCGGGGCGGTCGCGGCCGGCGTCCCCGCCGTCCGGCACGCCGCCGGGGCCCAGCGCGAAGTCGTCGTCGCGGCCCGCCTTGCGGAACCGGCCGAACCGGTCGCGCGGCTGGTTGCTGCGCGGGCGCACCTGCCCCGAGTCGGGCGGCGACGGGGAGTAGGCCCCATCGTCGCGGCGGGGCGTGCGGTCCTGGGCCGCGCCGTCCCCGCGCATGCGCCCGCCACGGAACGGTTCGCGATGCCACAGCTCCCGGGGGCGGGGCTTGCGATGGACGCCTTTGAAGCGCATCGGGCTCCTCTGTCAGCGGACCCGCGGGGGTTGCGAGCGGCGTCCGCCGCGCGACCGGGTCCCGGAGGAAGCGTAAGCCGGAACCCGACACGCCGTCATCCCCGGGAGTCACGCGTCCCGGAAATCTTTCACGCGTAGGAGTGCAGCCCGGAGAACATGTAGTTCACGCCGAAGAAGTTGAACAGCAGTGCGGCGAACGCGATGAGCGAGAGGAACGCCGCCTTGCGGCCCTTCCAGCCCGCCGTGGCGCGGGCGTGCAGGTAGGCCGCGTAGATGATCCAGGTGACGAAGGACCAGATCTCCTTCGGGTCCCAGCCCCAGTAGCGGCCCCACGCCTGGTCGGCCCAGATCGCGCCCATGATGATCGCGGCCGTCCAGATCGGGAACGCGAACATCGTGACGCGCATCGCGAGCCGGTCGAGGCTCTCCGCGGACGGGACGTGCGCCAGCGCACCGCCCCGGCCCTTGGGCCGGTCCCCGGCGCGGGCCTCCTCGCGCGACTTCAGGAAGTACAGGATCGTGGCCGCGCCCGCGACGGTGAACGCACCGGTCGCGATGATCGCGGCGGACACGTGGATGGCGATCCAGTAGGAGTTGAGCGCCGGGGTGACCGGGCCCACCGAGTCGTACAGCCAGATGTTCGCCACGCCGAGCGCGATGACGGCGGCGAACATGACGGGCACGCCGAGGAAGCGCGCCTTGTAGCGGACCGTCACGACCATGAACGCGGCGACGGCGGCGAACGAGATCGCGGTGAGGAACTCGTACATGTTGCCCCACGGCCACCGGCTCGCGGACAGCCCGCGGGACACCAGGACGCCGAGGTGCGCGCCCACGCCCAGCACGCTCAGCAGGATCGCGAGGCGGGCCCAGTCGACCTGGGGACGCTGCTCGGCGCCCTCGTCGGCGTCGGCGGCCTTGGCGCCCTCGGGGGCGTCGGCGTCCGCCGCGCCGCCCGCGCCGACCAGGACCTTGGCCTCGGCCTTCTGCTGGACCGACGCCTTCGCGTCGGCGGCCGTGGCGACGCCGCGGCGGCCGAAGCCCATGTCGGCGGCGTAGGCGACCAGCGCGATGATGTACATCACCACGGTGGTCAGCATGAGCTTGTCGCTCAGGTTCGCGAGGTCGGCGTTGCTCACCTCGTCACTCCTTCGATTCGGTCGCCGGGAGGTCCGGCTCGCCGGGCTCATCCGATTCACCGGGCTCATCCGGTTCCCCGGGCTCGTTCGGTTCCCCGGGCTCGTCCGGTTCACCGGGGCCGGGCTCCTGCTCGGGGCCGCGCAGGGCGGTCACGATGTCGTCGAACTCCGAGGTCGGGCTCCCCAGCGTGAGACCGCCGACCTCGACAACCGTACGCCCGCCCTCCGCGGCGCTCGCACGGACCCACACCCTGCGCCGCCGGACCATGAACGACGTCGCCACGCCCAGCACCGCCAGGATGGCCGCGACCAGCGCGGGGATGCGTCCCGGGTCGTGGTTGACCGACAGGGTCGCGTACTCCTTGAGGCCGTCGAACGTGATCGACCCGGCGCCGCCGGGCAGCGTGAACGTCTCCCCCGGCTCCAGCAGCTTCTGGCCGTCCTTGACGGGCTGGAGCGTCTTGCCGATGCCCTCCAGCTTGTAGACCGACTGCGGGGTGCCGGAGTCGAGGCCGATGTCGCCCTTGAACGAGGTGATCGTGACGACGGGACGCAGCGGCGCCGGGAACCCGGAGACGATCTGCTTGCCGTCCTCGCTGGCCATGGCGGACGGCCACAGGATCCCGTAGAAGGCGAGCTGGTCGGGTTCGGCGTCGGGGGCCTTGATGACGCCCTCGGACGTCAGGTTCCGCGTCTCCATCACGATGAACGGCACCGAGTCCTGGAAGGCGACGTTGCCCTTGGCGTCCCGGACGGTGAACACCGGCGCGTACCCGTGGCCGAGCAGGTACACCTTCGCGCCGCCGACCTTCAGCGGATGGTTCATCCGCAGGTCGTAGCGCTCCTCCTTGCCGTCCGGCGTGGCGCGGAAGCGCATGGCGGCGTTGAAATCCGTGGCCTGGCCGCGCTTGTCGCCGCCGGTCTCGTACTCGGCCTTGAAGTCGTCGAGGCTGACGGTGAAGGGGGCGAGCCTGCCGTCGTCGAAGGCGCGGCCGGGGGTGAACTGGTCGTACTGGCTGAGCGAGTTCGCGAACGTCCGGCCCTCCATGAGCAGGACGTCGCCGCGGTAGCCGAACAGGTTCCCGAGGCCGAGCGCGAACAGCAGCGCCAGCAGCGCCAGGTGGAACAGCAGGTTGCCCGTCTCGCCGAGGTAGCCCTTCTCGGCGGACGCGGCACCGCTCGACACGTCCACCCGGAACCGGCGCCCGCGCAGCACCTTGCGGGCTTCGGCGAGGACGTCGTCCGGGGACGTGTCCGTCTCGTACGTCGCGGACTGCGGCAGCCGCCCCAGGTTCCGCGGCGCCGCGGGCGGGCGGGCCCGCATCGACTCGTAGTGCTTCACCGCGCGCGGGATGACGCACCCGGCCAGCGACACGAACAGCAGGATGTAGATCGCCGCGAACCAGGGCGCGGCGAACACGTCGAACATGGAGAACCGGTCGAGCCACGGGCCGAGCGTCCTGTGCTCGTCGAGATAGGCGACGACCTTCTCGGGCGCCTGGCCCCGCTGCGGCAGGACCGACCCGGGCACCGCGCCGAGCGCCACCAGGAACAGCAGGATCAGCGCGGTGCGCATCGTGGTGAGCTGCCGCCAGCCCCAGCGCAGCCAGCCGAGCGGGCCGAGGCCCTTCGGGCGCGGCACCTCCTCCGGCGCCTGGCGCGCGGCGGGCGCCCGCGTGCCCGCGTCCTCAACGTCGTTCCTGGTTTCAGTCATCTCAAATAACCGGTTCGAAGCCGCTGATCCACGACCTCAGCTCGATGGTCAGATGCCCCCACAGCCCGCTCACCAGCAGCACCCCGATGAGGACGAGCATCCCGCCGCCCGCGCGCATGACCA
Organism: Actinomadura sp. 3N508; assembly: GCF_044326375.1. Taxonomy (NCBI): domain Bacteria; kingdom Bacillati; phylum Actinomycetota; class Actinomycetes; order Streptosporangiales; family Thermomonosporaceae; genus Actinomadura; species Actinomadura sp. 3N508. The sequence goes on from NZ_JBIRAX010000001.1 coordinate 1,307,223, forward strand.
GGGGGTAGTGGCGCTTCACGGCACCGAACGCGCCCAGCGCCCGGCGGTAGGCGACCGCGGTGGCCACGAACGGCAGGCCAAGCCCCACACAGTACGCCAGCGACAGCAGCGCGCCGCGTCCGGCGCTCGCCTCGGTGATCGCGAGGCCCTGCACGGCGCCGAGCGTGGGGCCGATGCAGGGCGTCCAGCCGAGCCCGAACAGGACGCCGAGCAGCGGCGCGCCCGCGAGCCCGGCGGCCGGGAGGCGGCCCGACTTCATGGTCCGCTGCAGCCCGGGGATGAAGCCCATGAACGCGAGGCCGAACACGATCGTGACGGCGCCGAGGACGCGGGTGATCGGATCCTGGTACTCCAGCAGCCACCTGCCGAGCCCCCCGAAGATCACGCCGTAGCTGACGAACACGACGCTGAACCCGGCGATGAACAGCACCGCGCCCGCGAGGAGCCGGCCGCGCCGCTGGTCGGCGAGGTCGGCGCCGGTCATGCCCGTCACGTACGACAGGTAGCCCGGGACGAGCGGCAGCACGCACGGCGAGGCGAACGACACGAGCCCGGCCAGCGCCGCCAGCGGAGCGGCCGCGACCAGCGACCCGCTGGCGACGGTCTCGCCGACCGTGCTCATCCCTGCGTGCTCATTTCGGGGCCCATCGGCTCACGTCCCCGCGAGGACCTTGGCGACCAGCGGGTTCAGCTTGGAGTACGTCGTCGCGCCGATGATCCGGGCGGCGACGCGGCCCTGCCGGTCGAGGACGAGCGTGCTCGGGATCGCGCTCGGCGGGACCTCCCGGAACGCCAGCGTGACCTGCCCGCCGTCGTCGAACAGGCTCGGGTAGGTGACCTTGAACTTGCGCTCGAACGCCTGCGCGTTGGCCTTGGAGTCCTTGAAGTTGACGCCGAGGAACGCCACGCCCTTGGCCTTGTTCTCGTCGTAGACCTGCTGGAGGGACGGCGCCTCGCCGCGGCACGGCGCGCACCACGACGCCCAGAAGTTGACGACGACGACCTTGCCCTTGAGCTCGGTGAGCTTGAACTGCCCGCCGTCGAGGCGCTCGCCGCCGACGTCCTGGACGCTCTTGCGGTCGGCGGGCTTGTACTCGGTGATGTTGCCGTTGCCGGCGATGAACCTGTTGTCGCCGCTGTCCGGACCGTTCCCCGAGGCGCTCGTCCCGGCGCACCCGGCCATCAGCCCGCAGAGCGCGGCGGCAGCGGCGGCGGCGCGCAGCGGGGAGACTCGGGGGCTCAACGGACCTCCAATTCAGGACGTTCGGGGCGAGTTCAGCGCGTGCTACTACAAGACGTAGTACTCAAACCTAGCGGTGCGGTCAGGCACCCGCGACACTGGGGCCCTTGGCGATCCCCGCCGCGGGCTCACAGTAGGCGACCTCCACCAGCCGGCTGCCCTCGAACGTCAGGCTCGTCAGGCTGGCCAGATCGCATTCGCGCCGCTTGGGGTGGTGCCAGAGGCGCCGCCGCTCGGCGTGCAGCCGCAGCACGTAGATCGGCAGCTGGTGGCTGACGCACACGGCCTCGTGGCCCTTCGCCGCCTCCCGCGCCCTGATCACGGCCGCGCGCATCCGGGCGGCGAGCTCCTTGTAGGGCTCGCCCCAGGAGGGCTTGAACGGGTTGACCAGATGCCGCCAGTGCTCGGGGCGGCGCAGCGACCCGGCCCCGGCCCCGAACGTCAGGCCCTCGAAGTGGTTGCCGGCCTCGATCAGACGGTCGTCCACCGTGACGGGCAGGTCGAACGCGTCGGCCAGCGGCGCGGCCGTCTCCAGCGCCCGCTGCATCGGCGAGGAGAGGATGGCGGTCACGTCCCGGTCGGCGAACCACTTGGCGACGGCCTTCGCCATGAGGACGCCGTCCTCGCTGAGACGGTAGCCGGGCAGCCGCCCGTACAGGATCCCGTCGGGATTGTGCACCTCACCGTGCCGCAACAGGTGAACGGTCGTTTTCTCGGTCATCGCCAGCAAGATTACCTAGGCGGATTCGCCCGTCCGTCCACCGGCCATGGCCTTGGCCCGCGGCGGTCAGCCGGAGCTGGCGGACACGGCAGGGCAGCAGGTCACCCCGTGACGGCGGACGGCGGGGAAACGGGTCAGCCGGTGACGGCGGAGACGGCCGGGAGGTCGGCCGGGACGGCGGCGCGGAGGGCGCCGAGCGCGGCGCGGATGGCGGGGCGGCGGGCGGCCTCCTCGCGCCAGACCGCGTACACGCGGCGCGACAGCGGGTCCGACAGCGGGACGATCGCCACGCCCGGCGGGACGTCGCAGCGCCCGAGCCGCGGCAGGATCGCGTTGCCGAGCCCGGCCTCGACGAGGGACAGCTGCGTCGCGAACTCGTAGGCCATGTGGTCGATGCTGGGCTCGCTGTCGACGGCGCGGAGCGTCCGCAGCAGCCAGTCGCAGCAGATGCTGTCGGGCGAGGAGCTGATCCACCGGTCGCCCGCCAGCTCCTTGAGGTCGATCGTGTCGCGCCCGGCGAGCGGGTGGCCGGACGGCACCGCCACGTCGGCGACGTCGTCGCAGATGATCCCCTTGCGCAGGCCCTCGGGCATCGGCAGCGGCTCGTTGTTCCAGTCCTGGACGACGGCCATGTCGAAGTCGCCGCGCGAGACGAGCGGCATGCTGCGCAGCGGGTCTTCTTCGAGGAGCTGGACGCGCAGGTCGGGATGGTCGGCGCGGAGGGCGCTCAGCGCGGCGGGCATCAGCCCGCGGATGGCGGTCGGGAACGCGGCGACGGTGAGCTGCCCGACGACGGAGCCGCGGTGCGCCTCCAGGTCGGCCTGCGCCTGCTCGACGAGCGACAGGATCCGCCCGGCGTGGGCGACGAGCAGCTCGGCGGCGTCGGTGAGCCGGACGCCGCGGCCGTTGCGTTCGAGCAGCTTCTGGCCGGTCTCCCGCTCCAGCTTGGCGAGCTGCTGCGAGACCGCCGAGGTCGTCACGTGCAGGACGTCGGCGGCGGCGCTGACCGAGCCGTAGGTCGCGACGGAATGCAGGGCCCGCAGCCGCTCCAAATCAAGCATGTAGTAATACTAAAGCGAGGTGTCAAGCATTTCTCGCTTGTCCTAAACCGAGTTTCTGCTTGACGATCAAATCATGAGATCGCGCCACGTCCTGCTGGCCACGCTGGTCGCCGCGCTGTGGGGCTTCAACTTCGTACCCATCCACTGGGCCCTCGACGACTTCTCGCCGCTGCTGATGGCCGCGCTGCGGTTCCTCCTCGCGGCGGTGCCCGCGGTGTTCCTCGTCCGGCGGCCGCCCGTCCCGGTGCGCTGGCTCGTCCTGGTCGGCCTTCCGCTGGGCGTGGGACAGTTCGGGCTGCTGTTCATCGGCATGGACATGGGCATGCCCGCGGGCCTGGCGTCGGTCGTCCTCCAGGTCCAGGCGATCTTCACGGCGCTGTTCGCGGGGCTGCTGCTGCGCGAGCGGCTCGGCGTCCGGCAGGTCGCGGGCATGGCCGTCGCGTTCGGCGGGGTCGCGCTGCTCGGCGTGGTGCAGGCCGAGGGCGGCAGCCCGGTCGGCGCGTTCCTCGTCTGCCTCGTCGCGGCGGCGAGCTGGGGGCTGGCGAACATCGCCATGCGGAAGATGAGCCAGGTGGCGACCGGGCCGGTGGAGCCGCTGGGCTTCATGGTCTGGGTGTCGCTGGTGCCGCCGCTCCCCCTGTTCGCCCTGTCGCTGATCTTCGAGGGGCCGGGCGCCGTGCCGGACGCGGCCCGCGAGCTGTCCCTGGCCGGGCTCGGCTCGATGGCGTACATCGCCTACATCTCCACGCTGTTCGGGTTCGGCGTGTGGGGCTGGCTGATGCGCCGCTACGAGGCCAGCACGGTCGCCATGTACTCGCTGCTCGTCCCGCCGTTCGGGCTGGTCTCGGCCGGCCTGCTGCTCGGCGAGCACGTGGACGCGGTCCGGCTCGTCGCCGCCGCGCTGATCATCGCGGGCGTCGCGGCGGGCAGCGTCCGCCCGCGCACCCGTGTCGAACTGCCCGGACCCGAACCCCAACCGGCTGAGACAAGGTGAGACCCGTGTACGGAATCCACGCGTCGCTCGTGACGCCGTTCACCCGGTCCGGCGAGGTGGACGTCAAGTCGCTCGAACGGCTCGCCGTCCACTGCCTGGACAGCGGCGCCGACGGCCTCGTCGCGCTCGGCACGACCGGCGAGGCGGCCATGCTGAGCGCCGCCGAGCAGCGGACGGTCCTGGAGGTGTGCCGCGCCGTCTCGATCGAGCACGGGACGCCGCTGACCGTCGGCGCCGGGACCATCGGCACCGAGGACTCGATCCGCCAGGCCCGCGAACGGGCGCCGCTGGCGGATGCGCTGCTCGTGGTCGTCCCCTACTACCTGCGCCCGTCGGACGAAGGCGTCATCGACCATTTCGCCGCCATCGGCTCCGCCGTGGACATACCGCTCATCGCCTACCACGTCCCGTACCGGACGGGTAAGCCGCTGCCAGCCGAGACGCTCCTGCGGATCCTCGCGCTCGACTGCGTCGCCGGGATCAAGCAGTGCGCGGGCGCCGTCGACCACGACACCCTCACCGTGCTCGCCGCGCACACCCGCAAGGCCATCCTGTGCGGGGACGACGCGTACCTGTACCCGATGCTCCAGCTCGGCGCGTCCGGGGGCGTCACCGCGTCCGCCTGCCTCGCGCCCGCCGGCTACGCCGCGATGGCCGCCGCGACCCGCGACGGCAACGCGCCGCGCGCCCTCGCGCTGCACAACGCGCTGCTCCCGATGGCGGACGCGCTGTTCAGCGAGCCGTCGCCGAGCGTCCTGAAGGCGTGCCTGGTGGACGAAGGGCTGATCGACGAGCCCGCCGTGCGCGCTCCGCTGCACGCGCCGCGTCCCGAGTCGGTCGCGGCGGCGCTGAGGGCGTTCAGGGCCGTCTAGGAGGACGACGCCTGGGCTGCTGCTCGGGCGGCGTGCGGGAGGGCGTCCAGAACGCGTCCGAGCGCCTCCTCGTCGTGCGCGGCCGACAGGAACCACACCTCGTACGCGGACGGCGGCAGGTACACGCCGCGCTCCAGCATCGCGTGGAAGAACGCGGCGTAGGCCTTGGCGTCCTGGTGCTGCGCGGCGGCGAAGTCGCCGACCTTCCCCTCGGTGAAGAAGATCGAGAAGAGGTTCCCGGCGTTCTGCATCGAGTGCGCGACGCCCGCCCGCGCCAGTTCCTCGGAGGCGGCCTTCGACACGGTCTCCGCCGCGCGGTCGACCGCCGCGTACACCTCCGGGGTCGCGTGCCGGAGCGTGGCGAGCCCGGCGGCGGTCGCGAGCGGGTTCCCCGAAAGGGTGCCCGCCTGGTAGACGGGACCCGCCGGGGCGAGCTGGTCCATGATGTCGGCGCGCCCGCCGAACGCGGCGGCGGGCAGCCCGCCGCCCATCACCTTCCCGAACGTCATCAGGTCGCCCGGCACTCCCTCGATCCCGAACCAGCCGGACGGCGACGCCCGGAATCCGGTGAGCACCTCGTCCATCACCAGCAGCGCCCCGTACCGCTCGCAGAGCCGCTTGAGCAGCGCGTTGAAGCCCGGCAGCGGCGGCACCACGCCCATGTTGCACGGCACGGCCTCGGTGATGACGCAGGCGATGTCGGTGCCGTGCTCGTCGAACGCCATCTCCAGGGCCGGGACGTCGTTGTAGGTCAGGATCAGCGTGTCGCCGGTGGTCGCGCCGGTCACGCCGGGGGTGTCGGGGAGGCCGAAGGTGGCGACGCCGGATCCGGCCGCGGCGAGCAGCGCGTCGACGTGCCCGTGGTAGCAGCCCGCGAACTTCACGATCTTGGAGCGTCCGGTGAAGCCGCGCGCGAGCCGGATCGCCGACATCGTCGCCTCGGTGCCCGAGTTGACGAGCCGCACCTTCTCCGCCGGGGTCCGGGAGGCGATCTCCTCGGCCAGCTCGACCTCGCCGGGCGTCGGCGCCCCGTAGGACGTGCCGCGCCCGGCCGCGTCCCGCACCGCCTCGACGACGGCCGGATGCGCGTGCCCGAGGATCATCGGCCCCCACGAGCACACCAGATCGACGTACTCGTTGCCGTCGGCGTCCGTCAGGTAGGGGCCGCGCGCCGACGCCATGAACCGGGGCGTCCCGCCGACGGCGCCGAACGCCCGCACCGGCGAGTTCACCCCGCCCGGCACCACCCGCATGGCACGATCGAACAAGTCCTGGGAGCGATCGAAACCTTTCATTGATTCAGTCTCTCAGTTGCAGTTCGGGAACTTGCCTTGACCTCGCCGGGTACGGGCCGATATTCCACCAAGTACGACATGGCGCCCTGTCTCTGCCTGCGGACTCACGGTGCCCCTTCAACTCCCCGGGCGGCTCACCGGGACATGCGCATCGGAGGGATGGCTTTCACTGTGGTCAACGGCTGGACGGTCCCGGGCTTCACCCACGAACGGGAGCTGGGTGGCGGCGCCGAGGGCCGGGTGGTGCTGGCGGTCGACGACGTGACCAGCACGAAGGTCGCGATCAAGTACCTCGCCGGCGGGCTGCTCGCCGACGAGGCCTTCCGCGCGCGGTTCCGCGCGGCCGCGCGCGTCCTGTCCCAGCTCGAGGACCCCAACGTGGTCGACCTGTACGACTTCGTGGAGAGCGCGGACGGCGCCGCGATCGTGATGCAGTGCGTGGACGGCGTCAGCTTGCGCCGCGTCCTCGCCGCGCAGGGCCCCGCCGGGCCGCTCGCCGCGCTGTCCATGCTCGGCGGGACGCTGCTCGGGCTCGCCTCGGCGGACGAGCACGGGCTGCCGCTGCACGGCGCGCTGCGCCCGGCGAACATCATGATCGACGCGGACGGCAACGCGCGGCTAACCGACTTCGCGACGGCGCGGCCGGGCACCGAGGCGCAGTCCGGCCCGGCGTACGCGGCGCCCGAGCTGTGGGACGGCGCGCCCGCCACCGTCGCCACCGACCTGTACGCGGCCACCGCCGTCTTCTACGAGTGCCTCACCGGCCGTCCGCCCTTCACCGGGCGGAACCTGGCGCGGCAGCACCGCGAGGCGCCGATCCCGGCCGACGAGGTCCCCGGGCCGCTGCGCGATCTCGTCCACCAGGGCCTCGCGAAGGACCCGGCCCGCCGTCCCGCCTCCGCCGTCGACTACCTCGCCGCGCTGGAGGAGGCGGCCGTGTCGGCGTACGGGCCGTCCTGGGAGGCGCAGGGCCGCGGGCGCCTCACCGAGCTGGCCGCGCAGGCCGCCCTCCAGCCCGAGCCGCCGAAGCCCAGGCCGGCCCGCAGCAGCGGCCGCAACCCCGTCGTCGCGGCCAAGCAGCCGGGCGGTGGCGGTTCCCGGACGCGCTGGGTCCTCGCCGCCGTCGCCGTCCTCCTGGTCGCGGGCGCCGGGGCGAGCGCCGCGACGCTGCTGAAGGGCGACAAGAAGCAGCCCGCCACGCCGACGACGGCGCAGAGCAGCACCCCGCAGCCGACACCGCCCGCCGCGGCGCCCGGGGGCATCGACGCGGACCAGCTCGTCGCGCGGATCGACCAGGCCGTCGCGCAGGCGCCGGGCGCCCTGTTCAGCTACCGGCAGACGGGCTGCTGCGGCTTCCCCGCCGGCGGCAAGGGAACGCTCGGGCTGGCCCCGGGCGGGCAGGCGTCCACCGCGCTGCCGTCGTACTCGCTGACGCTGTCGGGGTCGGGCGCGGCCCGCAAGCCGGTCCGCGCGGTCATCGTCCAGGACCGGTTCTACGTGCGCGTCGGCAAGAAGTGGCGCTCGTCGGCGCTGACCGGGCGCGGCTATCCGGCGGCGGCCGGCCAGGTGCGCCAGGGCAGCTCGGTCGCGAACCTGACGGCGCTGCTGCGCTCGTCGACGAAGCTCACCAGGACCGGCGCGATCTACGAGGGCGAGGCCCCGGCGGCGGTGCTGGCGCAGGTCCCCGACCTCGGGCCCATGTACGCGCGGATGGCCGAGGCGACCGGCGTCCAGCAGATCGCGTTCGCGATCAAGTTCGACGCGGGGTTCCGTCCGGTCAAGTTCTGGGTCCGCGCCGGGCCGGAGAAGGGCCGCAACCAGACCATGCGCGGCTCCTACACCAAGTGGGGCAAGAAGCCCGCCATCAAGGCGCCCCGCTGACGGCCTCCGGTCGCTATCCGGCGGCGTCGCAGCTGTCGGAGAGGACTTCGAGGAGCCGCAGCGGGTCGGGGAGCGGGTCGCTGGACGGCGGCCGCAGCCACCCGACCTCCCGCCCGGACGGCAGCACCGACGGCGGCGCCACGACGTAGCTGTCGCGGCAGTGCCACCGCATGCCGGGCGTCTCGGCGACGTCCTCCGGGGAGCAGTCGAGCTGGCAGGACCACCATTCGTCCTCGTCGACGGGCGCGCCGCGGGTCGCGACGAAGAACAGGCTCCGGTCGCCGCCGACGGACGCGACCGGCCCGACGGGCAGGTCTTCACGGGAGATCCGGTCGAGCGCCAGCGTGCCCGCGGCGGCGGGGACGTCGAACACGTCGAAGACGCGGCCGGTCGGCAGGATGATGTTGGCCTGCGGGCGCTCGGCCCACCAGCGGTCGATGACGGCGGTGTCCACGCTGGCCTGGTGCGCCCAGGCCGCCGATACCGGATGCGCGCCCGGATCGGGACAGCCGATCCGGTCACATGAACACGCTCTGTCACCGCCCTTGCGGTCGGCGGCGTTCGGGGGATGGGCACCGGGAAAGCTCGGCCAGCCGAGGGCGGCGTACTCCCGCGCCGCCGAGGCCATCCGGTCGCGTGCCGCCTTCAGCCGTCTGTTCCCCGAGACCGCCAGCATTTCCGCCCCCAATACCCCAAGGTCGAACGTGGGTTCCTGGTTACCGATGATGCCCGGCGGACGAAACCGCGGGCACGGCAACCCCCGGAAAACGACCCTAAGTAACTAGGGGCCGTCCCGATAGGGCGGGACGGCGGATCAGCCCGGTCAGGCCAGCCGGCGCGCCACTTCGGTGGCCCAGTAGGTGAGGGCGATGTCGGCGCCGGCGCGGCGGATGGACAGCAGCGACTCCATGATCATCCGGTCGCGGTCGATCCAGCCCTTCTCGGCGGCGGCCTCGATCATCGCGTACTCGCCGCTGACCTGGTAGGCGACGACGGGGACGTCGACGGTGTCGCGGACGCGGCGGATGACGTCGAGGTACGCCCCGGCCGGCTTCACCATGACCATGTCGGCGCCCTCGTCGATGTCGAGGAGCACCTCGCGGAGGGCCTCGTCGGCGTTGGCCGGGTCCTGCTGGTGGGTGGAGCGGTCGCCGAACTGCGGCGCGCACTCGGCGGCCTCGCGGAACGGACCGTAGTACGCGGACGCGTACTTCGCCGAGTACGCCATGATCGGGAGGTCGGGGTACCCGGCGCCGTCGAGCGCGGCGCGGATCGCGGCGACCTGGCCGTCCATCATGCCGCTCGGGCCGACGACCGCCGTGCCCGCCTCGGCCTGCGCGACCGCGATGGACGCGTACCGCTCCAGCGTCGCGTCGTTGTCGATCTCGCCGGAGTCGGTGACGATGCCGCAGTGCCCGTGGTCGGTGTACTCGTCCAGGCACAGGTCCGTCATGAGGACGGTCGAGTCGCCGAGGTCGGAGTTCAGGTCGCGCAGCGCGTGCTGGACGATCCCGTCCGGGTCGTCGGCGGCGGAGCCCGTCCCGTCCTTCGCCGCCGGGATGCCGAACAGGATCAGCCCGCCGACGCCCGCCTCGACCGCCTCGTGCGCGGCCTTGCGGAGGCTGTCGCGGGTGTGCTGGACGACCCCCGGCATCGACGAGACGGGCTGCGGCTCGTCGATGCCCTCCTTGACGAACATCGGCAGGACGAGGTCGGCGGGGCTGAGCCGCGTCTCGGCCACCATCCGGCGCAGCGCGGGCGTGCGGCGCAGCCGGCGCGGCCGTGCCACCGGAAACCGTGCGGACATGTGAACTGAACTCCCCGTTACCTGCGGCGGCGCGCGCCGCGGCGCATCTGGCTGGGCTTGCGGGGCGGCTCCCCAGCCTCTGCCCGGGACGTCCGCCATCTGGCACCGTACTCGGCGAGCGCCTCCGCAAGGGCGGATACGGATGGTTTGTCTGCCATAACGTCGACGCGCAACCCGTATTCCTCGGCCGTCTTCGCCGTCTGCGGGCCGATCACCGCGATGGCCGTCACCTTGTGCGGCTTCCCGGCGATCCCGATCAGGTTCTTCACCGTGGACGACGAGGTGAACAGCACGGCGTCGAACCCGCCGCCCTTGATCGCGGTGCGGATCTCCTCGGGCGGCGGGGCGGCGCGGACCGTCCGGTAGGCGGTCACGTCCTCGCACTCCCAGCCGAGCTCCGTCAGCCGGGCGATGAGCACGTCCGTCGCGATGTCGGCGCGCGGCAGCAGCACCCGGTTGATCGGGTCGAGGTCTTCGTCGTAGGGCGGCCACTCGCGCGCCAGGCCCTCGCCCGACTGCTCGCCTGAGGGCACCAGGTCGGGCTGGATCCCGAACTCGACCAGGGCCTTGGCCGTCTGCTCGCCGACGGCGGCGACCTTCAGCCCGGCGAACGCGCGGGCGTCGAGCCCGTAGTCGACGAACTTCTCCCGGACGGCCTTGACCGCGTTGGTGGAGGTGAACACCACCCACTCGTAGCGTCCGGTGACCAGGCCCTTGACGGCGCGCTCCATCTGCTGCGGGGTGCGCGGCGGCTCGACGGAGATCGTCGGGACCTCGACGGGGACGGCCCCGTACCCGCGCAGCTGGTCCGACAGCGAGGCGGCCTGCTCCTTCGTCCGCGGCACCAGGACGCGCCACCCGAACAGCGGCTTGGTCTCGAACCAGGACAGCTCGTCGCGGCGGGAGACCACGTCCCCGACGATGATCAGCGCGGGCGCCTCCATGCCCTTGGTGTCGGACGCCAGCTTCTGCAGCGTCGACACGACGGTCTCCTGCTCGGTGGTCGTGCCGAGGCTCGTCATCGCGGCCGGGGTGGAGTCGGGGCGTCCGGTGGCGACCAGGCCCTTGCAGACCTCCGCGACCGCGCCCTCCGCCCCGAGGATCACGAGGGTGGCGGCGGGGTCGGAGAAGCGCTCCCAGTCGACGCCGCCGTCGGAGGCGTCGATGACCCTGACCTCGCGGTGCCCGTCGTCGGTCAGCGGGATGCCCGCGTAGCCCGGGACGCCCGTCACGGCGGACACGCCAGGCACGACCTCGAACGGGACACCGGCCTTCGCCAGCGCACCGCCCTCGGCGGCGAGCCCGCAGGCCAGCCCCGGGTCGCCCTGGAGCAGGCGCACGACGCGGCGGCCCGCCCGCACGGCCTGGGCGGCGATCCGCACGGGATCGCCGTCCGCCGAGTCGATGATCTCCACGTCCCCGCGGCAGTGGGACAGGATCTCGGGCGGGCAGTGCTCGCGACTCACGATGACCGTGTCCGCGCGCTCCAGCTCGGCGGCGGCACGGAGCGTCAGCAGGCCGGGATCACCCGGGCCCGTCCCGACGATCACGACCCCTGGCGGGCCGGTCGACCGGTCCGCCGCGCCGTCCTCGGCCAGCGTGACAGCGCTTTCAGGCGCCGTGTCCTCGGTTGCGGTCTCGGCGGTGGTGCTCTTCACGGCGGGGCTCAATCGCGCTCCCCCATCAACTGGTCGGCCCCCTGCGCGAGCAGCCGGGCCGCGAGATCGCGTCCGAGCCGTTCCGCGTCGTCCGGGTGGCCGCTTGCGGACAGCCGCACCTGCCGGGCGCCGTCGTACGAAACGACGGTGGCCGTCAGATGGAGCTTTTCATCTACTTCGGCAGCGTACGTCCCCACGGGCGCGGAGCAACCCGCCTCCAGCACGGCCAGGACCGTCCGCTCGGCTGTGACGGCGCGCCTGGTCGGGGCGTCATCGACCGTTCCAAGCAGGGTCCGGAGGTCGGCGCGGCCGGCGCTGCATTCGAGCGCGAGCGCGCCCTGCCCTGGGGCGGGCAGCATCAGGCTCTGGTCGAAGACCTCGGCGACGGCGTCCAGCCGGCCGATCCGCTTCAGGCCCGCGTGCGCGAGGACGACGGCGTCCAGCTCCCCGTCGGCGACCTTGCGGAGCCGGGTGTCGGCGTTGCCGCGGATCGGGACGATCTCCAGATCGGGCCGCATCGCGCGCAGCTGCGCCACCCGCCGCGGCGAGCCGGTGCCGATGCGCGCCCCGCGCGGCAGATCGGCGAGCTTCGCCGGGCCGCACAGCGCGTCGCGGGGGTCGTCGCGGTGCGGGGTCGCGGCGAGCGCGATCCCGGGCGTCTCGGACGTCGGCAGGTCCTTCAGCGAGTGCACGGCGAAGTCCACCTCGCCGGACAGGATCTTGTCGCGGAGCGCGTTGACGAAGACACCCGTCCCGCCGATCTGCGCGAGCAGGGCCTTGGAGACATCACCCTGCGTGGTTACCCCGACCAGCTCCACGGCATGCCCGGTCAGCCGCGTGACCTCGTCCGCGACCCGCTGCGACTGCGTCATCGCCATCAGGCTCCTGCGGGTGCCGAGCCGCAGCGGGCGCTCCCCCGGTTCGCTACCGCTCATCTTTCGTCTCCTCCACGCCCGGCCACGGTGCCGCGGGCGCTCACCGCCCGCACGTTCGCGGCCTGCGCGTTCACCGTCTCCGCGCTCAACCCCTGCTCACTCAACCCATGCTCGCCCAACCCCTGCTCGCCCAGCCCATGAAGCGTGCTCACGCAGTCGGCCTCCGCGCACTCTGGGTCCACCGTAAGGGCGGAGGCACCCTCCCATTCATGATCCTCGTCGCGCGCCTGGCTGTCGCGCATGTCGGCGCGGGCCACCGCCTCCGGCGCCTTCGGGTCCAGGTCGAACAGCTCGCGCAGCGCGTCGGCGTAGGAGTCGCCGCCCGGCGCCGACGCCAGCTCCTTGACCCGGACGGTCGGCGCGTGGAGCAGCTTGTCCACCACGCGCCGGACGGTCTGCTCGATCTCCTGGCGGGCCCGCTCGTCGATCCCGGGCACCCGTCCGGCCAGCCGGGCCAGCTCGGCCTCGACGACGTCCGCCGCCTTGGTGCGCAGCGCGACGACCGTCGGGGCGACGGCCGCGGCACGCGCGGCGCCGAGGAACGCCTCCACCTCGGCGCACACGATCCGCCGGACGGCCTCGACCGCCTTCGGGCCGATGGCGTGCGCGGCCTCCTCGACCGTCCGCAGGTCGTCCAGCCCGGCCAGGCCGACGCCCGGCAGGTCGCGGACGGTCCGCTCGACGTCGTGCGGCAGCGCCAGGTCGAGGAAGAACCGGTTCCGCCCGTCGGAGCCGACGCCCTCCGCCCGGAGGCGCGCCGCCGTCAGCACCAGCCCGGTCGCGCCCGTGCAGGACACCACCAGGTCGGCCGCCGCGACCGCGGAATCGACCTCCGCCAGCTCGATCGCGCGGGACGGCGTCTCCAGCGACTCGGCCAGCCGCACCGCCTTCTCATGGGTGCGGTTCGCGACCACGATCTCGCGCGCCCCGGCACGGCTCAGCGTCGCCGCCGCGAGCGAGCTCATCGATCCGGCGCCGACGACCAGCGCGCGGGCGCCCTCCAGCGGGCCCAGGTGCCGGGCGGCGACGTCCAGCCCGACGCTGACCAGCGAGGCGCCGGCCTTGTCGATGCCCGTCTCGTGGTGGGCGCGCTTGCCGACGCGCAGCGACTGCTGCAGGACGTCGTGCAGCTCGCGGCCGAGCGTGCCCTCCTCCTGCGCGACGCGGAACGCCTGCCGGATCTGCCCGAGGATCTGCCCCTCGCCGACGACCATCGACTCCAGCCCGCACGCCACCGCGAACGCGTGCTGGACGGCCCGCTCCTCGTAGTGGACGTACAGATGCCGCGACAGCTCGTCCAGCGGGACGCCGGACTGCTGCGCGAGAAGCTCGGAGACCGCGGTGACGCCGCCGTGGAACTTGTCGACCACCGTGTAGATCTCGACCCGGTTGCACGTCGAGACGATCGCGGCCTCGGCGACGTTCGCGGAGCCGTGCACGGCGTGCAGCAGCTTCACCAGGTCGTCCCCGGCCACCGCCGCCCGCTCCAGCACCGCCACTGGAGCGCTCCGGTGACTGAGCCCCACGACCAGAATGCTCACGCCCTGCCTCCCGTGTCTCCCGCCGCTGCTCTCATGCGCCCGCCCGGTGGGGGGACGACCCCCCACACCCCCCGGCTCGCTTCGCTCATGCTTCGACCACCGTCTCCACATACTGCTTGGTGCCCGGCGGCGCTTCGCCGGTGGCCAGGGAGGCGAGGCCGTCGGGCCCGCCGGCCTTGCGCTGCTCGTGGAACGCGAGGATCTGCAGCTCGATGGACAGATCGACCTTCCGGACGTCGACGCCGTCGGGCACCGAGAGCACGGCCGGCGCGAAGTTCAGGACGCTCGTCACGCCCGCCGCCACGACGCGATCGCACACCCCCTGGGCCGCGCCCGCGGGGGTCGCGATCACGGCGATGGAGACGCCGTGGCCCGCGATGATGTCCTCCAGCCGGTCGATGTGCTCCACCGTCATTCCGGCGATCTCCTCGCCGACGATGGAGTCGTCCGCGTCCAGCAGGCCCGCCACGCGGAAGCCGCGGGACGCGAAACCGCCGTAGCCGGCCAGCGCACGGCCCAGGTTACCCACACCGATGATCGCGACGACCCAGTCCTGCGTGAGCCCGAGTTCCCGGGAGATCTGGTAGACGAGGTACTCGACCTCGTACCCGACGCCGCGCGTGCCATACGAGCCCAGGTGGGAAAGGTCCTTGCGGAGCTTGGCCGAGTTGACGCCGGCCGCCGCGGCGAGCTCCTCCGAGGACACGGTCGCGACGCCGCGGTCCTGCAGCCCGGTGAGGGCCCGCAGGTATACCGGCAGCCGCGCCACGGTGGCTTCGGGGATGCCGCGCCCGGCGCGGTCACGTTGGCGGTTCTGTCGAGGTGTCACGGCCTGCTCTTCGGGCTCGACGCTGGGAACGGGGCCGCGTCGGCCCCGGGCCCCGCCGGCGCGGTCAGGGGGCGGCCGCACGGCCGCGGCCTGACCGCCTCGGGGCCGTTCACCAGGTTATGCCCTTGTGAATACGCGCACAAAGTGCCCCCCTCGGTAGGCCGATCGGCGCAGCTGAGGGGGCCGGGCGGTGGGGGCCCGTCCAGCAGGGGTTTCCGGCGCGGCTGCCCGTCCGGACCCCTACAGAACGCACGCCGGACGGACGCCCTGATGTGACCGACCAGACACCCCGGACGGGGTCAGGACGAGCCGCGCACCTCGCCGATCGCCGCGCGGAGGCGGTCCTCGTCGACGCGCCAGAAGTCGTGCTGGACACCGTTGATCAGCGTGACGGGGATCTGCTCCCAGTACTGCTCGGTGTCGCTCTCCGACTTGGTGATGTCGCGCTCTTCCCACGGGACGTCCAGCTCGCGGGCGACCCGTTCGATCACCGCGCGGGCGTCGTCGCACAGATGGCAGCCGGGCTTGCCGAGCAGGGTGATCGTGACGTCGTTCAGCGGGCTCACCGGCCGGGGAACTCCGGCGCCGGGAGCGGCACCTTGGCCGGGCCGAGCCGCAGCTCGATCACGTTGGTGGCGAGCACATGGGTGCGGGACTCCGCCAGGAACCGCTGCAGGTGCGGCTGCTTGCGGTGCGCGGCGAACGCGGCCTCGTCCCGGAAGAGCTGGTAGAAGATCCGCTGCGTCGGGGCCCCCACCACCTCGTGGCACGCGAAGATCACCGTGTCGGGCTCGGCGGCCAGCGCGGCCTTCACCAGGTCGGTGGCGAGCCGGTCGAAGGCGTCCTCGCGGCCGTCCAGCAGCGTGTAGACGGTGATCTGGCCGCACGCGCCGGCCAGCCGCCCCAGCCCGCCCGGCGGCGGCCCGGCGGGACGCGCCTGCTCGGGGACGAGCCCGCCCGCGGCGCCCGCGGCACCGCGCCCGGCGCCGAACCCGTCGACGGCGGTGGGCCCGGCCGGGTTCCCGCCCGGGTTGACGGAGAAACCGAGGTCTTCGGACTGCATCGGGACGGGTTCGGGGAACCGGAGCTCCCCCCGCCGCGGGTCATGGGACGGCGGTGGCGGCGGCGTCGGCGCGGAAACGGGCTCGCGCCGCGAACCCACGTAGCCCTGCTCCTCGTACCCGGTCGCGGGCTCTTCGCGGTAGCCGTCGCCGTACTCGTCCCTGCCGTCGTAGCCTTCTTCGTCGTCGTACACCGGGATCGTGCGCATCGCGCCGTAGTAGACGAGCCCGGCCGCGGCGCCGAGCGCGATCACCGCGAGCGGCGCGGGCAGGAACCCGCGGGTGCCGCTGACCACCAGCACGCCCGCGAGCGCGACCAGCGCGACCGGGATCAGCAGCTCGGCGGCCTCCTGGTCGCGCTTGCTCGCCAGCCACGCGGTGACGCCCGTGCACGCCGCGAGCGCGAGCACCGCGACGACGTGCGCGCCGTCGATCAGAAGCAGCGGCAGCGCGTCGTAGGTCTTGCCGGGCTTCGGAAGGCTCTTGGTCAGCGAGCCCTTGAGCGGGTCCAGGACGAGGATGACGGTCGCGACGACCGTGTAGGAGACGGCGAACAGCCAGCCGGCGAAGCGCACCTGCACGTACCGCGCGATCAGCTCGATCATGCCGAGCGCGAGCCAGACCGGCCCGATGAGCGCGGCGCCGAGCTCCATGACGCGGAACAGCACGCCGTTGAACCCGGCCAGGAACCCGACGCTCGCGCACAGCAGCGCCAGCGACAGCCCTACCTGGGTGAACGACCAGGCGATGAGGTAGAGCAGCCGGTCCTTGTTGGCGCGCGAAATCAGCAACCCCGTGGCCGCCAGAGCACCAAGGGTCGCCACCAGCGCGAGAAGAGCGTCGACCATCGCGCCCCATGGTGCCCGATGGCGGCGGCAGAGGGGTAACCCGCATACGGGTGAACACACCCGCACGCCATACGCCGGTGGCCCGGACGGCCACGCCAGGTGATCTGTCCGGCTAGGTCAAGTGGCCGGTCATCGCCACTGGCCGCCGTACGCCATTTGCGCGGAGTGCGCGCCATTGCCTCTGGCATCTATCGGTATCTAGAGTGGCAAATCACGCCGGAGGTCGCGTAAGCCCCGAGGAGAACTGCATGAGCAGCTTGTCCCTCGATGCCGGGGCCCTCCCGCTGCCCCGGTCTCCACGAGGA
Organism: Actinomadura sp. 3N508; assembly: GCF_044326375.1. Taxonomy (NCBI): domain Bacteria; kingdom Bacillati; phylum Actinomycetota; class Actinomycetes; order Streptosporangiales; family Thermomonosporaceae; genus Actinomadura; species Actinomadura sp. 3N508. The sequence goes on from NZ_JBIRAX010000001.1 coordinate 1,324,271, forward strand.
CCCTTCGGCTCCGGCGGTCTCCGCATCCCCGACCGCACCGGCGCCGGACGGGACGTTGCAGGACGAGACGTTGCCGGACGGGACACCGCCGACCGGGACGCCGTCGAGCAGGACGCCGGACGCGCCGAGATCCTCAAGGCGCTCGTCCTGCGGGCGCGGGACGGCGACGCCGAGGCGTTCGGCTCCCTCTACGACCACTACGTCGAGCTGGTCTACCGGTACGTCTACTACCGGGTCGGGTCGCACTCGCTCACCGAGGACCTCACCAGCGAGACGTTCCTCCGCGCGCTGCGCCGGATCTGCGACTTTCACTGGCAGGGCAAGGACTTCGGGGCCTGGCTCGTCACGATCGCCCGGAACCTGGTCGCCGACCACTTCAAGTCCAGCCGCTACCGGCTGGAGGTCTGCACCGCCGAGCTCGTCGAGCCGGACCGGCACCAGGAGGGGCCCGAGCGCGCCGTCCTGGACTCGATGACCAACCGGACGCTGCTGGAGGCCGTCCGGCGGCTGGGGTCGGAGCAGCAGGAGTGCATCGTGCTGCGGTTCCTGCACGGCCTCTCGGTCGCCGAGACCGCGCTGATCATGGGCAAGAAGACGGGCGCGATCAAGGCGCTGCAGTACCGGGCCGTCCGGTCGCTGGGCCGGATGCTCCCCGACGACCTGCGCCACTGACCGCGCCGGATCGCGCCGGATCGCGCCGGATCGCGCCGGAACGCGCCGGAATCGCGGCCACTATTGGATAGATCGTCTATTCCCGGCCCGGCCGTAACCCGCCGCGCCGTCCGATCGTTTGTGCGGTCAGGAGAGCGTTTACGCCTGGACTCCAGAAGGAGAGCCGGTGAGAACCAGGCGAGGGAAGATCATCGAGCAAGGGAATGCGCTTGCCCGGTTGCGGGCGAGCGAAGCGGGGCCCGACCCGCGGTTCCGCGCCGTGCTGCGAGAGCGGCTCGTCGCTGCCGCGGGTGACCGGAGTGATGGCCGTCGCACTCATGGGCGAGGCGACGGCCCGAGGGAGGCGGTTGATTAAGCTCGGCCCCATGTGGCAGACACGGCAGCGGTCGTTTCGGCAAGGCCCGTTCATGCGGGGCTCGTTTTGGCAGTGGCCGTTCTGGCAGCGGGGCAAGGACGAAGATCATGTGAGTGCCGGAGAGGCCGCCGCGGCGGCAGCGGCCGAGCCCGAGCCGTTGCCCGAGCCCGACCCCGCCGCGGCGGCGTTCTTCGACGTCGACAACACGATGATGCGCGGCGCGTCCATCTACTACTTCGCGCGCGGGCTCGCCGCGCGCAAGCTGTTCACCATGCGCGACCTCGCCAAGTTCGCATGGGGGCAGACGGCGTTCCGGGTGCGCGGCAGTGAGAACTCCGAGCACATCGGCAGCGCCAAGGAGGCCGCGCTCGCGTTCGTCGCGGGGCAGAAGGTCGCCGGGGTCGTCAAGCTCAGCGAGGAGATCTACGACGAGGTGATGGCCGACCGGATCTGGAGCGGCACCCGCACCCTCGCCCTCCAGCATCTGGACGCGGGCCAGCAGGTCTGGCTGGTCACGGCCACGCCCGTCGAGGTCGCCCGGACGATCGCGCACCGCCTCGGCCTCACCGGCGCGCTCGGCACCGTCGCCGAGACCAGCGACGGCGTCTACACCGGACGGCTCGTCGGGAACCTGCTGCACGGGCCCGCGAAGGCGGAGGCCGTCCGCGCCCTCGCCCAGCGGGAGGGCCTCGACCTGGCGCGCTGCGCCGCCTACAGCGACTCGATCAACGACCTGCCGATGCTGACGGCCGTCGGCCATCCGCACGCCGTGAACCCGGACGCGGAGCTGCGCGAGCACGCCAAGGAGAACGGCTGGCCGATCCACGACTTCCGCACCGGCCGCCGGGTGACGATGATCGCGCTGCCCGCGGCGGCCGGGGCGGGCGCGCTCGCGGGCGGTGTCGCGGCCGGGATCGCGCTGCGCCGCCACTACCGCGCGAACTGACCACCCCCGCCGATGCGGGATTAGCCTGTCTCCGTGACCGTCGAGCTGACGTTGCTGACGCGGGTCTGCTGCCGCGGCCGGGACGTCACGAGCCCCCGTATGCGCGGCCTCCTCGCGCTGCTCGCCGAGGAACCGCGGGCGGGCGCGTCCGTCGTCCGGCTGGTGGAGGGCCTCTGGCCGGACGGGCGTCCCGAGAATCCGGCGAAGGCGTTGCAGGTCGTGGTGTCGCGGGCCCGGTCGCAGCTCGGCGCGGACGTCATCGCCAGCACGCCGACCGGTTACCGGCTCGGCCTGCGCGAGGACGAGGTCGACGCGTCCGCCGTGCTGCTGGCCGCGGCGGCGAGCGCCCGCAGCGCCCGCGACGGCGACCACGCGAGCGCCCTCGCCCACGCCGAGGCGGGCCTGGCGCTGTGGGACGCTCCCCCGGAACCTGACGGCGACGACGACCCCTTGTCCGTGCTGCGTGCAGGCAGGGCCTCGACATACTCGACGCTGGCCCGCGCCCGCGCGCTCGCCCTCGCGCGGCTCGACCGGCACGCGGAGGCGTTCGACGCGCTGTCCGCCGTGGCCCGCGAGCGTCCCCGCGACGAGGAGGTCCTCGCCGCGCTGCTGCGTTGCGAAGCCGCGACGGCCGGGCCGTCCGCCGCGCTGGCCAGGTTCGAGTCCTACCGGCGTTCCCTTCGCGACGAGCTCGGCACCGATCCGGGGGACGCGCTGCGGGCCGTCCAGCAGGAACTGCTGCGCGACGAAGCCCCGGCCGTCCGGCGCGGTGTCGCGCACGAGCCGAACCCGCTGCTCGGCCGGGACGGCGACATCGCCGCCGTGCTGGGGCTGCTGCGCACGTCCCGCGTCACCTCGATCGTCGGGACGGGCGGGCTCGGCAAGACCCGGCTCGCGAACACCGTGGCGCGCGACGCGCCGCACCGGGCCGTGCACGTCGTCCCGCTGGCCGGTGTCACGCGGGACGAGGACGTCGCCGCCGAGGTGGCCTCCGTGCTCGGCGTCAGCGACCTGCGTGGGACGGCCGCGCCGCGCGGTCTCGGCGGGGCGGCCGACCGCGTCGGCGGGATCGTGGAGATGCTCGGCCCCGGCCCGGTGCTGCTCGTCCTGGACAACTGCGAGCACGTCGTCGACGGCGTCGCCGCGCTGGTCGGCGCGCTGGTGTCGCGGACCCGTGACCTGCGGATCCTCACCACGGGCCGGGCACCGCTCGGCCTGTCGTCGGAGTCGGTGTACCCGCTGCCCGCGCTCGACCCGCCGACGGCCGCCGAGCTGTTCCGGCAGCGTGCGCACGCGGCGCGCCCGGCCGCCGAGATCCCGGCGGGCGCGGTCGAGGAGCTGTGCCGCCACCTGGACGGGCTGCCGCTCGCCGTGGAGCTGGCGGCGGCGCGCGTCCGCGTCATGTCGGTGCCCGAGATCGCCCGCGGGCTGGACGACCGGTTCGCGCTCCTGCGCGGCAACGTCCGCGACGCGCCGTCCAGGCACCGGACCATGCACGCCGTCGTCGACTGGAGCTGGACCCTCCTCGGCCCGTCCGGGCGGGCCGCGATGCAGGCGCTGTCGGTCTTCCCGGCCGGTTTCACCGCGGACGCGGCGCGCCTCGTCCTGGACGGCGACGGCGACGCCCTGGAGACCATCGACGACCTCGTCGGCCAGTCGCTCCTCGAAATGACCGAGGGGGAGGCCGGGACGCGGTTCCGGATGCTGGAGAGCGTCCGGGAGTTCAGCGCGGCGCACCGCGAGGCGGCGGGCGGGACGGAGCGGGCGGTCGCCGGGCTGCTCGCCTGGGCCCGGGAGTTCGGGGCCGCGCACCACGAGTCGCTGTTCGGCGGCGAGCCGTTCGGGTCGCTGGCTCGCGTCCGGGTCGAGCAGGACAACCTGCTTCAGGCGCTGCGGTACGGGCTCGCCCGGGACGACGGCCCGGCCGTCGCGGCGGTGGCGGCCGTCCTCAGCGGGCTGTGGACGCTGGAGTCCGCCTACACCAGGATGATCGTCCTGAACGAGGAGACCGCCGGGCTGCTGAGCCGCTTCCGTCCCGGTCCGGACGACGTCGAGACGACCCGGTCGGCCCTCGCGCTCAGCGTCCTGACCTCGTCCATGCTGAAGGGCCCGCGCGCGACGCGCACGCTCGTCGCGCTGCGGCGGCTGCCGCGCGTCCCGCCGACCACCGTCTCGCGGGCGCTGGCGTTCCTGACGGCGTCCGGGCCTGAGATCTTCGATCCGGACGGCGGCGCCGAGTTCCTCGACCGGATGTGCGGAAGCGACGAGCCCGCGCTCGCCGCCATCGCGAACTGCGTCGCGGGTTACGTCCGGGAACGGGACGGTGACCTGGACGGGGCGCTGGCGGTCACCGAGAAGATGCTGGCGATGACCGGCGACGCCCACACCCCGTGGCTGAGCCTGTTCGTCCACTCGCGGCTCGGTGAGCTGCTGATGCAGCTCGACCAGGCCGGGCGGGCCGTGCACCACCTCCACGTCTCGCTGGACCTCGTGCAGCGGCACGGCTGGCCGGACAACTTCGGGCTGCTGTGGGCGCTCGCCGGCGCCCACGCGAGCCTCGGCGAGTACGACCGGGCGGAACGGTGGCTCGACCAGGCGCTCGTGTCCGGGCCGGACGAGACGTCCGGCATCGCCGCGTTCAACCTGGGCGCCCGCGCCGAGCTCGCCCTCACGCGCGGCGACACCGGCACCGGCCTGCGGCTCTGGCGGCAGGCGGTCGAACGGCTCGCGGAGGTCGCGGACCCCATGAGCGCGCCGCCCGGCCTCGACCCGTGGACACTGGAGGCGCACTGCGCCACCGTGATCGCCCACGCGCGGCACGGGCGGCTCGACCTCGTCGAGGACCTCGCGGCCGGGCTGCCGGGCAAGCTGTCTGCCCTGCTCGCCATGCCGCGGGACACGATGCCGTCCTTCTTCATGGACCTGCCGTTCTGCGGCGGCATCCTCCTGGCGCAGGCCGTCGCAGACCTCGCCCGCGCGGGCGGCGCCGGGGCCGCGCCGCCTGCCGTCCGGACGCGGGCGGCGCGGACGATCGCGCTGGCGGAACGGCTGCACCACATCCGCTCGTTCCAGCCGACGATGTCGGCACGGTCCGTCCGCCGCGACGCCGAATCCGCCGACGCGGCGGCGCACTCCGCCGCGATGGCGGAGTACGCCGGCCTCGACGGCGCCGGGCTGCGCGACGAGGTACGCAAGCTCGCCCGCGACCTCTCCGCCGGCTCGGCCGGCTCGGCTAGCGGGGTGCCTTCCGGTTGAACAGGAACTTCGAGTAGGCGTAGCCGCCGATCCCGAGCCCCGCGCACCAGGCGAGGGAGATCGCCGCGTCCTTCCCGTCCGGCGAGGTGAGCAGCAGGCCGCGGACGGTCTCGATGATCGGGGTGAACGGCTGGTACTCCGCGAACCAGCGCACCCCGGCCGGCATCGACTCCGGCGGGACGATCGCGCTGCCGAGGAACGGCATGAACTGGATGATCAGCGGCGAGTTGCTCGCGCCCTCCGGGTTCTTCGCCAGCAGCCCCAGCGCGACCGCCACCCAGGTCAGCGCGAACGTCAGCAGCACCAGCAGGCCGCTCGCGGCGAGCCAGTCCAGGACGCCGCCGCTCGTCCGGAAGCCGAGCGCGACCGCGACGCCGATCACCGCGACCAGGCTGAGCACCGTCTGGATCATGCTGCCGACCACGTGCCCGGTCAGCAGCGACACCCGCGCGATCGCCATCGTGCGGAACCGGTCGACGATTCCCTCGGTCATGTCGAGGGACACCGACACCGACGTCGTCATGCACCCCGACGCGACCGTCATCAGGATGATCCCCGGCGCGACGTAGTTGATGTAGTCGCCCTTCGCCGGGCCGCCGACGCCCGCGCCGAGCGCGTTCCCGAACACGCCGACGAACAGCAGCATGATCAGGATCGGCATCATCATCATGCCGAAGGACAGGGCCGGGTAGCGCAGCGCATGCCGCAGGTTGCGGCGCAGCATCGTCGCGGAGTCGGCCACCGCGTACGAGAGCGTGCTCATACGGTCGTCACCTCGTTCCGGTCGTTCCGGTCGTTCCGATCGGGACGCTCGGTGAGCGCCAGGAAGACGTCGTCAAGGTCGGGGGTGTGCACGGACAGCTCGTCGACCTCGATCGACGCGTCCTCCAGCCGGCCGAGCAGCGACCGCAGCGACCGGACGCCGCCGTCGCTCGGCACCTGGAGGGCGAGCGCGTCGTCGTCGCGGGTCACCGTGCCGAGCGTGCGCGCCGCCTCGTCCAGCGCGGCCAGGTCCTTGAACCGGAGCCGGACGTGCCCGCCCGAGACCAGGCGCTTCAGCTCGTCCGAGGTGCCCTCGGCGACCAGCCGCCCGCCGTCCAGCACCGCGATCTTGTCGGCGAGCTGGTCGGCCTCCTCCAGGTACTGCGTCGTCAGGAAGATCGTCACGCCCTTCCGGGCCAGCCCGCGGATGATCTCCCACATCGTGCGGCGGCTGCGCGGGTCGAGGCCGGTGGTCGGCTCGTCCAGGAAGATGATCTGGGGGCTGCCGATCAGCGTCATCGCGAGGTCCAGCCGCCGCCGCATCCCGCCCGAGTAGGTGGCGACCATCGTGTTCGCCGCGTCCACCAGGTCGAACCGCTCCAGAAGCTCGTCCGCCGCCCGGCGCCCGGGGACCTTGCCGAGATGGTGCAGGTCGGCCATCAGGATCAGGTTCTCGCGCCCGGTCAGCAGCCCGTCGACGGCCGAGTACTGGCCCGTGACTCCGATCGCCTTGCGCACCCCGTCAGGATCAGTCGCCAGATCACGTCCCGCGATCCGGACGTCGCCGCCGTCCGCGGGGATCAGCGTGGACAGGATGCGCACGGCGGTCGTCTTCCCCGCGCCATTCGGGCCCAGCAGGGAGAAGACCGTCCCGCGCGGGACGTCGAGGTCTATCCCGTCGAGGACGACCTTCTCCCCGAACGCCTTCCGCAGACCGATCGCCTGGATAGCCGTCTGCGCCGGTTCTGTGTTCATGCCCGGCACCCTGCACGGCCCGACCTTCAAGCCGCTTTCAACCCGGTTTCAGGCGACGGTGCCGAGCCGGTCGTCCAGCGCTTCCAGGTCGGCGACGAACCACACGTGACCGGAAGAGTTCGACTCCCGCACAAGCGCCCGCAGCGCCGAACTGCCCTCCACATACCGGGAGATGTCGCCGACGATCACCAGCCGCAGCCGGTAGTTGACGAACTTCTGCATGACATCGCCCGCAAAACGAGTGCCGAGCGCGAAGAAGCGCTCATCGAGCCGGCTCGCAGGCACGGCCACCACCTCGGCACCGAGGAAGGCCGCGCCGATCAGGTCGAGCGCGTCCTGCTCGGTGGCCACCGGCGGTCCGTCCGGATCGCACACCAGGACCTGGACCCCGGCCCGCTCCTCCACCACGTCAGCCATGGTCGATCAGCCCGTTGTCGCCGCCGATGACGGCGTCGATCAGGCGCAGCACGTCGGCGGTCGCCGCGGCGCCGCCCAGTATCACGATCTTCATCCGGCTCCGCTCCTCGTCGTGGACGGCCTGCACCCGCAGTGGAGGCCCGGCGCCGCCGCCCGTGTTGACCCCGGCCAGCACGAGCGTGCTCAGCCGATCGGCCGCGACCCGGTCGACCCCGTCGACCTGCACGATGCTCGACACCTCGACCGGCGCCACGCGCACGGGCGGTGGCCGTCCGGTCAGGTCCTCCAGATCGGCCGGCGCGATCCGGTACTGCTTACCGATCCGCACGGCCTTCAGCCGCCCGGTGCGGATATAGCCGCGCACGGTGCGCACATGAAGGCCAAGGAGGTCGGCAACCTCCTCCACCGAGTACATTTTCTCCGCCATCGTTCCCCATGCTACGACACATAGGGAACGATACGTACATACGGCAGGCACCGTGAAAGCATGCCGCCGTGCCAGTATTCGACGGGATCACCCTCAGGGGCGCCGATCCAGGGCACGCCGTCCGCGACGAGCTCCTCGCCCTCGATCTCCGTTACGTCTGGTGCGACGACGTGAGCGACGACCACCTGCGTTTCCTGATCAAGCAGGGCAGGATCCCGGTCGTCGCCGGATCGCCCGGCGCAGCGCCCGAGCCGTCCCGGTGGATGACCGCCGTGCTGTACTCCGCGAAAGAAGAGAGGGCGATCGACCCCGCCGTCCCGGACGCCTGCACACTGCTCATCCGCACGGACGTCCTCACACCGAGCGCCGCCGCCAAGGCCCTGCACGCACTGGCCATGGCCTGACCCCGACGTGGCGCGCTCGACTTATGCCTGGGCTTCGGCGCGCAGCAGTTCCGCGCGCTTGCTCCGGTGGAAGACGAACGGGGTCAGCGGCAGCAGGCAGGCGAGCACCGCCAGCAGGGAGGGCTTGACGCCCCAGCCGAGCCTGCGACGCGCCGCGAGGAACACCAGCCCCCACGCGATGACCAGCACGCCGTGCAGCATCCCGAGCGGCTGCACCAGGTCGATGTCGGAGACGCGGCTCAGCACCGACCCGAAGATCAGAAGGACGACGAACGACCATCCCTCGGCGAGCGTGACCACCCGGAACCAGAACACCGAGTTGCGCTCACCGAGGTCGCTCAAACTGCTGCTCTTCGCCGGCATGGAGTCCTCCGCGTCGCCCGCACGTCACTACGGCAGGTAGTACTACCCGTCGTAGTGGGGCCTGTCAAACCCCCGAAGATTTCTCCGCGCATGTCGAGAAGCGCCCGTCCGCTCCGACCGACCAGCGAGACGTCTCGACAGAACAGAGAGAACTTCGGATATGCGAATCAACCGCGCGTGGCTGGGAGCGGCCCTGCTCATGCTCCCGACCTTCCTCGTCGCCATGGACCTGACAGCCCTGCTCCTCGCCCTGCCGCAGCTGGCCGCCGACCTGGGCGCGACGAGCGTCCAGCAGCTGTGGATCAGCGACGGCTACGGCTTCCTGGTGGCCGGAATGGTCATCACGATGGGCACGCTCGGCGACCGGATCGGCCGCCGCCGCCTGCTGCTCGCGGGCGCGGCGGCGTTCGCGGCGCTGTCAATCGTCGCGGCGTTCGCGACCGGCCCGCTGATGCTGATCGTCGTCCGCGCGCTGCTCGGCGTCGCCGGGGCAACGCTGGCGCCGTCCACCCTCGCCCTGCTCACCACCATGTTCCGCGACGAGCACCAGCGCGGAAAGGCCATCGCGGTCTGGGCGACCTGCCAGTTCACCGGCGGCGCGCTCGGACCCGTCCTCGCCGGGCTCCTGCTCCAGCACTTCTGGTGGGGATCGATCTTCCTGGCCGCCGTCCCGGCGATGCTGCTGCTGGTCCTCGCGGGCCCCGCCCTCCTGCCAGAGTCCCGCAGCGACCAGGCCGGACGACTCGACCCCGCAAGCGTCGCGGTGTCCCTGGCGTCGGTCCTCCTGATCGTGTATGGGATCAAGCAGCTGACCGTAGAGAACGTCCGCGCCCTGCCCGCCATGGCCCTCGTCGCCGGGGCGGCCATCGGCTGGCTGTTCGTCCGACGCCAACTCCGCTTGGACACCCCGCTCCTGGACCTTCGACTCCTCCGCAACCGCCCCTTCACAGCCGTGCTCGTCGCACTGGTCTTCGCAGGCATCGCAATGGCTGGCACGGGCCTCCTGGTGACGCAGTACCTGCAAGGCGTACTGGGCTACTCACCATTCATGTCAGCAATCCTGTTCGCCCCCATGGGCCTGGGCGTGGCCGCCGGGACCTTGACCGCACCCCTGCTCGCCCGCCGGATGAAGCCGACGACCGCGATAGCCGCCGGGCTGGCGGCATCAGCGATCGGCAGCCTCCTGCTGATCGGCGTGGACGACGCCCGCGCACTCCCCCTTGTGGTCACCGGCATCACCGTCCTGGCGCTGGGCACCGGTCCACTGTTCGCACTGGGCACCGGCCTGATCATCGGGTCCGCCCCGCCGGAGCGCACCGGATCGGCCGCGTCGATGTCAGAGACCGGCAACTACATCGGCGGCTCACTCGGCCTCGCCCTACTCGGCACGGTGGCCGCCGCGATCTACCGCGAGCGGATGAACGACACATCCGACTCGCTGCCCGGAGCCGTAGCCGCCAGCGAGCACCTCCCCGCCGCCCAAAGCGCTGAACTACTGCACACCGCACGAGACGCGTTCACCACCAGCCTGCACGTCACCGGAGCCGTAGCCGCGATCATCTTCGCCGGGCTGGCCGTCCTGGTCCTGACCATGCGCCCCACAACCCCGACCACCCCGGCTCCACTCCCCGACTACGAGACGACCGGTTCCTGAAGTCACACCAGGCACTGATGCCGGATCACGCTGGGGACCGATGTAGGCCGGTCCTTGGAGCGACATGCTCAGGGAGGTCCCACCCGCTATCACTGAAGGAACCTCGTGTCAGTTCATGCAGCCCCAATGCGTCCCGCTGGTGTTCCCGGCCGCACCGTCGCGATGTTGACCGTCCTCACGGTGGCGCTGGCCGCCGCCTTCGTCGTCGCCCCTCGTTTCCTGGCGGGTTTCGGGCCGGGCAGCGGCTTCGCCGGTGAGCCCGACCTCGTCGAAGCTCTCCAGGCGTCGTTCACCGGATACTGGAGTTCTGGCGACCGGGATCTGTCCCCGGGCCTGGAAAGTGTCGTCGACTACTGGTTCCGCTATCACCTGGCCAAAGCCGCGATCGCCGCACTCTTGCTGATCGTGCTCGTCGCGCTCGGCGTCCGCGTTTGGAAGGCATTCGTGAAAGCCAACGGCCTCGGGACGTGCAGGAGCATCGTGCTGGCCTCGACCGGCGTCCTCATCACAATGCTCGCACTGTTCTCGCTGGTAGCGGTAATGGCCAACCTCCAGGGCATGATCGCCCCCTACGCCTCCACGCTGCCGATGTTGACGATAGAGGCCCCCGACACCCAGCTCGCCGGCACGCTCGACCAGATCCGGCTGCAACTGGCCGACCCCCAGGGCACGAACAATCACACCGCACCTGCCCTGCAATTGATGATTGACGACTTCGCCCGCTATCACGTCGCCATGGCCGTGATCGCCGCGATCGTGGCGACCGCCCTCATCGCCCTCAGCGCAGCCTTGTGGAGGCGGTTCGCGCGGACGGACCGGCCGAACAGGCGGACCCGGCGAGTCCTGGGATCGTTCGGCATCCTCTCAGCCCTGCTTTCCCTGGCCGCGATCATCGTCGCCATGGCAAACACCACCACCGCAGCCGACCCAGCACCAGCCCTCCTAGCCTTCTTCCAAAACGGCTGGTGACAGCCATTCCCGCAAGAGACTCGTCCAGGTCAAGGACCTTCGGGGAACTTCCGGACGAAAAGGTAGACGCCGATGCCCAGGAGCACCAGGAAGGGGCCCAACGAGACCAGCATGAACGGCCGCGTAAGGAACTCGAGCGTGCCTTTCACGCCCCTGTCGCTCGTTAAGAAGAGTAGTGCGATCAGCCCTGCCAGTGCCGCCAGGACCATACCCAAACGCCCGTAATAGATGACGTCGCCTCCTGATGGCCATCGTTCCATGCGGGTAGACCCCATCCTTCGGGGGTCTCCGTCCGAACTAGCGACCGATCAGGCCGCGAAGGGCCGCGCACAGGACCGGACGCGGGACGACGAGGACGGGGCCGCCCGGGTCCTTCGAGTCCCGAACGGCCACCGCGTTCCGCATGCTCGCCACCTCGACGCAGGAGCCGCCGGAGTCGCCGCTGCGGCTCGATTCGCGCCAGGTCACGTTTTTCATCGCTCGTCCAGCGTCCTCATCGCCTCACGCAATGCCGTCCGGGACACAACGAGAACCGGGCCATGGCGGTCCTTTGAATCCCGGATGGCCACCTTGTTGTCCATCCCGGCTAGCTCAACACACTGGCCACCATTACTGCCGCTGCGGCTCGACTTGCGCCAGATCAACTCTCGCCTCATGTCTTCCACTTCTCTTCGATCGTGCGCTCGATCAGGTCGACACTCAGGTCGGGCGGGAGAGCCTGCGTCCATATCGCGTCGAACTGATCCTTAAGGTTGGACTTGTCCTCTCGCGTGTCCATCATGATGCCACGTGCGGCCGTCTCGACGTAAGCGATCTCCTCGCCGTTCGGCATAGTCGCGAGCGTAAACGTCCCATGGTTGCCTGGATGCCGCGCACCATTGGGAATGATCTGCACGCTGAGGCGAGGGCTGACGCTCTCACGAAGACGCTGGAGTTGAGCACGCATCACCTCTGGCCCGCCTACGTCGTTCCAGAGGACGGTCTCGGGCAGGAGGTAGATGAGGCGCGGCGGCTGGGGACTTGTGCGGGTGAGGATGTCTTGCCGCTTCAGCCGGGCGTCGATCGCCTCGCGGTCGTCGAACAGCAAGGTGCTGGCGTAAGCCTCGGTCTGGAGCAGTCCGTAGATGACGATGGGCTCGTAAACCTTGAGGGTTCCGGACTCCTCCTCGATGGTGGGCCACTTGCGGAACCACTCGGGGAAGCCGTCCTTCTTGTCGCCGAACAGGCCGTCGTGGAGGTGGGCCAGGGCCTGCTTGGTGTCGAGGACGGTGTCGCAGTGTTCGGCGAAGGAGCGCTCGCAGTGGGATTCCGCGCGTTCGACGGCGCCGATGAACGATGGGCTGTAGGGAATCCTGGCCGCGAGCTGCTTAATGCTGTAATTCGCAAGCACGCGGTATCTGCGGACTTCTGATCCGAACAGGTCGAGGGCGCTGTTCGACGGGGTGAGTCGCTTGGGGGGGCTGCGGCATTTCGTCCTCCCGATGACCAGTCATGACCCATGACGACCAGTGGATGCCGGGCCATGCTCCGAGGTTGCTTCATGACGTGGCGTACACATTCATAAGCATGACACTTTGCGCGATGCTCGGCCAGGGATTAACGGAAATTGAGGTCGCGATGTTCGAGGCGATCGTTTTGACAGTTCCCCCCGAATCGGTCAAAGCGGAATGCCTTTTCGCCACCTCTCGCGCATATCGGACAGGAGGGATGGCGCGTGAAGATGTATGAATTCACAAAAGAGGTCGTTGCGGGTGAGTGCGTCCTCGAACGTACGGAGGAGGCGGTGGGTGCGGCGCGGCGGTTTCTCGCGGAGCGGTTCGCCGGGTGGGGCATCGTGGACGACTTCGACGGGCGGCTCATCGTCTCCGAGCTCGTCACGAACGCGCTGGTGCACGGGAACGGGCCGATCGTGCTCCGGGTGTTCCAGGACGAGCGCGACGGCCTGCCCGTGATCGAGGTCCAGGACGACGGCGTCGGGCGGCCCCTCATCCAGGCGGAGAACCACGCCGCCATTGGCGGGCGTGGGCTGCTTATGGTGGCTTGCCTCGCGCGGGACTGGGGTGTCCGGGCACTGGCGGAGGGAGGGAAGGTCGCGTGGGCGAAGTGCGGGATCTAGCCGTCCGGGCCGAGCGGCGGCTGCTGCGGCTTCGGACGCGTTGGGGACGCGAGACAGCGGTGCGCTACCTGGACGATCTCGCCGCCGAACTCGCGCCCCAAGGCTGGCGGTTCATGAGTTCTACCGGCGCGAGGAGTTCGCCGTCCCCGTTCCGCTGCTGTGGATCTACGCGCGGGCGACCAAGGACGTCGGGATGGTGGTCAGCGTCCTGGCCACCTCCGGGGGTACGTGGGGCTACCACGAGGCGCAGTTCGGGCGGCACGGCTATCTCTGCCTCTGCGGGGACGCCCAGGCGGCCGCCGCGCAGGTCGACCGCCTGCTCAAGCACCGGCTCTTTCCGTCGACGTGGTGACGATCGTCGCGGCGAGGAGGAGGGCGAGGAGGGCCGCGAGGACGATCAGGCTCGCGGCCACGCCGATGGCGGGGGCGGCGAACGTGGTGAGCAGGACCAGTACGGCCGTGATCGCGATCATCTCCGGGCGGATGGCCGTGCGGCGCATCGGGGCGTGCAGGGCCCACAGCATGACGAGCACGATGGCGATGGGGACGGCGACGGCCGCGATCACGGTCTTCTCGTCCGCCTTGATGTGGTCGGCCGCCCAGACGACGGCCACCTCCAGCCCCGCGCCCACGGCCGCTAGTGCGGCGAAGATCACGTAGTGGCCGTAGCCCCAGATGAAGGATCGTTCGCGGCGGGCGGCCAGGCCCTCGCCTGCGGGTTCGGCGAAGTAGATCCACCAGAGGGTGAAGAGGATGGCCAGGCCCGCTATCGCGATGGTGACCAGTTCGGTGCTGAGGCCGTGCTCGACGGCGTCCTGGACGGCGTTCGTCGAGGCCAGGACGCTCTCCCCCAGCAAAATGATCGTGAACAGGCCGTACCGCTCGGCGATGTGGTGCGGGTGCCAGTTCGTGGTGCCTGCGCGTTCGGCGATCTGCGGGACGGCGAGTTCTAGCACCACCAGCAGCGGGAACACCCAGCTCGGGCCGTCGCCCGGCAGCGCGAGCCGCCCCAGCCAGAGGACCTGGAGGAGCGAGATGCCGATCGCGTACCGGATGGTCGTGGCGCGTGAGTCCGGGTGCGCGAGGGCTGCGCGTATCCAGAGGCCGACCAGGCCGACGCGCATGACGAGGTAGCCGATGGTGACGGTGGTGAAGTCGCCGCCGAACGCGTCCGGAACGCCTGCCGCGAGGACGAGCACGCCCGCCATCTGCACGAACGTCATGACGCGGTACGGGACGTCGTCGGTGTCGTACGCGGACGCGAACCAGGTGAAGTTCATCCACGCCCACCAGATGGCGAAGAACACCATGAGGAACGGCAGGACGGCGTCGCCCACGTGCCCTTCCTCGACGGCGTGCGCCAGGCGTCCGGCGACCTGGGAGACGGCGGCGACGAACGTCAGGTCGAAGAGCAGTTCCAGCGGGCTGGACGCGCGGTGCGGTTCGTCGACGTCACGGGCGACCATTCTGCTACGGAACGCCTTCATGCGCTCACTCTACGGCGCGGTGATCAGAGGAAGGCGGGGCCCCTGCGCAGGAGCGTTTCGTAGAGCATCTGCTGGACGTTCTCGCGGACGTGGTCGGTGATGTCGAAGACCGTCATGGGGTCGTCGGCGGTGTCGGCGTCGTACTCGTCCAGGGGCATGGGCTCGCCGAACCGGATCATCCACTTGGACGGCAGCGGGACGAGCCCGGCCGGTCCGAGCAGCGGGAAGGTCGGGGTGACCGGGAAGTACGGGAGGCCGAGCAGGCGGGCCAGCGCGGGCACTTCGGCGATCTTCGGGTAGATCTCCTCGGCGCCGACGATGGCGCACGGCACGATCGGGACCCCGGCGCGTAGCGCGGTGCCGACGAACCCGCCGCGGCCGAAGCGCTGCAGCTTGTACCGCTCGGCGAACGGCTTGCCGACGCCCTTGAAGCCCTCTGGGAACACGCCGACCAGCTCGCCCTTGGCGAGGAGCCGGGCCGCGTCGGCCTGGCAGGCGAGGGTGTGACCGGCCTTGCGGGCCAGGTGCGCGAGTACCGGGATCTGGTAGACGAGATCTGCGCCGAGCAGGCGGACCTGGCGGTCGGCGTGGTCGTGCAGGGCGACCGACAGCATGAGCGCGTCCAGGGGGATGACGCCGGAGTGGTTCGCGACGACAAGGGCGCCGCCTTCTGGGACGTTCTCAACGCCCACGAGTTCGACGCGGAACCAGTGCTCGTACAGGGCGCGGGCGGGCGGCAGGAGGAGCGTGGAGTTGAACTCCGGGTCGAAGCCGAACTCGTCCACCTCGTAGTCGCCGGACAGGCGGCGGCGCAGGAACGCCAGGCCGGACGCTATACCGCGCTCCAACGGGCTGCGATCGTCACGGTGGTCGCCTCCGGCTTCGTCCTGACGGTCGTCTTGGCGGGCTTTGTCGAGGCTGATGACCTGCGCGTCCTCTTCGTCGTCGTGCTCGTGCCGGGCGTTCATCATTCCGGCCGTCCAAGAAGCGAGGCGAGCGGGCGGCCGAAGCCGTGCGCTGCGGCGAAGTCGGCGAAGGCGGCTTCGGAGCCGTACTTCGGGTGCCAGGACAGCTCGTTCGCCAGGGCCGTGGTGTCGATGACGCGGCCGTAGGTCAGCCAGCGCAGCAGCTCCGGTGAGAACCCGGACAGGCCGGCGAAGCGGCGTCCCATGTCGCCGAGCACCGAGAGGGACGGCGACGGGACGGGCACGTAGGGGCGTCCGGCGCGGCGCAGCGCCTGGGACAGCAGCAGGACGCCGTCGCCCGCGACGTTGAAGCAGCCGGGATGGTCCTCGACCGTCATGCGGCGCAGCACCTCGACGCCGTCGTCCTCGTGGACGAACTGCAGGCGCGGGTCGAAGCCCAGCACCGTCGGGACGACGGGCAGCCGCAGGTAGCGGGTGAGCGGGGAGTCGACGCCGGGGCCGAGGAAGTTCGCGAACCGCAGCACCGACACCGTCAGGTCGGAGCGCCGCCGCGTCAGCCCGCGGACGTAGCCCTCGACCTCGACCGCGTCCTTGGCGTAGCCGGACTTCGGGGCCTCGACCGGCTCGTCCCGCTCGGTGAACACGGCCGGGTCCATCGGCGAGGAGCCGTACACGGCGGCCGAGGACCGCACGACGAGCTTGCGCATGTCGGGCGAGCGCTGGCAGGCCGCGAGCAGCTGCATCGTGCCGATGACGTTCAGCTCTTTCACCTTCGCCCGGGGGACGGACGATGAGGTGACGAGGTGGAGGTGCACCACGGTGTCGACCCCGGCCGAGGCGATGAGGTTCGCGATGCCCGGGGTGCGGATGTCGACGCGGACGAACTCGGTGCGTCCGAGCGGCACGCCTAGCGACGCGTCCGGCGGAACGGTGTCGACGCCGATGACGCGCTCGATGCTGGGGTCGGCCTGAAGGGTGTTCGCGACCCGCGCCCCCAGGAAACGGGAGACGCCCGTGACGAGGACGACACGGGCCGCGGCGGAGGGCATGGAGGACACAGTGCGCCCCACCCCTTACGGCTGAGAGGCCGGCGTGACGACTACTTCTTGTTGCGACGCTGGATGCGCGTCTTCTTCAGCAGCTTGCGGTGCTTCTTCTTGGCCATCCTCTTGCGCCGCTTCTTGATGACAGAGCCCACGGGACCTCGCTCGGCATTCCGGTGATGTGCAGGAGGCGGGCGTGCCGCTGGCGAGCATCGCTCGTAACGCGCGCACGGTCCGCCGCCCAAGGGTACCGCTGTACCAGGCGGGGTCACGCCGGTGGGCCGCCCGGTGGGCCGCGCACTGGGCGCACGGAGCCGAGCGCCTGGCGTGCGGAGCGCGCAGCCTCGCGGGTGGAGCCTGCGGCCCGGCGTGCGGGGCCTGGCGCCGCGCGTCGCGCGGCGCCCGGCACCGTTTCGCACCGGCGGGGCGGCCCGGTGGCCGTTGTGGCCACCGCCCGTCCCGCCCGGTGTCCGGACAGTCGAACCGGTCCTCGTCTTGCTCCCCCAGCTTCGGGGCGGCTCTTGCGAACCGTCCCGACGCCCCCTGCACGGCCGGGTATGGAGTAGGCGGCGGGGTCATCCCCCGCCCTTACCCGTTATCCGGCTTCGATGTACGCGTCGCGCAGGTAATCGTGAACGGCCTGCTCGGGTACCCGGAACGAGCGGCCCACGCGGATCGCGGGAAGCTCGCCCGAGTGGACGAGGCGGTAGACGGTCATCTTGGACACCCGCATCACCGCCGCCACTTCGGCCACGGTCAGGAACCTGACCTCGCTCAGAGGTCGCTCGCCTGAGGTCATCGGACGCCCTCTTCCACACGTGCCGCGCACCGGCCCTTCGGGTGACTTTGATCACGCACGTGTACTCCTCCAGCGTAAATCGCGTATCGGCAGTCGCAAGAGGGGAGTTCCGCACATTTCCGTATCCCGACCTGACCCAGAGGACACAGTGCTAATCCCCTACGGAGCGTGGACCTGACGGCACCAGGAGTGGCCTGGCGAACGGTTGTCAACCGAAACCCCCTGCTGACCTGCGGTTCCGATGCTCACGATGGCGTCGTGCAAGCCCATGCGTCCCGTACGGCAGTTTCGTCACACGCAGTGACAGCGGCGGGCGGCGCCGGAGGGCCGGGCGGGCGGGAACGGCGAAGGTCAGGCGGGCGCGGAGAGCCCGGCCCGGTCGAGAATGTAGGCGGTCAGCGGCGTGTAGTGCCGAGACGCGATGCCGTCGTCGAGCGGGACGACGACGTCGATCTTGCCTTCGGCGGCGCCGGCGAACAGCGCCGGGTCGTTACAGTCAGCGAAACCGACGGTGTCGATGCCTGCCTGTCCGGCGGCTCCGGCCCAGCCGTGATCGGCGATGGCCAGATCCGGCCAAAAATCAGGTTTAGCTTCCGGAGAGTCTGCTGAAGCGGTATTGGCCAGCTCGCGGAGCATCTCCTCCATCGGGCGCGCGTCGTGCGTGTGCTGCGTCCGGCCGTCCCCCGTCGGTCCACAGCTCTCCAGCATCGCCACGCCCGGCTCGGCGTGGACGATGCGGCGCAGCTCGGCGCCGCCGTAGGAGGTCTCGATCTCGTACGTCCAGCCCGCGGCGGGGGTGAGGAGCCGGCAGCCCGCCTCCTGCAGCGCCCGCGCGACGCTCTGGTACAGCGGGGCCAGCGTCGACGGGTGGCCGGTCGCGAGGATGACGTTCTCCCGGCGGCGGGCGGCGCGGCCGATGCGCTCCCCCATCGCCTCCAGGGTGTCGAGCGTGATCTCCGGGTCGATGGTGTCGTCCCCGTACAGGTGCCGGGGGTCGGGTTCCACGCCGCAGCGCTCGACCATCATCTCCAGCACGGTCCGCTCGGTCCATGAGGGCTTGAGCTCCAGGCCGAACTGGTAGTACGGGTGGCCCGCGGCCATCCGCCGGTAGTGCAGCAGGTTGTTCTGGCGCGGCGTCGCCACGCCTCCGGCGATCATCGTCCGGATCAGGTGGGCGCGCAGCTCGTCCCGCGTCGGTACCGGGTTCACCAGGGCCCTCACTCGTCCGTCATCGGGTCGAGGCCGTGCTCGGGGAACACCGCGCGCCGCGTCGCCAGGATCGCCTGGTCGATGGGGCTGCCCGGGTCGTAGCCGTCGGCCCACCTGCTGAACCGCACCTCGTCCGTGCCGTCCGTCATCCGGAGCGGGGCGACCTCGCCGGTCCGCTGCCGGGCGAACTCGCGCCATGCCTCCGGTGCCGGGGTGTCGGGCGGGATCGGCCCGCCCGCCGCCTCCGCCAGCAGGTGCGTCCATGCCCTGGGCACGACCTGCACCAGTTCGTAGCCGCCGCCTCCGGTCGCGACCCAGCGTCCGCCCGCCGTCTCGTGCGCGAGGCGGTGCAGCATGCCGTAGGCGGTGCGCTGGCCGTCCACGCTGAGGGTCAGGTGCGCGAGCGGGTCGAGCGCGTGGGCGTCGGCGCCATGCTGGGTGACCAGGACGTCCGGGCGGAACCGGCGCAGCAGCGGCGGGATGATCGCGTCGAACGCGCGCAGCCAGAGGGCGTCGCCGGTGCCGGCCGGCAGCGAGATGTTGACGGACGTCCCGTCGGCGCCCGTCTCGTTCGGGAAGCCGGTGCCGGGGAACAGCGTCCGCGGCGACTCGTGCAGGCTGATCGTCAGGACGCGCGGGTCGTCGTAGAAGGCGGCCTGGACGCCGTCGCCGTGGTGGACGTCGATGTCGACGTATCCGACGCGCTCGGCGCCGTTGTCCAGCAGCCACGCGATCGCGATGGCCGGGTCGTTGTAGACGCAGAACCCGCTGGCGCCGCCGCTGAGCGCGTGGTGCAGTCCGCCGGCGATGTTGGCGGCGTGCTCGGCGCGTCCCGTCCACACGGCCTCGGCCGCGGCGACGGACGCGCCCGCGACCAGCGCGGACGCGTCGTGCATGCCGAGGAAGACGGGGTTGTCGGCGGTGCCGAGGCCGCGCCGGAAGTCGGGCGTCCCGGTCGCGCCGGCGTGCTTGACCGCCGCGATGTAGCCCTCCTCGTGGACGAGCCCGAGCAGCTTGTCGTCCGCGGTCTCGAACCCGGACACGGTCACATTGGGACGTTCCAAGACGCCCAGCTCCCGCGCGAGCGCCATCGCCAGTTCGACCCGGACGGGGTTCAGCGGATGGCCGGGACCGAAGTCGTAGGAGATGAGCCGCTCGTCCCAGAAGATCTCCAGCCCGCAGTTCTCGGGGCCGGACCGGGGGGAGGACGCGGGACTGCTCATGACCTCACGGTATCGCGGCCCTCCCGTCCGGCATCCCGCCCGCCCGCGCCGCCCGCCGCCGGACGGGAACCCGGGCCACCGCGCGGCCATCCCATAGGGAACGTAAGGAGCAGTTCATGGCGTTCATGGATCAGGTACCGACCCTGGCGGGTGTGATCATCGGCGCGGCCGGCTCGTACGCGGCGGCGAGTCTCACCGAGCGGACCCGGTGGCGGCGCTCCCGCGTCGAACGCTGGGAGCAGCAGAGGTTCCAGATCTACGCCGCCTACGCCAACACGCTGAAGGCGCAGCTCCGCGTCTCCCTGCGCATCGGGGCGGCACGCGGATTCGACCATGTCGTCGATCCCCTGGACCCGGACGAGGGGCTGCCCCTGCTCGCCGAGGCGGAGTCCCGGCGCGCGGCCGAATGGGAGTCGATGCTGCTCGTCGGCGACACCCTCACGATCGCGGCGGCCCGGACCTGGCATGAGGCCGTGTGGGCCGTCGAGCAGTACGCCCGTGGCCTGAAGGACGACCCCGCGGGCTGGGAGAACGCGCTCGCCCGCACGAGCCGGGCCCGGGACGCCTTCTACGCCCACGCGCGCAAGGACCTCGGCATCGAGGGGCCGCCACCGCCGTCGGGGAACTGGCCGAGGGCGTGGGAACCCGCCGACGAGCGGGAACTCGGCGAACCGGCCTGAGCCGCACCGCGCCCGGACGGCGGGTCAGGGGCGGGTGGCGGCTTCGGGGGCGCGGGAGGCTTCGTCCTCGCGCTTCGGGCGGGACGCGGTGAGGAAACCGGCCAGGGCGGCGAGCGCCGCGATGCCCTCGCCGACCAGGCTGATCGTCTTCTCGGTGTACCAGACGGGCTCGTACATGGCGGGCAGCGGCCCGAGCGCGCCGATGTCGACGTAGTAGTAGAAGACGATCGCCCCGACCGCGCTGCCCGCCACGAGAAAGGCCAGCGCGTACGCCCAGCGGGTCGCGTAGGTGAGGATCACGACCGCGACGACGCCGGCGACGGCCGCCTGGATGCGGAAGAGCAGCTCACCGTCGATGGAACCGCCCTGGACGAAGGCCATCTCGGGCGCGAACCTCCAGTGCACGATCGCGTCCGCCGCCAGTCCGGCGGCGACGAGCAGGCGGAGTATGAGTCCCATACTCCCTACACGGGTGGAAACCCCTGATCGGCTCAATGGTTCAAGGATGAACTTTCGCCGGGCCCCGTCGCCTGTCAGCCCCCGGCGAGTTCGGCGCCGCGGTTGCGGGCCGCCTCGATGGCCTCGATGACGGCGGCGCGGACGCCGTGCCGCTCCAGCTCGCGGATCGCGTTGATCGTCGTCCCGCCCGGGGACGTGACGGCCTCGCGCAGCAGCACCGGATGCTCGCCGGAGTCGCGGAGCATGATCGCGGCGCCCACGGCCGACTGGATCACCATCTCCAGCGCGGCGGCGCGCGGCATGCCGAGCAGGATGCCCGCGTCCACCATCGCCTCGACGAGGTAGTAGAAGTACGCGGGGCCGCTGCCGGACAGGGCCGTCGCGCCGTCCTGCAGCGACTCGGGGATGCGGAGCACCTTGCCGACCGGGGACAGCAGCTCCTCCGCGAGCTTCAGATGCTCCTCGCCCGCGAGGGAGCCGGGCGAGATCACGCTCATCGCCTCGTCCACATGGACGGGCGTGTTCGACATGACGCGCACGACCGGCACCCGCTCGGGCAGCCGCGCCTCGATGAACCCGGTCGTGATGCCCGCCGCCATCGAGATCACCAGCCGGCCGGCCGGGACGTGCGGGCCGATCTCGTCCAGCAGGACGCCCATGTCCTGCGGTTTCACGGCGATGACCAGCGTCTCGGCCGTCGCGGCGGCCTCCGCGTTCGGGACGATGTCGATCCCGTACCGCTCGCGCAGCAGCGCGCCCCGCTCCTCGCGGCGCGCGGTCGCCACCAGCTCGGACGGGTGGCGTCCGGCCCGGAGCACCCCGGACAGCAGCGCCTCGCCCATCTTCCCGGCACCCAGAATCGCGATCATCGACATACCTTGACGTGGGGATTCGAACGACGCGTCCAGCCTAGCCGTGCCGCGTGGGCGGGGATGGCTCGGGAGCGTCCGAGCCGGGGGATGGCTCGGGAGCGTCCGACCAGGGGACGGGTCAGGAGCGTCCGACCAGGGAGCGCATGAAGAAGCGGAGGTTGGCGGGACGCTCCGCCAGGCGCCGCATGAAGTACTCGTACCACTCGCGCCCGTAGGCGACATAGACGCGGACCTGCGCGCCATGGGCCGCGAGCCTGCGCTGCTCCTGCGGACGGATGCCGTACAGCATCTGGTACTCGAACGTGTCGGCGTCGCGCTCGTTCAGCACGGACAACGCACCGGCGATGTCGATGAGCCGTGGGTCGTGCGTGGCGAGCATCGGGTAGCCCTTACCGGCCATCAGCACTTTCATGCACCGCACGAAGGACTTGTCGATTTCCTCCCTGTCGGTGAACGCGACCGCCGTGGGCGCGGCATAGGCGCCCTTGCACAGCCTTACGCGCGAGCCCTCGTAGGCCAGTTCCGCGCAGTGTTCCTCTGCCCGCCGCAGGTACGCCTGGACGACGGCGCCCACGTCGGGGAAGTCGCGCCGTAGTTCCTGCACGATTCCCAGGTTCGCGTCGACGGTGGTGTGGTCCTCCATGTCGAGCGTGACCGTCGTGCTGGCCGAACGGGCGGCGGCGCAGATCCGGCGCGCGTTCTCCAAGGCGAAGTCGTCGCCGAATGCCTGGCCGATGGCGGAGAGCTTCAGCGACACCTCTGCGCGTGTGCCGAGACTGGCCGCGCCGAGCCGTTCCAGAAGCTCGACGTAGTTCTGGACGTTCGTCTCAGCGTGGTCCTTGTCGTGGGTGTCCTCGCCCAGGACGTCCAGGGACACGAGCAAGCCTTCACTGGTGAGGCCGTCCGTGACGCGGGCCGCGTCCTCGATCGTCTCCCCGGCGATGAACCGGCGGACGACGTCGCCCGTGAACGGGGCGGTCTCCATGACTCTGCGGGCGCCGCCGCTGCGCGACGCGACGAGCAACGCCTGACGAAGCACTCTGTGAACCCCTTGTCCGACGGGCCTGTTCACTTCACCGGCCGAGGACGGCCCTCTTCGTCCAGGTTATGCCCGGACGGAAATCCGGTGATTACCGCACCACGTTCAGGAAACGGTCCCGAGGTTGTTGCCGCCGCCGTGCTGCCGGACGTACTCGCCCATGCGCGCGGTCTTGACGGCCTCGAACAGCGCGGGCGCCTTCTTCCCGTCGAGGAGCACGACGCTCTGCTTGCCCCGCCGCGCGCTGCCCTTGTGCGGGGCCGTCATGAACATCACATCGGACGCGCGGACGCTCCGCATGCTCAGCGCCAGCGAGCGCAGGTCGCCCGCCGACACCCCGTCGTCCACGCTGATCGACTTGCTGAGCGCGGACAGGAACCGGTCGAGCTTGAGCGGGTTGGTGAGCGTCCCGCGGTCGGCGGCCTGCTTGGCGAGGGCGCCGAGGAACGCCTGCTGCCGCTTGATCCG
The DNA here is from genome assembly GCF_044326375.1 of Actinomadura sp. 3N508. NCBI lineage: Bacteria > Bacillati > Actinomycetota > Actinomycetes > Streptosporangiales > Thermomonosporaceae > Actinomadura > Actinomadura sp. 3N508. The sequence goes on from NZ_JBIRAX010000001.1 coordinate 1,347,791, forward strand.
GTCGAAGTCGCCGTTCGGGAGGTTGTAGCGCTGCCGGACGAACTCCAGCGCCTCCGCGCCGTCGAGCTTCTGCCTCCCGGCCGTCCACTGCTTCTTGCGCATCGGGTCGTACACGTTCTGCTTGATGTTGACGGTGACGCCGCCGAGCGCGTCCGTCATCGACTCGAAGCCCTCGAAATCGATGGCCCCGTAGTGGTCGATCCGGACGCCGGTGAGGCTCTCCATCGTCTCGATCAGCAGCTTCGGCCCGCCGAACGAGAACGCCGCGTTGATCTTCTGGTTCCCGTAGCCGGGGATGTCGACCCACGAGTCGCGCGGGAACGACACGACGTAGGCCTTCTTCCGGTCGGCCGGCAGGTGCAGCAGCATGATCGTGTCGGTGCGCTGCTGCCCCGGCTTCCACACGTCGTTGCCCTCGCCGGTCGTGGCGGCGTCCGCCCGCGCGTCCGACCCGACGAGCAGCCAGTTCTCGGTGCCCTTCATGTTCGGGCCGGGGCGCTGCGCGCCGGCTTCCGGCATCACACCCGGAATGCGGTTGATGTTGCCGTTGTAGGACGACTGCCGCTGCCACACCAGCCCGCCCAGCCCCGCCACGACGAGCGCGAAGAAGACGCCGACCGCGATGAGGACCCGAGGCCAGCGCCGCTTGCGCTTGGGCTCGCCCTCACCGTCGGTGCCGCCCCAGAACGTCGCGTTCTCGGCGTCCTCCGTCCCGGAGGCACCGGGCGGGCCGGACGCGCCGGGCGCATTCGGCTCCACGACCGGCGGCGGCCCTTCACCAGGGGGCTGCGACGACGGCGCACCAGGCAGATCTCGGGCGGTCATGCGCCGAAGCTACCAGCCTGATCAACCAGGAAGACCCCACTTCACCCCATGTGTCCACTTCAGGTACCCCGTCCCAATCCGTTGGACAAGACCCCAGCCGAGCCACGGGTCGCGCGGCCGGAGACGCCCCAGCGCCGGAGGCCGCGCGGCCCGACGACGCAGGGTTCCAGCGGGGCGCTCCCCCTGGGCTACACGGTTCTGCGGCGGAGGGTTGCGGCTCCTAGGAGGAGGGCGGCGAGGGTGAATGTGGTCATGACGGCCACGTCGAGGGTGAGCGTGCCGGTGAACTCGGGGTGGGCGCTGATCTCCTGCATGCCCTCGACGGCGTAGGTGAGCGGCAGGACGTCCGAGATGGCCTCCAGCCAGGACGCCATCGACTCGCGGGGGATGATGAGGCCGCAGAGCAGCAGCTGCGGCAGGACGAACGCGGGCAGGAACTGGACGGCCTGGAACTCCGTCCGGGCGAAGGCGCTGGCGAACAGGCCGAGGGCCATGCCGAGCAGCGCGTCCAGCAGGGAGACGAGGACGAGCGAGGCGAGCGACCCGTTGAGGTCGAGGCCGAGCCAGGTCAGCGAGATGAGCAGGACGGCGCCGATCTGGACGAGCGTGAGCACGCCGAACGCGAGCGCGTAGCCCATCAGGAGGTCGAGCTTGCCGAGCGGCATCGTCATCAGCCGTTCGAGGGTGCCGCTCGTCCGCTCGCGGAGGGTCGCGACGCTGGCCACGACGAACATGACGATGAACGGGAACAGGCCGAGGAGCATCGGCCCGATCCGGTCGAAGAGCGCCGGCTGGTCGAACACGTAGCGCAGCAGGATCATCAGCAGCGCGGGCACGCCGATCAGCAGGGCGAGCGTCCGGCGGTCGTGCTTGAGCTGGGCCAGGATGCGGCGCATCGTGGCGAGCGTGACGGCGAGGCTCATGCCGGGCTCCCTGCCTTCTCGGTGATCAGCTGGAGGAACGCCCCTTCGAGGTCGGGCGCGCCGGTGCGCGTGCGCAGCCCGTCGGGCGTGCCGTCGGCGAGGAGCCTGCCCTCGCGCATGAGCAGCAGCCGGTCGGTGCGGCCCGCCTCGTCCATGACGTGGCTGGACACGACGAGCGTGACGCCCCGGTCGGCCAGCCCGCGGAACAGCTCCCACAGTTCCTGGCGCAGCACCGGGTCGAGGCCGACGGTCGGCTCGTCCAGGACGAGCAGGTCGGGCGCGCCGAGCAGGGCGACGGCGAGGTTGAGGCGGCTGAGCTGCCCGCCGGACAGCGTCTGCGCGGTCTGGTGGCGGTGGTCGTCGAGCCCCACCTCGCTGGTGACGCGGTCGGGATCGGTGCGGGGCGCCCGCAGCACGGACGCGAAGTAGCGCAGGTTCTCTGCGACGGTCAGGTCGGCGTACACGGCGGGCGTCTGCGTGGAGTACCCGACTCGGCGCCGCAGGCCGGGCGACCCGGCGGGCTCGCCGAGGACGGTCACCATGCCGCTCTTGACGATCTGGACGCCGACGAGCGCCCGCATCAGCGTGGTCTTCCCGCAGCCGCTCGGGCCGAGCAGTCCGAGGACGGAGCCGCGCGGCACATCGAAGGTCACCCCGTGCAGGACCTCGCGGCCGCCGCGCACGACCCGGAGGGCCTCGACGCGTACCGCCGGACTAGAACTCATCATGTGTTGAATTTATGCTCGCAACCGGGTCCGGTCAAGGGGTTCACGCTTGCTCGGACGCACGCTTTACGCATGGCTCGCGCGTGCGTCGGCCTGAAGGGCGCGGGGGCGGCGGAGGGTCGGGTCAGGAGACGAAGTAGCGCTGGATGGTGGGCGCGACCAGCTCGATCAGCTCGTCGTCGGTGGCGGACGCGAGCGGCTCGACGCGCACGACGTAGCGGAGGATCATCAGCCCGATCATCTGGCCCGCGGCGGCCTGGATCTGCAGCTTCGGGACATCGGTGGCCTTCGCCGCCCGGCCGAACAGGACCGTCGTGACGAACTCGCGCAGCAGCGACGCCGCGCGCTCGTTCGTCATCGCCGAGCGGAGCATGGCCAGGACCGGCGCCCTGCGCTCGTCGTCGCCCCACACGTCCAGGAACGTACGGACCATCAGCTCGCCGAACCGGTCCCGGGGGAAGGACAGCACGCGGGGCAGCACGGTGGCCGGGTCCACCGGGAAGCGCATCGCCTCGATGAACACGCCTTCCTTCGTCCCGAAGAAGTGGTGGACGAGCGCGGGGTCGACGCCGGCGGCGCGGGCGATGGCGCGCAGCGAGGTGCCGTCGTAGCCCTTCTCGGCGAACAGGTCGCGCGCCTCGGCGAGGATCTTCTCGCGGGTCTCGGTCGGCCCGGGGCGGCGTCCGGGCCCCCGGGACGCGGCCGACTTACTCCCCTTTTTCCCGGTCTTCCCGGTCTTCTCCGACTTCCCGGTCTCCTCCGGCTCTCCGCTCTTCTCCGGCTTTCCGGTCGACGGTGCGTCCGGTTCGTCCACGGGGCGGGTCACCGGGTGCCCCGGCGGGTGACTTCACCGGCCGGGGTGACCTCCCAGGTGCGGTCGGCGGCGGCGAGGTGCAGCCGCGCGAAGGCCAGCGCCTCGGCGAGGTCCTCCATGCGCTCGACGCGGCTGGACGCGCGGCGCGTGTTGATCTCCATGACGATGTGCCCGCCGAAGCCGCTCTCGGCGAGGTTCTCCAGCATCGTTCCGCAGGGCTGGTTGCCGCGGCCGGGGACGAGATGCTCGTCCTTGTTGGTGATCCCCACGCCGTCGGCGAGGTGGATGTGCCGCAGCCGGTCCCCCAGGCTCGCCGCCATGTCGAGGGGGTCGGAGCCGGAGACGGCGGTGTGCGACAGGTCGAGGGTGACGTGCGGATAGTCCTGGTCGACGGGGTTCCAGTCGGGCAGGTACATGCCCGCCTCGGCGCCGCGCGCCTTGAGCGGGAACATGTTCTCGACCGCGAACAGCACGTCGGTCTCGTCCTGCATGCGGGCGATGCCCTCGACGAACTCCTTCGCGTACTCGCGCTGCCACCGGAACGGCGGGTGGACGACGATGACCTCCGCGCCGAGCTCCTCCGCGACCTCCTTGGAACGCACCAGCTTGCCCCAAGGCTCGCGCCCCCAGACCCGCTGGGTGAGCAGGAGGCACGGCGCGTGGATCGACCTGATCGGCATCTGGTGGTAGTCGGACAGCCGGCGCAGGACGTTCAGGTCCTGCGACGAGGCGTCCGTGGAGACCATGACCTCGATGCCGTCGTAGCCCAGCAGCGCGGCGATCTCGAACGCGCTCGGTACCTTCTCCGGGTACACCGACGCGGTGGAGAGCGTGATCGGCGCGTCCGGGACGCGGAGGGCCGGTGAATAGACGCCGTTGTGCTGCGCGGTCAAGGCTTCCTCGCCAGGAATGGTCGCTCGGCAGTTTCGTGTGGGCCGACGGTCGAGTTCGTGTGGGCCGACGGTCGAAGGGTGCTGTACGCAAAGGAAAGCCTATGCGGCCCCGGGCGTGATGAAACCCTCGCCCCGCGTGATCCTGCTTTCGTCCCCTGGCAGGTGGCCTTCGTGCCCCGTGCGGGTGTCCATTCGTCCTCGGCGGTTGTGGCTACTCTCTGTCCCCGTGGCCGAGATCGCACCGGGCGCCGTGCCGAGCCCCAACATCTGGAACACCCCAGAGATCTACGAGCTGGAGAACCGTGCCGTGGACCCGGACGGCGTCCTGGCCGGGGCGATGCGCGCGATCCGCCCGTGGGCGGGGGCGGACGTCCTGGACGTCGGCTGCGGCACCGGCTTCCACCTGCCGTTCTTCGCCGCGGACGCGCACCGCGTGATCGGCGTCGAGCCGCACAAGGCGCTCGCCAAGGCCGCCGCGCGCCGGGCCCGTGACCTGCCGAACGTCACGGTCCGGGTCGGCGCGGCGCAGGCGCTGCCGCTGCCGGACGCGTCGGTCGACGTCGTCCACGCGCGGTGGGCGTACTTCTTCGGACCCGGCTGCGAGCCGGGCCTCGCCGAGCTGGGACGGGTCGTCCGGCGCGGCGGCGCGATCTTCATCATCGACAACGACGCGACCCGCTCGACGTTCGGCCGCTGGTTCCAGCGCAGCCTGCCGAAATACGACCCGGAGGCCGTGGAGCGCTTCTGGACGCGGCACGGTTTCGCCCGCAAGCCCCTGACGATCCGGTGGTCGTTCCAGAGCCGGGACGATTTCGCCGCCGTCCTGCGGATCGAGTTCCCGCCCGACGTGGCGGACGCCTGCCTGCGCGAACACCCGGGCCTGGAGGTCGACTACGCGGTGAACCTGTGGTGGCGCCACGCCTGAGGCACAGGTCACCCCCACGGGATGGCGTCTACTGGACTCCGTATACAACAATGGGGTCCGGAGACGCTCGCGGCACCCGGGACATGTGCCGCGACCTGGAGGAACGGGAGGAACCGGCCATGGGCCGTGCCGCCGAGTCGAGCAGCGTCACCGCTGGATCACCGACGACGACCACCAGAACCGTCCGCGGACGGGCGGTCCGCAGACGCCCTGTTCGCGGGCGTGCCGTTCGCGGGGCGCTCGCCGTCACGGCGCTCGGCGCGGCGGGTGCCGGGGCCGGGCTCGCCGGGCTGACCGTCCAGCGCCGTGCCCTGCGCCGCCTGCACCTGCGGCCCGACCCGTTCGCCGGGGAGCCCTACGGGTCGCTGCGCGGCCGTCCCGTCCCGGTTCGCGCCGACGACGGGACGCGCCTCTACGCCGAGGTCGACGGCGAAGACCGCACCGACCTCGCCGTCGTGTTCTCCCACGGCTGGACGCTCACCCAGGATTCCTGGCACTTCCAGCGCAAGGCCCTCCGCGGTCTCGGCAGGCTCGTCTTCTGGGACCACCGCGGCCACGGCCGCTCCGACGGCGGCGCCCGCGACGACTACGCGATCGACCGCCTCGCCGCCGACCTCGGCGCCGTCATCGACGCGACCGTCCCCGCCGGGACGCCGGTCGTCCTGGTCGGGCACTCCATGGGCGGGATGACCGTGATGCGGTACGCGGACGAGAACCCCGGCCTCGCCGGAAGCAAGATCGTCGCCACCGGGCTGGTGTGCACCTCGTCCGGCGGGCTCGGCGAGATCACTCTCGGCGCGCCCGCGCTGCTCGCGCGCGCCACCCACCGCCTCCTGCCACGTGCCCTCGGCGCGCTCGGCGCCGGGTCGGGGGCCGCCGAGCGGGTCCGCCACCTCGGCCGGCACGCCACCATCCTCATCGAGGACCTGATCGCGTTCGGCCCCGACGCCGGTCCGGGCGCGGTCGCGTTCGCCGAGCAGATGATGGCCGACACCCGGATGGACGCCTTCGCCGGCTTCCTGCACTCCATGATCACGACCGACGGGATCAGCGACTGCGCGTCCCTCGCGGGCACCGACACCCTGGTCATCGGCGCCGAGCACGACCTGCTCACCCCCGCCGGGCACAGCCTCAAGATCGCCTCATGCGTGCCGGACGCGCGGGTGGAGATCGTCCCGGCCGCCGGGCACATGGTCATGATGGAGCGTCCCGGCATCGTCAACGACCACCTGGGCGACCTCATCGAACGCGCCCGCAAGAACCTCACCGCCTGAAAGCCGCCGTCCTCCGCGCCGACGTCGCCGGGCCTGCACCCCGGTTGTCGGAGGAGACCTCTACGCTTCCGCGCATGGCGAAGGCGAAGACGGCCAAGGCGGCCTACCGGTGCTCGGAGTGCGGCTGGCAGACCTCCAAGTGGGTCGGGCGCTGCGGCGAGTGCCAGACCTGGGGGACGATCACCGAGGCGGCGTCCGCGACCCCGGCGCGGGTCGTGGCCGCCGGGCCGGTCAGCTCTCCGGCGCGCCCGATCGGCCAGGTGGACGTCCGGTCCGCGCAGACCAGGGCCACCGGCCTGGACGAGCTCGACCGCGTCCTCGGCGGCGGCATCGTGCCCGGGGCCGTCCTGCTGCTGGCGGGCGAGCCGGGCATCGGCAAGTCGACGCTGCTGCTGGAGGTCGCCGCCCTGGCGTCCACGAACACCAAGGACGACTCAGGCAAGAACGGGTCCAGCCCGGACGGGTCCAAGAAGGACGGGCGGCGCGTCCTGTACGTGACGGGCGAGGAGTCCGCCGAGCAGGTGCGGCTGCGCGCCGACCGCGTCGGGGCGATCACCGACGACCTGTACCTGGCCGCGGAAACGGAACTGTCGGCGATCCTCGGGCACGTCGACACCGTCGAACCCGTCCTCCTCGTGGTCGACTCCATCCAGACGATCGGGACGTCCGAGGTCGACGGCGCGCCCGGCGGCGTCACGCAGATCCGGGAGGTCGCCGCCAACCTCATCCGCGTGGCCAAGGAACGCGGCATCACCGTCGTCCTCGTCGGGCACGTCACCAAGGACGGCGCGATCGCCGGGCCGCGGCTGCTGGAGCACCTCGTCGACGTCGTCCTGTACTTCGAGGGCGACCGGCACTCCCGGCTCCGCATGATCCGCGCCGTGAAGAACCGCTACGGACCCACCGACGAGCTGGGCTGCTTCGACCTGTCCGAACTCGGCATCGTCGGGCTGCCCGACCCGAGCGGGCTGTTCCTCACCCGCCGCGAGGAACCCGTCCCCGGCACCTGCGTGACCGTGACACTCGAAGGCCGCCGCCCCCTCGTCGCCGAGGTGCAGGCGCTGGTCGCGAAGTCGCACCTCCCCGCGCCGCGGCGCGCCACGTCCGGGCTGGACACCTCCCGCGTCGCGATGGTCCTCGCCGTCCTCGCACAGCGCTGCAAGATCTCCATGCACGAGCAGGACGTGTACGTGTCGACGGTCGGCGGCGTCCGGCTCACCGAGACCTCCGTCGACCTGGCCCTCGCGCTCGCCGTCGCCGGGTCGACCGTCGAGCAGTCGCTGTCGAGCAGCCTGATCGCGCTCGGCGAGGTCGGGCTCGCCGGGGAGGTCCGCGTCGTGCCGGGCGTCCAGCGGCGGCTCGCCGAGGCGGCGCGGCTCGGATTCAAGCACGCCGTCGTCCCGCGCGGCTCCCTCGAACTCGCCGACGGATCCCCGCTCAAGCGCGCCGATCCGCAGCTCACGAGCTACGAGGGCATGAAGGTCATGGAGGTCGACAGCCTGCAACAGGCCCTGCAAGTCGCCTTTACGGCCCCGTAACCTGGGTCACGCCAGAGTATTACCTCGCACAGCGCACGCTTGCGACCAGGGGAGGAACCGGCGCGCGGCCTTCCTCGGTAAACTGACGCCGTCCAGCGACCTCCGGGGGTCAGGTGCCATCACACGACAAGGGTCATGACGAACGACGCCGCGCCACGCTAGCCGCCGTGGCGCCGGGCACCCAGATTCGCGACGGACTGGAGCGGATCCTGCGGGGCCACACCGGCGCCCTGATCGTGCTCGGCTACGACGAACCGGTCGAGGGACTGTGCTCGGGCGGCTTCGAGCTCGACGTCGAGTTCTCCGCCACCCGGCTGCGCGAGCTCGCGAAGATGGACGGCGCGATCGTCCTCGACGACACCCACGGCCGCATCGTCCGCGCCGCCGTCCACCTCGTGCCCGACTCGACCATCCCCACCGAGGAGTCGGGAACGCGCCATCGCACCGCCGAGCGCGTCGCTCGCCAGACCGGCTTCCCGGTCATCTCGGTCAGCCAGTCGATGCACATCATCGCGCTGTACCTCGACGGCATCCGCTACGTCCTCGAAGACTCCGCCGCGATCCTGTCCAAGGCCAACCAGGCCCTGGCCACGCTCGAACGCTACAAACTGCGGCTGGACGAGGTGTCCGGCACGCTGTCGGCGCTGGAGATCGAAGACCTGGTCACCGTCCGGGACGTCAGCGCCGTCGTCCAGCGCCTGGAGATGGTGCGCCGCATCGCCGACGAGATCGAGGGCTACGTCGTCGAGCTCGGCACCGACGGGCGGCTGCTGTCGTTGCAGCTCGACGAGCTGGTGTCCGGTGTCGACGTCGACCGGGAGCTGATCGTCCGCGACTACCCGTCCGACGACACCCGCGCCCGCGGCGTCAACGCGATCCTCACCGCGCTCGACACGCTGTCCGCCAACGAGCTGCTCGACCTGTCCACGGTCGCCGAGGTGATGGGCTTCGCCGGCCCCGACGCGCTCGACCTGCCCGTCAGCCCCAAGGGCTTCCGGCTCCTCGCCAAGGTCCCGCGGCTGCCGAGCATGGTCGTCGAACGTCTCGTCGAGCACTTCGGCGGCCTGCAGAAACTCCTCGCCGCCAGCATCGACGACCTCCAGGCCGTGGGCGGCGTCGGCGAATCGAGAGCGCGCAGCGTCCGCGAGGGCCTCTCCCGCCTGGCCGAGTCCTCGATCCTCGAGCGGTACGTGTAGCCGCGAGCAGGTCAGCGGAGGCGGAAGATCTGCTTCTTGACCTTGTGGCCTCTCAACTCGGCCACATAGGTGCCGGGACGTGCGGCACCGCCTTTGCACCCGCGCATGCGGTTCCAGGTGATGGTCTCGACGAAGGGGACGCCCCTCCGGAGCGTCTCCTTGGACGCGTCGCCGCGGCGGCATTCGGCGGACGACCAGATCCGGTCGTCACCAGACGTGACACGGACGTCGAACCCGCGCTTGGCGAACTCGCAGGACCCCCCGCCCGTGTTGACGACCATGACCCTGAACTCGGGACGTGCGGCGCCCGCATACACGTCCCGCGACGTCGACATGCTGAACACGAGGTCGTCCTTGCGGCAGGGGCCGCCGTCGTCCACCGCCTCCGATTCCGGAGTGGCGGTCGTGGTGACGGTGACCGTCGGCATCGCAGTCGGCGGGGACGAGGCCCCCGCACTGCCGACCGCTGCCGCGTTCCTGCCCGGCCCGCCCTTCCCCGAGTCGCCTGTGCCGCTGGCGTCGCCACCGCTGCCGCAGGCCCAGGCCAGCAGGCCGACGACACCGAGAACGCCCGTCAAGGCCACCGCGCGGCGCCGCCAGTATTGGTCGAGCCGAGAACCTTCCGAGTTACGTCCAGTAGTCGCCCCCATGCGGTCAGTATGCATTCAGTGATCCGGAAAGAGCGGACGACCCGCCGCGTGCCACAATGGCCGCGCGCCATGAACACCACCACCGTGAACGCCGCCTATACCGCCCCCGTCCTCGACTGGTACGAGGCGAACGCCCGGGATCTCCCGTGGCGGGCGCCGGACGCGAGCCCGTGGGGCGTCCTGGTCAGCGAGATCATGCTCCAGCAGACGCCGGTGTCGCGCGTCCTGCCGGTCTGGGACGCCTGGATGACCCGCTGGCCGACGCCCGCAGCCCTCGCCGCCGAACCGTCCGGAGAGGCCGTCCGGGCATGGGGACGGCTCGGCTATCCGCGCCGCGCGCTGCGCCTGCACGAGAGCGCCCGCGCGATCACCGAACGGCACGGCGGCGAGGTCCCGTCATCGCACGACGACCTGCTGGCCCTGCCCGGCATCGGCGCCTACACCGCCGCGGCCGTCGCGAGTTTCGCGTTCGGGCAGCGGCATGCCGTTCTCGACACCAACGTGCGACGCGTCCTGGCCCGCCTGATATCCGGCGACGAGTACCCGCCGAAGTCGCAGACCAAGGCCGAGGTGGAACTAGCCGAGAGCCTCCTGCCCGTTGATCCCGCGACCGCAGCCCGCTGGGCCGTGGCCGTCATGGAGCTGGGCGCGCTGGTGTGCACCGCCCGCACGCCCCGCTGCGTCGACTGCCCGGTGCTCGACAAGTGCGCATGGCAACGGAACGGCCGTCCCGCCTACGACGGCCCACCGCGGCGGGGCCAGACGTACGCGGGCACCGACCGGCAGTGCCGGGGCCGCATCCTCGCCGTCCTCCGCGACGCCGAGGGACCGGTAGCGAAACCGGCCCTGGACATCGTCTGGTCAGACGCCCCCCAGCGGGAACGCGCCCTGGACACCCTCATAGCCGACGGCCTGGTAGACCCCTTGGACGACGGCCGCTACGCCCTCCCCCGGTAACACGCTCTGCACGAGTCCCACACCACCCTTCAGAGACACCCCGATGCGAACGAGCGCCGATCGAATACGCCACGTCGCCGGAACGGGTCGTCCACCGAGCGGCCGCGCGATACCGGCCTGGACAGTGTGCCGACCACGCGGACGCGGCCAACCTTTCGCAACGTCCACCTCCTCGGATCGGAAGCGCGGCCGGACGGTGAGGCGATCCTCCAATGCGGTGCTCGGGAACCATGCATGGCGACCGCTCCCGGGCATCGGCGGGCTTGGCAACCTCAGG